>JBGPGO010000012.1:0-138187 GCA_041483895.1 Fimbriimonadia bacterium
AAGGGTGACTAATCTACAGAGCAGCCTCCAAAAGGGGCTTAGCCGCGGGACAGACTCTCCCCCCGCCTTGCCTTACTGAGCCAATCCAGACCCATGTATTTTTCTTTACTGGATCTGATACCCCATAAGATACAAGCCGCAGGCTCTAGCCTGCGCCGCCCGGACGCAAGCTAAAGCGTGCGGCTACCAACAGTGGCGGAACGTTGCCTTGTGAAAGGAACGTAGGATACGATGCAATCATGATCCCGCTGATTTTCGCAACCATGCTCTCAACAACGCCGATCGAGATCGCCTTGGATGGCCGGTTGGACGCAACCACAGCACGCGAGGGCGTAACGATTGAGCTAAAGCGGGAGGACGATGGGCCGCAAAGGCTGACCATTCGAGGCAAATTCGAACAGCCCTTAGTAATCCATCTCTATCCCCGCCTGGTGCCCAGCAAAGTCATGTTCAAGGCCCATGCCGTAAGGCGCGTGATTGGCGATTGGATCGACGCGCCGGATCCGCTTTGGAGGACGGACGGCGATGTGCTGCACCTCGATATTCGGGTCCCCGCCGGCCTCAGCGGCAGCGCGCCGACCTTTGCGCTCATCGGACGAAGCAACGCCGACGATGTCGCGCGCGCCGCGGGCCTGATTCGGTTTGTGGCACGAGTGCGCGATTGGATGAATGGGGTAGGGGATCGGCGGCTTTCAACCGAAGCGGCTAGAGATTTGGGCTCGCTCGCCATGCGGCATGCGGTCAAGATCGACGGAGAAGAGGCGAGCAGCGCCGTCTTCCAGGACCTAGCTGTCGATATACGGCGGTTTTGCGGCGCAGATGCCATGAAGGGCAGCTCTCCATCTACCCGCATCCGGATCGCGATGGAGCTTCTCGGAGCGATTGGGCATGTGCCGTTACCGCGCTGAATCGAATCGTTGAAAAAGTGGTATACCAGTCAAAAGTGAGCCTATGATGGCTCGATCCAAGAAAACGGAGGATCGCAATGAAATCTTCACATATTTTGCGTGGCCATCTCATCGCACTGGCATTCGTCGGATTGATGCTGGCCCCCGGTCAGACCTTCGCCCAAGCAAAGAAGCCGTTCACCGCGGGGGGAGTTTGGGTTGAGGGCTGCAGCTGTGCCCCGCCTTGCGCTTGCGAGATGATCGGCCCGAATATGGAGTGCCAAGGCGTCGGGTTTATGGACTTCAAGAGCGGCAAGTACATGGGGACCAGTCTGGCCGGAGCGAAAATGGCCTACGGCGTCGGCGTGGGCAAATGGGTACGAATCTACATCGACGCCAAGAGCCCGAAGCAATATAATGCCGTAAAGGCCCTCTCCACGTCAGTTTTCAAGGGCTTTGGGCCGCTGGAAGGCGTTCGCAAGGCCAAGATTAGCGTAACCGGCTCCAAAGGGAAATACACTTGCACAGCCGACGGCGGCTCCCTGATGGCGCTGACGACCAAGCCTGTTATCGGAGGAGACAAGAAGACTCCGCTGGTCTATAGCAACATCAATAATCCCCTGCACTCCACGGTGATGCAAGGGAAGGTCGTCGGATGCAGCTTCAAGGATGGGGAGCATGAGTTCGACCTTAAGGATACGAACGCATTCTTCAACCCAGCCGCGAAGGGCAACGGCAAGATCTAATCGACTCGCAAATATTACGATGCGCCTTCGGTTTTCCGAAGGCGCATCATTTTGTATTCTTATCGAAACTAGCGGCGGACTTTGCGTCGCAAGAGCCCACCGAATCCAACCAAAAAGGCCGCGACAATACCCGGCTCGGGAACCGGATTAACCAGATCTTGGCTCGGTTGGTTGCCCGGATCCGAAGGATTGAGCTGATAGTAGTTTGCGACGCTAGAGCCGACGTCGGTGAATAGTGTGCTGGCGTACGACAAATCGGCTGCCGACAACGCTGTAGTGTCCAGGTTCAACGCTTGGAAGCTTCCTGCAGTTAGATCGAGGGACGAACTGGTTTCATACAACAACTCCCACATCACCAACTGAAGAATCCGGGCCTGTGCATTTGTGCCGGACGAGTTGATGCCTGGCGCATATTTGTTGGTGAGGTAGCCAATCTCCGGACCACTGGGTGACAACGAATTGGTGCCAAGAAGGCTGACATCCCAACAGTTTCCCGTCAGGTCCATGTCATCGACTACATTGACACAGTAGGTGTAAAATGATCCGGATACGATATCGCATCGCTCGACATTGAGTTCGCCGGCAAACCATTCTGCGTAAGTTCCACCGCTGTTGAGACTCACCTGGGCTTTTATTCCTTTCCCAGTACCAAGGTAGTGCAACTGTGGCGGGCCGGCGTAGGCTGCTCCGGCAAGGATTCCAAACCCCAACAGAATTCCATATTTTGCTCTCAATTTATGACCCCAAAATAAGTGTCCACTCAGGGAGTCAAAGCAACGCAACACACAGGATCGTCTATCTCAGGTGAAAAGCAAGTCAAGGAAGCGGCCGGGCAGAGGCTGCAGCAATGCGATGCGGCACACGAGCATTATATACCTGGAAGCGGCAACCGGCCACTTTCTCCCGGCAATTCTTACGATTAACCCGTATTTATGCGTGGCGTCGATTCGTCAGAGGTCGCGAACGAACATGAGCCGAATGGGAACGCCGATCACAAGATGGTCGCCGAGCGGTATGTCCGGAAAGTGTTGGTTGAGGCTTCGCAGGACTGGGCCGACGGGAGTATCGTGCCAGATTTTTACCATCGACGCCCCATCGATCTCGACCACTACCGGATGTTCGTTCAGAATTCGATCGGTCTTTTTGACCGCGACCAATGCGCCGTGCGGATAGTCCGGCTCCATCGATTTTCCCTGAATTTTCAGAAAGAAGTCGGCGTCGCGGGAGAATGCCGCCGGCACGGTCGTTACGACAGGCTCGCGGTCCGGCTCACCGGCGCCCGCCAGGATTCCGCCGAGCACGGTGATTTCTTGGAAATCTTCTTGCGGAGCGGCAAGATCGGCGAGTTGGTCGTAGCCCGCGAATCGCAACCATTGAACCGGCGACTCTTTGAGCGCCGCAGCGATGCGCACGATGACCTCCGGTGACGGAATCTGCCCTAGCATCCAGCTCGACACGTAGGAATGATTCACTTTGGCCAGCATTGCCAGCTTGCGCTGGGACAGGCCGTACTGGGCCATCGCGCGACTAATCTCTTGGCGAAAAGTGAGAGTTGGATCGTCAACCATCGAATGTAACAATATCCGCAAGCGGTGCGGATATTGTTACATGAATTTGGGTTTTGGGGTTAGTCTAGTCCGCGAACCGTTGCGGCGGCCTTGATCAGGTCTTCTTTCGCGACACCGGCGGATCCGATGGCGTACCAGATGAGGCCCGACTTCCAGACCAGCACGTCGCCGGCGGTGTCGGAATGGTAGTACGAAAACTTCCGGCCGTTGCCATCGATGGTCTCCGGATCGCCGAACGTCGCTTTTGGGGCCAGGGCGTTGGTCGGATCGGATGTATTCGACTGGTAGAACACCATGGAGCTGCCCGATTTGGGATCGATGAACTCGCTGATCAGAGCGCCGGATGCGCCTGTTCGCGCTTGGCCCGCCATTCCCAATATCCGCCCGATCACGTCGTCATTCAGCCATTGACCGCTTTGTAGCTGTTTGATCTGGTTTATGGTCAGCGGGTGAGGAGTAAGCTTGATCCCATCGGGGCCCTGAAATTCAAGGTGCTGACCGTCGTCGGTATCGAATGCTATTTTGAGCTCAATCGCGCCCGTCCCTTCCGCGACAGGCAGGTCGTCGGTTGTGGCGGTAACGAATACGATATCGTGCTCACCGTCGCCGGATTTGGCCGTGAAGACTCTTGCCTGACCGGGAGGAATGGGGCCGCCGGCGCCATTCGACGCGCCTCCGCCCAAGTTTGATCGGAATATGGTTCGAAAGTCGCTGTTCGCGTGCTGCAGACCCGCCGGGGGATCGATACGGCTGATCCAGGCCCGCTTATCTTTGTCCTTTTCCTCGATTCCCTTCATCGCGGCCTGATACGCCGTGGCGTCTTCCAGCTTCGTCAGGTTCTCCACCGCTTGGGTCGAGACCGGGCCGTTGATGTGGAGGGTGCCTAGCGGCAGTTCAAAATTCGCGGCTAGGGTGGGCGGATTGAAGGCGACTTCCGTGGTAGCGCGTTCGTAGACCACCTTGCCCGCCTCGATCCGTTGGTACTTCAGGACGAGGCCGGTTTTGGTGTCGATCCACTGCTTCTCTTGATGGACGTCGCTCTTTGGGTTTGTGGTGGTGAGGACGTAGCAGTCCCGGCCGGCCACTTTTTCCTGCCCTTCCAGCTTCGCGGGCTTCTTGAGCTCCTTTTCCAGAAGCTCTTTGGGGGCGGCGAAAAGGTCTCGCTTGATTCTTGTCGGGTAGGTCGCGGCGACGCGGTCCACTCCGGACGGATCGAGGATTCGGAGCGCCGCCTTGAGATCCGGGACGTAGAGAAAGGCGTTCTTGGCGGTGGCGATTTCCACGTGCGGCAGTTTGGCCAGCGCACCAAACACCGGGTAGGCGCCCTCGATCCGGGAACTGCTGCCCTGACGCAAGACCGTGTAGGTCTTTGAATTCGTAAGGGTGCCTGTTTCGTGAATGGACATCCGGACAGTGCCGAAGCCGTCCCAATTCGATTGCGCATGCCCGAGGCTCGCGATGAGAGCGCTGACGCAGATGAGGCTGATTTTCATGCCCGTCCTCCTATTGCCGCCTATGGAGTGAAGTACGTGGCTCATTGTACACTGGGTTCCGGGTTTACGGTTCGTCTGTGCCTGCGGAACGGAGCAGCGTTTCGGCCTCCGGTTCCTGCGAGGGCGTCCGTAGCAACGTGTCGCGGTCCTGATCGCCTTTTATTGCGGCTCTCAGCAGGCGCGCGTTTTCATTGGCCGTCGAGCATCTTCGTTCGATCTCTACAATGCAGGGCCTCACGGCAGCTCTTACCTCGGATGGTGGCTCATAGTGCTTCCAAATGAGGCTCTGCCTGCCGACCAGGGCGCGGAGGATTGGGATAGCCGGTTGATAGTCCGTCATGGCTAGAATTCTGATGGCGGTACGGATTGCCCGCCAACTTGGCATAGGCCCCCAATCGGCCGGGCGCAAGAGGTTCGCGATAGCAGTCCTGTCTTGGCCAGTAAGCTGATCGCACTCTTCGGCACTGATACTGTCGCCGATCTCGAAGAACTTTTTTTCGGCTTCCGATCGCGGTTCGAATTCTAAGGCGTAGCGGGCGAGGAGTCCCAATGATTCGGGTCCGCACTGCGAGAACAGTAGGTTTGTTGCCATTTGCCGCCGTCGCCGCGGTACTATGTAAGTAATGTTCGCTACGATCAGAAACGGGACGACAATCACTATGAACCAAAAAGGGGTGAAGTTCACCATCCATTCTGGGAAAGTCGGCAGTGTTGTCAGCGCTTTAATTCCGGCGCACAACAGAAGGCCTAAGAGAATGAGCATCAAAAACAGGATTCTCGGCCTCTGATTTTCGCGAACGATGTCCATGAGTACAGTCTTCCACTCCGGTTTTGCCGTTTTGCCAAGGTCGGCCGCAACCTCAACCTGCTCACCGGCATCCAGTTTGGCAAATCCATCGATGAGCTGGAGAAATCTGTCACGGTTGGGTTCGTACTGACCTTCGTAATGCACGGCGTTGCAGTTGACGCAGATCCATCGATCCCGCTCCCATTCCGGCGACCAGGCCATCCTTTGGCCGCACTTCGGGCACGTTCTGTGGAGGGACTTGGCATGACCGGGGACAACCACAGTTGGAACGCCAGGAAACAGGAATCGACGCTTCATGGCTGGTCTTCACGGACGAATGGTTCCACTTGGTTTGTGGCTACCGCTCGCAAGAGATTCTGCTCATCGGAATCTTCCGTTGCCACGCGAAGGAGCGAATCGTGGTCCTGCTCGCCTTCCGTTGCTGCGCGGAGGAGGCGGGAGTTCTCGTCGGTGATCGTTCTTCGCCGAGTGATTTCCGCAATCGCGTGCTTCGCCGCCTCCCGGATGGAATCCGGCGACCGAGAGCGCTTCCATAGCGGATTCCAACTGCCGATGAGCAACCGAAGCGCGGGAATGGCCTCGGCATAATCTGTTTGCGAGAGCAGACGCATGGCTTCGGCCACCGCAGACCAATTCGGCCTGCCTCCCCAGTTTTCGGAAGGGAGCAAGCTGGCGATTGCCTTCCGATCTTCGCGGGGAAGGTTCGAGATTTCCTGCGGCGTCAGTCTTTTGGCAACCTGGATGAATCGGTCCGGTGCGTCGTCGCGCGTCCCGTATTTCACGATGAAGCGGGCGACCATTCCAAGGGAAGTTGTGCTCGGATTGGCCAGGAGGAGACTTCTACCGAGTTTCGCTTTGCGACCCGCCTCGGCAGTGATTCGGTCGACGAGTATGGGACCGATCATCAGCGGGAGGAACCAGAAAATGACTTTCCACCATCCGTCCGCCAGCTGCAAGCCAAATATGAAGAACACGGCGAATATCGATATCAGGAATCCGTATCCGACAAGCCCTTGCTCCACTCGATGCCAAGCGGCAGCCTGTAGGGCCGCGATCTGCCATGGTTCTGTGCCGGCATTGCTCAATCTGGCGACGATTGCGGCCTGGTCCACACTCGGGAGGCTCCGGATGCCGTGGATCAACCGTTCAGCACGCTCTTTCGACGGTGGAAACGCGGCGCTCTCAATGATGTGGCCGCATTGTTGGCACGTCCATCGATCGCGATCCCATTCCGGGTACCAGGTCAACCCGGCGCCGCACTGTTCGCAAGTCCGGTGCATAGGTTTCATTATCTCACGATTTTCCTCTGGTAGCCGCACGCTTTAGCTTGCGCCCGTCGGCACAGGGTCTGCGATCACCGCGGGCCTTGGGAAATGCAAGGAGTGACCGTTTGCTACACGGACCCGCGGCCACAGGCCGGACAAGGCGGCGCAAGCTGAAGCTTGCGGCTATCGGAGCGAGCATTTGCGCAAGCTGAAGCTTGCGGCTACCGGGGGATAGCAATATCGGGAATCGGCTACACTTTCCGGCAGTGCAAGAGAAAACGACAGTTTCGTTCTGGAAATCGCCCAGGGGCTATGCGCTTGCATGGGCCCTGTTTACGTTCGTTTTCCTGCTGCTTACCAGCCACTACAACCAGTTGCTCCGCTACGAGCACTATTGGTATCTGCTAAAGGCCTTTGAGATCACGAATGGGAACTTCGAGGCCATGCCGTCGCACTCCATCGGCTGGCCGGCGATTCTGGCCGTGTTCTTCAAGCTGTTCGGGATCGGCAATGTGTTCGCCGGCATGGTGGTCGCCCGCATCGTCGGCAGCCTCTTTCTGGCTCTGTGCGTTCTGCCCTTTGCCAAGCTCGCCTTTCGAGTCCTGGAGGAGCCCGCGGCCAAATTGGCAGTCATCGGTTTTGCGCTCTTTGGGCCGTTGCTGCAGCTGGGCTCTTCTGAGGCAGGTACGGAAGCTCCGTTCTTTTTCGCCCAACTGCTGTTCCTCGTCTTACTTACCGCCCCCGCCAACCCCTCGACAGGGGCTGAGCGGAGCGAATCTTCCGCGCCGCTGGGACTCCGTGCGTTTGCGCGTCCTATCTGGGCCGCCGGGATTGCCGCGTTGGCCTGGTATGTCCGCCCGAATGGATTGATACTCGGCGCCTTCCTATTAATCGCGCTACTTTGGCGGCGATCCGGGTGGAAGCCGCTTGCGCTCTGCGCGGCAACGTTCCTGGTTGTTAGCGGACCCCTTATCTACTCCCGGCAGAAGGCGTTTGGGTCGTTCATGGAATACGGTGTCAACTCCAAGTTCCTGGCGGACAACCACGGAATGGCGCAGGCGTACAACGTTCCGGTTCCGGGAATCGTGGAATATCTGAAAACGCATTCGCCGAAAGATTGGGTACGAAAATTCGGAAAGGAAGGGGAGTATCGGGCGCTGAAATACGTGCGCCGGGACCTGCTTGGCGACATTTGGCTCATTCCGGTCTTTCTTGGATTGGTTCTCTATGTTTTTTTCGAGCGCAAACCGTATTTCGGCATGATGCTGGGATTGGCGGGATTGTGGCTGGCCAGTTTCGCACTGACGTTTTCGATCTTCGAATCCGCGCGATACGTTCTGGTGCTGGCGTCTATGGTCGTCATCTTCGGCACGGACCTGATTCACCAGTTCGCAAAACGATATGAAAAGGCCCACATTTTGCGGCTGGCTTTCGTTGTCCTTCTTCTGCCGCAACCTGTTTTGGAGTTGGTGCGCGCCGCGAAGGATCGGGAACGATTCGCAATGCCCTATGTGAAAGACGAGTGGGCGCATTGGGCGACTGAACAGGGGGGAATGATCGCCCTTGACCACGATTTTGAGCTGATCCACATGTGCTATTCGCCGTCGGTTTTGGACCTTGCGCATGGAGTCTCCCAGGTTAACGCTCGCGACCCGGACCATCAGTTGAAGCTGGTCGAGAAGCAGGGAATCGGGCTTTTCAAGCCGGGACTGTATGGCTCGGTCGAGGAGCTGCTTGCGGATTTGAAGAAGTGGCGCGTGAAGTACCTGCTGCTGGATGATGATTACGTTGCGACGCATCCGTTTTGGCAGCAGATTAAAGATGGCAAGAACTTCTGGAAGGTCAAGGAGTTCGGCGCCGGGGATGATTGGGCCGTGCCGGGCATGGTGGCTTATGCCGTTGTTTACGGCAAGTAGCTTGGGCTAAGCGGCAATCATCTCCGCGGCGAACGCGCTTGCTTCCAGTTCCGCCTCATCTTCATCGTTTCCGTCCGAATCAATGAACGCTTGGCGCTTGCCATGCAGCAGGAGGTGGCCCGCCTCGTGGAATAGCGCAAGCCAAAAACGCCGATTCGAGACGATGTTCGAATTCAGCTGGATGAGGGCTTTTTGAGGCGTCAACCATCGTGCGGATCCGTACATGCCGCTTCGTCGGACGACAGGTACCATCACCAACGCAACTCCAGCAGCGGCAAAAACAGATTGCAATCTGTCGTAGCACTCACTAGGCGAATGGGCCAGGAGCTTGCGCGCCTTTAGAATGGCATTGCGAAACGCGCCCGAGTCATAATCGGCGCATTCGATCTCGCGCGCCTGTAGTTCTCCTTGTCTCAGCCAGACCGCAACCGAATATGGATCGTCAACGAATTCCTTGGATAGGAGAAATTGCCCGCCCTGACCGAACCACAAATCTTCCCATTCTCCTGGGGAATTGACCCCGAAGTAGCAGAGGCATTCACGCATCAATTCGACGCCGGCTGATTGCGGGATCCAGCCGCGCTTGATCATTAATCTCGCCGGCAGATTATCGATCCACGCGATATCCCGCTGAAGATTCTGTTCATCTTTCCGCCTTACAAGCCAGTCGCGATAGTTTGCCTCAAGGCGATTCCAAAATCCGGCAGCAACATTGAGGACCCGCTCGAGTTGGAAGGCCGTCTCGGGAGTTATGGCCGCACGGCCCTTCACGATTTCATTGATCGTCTTCACCGGCCGTCCCATTCGCCTTGCCAACTCCGATTGGGTCATACCGAGCGCGTCGAGCGTTTCCTGCAAAGTAACTCCCGGCCGCGTGATGCTCGTTGGATTGTAGCGAAGCGAATTGCTGTTAGCCATGATAGTCCACAATCTCCTGTATCCCTACCTTCGTAATTCTCGTCCAATCCAGGCCCCCGTCATCCTTCTTGGGCAGCGGATCGTCGACGGATTTGAGGATCATCCGCTTTGGATGTCTGACGTCAACGGCGATCTGCCCTTTTCGGTTGCCTGTCAGTTCGTGACAGCGAGCCTGAGGAAGAGACCGCAACATCTCTAGATCGTCCGCCGCAACAAGTTGATCAAGTCGTCGCCGGATTAGGTTGGCCATCTCCGGTCCAAATCGCTTGGCGCACCGATTGTCGTCATTGCAATCCCTCGCCAATTTGCTCGTCCTGAATGTGATTTCCATTTTGTTAACGGAAAAGGTTATAATTATTATACCACGTCAAGTATGAGAGTCCTACGAAGACAAGAGCCATAATGTGACTTATGGTAGAACGCCTTCCGCAGAACCCCCTGATCAAGCCCGCCGATGTGCAGCCGTCACGACCGGACTTTGAGGTCATTGGAGCTTTCAATGCCGGGGTCGCGCGAGTTGGGGAGGAGACTGTGCTGCTGCTGCGAGTGGCCGAGCGGCCCAGGGAGCGGGACGCAAACTATGCCGTGGCGCCCATCTGGAACGCGGAGCGGGGGGAGATCGACTTCTTCACGGTCCGGCGGGGCGACCCGGACCTGGTGGAAGAGGACGTTCGTGTTTTTCGGTATCGGGGTGATTTTTATCTGACCAGCATCTCCCATCTGCGGCTTGCCCGGTCGAAGGACGGAGTCCAGTTTGCGATTGACGAGAAGCCTGCCCTCGCGCCGCTCGCTAAGACCGAGGCATTTGGGCTGGAGGACCCGCGCATCACCCTGATCGGCCAGGACTATTGGATCACCTATAAGGCTGTAAGCAACCACGGAATCACCACCGCGCTGGCCTCCACGCGCGACTTCGTAAGCTACGAGCGGCACGGCATCATCTTCTGCCCGGAGAACCTGGACGTGGTGATCTTTCCGGAGAAGATTGGCGGGCAGTACGCGGCGTGGACGCGGCCGGTAGGCAAGCACCTGGGCTCGCCGTCCATCTGGCTGGCGCGCAGCCCGGACCTGCTGCACTGGGGGGCGCACGAGCCGGTGCTGACGCCGCGGCCCGGCCTATGGGACGGCGCGCGAGTTGGGTCGAGCTGTGTCCCGTTCAAGACCGAGCGCGGGTGGGTCGAGATCTATCACGGCGCGGACGAGGCTAACCGGTATTGTTGCGGGGTGGCGCTGATCGACCTCGACGACCCATCGCGGGTGCTTGCGCGCTCCGACCGACCGTTGATGCAGCCGGAAGCGCCGTACGAGGTAGAGGGTTTCTTTGGCGGCGTGGTATTTGCCTGCGGTGCGGATATGCGGCCGGATGGGCAGGTGTTCATCTATTACGGCGCTTCTGACGAGACGACGTGCGCCGCCGCGACGACGGTGGATGAACTGCTAACACACGTCGAATAACCGGTTTTGGCTGCCGGTCGGCTCCACTGGGGGCAGGCCATGCGTATCTGCCCAGGAACGAGACTCACCCCTCGAACGGCAAACCCCGGTACGGTTGCCGTGGTGTAGGCAGGCAGTTTGAACCGAAAACGGGGCTAGGGGCGGAGTCTCTCTGATCCTGGAGGTATCTATGCTGAAGCGTTGGATGGTTCTTTTGGCGTTTGGATGCGTGTTGGCGGGCTGGGCGGTCCCCGATCTCGGACATCCCAGAGCGGTGGGAGCAATCCCGAAGCTGTACCCGGACACGGTCAACCCGCGCATCTTCTACTATCCGCCTGAACCCCTGACCCTTGTCAAAGATTTGGATCTGGCGCCGGCCGTATCATTCCTCCAGATCATGCGTCCCGCCACTGTCGGCGCCACTGCGGACCCCGTCGCCCGAACCGGCCGCTCGCTCATCACCCTGCACGTCCAGATGCCGAGCCCAAAGGGACGGGAGATCGGCGATGCGACGAAGCTCTTGCCTCCTGGTTCCCAAATCCGGCCCATGCCGTTCCTCCATACAAAGGCAACTCTTTCCTGGGCGGGAAGTGGCGGAGCGCCACTCGAGCTGGGGCAGGCCCGATTCGAGCGTCCTGACCCACAGCGACCGCTGCCCAGAATAATCGACAGTTGGTCGGATCGCGTTGTCGTGTGCGATCTAGAACCCATCGCGGCACAGGAGCTTTGGCGCGGTATCCAGGACGGGGCCGTTTCTCTTACGCTGACCTATTCGATACTTGTGCAAGCGATAGCAACTGGAGAATCGACACCCCAACCGGTGGCGATATTGACTGGCGGACTAACGACAGTGCTCGATGCCGCGCAGTGGCCGACGCATTTCCGCCGGGTTGAAAAGACCATCCCCGACCGGTTCCCGGCCCTGGCAATCCGTTGCGATAAGATGAAACCGGACGTTATCGAATTGAAGGTCGAGGTCGAGGTGCAGATGCCGGGCGGGAAAACCTTATCGGCGTCCATAATATTCGATCCGAGGCTGCCGTCCCAAAATACTGCTGCCTTCACGTTCGAAGCGTCGATCCCACTCGATACACCGTTCAAGACCCGAACGATTGAGGTTATGAAAGACGGAAAGCGCGTCCTGGGTGAGTGGACGGAGCGGACCGACTGGTTCCAACCCATCGATATAAGCTTTCGATAGTCATGCGTCGCGGCGACGCCAATGAACGAATCCGCCGTGCCGTAGTAGAGCAGCCAGCCGCCGTGGAAATGCGCGAGGCCCTCAATGAAGACGGTGCCCGCGGTGTATTGGCCGGTCTTTTCATAGTCTCGTTCCGGCTTCAGGAACGGCTTATCGGTTCTTTGCAGGAGCTTTGCCGGATTTTTGGCGTCAAAGAGCGCCTGGCCTGCCGCGTAGGTATCGGCGGGCAGATCGGGATCGCCGCCTTTGCCCGAGTTCTTTCCGTTATAGAGCAGCAGAACGCCGTTGGGCGTGATGATCGCGGGCGGTCCGGGTTCGGTAAGGGTGCTGTCGAACTTCCCTGGACGCGGGGAGATCGGGTGAACGTTGGGAATGGTCTTCCAATGGACCAGGTCCGGTGACGTAGCGATGCTGACCGAAGTGTCGCCCCAATACATCCAGTACTTGCCCCTAACTTTCGTCGCGATCAGATGATCCCCGTTGCGATGGCAGACGATCGAGCCGGATTTCGACCATGTCGAAACCTTGAACGCTGGACCGTATTTCGTCCAATGGACCAGATCGCGTGATGTGGCCACCGCTAGGCGCGCTACTTTGCGATTCCATTGTGTGTAGGTCATTACGTAGCGGCCATCCGAAGTTTCAACGACGCGGGGATCTTCGCATCCGCCCGTCCATTCATTGGTTTTTTGACGATCAGCCTTCGGAAATAGAACTGGTTTCGGATTCTTCGTAAAATGTATTCCGTCCTTGCTTGTCGCGAGGCCGATGCGAGAGGTGTGCATGCCGATGCCTTTTCCGGAAGCATCTTCGGCCCGATAGAGCAGAAAGACGATGCCTTTTCGAACGACCGCGGCGGGATTGAAGACATGATCTTCTTCCCACTTGACCGTTTCCTTCCGCATCGGGCAATCGAAGACTTGGCCCGTATCCGGTTTTAGGATGGCCTCATTCGTCGGCCGATCGAACGGTCCGAGCAGCCAGGTTGCCGGGACGAGAGCGAAAAGGATGGCGATTTGCATGCGACCAGTATACTGGGGGAGATGATCGCATTTCTCATGGCGCTCGTGATGGCCGGGCCGGTATCGCTGTCGGCGGAGGGCAAGCAGCCCGTGATTGCCTGCGGCCAGGGAGGCCGTTTGGCGGTGGCGTACGGCGTCGGCGAAACCGTTTTTTGCCGCGTCTCCGGTGATGGCGGGCGGTCGTTCGATGCCGAGGTCCGCGTGGGTTCGGTTCCGAAGCTGATGCTTGGTATGAGGCGGGGTCCGCAGATTGCCATTGGTGCGAATGGGATTGTCGTGACCGCGGTCGGAAAAGAGGGCGACCTGCTGGCTTGGCGATCGGCGAATGGCAAGTCGTGGCAGGGGCCGACCGCGATCAATGACACGCCGCGATCGGCGGAAGAGGGCCTCACAGATATTTGCGCGGCATTGAACGGAACCTTTTGGGCAGTTTGGCTCGATGATCGATCCAAGCGGAAGGAGATCTATGCCGCGCGGTCAATGGATGGCGGGAAAACTTGGCAGCCCAATCAACTCGTGTATGCGTCCCCAGGCGGGAGTGTTTGCGAGTGCTGCAAACCATCCATTGTTCCCAGGCCCGACGGCGTTAATATCATGTTCCGCAACTCCATCAACGGCTATCGAGATATGTATCTCTGTCGGCTGGCAGACGGCAAGGTTGGCCCGTCGTCGAAGTTGGGCGACGGAACATGGAAGCTCGGCGCGTGCCCGATGGACGGCGGTGGAATCGCTTGCGACAGCCGGGGCAAGGCGACAACGGTTTGGCGGCGGGAAGGCATAGTGTATGTCGCGGAACCGGATAAGGCGGAGTGGCGGCTGGGGGACGGCAGTCAGGCCGTCGTATGCGCCACGCCTGCCGGTCCGTGCATTCTCTGGCAACAGGGATCGGATATCTCCGGAAGGATGCCGGACGGGACGATTCGCTCCTACGGCCCCGGCTCCTGGTCACGGATTTGCGGTATGGACGGCGCGGTCTTCGCGGTCTGGGAAGCGGCGAGTGGTGTTGCGTTTTCCGTCATTCGGATGGAGAAGTAATCGCAAAAAAACGAAATGCCCCGGTTTTGGGCCGGGGCATGAATCGTTGCTACGGAACGCAGCGAACGAGCGCCTGCAGCGCTTTGGGAATGATCGGCTTTTTCGGACCATGCGGTGGAGGCGTGCATCCCACCAACGCAAAGTTGATAAATACTGCGTTGAGGTCGTCTATCGAAACCATGTCGTCGCCGGTCACATCGCCCGAGATAAGGGAGAAGTCCCAGCACATCATGGAGAACGGAATTGGACGAATATTCTTCACGCATTGTCCCGTATAGCCTTTGAATCCATAGAGATAAATGTCATATATGCCGGCGGTCGCACAATCGAACGGGATTGTGAACCACCCCGGTCCCGCGGGATCATCGCGCGTGGTAACACGCACAATTTCCTCTGAGAAAAAGGAGAGGTTCGCGTCGGTAATCTGCAGTTTTATGTAATTGTCGGGGAACTCCAGCAAGGGTCCTGGTCCTCCATAGTCACCTGTGAGATGGCCTATGAAGCTAAACCATCCGCGGATACCGACACAGAAGTTGGCTATCGGCCGGCCGCCGAACCAAAGGCAGGTTGTAGACATGAAGAACCCGTTGGCGCTATCCCCAGGCGAAGACTGATAGCCGCGGGTCAGCCCGTTGGCGTCGGCTGGGTACAGGTTGCGAAGAAGTGAGATCGGATGCCCGACCACGAGGCCTTGCGCGCTTCCCTCCGCAATGAGCATTCCCGCGAGGGGACCGCCCGGGAGAGGTGATAGCTGCGTGCAGATCGAGATATCCGAGCACCTGGTAGCGCACGGAGCGGCGGCAAAGCTGACGGTCGTGATCACAAGGCCACTTGGGATCGTCACGGAGCCTGCGCACAACTGCGCCCCAACAGGCTGACATGGTATTTCATAGATGTCCGTGGGCATGGTCGGATAATCGAAAACGGCCCAAGACAGGACTGCGCCCGGTCCGCCGGGCTGAAAGGTGTAGAAGGTTAGACTGCTGATCAACGCCGGCCCGCCAAGCGGGTAAGAATCCCAGGCCTGACCCTGTGTGGGGAAGTAGTACTGGGACGGGACCGTCTGATCGTAAATGGGAACAGGCGGGCATGGCGCAAAGGCCGTGGTTCCCGTTCCAGCGGGCAGCTTCGATACGCTTCCGTCGGCGTTGACGATAACCTCGATGTGCATGACGGGGGTGCCGGATGGGATGCTAGACTGGGCGAAGGTCGTGGCGGCTATTAATCCCGCCAGGATCCCTAGTAAGATTGCTCGAAGACAAAACATTGGAAGGGCTCCTTTTCCTCTCCCGTTTCGGGAGGATTGTTTGTCCCGATAGGACTACCAGGATTGTAACACGGGTTTTTCCAATTGCCAAGAGCAAACGGCCAGTAATCGGGACCAATTGAAATTGCATAGACCTTGCCCTCGACCAAGTTGCTCCTCCCGCGCCTGCTGATCGGCGCCAGTCAAAGGGTTCGCCACCAGCGCCGTCATGCGTCAATCCGACTCCGTACGAGTGGCCTAGGAAACAATTCTGTGATAAACTGATTCAATTCGGCCCCTCTCTGTTCTGCGAGGGGTGATCGCTTTGCGTACTTGATTTTCGAAGGAGAGTGTTCAGTGGTTGCAATCCCTAAGTGCCCGTTTGGTTTCTCCCGCGCCTATGCGCTGTTTGCCGTCGTCGCCATGTTGGCGCTTGCACCGGTAGGCGTTGGACAGCCTTTTACCGGGCGGGGAAATAAAGTACCCAGCCAACTCAACGTGCCAGTTGGCCTGTCCAGTGCAAATGCGATTGCCGTGATGGCATGGAGCTCTCGCGACCTAGTCACGCTCGATGACCCTCCGACCGCGAACATTACTTCTCCAACGGAAGGGCAGTGCTTTCTTGAGGGCGCCGATGTAACGGTTTCTTATTCGGTGGCGGACGACTCTCCGGGCGATCTGTCTTCCTGCCAGGTATTTCTGGATGGAGGCCTCGTGGACACTCAGAGCCCATGTCCGCAAGGAGACCATTCGTTCGGACCATTTTCACCTGCAAACGGCCATCATACTGTCCAGATTTTCGTTACCGATGCCGCAGGGAACAACGGATCGTCGGCTGTCGTTCACTTCACTCTCGACTCGACGAAACCCACCGCCACCATTAATTCCCCGAAGAACAGCGACTGCCTACCGGACTCCGGCGTGACCATTGACTACAAGGTCGCAGACAATCTCACGGGCGATTTGGCGAAGTGCGAGGTCCTGATCGACACGGTCGTCGTGGACACGATGGCCCCTTGCCCGCAAGGGAATCATACTTCCGGACCCCACACGCTTACGGACGGTACTCATAAAGTGCAGATACGGGTGACCGATGCCTGTGGCAACGTGGGTACCTCTGCTCTCATCGTCTTCACGGTGGACACCACTGCGCCAACGGCCTCGATCAACTCGCCCAAGGAAGGCGACTGTGTCTTCGTTTCCGAGGACGATGACGATGATCTTATCATTTTCTACACGGTTGCGGACAACCTGCCGGGCAGTCTGAAGAAGTGCGAGATATTGATCGATGGGTTCGTCGTCTTTGTAGACTCATCGTGCCCGCAGGGGCTTCACGACAATGGCGGCTTTTTCCCCTTGGACGGGCCGCACACCGTCCAGATACGCGTCACGGACAATTGTGACAATGTCGGTATGTCAGCTCTTGTTAACTTTACTGTGGACTCCACACCGCCAACGGTCTTCATCACAGCCCCCAGGCAGAACGACTGTGTCGGCGGTCCCGTAACGATTAAGTTCAACGTCACAGACACTCCGCTGACCGATCTCAAGAACTGCGAAATTCGGATCGATGGTGTCGTAAAGGACACGTTTGCCCCTTGCGCGCAAGGGGATCACACGGCTGGTCCATATACACTACCCGACGGTCCTCACAACGTGAGGGTGACGGCGATGGACAACTGCGACAACATCGGGTTCTCCGATACCATCCAATTCACCGTGGACGCGACCGCCCCGACCGCCACGATCACTTCGCCCAAGGAGGGCGACTGTTCGAAGAATTCAAGCCTGAGCGTTTCTTACACGGTCGATGACAACATCCACGACGACCTGAATAGGTGTGAGGTCCTTGTTGATGGGGTCGTGAAGACGACTCAGTCTCCGTGTTCCCGGGGGTTTCACACATCAGGCCCGTACACTCTGGCAGACGGGCTCCACACCTTCCAGATTCGGGTGAGGGATGACTGCGGCAACGTTGGGACCTCGACCATCATTAACTTCAAGGTCGATACGGCAAAACCGACCGTCTCGATCACTTCCCCCACCGAGGGCGCGTGCATGGACGGTACCAACGCGATGATCTCCTACGCCGCTGCGGACAACCTGCCCGGCGACCTCCAGAAGTGCGAAATAACGATCGACGGAACGTTGAAGGAGACAAAATCGCCTTGCCCTCAGGGCGATGAGATCGCCGGTCCGTTCAGCTTGACAGATGGCCCTCATACGGTCCAAATCCGTGTTACGGATGACTGCGGCAACGTGGGCCAATCGGTGCTCGTTCACTTCACTGTGGATAACAGCCCGCCCACATGTTCGATACAGTTCCCGAAGAATGGCGATACGATCGCCGGCCCGGTGACGGTCAAATTTACGATCGGCGACAACGTGCCTGGAAATATTTCTTGGAGCATACTGGCCGATGGCGGAGTCGTTGAACATAATGAAGACTCGCCGCAGGGCCCGCAAACAAGCACCCCGATATTCCTGCCCCTCGGCCCGCATCAGATTTCGGTCGTGGTTCACGACGCGTGCGGAAACGAGACCACCTGCGGACCGCTGACCGTGACAATCTCCGACGGAGGATGCGTGGGGACGCTGCTCCCGAATCTGATCGTTGGGCCTTCAGCAGCCAAGGATCCGTTCAGCGGCGGTCCGGTGAGAGTGTTCCGGCCCGCGACGCTGAATATCGACACCCTGACACTGCGCGACGTTTTGATCGGAAATAACGTGACAATCGATCAGAACCTGATCGTGCAAGACGTGCGCGTTTCGAAGTTGACTTCGGCTCTCAAGTGCACGGTATTCGGGTCTGGACCTGGGTCCGGTTACAACACAAACTTTAATAGCGGCTTAGTGGCGGCCTCCAGCGCGAGTCTCGACGTATCCGTTTGCCTCATCGCCCTGCATCGTGCGATTGATGAGCGATGCCTTGGCGATCGCTGCCTGTTGTTCTCGCCGCCTTGCACGACGTATACGCTGAGCGTTGTGTACGTCGTGCGGGACCCGAAGACGGGCCGGACCGGTTCGCCGATCACTTCGTCCTTGTCATGGGTGATCAAGAATCCGACGCGGCAGGATATTCGGGACAATATCGAGTACTTCGGCACGGTTGCCGCGGGATTCACCCAGAAGTGCAAGATCGACGATAGCGTGATGGAGGCGTTGAACGCTGCGCTGGACAACCCGAACGACCTCGAGGCATTGTTGGAGTTTGAGACGGTCATCGCGTTCGCGGCAACGGACTTCCAGACACTGCGGGACGCGAAAGACGCCAAGGGTAACTTCGACGCCCGCCTGCTCCACGATTACCTCATCGATTCCGATGAGGAGCCGATTGGGTGTTTGCTGATCGAAATGGCCAACTTCGCTTTGTGGAACTAATCGGTCTCCTATCCCTTGACGTTTAGAGCGTCAAGGGATAGTTAGACATCGTTACCGTTTCCCGGAATCTTTCGAATAGGTTCCGTGGACCAGACCTTCCGCAGCGCCGCCCGCCGTGGCATCGGACTTCATGGCGCCGTCCCGAAGTTCCACGCCCTTCATATCCGCCTCGCCCGACGCATCGTATAGGTAGGCGCCATTGGCCTTGCTGTGTAGCTGGCGCCGTTGGTTGAGGGAGTCCTTCACAAACCCGCCGCAGGTCTTCAGAGAGACGTCATTCTTGGCATTCTCTGGGGCGACGGCCGCGTCCGCCAGGAATCCCTTGAGCAGTCCATCCACCGACGCATCGAACAGCCTCGAACTGCCAAACATCTCCAGCGTCTGGATTTGACCGTCTATCACAAACATGACGCCGACGACATTGTTCTGCTTTTTGAGTCCATCCCGAAGCACTTTCAGACCTTTCTGGACCCTTTCTTGCACGGCTTTTTGGCTAATGCCGGCCTGAAGCGTCGAAGCGCCGGCCGACGCCTTAGCTTCCGAATTGTAGCCACGGACGTTTGCCCACACTTCCTGCTGCTCGCCGTAGGTGGCAGCCTTTTTCACACGCGTAGGAACGGTCGTATCGCCATACTCGAAGTGCATGCTGGAACCGGTCCATCGGCCTGGCTCCACACAAAAAACGGGAACATCCACCGTCTTACCCGGCGGAACGATCGTGTCCTTGGCGACGACTCGGTCCTGCTTGCCGCCGAGCAGCAGTTCGCCGGCGAGCAGCAGGAGCGGCTTCGGGCCGGAGTTGCGGACCTGCAGCGTGTCCACCTGCTCATCGCCGGGCACCTCGACAATTTCAATCCAGCCTTGCTTCTTGGCTTCGCCAAGCGTAATGTATTGGTCGGTGTCCGGCGCCTGTTTTCTCAGGACCACCGGCACGATCGCCATGTTGCCGGAGCGAATCGGATCGCCGAGGGCGTACATGGACATGCCTTCGATGTCTTTCGAGCCGCTCGTAGTGCCGACGGATGTCGTCGGATTCGGACCCGATTCCGTGGGGTTGTGGGTCGTTTGCTTCTTGTTGCTCGCGCAACCGGCCAGCAGTATCAGTGATATGCTGAGGATTCCAATTGTTTTCATCGTAGCCCCCTTTGTGATTGTTTAGTGTGATTCCAGGGTCGAGATGGTTCATTTGCGCCGGGAAGCAACTGGTGTTTCCCAATCTATTAATGCGATCCGGGGCCTGAGCGGTACTATATAGATATGCAAATAGGGATTCCACTTGCGTTCGTTGGCTGCATTTGCCTGGCGGCAGGTTGCTCACACCAAGCACCACGCACAGAGACATCCAGAGCCGAAGAACTCATCGCATCGCTAACATCACTCAAGGGAACTGGCGTGGATGCGTATTTCATGACGGAGGCGCGTGGGTTCATGCCGGTACCTTGGGAACCCAGATGGCTGCGTTGGTCGCGAACAGCGGTCCCGCAACCGTCCAAGGAATTGACCGAGCTGGTCAAGATGGGTGTAGATGCCCTTCCCGTCCTGCTGAATCATGTAGACGATCCGCGGAAAACCGGCATGACTGTACATGGATACGTTGGGGAGTACTACGACGGGAGATACCCGACGACGGCAAAGGAGATTTTCTCTGCGCGTCAAAAGGCGCCGGTCGATCATACGGTGCGCGTCGGAGATATGTGCTATTTTGTCATTGGTCAGATCGTCAACCGTGACCTGCAGCCAATCCCGGCGGCATTTCCTCTGGGCACTCCAATGGGGGGCGAAATGGGGCCGCCTGAAATCCATTCACCGATCCTTACGCCAAATTTGGCCGCTCACGTGAGGAAGGATTGGTCGGGGCTGACCAAGGAGCAACACATCGAGTCATTGCTTGCTGACTATCATGCTGTTGATTACACGATGAGGCCCCTAGAAGGCTTGAAGCGGTTTGCCTTCTATTATCCCAAAGAGAGCGAAGCAATTCTAACTCAGATGCTTGATCGGCAATTGATTGGGTGGACAGGGTACACGCGCGTCTTCGACTTTGTGCATAAGGAACTGTTGCGTAACGCGGATTCGTCGAAGTGGGCGGAGATGATTACCATGTTCAGCAGGTCAAATCCGACACTTGCAGATTATGTGCCGATGCTACTGCGACGACGGTACTTGGAACTGCGTATAACACTGGACAAAAGTAATTGGCCGAAAAAAGCAAAGGAGGTGGTTGATTGGCAACGCAATCGCGATGAGTGCCAACGGGCTCTGACGATCCTTCAGACCTGCTTTCCGAAATACAACATTACAAGTCCGCCAGCGGGTCAATCCGCCGAGATGTTTGCGCAACAGGGAATTGTGGAAGCTCTAAGCAATAATCTGTCCCCTTCGCTTCGTGAGGCATGCCGTAATTTATTCAAAAGGTTGGATCCGGATCTGCCAAATGCCGATGATCGATTGCAACAAGATCTCCTTGCCATCGCTCTCATGCCAAAACTCGCTGGACATGGCCACGACAACGAATACCTTCCGTATTTTCGCAAACGCGTCGAATTCATCGAAAAGCGCGTCGATCCGAGCGCTCAGCAGTACGCCCAGCTACCGGACCTGAAGGAGTGGATGCAGCGTTTGGCTTCACAACCAAGTACCGAATAGTCATTCCTCCTTCCACTCCGGCACGCGTCCGGGCGTGTGGACGACGCCTGCCGCGTCCAAGTGTTTGTCTAGTTGCGGCATGTCTTTCGTGGCGATGGCGCGCAGCTTCGGGAGGACCTCGGCGAATTCATCGGAAGCGATCGAAACGGAATCCACGCGAGTTTTGGTGGGCGGAACCGGGTTGGCAAGCTGCGAAAACGTGACGTCGTTGACGCGGCTGACGATCGTTGGGGGTTGGGGGCGGCCGAGGATGTTCCCTGTGCTATCGCCGCGCATCGAACGGTCAATCTCTTGCAATCGATCTTGTATGGCGAGGGCCTCCTTCCGAAGGCTCGGCGGCGCGGTCGGGGTTGCCTCGATGGCGCCGAGGATTACGGTCAGACGGGCGTTGAGGCTATCAAGAATCTCGAGCGCGCCGACCACCGCCCGCTGCAGTTTTGTCACCTTCTCCCGATACGCCTCCATTGCTGCGCGGTCCGTCGCGGTCACCTTGCCGTCGAACTCCCCAACAATGCGGAATGGTGTCGGTGGGACAAGCTCCGTCACCACGCCGTTTTCGCGTTTGGCCAGCGAGACCTTGTAGTCCCCCGGCATCGCTTGGAAACCTCCGCCACCACCGCCGCGACGCCTGCCGCGACGACCGACAGGTTCCGCGCCGGGCGCCGAGAAGCCGGGTCCGCGCATGTCCCATTCGGCGCGATGGAAACCGCCGGTAGCGGCCTCGGAAATCGTTCTGATCGGGTTGCCCTTTGCATCGGTGATCGTAAGCAGGAAGGACGCCGGGTCCTCGTCCGCTTCCGCGCGCAGTTGCTCCGGAGTGGGGAACGGGAGCGGCTTGCCCGCCTTCTCGGCTTCACGCTCCGCATCCTCCCGTTTCTGCTTTAGGCTCTTCACCCCGTCCTTGGCATAGTAGGCAATGCTAACGCCCGACGGAGGATTTGCCGCGGAGTAGGCGGTCTCCCCTTGCTCCGGATGGCCACCGTACGGAACAAATTCGTATGTGTCGCGGATGGGTAGGATGGCCGCGGTCCTGTCGCTCAGCGTTGCCTCTTCGCGCAAGGCGGCATAGTTGTCCAAAATATAGATGCCGCGGCCGAAGGTGCCCACAACGAGGTCGCATTCGCGTTTTTGGATGACCAAATCTCGGACCGCGATCGTGGGAAGTCCGCCGTGCAGCCGCTTCCATTTCTGCCCGCCGTCGACGGTGTAATAGAGTCCAAATTCCGTGCCGACGAATAGCAGATTTGGATCGACAAAATCTTCCGCGATCGATAGCACGGGTTCGGTCTTGGGCAGGTCTCCATTGATCGATGTCCAAGTGAAGCCACGGTCAATGCTTTTCATCAAGTAGGGCGCATAGTCGGCATTCTTGTGATTGTCGAAGAGGGCATAGACAACGTTGGCGTCGTGTTGGGATGCCAGCAGCCTGCCGACGTAGGTCATCGCCGGCACACCCTCCACCTTCTCGACTTTTCGCCAACTGGCGCCGCCGTCTTCCGTTACCTGGATCAGGCCGTCGTCGGTGCCAACGTAGATCAGTCCCTCTTTCTTGGGCGATTCGGTCAGTGAGATGATGTTGCCGTAATAGGATGTGGATTGGCCTCGCGCGATGTCGTCCAGCTTTGGCAATTTGCCAAATACTTTCAGGGTGTTCGGGTCGATTTTTCGCGTCAAGTCGGGGCTGATCGCATGCCACGAATCCCCGCGATCATCGCTCCGAAAAAGAATGTTAGAGCCGAAGTAGATGCGCGTGTGCGAGTGGGGGCTGATGAGCAAGGGTGTGTCCCAATACCAGTGCAGCGCCGGCTCGCCCTTGCCCGGCTGCGGTTGAATGTCAACCGATAATTTGGTGGTGCGATCGAATCGAACCAGGCCGCCATCTTGCGCTTCGGAGTACACCGTGTTGGGGTCGGTCGGGTCCACCTGTTGGTGAAAACCGTCGCCTCCCGTCGTGATGAACCAGTCGGGGCTGAGCACTCCTTCCGGGTTTTTCGATCGCGACGGGCCGCCGATGCTGTTGTTGTCCTGCGTGCCGCCATACACATAATAGAACGGCTCCGAATTGTCCACGGCGATGCGATAGAACTGTGCGATTGGCAGATTGGTTTTGAAAATCCACGTCGCGCCCTGATCGAAACTTTCGTACGCGCCGCCATCGCAACCTGCTAACAGGTGGCGCGGGTCGGACGGATCCACCCAGAGCGCGTGATTGTCGACGTGCTTGTTACGTTCGCCGAGCGGGATGGTCGTCTTGCCGCCATCGGTAGAGACCATGTTGATGCCGCTAGGGATGTACACGCGCTCCGAGTCTTTCGGATCGCAGACGATCTGTCCGTAGTACATGCCTTGCGCCACAAAGTCACCGCGCTTCTCCCAAGAGGCGCCGTAGTTCGTCGATCGGTAGGTGCCTCCGCCGCCTTCTCCGGCCTCGATCGTTGCGTAGAGATAGTCGGGATTTGCGGGCGAGATGGCGAGGCCGATCCGGCCCATCTCGCCCGGAAGGCCGCCTCCCAATTTCGTCCATGTTTCGCCGCCGTCGGTTGATTTATGGATGCCGCTTTCCGGTCCGCCGCCGATATAGGTGTACTCATGCCTTCGCCGTTGCCACGACGCCGCATACATGACATTGCTGTCTCGCGGATCCAGCACCACGTCGGTCACGCCGGTGTTCTCGCTGATTGATAGGACGTTTTTCCAGGTCTTGCCGCCGTCCGTGGTCTTGAACAGCCCGCGCTCGCCGCCGGGACCCCAAATGGGTCCCTGCGCCGCGACGAAGACGGTGGTCGGGTGGTCGGGATTGATGGCGATGCGGCCGATATGCTCGCTGGTCTTTAGACCCATGTTTTTCCAAGATTTGCCGCCGTCTTCCGACTTGTACACCCCGTCGCCCCATCCCACGCTGCGTTGGCCGTTGCACTCTCCTGTTCCGACCCAGACGATGTTCGGATTCTTTGGATCGATTGTGATCGCTCCGATGGAGGCGGTCCGCTGGTCGTCGAAGATGGGGGTGAAGGTTGTGCCGTTGTTGGTCGTTTTCCACACGCCACCATAGGCCGCGGCGACAAAGTAGCGCTTGGAATCCGTCGGATCGACGGCGAAGGCGATTACCCGGCCTGATGTGACCGCCGGGCCGATGGACCGAAATGTGATGTGGTCGCCAATCGAGACGGATTCGGATTTGCCGTGCTTTTGCGCGAAGCAGGGCGTGATGAGGAGGATAATGGCGATTCGGGCGAACGTGGGCAGGTTCATCGTACTCTCCATTGCGTGGGGTGTTGTTAAGTAATGGTACGGAGCGGGTCGGGGGAGTCCTTTTTTGTAAGGATGTTGCTCCTAGACCATGCCCTCGTGCGGGTCGCGGGCGGCATGCGCGGGAAGCTCCGCGGGCAACCGCAAACTGGCCGACCCGATCCGAACATCATCGACACCGAAATAGATGTCGAAACGATCCGGCTGGCCGATGTCGGTGCGCTGATCCATTCCGGTTGGGAAGATCACCCGATCCGCGATCTTGTGGTTGATATGCAATACCGGCCGCTCGGAACGGAACACAATCTTCTGTGGCTGGTCCTTGTCGAGAATCATGAGACCGGCGGAATATTCGAGGCGATTATGCTCCCGCCCGACACCGTGGTAGAGCAAGAGCCAACCGAAACGCGTCAACACGGGGGGAGTGCCGCCGCCTACCTTGATCCGTTCCCAACGCTCAACCGGCGCCGCCAGACGGTGATGCTCCTGGAAGCTCCGCAAGTGCGGCAAAGAGTCTTCGCAATGAGTTCCTTGGGGCGCGCAAGCAGAATAGGATATCCAGAGGCTTTCGCGATGCAGGTCCATCTGCCGATATTCCGGGTGGTTATCGATTTTATCGATGGCTGTCTCCGGAAATAGCGGCCGGTGGATGATTGGAAAGGATGGCTTGCAGGACACGTTCGGCAATGCTTGCGGGAAGATCAAAGCGTCCTTGTTGTCCAGGCCTGCGAAGTGGACGCCGTAGAACTCGTGAAACTTCGCCAAACCTATGCGTTCCCACTTCATTAGGTCGTACGAAGCCGCTAGCGCGATGCGGGGGCCGATGGGAGAGAACGCAGTATAGGTCATGATGTATGTGTCCAGCGGTTCCACGAAGGTGACCCGCGGATCCTCGCAGCCGCCTCCGTCAGATCGCAATTCATAGTCCGCTTCCGGTTCCAGCGCGAATCCCAAACGCTCTACGCCGATCGGATCGCCCGCCCCGTTGAACAGAACGCGGGATATCCCGATGCGAGAAAAGTTGGGCGGCTCGACGATGCGAGGGAAGATGTAAAGTTCGCCATCTCGGCCCCGAGCGGCGGCGGGGTTCAGCACGCCTGCGGCCTCTTGCCGCTCGCCCGGAAGCGGCTCCATCAGCGTTCCATGGCGGCGGACCTGGAAGATGGTGCTTAGTCGCGGTCCCTCGCTACTCATCGCCATCCTCTTCGGCGATAAGCGGCGGCAGCCAACTCCGGCCGTCGCGCGCAATCAGACCCTCAGCCTCTTCCGGCCCCCAGCTTCCGGCGGGATAGTTCGGGTAGTCCGGCGCCGGCAACTCCTCCCACGCCTCGAGAATCGGCGTCACGATGTTCCATGCCGCCTCTTCCTGATCCGCGCGCATGAAGAGCGTCGCGTCACCCTCCATGATGTCGGACAGCAGTGTTTCATACGCCTCCGGCGGCTGGGCTTTGAATGCGTCTTTATAGCTAAACTCCATGTTCACCGCATCCAGAATCATCTTCGGTCCCGGCCGCTTCGCCTGCATGCGTAAAATGATTCCCTCTCGCGGCTGGATGTTCACGGTCATTCGGTTGGGAACCCAATGCGCCGCTGCGGCCGCCGGAAACGAGCGATGCGGCACGTCTCTGAACTGTATGGATACTTCCGCGACCTTCATAGGAAGCCGCTTGCCCGTACGGAGATAGAACGGGACGCCTTGCCACCGCCAATTGTCAATATGCAGCACCAATGCGGCAAATGTTTCCGTCTCCGATTCGGTACTCACGTTCTCCTCATCCCGATAGGCAGGCGCCTTTTCTCCCCGAACCCAACCCGCTCCATACTGACCCCGGACGGCATAGTGCTGCACCTGTTCCACCTGCATCGGCCGGACAGCCCGCAGCACGTCGTTCTTGCGATTCCGGATTTCGGTGGCGTCGAAGGCGATTGGCGGTTCCATCGCGGTGAGGCAGAGCACCTGCAGCAGATGGTTTTGCACCATGTCGCGCAGCGCACCCGCCTTTTCATAGTAGTTGCCCCGGTGCTCCACGCCGATGCGTTCCGCCATCGTGATCTGCACGTGGTCCACATAACGCCGATTCCAGATCGGCTCGAAGAGCGCGTTGGCAAATCGAAAGGCGAGGATGTTCTGAACCGTCTCTTTGCCGAGATAGTGATCGATCCGGAAGATCTGTTCTTCGTCGAATACGGTGAGCAGGCAGCGATTCAGTTCTTGGGCCGATGCCAAATCGTGTCCGAACGGTTTTTCGACCACGATGCGGCTATGCTCCCGGTCTTCCGCCAATTTTGCCGCGCCGATCCTCTGGACGATCTCTTCGATCATTGACGGCCCGACCGCCAGATAATAGACCCTCTCGGAAGCGCCACCGGCATCCTTTTCAAAAGCCTCCAGCCTACTGCGAATCTCTTTGAAACAGCCGTCATCCGAATAGTCGCCGGCCATGAATGCCAGGCGCCGGGCGAAATCCTGCCATGAATCATCCGTGCTTTTCGCTTTCGAGAAGGTGTCCACCCCGTTGCGCAAGTGGGATGCAAACTCCTCCTCCGAAAACACCTTGTGGTCTGTGCCAAGTAGGAGAAAACGGTCCGGCATTCTGCCGGAAGTGAACAGCTTGTAGAGCGCCGGGGCGATCATGCGCCAAGTTAGATCTCCACCCGCGCCGAAGATGACAAATCCCGTGGGATGCTTATCGTTGTTCTTCAGCATCGTTATGCGCCCGCCGACCAGTCCGTGTGGACCGGCCCTTTCGCGTCGATTCGCTCATAAGTATGCGAGCCGAAGTAGTCCCGCTGCGCCTGGATCAGATTCGCGGGCAGCCACCCGCTGCGGTAGGAGTCGTAATACGCGAGCGAGGCGGAGTGCGCGGCAACCGGCAGGCCACGCTCGATGGCAAACGCGATGACAGAGCGCAAGTCCGGGATGTTTTCCTGGAGCCGTCGGGAGAACGCCGGATCCAGCATCAGGTTGACGAGATCGGGCCGGCGAACGAAGGCGGCCTCCACGTCGGTCAGCATCGCCGCGCGGATGATGCATCCCCCTTGCCAAATCCGTGCGATGCTCTCCATGCGCAATTCGTAGCCATATGCCTTCGAAGCCGCTTGCAGAAGGCACATCCCTTGCGCCAACGTCGCAACCATGCATGCCTGCAGCGCATTCTCCAGCCGCCCGACCCACTCATGTCCGCCCTGACCGACCGCCGGGCCGGACAGAATCTTACTCGCGTTCTCGCGCTCCGACTTGAGCCCGGACATATCTCTTAGGGAAACGGCGGCGTCAATGGTTGGAGACGGCACTTGCAGGTCCAGGGCGCTTTGCGCGGTCCACTTGCCGGTGCCTCTTTGCTTGGCCTCATCGAGGATATGGTCGACGAGTCTTCCGCCGGTCACTTCGTCCACTTTTTGAAAAATCTCTGAAGTTATCTCGATCAAGAATCCTGCGATTGGCCCGGCGTTCCATTGCTGGTAGATGGTGGCCAGCTCGTCATCCGAAAGGCCCAGACCGCGCGATAGGATGTCGTACGATTCCGCGATCATCTGGATCAGGCCGTACTCGATGCCGTTGTGCACCATCTTCACGTAGTGCCCGGCGGAACCGGGGCCCATGTAGTCCACGCAGATGACGTCGCCTGCGCGCGCGGCAATCGATTCCAGAATCGGTCGTATTCGCTCGTAGGCATCGCGGTCGCCGCCCGGCATCATGCTCGGGCCGTGCCGCGCGCCGTACTCGCCGCCGGAAACGCCCATGCCGACAAAGTGCAGACCCTTGCGGGTAAGCGCCGACACGCGCCGATCCGTATCGATGAAATGGGAATTCCCGGCATCGATAATCAGATCGCCCGGTTCGAACAGGGGAGTCAATTCATCAATGACGGCGTCCACTGGCCGGCCCGCGGGGACCAAGAGCATGACCGCGCGGGGCTTTTTCAATGCGGTTGCCAACTCTTCTGGCGTCCGGACTCCAAGCAAAGGCTTTCCCCGGCCCTCCACCGCCAGCGCCGTCACCTTGGCTTCGTCCGTGTCGAGCCCCACACCCGAGAAGCCATGGTCAGCGATGTTGAGCAGAAGATTTCGACCCATCACTCCAAGGCCGACCATGCCGATATCGTATGTACCCGCGTCTGGCATTAGAACATCCCCTTTGCGCCTACCGTTCGATCCTACCTTGGCGGCTACAGCTTTGTCTTTGCCAATCGCAAAGCGTTGGTGATGACGGAAACGGAGCTGAAGCTCATGGCCAACGCGGCGAAAACAGGACTGAGGAGAAGGCCGAACACGGGATAGAGGACACCGGCGGCGATGGGCACTCCTAAAGCATTGTAAATGAACGCAAAGAACAGGTTTTGACGGATGTTGCGCATCACGAGGCCGCTGAGCCGCCGTGCCCGGACGATTCCACGAAGGTCGCCTTTTACGAGCGTAATCCCCGCACTCTCGATTGCGATATCCGTGCCCGTGCCCATCGCGATCCCGACATTGGCCTGCGATAGAGCCGGAGCGTCGTTGATTCCGTCCCCCGCCATCGCGACAATTCGGCCTTCCTGTTGGAAACGCTTGACAATTTCGGTCTTTCGGTTCGGCAACACCTCGGCCTCCACTTCCGAAATGCCGAGCTGGGACGCCACCGCCTCCGCCGTCGTTCGGCTATCGCCCGTGAGCATGACGATTCGCAGTCCCGCCGCTCGGAGATCTTCCAGCGCTTTGGGCGTCGTCTCCTTGATTGGGTCGGCGATGCCAATAAGACCCGCGATTGCTCCGCCGCTAACGACGAACACGACCGTCTGGGCCTCCTTTCGCAGCATCTCCGCTTGGGTCCCAAATTCCTGTGCGTCAATCCCCATCTGACGGAGCAGCTCCCGGTTCCCGATGGCGACGTCCGTCGCGTTTTGGATCGCTTGCACCCCTTTGCCGGTGATCGACTGGAATTCCGACGTTGGCAACGGGGCGATCGAGCGCTCCTTCGCGGCGGCGAGAATGGCGGCGGACAATGGATGCTCGCTGCCCTGCTCCATGCCTGTGGCGACCGAAAGCAGCTCTTGTTCGGAAACACCTGACGCCAGCCGAATCGTGACCACCTTGGGCTTCCCTTCGGTGAGCGTTCCCGTCTTGTC
Organism: Fimbriimonadia bacterium; assembly: GCA_041483895.1. Lineage (GTDB taxonomy): Bacteria > Armatimonadota > Fimbriimonadia > Fimbriimonadales > JABRVX01 > JBGPGO01. The sequence continues at coordinate 29,924 of JBGPGO010000012.1, forward strand.
CATCACGAGCGTATCGACCTTCTCGAACGTTTCCAGCGCCTCCGCGTTCTTGATCAGGACTCCCTCATGGGCTCCCCGCCCCGTGCCGACCATGATCGACATCGGAGTCGCGAGCCCAAGGGCGCAAGGGCAAGCGATGATCAGGACCGCGACGGCGTTGATCACAGCGTATGCCATTGAGGGCGCGGGCCCAAAAACCGCCCACACAACGAAGGTGACGACGGCCGCGAGGATCACGGTGGGAACGAAATAGGCGGAGACTTGGTCGGCGAGTCGTTGGATGGGCGCGCGACTGCGCTGGGCCTCGCTTACCATCTTGACAATCTGCGCCAGCAGTGTGTCGGTCCCGACTCGTTCGGCACGCATAATCAACGAGCCCGTGCCGTTGACCGTTGCCCCAATTACCCGATCGCCGACTGCCTTTCCAACCGGCATCGCCTCGCCGGTCACCATCGATTCGTCCACGTTGCTTCGGCCCTCATTCACGATGCCGTCCACGGGGACCTTCTCTCCGGGACGAACCCGGAGCAGGTCTCCGACATGGATGTGCTCGATCGGCACATCTTCTTCCGTGCCGTCCGGATTGACGCGCCGTGCGGTCTTTGGGGCGAGGCCAAGAAGCATCTTGATGGCCATGCTTGTCCGGCTTCTCGCGCGCAGTTCGAGCACTTGGCCGAGAAGGACGAGCGTGGTAATGACGGCGGCGGCCTCGAAATACAGATCAACCCCACCAGCCTCGTTTCGGAACGAACCTGGGAAAATCTCGGGCGCCAGTACACCAACGATGCTGTAAAGCCATGCGACACCGGTTCCGATTGCAATCAGAGTGAACATGTTGGCGCTGCGATGAACGAGGGAGGCCCAAGCACGCTGAAAGAACGGCCATCCTCCCCAAAGAACAACCGGGGTGCCCAGCGCCAATTCCGCCCAACCCAAGACTTTGGGACTAAGGTGCATCGTGGTTTCCATGCCGAACACGTGCGGCATAATTGCGGCGAGCAATGGCAGCGTCAAGGCGGTGCTAATCCAAAACCGACGGGTCATTTGCGTCAGTTCCGGATCCGGCTGGTCGTCGAGGCTAACGGTTTCTGGTTCAAGCGCCATTCCGCAAATGGGACACGATCCTGGACCGCGTTGCCGAATCTGGGGATGCATTGGGCAAATGTACCAAGCTTCAGAATCTTCGGGCGCAGCCGCTTTGGACGTCAAGAAGGATTCGGGATTGGCCGAAAAGCGTTCCAGGCAACTCTTGCCGCAAAAATAGTACGTTTGGCCCTTGTAGTCGAAGGAGCCGGCGCTGCCCGTGGAATCAATGCCCATCCCGCAGACGGGATCAATCACTTGGTTCGCTTCGGAAGAATCTTCGTTCGCTTGGATCATCGTTTATGGCCCCCTCGGTGCTTGAGATTGGTTCTTTCCCGGCCTTCTCCCGGTTAGGCCTCCGAATCCGGGAACAAAGGCGGGCACACGCTTGGCATAATCGTCATACTCTTTACCGAATTCCGCGCGAACTTCGGTCTCCTCGCGCCGCGCCAGCCGGAGGTACATGGTCACCAGGACCGGGAACATCAGTACTGTGATGATCGTTGGCCATTGAAGAAGGAAACCAAGCATGACCAGGATAAAACCAATGTACTGCGGGTGTCGGACTACAGCGTACGACCCCGTGGTGGCCAACCGATGTTGCCTCTGCGCCTTAAAGAGTACGCTCCACGCGCTGGCAACGATCCAAAAGCCGGCGACTATGAAGATGTTGCTCAATATGTGAAATGGAGCCATGTGCGGATCGCCTTTCCACCCGAGCAGCGAATACCAGAGATGACCCATATCATGAGAATACAAGTTTCTGCCCGGGAACTTCGATTGCAGCCATGGAGCGAGGAAGTAGATCGTAAGTGGAAAGCCGTACATTTCCGTGAAGAGCGCGACGATGAAGGCCGCAAACGCGCCAAAGGATCGCCAGTCGCGGTTTGTCTTCGGATGAGAGAAACTGAACGCAAACATGAGGAAGATGGCGCTGTTTATGATGACCAATGGCCAGAGGCCATACGCGGGAGCTGAGCTATGATCCATGATTGTGCTCCTCTTGAGTATCGTCCGTCGTCGAACTATGTTGGTCCCCCGAATCTCCTTTATGTCCTCCATGCCCACGATGCATGAAAATATGAAGAAGTGGACAGATCAAGAAGATTGCGTACGGCAGGACGCCGAAGAAGTGCGCAGTATGCTCGGTTACGAGGAAAAAAAGAAGCGCGGCGAGGAGCATGATTGCGCAGAATCCCGGCCACGTGCGCCAGAAGCTCAGAGTATTGTTCATGATGTCTCCCTGCCTCGAACCGAGGCGTTGTAGATCGTGCCCAAGAGCCAGCCGAATATCCACACATATGCACTAATGGAGACCCAGCCAAGTGCAAAGCGGCCGAATTCGAACGACTGATTCTGCGCAGGGATCAGGGGGGTCAGGTCCAGAACGTGGACGAACGACCAGGCGAGCGAAACGACAAGGTCAGTCGCCGTGTAAGCGAAGATAGCGCAGATCGCGAAGAGAATCGCGATCGCTCCTCCAAGAGCATTGCCTATCGCAGTGGGGTGCAACTTCATTTGAGTTTCCTCGTTGGCCGGATTGATGGCTCCTCCCAGGCCAAATCGTCGATCGGTTAAAGCTGGTTTCATGACGCTCCCTAACCCAGTTCCTCCACTACCATTTGAGTTCCAATTGCACGATGAACTCCGATCCGAAATCCTTGCGAGCACTGATCGGCGTCTCGTAGGCGACACCAACAATTGCGTTCTTGCTTACCTTCACTTTCGGTCCGAATAATGCGTTCAGGGTCGGCATCTCGCCTTTGGCCGCCATGCCTAACAGTTCAACGACCGGATAGAAGCCCTTGGAGTGCTCACAGACATAAGCGATGCTTCCTTCCAGCATCTTTTCCTTAGGGTCGTAGTGAATGACCTGGTTGATGGCGGCGCGCTTCATCGTTAGCGTTGACGAGAAGCCGTAGAGCGTCTTGATTCCGCTTCCCGCTTGGCGGGTGGGAAACTCGAATTCGATCAACGGCGCGATGCCGCTCATTCCGTCTTTGCTGCGAATCAGCGCGTATTGGAACATAGCCTCGGTAAAGGGGTCGGTGGTAAAAGCATCGCTTCGCAAATGGAATCCGATGAGCTTCGTGAGCCCGGTTTCGTAATGAAATGCAAAATCCCCGCGTGACCTCCCGTCCGCGCTCGTGGTCAAACCTGAAAGCCGGAGACTGTTCGTCCCGACGGCTTCTGGCATCCCCATGTGCGTGAAAAACGGGTGAGCCACTTCTTCATCTTCGCCCATGCCCATCGAACCTTGCGGCATGGTTTGGTGGTCTTGTTCTTGCAGACTCATTCTCGCGGCGGGCGAAGCTGAGCCCGAGGCAAATCCGGTGGCTGTCACGAGCAGCAAAGACCATAGTAATGGTTGTTGTAGTTTCATTTGGAATCTCCTAACATTGGGGCCGGCGTGGCGAAAGATTGAGAGTATGTACAAACGACTGCGCCAAATAGAACAGAGCCAGCGCTCCGCCTTGGGCATTCGCATATGCAACAGGGTCGAGCCCCATGTTGTCCTCCCGGTGTTCTTGGGGTTGGCCTATGGAGTTTGATTGTTCGACTACATTTCGCCAGGATACTGCTCCGGGTATTCATCGCATCAGCCTCGATAGAGTTACCTGCAGCTCTTCCAGAAGATCGTCGGGCGACATGGGCTTCGAGTGTGCGTGTTCGGTGCTTGTGCCGTGGCCGAGAATGCAGGTTTTGACGTGACTCGTCGCCAATTCCGCTCCGACTTGGTCCAATGCCGAGCGGACGGCTGCCAGCTGCGTTAGGATGTCCAGGCAGTACTGGTCCTGAGCTATCATTCGGCGCAGACCACCCACCTGGCCTTCGATTCGAGCTAGTCGGCGGTCAATCGCTTGCTTGGTTTCACTTTCCACATCGCCATTATACCCTATGGGGTATCAGGCCGGGAAAAATCGTGGCAGAAGGTCCCGATTGGCCTCCAACAGCTCGTCCGCCAACCTCGGGATCTCACGAAATTCGACCATGTGGGTATGGTGATCGAGGTAGAGGGCATCGAGCAGCTTGCGGCGATTCCCCTCTAAAGCGGCCTGGACGGCCAGCTCTTGCACCTCCACGTGGGAGCGGCAGATGCCGGCGATCGGCTGGGGGAGCGGACCGGCGGCCTCATATCCAAACCCATCCGCCGTCAGCGTTGAAATCGATTCCACGACCACTTCACTCGGGAGCTCTGCGATCTGTCCGCGGTTCGGCACGTTCATCACGAACCGTTCCTTCCCCTTGGTGAGGACCGTCTCGATGATATCTGTCGCCTGTTCCGAACTGCGCCGCCACGGGATATCCTCTTCGCCGCTGACCCATCGTTGGACGCGTTCCGTGGCTTTCTTCTTCAGTTCATAGCGTTCCCGCATCGTGGTCTTCCGAATGCCGTAATCCATCGCGTACCGATTCGCTTGGCTGCACATGCTCGGCATGAATTCGACGAGATGGCGATCGCCGGCCATGGGAAGGGAGCCAAACGCCTTGCACAGGGCGAGCTTGGCCTCCTTGTTGTTGGACCAACTGCTGGCAAAGTTGCCGGCCGCGGGATCGCCACCCTTGAACCACGCTTCGTGACTTTCCGCGAATGCCCTCAGTTCCGGGTACCTGTCTTTGCCGCCGGTGAAAATGCGTGTAAGCCAGATAAAGTGATTGAGGCCGGCAACCTGCAGATCGAAGTCGCGCATCAGATAGTCCTGCCCGCGCTTTCCTTCCGGCCACGGCACGCCGAGGATGTCGCCGACGAATCCGATCTGCCCTTCCAGTTCATGGCACAGCCCAACCACCTTGCAATTGGGCGCTCCCAGGTTGATTGCCCGAGTGACACAGGTCAGCGGGTTAACGACATTGATGATCCAGCTTCCGGGCGCATGCTTTGACACGGCCTGACCGACCTCGTGGGCGACCGAGCAGGTCCGGAGAGCCGCCGAAATCCCGCACGGTCCTGCCGTCATAGAGACGGGCTGCCGGACGCCGTAGGGAATCGGCACTTCGAGGTCCCAATAGAAGGCATCGAGCGAACCCGGCGAGAAGGTGCAAAGCGTGAAATCCGCCCCGGAAACACACTCGTCCAGTGAATGTACCGGGATGAATTTGAACTCCTTGCCGGATAGCCGATTGTATGGGCCTTCCAGGGACGCGATGAGCCGAAGCGCGGCGTCATCAGGATCGAGCAGGCGTATCTCGCCGCCCTCCAACGCATCGATATGATAAACATCCCGTATTAGTCCGGGGCACCAGTTGACGCTGCCTCCGCCCACGATACCAATGACCGTTTTCATACTAGGTCCTTTTCGCTTGACTTCACGATTTCCTGCACAGATTGTTTCTCATGCCGTGCGCGCGGTATGGAATACCGTACGAAAGTAGGCACTCATGACAGGAGGAAACCTATGGTTGCGCTAGCAGTAATGGGGTTGATCGTTACAACCGGAACGACTGTTTCAGGCGCGGTGATCGAGGGCCACACCAAAGTCGCCGGAGCGGTGGTGTTCATCGAGGGGCTACGCTCTGCGCCGGCGCCGAAGAGCCCGAAAATCGACCAGCGCAACATGAAGTTTGTTCCGAATCTATTGGTCGTGCCATCCGGAACCACCGTCACTTTCCCTAACAGTGACACAGTGTTTCATAACGTTTTCTCGTTCTACAACAACGACCGTTTCGATCTTGGCATGTATCCAAATGGAACCAAGAAGACCTGGAAATTCAGCAAGCCCGGAATCTGCGAACTATATTGCAACGTGCATCCGAGCATGAGAGCGCGGATTGTCATTGTAGACAGCACGGTGTATGCAACTACCGACAAGAATGGAAGTTTCCAGTTAAAAGACGTGCCTGACGGCGACTATACGCTTGTGGTGATGCACGACAAGACTCCGACTAGACATAAGCTTTCGGTGAGGGGTGGTAAGTATGCGACGATTAATATTAATCTTTAGCTTTCTCCCACTCATGGCGGTGGGACAAAACTTTCGGCTTCATGCTGAGCAGTACTTCGATCATGCTCCGGCTCTGTTCGGCGATCGTGTAAAAGATCGTACACGGTGGTACTCCGCCGACTGGCTCCCGATTGATAAGGTCAAGGTGGTCGGCGGGTTCTTCGAGATGGAAACGCAGCACCGGCAAGTGATCGACGACACATACTTGCAGCTTGGTGACTCCAACATCAACGTCAGCTATGGGCGATTCCGCCCGGCATTCGGCATCAACTCATGGACAGATTTGTGGTACAGCGGATTGAACCAACTGCCCATGTTCAGGAAGATGCTGCCCATGCCGTCATTGCATCGCAGCGCCACAGGCGCGCAGGTATCCGGGTCCAAAGGTCCGTTCCAATTGACGGTGGCTTCCTTCGATCGAAGCAGCGAGGATTGGCAGCTTGCTCCGGTCAGCGTCGACGATTGGGTGACGCGTGTCCAATATTACACTCCGGGCCTGGTGCTTGGGCTGAACAACTATCAGGGCAACAATGGCTCCAGCGTTATCAATCTGGGCGGCGTGGATGCCATTTGGACTCGCAAGAACTGGCAGGTGCGCGGTGAGTATTTCGGCGGCAAAATATCCGGCGGCCGAAACACAATGTATAACTTCGAGACGTTCTACCATCCGACAATGCTGCCGCACACGACGTTTGTCGGCCGCGCGGAGGGCCTCCAGACTGGAGGGGGCACAACTTGGGGACAGGCATATCGTCTAGGCATCAAGCAGAACCTTGCCAGCTTCGCGGCCGTGTATATCAATTACGGTTTCAGCAACGATAATGCTTTGGCATATATCGCGAATGGCTGGGATCTCCAGGTTGTCCTCTTTGGCATTGGTCCCTAAGCTGCAGCTAGGCATCCGGGGCAGGATGATCGCTGTGCTGCTCGGCAGCTTGGCGCTATTCGCCGTTGTCGTTTTGGTATTTGGAGACGCGATCACCGGGCCGGTTGTGCGTCGCCAATTGACATTTTCTACTGAGCGCGCGAAGGATTTCGTTGAGCAGTCCATTCTGGAACGGGCAGCATTGCAGGAGAGAACTGTTCGGGCGCTGGCCAATCAGTCCGTCCTTCGAGCGGCGATGAGCAGCAACGATCCAGGCACGATTGCACAGGCATTCGGAACGGAAACAAATCGGTTTGGCATTACCGAATTCGAGATCCGCGATGCAACCGGACGTTTGATTGGCGGCAACGGGCCCGAAATCCCGGTCACAGCGCCAACTGTATCCCAGAATCACAGTTGTTCGATGATTGAAAAGTTCGACGGAAAGTACTTCCTGAGCGCGTTTGTGTGGGTATATGACTATGATTCCGGTTCGGTTTTTGCCGACGAGCATGCGAAGGAATCCATTGTTGGAAGCATCCGCATTCGTACGCCGTTGGATCAAGGTTGGTCCGATTCGCTCAATCGAGCGACGAACTCCGAAGTAGCGTTTGTCTGGAACGATTCCGTAATTGCCCGGACAGCCGGCATAACGATGTCCGATGCTCTCTACCTTTCGCACCATCACACGGCCGGCGCAACGGAGTCTCGTGTCCACGGCGCGGATTTTCTCTACGCCATAGCCAAGAGTCCGTTTGATCTGCAAGTCTTGATTGCAAGAGACGTAAATAACGCAATGCCGGGCTGGCGAACCGCGCGCCGAGCTATCGCCTGCGTAGCGTTGGTGGCGATGATTCTTTCCGTCTTCATCGGCATGGCGTTATCCCGATCGATCACGCAACCACTCAGCATGTTCGTACGCGCGGCAGACGCCGTTCGACACGGAAGCTGGCCGGAGCCATTGCCCAAAAGCGGACCGACCGAAATCGAATTCCTTGCTGACACATTTAACGAAATGGTGCAATCGTTGCGGGCGCAAGAGGAAAAGCTGCTTGCGCTTGCCTACGTCGATCCGCTGACGGACCTGTACAACCATCGCTATTTTCAGGATCGGTTGATCGAAAAAGTTACGTCGGGTTCCTCCTGCGGGCTGATCATGATCGATTGTGACAATTTTCATCGCTACAACGAACGCCACGGTCATAAAATGGGTGATGAGGCGCTGGTAAAGATTGCGAACGTGATTGCCCGGCACATCTCCAACGGTGTGGATGCGTGCCGGTATGGCGGTGAGCAGTTTGCCGTTCTGCTGACGGACTGTCTTCCCGCGCGAGCGCAGGCGGTGGCGGAAGCGATTCGCAGTGGTGTGCAAACAGAGATGAGCGACGTCGAATTGACGGTCAGCGCCGGAACAGGGATGTTTCCTGCCGACACCAGCTCGCATCAGGGGCTGCTCATGGCGGCGGAGCTCGCGCTGTTGCACTCCAAGAACAGCGGCCGCAACTGCGTGACCTCATACAGCGAGGTACCGGCAGCGACCACATTGGAAGACCCCGCCAATCTATACAGCACGTTGCGGAGCGGCGACCTTACGACGATCACGGCGTTGGCGGCGGCAGTGGACGCAAAGGACAACTATACGCATGGCCACTCGGCCAACGTGAGCCGGCTCTCGGTGATGCTGGGGCAGGCGCTTGGGATGGAAAGCCAGGAGCTGGAACGGCTGCGAATGTCCGCGTTGATGCACGACGTCGGCAAGATTGGCGTTCCGGACGCGGTTCTCAAGAAGGACGGAAAGCTGACCGACGAGGAGTTCGAGCAAATGAAGACCCATACGACAATTGGGCATGCCATCGCGATGCAGGCAAATCTTAACCACCTCGCGGCCGGGATCCGGAGCCATCACGAGCGATGGGACGGCAAGGGATATCCCGACCGGGCGGCCGGCGACAAGATCCCGTTCATGGCCCGAATCATCGGCTTGGCGGATTCATTCGACGCGATGACGAGCGATCGCTGCTATCGTAAAGCGCCGGGGATCGATTTCGCGTTGGAGCAGATCGAGAAGGGGATCGGGTTGCAATTCGACCCCGAATTGGCCCCAGTGTTCATCCAGCTCATTCGGGAACGGGAAGATATTCAACAGGCGGCCTAGGTCCTCTAACAGCCCCGCTCCGGTACAATAGGGCGCAACGCACCCATGGACTATCGAAGCACCCTCAACCTACCCAACCAGGAATTCACCATCCCCATGCGCGCGGGTCTGCCGACCTTGGAGCCCGAGTTGCAGGCGCGTTGGGATGAGATGGGCTTGTACGCCCGCATTCAGGAGCACACGAAGGAGCGGCCACCCTATATTTTCCACGACGGCCCCCCATACACGAACTACCCGCTCCACATGGGAACGGCTCTCAACCGCATTCTCAAGGATTTTGTGGTCCGGTACCGATCGATGGCGGGATTCCACGTGCCGTATGTGCCGGGATTTGATAATCACGGGATGCCGATCGAACTGGCGGTGCTCAAGAAGTTTCGCGAAAAGGGCGAAACCCCCACCAAGCCGGAGCTATGCAAAGCCTGCCGGGAACACGCATCGTTTTATATTGACTTGCAAATCAAGCAGTGCAAGCGGCTGGGGCAGATCGCCGACTGGGAACACCGATACGCCAGCATGGATCCGCAGTACGAGGGCGACCTACTCCGCCAATTCGGCGTACTGCTGGAAAAAGGATACATTTATCGCGGCCTGCGGCCGGTTGTCTGGTGCACGACCTGCACTACAGCGCTGGCCGAAGCCGAGATTGAATACGACGAGCACGCGAGCGATTCGATCCTCGTCGCCTTTCCGCTGCGCGAGGATCCGAACGGTGTCTTTGCTGGCCGCCCCCATGCTCATGCGGTGATCTGGACGACCACACCGTGGACGATACCGGCCAATCTCGCCATCGCCGCGTCGCCCGATTTGGACTATTCGTTCGTCGAAGCCGGGAGAAGGACCTATCTGATATCGAGCGGGCTGGTCGAATCCGTGATGAATGAGGCGGGCCTGTCGGGCTACTCGGTGGCAGGCACCGTGCATGGTTCGGAGCTGGACGGTCTGGTTTTCTCGCACCCGATTTTCGACCGTCCGTCGCCTATCTTAATGGTGGACTACGTGCGGGAAGAGGAGGGAACCGGTCTTGTTCATACCGCGCCGGGCCATGGTGCAGAGGACTTCCTAACGGGAAAAAAGTACGGGCTGCAAATCCTGTGCCCGGTCGATGCGAACGGCGTGTTCACGAAAGATGCCGGGGAGTTCGCAGGCCTTCCCATCGCGCCGGAAGGAAACACGCGAGTGATCGAGCGGCTGAAGGAGGAAGGGCTGCTGCTAGACCACCGGCCGTATCAGCACCAATACCCGCACTGCTGGCGCTGCCACGGCCCGCTCATCTTCCGCGCCACTAACCAGTGGTTCCTCAGCATCGATCACGACGGATTGCGGGAGAGGATGCTGCATGAGGTCGGCAAGGTGCGATGGGTCCCCGCCCATGGCGTCAATCGGATCGGCTCGATGGTGGAAAATCGGCCGGACTGGTGTCTCAGCCGCCAGCGCGCCTGGGGAATCCCGATCCCGGCCTTCTATGCCCCCGGCGATCCGGAACCGCTCATTACTACTGATATCATCGATGCCGCAGCCAAGATTATCGATAAAGAAGGCGTCGAGGGCTGGTACACGGCGACATCGGAGCGGGTGCTCGGCGCCGACTTCCGATACAAAGGCGTGCCGGCTGCCAAGTTGGAAAAAGAGACCGATATTTTGGACGTCTGGTTCGATTCGGGCTGTAGCCACCTGCTGGTACTGGATAAACGGCCGGAACTATCGTGGCCCGCGGACCTCTATCTGGAAGGGTCGGACCAACATCGGGGATGGTTCAACACCTCCCTGGTCACGGGGTGCGCGATCAAGGGCTCGGCCCCCTATCGCACGGTGGTCACGCACGGATGGGTATTGGACGCGAACTATAAAAAAATGTCCAAGTCGCTCGGCAACGTGCTGGAGCCGATGGAGATGGCGGACAAACTTGGGGCGGATATGCTGCGTCTTTGGGCGGCCAACATCACCTATTTCGAAGACGTCGCGGCGTCGGAAGGTCTGATCCAGCAGCACGCGGACGCATTCCGCCGCGTCTGGAACACTCTGCGATTCCTGCTGGCAAATCTGTCCGATTACTCACCAGACCATGGGGGCAGGATGGGCGAACTGGATCGCTGGACCTGCGATCAATGGCATGGCGTTTTGGAGAACAGCCGCAAGTACTATGACGCCTTCGAATTCCACAAGGCTTGGGATGAGGTGCAGCTTTTCTGCACGAACCAGATGAGCTCGTTCCATATGGATGTAACGAAGGACCTGATGTATTGTGACGTGGAGGACCCGGCTGCCCGGCGGGGAGCGCAGGCCGCTTACTTCTATCTGGCCTCCGGCATCTGCCGGTCTGTTGCGCCAATCCTGCCGCATGCGATGGAGCGCGTGTGGGACAAGCTGAGAGAGTTGGACCCGTCGCTGCCGGGGAGCGTCCATCTGGCTGACTTTCCGACGGCGGATGCGGCAGGATTGACGGACGAAGAGCGTGATCGCTGGGTGGCACTGATGAAGTTGCGGGAGGAGATCAACCAGGAATTTGAGAAGCGGAAGGCCGAGGGGGGCTTCAAGGACAGCTTCGACGCCTGCCTCAGCCTGAAGCCTCCGGCCGAACTCGGCCCGCTGGCGGAGCCGGAGACGCTCGCGATGCTGCTCAAGTTCTCCGCCGTTCAGTTGGGCGGCGAAGTGGCGTTTTCTGCCGCGCCGGGACAGAAATGCGAGCGTTGCAGATTGTGGCGGCAGGATGTCGGCTCCGACTCGGGGCACCCCACTGTTTGCGCCCGATGCGCCACCGTTGTGAGAAGGAAACCGGCTTGACCCGGCACCGCCTGTTCCTGCTGTTTTGTTTCGTCGTGCTGGTCTTGGACCGATTGACAAAACTGTGGGCGGCGGGCTCTTTGGCGGAGCATCAATCCATGGCGGCCATCCCCGGATTCCTGTATTTCACGCTTACGTACAACACGGGCATCGCGTTCGGGCTGCTACAAAACCTGCAATGGCTCACAATTCCCGTCTCCGTATTGATCATCTTTGGGGCCATGATCTTGCACTTTCGATCGGATCACGAGGATCGTTGGACCGGGTCGGCGTTGGGGCTGCTGGTCGGTGGTGCCATCGCGAATCTGTTCGATCGCATTGCCTATGGGCGGGTCACAGACTTTCTCGATCTGCGCTGGTGGCCGGTGTTCAATCTGGCGGATTCCGCGATCGTCATCGCGGTGTTCATCCTCGCCTTGCACGGCCTTTTCACCCCCGGCCATCGCCCGACGCCCGCCGAACAGGTGTCCGAATAGTTCCCATGACACCCGAGGAGACCATCGGCCTGGGTCTCGTCGCGTTTGGGGCGGGGGCGTTCGGCGGCATGTTCGGATTGGGAGGCGGGATTATCCTGGTCCCGGCCATGAAAGAGTGGTTTCACCTTCCCACTGAGAAGGTGGTCGCCGCCAGCCTGATCGGCATCGTGGCCACCTCCATCGCCTCGTCTCTGGTCTATCTTAAACGCGATTTGGTGGATCTTTCGCTCGCGAACCGGCTCTTGTTGATGACCGTGATCGGATCTGTGGCGGGCGCATGGATCGGGAAGATGCTGTTCAATCAGGCTGCGGGGGAGCGCGTTCTGGCAGGTCTGTTTGCCGTCATCATCATAGCGGCCATGTTCTTTCTGTTCCGGCGAAAGGAGGCCGACGATGGGAACGCAAGCGATGATCTTCGCGTACAGCCCGCCGCGTACGGCTCGGTCTTTGGTGGCGGCGTGATCTCATCCCTGCTGGGCGTCGGCGGGGGAATCATCAACGTTCCTACGATCACGATTCTTGTCGGCGCGCCGGTCCGGGTTTCGATGGCCACCAGCGCGTTCATGATCGGCGTAACGGCGGCTTCGGGCTCGGCAATCTACCTGATGCACGGGAGTGTGGACCCAACGGTTGCCGGTCCAACCCTGCTTGGTCTGTTTTTGGGCGCCCAGGTCGGGGCGCGCACCTCCCGCTATGTCAGCGGCAAAGGGCTGCGACTTAGTTTCTGCGTTGTCCTGCTCTATATGCTCTTTTTGCAGGGAAGGCGGGCGCTCGGTGTCGGCTGAGTCGAAGGCGAGCCGGGTCATCTTGCTCATCGGGTTGGCTGCGGGGTTGTTGGTTTTTCTGATTGGCGGAGGATTGGCTCACACCGGCCATCTCGGACCGGGAACGGCCGTGGCGTTTGTGGGACTATGGGTCCTCGTATGCACGCCGCTCGCCGCATTGGTCGCCGGCGCATTCAAAACCAATCGATTGGAATTTCGGAGGGCGGTATTCACGCTGCTCGTGCTGGCCGCCGGCCTCTTCCTGGGATTGAAGAAGTGATTCTTCGTCCTCCGGCAAAAATCAATTTTACGCTGGATGTCGGATTGCCGCGTACGGACGGCTACCATGACATCGACTCCATTTTCGTCGCCGTCGACCTGCGGGACGAGCTGGAGATCGAGCTCGGCGAAGGTCCCGTGCTGCCAGAGGACGACCTCGTGATGGGCGCATTGCGCCTGCTGGATCTTACGCAGGCATGGACGGTGCGGTTGACCAAGAACATTCCTTCGCAAGCAGGCCTGGGAGGGGGGAGCAGCGACGCGGCCGCCGCGCTGATTGCTGGGTCTCATTTGCTTGGCCGCTCACGTGACATCCTCCCCGACCTGGCCCTTCAGCTTGGCAGCGACGTGCCGTTTTTTCTGACCGGCGGCGCGGCTCGATGCCAGGGCCGCGGCGAACAGATAACGTCCTTGCCGGACCTGCCAGAGACCTGGTTCTGTCTCGGAAAGCCGGACGTTGGCGTCGCGACCCCGGAGGCTTTCGAGCTTCTGGACGCCAAGCCAGACAGAATACCGGGTTCAACCACGCCTCAACTGCTGGACATTTTGCCCGATCTGCAGTTCTCCAACGACTTTCTGCCCTTCATCTTTACGCGCTATCCCGCTGTAGCCAGGACCGCACGTCTGTTGATGAGCGCCGGCGCCAACGCTATCCTCCTCTGTGGCAGCGGCTCGGCGGTAGCAGGCCTTTGCAATAACCAAGGGCATGCGGAAGGGTTGGCCCAGGCCGTGGCGAACGCTGGGCTATGGTCGGCGCCCGTGCGTACCCTCAAGAGAAGCGAGTGGCCATAGCGCCTCGGTCCGTTTCCGCCTTGGTTTTGGCCGGCGGCCGTTGCCCGCCGGATCTGCAACTGGCGGCGGGGGTGGAAAAACGGGCGCATCTTCCGTTCCGCGGGCGGTTGCTGATTGACTGGGTTCTCGACGCGCTGACCGGCTCGGCATGCATCGGCGAGATCGTTGTTGTTGGCGATCTTCCGGCGCGCGATTCCTACGTTTTGGCACCGGAAGGCGACACGTTTTTGGAGAGTATCCGGAACGGATTGGAGAAAGTGAGCGGCGAGAATGTGCTGCTGGTTTCCGGCGATATTCCGTTCCTGACAGTCCAAGCGGTCGAACAGTTCTGCGAGGAGGCGGTGGCGAGCGGCGCGGATATGTGCTATGCCATCGTCCCGCGCGAGGTCTGCCAGGCGGAGTTCCCCACCGTCAAGCGGACATACGTGAAACTGCGAGAGGGCGTTTTCACTGGCGGCAACATCGTCTATGGCCGGGTCGAGTTTTTCCGATCCAATTGGGAGCGATTGCAGGCGGCATACGGAGCGCGTAAGAAGCCGATCAAATTGGCCTCGATCATGGGGTTTGGCACGCTGTTGCGATTTGGCATCGGCCAGCTTCTTCCCTATGTCTTCCCGCTTCGATCTGCGGAAAAGGCGGTTAGCCGACTGCTCGGTGGGCGCGTGCAAGCAATAATCTCTCCCCACTCCGGGGTTGGAACGGATATCGATTCGATGGAGCATTGGGCGGCGCTAGGCGGTAAATCGGCTACGATCTAGCATGGAAGTTGAAAAGAGGACGTCAGTCCGAAGAAGGGTTCTCTTCTGTGGGTTGGTCCTGTTTGCCATGTTTGTCGGGTACTTGGTGGGGCTCAGTCAAGCGATGCAAGGCATGCCCTGGATCATCTTTGGATTTGAGCGGCAGTATGCAGGGGACAAGATCATTCTTGGGCCAGAGCCTTTTTTCGCTGTCGATCGGCTGGAGGTAGCCAAATTCACCAGGAAAACCTATCCGTTCGTTCCGAAGGGCGCAGAGGGCAATGTGCTCATCCAAGGCGGTACGCGCCTGATCTTCTCAGACGGTTCGGTCCGGGTATACCCACGTGTAGTCCTCACTTTCAAGAACGGCACAGTGGTTGTATATCCATATTGACCGAAGGCAACGACCCTCTTCGAGGCGACAGCTGGCTCGTGAACCAGGCAAGGATATCAGGTTGACGGTGAATATGAATTTTGCCCGCTAACTGAGGGGCTTCTCAGGTTGAAATAATGCCGGAACCGCGTTATACTGTATGTTAGCAAGTTGGGAATTGCAAAGGGAGTAGAGTCATGAAATTCCGCTGGATCGCGGCGTTGGTTGTCTGTGCCGGTAGCTCGTTCGCTACAGAAGTTGGGACGTTCTCGAATTATCGCCTGTATTTTTCCGCTTACAACCTCGTAACAAGCCCAGATATGAGTACGTACGGGAACATGTGGTTGGCCGGCGGAACCGTATGGCATCAGACGGATACGCTCACGCCGGAATTCCTATCTACGGTCACCGTATTCGTCACCAGCAAGATCGGGACGATCAACTACACGCAGGCCGAGGTCGACGCGCTTGCCGACTGGGTCCGCAACGGCGGCACGCTTGTTATGATGGGTGAGTGCGCGTGCTACGCCACGCATCCCATGTACAACACATTGCTCGCCCCCTATCAGATTTCGCTCTGGGGCGCCGACGTGATCGGGACGGGCACAGTGATCGCGTCGCACAGGTTGACCCAGGGGCTCAGCCAGGTCTATATCGCCAAGAACGGCCAGGTGACCGCTCCCGCGGAAGCAACCCGATTGGTCAACGATTCCAGTGGGTATCTCGCATCGATCGTCATGGAACAGACTCCGATCGTCGGGAAGGGCCGCCTGTTTCTCATCGCCGACTGCGACATGTTCGACAACAACCATCAGGGTTGGGAGCCGACGGCGAACGCCTACGCGCAGAACATCGTCAACTGGGCTTTGCATCCAGGGGCGAGCCTGTCCGGCACCGTCAGCGCGGAGAACATTTCAGGCAGCTTGGCCGGCGTGCCGATGACTCTCGATTGCTACCAGAACCAGCAGGTCGTGGACACGAAGACCGTTGCGCTGGACGCGAGTGGTCACTATTCCGTGAGCTTTGATCAGCCGAGTACTTGCACGATCGTCGCGAAACTTCCGCAGTGGTTGTCTGTCCGCGCCAGCGATGTGGTCGTGGCAGAGGGAACAAACCTGGATTGGTATTTCCCGATCAACGGCGATGCCACGCATGACAATTCTGTGGACCTGTTTGATTTCAACACAATCGTGACGAACTTCGGCAGTACCGGCCCGAACGATGCGGACCTGGACATGGACGACATCGTCAGCATGTTTGATCTCAATCTGATCTTCCTCAACTTCGGTTCCACCGGCGAGTAATTCGCCTCGCAGAAGTAATTCCTCCGCACGAACGTGCGGAGGAATTGTCTTTTTTGCACTCGCCTAGCCCCACCAACCACGCTGTCATTCCGAAGGAGCGAAGCGACTGAGGAATCTTTCAGAACTTCCCGTCATCCGCAAACGATATTGGATGGCAGAGACTCTTGAAAGGGATTCCTCGCTCCGCTTCGGAATGACAACCTTGCCTGCCGAGACCGGGATTCCTGGCTTCGCTGCGGAACGACAGCCTTGCTCCTGGCGGAACAAGGACCTGCGGCTACGGGTCCGTCGGATTTACGTGCAGCGTCTTTTCATTCGAGTAGGTAACGGCGCCCGGCGGGGCCGACCGCGGTTTGCGAACGTATTTCTTTAACATGTAGTCCACCGCGACCATCGAAGAGTGTTTCGCCGGACTGTTGCGTGCCACCAACCGCGCCGCAGCCTGCAACACCGTCGGCGGAACGCGCTCCGGGTGATTGTTCGTCGGTATCACGGCGTGCGCGCTGGTCCCACCCCGTACATGCAGCCATAGATCATTGGGCCTCGCCACTTTTTGCGTCAGGTGGTCGTTCGAGGTGGCGTTCTCCCCATATAGGATTAGGAAGCCCTCCGCCGTGCGAACCTCCCGGATTCGGAAGCCCTGGTACGGCCGATCCTCTCTGTCGCGCGCGACGGCCTCTTGCCGGTGCAGCCATCCGCGGCGGGTTGCGACGGCTCGCATTTCAGCCAGGCCGTGCTCATCCATCTGGTCCATTCTTTCGATCATCGATTCCAGGTCGGCAATGTCGCTCAAAAGAATCGCCCGCCGATCGGTCCTCGATTGCGCCGCGCCCTTTGCTTTCTTCGCCCTTCCAAAATAGGATTCTGCGTTCTCCACAGCGGACAGCTCCGAGTCCAGCGGAATCTCGACGGGCTTCTGTTCTGGGTCCGAGTAGTCCGGCGCAACGAGGCGCTCCGATTTTGGCGGGAGCGAGTGTCCGTATGCCAGAATCAGATCACCAAATATCTGGTATCGATCCGCAAGCGCGGACTCCCCCAGCGCCCTGTCCAAATCGTCCACCGCGTGCTGGAACGAGTCCCGTGCCTTGCCGAGAGCGGCCGCCAACTGGGTCCTAATCGCAGTGGCGCGCGCCCGAGGAATTGCGGCAAGATAGTAGGCATCCAACGCCGCGCTCGTCGAGGCCTGGCGATGGGCAGTGATGGGCTCCGGCGCGGCGACCGGAAACGGGTAGGCGCCAACTGCCAAACCCTGTTCATCCCGAAACAGCACCGGTTCCCAACGGCCGTTCGCAATCGTGTCCCGCCATTCCATGTATGCGGCGCGCAGTCCGGGCCGGGACTGACCGGCGCGATCCCAAAGCTGGCCGGCCAAAAACGGGCTCATGCCCACGACATTTTCCACCAACCACTTTGGACCGACCTCTTCCGCGTCGCGGACCAGCGCCTCGAATTCGTCCACGTCCATCGCCAGCGGATTGAAACCGGAAGGAGCGGGAGGCGGTTGATATTTGAGACCCGGCCTCACCTGCCTCCGCGACTGCTTGCTGCCAACGATCTTTGCCGCCGCCAGGATCTCCTCGGAAGAATCGAGGAGCATGATGTTCGAATGCTTGCCCATCAGCTCCACCAAATAAGTAAACACCCGGCCGCCGTCGCCCCGAACGGCAATCTCCAAGACCCGATCGAACCCCAGTTGGATGATGGATTCGATAAAGCCATTCTCCGTCCAACGGCGGGCGGTCATACAGAAGGTTGGTGGCTCCGGAGGGTTCGCGGGCCGCACAGAAGTCAAATGGGCGCGGGGAAATTCCGGATCGCACGAGAGAATCAGATGGTGGTTGACCCCGCGGCCATGCACCTGCAAGATCAGCGTGCGCTCCTCCGGCTGGGTGATCTTCTGCAGCCTTCCACCAATGAGCGCCTGGCAATCGGAGGTGACGGCTGCCAACGTTGTGCTGTCAAATGGGACCTTGTAGGCCATACGGCTGCGATTATACGATCCCATGGTACTATTAGGAACGTCAATGGCCTCGGTACGCGTACTTCGCGAGAGGCGGAGCGCCCACGCCGAGAGCGTCCCGCTAATCTTGTCCCCGAAACCCCTGTCGCATATTGTGTGGGGGCTTGCTTGGCCTGCCGTCACGGTCAACCTGATTCAGACCGTCAACATGTTCGTGGACCGGAGCTTTGTCAGCTCGCTCGGCACCGGCGCGCTGGCGGGTCATGGGACGGCAACCTCGGTTCTGTTCCTGATGTTTGGGGTTGCGATGGCCCTCGCCCAGGCGGCCACCGCCTTCGTATCCCGGTTCCACGGCGCACAGGATGAGGAGCAGACGCAACGGTCCCTTTCCGAATGCCTATCTCTCGCGATGGTGCTGGCGGTGGTTTCCCTCGTATTGGGGTTCCTGCTCATGCATCCGCTTGTCAATTCCCTACTGGATGCGAAGAGCGCGGGGGCCAGGCTGGCGGCGATCTCTTTTCTTGGGGTGGCGCTGCTCGGGATCCCTGCCACTTACCTTAGCAATGTGATGGCGGGCGCGCTGCGCGGGGTCGGCGATACGAAGACGCCTATGTACGTGATGACGATCATGGTGTTCATCCACATGTCGGTGTCCTGGATCTTTATTTTTGGCCACTTTGGCGCGCCGAGGCTGGGGATCGCCGGCGCGGGAGTCGGGCTTGCGGCGTCCCAATGGTCCAGCGTGCTGATGTACGTGCCGCTGATGGCGCATAGGAATCTGGGACGCATGCGATTTCTGCGCCTGCCGACCAAGGAGTGGGTGCTTCGCATCCTTCGCATCGCCACTCCAACGATGATCCAGACGATGTCGCGCAGCATCGGCTTTCTGATCTATATCGCCTTTTTGGACCGCACCCTTGAGGGCGCGAATGCTGTGGCCGCGTTGAACATCGGGACCGTGGCGGAGAGCATCGCGTTTATGCCGGCGTTCGGATACGCGATGGCGGCGAGCGCGCTGATCGGCCAGTCGCTGGGCGCCGGAGTGCCGGAGCGTGGCGAGCGGGCCACCTGGATCGCGGCATGGCAGGCGTGCCTCATCCTGACCGTTATGGGCGCGGCCATGTTCTTTTTCGCGCACGTATTCACGTCGATGTTTCCGGTGCAGGACAAGGCCGTTACGGGCCTTGTCGTTCGGTATCTGCAGATCGCCGCAGTGTGCGAACCCGCTTTCGCATATTCGATGGTGATGACGATGGCGCTCAACGGGGCTGGGGACGTGATCCGGTCGGCCTGGATCGTGATCGCCTCGATGTGGTTTGTGCGTTTGCCGCTGGCGTTCGTCTGGGGTCTGCATTATGGCGGCGGCGCATCGGCTGTCTTTTGGTCAATGACGATCGCTGTGTTCACCGGGGCGATTCAGTCCGTCTGGGTGTTCCGTAGCGGTAAGTGGAAAACGGCGCGGGTCTAATCATGCGTTTTCGGTAGCCGCAGTTTCTCATTGCAATATCCCCGGCACTGCAGCCCCAAAACCTGCGTGACCACGGTGGACGTTTATGTACGGTTGGTTTCAAGCAATTCCGAACCTCCCACGCGGGTCTTGTGGTCGTCAATCCGCCACCGATTCAGAACGAGGACCCGCGGCTACGACTCATTCGAGCTTTCAGCAGGGCATGCGCCAAGAAAAGAGAATGAATCTCCATGGCGCGGATGTTGGCTATCGATATCGGGGCGGAGAGCGGGCGCGGGATTGTGGGGACGCTGGAAAGCGACCGGCTGACCATTGAAGAGGTCCACCGCTTCCCCAACGGCCCTGTGCAGGAAGCCGACGGCCTGCATTGGGACGGCCGCCGGTTGTTCGAAGACGCGCAGGCGGCGATCCGGAAGGCGGGCCCGATCGATAGCATCGGAATCGATACCTGGGGTCTTGATCATGGCTTCATCGACAAGAATGGTGAGTTGCTGGCAAACCCATTCCATTACCGCGACGCGCGCACGGACGGCGTGATGGAGCAGGTGTTACGGATTGTGCCGAAGGATGAGATTTTCGCCATCACCGGCATCCAGTTCATGGGGATCAACACGCTGTACCAACTGTATGCGCAGCGCAACGATCCGATGTTGCACAATGCCGACGCGATGCTGCTCATGCCCAACTTGCTGGGCTATTGGCTGACCGGCGAGGTTTGCAACGAATTCTCTGATGCGACGACGACGCAATGCTATGATCCGCACGCAAAGGACTGGGCTTGGGGATTATTGAAGCGGCTCGGCATTCCGTCGCATTTTCTCGGAAAGGTTGTTTCGGCAGGCTCTTCGCTGGGTCGCCTGAAACCCGATCTAGGTCTCGGCGATACGATGGTGATCAACGTCGCCACGCATGATACAGGCTCCGCGTTCGTTGCCGCGCCGGTCACGTCGCCCAACACCGGCGTAATCAGCTCCGGCACTTGGTCCATCATCGGCGTGGAATCCGCCGAGCCGGTGATCACGCCGGAAGCTCTTGAGGGCAACCTGTCCAACGAGGGCGGATACGGCAATCGGTTCCGTCTCATCAAGAACATTACCGGCCTCTGGATCGTTCAAGAGCTTCGCCGCGAGTGGGGAGACCACACATACGAGGAGCTGACGAAGATGGCGGCGGAGGCCGAGCCGTTCCAGGCCGTCATCGATCCCGACTATCCGGCTTTCCTCGCGCCGGGCCCGATGGAGGGACGCATCGCCGAATTTTGCCGCGCCACGAATCAAACGATGCCGGTGACGAAAGGCGCATTGGTTCGGTCCGTGCTGGAAGGTCTTGCGATGAAGTACCGGTATGTGATCGAGCGGTTGGAACATGCGACCGGCCGCCGGATGGAGTGCATCCAGATCGTCGGGGGAGGCTCCAAGAACCGGCTGCTGTGTCAACTGACCGCCAACGCAACCGGCCGTCCCGTCGCCGCCGGGCCGATAGAGGCGACCGCCATCGGCAACCTGATCGTGCAGGCAATATCACTGGGGTTGGTGAACGACCAGGAAGCGGGCAGGCAGATCGTCCGCCGATGCTTCGAGGACGAGCATTATGATCCGATCAGGCCGGATGATTGGCAGCAGCCGTATCGGCGGTTGTGTGAACTGAGCGGCTGATCAATGTATTATCTCCCGGCTGCAGGCTGACGCGGAAGCGCCATTTGTCCACAAAATCGTCCAAATCCCCAAGCGAAGCCAACGCCTCTTCGGAGACGAGCGACTTGGGAATCTCAAATGCCACGGGTTGGGGCACCTCGGAATGGAAGGCGAGGCAGACCAGTTTCCCCTTTTCCATCTCGACATCCACGGTGATCCCCGCGATGCCGGCGAGGCCCCGGACTTTGAAATCCGTCATCGACTTCGGGATGGCGGGCAAAATGTGCATCCCCCCGTCGTCCACTCGCACAAACATCCAGTGCAGCGCGGTCAGCCAAGCCCCGCAGCCGGTCGTAAACCACGGCACGATCGGCTCGCCCTTTGCATTAAGACGCTCGTTGGGGGAAAGGAACTGCCCGGCCGCTTCCACACTGGTCCGCACGCACTCCCACGCCCCCGCGCCATCGCCCAGCGCCGAGTGGCACATGCCGAGGTGCCCGGCGGTCCACATCCAGGATGTATCCTCGAAGCCGTCATTGAATCCCGGTTTCCACCCATGGTGTGATTTTGCGGCGGCGTGAATAAATCGAACGGTGTTCTTCGCAAATTCGCTCGTCGTGTCCACGGCGAACGGCATGATCAGGCCGGCCACGGATGAATGCTGCGGCACGCCGCCGGGGATCACATACTGCTTTGCCGTCGTATCCACCGCCACGGAATCTCGCAGCCGGTGGGCCAAGCGTTCCCATTTTCGGCAGCGATCTCGGTCCTTGCCCAATCGCCGGGCGGCCTCCGCCGCGCGCTCCAAGCAGAAGATCGCGGCCCCCATCGTCATCGGACCGCCCGCCACCTCGCCGACCGATTCGTCGAAATCGGTGCAGGGCTTCGTTCGCAATCTGCCGCCCACCTCTTCCAGCAGGTGATGCTCGAAATAGCGGGCGAGCTCGCGAACCAATGGGTAGAGATCGTCCAGTTCGTTAAGGTCCTCGCTGTAGAGCCAGAGCCACCAGGCGCTCGCCGCGATCTGACCCAAGTGGAACCGCTCCGTGTACCAATGTCCGTGCGGGTCCCGCTCTTCCCCGGTCTCCGTCGCGCTCCACGGGAACAACGCTCCGCGGCCCATTGCCCTTTCGATCGCCTTCGGCAGTGTCGTCAACCGATAGTAGGGAACGTGCCGCGCAAGCTCTTTATGGCCGCCCGATAACAGGGCAAGAAACGGATACATCTCGTCGTGGAACGTTCCCGCGTCCCAATACGGCTTGCTCACCGTCGGCGGAATGGACCAGGGAGTCGTTTGGCATCGAATCGTATAGAGGGAGATGGATCGGAATCGGTCCACATCGGGGTCACCAGTCTCGACGGACGACCTTGCCCAGAACGCCCGCCAATCCGCCCGATGGCGGCGCAACACTTCATCGAGTCCGTTCGCATCGACGTCGAGTTGGAAGGCGATCCTGCTGCTAAAGCTGATCCATGTCCGAACAGTTATCGTTTCGCTCGCGGCAAGGTTCCAAAAATGCAGCGCCTCCGCCCCATCGGATCCGATATGGACATCGCCCGGTCCATCGCTATGGAATGTGATTTTGCCCAGATTGTCATGCGTTTCGAAGTTCAGACCCTCCGAGATGTGCAAGCCGGGATTTGAGCGGCCCCGGCGATCCGTGAGGCGGTAATCGATCTCGAAGTTGACCGGCAGGGCATCGGAGGATTGGTTGGTCAGCGTGGTTTCGACGAGGAACAGATTTCTTTGAAGGGCGATCAGCGTTCGGGTGCTCTCCAGAATCGGTCCCTTCAGGGTCTTGCTGCGGACCTCTCCAAGATCGAGATGGAGTATCTGTTCCTGAATCGTTTCTTTCGCATCGGAACCGGGATAGTTGAGGGTCCGGCTGATGACGCCGAAGTCGATGAGCGGATGGCGCGCGCCCTCCAACCGGTGGCCGGCCATGACGAAGGACTGAGTCGCGGTAACCCGCGTGTCCTCGCCTCGGATCGGGGAGTGATAGCCGTATCGGTTGAGAGTTGTGACGAGTTGACCGTTGCCGATCAGGACCGGCACCGGCCTGTCGGGTCGATCCGTCGAGGAAACCTGCAAGCGAGCCCTCCGTAGTTCGCGAGTCCCCCGATGATACCCCGCGTCGAAGGCCGTCATTCCGAGCCGGTCGAGGAATCGCTTTCTTGTTGAACATGGCTGTCTTTCCGAAGCGAAGCGAGGAATCCCTTTCAGAAGCCTCCAACCATTGACAATCTTCGGAAAGGGATTCCTCGCTCCGCTTCGGAATGACGATCCCAATTTATACCGCGAACAGACCCAATAACTCGCAGATATTCTCTTCGTCTTCCAGCGACCATAGGCGGGACAGGGCCTCGTCAATTTGCCAGGACGACAGCATCTTCTCCGCCATCGAAAGGAACTTGGCATTGACCTCGTCATCGGTCATGGGGTTCAGCGCATGGCCACGCGGAGCCGCTACTTCGGACACCAGCTTCTCGCCACTTTTCAGAGTGATGGTAACGCGGTTCGGGATGCCGCGCTCGGGGTACATCTCGTTCAGAGACGCATCTCCGACGACTTTGACCTTTGCGACGATGTCCAACAGCCTCTCATCCATAAAGCGCGAAGGCGCGAAGCTCTCCTGCGTCACCTCGCCATCGACCAGCGCGACTACCGTGCAATAGGGCAGGCTGTGGTCGGCGGTCTCCCGGCTCTGCGGACGCCACTTCTCCGGCTCGCCTCCGATGATCTCGACAGCCGCGGTGAAGGTCTCAATCAGGATGCTTTCTATCTGCGAAGGGTCCGGCACGCGGGGCCGGAGCTCCAACGCGGCATCGATTGCGCTCTGGCTGTGGTATTCGGCGGGATATTTCTTAATATAGGTGCGGTTGATCATGTACCCGTCGCCACCCAGCTTTGCGACGGTGAACGGCTCCCGCGAAACCTCGGCAAAGAACCCCATCTCGCCCTCGAACACGGGCGCCGGCCCGGTCATCCCTTCCACCGCCAGCAGGGAGGCGAAGACGCCATTTCGGCAGGCATTGGCAAACGCGCAGCCCTTCCACATCGATAGCTCCCCTACCCGGGTCTGCCGCATCGCGTTATTCGGCACGCCGGCAAGTCCGAACGCATGAACGTACTGATCATGAGAGAAACCCAGTAAATGACCGCAGCCAGCAACGGTCGAGAAGCTGCCGTACGTCACATGATCCCAACCCTTGCTCCGAATGGAGTAGGCGTCGCACAGGCGGCACTGCACCTCGTATGCCGCCACAATCGAGGCAATCAGGTCTTCGCCGTCATTCCCGTTGATCTCCGCGATGGCCAGCACGGCAGCGATGTTGTCGCTCGGATGGGCCGGCTCTTTTGACAGGTATGTGTCGTTGTAGTCCAGATACCGGAACAGGACTCCATTGGCAAACGCCGCCAAATCCGGGCTGGTGCGATGGTATGTCCCGATAACAGTCGCTTCCCCAAAGACGGAATGGGCCAGCCGCCTCGCAATTTTCGGAGGTTCGTCGAGATACGCGCCCATCGCGCAGCCCAGCGAATCGATCAGGCGGCGCTTCGCCTCGTGGGTCGCCTCCTTCGGCAGGTCCTCAAAATCAAGATTCACGCAAAACTCAGCAAATTGATCGGCAAGTGTCGCCACGGGTTTCTCTTCCTCTCTCGCTGTGAAAATTCTCGCAATTAAGGATACCCGTCCCCGCCGAGTTGCCTGCTTTTGAACCGAAACTCGCAAATTCCGATGGGCCGAACAGTCGCCCGATGTGGCTTAAGCCGATTGGCGGATTGCCGCCCCACTGCTTTTTCTTGGAAGGTGAACAATGCAGGTATCTCAGGCGAAGTCCTACGTCGGGCAACGGTGTGAGATCGTTTCCAGCGATCGACGCGGCGCGGAAGTCCACACGGTTGCCCAGGTTCTCGACGTTATTTACATTCCCATGTACGGTGCGACACTCCTAACCGACGCAGGGGAAATCTTCTTGGATCGAGTCAGACTCATCAACTCGGAAGTGGCCGCGGCTGCTTGACAGTTTCTCGGCACGCACCTCCTAATGGCAGCAGTCCCGGTGGATACCGGGACTGCTTCACTCTTGCAGGTCCCTTGCCATCGCACGCGAATGATAAGGCGTGCTTCAAGGAGTGTGGCCTGTTGTCGCGACGCCGTTTC
The DNA here is from genome assembly GCA_041483895.1 of Fimbriimonadia bacterium. Lineage (GTDB taxonomy): Bacteria > Armatimonadota > Fimbriimonadia > Fimbriimonadales > JABRVX01 > JBGPGO01. Next base: position 55,707 of record JBGPGO010000012.1, read on the forward strand.
TTGATGACGGCTCGATCGACGAAGAGTCTCTGATTTCCGAGGTCCGGTTCATGGCCGGTCTCGGCGTTTGCGGTCTCGTGCTTGGCGGGATCACGAGCGAGGTGCACAAGCTGTCGACAGAGGAGAAGCGTTCGATTGTTTCACTCACTGCTTCGGAGTTCGGCGGCCGGATGCCACTGGTCGCGGGGTGTGGCGAGGCTTCGTTTGAGCTGACGCGGGATTCGGTTCATCACGCGGCGTCTTGCGGGGCTTTCGCGGCGATGATTTTTCCTGCCTTCGCGGTCGCCGCCGGTCCGGGGATGGTGCGGTCACTTTTCGAGTTCTGCTCCGGCTCTCTCCCCTTGATCTTGCAGGACGCTTCCTTTTTTGGCGGCCAACCGTTGGAGCCGTCGAGCATCGCATCCATCGTCAATGACAATCCTGCGATTGCGGCCATCAAGATCGAGTCGCCGCCATCCGCCACTCGGATGCGCGCCGTCTCCCGGCTTCTCGCGCGGCCAGTCTCTTTGATTTCCGGTCAGGGCGGGCAGTATCTGACGTACGAGCTTTCTGCGGGCGCGACCGCGCTTTTCCCCGGTCCGGCGTTTCCTCAGATCTATTTGCAGTTCTTCCCCCACCCCAGCCCTCCCCCGCAAGCAGGGGAGGGAGTCTCGGAGCCAGATGCGACCGGTCTCCTGACCGAGTCGCAAGCTGTTTTCCGGTCTCCCGACCGCTCGGAGCTGCCGCTCGGATTGTTGCGATTCATGTTCCAATCCGCCGAGTTTGCCATCGCGTGCTACAAACAGATTTTAGTGGATAAATCTGTGATTTCGTCGGCGCGCACGAGGCAGCCGGGAGTGGAGTTGGATGCCGAATCGGTGGAGACGCTGCGGCGTCTGGCGCGGGAGGCCGGAGTATGAAAGAGCGCGGCGTGTGGGCCTATCCCTGGGACATGGAGGCCGACCCCGACGCGGGCCGCCGCATGGTGGATTTGGGCCTTACCTACGTTTCGCTGGCGGTCAAATACCATGCCGTCCGCGCGCTGGCCTATCTGCCTTCCAGACCGAAGATCACGACGCATCGGTCCGGCGGCGACTTTCTAGATTTAGCCACAGACATCGCAGAACAAAACGCCAAGATCGGTCTTGCAACGGATGCCTGGACCGTCTGCTTCCACGAGGACCCGCCGCCGGAGGGCCAGCGGATGATCAACTGTTTCGGCGATGAGTATCCGTGGGCCTCGTGCCCCGCCAACCCCGCCGCCGCCGTACGCATCATCGGTTACATCGAGAATGTTGCGCGCAAAGGAGTCTTTCGGACGCTGGAGTTGGAGGCGTTTGGCTTCTACGGCCTTGCCCACGGCAGCGAGCATGACAAGGTGGCGCTCACCGACCCGCGTCAGCCGGTGGCGCTATCAATCTGCTGCTGCCCATACTGTCAAACATCCCTTGGTGTAAAGCCTGAACATATCCACGATCTGTTTGTTACGACCGATGGACTAGCAACGTACTTGCGAGATCACGTCGCCCGGCGCTCTGAGGTCGTCAAGAAGAATCTGGGTGTGTTGCGCGGCAGCGTCGGCAAAAGCGTCTGCCTTCGCATGGCGGTCAGCGCGGACCCACTTCGATTTGGGGCCGAATGCCCAATCTCCCACGTATCGGATGACCTTGACGAACTATCGCTTCCGGTCTGGACGCACAATCCACAGGAGATCGTTGAGGCGATCCAGTTCGTTGCCTCGCAATCCAATCTTCCGATGACCGCCGGTTTCCAAACCGTTCCACCGTTTTGTCCTGATCCAGTTGCGATTCCCGCGATAGTAGGTCTCATCAAAGCGGAAAACCCGCACGGAATTTGCGCCTATCACGGCGGCATGATGACGCCGGCCGCAAGAGATTCTTACGCGGCATCACTCCGATAAGGTGCCGGTAGACGCGGGTCGTCTTTCCGACAACATGGCGAATCGCCGACGCCAAGACCCGCGTGGGAGGCTGGGCAAAGGCGATTCCCATCGATATTGCAACATCCACCGTGGTCAAACGCGGGACTTGGAATCGGCAGATGATAAGTTCCGGCAAGACGACCCGCGCCTACGAAGCGCGAATGAATACCCGACGACATTGCAACGTCCAACGTGGTCAAACGCGGGTCTTGGAATCGGCAGATGAGAGGTTCCGGCAAAACGACCCGCGTCTACACTTGAACCACGAACTGTTCCAGATGCCGGAGGGAGTTGATTAGACCCTCGTCCTCCATCTGCTTTGCGTCCTTGTGGTTGCGATACACCGCATCGTGCCAGCCCTCGATGTTCAGGTCCCCGGTATAGCCCTGTCGGTGCAATTCTTTGATGCAGGCGCCCCAATCGGTATCTCCCAGCCCGGCGAAACAGTGCTCGATGACACCGCGCGCCCAGATCCCCTCGCGCTCCAGCAGGAACCGATGCACCTTCGCATCCTTGGCATGGACGTGATAGACGCGGGAGCCGAAACGCGTCAGATTTTGCAGCGGATCGATGAACATGCAGACCAGGTGGCTAGGGTCCCATTCGAGCCCCAGCGCGTCGCTCCCCACCGCGTCGAAGCAGGCCTCCCACATCCACGGCGTCGCCACGCAGTTCATCCCGCCCGGCGGCTGATTGTACGGGCCCATGGGGCAGTGCTCGAAGGCGATCTTGATGCCGTTGTCCTCCGCCGCTTTGGCATGGCCGGTCCAGACATCTTTGAACAGGGGCACGCTTTCTTCCAGCGGCGCGTCCAATTTCCGCCCCGCGAAGCCGGCGACCACCCGAACGCCCATCTCCTTGGCCAACGCGATCGTATCCCTGACCACTTTGTGGTTCTTCTCCACATCCGGGCCGTCCAGATGATTGACGTAAAAAGACGCAATGCAAGAAATGCGAAGGCCGAAGGAGTCGAACTCACCCTTCGCGTCTCTCGCCTTCTGCTGCCAGTCCGGCTTTCCGGGCCAAAACTCGTTGTCTGGGTTCACCATGAACTCCACCGAACGGAATCCCGCCTTCTTCGCGAACTCCATCCGCTCCCTGTCGTGCCGCATCATGAAACCGATTCGCATGTCGCTCTCCTCGCTCGTGGATAGTCAAAGTATACTAGCGCCACCATGGTGATTCGCTTCAGCTATATCGAACTGCACTCGGATCAGCCCGAACGGTCGCTGGAATTTTACGGAAAGCTGTTGGAGAAAAAGCCGCAGTTCGGGCCAGACGGCGGAGGGATGGGCGTTGGGGAGGCCTATTTTGCCGTCACCCGCACCCCGGAAGGCGGCCCTCCTGAGTTCGGGATGGATGTCGTCAATCTCGAACCGTATATGGAACGGCTGACGAATCTAGGCGTTGAGTTCGAGGAGCCGTCGGAAGTGGACAGCGACGGGCAGAAATTCCGGCAGATCACCTTCGTGGACCCGGACGGCCGGACGGTCTGCCTGTTCCAGCCTCTCAATTGACAGGCAGCTTGGCCGGATGCTACAATTTCCACTCTCGCTAGGTTCAGCGGGGTATTAAATTATGGCTACATCTTCAACTCCCCGATTCCTATTGAAGTGGTTGACCTGGGCTGTCATTTGCGGGTTCGCGCTTGGCGCAGGCATCTTGGCCGGCCGGGATGAGCTCATTCGGACCTTCGTGGCGGACTACATCACCGGTGGCACTCCAGAACGTGCATACGGGAAGGGCGCTGTCACCATCCTCGCCCTCGGGGTTGACGCCACCTATCACGGCAAGAAGCGATCGTACGAGCACACACGAAGCGACGCCATGATGGTCGCCCGCTTAGATTTCGACAGGAATCGCGCGTTCATCATTTCCATTCCCCGCGACACCTACGTGGCAATCCCCGGATACCGGAGCCTGCAGAAGATCAACGCAGCGCATGCTTTGGGTGGCGCGGAGCTTGCCCAGCGAACTGTGGAAAACATGCTGGGCATCGAAATCGACCAGACGATTGTGATGAATTTTGATGGGTTTTCCCGCCTGGTGGACGAGGTCGGCGGCGTGCCGGTGGACGTCGACAAGAACATGAACTACGACGACAACGCCGGCAACCTGCACATTCACATTCGTGCGGGCCATCAGGTCCTCGACGGCAAGGACGCAATGGGCTATGTCCGGTTCCGTCACACGGATGACGATTTCCGCCGGAGCAAGCGGCAGCGGATGTTCCTGGTCGCGTTCCTCCAGCAGGCACAGAAGCAAGGACTGACCGCTGTTCCTCGATTGTCGAAGGAGATCCAGGAGAATCTGGACGGCGTCAGCGGCCAACAGCTGGCCGCGCTGATGCGATGGGGGATGAAGCTTCAACCGGACACCGATGTCAAATCGGTTCTGTTGCCGACACGGTACATTGGCAGCGCCGACTTCGGACCGGATGCGGACCAGATCAACCGCCTGCTGTCCCTCATCGAGTGGCCACGGACCTCCAGCTCCGCTTCGATCAAGCCCAAACCGAACCGGACCTCCTAACATGTCCAGTGAGCCGCGCGATTGGTCCGAGGAGGCCGAGCGGCGTTCTGAGGCCCGCACCTACGCGGATAAACCCGTGCTCATAGTCGGCGGCCTTTTCATTGGCGCGATCCTGCTATTCGTGTTCCTTAATCTGCGGGAGAACGCGCGGCATCAGACCTGCATCTCCAACATGAAGCAGATCGGCCAGGCGATGCAGCTTTATCTCGTGGATAACGGGGATCGGTTTCCTCCAACCTATTATTACAGCGGCAAGCATCTCAGCACATGGGTTCTGGTTGCTGGTCCGCGGGTCAACCGGCCCGACGTGTTCTCCTGTCCGTCCGCCCGGCCGGACGAGCAGACTCAGGTGGATAATCCGGTGATCGGTTGGAAGGGAAAGACCATCGAACTGTCCTACGGAATGTTCCTCGCCATGTCCACGGCGGACAAGAACGCTCTCGACAACCCTGGGGCCACCGCGCTTATCGCCGAGACGATAGCGGGCGGACATTTCGCCAGTTACGATCCCGACCCGATTGCTGGTGGCAACGACGGATTTTCGATTGATTTCGACAAGAAGGGGACGAAGATGACCCGGCTCGCGGTCAGCCTCCGGGATGAGTCCAAGGGATGGGTGCCGGGGAATACTGTACCGAGGCATGTGAATCGGGGTGTGGTGGTGCTGTTTGTGGACGGCCATGCGGAAACTCTGGGCCCGGACCTGATGTTCCTCAACACGATGGGCCCGATCCGCCCAGACCTGTGGGCCGTGCCGAGGCGGGAGAGATAGGGTTAAGGTTGCAAAGTTTGGTCTGCGCTATGCACTTCAAATGTGAGGATTTCGAAAATCGGATCGTACGTCATTTTCCAACGCGAAAGAATATCTCTTCCCAACAACGAAGGCATCTGAGGGAGCTGTGTCGGTGCCGGCGCCATAATTGCGAGTGGCGTTGAGTAAGAGTGCAGCCGGTTGTCGTCGTCTTCAAACATTAGAACGGCAGGTTCTCGATACGTTTTCGATGATCCGCCAACACCGAAGACATTTTGACCACCCCTGAGTTGGCTCCAGTCGATACCAAGCATGTCACAATCCGCGGGCATTAGAATGCAGTTGTCGGCGCCCGTGTCCACAAGAAGTTTGACCGTCCCGGAGATTTGCAAACGCGGAAAATCGATCTTTGATTCAATGAATGGCCGCCCGGAAGCCTTGCCAAAACTGCCTTTCAACATAAAATCACAAAATGAGCTTCGTTTGCTCAGTATCCATGAACTGGACCACGACGTTCCCTTTCGGCAAACCTAGGTCAGCCATTGCCACAAGCAATGATTGGAGTGATTCTGCGGCTGCTTTTACCTCGCTGTCATAAATCGCTATCCATTGCTTCGGGTAATCCTTGAGAAGCCGATCTTCATTCGAGAGCAAGAACTCCATGTCCCTCCGGTACTCTCGCAATTGGCGAACGGTCTCCTTTGGATCCCCAATCGCTTCATCGATTTCCCGCAGCTGTTGTTCGGTGAGTCGGGCCATACGGATATTCTACGTCCTGTATCCTATGGTGCAACCCATGTAAATATACTTGCTTCGCGCCTATTGACCTCGCGGCATCCACCGCGCTACACTCTCTGGCTTGTACTTTTGGCCAATTAGTTTCGTAGGCGCGGGCCGACTTGGCGAAATCGGTGCAAATTCCGACCCCAGGGGCCCGCGTTGCAGCTAGGAGAACAGACCTTCAATCCTATGAGCGACGACGAGAATAGGCGCCGACTTCTGAGCGCGTGGAGGTACGCCCCCCGGGCGTAACGCGGCCGCACCGGCCTCCCCGCGCGAATTCGTCTGCGCGGGAAGGAGACCCAGGATGCGGTTCGATCGAGAAACCCTGGTCGAGAATATTCGGCGGCTCGCCACCGTGCGGGACCGACGCTCGATTCGCCGCGCCTTGGCCACCGCCCAGCCGATCGACATCGCCGAAGCCATTCAGCGCTCGAAAAACCCGGAAGCCGCCCGCATTCTCCAGGCCCTGGAGCCGGCGAAGGCGTCGGAAGTTCTCGTCGAGCTGCCGCCCCAGACCGCCCGCGCGCTCGTCGTGGCGATGCCCGCTGAAGTGATAGCCGCCTACTTGGACGTGCTGGAAATGGACGACGCGACGGCGCTGATCGACGACCTGCCGCTGGAGGACAGGGAGACGCTACTGCAGGCGATCCCACCGCAAGATGCGGCGGAAATCCGCCGCCTGCTGGGCTATCCGCCGGACACCGCCGGCCGCGTCATGACGGAAAACTTTCCGTGGGTGATGCCGGATTGGACCGCCGCGCAGACCCTTCAGTTTTTGCGGGACCAAAAGGGAAAGTTCGAGCAGACCTACTACCTGTATGTGACCGAAGAGGCGGGCGCACTGCTCGGCGTGTGCACGCTGCGCCAGGTGGTGGAGGCCGATCAGGACGATCACATTGGGGAGCTGATGACCCGCGACCTGGTCACCGTCGCGCCGGAGACCGACCAGGAAGAGGTTGCGCAACTTATTGCCCGCTATGATTTTCTATCTCTGCCGGTTGTCGATCGCGATGACCGTCTGCTCGGCATCGTCATGGTGGACGACGTCATCGATATTTTGAAGGAAGAAGAGACGGAGGACGTGTACAAGCAGGCAGCGGTCACTGGCGGACCGGAGCCGTATCTGTCGCTGGGCATTTGGCAGTTGGCGCGTCGGCGGTTCGGCTGGCTGGTATTGTTGGAGGTCGCCAGTTTCCTCACAGCCTTGGTGCTGCAGGCCTACCAGCGCGAGGTTGGCGAGATGGTGGCGCTTTCATTCTTTATCCCGATGCTGATCGGAACCGGTGGCAATGCCGGATCGCAGGCCGCGACGATGGCAACGCGCGCGATCGCGCTGGGGGAGCTGAAATTCCGCGACTTTTGGCAGGTCCTCGGCCGGGAGCTGGTGACGGGGCTGATGGTCGGCGTGTTGCTGGGAGGCGTTGGGTTTTTGCGCGCAAATACCATGCACGTTCCCGCGACGCTGCCTTTAGTGGTCATGATGTCGCAGGTGTCGATTGTGGTGTGGGCGACGACTGTGGGGGCGCTGCTGCCGCTGTTCGCGCACCGCGTGGGCTTCGACCCGGCGCTGATGAGCTCCCCGGCGCTGGCGACATTGGTGGACGCGACGGGCCTGCTGATCTACTTCCAGATCGCGCGATATGCGTTGGGATTGTGATAATTCTCCCTTCACAGTCCCTACTGTGAAGGGGTCAAAATCCCTCAATAATCACATTATTGAGGGGCTTCTGTTTTCACCTTGGCCCAGCAAGCGTGGAGGGAAAATCTCCGCCGCGAGAGCCGACGGCAACTTCCCATTGCGGTTCGTCAATGGCAATGCCGACCTCTCCTCAACAAATTGATTGTTGAGGAATTGCACTCACCACTTGTACGGGTTGTCACCGCGAAACCAAAGGTAGGAAACAAGTTGGCCAACGTGATACCACTCGTGAGCCGCTAGGCTGCGAAACGCCTCCGATGGTGGGACAGCCGGGAGGCGCAGCGATTCGAACCACTTTGGCGGAAATGGGATCGGCATGGACAGATCGGTCTCACTCAGCGAGTCTAGGTAGGCTAGAGTTTTGGCTCGTGTTGAGGCGAGGACGGATCTCAACCCCTCCAGCGTTTTGAGCGCGTCGCCAAAGTCGGACGCCTCCTCGTATGGCACGTGCCGCTTGTCCCGCATCCAGCCCACGATCTGAACCTCGGTGGCCGCAATCTCCTCCAGTTGCCCACCCACGGTCCGCATCCCTTCGCTAGGCGCCCACGCAAGCATCTCGTCGCTCAGCCGCCCCAACACATCATCCAAGTCCTCTCGCACCAGGGAGAGGCGAGCGGTGAGTAGTTCGTGCAGAGTGGGATCGTCTATCATGGCTACGATTGTGGCCGAAAGCCGCGGCGACAGCAAGGCTAGGAAATCATCAAACGCCCCAAGCAGACAAGCCTGAGAGGGAGCGGATCTCTCCTTGTTTCATTTCATGCCTCAACTGGTCCACCTGTTGAGGCGCTCCGGACAGCAGTATTTATTATACGCCATCCTTCTCCCTTCACAATCCCTATTGTGAAGGGGCTTCCATTACCGTGTTGTGTTGCCATACTCATCCAGACCGTGGTACCTTCTGTGACAGTCAGAACAAAGGACAGGACCGATGGATATCAACGAAGCGCTGTGGCAGGACGAAAACCGTGTGAGTGGAGCGGTCTGTTTTCGCGGCACTCGAATACCGGTCTCCATCCTTTTCGATTACCTCGAGACCGGCAGCTTAGAAGAATTTTTTCGCGGTTACCCTGACGTAAGCCGCGAACAGGTTCATGCGGTTCTCGAAGCCTCCAAGGAGCTGGTCTCCGAACGCCTTGCTTCGAGTCAGGCACATTGAGAAGGTAGTACCTGTACTTATTGAGTCCACAGTCGATTAACGTACCTGCAACTACCAGTTGGCAAACGTAATTGCGCGCGAGTGTCTGCCTAGACAACATGCGAGATCGAGAAACGTAGCCGCGGTTCCTCGTTCTGAACCGTGATCGAATCGGCAACCCCAAGACCCGCGCTTTACCACGTTGTACGTATTGACAACATTTCGATACTTTCACCGTGGTCACGCGCAGGTTTTGTTCGTGGCGATTCGGAAGGGGTATCAGAACGAGAATCTGCGGCTACGAATTACCAACGAAGAAGCGGTCCCGGTAGACGCGGGCCGAGTTGCCGACATCCCGCCAGTGACCGATTCCAGGGCCCGCGTTAACCTGTTCCCAACTCTCATAGCCCTAGCGTTCGGGCGCGGAAAGGCCCTCTATTGATATTGGTTGTTTTGGATACCAAACCTTTGCTCGTGATTCCTTGACAAAGGCCGGGACCCTGTAATATCGTTCATCTAGTGGCCGGACGATGCAGCTCCCACGAACAGCATCCCCGCCGCGCTTGACGTATCCGCCTGCGTTCACTGCAACCACTTCAAATCCTACACTGTCCCTCGGCCTTAGTACTACCCAGTCCTCGGCCACTGGCTGAGACAACTTAGAATTCTCGAGATAGGCATCTAGGTCCGTGATTCTCCGCCCATCTTGTCTATAGAGTCTGACCTCATAAATAAATGGATACCGTGTCAAGGCTATCAAACCATCTGTATCGTTCTGTACCGACATCCTGTACTCATCGCGATGGCGATCGAAGGTAACCACAGCTTGAATGCCGGTGGTCCTAGAAACTGAAGGCTCTTGCGTGCGCCGAGGATTCGAAGTACAGCCGCATATTAGCGCTACCATCACGGTGATGGCGACGATGCTGCTTCGGAATAGCGGAGACGCCCTCATCATGGGTGTCGAGCACATTTGTTCGCTGGATCCCCTTCCCCATGCATAACCTCCAAAATGCAGCAGGCCATCAAATCATTGCACTGATAGCCTACAGGGTGATTCCCGTGCGCTACGCCACAACAGTGTCCCATCTCATGCAGGAGAGTCTCCGACACATTGTTAAGGTTGGGATCTCCATGAATATCACTGCACCCGTGCTGTGATAGGTTTGGATAGCAGAGTTCTATGATGCGTAGCGGGAAAAAACCGGACGGCAGGCACGTGTGGGCACAGGTGTTGGGACCGCAATCGGGTCCTCCACAGGTAACGATCCCGAAACCGGCACAAAACGAAAGCATGCAGTCAAGCACACCTCGGTCAAAGTGGCGACACGCTCCCCCACCGATTGCAACGAGACAATGATTGATCTTAAGTCTATCATCGTTTGTGAGATTTCCGAGCTTCTGACAAAGAGCTGCTACAATTGCAGCCACCTCACCAGGACAGCCAGGCGTAATAATCGGGTCCCGCCCAGAAGGATCGATCATTGAAGTAGGAACTCCCGCGCCGTATAAGAAGGTGCCGATTGACGGAGATATTGCATCCTTTGACAAGAACGCCCCTAGGTTTGGATCGAAGTATCTTGCCCGCAGGTAGTCGAGCCCGGAGCTGTCAGAGAAGTACCCATACGCACCAACGTATTGATACGGCGTCGGGGTCGAACCCACACGATTGAACACCTCTCCATAGGCCTGGTACTCGAACTTGTCGGTGACCGAGAGGCTGGTCGTGTCGATGAGCTTCGTCGTGTTACCCAATGCGTCAAAGCAGTAGGCGGAGTGGACTCCACTTCTGGTTTCCGATACCAACTGGCCGTTTCCGTAGCTGTAGTTGACAACTCCCATGACTAGTCCGTCCTCTCTTGCAGCACGGCTTCGCTATATGTCGTGTTCTTTCGCCCTGCAAAAAGCGGCTGTGGCAACCAACCTGGACCTGGCGACCAGTCCAGCATAACCGTATGTACCAATATAGACGATTCAAAGTTCCCATTCGGTTTGCCAAAAAGAAAGAAAAGATCGTTCCTTTTTACACGCATTTTGACCCTGCAAGGCGAAGCCCTGACTGCAGGCTTGCCGGCTAGGTCGCCGTAGATAGTATGGAAGGCCTTCACAATGGGGATTGTGAAGGGAGATTGGAATTCCACAGCGACGACGGATCACCACATACCTAATTCGATCCGGCCGTCTTCGGTCACCTTTTCCATGGACCATGCCGGGTCGAAGGTCCAGTTGACGTTGACTTGGGTGATGCCGGGGAGGTCCTGCAATGCGCCACGGATCTCTTCCTCCACCTGCGGGCCGATGGGGCAGGCCGGGGTCGTCAGCGTCATCAGCACATCCACGACGCCATCTGGGGATACCGTTACGTCGTATAAGAGGCCCAGGTCCACGATGTTCACCAGAAGCTCCGGGTCGATGACCACCTTCAGCGCCTCTTTGATCGTCTCCGCGTTGATCAGCATCACTCCTCCGTCGATATCATACCTCCCGATTTTTCCAGCGCCATCCGCAGCGTCGCCCACGGCAGCAGCGCGCATTTGATCCGCACCGGATAGTTCTTTACCCCAGACAGCGCCGACAAATCTTCATCTTCGTCCAATGGCTCGTGAGGATTGTCGGTCAGCATGCCCGTCACCTGCTCGATTCGCTCCCGCACCTCCGCCAGCGTTTTGCCCTCGATGGCCTCCGCCAACATAGACGTGGACGCCATGCTTATGGAACATCCTTTGCTGTCCGCGCCGACCGACACCACAATTCCGTCTTTGATCCGCAAGGTCAGCGTCAACTCGTCCCCGCACACCCGGTTGACGCCCTCCGCCTTTGCGTCCGGATTGTCCAACGGCGCATCATAGCGCGGGTCCTTGTAGTGGTCGAGGATCACCTCGCGGTAGAGATCACTTTCAAGTGGCAACGGCGAACACCTGTCTCACGCGATCCATCGCCTCGGCCAATGTGTCCAGTTCCTGGGTCGTGGTGTAAAGATAGACGCTGGCGCGCGCGGTGCCGTGGAGGCCGAGCTTTTTGTGCAGCGGCTCGCAGCAATGATGACCGGCCCGGATGGCCACTCCCAGCTCGTCCGCCACTTGGCTCACGTCATGCGGATGCACTCCGTCCACGGTGAAAGAGAATACCCCCAGCCTGTCTTCCGGGGTGGTTGGGCCGATGAGCCGGACGCCGGGCATCCTTTCAAATAGGGATAGGCCGTATGGGACTAATAGGTCTTCATAGGTCCTATAATCGCCGATGCTTTCCAGAAAACGGATCGCCGCGGCGAACGCTATGACGCCTTCGATGTTGGGCGTCCCCGCCTCGAAGCAGTGCGGCGGAATGTTCCAATCCGAATCCTCCCATCGCACGCGGCTGATCATGGAGCCGCCGAAGAGAATCGGCGAGGTCTCTTCCAAACGGTCGAAGCGACCGTACAGCACGCCGACGCCGGTGGGACCGCACATCTTGTGGGCGGAAAAGGCATAGAAGTCCGCGCCGAGTTCTTTCATGTCGAGCGGGAGATGCGGGGCCGCCTGCGCGCCGTCCACCACCACTACCGCGCCGATGTCTCTCGCCAGCGAGACCAGCTCCGCGACGGGATTGATGGTCCCAAGCACATTCGAGGCGTGCGGGAATGCGAGAATGCGTGGCCTGTCCGAGATCAGCCGCCGCGCCTCGTCCATGTCCAATCGGCCCTCTTCGTCGATGGGTATGAATCGAAGATGAGAGCCGGTGCGTTGCGCCACAACCTGCCACGGGACCAGGTTGGCGTGATGCTCCATCTCCGTCAGCAAAATGGAGTCGCCCGGGCGCAGATGCGTCATCGCCCAGCCCTGTGCGGCCAGGTTCAGCGCCTCCGTGGCATTGCCCGTAAAGATAATCTCCTGGGCATCCGCGCCGATGTACCGTGCCACGGTCTCGCGCGCGCCCTCGAATGCGGCGGTCGATTCCTCGCTCAGTTTGTGCAAGCCGCGATGGACGTTGGCGTTGTACCTCTCATAGTAGTCGGTGATAGCGTCGATCACGCATCGGGGAGTTTGCGAAGTGGCCGCGCTGTCCAGGTAGGCAAGCGGCCTCCCATTTACCTCCCGTGAGAGGATCGGGAACTCGCGCCGCACCGCCGAAACGTCATATTTCGATGTAGACATCATCTTCTTCTACGCGCACCAGATAGGTGTTGATGCCGACCGTCGCGGGCAGGCAGAGCACGCTGCCATCGCGTATATCGAACCGCGCTCCGTGCCGGGGACATTCCACCTCGTACCCGTCCAGCGACCCTTCCCCCAGCGGCCCGCCGTCATGGGTGCAGACATCGTCAAAGGCATAAAGCCGGCCCTCGACGTTCCCAATCGCCACCCGCTTTTCGAACACGGCAACCACTTTCACATCGCCTTCGGGGATATCCCCCACGGCGGCCACCCGCACCATCGCCACTACTGGTACCTCTTCACGATCCGATTGGAAACTTTGCCGCGAATCAATTCATCCAAATCTCCCAATGCGGCCTCGTCCACCACCTGCTCCAAAAACCCTTCCACGATCATCCGCTTGGCTTCCTCTTCTTGTATGCCGCGCGTTTGCATGTAGAAAATTTGCGTCTCGTCCACCGGGGCGACCGTCGCGCCGTGGGTGCAGCGCACGTCGTTGGCGAGAATCTCCAAATTCGGGATCGTGTCGGCGTGCGACTCATGGCTCAGCAGGATGTTCTTGTTGCTCTGGTAGGCATTGGACTGCTGCGCGCCGTGCTCGATTCGGATCATGCCGCTGTATGTGGAACGCGCCTTGTCGGTCAGCGCAACTTTGTATAGGATGTTGCTCGGCGTCTGCCCCGCCGCGTGATGCTGGACGGTGTGATGATCGAAAACCTGCTCGCCCGACCCAAACACGAGACCGAACAGATCGCTTTGCGCCCCCCGCCCCGCCAACACGGCCTCAATCGTCGCCTTCGTCAGCGATGAGCCAAGACCCAAAGTAAGTGATATGAACTTGGCATCCTGCCCAATTTCGGCGCGCATGTGGTGGAAGTTAAAGACGTTCTTCCCCCACCCATTAAGGTGGATGTACTTGACCTCCGCACCGTCCCCCACAAACAGATCGACGATGCCGCACGACATGCGCGATTCATCGAAATCCGATGAGGCGTGTTCGTCGAAGATCGTCAACTTTGCGCCGGCCTCCACAACAACGAGCAGCCTAGGGCAGAACAGCCGCGTCGTGCCGAACTCCGCCAAAAGATGAGGAACAACGACCTCCACGTCTTTTGGAACATAGACGAAAATCCCGTCCGTCCATAACGCGCGGGCGAGAGAGGTGAATTTCAGATCCACACGATCCTGCGGGAAACGAACCAGGTGGTCGCGCACCAAATCGGGATGCGTTTCGAGCGCCGTGCGCAGATCGGCCACGATCACGCCGTTTTCTTGTGGGGCGATCGGTTGCGCTTTGCCGATCAGCGATCCGGTCGCCACCATCTCGTCGAACTGGATGCCGGTGACATCGGTCTGCCTCCACCCTTTGTCCGTCCGCAATGGCCATCGGGTCGCGGAAAAAACCTCCCATGCCTCCCGCCGCGCCGCCTGCGCCCAGTCCGGACCGGTAAATGACTGTAGTGGATCGAGCGCCGCGATATTAGCCAACCGACCCCTCCATCTCGAGCTGGATCAGTCGGTTCAGTTCCACGGCGTATTCCAGCGGCAGCTCTTTGGCGAACGGCTCGAAGAAGCCGTTGACGATCATCGTGGTCGCTTCGCCCTCGCTCAGGCCGCGGCTCATCAGATAGAAAAGCTGCTCTTGGCCGACCTTGCTCACCGTCGCCTCGTGCTCGATGCTCACGCCCGGCTCGTCGATCTTCATCGTCGGGTAGGTGTCGGTGCGGCTCTCTTCATCCATCAGCAGCGCGTCGCATCGGACATTGCTCTTGGCACCGTGACAGCCCTTTTGGACTTCCACCAGACCGCGATAGGTGGCCCGCCCGCCGTCCTTGCTGATTGACTTTGAGAGGACAGTTGATGTGGTATTGGGCGCGCAGTGAACCATCTTTGCGCCGGCGTCCTGGTGCTGATCTTTGCCGGCAAACGCAACCGAAAGCGTTTCGCCGCGTGCGCCCTCGCCCATCAGGAAGATCGCAGGATACTTCATCGTCAGCTTGCTGCCCAGGTTCCCGTCCACCCATTCCACCGTCGCGTTCTTGTAGGCGACAGCGCGCTTGGTGACGAGGTTGTACACGTTCTTCGACCAGTTCTGGATCGTCGTGTACCGCAGGTGCGCGCCTTCCATCGCTATCAGTTCGACCACGGCGGAGTGCAGAGAATCGGTGGTGTACACCGGCGCCGTGCAGCCCTCGATGTAGTGCACGCGGCTGCCCTTGTCGGCGATGATCAGCGTGCGCTCGAATTGCCCCATGTTCTCGGTGTTGATTCTA
Organism: Fimbriimonadia bacterium; assembly: GCA_041483895.1. GTDB lineage: Bacteria > Armatimonadota > Fimbriimonadia > Fimbriimonadales > JABRVX01 > JBGPGO01. The sequence goes on from JBGPGO010000012.1 coordinate 70,934, forward strand.
AAGTAGGCCTGCAGCGGGATCTCCACATGCACGCCTTCCGGAACATAGATGAAACTTCCGCCGGACCAGACCGCCGAGTTGAGCGCGGAAAACTTGTTGTCCGCGATTGGGATCACCGTGCTGATGTACTTCTTCACGATATCCGGATGCTCGCGCACGCCGGTGTCCATGTCGAGGAAGATAACGCCTTGGTCTACTAAACTGCTGCGCATCTTGTGATAGACGACCTCGGAATCATACTGCGCGCTGACGCCGGCGAGAAACTTTTGCTCCGCTTCGGGAATGCCGATCTTGTTGAACGTGTTCTTGATGTCATCCGGCACGTCGTCCCACGACTTCTCAGCGCGGTCAGACGGCTTTACGTAGTAGAAGATATTGTCGAAGTCTATGGCGTTGAGGAGCGCGGTGTTGCCAAAGGTTGGCATCGGCTTTTTGAGGAAGATGTCCAGCGCCTTGAGACGGAACTGGCGCATCCAATCCGGCTCACCTTTCATTTCTGAAATCGTTTCGACGATTTCGCGCGTAAGGCCCCTGCCGGATTTGAAGACAGACTTTTCGACGTCGTGAAATCCGTACTCGTAGTTGCTCCCGATATCCTGAATGATGGCGGCTTCAGACACTTGCGGCCACCTCCTCTTTTGACTTTGTGAGCCAGTCATATCCCTGCGCTTCCAGCTTGTGGGCCAGCTCTTTCCCACCGGTCAATGCGATCCTTCCGTCCACCATTACGTGAACGACATCCGGCTCGATATGATTCAAAATTCGTACATAGTGGGTGATCAGCAGCACTCCCATGTCCGGCCCGCGCATCTTGTTGACGTTGTCGGACACAATTCGCAACGCATCGATATCCAACCCCGAATCTGTCTCGTCCATGATTGCCAGCTCCGGTTTGATGAGCGACATCTGAAGCATCTCGAACCGCTTCTTCTCGCCACCGGAAAATCCGTCATTCACATATCGGGTGGCAAACGATTCATCGATGTTGAGCTCGGCTAGCTTCTCCTTGAACGCCTTTCGAAATTCCGCCGGCTTGATGTCCTCGCCGCGTAGCGCCTTGAGCGAAGAGCGAAGGAAGTTGACCATCGTGACGCCGGGAATCGCGACCGGATACTGGAACGCCAGAAACACTCCGGCCCGCGCCCGCTCGTCGGCAGCCATTTCCAATAGGTCCTTGCCCTTATACAGGACCTCCCCGCCGGTCACTTCGTAGGTCGGATGGCCCATAAGGACGCAGGACAGGGTGCTCTTGCCGGACCCGTTCGGACCCATGAGAGCATGTATCTGGCCCCTGTTGACGGTGAGGCTGACACCCTTTAGGATTTCCTTCCCCTCAACGGAGGCGTGGAGGTCTCGAACCTCGAGTAGCGGCTGACTCATTCCTTCCAACTCCTTGAATTCATCGTGATTTGCGCCGATCGGATCAGCGGTTCCCCGATGGCGGCTTTGTGCGCGCTCGCCACTTTTTCCCGGACGTGCCCTTCTGTCTCCAGCAGGTCGGAAAGTTTCATACCGTCCAGCATCGCGCCGATGTATGCAGCGATTTGTGCCCACATCGGGCGGACGCTGCAACTTGAAGTGTGTACGCACGCGTCCTGATTGCCGATATATTGGCCGCAGACGTGCTCGGGCGTCAGAATTTCACCGAGAGCCCGGATGGCAGCTCCGATCGTGATGCGGTCCGGCGGCATGGCCAATTGGAACCCGCCCTTGCTGCCGCGCGCGCTTCGGGCCAAACCGTTTTGACTGAGGATTCGAAGCAGCTTCTCGACGTAGGGCGTGGACAGGCCCTCAGCCTCCGAAATCTCGGATACGCTGACCCAATCGCCGTCCCCGGCTCGTGCAAGCTGGAGAAGGCATCTTAATCCGTATTCTTCCTGGGCGCTTAGTTTCATCGGCAGTCCCCGCCCTTCTAACGGCGGCTCCATACTGATCGTGCCACATATCCTACTTTTTTGTCAACTATTCGTTTAAAGATGCGTCGCGGGTTGGGGAGGGGCCGGATGCGACGGGTCTCCGGACCGAGTCGCGGGTTGGGGAGGGGCCGGATGCGACGGGTCTCCGGACCGAGTCGCAGGTTGGGGAGGGGCCGGATGCGACGGGTCTCCGGACCGAGTCGCGGGTGTCCCTTGGTCTCGTCGCGGGTTGGGGGGGGCGGATGCGACCGGTCTCCGGACCGAGTCGCAGGTGTCCCTTGGTCTCGTCGCGGGTTGGGGAGGGGGCGGATGCGACCGGTCTCCGGACCGACTCGCAGGTGCCGTGGTCTCGACAACGGGTTGGGGAGGGGGTGGATGCGACCGGTCTCCGGACCGAGTCGCAGGTGCCTTGGTCTCGTCGCGGGTTGGGGAGGGGGCGGATGCGACCGGTCTCCGGACCGAGTCGCGGGTGTCCCTTGGTCTCGTCGCGGGTTGGGGAGGGGACGGATGCGATCGGTCTCCGGACCGAGTCGCGGGTGTACCTTGTTCTCCTGACCGAGCGGAATCAGATCAAGATCGGATCGATAGGAACCGGTCCAATCTCGCCAGTAGCGTAGAAGTTCGCGGAAGAGTGGACCCAATCTTCCGGTCTCCTCACAAAGCCCTTTCGGACCGGATTATTGTGCATGTATTCTAGTTTCTGAATGAGCCACTCCCGCGATGATATCGCCTCTGCGTGCAGCCCATGCTTCCAAAACCTGCGCTCCCGATCGGTTGTCGCGTGGCCTCGCAAGGCGTAACCAAACCAGCTCGGCATATCCGAATCTACGTAGGCGGCTAACTTGCTTCCCGTAAATTTTCGCCAAGCCGTCATCGTTTCGCGCAGTCTGCCAGCTAGCAGATCCTCATCGTAGACCACCACATGAACGTGGGTCGGCATGACCATGTTGCCGGCGATCCGCAGATGCTTAGTTTCCCTGCAAAAAACCAAGGATTCGATCAGGATTTCAACAGGCTGGGTAGCAATGAAGACAGGCAACCAGTCGTGAACCGTTGATGTTACGAAGTAGGCATGACCATCTTCAATGATATCGAAAGCCATGCTGTAAGCGATTCACCGAAGGGCAAATTGAATCCTTCTGGACCTAGACCGGTGGCCCCGGAACGGTCAGGAGACCTTAAAGCACCCGCGAGGTCAGGAGACCGGTCACATCAGGTTCCCCACACCCGACTCGGTCAGGAGACCGGTCGCATCTAGGAACTAGGCCGCTGGGCTGGGATGAGCGCCGTCTTTGAGAAGATGCTCGATTCGATCCGCCGATGTGGTGGCAAAATCCAACATTCGATCCATGGTGCGCTCAGGATTTGCCCTATGCCTGCGAATGATGAAGAAGGCCGCCGTTCCGACGCCTACCAGGGCCGCTACCAAGAAGACAATATTCGTACCTTTTGATGATTCCGACATTTTTTTCGGACTAGTCCAGGTCGTACCGCTTCGGTCCGCCCGCGGACGTGTCCCCTCCGATTATTCGTTTGACGAATGTAACAAGCTCCATTGGGTTAAACGGTTTCGTCAGGTACATGTCAGCACCATAGTGGTAGCCTTCGAAAACATCTTTGTCCTGCGCCTTCGCGGTGAGCATGATAACCGGCAGCTCTTGGAACTCCGGCTCGCGGCGCAAGGTCTTCAAAACCTCGAACCCATCCATGTACGGCATCATCACGTCGAGCACGACAAGGTCGGGCTTTACCGATTTAATCTTCTCGAGACCCTCTTTGCCGTCATACGCGGTTATGACCTCCCAGCCTTGACGTTCCAGGTTGACCTGGATGAGGCGCACGATGTGCCTCTCATCGTCACAGACCAGGATTTTCAGAGCCATGAGAGAAGACCTCCGGTGGGGTTTCGAGTTGCCGCCAATGCTACCCGCACGCCATGGGGCGTGTCAACGAAGCTGCGTCCAAACCGAACCTGGGTTGTTCTTCCGCCGGTAGGATTATCGGCGGGGCGCCCGCCAGGTTGCAGGTTTACTGAAAACTGTGGCCGCGGGTCAGTGTGCCGATATCCGTTGCCTGCCGACCACCGAAGCCCGCGTTGCGCTCGCCGATCACCCTGTTCAGCACAGCACCGATACGGTCAGGAGACCTTAAGCCACCTGCGACTCGGTCAGGAGACCGGTCGCATCAACACGGCATATCAAGAACCTGCACGTTCTGGAACTCCGGTCCGGCGAGAACCGACCGCAGAACTTCGATGTCGGGAACCTGGCCAACGAAGAGCATATCCGGCAGTTCGGCGCGAATCTGGTCCACGGCGTCCTTACCGCTTCCGACACAAGTAACCTGCCACCCCTGCCTCTGGAGATTAATTTCTGCCAACCGGGACCGATGCGGGTCGGCGGAACAGATCAGTACCTTCACCTGGCCGGCTTCACCGCTGCGGCTGCCTTGGCAACGCCTGCTGAAGTGCTTCTCGACGGCGCAACGACGATGGGGGCGGCAGCAAGGCCTCGTGCAACTGACTCCCACCCGTCTCCCAAACTCCCTACCACGGCGTAGCACGGCTTCCCTGCGGCGCGGCACCGACGAATAATCTCCCCAACAATCTTGCCGTCTTTTGTCTGGCCATCGAGCCGCCCCTCACCCGTAACAACCAGATCGTGGGTTGAAAGAAGCCGGTCGAAGTCCACCGCCTCCAATACAAACTTGGAACCCAACACCAGCCGAGCCCCCAAGAACCGGGCCAGCCCATAGGCCATTCCGCCCGCGGCGCCGGTCATCGGCGCATTCGGCGATTTCGACCGCGCTCCTTCCGCCTCAGCGATCGCGGCCAGCCCCTCTTCCAGCCGCCTGCGGGTCCGGGCATCCCCCACACCCTTCTGCCTCCCGAAGACGGCAATCGCCCCTTCGGGGCCCAGAAGCGGATTGGTTACATCGCAGGCCACGACAATCTGCGCTTGGAGCCGAGGCCCGGGTTCGACGTGGGTAAGTCGGCGGAGGTCCCCGGCGGTCTCCAATTCGTGTCCCCGGCTATCCAAAAACTGAAAACCCAGCGCCCGAAGGCAACCCATGCCGGCGTCGTTCGTGGCGCTCCCACCCAGGCCGATCAGGATCACCGTAGCGCCAGACTCCTCCGCGGCAGAGATGAGCTGCCCCACCCCAAAGCTGGTCGCGGTCAGTGGGTCGAGATCGTCGGGGTCAACAAGCGCCAGTCCGCAGGCGCGCGCCGATTCGATGATGGCTATTCCATCGCGTTCCACGGCGAACTCAGCCCAAACCGCCTTCCCCAGCGGCCCGGTCACTTTTCGGCGAATTCGTTTGGCTTTGGGGGAGGCAAGGCAGTCCAGGAAGCAGTCTCCGCCGTCGGAGAGCTGCCGGATTGTTGTTCGTCCGCCGATCCCCGCCGCCATCGCCTGAGCGGCCTTTTCGGCCGTCAGGGTTCCTTTGAAGGCTGTTGGACAGATTAGAACGCGCACCACGTAAGGGTTTCAACACCGGCCGAGCTCAACCCTTTTTGAAAAGCTATTCTTCCTCGAACTCGTTCTCGCCCGGCTCATCGTCTTCTTCCGCGGCCTGGGAGGCTTCGAGGACCGACTCAGCCATGTAGATCGGAGCGCTGTACCGCGTGGCCATTGCGATCGCGTCGCTGGGCCGGGAATCGAACTCCAGCACCTCATCGCCTTTGCGGAGGAACATCTTCGCGTAGTACACGTTCCGCCACAGATCGTCAATGACGATGCGCTCGATGGCATAGCCCAGGCGGTCGATGATGCTGCGAATGAGGTCGTGGGTGAAGGGCCGATCGGGGTAATCGTTCTCCTTGGCCATCTGGATGGAGAGCCATTCGAACGCTCCGATCACCATTCGGACGGTGCGGCCGGTGTCGTCGGACAGCATGATGACGCGTTGGGACGGCTGGGTTGGATGCTCGAGGTCGTAAAACCCCTCGATATCCATCCGAATCTCACGATCAGCCTCGCGCTCCTCCCGGTCCGGTCCCATTGGGAAGAATGGCGGAGGCTTGCTCATGTCGTCGCCGAATTGCGGATTCAACTCTTCAGACATCTTTCCCCGTCGACAGCTACTTCATTGTCGCGGTCTTGGCCACCACGTCCGCGAGGAACTCGTCGTTCGTTTTGGTCCGTTGCAGGAGCTTGATGAGCGACTGCGCGGCTTCGACCGAGTTCTCCTGGTTCGCAAGAAGCTTACGGAGCTGCCATACGCTTCGGAGCTTTTCCCCTTCGAAGAGAAGCTCTTCATGGCGCGTGGATGACCGCCGGACGTCAATGGCGGGCCAGACGCGCCGTTCGGATAGCTCGCGATCCAAGACCAACTCCATATTACCCGTGCCCTTGAACTCTTCGAAGATCGCGTCGTCCATTCGGCTCCCTGTGTCGACCAGAACCGTAGCGATGATTGTGAGGCTGCCGCCCTCTTCCAGTTTTCGGGCGGCTCCGAAGAAGCGGCGCGGCCGATAGAGGGCCGATGGGTCGAGACCGCCGGACAGGGTCCGGCCGCTCGGGCTGATGGTCAGGTTGCTTGCGCGGCTGAGGCGGGTAAGGCTGTCCAAGAGGATGACCACATCCCTGCCGACTTCGACCAAGCGCTTCGCCTGTTCGAGGCAGAGGTCGGTGACCCGCATGTGGTTATCCGGCGGCTCGTCAAAGGTCGAGGATATGACCGAGCCTCGCACGGAACGCCGCATGTCGGTAACTTCCTCGGGGCGCTCATCCACGAGCAGCACCAAGAGGGCGACCTCCGGGTTGTTGATGGCGATGCTGTTTGCCATCGTCTTGAGCAGCATGGTCTTGCCGGCTTTGGGCGGCGAGACAATGAGGCCTCGCTGGCCCTTGCCAACCGGGGAGATGAGATCGATGATTCGGGCCGACATCCCATCCGGACTGTGCTCCATAATCAAGAGATCCGTCGGATAGAGCGGCGTGAAATCCTCGAAGTCCTTACGAGTTCGGATGCTTTCGATGTCGAGGCCGTTGATCGATTCGACGCGCAACAGGCCGTAGTACTTCTCGCCTTCCTTAGGCGGACGAACCTGGCCGAAGACGGAATCGCCCGTTCGAAGCCCGAATCGCTTGATCTGCGACTGCGAGACGTAGACGTCGCTCGGCGAGTTGGCAAAGTTGCTCCTGCGAAGGAACCCCCAGCCATCCTGGAGGATCTCCAGGATGCCTTCCGCATAGATGGTGCCGAGTTCGCGGTTCACGTGGATCAGGATCTTGTGGATGATGTCTATGCGGTCGCGAAGGTCGGCTTCCAGCTCATACGAGCGGGCCAGCTCGATTAGCTCTTCCGTCGGCTTGTCGCAAAAAGTGCGAAAGTCAGTAGCTGGGGCGTTCTCTAGGTCGGAGTGCATGTGCTGGTTCGGATCTACCGGACGCGGTCTGCGCGGGCCTAGGTTCCCCGGTCGTTTACGATTAATGTTGGGAATGGAATTTCACTCCTTCTTATGCTTAGCGATGGGACCGTTTCTCCGCCGGAAATGGACTCACCCTACGGTGATGGCAAAATCTAGAAAAGGACCGGCGAGAACTGGAAAAGAGAATCGCGAAGAAGGCTTCTAACTCTAACTATAGCATGATTTCCAGATTCTGTCTAGGTCTTTTTCACCAAGCGGGCTGTTTTAATTCTGCAATAAACGGTAAGTTTCGATACTTTTCATCCCAATCAAGACCATAGCCAACGACGAAACGGTCGTCGATTTCAAACCCCCGGTAGTCTATTGGGACCTCTTTCTGCCGCCGAGCCGGCTTATCCAGCAGGCAACATACCTTCAGATGTGCCGGGTGTCGGACGTTGAGGGTTTCGAGTAGATAGGCCAAAGTCAGGCCTGTATCAACGATGTCCTCAACAATGATTACGTGTTTTCCTTCGATTTGGGTGTCAATGTCCTTGAGAATTCTCACGATTCCGGTCGTTTTGGTCTCGGAGCCGTAGCTGCTGACGGCTAAGAAGTCGTAGGTTACCTCGCCGGGAAGGGCCCGCAGGAGGTCCGCCAGGAAGGGCGCGGCGCCTTTCAGCACGGCGATCAACATCAGCGGCTCGGTCGGAAAGTCGCGCCGAATCTCAGCCCCCAATGCCGAAATCCGCTGCGAAATCTGCTCAGCGGTAAAGAGCGGCACAATCTGGGTATCGAGCATTATTCCCATTCGATGGTGGCAGGCGGCTTCGAGGTTAGGTCGTAGAGTACCCGATTGACCCCTTGCACTTCGTTGACGATCCGGGTGGCGATTCGCTCCAGGGTTTCCCACGGAACGCGGACGGCGACGGCGGTCATGGCGTCCTCGCTGGCGACGGCCCGCAGGACGATCGGGTTCTCGTAGGTTCTCGCATCGCCCATAACGCCGACGCTTCGCACATCCAACAGAGCGGCATAGGACTGCCAAATCGTATCCCAAACGCCACTCGCCCGAAGCTCATGGATGGCGATGGCATCCGCCTGCTGCAGACGCTCGACCCGTTCGGGGGTCACTTCGCCAAGGATGCGGACAGCGAGGCCGGGACCGGGGAAGGGCTGCCGCTCCACGAGGTGCTCGGGCAGGCCCAGTTCGCGGCCGACGGCGCGGGCTTCGTCTTTAAAGAGCAGCCGCAGCGGCTCCAGGACGTTGATCCGCATCCAATCGGGCAGGCCGCCGACGTTGTGGTGCGATTTGATCTTTGCCGCGACGGGGTTTCCACTCTCGATGACATCGGGATAGAGAGTGCCCTGAATCAGCCACTCGCACTCGCCGACCTCGCCCGCCAGCTTTTCGAAGACCCGGATGAACTCGGCCCCGATGATCTTGCGCTTTTCTTCCGGATCGATGACGCTTTTTAGGGCCGCGAAGAACTGGTCAGCCGCGTCCACTGCGATGAAGCGGGAGTCGTAATGGTCGGCAAAAACCTTCTCCACTTCCTCGGCTTCGCCTAATCGCATGAGGCCGTGATCGACGAAGATGCAGGTCAGGTTCTTGTGCAGGGCTTTCCCGGCGAGGGCGGCCGCCACGCATGAGTCCACGCCGCCGCTCACCGCGCAGACCGCATGTCCGGTCCCGACCTTCGTCCGAATCTCTTCGACGGCGGTGGCGATGAAGTTGGCGGCGGTCCAGTCCGGCCGGCAAGAGCAAATGTCGTAGACAAAGCGTTTGAACACCTCTTTGCCGCGTTCGGTGTGGGTGACCTCCGGATGGCATTGGATGCCGTAGAGCTTCCGTTCGTCGCTCTCCATGGCCGCCACGGGGCAGGTGTCGGTGGTTGCTGTTGTTTGGAAACCGGAGGGTGGGGCCGCCACCTGGTCGCCGTGTGACATCCAGACGCGGGACTCGCCCTTTTCCAACAGCCGCGAGCCGATGGCGCGCAGGGTGGCGTTGCCGTACTCGCGGTTCGTGGTATGGACCTCGCCGCCCAACTCCGCCGCCATGAGCTGATGGCCGTAGCAGATGCCGAGGACGGGAATGCCCAGATCGAACACCTTTGGGTCCAGCTTCGGGGCGTTTGGGGCGTACACGCTTTCCGGTCCGCCGCTCAGGATGATTCCTTTGGGCTCTTTCGCGCGGATTTCGTCTGGCGTGGCGTTATACGGCAGGATCTCGGAGAAGACGTTGCACTCGCGGACCCGCCGGGCGATGAGTTGTGTGTACTGACCGCCAAAGTCCAAAACGATGATGCCTTGCGGCAGCAACTGCGGCATGGGAGATCGGATTGTACCCTGGCAACACCGCCATGCTAGTTAGCAAGCAATGGAAATGGCCACTCGCACCGGGCTACGGCGACGTTGCCGTAGAACCATCCCTTTGTTCAATCCCCGCCAACTTCGAGGTGGGCAACTTCGAATACAGCTGTTCCACCTCCTTTGGCTGTGTGATTTGGTTCTCGACGATGAGGTTGACCAGTTCGAACAGCACTGTCGCCGTTGCGACATCGTCCTTCATGTCAAGTTCACCTGGATGAACAGACTCGTTGCCGATGACGCGGACGATGTCGAGCGACTGTTGAATTCTGGTTGGAAGGCCGTTGCCCACCAGCTTGCCGATATCAGCGTTTAGGTCTTTCCCAGTCTGCCCCAACGCCTTGCATAGCTTCTGAATCCCAAGCCGCAAAAGTGCAGCCGCGCCGCGAGGGCTCTTGCCGACGATATCCCTGGCTTCCATGTAATCGCACGTCACGTCTTCCGGCATGTCCAGATTGGGCATCGGGGCCGTACTATCGCCGGGATGGAGCATCGTGCCATTCCACCACACTGATAGCTCATGGCACTGCGTGCAGTAGGCCGCGTTCAGCCGATCTTCGAAATTGGCCGCGCTTCCAACAACCAGTCGAACCTTGGCCCATAGTTGCTTCGCGTAGGCGTGGCAGAACGGACAGTTGAACGCCGTAATATTGATCGCCGGAGCGGTATACGGTATCTTCATGTTGCTGCAACAGAGTCTACCCATACCCTGGTCAACCGATGCTGCCTCCGATGGGGGCGACCCTCCGGTGGCATCTTTGCCAGTTTGGAAGCAATGCATTGTCACCCACTGTAATCGCGCGTCGGTTCACTCGAAAGCCGTGCCAGTCGCATGTGCCTCCCGCGACATCAGTGCTTTTTCAAACTCCCTTGGCTCTGACCGTGGGATATTCTGCTCCAGTTTCTGAAGCGGTTCGTACTGAGGGTCCTTAATTGTGTTCAAGTAGGCGCGACGAGCAGTGGCAGCTTCGATAAACGTGAAATGCTCGTTTCCCGAAGACACTTTCATCGCCTCGACGCAATCAAACATTGTGCAGCCCTTAGCAAATAAATGATAGAAGGTGGCAAATCCGATATTTGTTTCGCTCCACGTTGGTTCCTCGTTGTTGCCTACTACACCCCTAAATGGGTACTCGTCGTCATCCATAGCCATCTTGCAGCCTGCGGCTCCTTTGCACGTAGACATGCAAAGGATGAACCCCCCTTGATCTTTCAGGATCTGGTTAACTGGCTGAAGAAACTTACGGAGTGTCTCCCACGTAACGACCTCGCCGCTCGTCAATTGGATGCCTTCGTCATCTCCGTGAGCACTGATGTGGATGATAGGTGGATTCTTGACTGCCCCAAAATGCTCAACGAGACCGACGTGAAAAGCTGCCGTAAATGCCGAGTAGCTAACGGCCAGACAATGCGACGCAGGTATCTGCGAGAGTTCCAGAGTGGCTCGCAAGGCCTCACCCTCGAACCTCTTATGATACAAGTCGACGGGACTCGGCGATTCAATGATGTAAACGTGAAACTTCCGTGTTGTCACGGAGCGCCTCCTAATGACGCTGCAACCACCGATGAGTATACCAGCCGCACCGAGACTAGCTGGCCAGTAGCCGCAGGTTCTCATGGCAATCACGTCGGAGCGCCGACCTCAAAACCTGCGAGTGATACCACCGAAAGTGCCAATACCGACGGACATCGGCAATCGGGAGGTGGTCACGCGCAGGTTTTGTTGGGTGGCGGATGAGACGGTATCGGCACGAGAACCTGCGGCTACGAAAGACGAAGTCGCTCGAAGATTTGAAAAATCTGCGACATTGAGGCTTGCATCGCCTCCGTCACTTCGCCGTGGGTGAGTTCGCCCTGCGAGAGGCCGGCGGCGAGGTTGGTGACCGCGCAGACGACGGCATACTTGATGCCCGCCTCGTGCATCACGACGGCCTCCGATCCGGCCGTCATCCCGATCACATCCCCGCCCAAGGTCCGCATCGCCCGAATCTCGGCGGGGGACTCGAATCGCGGGCCGTTCGCGTTCACATATACCGCGCCATCGTGCAGCGTCAGCGGCGGAGCGGCGGCCAACAATGCTGCGCGAAGCTCCGGATCGAAGGGATGAGTGAAGTCGGTATGCACCACCTCGTCGGGGTACATCGTCAGGTTGCGGGCGGAGAGATCGAGGATGTCGATGGGAAGTGCGAGAGTTCCGGCGGGCCAGTCCTCCCGCAGGCTGCCGACCGCGGCGGTCCCCACACACTGCGGGCAGCCCAGCAACCGGAGCGCCTCGGCAAAGGCCCGGTATTCGACCTTGTGCGGCGGGGTATGGTGACCTGCGCAGTGGCGCGAGACGAGCAGAACGTCCGCACCTCCCAGCTTCGTCGCGAGCATCTTCGCGACCCCAAACCGGGTCGGCACCGACATCCTCTTGCCGGATGTCACCGCACCTGAAGCCCCGGTGCCCGCGATGATCGCCAATCGCCATTTGCCCATGTCGGCGGGATATTACCATTCGATCCTCGGGCTTCGGGTAGTAGGTTAAGATAGGCGGTCGGCAGCCGGGCCAGCGGTTACAGGGGTGGTAGGCGGGCGTTACGCGGGCCTTGGCGGTCGGAAATCGAGAGGAATCGGAAAGACGGCCCGCGTCTACCGTGCGGTCATTTTTGGAAGTCTTCAGGACGGCCCGGGACTACTGCAGGGTATAAACCGGGCGCGATATGGAGCCAACCTTGTGCATGGAGCTGATGCGGGTGCACGTCCCGACGCTAACACCGTCTTCCACTTTGCGAGACGCGGTGGACAAGATGGACCTGTACCAGGTGTCGGGTCTGCCGGTGGTGGACGAGGAGGGACTGGTGGTCGGGATGGTGACTCGGACGCCGGTGATCGACGCGCTGCTGCAGGACATCTCTTGCGCTGCCGGCCCGGTGTCCGCGCTGATGGCGACCCCAATCACTGTGGGCGAAACGGATCAGGCGGCGGATGCGCTGCGGATGATGGTGGAAAAAGACATACAGATGGTGGCCGTTGTGAGCGGCGGGCAGATGGCGGGCACGCTGACACGGGTGGATATATTGCAGGCGATGCTAGCGGCGGATAAAGACCAGCTTGCTTGACCACTTGGGGTTAATAAGGCGGTCTTGGTTGACGCCGCCGCGTGACCTGGCGGAATGGATGAAGTTGCCGTTCCCGACATAGATGCCGGCATGGGTTATGCGCGTCATGGTCTTGTCCGCGAAATACAGTCGGTCGCCCGGCTGGAGGTCTTTCGGCTCAACGGCCTGACCTACCAACGCCTGGGCGGCGGCGGTTCTCGGCAGGTTAATGCCCTTCAACTTATACAGTTGCTTTACAAACCCGGAACAATCAATACCCCGATTCATGTCGTTCCCGCCCCAAACATATGGGGTTCCGATGTGCTGCTCCGCGATTTCGATCATCCGACCGGAAGCTCCGCGAGACGCAAGATCCGGCTGATCTGTCGATAGAATGGCATCGTTCTCGGTAATCTCGAGGAAGTCCAGCTTGATCCAGCCTGTGGCGCCGTTCTCCATCAGCACGCCGGCCCACGGCTCCTCGACGGTCTTGACAACCAACTTTAGCCCTGGGGTCACGAAGAAATATTTCTTGCTCGAAGAGCTCTTTCCGGCAAAAACACTGGCGCCCTTGGTCACCTCCGCCACGCGGCCCAATATCTTCTGCTGCGAGTATCCCGCAGCCACCAGAGCCAAGATTGATAACTTTACAAACAGAAACCTTAACATATCGCCTCGTTAGACCTTTAGATTGACCGGCTCTTCCTTCCCTGATTCCGAGCTTTTGTACAATGCGTCGAAGATGCCGTTAAGGATCAGCCCTTGCTCGCCCGGCACCACGGACTTCTTTCCGTGTCGGATGCTATCCACGAAGGTGGCGATTTCGACATCGTAAGGGCTATGCTTCGGCAAAAATGCCGGCATCATGTCGAACAGGGCGCCATCCTCTTCCCCGTATATTTCGACGTGCGGCTCGTCCAATGTGTTCACACGAATTCCCGCACGCTCCCCCATAATCTCCGAAACCATGATGTCATTCTTGATATTGGCGCAAAAGCTGCTCTCCAACACCACGACAGCCCCGTTATTGAACCGGATATGGCCCACCGCAAAGTCTTCTACTGTGAAGTCTTTGTAATTCCACTGACCCATTAGGCCTATCACATCGCTGCGCTTGCCGAATTTCTGAAAGGCCCGGCCGGAGGCGCTGACCGGCTTGGGATAGCCCATGAGGAAAAGGGTGAGGTCCAGGATGTGGACGCCGATGTCCACCAATGGTCCGCCGCCCTGCTTTTCCTTATCGTAGAAGACCCCCCAGCCGGGAATGCCGCGCCGCCGAAGGGCCTGCGCGCGGGCGTAGTAGACGTTGCCCAGCTTGCCGGCGTCGATGAAGCGCTTTAGGTATTGAGAGTAGCCGCTGAAGCGGTATTGGAGCGCCACCTGCAGGATTTTGCCGCTGTCAGCCGCGGCTTTGACCATCTTGCGGGATTCGTCGCCGTTTCGGGAGAGCGGCTTCTCACAAATCACATGCTTGCCCGCTTTGAGCGCGGCGATGGTCGGCTCCATGTGGAAATAGTTGGGGACGCAGATGCTGACGGCTTCGACGTCCGGGTCTTTGAGCAGGTCCTTATAGTTCGAGTAGGTTTTCGGGATATTGAATTTTTCGGCGGCCTTGCCGAGGGCTTCCGGGTTGATATCCGCGGCTGCGACGATGCTGCATTCTCTTTCCAGCTTCGAGTAGCCGGGCATATGCGCATAGTTCGCGATCATCCCTGTTCCGATAATGCCGATTCCGACCTTCTTCCGTGTTGCCAAAGCGTTGGACTCCTTTCCGAATCGAACGTTGGAGAATACCCTAGACTGTGAATATTTTCACTTGCTTGGCATTTTGACCATTTCCGATTTATAATGTAGGCGGTGTAGAAAAGCAAATTCCGCAAGGAAGGTGTAGGCATGGCCATCACTTTGCGGATCGGTCGGGCATTTGTGTGGTGGAGCATACTCTCGGTCGTCAACTGCTCGTTTGCCGCGAACCCATCGATCCGATTCGAAAACGTAGCTGCCGCTGCGGGTCTCACATTGGACGGACCCGGCGGCAGTGGAACAGCGATCGGCGACTACAATCGCGACGGCTGGCTCGACATACTGTTTGTCGGCGATCCAAATCGCGGTCCGCATCTGTTTCGCAACAACGGCGACGGCACGTTCACGAATGTTACAGCATCAGTTCTGCCCAACGACATGCCGAATGGCACGACCGCACTTTTTGTCGATCTTAACAATGACGGATACCCCGACATCGCGCTGGCGCGATGGTATGGGGATCGAAACGACACCGGATTTCATACTCTGATCAATCACGGCGGTGTCTATTTCGAGAACGGTGTTCTGCCGGAGAATATCGCCCGCGACCCCACGTGGACCGGCGGGATGGCCGCGTTCGACGTTGACAACGACGGCTACTTGGACATCGTTCTGCTGCATTATGAGGGCCCGACGTTTTATCTTCGCAATTTGGAGGGACTCGGTTTCGCCGATGAGACGCCACTGTTCGGGGCTGGGTTAGGCGGCAATCGAGCCAACTGGTCCTGCGTATTCGCCGATTTCAACAACGATCATCTGACGGACATGCACGTTGCAATCGATCACGATGTCGACTATCAGTGCCGCAATTTGGGAAACGGCACATTCAAGGATGTTAGTCGGGAAGCCGGGGTCAGCAACGTCGGCTCGGACATGGGGCTGGCGATCGGAGACATCGACAATGATGGCGATTTAGATATCTATTCAACAAACATCGGCTTTCATGTCCTGTATGTGAATAATGGTATGGGCGTGTTTATGGACGAGGCCGCGAACCGCGGAGTGCGGGACAACAAGGGCGGCCTGGAACTTGCTTGGGGGACCGTGTTTGGAGACTTCGATCACGACGGCGATTTGGATCTCACTTACGTCGCAATATCGCCCTATGGTTCGGTGTTCGAGAATAATGGGAAAGGGTATTTTGCCGACGTGACATCCATGGCGGGAGTCAATACGCTTGGAATCGCGGAGGCGATGTTCGATTACGACAACGACGGCGCGTTGGACCTGTTGATCATCGGCACCGACAAGGCGCCAAAGCTGTACCACAACGTCTCCCCAGGTCTCATGGGGAACCATTGGTTGGGGGTGGGTCTGGAAGGGACGATCTCGAATCGAGCGGGAACCGGGGCGCGTGTCGAAGTTACGGCGGGTCAGACGACGATGATTCGGGAGATCATGGCCGGCGACTCGTTCTGGACCGGCAATCCTCAAACCGCGAATTTTGGGCTGGGCGGCGCGACCTCTGCCAAGACCGTCAAAGTGTATTGGCCGTCGGGGATCGTCCAGAAGATACGAAACGTCCCGGCCGACCAATACATCACGATTGTGGAGCCGAAGAACCCCGATCTCACGGGGGACAAGGCGGTCGACATGAAGGACATCAACCTGGTATTTCTATCATTTGAATGGGATGACGGCGGCGATGTGAACGGAGACGGCATCACGGATCTGGTCGACCTCGATCTTCTCTTACAGGTCTACGGCAGCATCTTGCGGTAGGGCCCTCGCCCACAATCCATCGCTGTTGATTGCCGACGGGTAATCTGGACTCCGATACGAGCTAGGGCATTATTCAATTGATGCCGATTTTGGCCTTCCGACGTGTTGCCAAAGCGTGGGACTCCTTTCCGAAAGGGCCAGCTTCAGGATGCCCCAGTTTGTGAATATTTTCACTTGTTTGGCATTTTGATCGATTCCATATTATGATGAACGCGAAAAGCAAGTTCCGCAAGGAAGGTGTTGACATGGCTTTCCCTCCGCGGATCGGCCGGTCGTTCGTGTGCTGGGGCATTTTGTTGGTTATCAATTGCTCGTGTGTTGCGAATCAGTCGATCCGATTTGAAGACGTAGCCGCCGCCGCTGGTCTCACGTTGGAAGGATCCGGTGGGTCCGGCATAGCGATCGGCGACTACAATCGTGACGGTCTGCTTGACGTTCTTTTTGTCGGCGACGCCAATCGAGGCCCGCAGTTATATCGGAACAATGGGGTCGGCACGTTCACCAATGTCACGGCTTCCGTACTTCCCAGCGACATTCCGAATGGCACGACGGCGCTCTTTGTCGATCTCAACAATGACGGATATCAGGACATCGCGATGGCTCGCTGGTATGGCGATAGCTGCAACATTGGATTCAGCTATCTGATCAATCACGGCGGCGCATATTTCGAAAATGGGATTCTTTCTGAAAATATCGGCCGGGCCCCGATGTGTGCCGGCGGAATTGCCGCGTGCGATGTGGACAGTGACGGCTACCTGGATATCGTCCTGGTGCATAAGGACGGCCCTGGAGTCTATCTTCACAATTTGGGAGGCATGGGCTTTGCCGATGAGACGCCGTTATTCGGGGCGGGGCTCGGCAACACGCGGGTATCTTGGTCTTGCGTGTTTGCCGATTTCAACAATGATCATCTATCCGACATGCATGTCGCGATCGACGGCGCTGCCGACTATCAGTGCCGCAACTTGGGTAACGGCACTTTCAAGGATGTCAGTCGGGAAGCTGGTGTCGGCAACGTCGGCTCGGATATGGGATTGGCGGTCGGGGACATTGATAACGATGGCGATCTTGACATCTTCTCCACCAATATCAGCATCCAGGTCCTGTATATCAACAATGGCCACGGAGTGTTCAAGAACGAGGCCGCAAGCCGCGGAGTGAAGGATAACAAAGGCGGATTGGACGTAGGTTGGGGGACCGTGTTTGGAGACTTCGATCACGATGGCGACCTGGACCTGATTTTTGTCGCCATTTCATCGCCGGGCTCCGTATACGAAAATAACGCTCTAGGATATTTCACCGATGTGACTGACATGTCCGGGGTTAAGACAATGGGGCTCAGCATGGCGGCGTTTGATTATGATAATGATGGCGCGCTCGACCTCTTGATCACCGGCGTGGACGATGTGCCAAAGCTATACCACAACGTTTCCCCCGCACTGATTGAAAGTCATTGGCTCGGAGTGAGCCTAGATGGAAACATCTCGAATCGCCAGGGTGTCGGGGCGCGTGTCGAGGTCACAGCCGGGCAGAACAGGATGATTCGGGAGTTGATGGCCGGTGACTCGTTCTGGACCGGTAATCCTCAAATCGCGAACTTCGGCCTGGACAGCGCGACCTTCGCGAACACCGTCAAAGTGTATTGGCCGTCGGGGATCGTCCAGACGATACGAGACGTTCCGGCCGACCAATACATTACGATTGTTGAGCCGATGAACCCCGATCTTACGGGGGACAAGGTGGTCGACATGAAGGATATCAACCAGGTATTTCTGTCGTTTGAATGCGATGACGGCGGCGATGTGAACGGAGACGGCATCACCGATCTGGTCGACCTTGATCTTCTCTTACAAGTTTACGGCAGCATCTTGCGGTAGGGCCGAAGCCGGACTCTTTGCAGGAACCCTCGCGTCTGCGTGAAAAGGGTAAGTTATAAAGCGTATGGTGGAGTTCGACAACGCAGGAGTAACCTACCCTAACGGAGTAGCGGCGGTGGCACGGGTTTCATTGCGAGTTGGCCCGGGCGAGTTCGTGTTTCTGACCGGGACGACCGGGGCGGGAAAATCCACCCTTCTGAAGCTGATTTACGCGGAGGTGCGGCCGACCGAGGGTCGCGTAATTGTCGGGGATAGGGTCGTCAACGAGCTACGGCCTCGTGAAATCCCGGCGTTGCGGCGGTCGATGGGAGTCGTACCGCAGGACTTCGCACTGCTCCCGAACAAGCGCGTGTGGGAAAACGTCGCGTATGCGCTGCGGGTCGTCGGGATGTCCAGACGGGAGATTCGGCGTCGGGTGCCGGACGTCATCGAGCGCGTCGGCCTGATTCATCGCATTGAGAGCTTCCCCAATCAGCTATCCGGCGGCGAAGCGCAACGGGCGGCGATCGCGCGTGCCCTCGCCCACAATCCATCGCTCTTGATTGCAGACGAGCCGACGGGCAATCTGGACTCCGAAACGAGCTGGGGCATTATTCAACTGCTGGACCAAATCAACGCGCGGGGCGCAACGGTGATCGTCGCAAGCCATGACGAAGCGGTGATACGGCGGATCGGCAAGCGCGAGGTCCGAATTGAACAGGGTGAGGTCGTCTCCGACACGCGGCCTCCCGAAATGCGAGCGGTCGTTCAGATGGAGGTGGTTGAGCCTGTTCGATCGAATTGAATTCATGCTTTCCGAGAGCTGCCAGGCGTTGATGCGCAACAAGCTCATGACGTTGGCGGCCATCACCACCGCCGGCGTCTCGCTCCTCCTGCTCGGCGGGTTCCTGATCGGCTGGCTGGAGGTGGAGCGACAGGTGTCAACTCTTCCGGATAAGTTCGAATTGCGCGTATTTTTGCGGGATGACGTAACCCAAGAAGACACCGCGGCGATTCGGACGCGACTTACCGCCATGCCGGAATTGAACACCGTGCGATTTGTTCCGAAGGCCGAAGGTTGGAAGAAGCTCCAATCCCAATACGATAAAGAGTTGACGGCCGATATGCCGAATCCGGTGCCCGACAGCTTTGTCGTCAAATTGAAAGACCTGCAATATGGCGACGACGTGGCGCAACGAATTCGGGAGATGCCGGAAGTGGATCACCAGGGAGTCGTCTATCTGAAAGAAGAACAGCGTCAGGTGATGGCGTTCATGCGCTTTGTCCGCACCCTCGGGTTTTGCATCACGGGGGCGCTCATGTTCAGCACGGCCGTACTCATCTTCAACACCATTCGCCTCACAGTGATCGCGCGGCGGCGCGAAATCCGAGTCATGAAGCTGGTCGGCGGCTCGGAGGCTACGATTCGGACCCCATTTCTCTTAGAAGCGATGTTTCACGGCGGGCTTGGAGGGCTGTTCGGCGCGGTCGCCTTGTGGTTCGCGGGCGGTACAATCTCGGAGTATCTGCCCGGTTTCGTCCGAAAGCCGGGGGAGATCACTTCCTTCCTGTTGATCGTAGTCGCCATGATGGCGGCCGGCACGACATTTGGGTTGCTTTGCGGCATATTCGGAACACGGAGGTTCCTGCGTGATGAACAGCCGGCTACTTAGGACCATTTCCTTTGCGATCACTTGCTGCCTCTTCGTCTCTTATGCCCTCGCGGATCCGAAGGTTTCGCCGCCGAAGAAATCGCAAGCCACGCTCAAGAAAGAGCTCCACGCCAAAAAATCCAGGCTCGCCAAGATAAAGAAGCAGATCCGCCAAAAGCGGAGCGAGGTGCATGAGAAGCGGCAAGATATGCGGGAGGTCGACGCGCGCCTCGATCGAATTACCGGCTCGCTGGTGCGCACTAAAAACCAATTGGCCGATTCCCAGCAGCGGCTTCTCACGGTCACCGTCGAAAACTCCCAGGCCGCGCTGAATCTCGTGATCCGTCAAGATCAGTTTGGCAGGAGGCTTCGAACGATCTACAAACAGGGCGATTCTCGATTCGTCAGCGCGCTGGTCGGCACGCAATCCGTCAGCGACCTGGCAAGCCGAAGCTACATCCTGCGCCGCATTGCCGAGCGGGACCGCAAGATCGCTGACGACTACCAAGATGCCAAGCGGGACCTGGATGCGAAGCGCGCTGAGCAGGCCGAATTGGTGCAGCGGGTCAAGAGCTCGCTTGCCCGGCTGGCCGAACAGGAGCAATCCCTCCAGGTCGCTTTGGACGACAAGAAGACCGCCTATCGGCAATCGGTGCAAGAATTGGCTTCGCAAGAGGCGCAATATGCGGAGGAAAACGCAGCAACTCTGCAGATCGAGGCGGAGCTTCAGCGGTACTACGCCACCCCGCAAAGCAGCACCGTCAGGCCCTGGAAAGGCGGATTCATCCGGCCTGTCAACGGCCCTGTCACATCCGGGTACGGATACCGCTTCCACCCAATTCTGCATACGCGAAAGCTTCACACCGGCATCGATCTCGGCTCGCCGCAGGGGACTCCGATCAAGGCAGCCGCGGGAGGCCGGGTGATTAAGGCGGAATATTATCGCGGCTATGGCAACTGCGTGATCATCGACCACGGCGGGGGAACTTCAACGCTTTATGGCCACTGCTCGGCGCTGCTGGTATCGGTCGGACAGAATGTTCAGCAGGGTCAGATCATAGCGCGGGTCGGCTCGACCGGTCTTGCGACGGGACCGCATCTCCATTTCGAGGTTCGCCGATTCGGCAAGCCGGTGCCGCCGAATTAGCAGCCGGTCAATCGACCGGCAGCCAGGCACTATCGCCGCCTAGCAAGCAGGCGAATCATCGTTCGGCGAACTAGTGACAATACCGGACTGTATCCGGTCATGTTGACAGCCGTAAAGGTTCGTTGTATCCTATATCAATACTAGCTCGGGATTTCCCCGTGCGTAATGTTTGCTTGGATTACCTGGAGGATGGTATGAAGAAAGGTGCATTTGCTTTTGTCGTCTTAGCGGCGGCGCTTGCCTCTCCTGTTCTTGCGACGGATTACACCATATCGTGGACCTGCGTTCTGGGCGGAAGTCTGTCATCCGGTGGCTCGACATTTCTTACCGGTCTTGTTAATTTCGGCGCGGACAACGTGTTGGACAACGACGCGAACTTCACGTTTCCCGATGCCATGATTGGCGATGGCACAGGGATCGATGCGGGCACGCTCACAATTTTCTGCGACTTGGCAGTGGGCGGGCCGTATCTGTTCACCGGCCTTACCGTCGACCTCATCGGGCAGCTCAAGGCAGGAACAAAGGCGCTGAATCCGCAGATCGCTTGGACGGAGAAAGTCTTCGATACGACCAGCGGCAGCGTGCAGGTTGTCAATGATTCCGGAACCGATTTCTCGCAGCCGACGACGCGCTCATATAGCTTTGGTGCGGCAAAGAAGCTGCACATCGAAGAGACATTCAATCTGTCTGGGGTTACCTATAAAGACAACCAGGGGCAGACCCAAATCGATCAAGATGCGCTCGCCGCGCTGACTTTGGTTGAGAAGTCCATATCCGTAGTTGTGCCGGAGCCCAATGCGATCGCCGGGCTGGTGGCCGTTGCGGGCGTTCTCGCCGCTTATCGACTTCGACGGAAATAGGACAACGGCTTTAGCCGCGAACTCCCGCCCCCCGTTGGCGGGAGTTTTCGCTTTGGGGAGCGAACTGTTCGCTATGCCCTATCCGCATCCAAGAACATACATCTGTTACCGAACGGAATCTCTCGTCAGGATCGATGGCCGGTTGGGGGATCCAGCATGGGAGTTAGCCCCTTGGACCACCGACCGCTGCTTCGAAGCATCCGTTCGCCTCGGAACACAAACCGTCCGGATCAAGGACGACGGTCTCGTTTGGATCGATTAATCAGGCCATAGCTTTCGGATTGCGCTGGGCAGAAGCGCCTTGACTTGCCGTACTTCGCCTTCGGAAACATTTCGCGATAAGACGCGAAAAACGCCTCGTGTCATCGTTTCCGCATCGACGAACGGTCGGACACCGAAATTGGACATTACCTCGCTTAGGAACCCCTCCCGACTGCGGTCCCGGCTCGCTCTCGACGGGTTCCACTCATCATAGTAGATGCCGCGCAATAGCAGAGGCATTTGCGCGCCGAGTTGTGCAACTTCATTTATGGTCAGCCTGGCGCGCAGGGCATGCAACACGGATCGCAGGGCATGGTAAGCTTCCTGCCTATTCTTGAGTTCCAAAGAAATCATGACATCGGACAGCCAGGCACGTGTCTTTTGCACGGTACTGTCGAATACTTCTAAGGTGGAATCTCTCATTTTCATCACCTCTTCTGATTCACGATACCGCGACAGTGGCGAGGGATCAAGTCGGAGAATTCAACGACAAGCGCAAAGGAGAAATTTGGGTGCGGGGGTTGGATTTGAACCAACGACCTCCGGGTTATGAGCCCGACGAGCTACCAGACTGCTCTACCCCGCGGGCCTGATTATACCCGATCTTGTACTTCGGACGCGCGACTCGAAGTTGCGACACGGTCAGGAGACCGGTCGCATCTGGGTAGGCCGGTCGCATCTGGGCATTCATGTTGGCCAGATTTGCCCGCTGGTAAGTCCCGCAACTAATACGTGGTACACTTCGACAAGTGACCCGGCGCACATTGATTAGATTCACGCGACCGGGCCACAAGTATGGATCGGCTATTGCCCGTTTTCATTTGCCTTCTCCTGGAAAGAAAATTGATTGACAAGGAGAAAACAACATGCAGAACATCACCCGATCGCTGGTTGCGGCGTCGCTCCTAGCGACCGCATTCGCCGCCAACGCCACGATTACAATCAACGAAATCCGCATCGACCAGGTCGGCACGGACAACGATGAATTCTTTGAGCTTACCGGGATGGCCGGCGATTCCTTGAACGACCTTGCGTACATCGTCATCGGCGATGGAACCGCCACGACCAAACAGGGCGTCATCGAGAATGTGACGAAGCTGACCGGGCTCTTCATCCCTGTCGACGGTTACTTTCTCGCCGTCGAGCCGACCTTTACGCTCGGCATCGGCAATGCCGATCTCGTGACCGCCGCGAATGGCCTCAATTTCGAAAACAGCGACAACGTGACCCACATGCTGGTTCGAGGGTTTACTGGCGCCAATGCTCAAGATCTGGATACCAATGATGACGGAATCCTCGACTTCACACCTTGGACTTCCATCGTAGATTGGGTCTCTGTAATCTCGGCTACCGGACCGCCGACGGGAGACTATACGTATTCCCCGATCACTGTCGGTCCGGACGGTACTTTCCCACCGTCTCATGTCTATCGGTTGCCCAACGGTTCCGGCCCTTGGCAGATTGGCAGTTTTGATTTTCTCGATTTCGACACGCCGGGGTCCGCGAACGTTCCAGAGCCCGGAAGCGTCGCGGCCGTTTTAACCGGCTTCGCCGGCCTTCTGGCGATCCGCCGCCGCCGATAGTTGATTCGTGCGAAGGGCCGCCGCTTCCGTTCTAGAGGCAGCGGCCCAATTCCTCACTGGTCGCCGGCTATCGCGAAGTTCGTTACGATGTTATTGAGGTCCTGAAGCGAAACCAGCTTGTCCCAGTCTATATCGCCTTCGCCGCCGCCGGTGCCGCCGAAGTTGACCAATACGGCGTTGAGATCCGGGATGCCGACAAGATTGTCGTCGTCTGCGTCGCCATTCATCAGACTGAAGTCAATTACCGTACTGGGAAACGTGACCGCGAAGTTCGTCTTCGTTTGGCGAAGCCAATTTGAGAACTTCACAGATATGTCGAATGTTCCTGTCGGAGCACCAACGAATGCGTACTTGCCAAACGCATCTCGCGTTATGACTGAATTGTAGGCGATCGTCAGTGTCCCGGGAATGCGGAATTCAAGTGTGGCTGTACGTCCGGCACCGCCATAATACTCTTCTAATTGCACTACGCCGTTGACAGCCGTTGTCATGGTTTCGTTCATGGCAAGAACCCAGATTCCAGTAGCGAGGTCTCCCGCGAGAATTCTGTCCTGGCCGAGGAACGGATAAACGCTCCAGCATCCGTCGAAGACGCCGGAAGTTGTAAACGGATACGTGTCGTAGTTGGCGACCGGCTGCAGCTGTTTTGTCTGGCGGTTCAAGTCTAGAACGAGAACACCCAGTTGATACCAAGAGCAGAACAGACGATCGCCAACAAATAGTGGATTGTGAACGCAAAGTGCATCCGTCTGCGGACGTCCATAGGTTTGGCGAATCACAAGGGAAGTGCCGGTCTCCGATTCAACAACTTCAAACAACCTCAATCCTCCGAAGATATGCTCTTCAGCCGTAACTACGTATTGACCGTCATCGGTCTGCCAACAACTGTGAACGGACTGTCCGGGTGCCTTGGCTTTAAATACCGGTGGTTGGTTGGCAATATTGCTGATATCGTACAGCTTTAGCCCGGCGTCCCATGCGGCGACCCAAAGGCGATTGCCGGCAACGGTGATGTCGTGGACAAAATCACCACCTCCGTCATCATGCTCCGTATGCGTGTTGAGCACCCACTTGGCCTGCGTAATCGTTGGTCCGGCAGGGGCAGTGATATCGAAGCTTCGCAGGTCGATGATCACTACTTTTTCCTGCCTTGAGTCGACCAAGTACAGCCAGCCGTTTTGGTAGAACAGGTCGTGTACGTAGGTGATGTCCGGTACGTTGATTTTGCGCTTAAGAACCGGGTGATACGGGTCGCGAACGTCCACAATCTCGGCGTCGTTGACCCCGCTCTCTTCGAAACCGATGAACAACATGCCGTTGCGCGCCGTTACGTCTTGCGCGCTGCAGTTTTGGTCTGGAGATCCCACGTAATAGATTGCTGCCGGGACCGGGTTGCTCGGGTCCGTGACGTCAATGATATCTACCTTGTTCTGTCCATAGTGTCCGCAATACAGAAAGTTGCCGTCGCCCCAAATCTCCGCATACCGATCGCCTTGAACCTTGTAGTTCCATCGAGCGGACATATTCCACGGCGGATTTTGCGCAAACGCCGCGGAGGCCACCACGATGGCGAGACCTACTAACTGAACTTTGTTCTTCATTGTGCGTGCCTCCGAACCGAACGATTGTGAAACAAGATACATTGCGCTTCGCGGAAGTTCCACGAAATTCCTGCAATTGAGCTCGGAGCAAACGTGGTATCGTTCCAGCGATGTCCAAGCGACTGTTGATCACGGGCGGGGCCGGATTCATCGGCGGCCATTTGGTGCGGCACATCTTCCGCGCCCACCCCGACTATAAAGTGCGCGTGCTGGATGCCCTGACCTACGCCGGAAGCCGAGAAAACCTGGCTGAGTTCGAAGGCGACCCGCGCTTTGAATTCGTTCACGCCAATATCCTTGATATCGATCGGCATCGAGACGCGTTCGACGGGATGACGGATGTCATCCATTTGGCGGCGGAGACCCATAACGACAGGGCGATATTGGAGTGCGGCGGGTTTGTTATCGCGGATGTCCTCGGCACGCAACGGATGCTCCAGGCCGCCCTGGAAGCCAAGGTGGAACGGTTCGTTCATGTCAGCACATGCGAAGTGTATGGCAGCATCGAAAAGGGCCAGTTCAAAGAAGAAGATGCGTTCCATCCCAACCAGCCGTATTCCGCGAGCAAAGCCGGCGGGGACCTGATCGCCCGCGCCTACCACAGGACCCACGGCCTTCCCATTCTCATCGTCCGGCCAGTCAACAACCTCGGGCCGAACCAGTTCCCGGAGAAGCTGATCCCGCTCATGATCAGCCGCGCCCTGGCCGATGAGCCGCTCCCCATTTATGGCGACGGAAAGCAGATTCGCGAGTGGATCTATGTCGAGGACTGTTGCGCGGCCATCGACACGGTGCTGCACAAAGGCATTCCCGGTGAGGCATATAACATTGGCGACGAGATCGAGCGGGACAACCTGACCGTCGTTCAAACTCTGCTCGCTATGCTGGGCAAGCCGGAGGGTAAGATCGAGTTTGTAAAGGACCGTCCGGGTCACGATCACCGGTACGCTTTGGATGTAACCAAAGTCCGATCTCTGGGTTGGAAGGCCAAAGTTGGGTTCGAAGAGGCGCTCCAGCGAACCGTGGACTGGTACCTGGCAAACCGGGAGTGGCTGGAAACGATACAGAGCCGGTCTGCCCAGCACCGAGAATTCCTAAAGAAATGGTACGACGACCGCATGGCCCAAACCTCGTAATCCAGGCGGTCGGATACTGGGAGGAAATATGGCCTACATTTCGGACTATCTATCGGAAGTCAAGCGCCTCATCACCGAAGTCAACGCCTCCGAGGTGGACGCGATTGCCGAGCTGATCCACAACGCCTATCGGAACGACAAGCGCCTTCTCTTGATGGGGAATGGCGGCAGCGGCTCGACCGCCTCTCACTTCGCCAACGATTACCAAAAAGGCCTGTTTTTGGCGGGCCGAAAGCCGTTCCAGTGCCTAGCGGTCACGGATTCTATGTCGCTCATCCTTGCCTGGGGCAATGATACGGAGTTTGCCAACATCTTCGAACCGCAGATTCGTACTTGGGCTGGGCCGGGGGATGTGGTGCTCGGGATCAGCGGCAGCGGCAATTCGGAGAATGTGATCCGTGCGATGAACGCGGCGAACGAACTGGGGTCACATACCGTCGGCCTATGCGGGTATTCCGGTGGTAAGCTGAAGGATGTTGCCAAGCATACAATTTGGGTGAAGTCGAACAACATGCAGCAGGTTGAGGATATTCATTGCGTATTGATGCACACAATCTATTCCGACGTGCTGCGACGGGTGATGGAAGGAAAATGACGGCGGCCATCCCTTGACGTTCCGAACGTCAAGGGATAGAAAATCTAGTCAGTTTTTGTTTCGACGGCAACCTTAGGGGCCTCTTCCACAGGCTCCCGAGCCGTATCTTGGATGACCCGCTGGGACTCGCGAATACCCTTTTGAACTTCTCCGACCGCCTGGCCCACCGAGCGGGCCAGTTCCGGGATCTTCTTCGCCCCAAACAGCACCAGCACGAGAAAGGCGACGATCAGCCACTCTTGCATACCCATGAAAACTACCTCCGGAGCACAGCTTTCGCCGTGCCACTTCTCATTATACGTTGCGAAAACGGTCGAGGGTCGTCAATTCCGGCAATTCTACTTTTTCCCTGTGAGAAATTTAACGGCGCCCCCGGCAAATAGCACATTGTTTCCCCGAATTCCTTCATCCTTATGGCGGCCTTTTCGGGGGATGCTGGTACCCTCATCCGAAGCATTGCGGCTCAGATTCATGGAGTCATAGACCAACTCGGTCTTGCCGGGATTCTCCAACTTTCTGCCCTTCTGGCCGGCAATTCTGGAATTGTACGCATAGCCAAATTTGCGGTCATCGTCTTCGTACGCCGGGTCCCGTAGCCGCTTTTTCCGGCTCATTTGCGGCTCGATAAGGTCCATCCAGTTCCCGGCTGTGGGCAGATATCCGACGTTATCGTCTTGGTAGAGGGAAAACGCCTTGTAGATATCGTTCAGGTTCCGCTGGCACTCACCCTTCTCCATGCCGCCCAGCTTGCCGGACAGTTGGGGCCACATGATAGCGAACAGTATGCCCGAGCAGAGGAGCATCATGCCGAACACAATAACGCCCCAGAACAGGACGGGCCGGTTGGAGCCTTGGTTGACCATGCCTGAATTATGCGGGCGAACAGCCTGTTTCGTCAACGGTCCCAATTGCTGTGGCCGCTGGTCCGATTGGCGAATGTTCC
The DNA here is from genome assembly GCA_041483895.1 of Fimbriimonadia bacterium. Taxonomy (GTDB): domain Bacteria; phylum Armatimonadota; class Fimbriimonadia; order Fimbriimonadales; family JABRVX01; genus JBGPGO01. Next base: position 98,812 of record JBGPGO010000012.1, read on the forward strand.
CATTGGCAATGCGCCTCAAAGCCCGCGGCAACATGAAGTTCGGCTAAAATGCTCTCGTGGCAAACCTGCGAAATCTGCCTTCCGTGGATCGGCTGCTGTCCCACCCTGACCTACAAGGCCTGGGCAGCCCCTCGTATGTCCGCGACGTGATCCGGCTCGTTTTGGACGATATCCGACGGGAAATGCGCGACGATTTCCCGGACGAGCCGCTGGAGTTCTACGTCGAGCGAGTTCAGTTGCGGGCGGCGGAGGATGAGAGAATGCGGCTCGGATACGCCATCAACGCGACCGGCGTCGTGCTGCACACCGGCCTCGGCCGAGCCCGATTGTGCGAGAGCGCCCAGAAGGCCGTGCAAGAAGCCACGAGGGGCCATAGCACGCTGGAGATCGACAGGGATACAGGAAAGCGTGGATCGCGCCAGTCGCAGTTCAAGGAGCTCCTCACCCGTCTGACCGGAGCGGAGGACGCTTATGTCTGCAATAACAACGCGGCCGCGGTGATGCTGTGCGTCAACACCTTGGCGGCGGGCCGAGAGGCGATTCTTTCGCGCGGGCAATGCGTGGAGATCGGAGGCTCCTTCCGCATGCCCGACGTGATTGCGGCGGCCGGCGCCAGGATGCGAGAGGTCGGGACAACGAATAAGACTCGGCTGTCGGATTATGAAAAGGCCATCGTACCGGAAACCGGCTGCATCATCCGCTGCCATCCGAGCAATTTTCAGGTTGTCGGGTTTACGGAAGACGTCGACCCCGCGGCATTGGCGAAGTTGGGCAGGGAGCGCGGCGTGGCGGTCATTGACGACATTGGCAGCGGCTGCTTAGTGGATACCGCCTTGGCCGGCCTGCCGCACGAGCCTACGTTGACGGAAGCTCTGGCTACCGGCGTGGATTTGGTGACAGCGAGCGGCGACAAGCTGCTGGGGGGTCCGCAGGCCGGTCTGGCGCTCGGCCGCAAGGAGCTCATCGAAAGGGTGGCCAAGAACCCGATGGCGCGCGCGGTCCGATGCGACAAGCTGACCCTGGCCGCGCTGGAGGCCACGCTGCGCGAGTACCTCGACCCGGATCAGGTCTGGTCCCGCATCCCTACGCTCATCTATCTCCGGCGATCATTGGATGAGTTGGACAGGATGGCGCGGGAGCTTATGGCGCAGATAGAAGCGTCATGTAAGGAATCCAAGCCCTTGGGACTTGCGGTCGACGTTGTTGACGGCCTTTCGGAGGTCGGAGGAGGATCGCTCCCCGGGTCCGTCCTTCCGACGCGACTCTTGCGCGTGCGGTCACACGCATCACCGGAAGATGACGCCCATGCCCTCCGACTCCGCACGCCGCCCGTTTTCGCACGCATCGTGGACGATCACGTCTGCTTCGATCCCAGGACGATTGATGTGGAAGAGATTCCGGTCGTCGTTGGAGCCATCCACGACTCGTTGACAACATTAGGTCGGCCTGTGTAGCCGCGGATTCTCGTTCTGACAAACTGATCGAATCGCCACCGCCAAAATCCGCGTGACCACCTTGGAATTTGCGATAATCATAAGGAAATGCCCCTCCGAACCGCAGGCTAGTCCTTTACGCGATGCCAAGCATCGGAAAAGGAACGTCGGAATACTGATGGCTCGCCTCTCCGAAATTCATCTAGCGTCCTTCGGAGAATCGGTCCAGCACCTTGGGATCCATGGACAGCAAGTATTGCCGGATTTTTGGGCTCAATCATCCAAAGAGCTGTCGCCGCTTCGCTCCGAATGGAGTCTTCTTCCGTCGGATCAGACATGATACTTATTAATGTCGAGATCGCGGCACGATCGCCGATGTTGCCAAGAGCCATCAAAGCGTATCCGCGCTTTGGCATGTTCCTGTTTTGGACTTCCTGGCACAGGCGAGGGACAATCTTTGGACCCGCTAGTATCAGCGGATCCATCAGCATGCATTCAGCAATACCTTCTCTGCCTTTTTCAAAGTGCATGAATGCTTCGATGATTTCATCGTCCGACGCGACTCGTTGAAAGTAGTAGGATTCCGAAGTTGGATAATCTAGGTACCGTGAGTATGCAATCAGTGCGAGAACTCCGAGGACAACAACTGCGGGGCCGACAACTCTCGCCCATTGAAAAAAGACACGGCGTTTCATACCCGGAACAGAACGCTCTCTCGCTGGAACATGCGCACCGCGAACCAGAGGCAAAGCGCGGCGAGAACGGTGGATGTTGTAAGAGTTAAGGCAAACACCGTTCCGTTGAGCTGCCCATTGAACACCTGCTGAAACACCGTCGCCGTGTTCAAGATCGGCACCAACCCGATCCATGCCCGCGAGCCGAAGTCGGTGAACCCTATGAACTGGCTGGCAATCGCCGGCACCATCACCAAAACTGAAATCGCGGAAGCATAGGTCGTCGCCTCCCGCTGGTTCTTCGCAAAGGCCGAAATCGCGACCAGCATTGCCGCGAACATCGCGACCAACGGAATGAGCGTCACAAGCATCACCCCAATCTCGCCGGGACCCAAATGCTGCGCGCCTTTGAACATCTCGCCTTTTTGCGTCACCCCGGTAATGCCGACCAACACCACCCCAATCACACCAGACAGAGAGCTCGTGAAGCAGAGAGTCGCCATCGAAAGCAGCTTCCCGATCGCGATATCCAATCGGCTGGCGGGCGAAACCAACAGCGTCTCCAAAGTCCCGCGTTCCTTCTCACCCGCCACCACGTCCCCGGCCATCGTCATGCCGCCGAAGAACGCGAACAGCACCATGAAGTATGGCAAGAGGCTGGCAAGCATCGCCGGCCCTTCTTCTTTGGCTTCCGTCGCCGCCACTTCATTGACACTGAGTGGCGTGATGTCCTTTTCGGTCAGGTTTTTGGACGCCAAAACCTGTTTTCCGTGCGCCGCGTTTAGCTGCTTTACGGCCTCTTTGAAAACCCCGAGCGCGATGGCGGCCGGAATGCTCTTCTTGTCGATGAGCACATCGATGGCACCGCCATCGCCGGTCGCCAACGCCTTTTTCAGGTCCGACTTGAAGTTGACGCACAGCTTCACGGTTTTCTCCCGCACCATCGTAACACCCATGTCCACAGATGGGACGGAACGAATCTTAAACCCCTTCTTGACGAACGGCGAATCCAGCAATGGCTGGCCATTATCGATGTTCACAACGGCGATCTCGGACTCTTTCGATTCCTGCGACAGGAACTTGGTGAAAGAACCCAAAAACGTAAATAAAATGTATACGAGGAACATCGGCATCAGCACGGAAGACATCAGGACGCGGCGGTCGCGCAGAAACTCGCGGAGCTCCTTCTTGTAGATGAGGGGGATTGCGCTCATGCCGCGGTCAACTCACCAATCAGGGCGAGGAAAATCCGCTCCAAATGCGATTGGCCGGTCTGGTTTCGCAGCTCATCGAGCGTCCCAATGGCCGCGAGCTTGCCGTCGTGGATGACGGCGATCCGATCGCACAGACGCTCCGCCTCGCTCATGATGTGCGTGGAGAACAGCACGGTCTTCCCCTGCGTCCTGCATTCTTCGATGAATTCTATGATGGTCCGCGAGGTGATGACATCCAGGCCGGTCGTGGGTTCATCGAAAAACATTACGGGCGGATCGTGCACGATGGTTCGGGCGATGGAGACGCGCTGCTTTTGGCCAGAGGAGAGGCGATCGCACAGCCGGTCGGCAAAATCGGTGATGCCCAGTTTGGCGATGGCGGCCTCCGTGCGGGCGGTCAGGTCCTGCCCGGTCAGGCCATAGAGGCTGCCCAGGTACCGAATCATTTCGCGCGGATTCAATCGTCCGTAGAGGGCTGTGGTGGTGGAGAGAAAACCGATGTTCCGGCGAACCTCTTGCGCTTGGGTCCGGATGTCGTATCCGCCGACGGTCGCCGTGCCGCCGTTCGGCTCGATGATGGTGGCAAGCAGGCGAAGCAAGGTGGTCTTTCCGGCGCCGTTCACGCCCAGAACTCCAAAGATTTCGCCTGGCCGGCATTCGAAGGAGACGCCATCGACCGCGTGTACGTCCCCGCGTTTCTTATCCGTGAAGCTCTTCACCAATCCCTGGCAACTGACCATTGGGGGGAAGTCTACCCTCATGTAACGCTGCCCTCCAGGTGGCATTGAATCCTGGGCCTTTTGTTTGTAACGCTGGCTTCCAGCCGGCATTGAATTGCGTTCTGCCGGCTGGAAGCCAGCGTTACGCGGTGGCGACCGCCGCAGGAGCGCCCTTGTATTCGCCCGCCAGGATCCGCTTGTACGCATCGCCAGAGAACCACTGCTCGAGCTGTTGCTCGCGGAAGATCGGCTGCGGGTGCGTATATGTCGCGGTGCGGAGCAAGAACATGATCACTTTGGCTAGCTTATCCATGGTGCCGGCATCCTGATAGGCCCTCGCTTGGGATTGGAACTCATCAATGCTCATCTCGTCCGCAAACCGAGTGCGCCCGCCGGCCAGCGTCATGATGCTCGCGATGGCGCCGTCGCAATCCTGGATTGCGAGCAGCCCGCCTCGATCGCAGGTCAATTCCGCATTCCGCATCCATTCATAGAATGCCAGAAGCAGTCCGATCGAAACCGCGTCGCCCAGCCGCAGGGTCATCCGGCCTAGCGCGTCCAACAGCGGCAGCAGCCAATTGGCGACCGTCATGTACAGCACGTGGCCGCATTTGATGTGCGAAAGCTCGTGCCCCATCAAATACAGCAACTGCTCGTCCGTCAACGCGTCGAGCAGGGTGCTGTGAACCGTAATGAAGGGCCGCTCAACACCAAATGTATAGGCGTTCGGCTGGGGATTAAATTTGACGTACAGCTCCGGTTCCGGAACGTCCAAAATCGCGCACGCCTCGCGCATGATCGCATAGGGGGTCTTGAATTGGTTGGGGCCGCACCGAATAGACTCGGCCATGTTGAGCGTGTAGGCCCATCGGTCCAAGCCGAGATCGTAAAATTTGCGCACTATTTGGGGGAGAATGGGCGTCTTACGCAGTGCCTCCAGCGCCAGCCGGTCGGTCTCGGCGGCGAATGCATCCGGGTGAATCCCGGGGAAGCGGACCCGTTCTTTATCAAAAACTGTCGTCTCAGCCATGGTCTCCCCCTAGTCGATTGGTAACTGTGCTACCTACTTAGTACGTGCGGCGTTGCAAAGCCTCCCCAAATGGGGCCGAAAGTACGCCTGTTTCCGTGATGATACCGGTGATAAGCTCATTCGGGGTCACATCAAACGCCGGATTATAGGACCTTGCGCCTATAGGAGCCATCCGCACACCCCCTATTTCCGTTATTTCCTCTTCGGACCGCTCTTCTATAGGAATTTTGTCTCCGGTCTCGATCGTTAGGTCTATCGTACTAGTCGGCGCGGCGATGTAAAACGGAATCCCATGTGATTTTGCCAGGACCGCCAGCGAATAGGTGCCGATCTTGTTGGCTGTGTCCCCGTTTGCGGCAATCCGGTCGGCGCCCGCGATCACAAGCTCCACACGGCCCTGGCGCATGAGTGATCCGGCCATGTTGTCGGTGATGATGCGATAAGGGACGCCAAGCTTTTCCAGTTCCCACGCCGTGAGGCGCATGCCTTGCAGGCGGGGCCTCGTTTCGCTGACCCAAACGTACGGTTCTCTGCTCTGCTCGTGCGCGGCTCGGATGACGCCGAGCGCGGTGCCGTATCCCCCTGTGGCTAGGGCGCCGGTGTTGCAGATGGTCAGCACTCGTCCCTTGTTCGGGATTAATGCCGCGCCGTGCGATGCGAGAGCGCGGTTCGTCTCGATGTCATTTGCGTGAATCTCTTTTGCCGCCGCCAGCAGCTTTTCATACGGCCTGTCGGCGGCGACTCCTTCCGCGGCGTCCCGCATCCGGTTGACGGCCCAAACCAGATTGACTGCCGTCGGTCGCGCCTGCGACACCTCTTCGCAGATGTCGCAAAACACGGGCCGCCAGTCCGTTCCTTCCAGCTCCTTTGCCGCGAGCGCCAACGCGTAGGCAGCCGTTACTCCAATCGCCGGCGCACCACGGACCACCATGTCCCGGATGGCGCCGACCACCGCACGCCAGTCCTGGTAGGCCAGCGTGCGCTCCTGTTGCGGCAGCAGGCGCTGGTCGAGCAGCCACAGCATTCCGTCTTCCCATCGGATCGGTTGAATTTCGTTGGACATCGTGCTTTGATCCCCTCCCCCGCTTGAGGGGGAGGGTTGGATGAGGGTTAAATGGTTTTGAGAGCCTTCAACACTTCTTGATGGTGCCCCGGAACCTTCACCTTATGGAAAGCCTTCCGCACCACCCCGTCCCCATCGATCACAAACGTCGTGCGCTCGATGCCCATATAGTTGCGTCCGTACATGCTCTTCTCGACCCAGACGCCATATTGCTCCGCCACCTTGTGCGCCGGATCTGCCGCGAGCGCAAAGTTCAAATCATATCTGTTGGAAAACTTGTCGTGCGAATCGACGCTGTCCGGACTGACCCCAATCACTTTTGCGCCAGCGAATGACGGCATCGCGTCTCGGAATTGGCTAGCCTCCGCCGTGCAGCCGCTCGTGTCGTCCTTTGGATAGAAATAGAGAACTACCGGCGCGCCACGGAGAGCCGAGAGCGTGATCGTGCCTTCGGTCGTTTCGAGGGTGAAATCGGGGGCATTGTCGCCTTCTTTGACCATTGCTCAGTCTCCTCACTCACAATCGCGCGAACTACCGCGTCCTGCAGGTCCCGAGCCTTTGCGGTATCCGCATGGTTAACCAATATACTAAACGCGATCAGTTTCCCCTTTTTCGTGGTGGCATATCCACTGAGGCAGGATACCTTGCTCATGGTTCCGGTTTTGGCATACGCGCGGCCTTTGATATCCGTGAGGCGCTTTTCCATCGTGCCGTCCATGCCTATGATGGGCAGCGAGTTGCGAAATGCCTTGAACCACGACTGTTTTGTTGCGTACGTCAGCAGTTTCACGATGGTCTCGGCGGAGACCGAATCATGTCTCGACAGGCCCGATCCGTCGTAGATGTCAAATCCTTCTGGATCGCATCCTGCCTTTTTCAAGAACGCCGTGACCGTCTCCGCGCCGGCTTTGAAACTGCCCTTCCCTTTGACTTTCAGGCCAAGTTCCTTGAACAACATCTCGGCGATCAGATTGTCACTCTCTTTGTTGAGTGCCTTGACGATTTCCCATAGCGGTGGGCTCTCGTGGACGACTACTTTCATTGCCCGTTCGTCGGCGCGTTCTGATCGGTCCGATCGGTCCGATCGGTCCGATCCGTCCGAGGTGCCCGCGCCCAAGGCCCCGGCACTCTCGGCAAGCGCCCTCCGCAAACTCCATTCCGCCAACTTCGTCACCGAGGCCACCGCCAGACCCTGCGCCGACGAGCCGTTCTTGAAATCCTTGGGCAGCTGACCACGGACCCGAAAGACGTCGGCGGTGAGGTCCCTCGACACCGTCAACTCACTATCGGACTTCTCGTAGCTGAAGATCGCGTAGTCCAGCTTCGGCTCCAGCCAAAACGTCGGCGGGCTCCCAGCGCTCGCGTGCAAATCCACCCGGTTGCGTCCAATCGCAAGCGGCGTGATTGGCGGCTGATAGTAGTAGGCCAAATCATCTATCTGCCACCCCGGCCCATAGAATTCGTCGTCGTACCTCGATAGATCGATGGAAATCCTCTGCTCAATGATCCCCTCCCCCCCTTGCGGTGGAGAACCTGCCCGGAGTTTGTCGAAGGGGTTGGGATTGACCGCAAATCCCCTCCCTCTTGCGAGGAACGAGGAAGGGGGAGGGTTAGGGTGGGGGTTTTCCGCACTCGGACCAGTGCCGGCGCCGGCCGGAATCACCTCTCCCGCTTGCGGGGGAGGGTTAGGGTGGGGGTTTTCCGATTTCATCTGTCGCACCATCACCACAAGGTCCTCGTACTTCAGCATCGGGTCGCCGCCGCCGACCAACGTCAACCCGCCATCCTCCCCGAGCACCAACTTCGTCTCAAGGCGCGCATCCGGCCCCAGGAGCGCCAGCGCAGCCGCTGATGTCAGCAGCTTCTGATTGGACGCCGGCACCAGCAGCATTTCCCTGTTCCGCTCCACCACCACCTTCCCTGTACTCACCTCCACGGCGTAGAGGCTGACGGAGGCGTGGGGGATTTGCAAAGGAACTAACGAAATAGTGAGAAGAAGCCAGAGCATACAACCATTTTACAGTCATGACATCTTTTTGCCGCGGTTTGAGGTATGTGTAACAATTGCATTGTGGTCCTACTGACGCTGAGATTAGCAGTTCTGTCATCGTTCTTAGTAGCGGGATGTCAAGCTTATGCCGATGCCGCCTTGAATTCCTTTGCACCACTACTAGATACGGTTACGAACCAGACCATCCGGTCAATGCGCGATGGAACTCTACCGCTGGGCGCACACTTGCCTTCGACAAACAGTGTTCTGTTGATCTGCCAAACGGGTGCCGCATACTCTTCGACGCTCCTATTGGCAGATCCCAAAATAGATGGAAAGAAAATCGCTGAGATTCTAAGTCGGTCGGTTGGGGATCGCGAGGCATCAAGCGCAACCATTGAATTTCATAATGGCGGAGAATTCTCACAGGCACGTCTCCTATGGAGTCGGGAGCGCATCGGCCAACTGAATAGCGAGATGAAGACTCCAATTGGCAACATGATTGCGGGGTTGCGAGATGCAGAATATCACGTCGACGCCCTGCTGATCGTTCCGCGATATGTTAATACGAATTCGATATCGTTCCCCATTTTTCGCAAGCCGCGATACACATATTATCTTGCCTCCACAGCCAGCGAAGATTTCGCGGTCATATCGTCCGCTCAGATTTCTTCTTCCATGGCCTGGATGGCGCCGGCAGCCTTCGCCGTTCCTGGAGCGGTGTTCGTTCTTTCCTTGCTGTTCGCACGGCGCTACGCGATGCGACCGAATGTTCCGCTTAATCGAAAGCGGATCGTCGCACCGAGGATTGCTCTGTGGGCACCTCTCATCGTAATCCTGCTTTACATGCCAGTACTTTGGGTGATGCTGCTGAAGTGGACGTTCAAACCGTGGGCAGACCTCTGGTTTGGGAGCGATGCAACGTTCATTTTGGCAAATCTCGCTCTGATGAACATCATCTTTGTCCTTTTGCCCGTCGGCGCTTCCAAGTGGCTGTCAGGGCGCTTGTCCCATCAAAACCAATCAAAACCAATTCATATCACTTCAGATGGTGCAACAGACAGGCCAATCCGTTGGTTCGTTCTTCGGCTCGTGATCGGCTTCACTTTTGTGAGCGCACTTTATTTGGTTTCTCAACTCGGGATCTATCTTGGCGGCATCTTGCCTGCAAGCATGGACAACCTTCGTGGCGACATTGTCATTGGGGTCATGATGGTCTTTGCCGCAAGTATCTGGTGGTTTAGTGCACGAGCGGAGAAAGAGGCTCTTATGCGCCTTGCAGAGATTTCGAATCCGGCGCTGATGGAACGGGTCGCACGAATAGCAGACCGAATGAATGTCAAATTCAATTCAGTCATTGCTCGCGAGCTAACCGATCCCAGTGTCGTACTAGCTGGTATCAGCCCTGGTGGAAACATCATCATTAGCCAGGCTGCGGTCGATCGCTTGTCAGACACTGAATTTGAGGCTCTCATTGCTCATGAATTAGCGCACATCAAGCTCAAGCATTTTTGGAGACGAATTGCCTTTGTTTTCTTCCCGTTTTTGCTCGTTGCGTTCATCCCCGCAATTGCGCCAATGGCAATTCTTAGGGTGAAAAGTGTTGTTGTTGCCGCAATTCTTGCCTCGAGTACCTTCTTCGCATTCGGATGGTTCGCGCTGGCGTCGTTTTGGATTCGGCGTCGTCATGAGTTTGAGGCTGATAGGACATCGCTCGATGTCACAGGCAGTCTCCCAGACGTGATCTCTATGCTGAACAAAGCACACGCCGGCGAGACGGATTTCGAATTGGATGAAACGAGCACTCATCCGAAGATGGAAAGACGGATCCAGGCGCTTCGAGAGTACGCGAATCGCGCCGGCGGTTGATTTCCAACTGCTTCGCGTTTAGTCTGAGTCTGTGCCACCTACATTGCCATGCAAGTGCTTCTGCGTGTATCCTGTATCAACTATGCCCATAGAAGTAGACCTGCGAAGCGATACGGTGACCCGGCCGACGGCGGAGATGAGGAAGGCGATGGCGGAGGCGGAGGTCGGCGACGACGTCTTTGGCGACGACCCAACCGTCAACCGGCTCCAAGAAAAGGCCGCCGCCCTGTTCGGCAAAGAGGCCGGGCTGTTCGTCCCCACCGGAACGATGGGCAACCAAATCTGCATCCGTACCCACACCAAACCCGGCGACGCCATCCTGATCGACGGAGAAAGTCATATCGCTTACTATGAAGTCGGCGGCCCGGCTGTTCTGTCGCAGGTGATCACCGATATGGTGCCCAGCCATAAGGGGGTCTTGGACTACGACGCCGTCGCCGCGAGGATCCGGCCCCAGTCCGACCACACTCCGGGCACCACGCTGCTTTGCCTGGAAAACACCCACAACCGAGCCGGCGGGACAATCCAACCGATCTCGCACATCCGCAAACTGAGTTCCCTGGCCCACGAAGCCGGAATGAAGGTGCATCTGGACGGCGCGCGCATCTTCAACGCCTCCATCGCGTCGGGCACGCCGGTTTCCGACTACGCCGGCTGCGCGGATTCCCTGATGTTTTGCTTTTCCAAAGGGCTGGCCTGTCCGGTCGGGTCCATGGTTCTCGGGACTCGGGAGTTCATCAACCGGGCTCATCGGGTGCGGAAGCTGTTCGGCGGCGGAATGCGGCAAGCGGGTGTTTTGGCCGCCTGTGGGATGGTTGCTTTGGATACAATGGTAAATCGGCTTGCTGACGACCATCACCGTGCGAAGGTGCTGGCGAAGGCTATCAATGACCTTCCGGGGCTGAAGGTGGATATGGAAACTGTGCAAACGAACATGGTTTTCGCCGAGACCGACTTTCCGGCCAAGGAGATGCAGGATACGCTGCAAGCACGAGGAATTCGCATCCTAGCAATTGGGCCGAAGATAATTCGTATGGTACTTCACAATGATGTGGATGACGAGAAGCTGACGGTCGCCATCGATGCGTTCCGATCCGTACGAATTGCCGGTTCGTAAAAAAAAAGTCGCGAACTGCCCTAAAGTTCTGAATTTGGCCATCCGATACTGAAGATTGACTATTAGCTCTGACAGCTCAAGGCAAACCCGCAGCGATGCGGGGACGCAAAGCCAAGGATCCCCCGTGGACAGCCTGGTTGCCTGTCTGAGACTTATCAACGACCAAGAGAGGGTTTAGCTGATGAGAATCTCAGACACTGAATATACGAAAGTACTCCAGATGGAACAAGACGGCGAATTGCCGATCTCCAATATCGAAGCTACCGCCACTCCCCTGCAAACCGACGACGCCGAACTGGTCGCCCGGATTGTTGAGGAGTTGGAGGCCGAACCGGACGTTCGCGAAGAAATGGTTGCGGACCTGAAGGCGCGCATCGACGCCGGAACCTACAAGGTTACGGACGAGGCGATCGCGGATCTAATCATCCGCCGGTCCAAAGCAGACAACATCCGCTGAATCCTTGCGAGGAAGAGCCGACCTGCGCGTCGAATGAGCGTGCGTGGCGATTTGGGGCGTTGTAAACCAGAAGGGCGGCGTAGGAAAGACTACAACTGTGGTCAACCTTGCCGCCGCTTTGGGTTTGGAGGGTCAGCGAGTGCTAGTCGTTGATGCCGACCCCCAAGGCAATACCACGACTGGCTTCGGCGTCGGCAAATCCAAGCTTCAGTCGAGCCTTTTTGAAGTTTTGGTTGACGGCGTTTCGGCGTCCGAAACGATTGTAGCGACTTCCGTACCGAATGTGAGTCTGCTGCCAGCGACATTGGATTTGGCGGGATCGGAGTTGGCTTTGATGGGGCGTCTTTCCCGGGAGACCGTGCTGCGACAGGCGCTTGAACCGATTGCGGGCGACTATGAATGGGTGATCATCGACAGTCCGCCTTCGTTGGGACTGTTGACGGTCAATACCTTGGTTGCTTCCCGGTACCTGTTGGTGCCCATGCAGTGCGAATTTTATGCGCTCGAAGGACTGACCCAGCTAATCCGGACTATTGAGCTCGTTCGATATCAGCTCAATTCATCGCTGGAGGTCAAAAAAGTGCTGTTAACAATGTATGATCCTCGAACGCGGCTGGCGGTTGAGGTTGCTCGCGAGGTCCGTGGTTTTTTCGGCTCCGTCGTATCCGACATTTTTGTACCTCGGAACGTTCGGTTGACGGAGGCCCCAGGATTTGGAGAGCCCAGCGTCGTTCGGTCACCAAGCGCACCGGGCAGTAAGGCGTATATTAAGTTGGCTAAGGAGATGATCGCAGATGCTACGTAATCCATTGGGGAGAGGGCTTGTCGAGCTGCTCGGTGAGGGCAGTGACAATATGATCCGCAACGCCCCCATTGACAAGTTGATCACGAACCCGTATCAGCCTCGGCAATCGTTTGATCCCGACCAGCTTCAAGAGTTGGCGAGGACAATCCAAGAATCCGGTATTTTGCAGCCGCTGGTTGTTCGGCGCAAAGGCCATGAGGAGTATGAGATCATCGCCGGCGAGCGTCGGTATCGTGCGGCAAAATTGGCCGGCTTGGAAACGGTGCCCGTCATCGTGCGGCAGGCGAACGACGAGCAGATGTTGGCGTTGGCACTCGTCGAGAATCTTCAGCGCGAAGACATCAACCCTGCGGACGCCGCGGTTTCTTATCGCCGACTTGCCGATGAATTCGGCTTGACCCAAGAACAAATCGCGGATCGAGTCGGCAAGAGCCGGGGCCAGATTGCCAATAGTCTCCGGCTACTGAACCTTCCTGCGAATATGTTTGAGAGCGTGCGATTGGGGAAGATCACAGAGGGTCACGCCCGGGCTTTGCTGACTTTGGGTGAAAAGCCGGCGCTCCAGTCTGAGCTTCACCGGCAGATTGTGGATGAGGGCCTGTCGGTGCGAGAGGCCGAGCGTCGCTCCCAGTTCTTCCGCAACCCTCCTTCCAACGACGGTCCGATCGCCGTGGTGCCGCCGGCTGATCCAAACTGGTTGCGTTTAGAGGAAACGTTGTCAGAACGCCTTGGGACCAAAATTCAGATTATACGAGTTGGGGTCGGTGGCCGGATCCAAATTCCATTCTACGACGAACAGGACCTATCCAGGATATTGGAAAGGCTGGGCCACCTCTAACACGTGTTACGCCCGCGCCGACTTGCGCGGATCCCAGCGCTCAAATAGCGCGTCACCGACCAAGTTGAGGCAGATAATCGTCAGGGCGAGGGCCAAGCAGGGGTAAAGGACCAAGTGCCAATCGGTTCTCATGAACTCTCGCCCGGTGCTGACGAGAGAACCCCAGCTCGGTGCAGGTGGTGGAATTCCGATGCCAAGGAAGCTCAGGGCCGATTCGGCGAGAATGACCGATGCCATGTCCACGATTGCGGCAGCAAGGCAAATGCCGGCCAGATGCGGGACCAAATGCTTGAAGACGATGTGCGGCTGAGAAGCACCCGTCGCCTGCGCCGCTCGAACGAACAGCGCCTCCCTCAGGCTTAAGGTCTGCCCACGAACTAAACGCGCCATGCTTGGCCAGCCGACTACCGTGAGCGCAGCGATCACGGTAAGCGAGGACCGGCCGGCCACGCCTACGATCAGGATCGCCAACAGGATGTCCGGGAAGGCGAAAAGACCGTCGGTCACTCGCATGAGCAGCGTATCGACCCATCCACCGCGCATTGCCGCAATTACCCCAACGATCCCGCCGAATATCAGCGTCGCCGAGACCACCGTCAAGCCGACAACCAGAGAAACGCGGGCGCCGAAGAATAAGCGAGAGGCGTTGTCGCGGCCCAAGTTGTCTGTTCCAAGCCAGTGGGCCTTGTTTGATTGCAGAAATCGCCCGGATAGGTCTTGTTGATCATAGGTGTATTTGGTAAGAAGCGGGGCCCCGACTGCAACCAGCACAAGGACTACGAGATAACAAAGTGCAAGGCCCGCAATGACGTTGGTGCGTTTCACCCGGTCGCCCCATCTCGATTGAGGCGCACACGAGGGTCGATTCGGGCTTGCACGAGGTCAACGGCAAGGTTGACGAGGATGAAAGCTGCGGCGAACAGGATGGTGGTCGCCTGGATAACGGGATAATCGCGTTGGTATATCGCCTCGATGGCACGTTTGCCGAGACCAGGGATTGCGAAGACGGTTTCGGTGATAAATGAACCTGTAAGAAGATACCCAAAGCTGCTTCCGATGCCTATGATCACCGGTGTCGCGGCGTTTCGAAGAGCATGGCGAACCACGACTCCAGTCCAGGAGACACCCTTCGCGCGGGCAGTACGGATGAAATCCTGAGAAAGAACGCCAATCATCGAGCTCCTCGTGAGCCTCATAATTGCAGCGAGCGGGCGGACGGACAATACAATGACGGGAAGAACCAGATAGGGCCCGAGGTCGCTGAAGTTGTCGGCCCAACCGGCCACCTCGTACCATTGAAGTCGAAGGGCGAAGATCAACACAAGTATCGGCGCGAGGACAAAGTTCGGGATCCCTAAACCGGCGACGCTCAGAACGACGGCGAGCCGGTCGGGCCACTTGCCCGCGGCTACCGCAGCGATTGTGCCCAAAAAGATGCCGACTACGGAAGCCACCAACATTGCCAAAATGGCAAGCATCGCCGTCGGCCAATAGTTCTGCAAGAGAATCTGCCGGACGGTGCGAGTGTCGAAATACGATCTGCCAAAATCCAGACGGGCAGCGCCCCACAAAAAGTCGCCGAATCGGACCAAGAGTGGCCGATCCAGACCGTATTCGTGCTTCAATTGAGCGACGGCAGCCGGAGTCGCGCGTTCTCCCAGCTTGATCTGTATCGGATCACCCGGCGCCAGCTCCGCCGCGACAAAGGTAAGCGCAGAAACAAATATCAACGTCGGTATGACGAGCAAGATTCGCTTCAGAGCATAACTGAGCACGGAGTCTATTGCCCCTCGATATAGGTCGAAACATGGGGGAGGTGCCCGAGAAGGCAGTCCTGGATACCTTGCACATACGGCCGAATCAGCTCGGCGTCGCGCTGAAAATAGATCGGTATCCACGGGACATCGGCAATCGCGATTCGTTGGGCCTGCTGATAGTACTTGAGGCGCTTTTCTGGGTCTTGCTCGGCATCTCCCAAACGGCACAAATTGTCGAACTTCGGACTGGAGTAGTTGAACTTATTCTCCCCACCGTAGGTCGCCAGCAGCGTCGAAAGGAAGTTTTGCGGATCGAGGTAATCGGCCATCCAGCGCATGTGTAGGAACGGGAGAGCCTTATTGTTGTATTCGTTCAGGTAGGCGCCCCATTCTGTCGGCCGCAACTCGACAATCACTCCCAAATTCGTCTTCAGCTCCTCTTGGACCACCTCGCCTACATGGAGAATGTCCGGCCGGCTTTCGCGGAACCAGAGGGTCAACTTTGGAAAGCCTCGCCCATCTGGATAGCCGGCTGCGGCCAGAAGACGCTTCGCTTCATCGGGTTTGAATTCGTAGCCCTTTAGCGTAGGATCGTAACCGGGGATACCAGGCGGCACGATGCAGTCTGCCCGTTTTACTTTGCCTTCCAGGGCCGCCGCGATGATGGCGTCTTTGTCAATTGCCATCGCGAACGCCTGACGGACCCGCTTATCTTGGAATTGCGGAACGACGCCCTGATTCATAGCAACGTAATAAATCCCAGGACGCTCGAAATATCGAATCTGCCCCTTGAGCTCCGGGTCCTGTTCCGCAGCCTTCACCTCAGCCTTGTCCATTTGGATCAGGTCCACACGGCCCTGCTTATACAAATCGTATCGCGTTTGGGGGTCCTTCACAATTGGCCGCTCGATGCCCTGCAGCTTTGGTTTCCCCCCATGATAGTCTTCGAACGCCGACAAGATCACCTTCGTGTCTGGGTTGTACGTGGTGAGTTTGAATGGCCCGGTTCCTACGACAGCCTCGACTTTGGTCATCTCCCCACCACCTGCGGCCTTAATCGCGCGATGACTCACAACGTAGCTATTTGGGTAAGTCAACTTTGCAAGAAAATATGCCTTTGGCTGGTCGATCTGGATTTCCAGCGTGTACTTGCCGGTTGCGCGGACGCCGGAGACCGAGGTTGCGTTCCCTTCGCGGCGTTCCCGGGCGCCTACGATGTCATAGAGATAGTTCTGTGTCGTTTCGGAGCCCAGCGCCTTGCTGCACGCCCGATCGATGCTGTAAACGAAATCTTCCGCCGTCAGGTCGTCTCCGTTGTGAAACTTCACTCCTTGGCGAATCTTGAACCGGTAGAGCGTTCCGCCATTCAGAACCTCCCAGCTTTCGGCTAGGTTTGGAACCGGCTTATTGTCCACCGACCACTTCACGAGCCCTTCGAACACTTGCAGCAGCATATCGATTGTATCGCCGTCCTGGACCATTGCCGGGTCGATCTTTGTTGGGCTGGATACGAGCGGATACCGGAGAATGTTGGCTTGCGGGCCGATCCCCTGCTTCTTCGTGCATGCTGTCAACAGCAACACCAAAGCGGCAATCAACATCATGAACAGCCGAATATTGCGCGTCATCAGAACTCCTATGAAGTCTCCTTCGCCTGCGTGGTGCGGCGAAAGTAAAGAAACGTTCCGGCCACAGCCCCAGCCGCATCGATCAGCACGTCCTGAACTTGGCCCTCCCGTCCGGGCACGAACGTTTGGTGATACTCGTCAGTACATGCATACGCCACGGTCAACAAGACTCCTCCGAGTAACGCCACCGGAGGTGGGATACCGTGACCGTAGACCAATGACCGGTAGCTGAGAATACACAGCGCGGCGTACTCAATCATGTGGAGCGCTTTTCGCCCAATGCCATTCAGCAGATGGAGCCAGAAGCCCTGCAGTCCGAATAGCGAGGAGAGGATCGAGCGCGATTCCTCGCCGCTGCCCGCTCGCCCGGATATCCAGAATATTACTGCCATCCAAAGTACAACAAGAAACCACAAAATGACACGTCGCTTCACAACCGCAGATTATGGCGCGGCGCGGCCTCCGTTCGCGATATAATGGAGATAACAGTTTGCGAAGGAGCCCGAATTGGTTTTTCTCACTGCCGCTTGGTTGCTCAGTTCCATCTGCGTACAGGACCCGGATGCGGTCCTATTGCGCCGACAGTTTAGGGTTGGGGACGTCGAGAAGTTCGTTTTGGTCAAGGAGTTGGACTCCGAAGTTCAGCGAGGCAATCTGCTGAGCTGGATCCCGAACAAATGGACCGTTACGCAGCGGTATACGATGAAGACGACCGGTTTGCAAGGAGCCGGAACAGCGGATCTTCGTCTGGATTACGAAAAGACGAAGGTACATTACGGCCAGTTCCTCGATGAGGGCCCGCATGACGATTTCGAGGACCCCGAGTTCATAGTCTTGTTCTTCTCTCCCACCAACGAAATCCTGAAGATTTACGACATGACTCCGCCGAAGAAGAAGACGCCAAAGTCCGATCCGGGTGACGAGGAAGGCGGTCTTTATGCCAGTAGAGCCGGCACAGGAGAGGCACAAGCAAGAGGCGGGGACTTCCTTAGCCAGGTACAGCGGATGGTCTCATTTCCCGGTCTCATGGATTTTGGACCGAAGCTTCCCTACCGAAAAGTTAAGGTGGGCGACACTTGGCACTCGACCTTAGATTTCTTACCCGGAATGGCGGTCGGCACCGATCCGTCTCGGCGGGGAAACAAGAGTACGCGCGTGGACATCACGTATCGCTATGACGGCATCAAAGAGCGCAACGGGAAAAAGTTCGTGCAGATTAACGGCTCTTTCGGGGCGAAATTGGATTTGAAAACACCGCTTCTTGCCGACCTTCCCATTCAGATTCGAATGCGCAGCCCGATCACGAAGGCCACAATCGAAGTCAAAGGGGAGATGAACTTTTTCCTCGATCCGCAGACGTTGAAGACGAACTACGCGGAGGCAAATTCGACCGGCGATGTCCAGATTGACACCACGGAGGCATTCACGCCGATTCGCCTGGGGATGAAACTGAAGGGATCCGCGACTCTGAAGGCCGAACCTCTCTCGCCAAAATAGGCGTATCAGTTGGTTAGGGCTGAACTTGCCGCATGTGGCAGTTCTTAAACTTCTTCCCGCTGCCGCAAGGACAGGGATCGTTGCGGCCGACTTTCGAGAAGTCCGCGCCATTTGTCGGCGCTCCATTGCTGGGGAAGGCGGCAGCCGGTATCCCGCCGGGTGCTGCGGAAGGCTGATTCTCGTCAATCTTGATCATCTGCATCGGCCGCTGCTGTTCCTTCTGCGGAGTCACGTGGAATGCATACATCGCGACCTGTTCGGTGATGTTCGCCAGAGTCTCTTGGAACAGGATGTGTGAATCTTTTTTGAACGCGATCAACGGATCCATCTGCGCGTAGCCGCGCAGGCTGATGCCTTCTCGAAGCTGGTCCACATTCTGGAGGTGCTCCATCCATCGATCGTTGATCGCCTTTAGCACGATGAACCGTTCAATGCCACGGATGGTGTCCGAGTCGTGCTGCTCCTCCCGCTCATCATATGCTTTGTGCATCAGCGGAAAGATTTTCTCCAGCATCCGGTCCTTGGGGAGGCCGTCCAAAAGCTCCTGCCCGGCATATACCGCGAGCGGAAAGACCTCATTCAGGCTTCGATAGATGTTCTCGTAGTTGTACGTCTGAGTTTCCGGATCGAAGTAACCGTCAATGCGGTCCTCGATGACGGACTCGACATCGGCGAGAACCTTTCCGCGCATGTCCGCGCCGAGCAGAACTTTGCGGCGATCCGCATAGATTTTCTCGCGCTGCACATTCATCACGTCGTCGTATTCCAAAATGTGCTTTCTGTACTCGAAGAAGTGGAACTCAATGCGCTCCTGAATCTTGCGGATGGTGTTGCTCAGGAACTTGACTTCGATCTGTTCATCTTCAGGCCAGGTTTTGAGAAGCGGGTTCTGTAGCATGTTCGAGCCGAACACCTGCCACAGCTTGTCTTCGAGCGAAACGAAATAGCGGCTTTCCCCAGGGTCCCCCTGCCGGCCGGATCGTCCACGCAGTTGGTTGTCGATTCGCCGGCTCTCATGGCGCTCCGTGCCGAGAATATACACGCCGCCGAGCGAAGTTACTACCTTGGCCAATTCTGAACGCTCTTGATCAGACAGCGGCAACGGCGGCGCGGCGCGTTCCTTTCCGCCGCGACGATAGCTCGTGAAGGTATCGTGATACGTGTCCGCACGCTCATCGTCGCCATCCTGGACCCTGTCGGTTTCTTCGTTTTGGACGCGGCCACCCAGCAGAATATCGACGCCGCGGCCGGCCATGTTGGTGGCGATGGTTATAGCGCCTTTACGACCCGCCTCCGCGATGATCAGCGCTTCCTTTTCGTGGAACTTTGCGTTCAAGACGTTGTGGCGAATTCCGTAACGAATTGCCTCGTCGAAATGCTCCCCGTTTTCGTCCGGCAACTGATGCAGCTTCAAGAACCACGGTCTGTGCTCATCGGCAAGCGGATCGGGGGAGATGCCGAGCTCGCGCAGATCGGTGGAGAGCGTGTTCCGGTCGAGCTTGTCAATCGGAACATTGACCAACTTGTTGAGGTGGTTTTTCTTGTCTTTGGAAAGCGATTTGTCGTTTTGGATTCGGTCCCGGATCCGATCGACGATGAGCAGCGATTGCAGGATTTTCGGAGTCAGCCAATTCGAAACCTTTTCAGACATCTCGATCGAGCGGGTTCCCACGAGAACCGGCTGCTGCTTGACGAAGAGTCGAAACAGTTCGCGGGCGATCCCGCGAAACTTCTGTTCTTCCGACTTATAGACGATGTCCGGCTGATCGATTCGGATCATCTGCTTATGGGTCGGGATGACGACGACAGAGAGACCGTATATCTTTCGGAATTCGTCCTCTTCCGTTTTCGCCGTTCCGGTCATTCCCGCAAGCTTGTGGTACAGGCGGAACAGGTTCTGGAAGGTGATGACGGCGACCGTCTGGCTTTCGTGTCGAATTGGGACGCCTTCTTTGGCTTCAATCGCTTGGTGGAGGCCGTCAGAATACCTTCGACCGAACATCAGGCGGCCGGTAGTGTCGTCCACGATGACCACTTCGCCCTCTTTGACCACGTAATCCACGTCCTTTTTGAACAGGGCGTGGGCCTTGAGGCCGGCGTTGATATAGTGCATGAGCTCCGGATGGTCCGCGAGGTTCTCAATGCCAAGGATGCGCTGCGATTCGTCGTATCCTTCGTCGGTCATGGAAATCTGATGGGACTTTTCGTCGGCGGTGTAATGCTTTTCTTTCTGCAGCTTTCGGACGACACCGTTGATCTTGGCGTAGACGGTAACGTCCTGTTCGGCGCGGCCGGAAATGACGTGCGGCGTCCGCGCTTCGTCCACGAGGATGCTGTCCACCTCGTCCACAATCGCGTAGTGGAGCTCGCGCATGACGAGCTGGGACTTGTCGAACGCCATGTTGTCCCGGAGGTAGTCGAAGCCGAATTCGTGGTTGGTTCCGTATGTGACGTCGCAATCATAAGCTTCCGCGCGGCTGCACGGGACCAAATTGTGATATCGCGGGTCCTCGGCCTGGTGACCCGGCGTGTATTTGTAGGAGCCTCCCAGTTCGTCGGACTCCGCACTTTGGCCCTGAATTACCCCAAGCGTCAGGCCGAGGCCATGATAGATCGGCCCCATCCAGACCGCGTCGCGGCGGGCCAAGTAGTCGTTCACGGTGACGAGATGCGTGCCGCGGCCTTCCAGGGCATTTAGGTAGAGGGCCAAGGGCGCCACCAGGGTTTTTCCTTCACCCGTCTTCATCTCGGTGATCTTGCCGTGGTGCAGCACGACGCCACCAATGAGCTGAACGTCGAAATGCCGCATATTGAGCAGGCGGCGAGAAACCTCTCGGCAGGCCGCGAAGGCCTCCGGGATAAGGTCGTCTAATGCCGTTCCATCCTTCAGCCGCTGACGAAAATCGTCGGTCTTGGCCCGGATCTCCTCCAAGCTGAGCTTCTGCATCTCGGGTTCCAAGCCGTTCGTCTGCTGAACCAGCGGCTCGATGGCCTTGACGTCTTTGTCGCTGGTGTCAAACCACTTCCTGAAAAGGTTATCAAACATAAAGAATCGCTTGCCTCATAGTCGTGGAATATTACCTTATCGGGCGTCCCGGCCCCAGTCCGGTCCGCACCTGGATTCCTACGTTGCCAAGGCCGCCCGAATTGCAGACGGCCCAGGCTTCGTCTTCGGGGTCCGAACAAATGGAAAATCCCCTTCATAGTTCGACTATGAAGGGATTGGCGTCACGACAACGCTTAGAAAAGACCCAGGCTCGTCCCCGGGTGCCCCGACAAATGAAAAACCCCCTTCATAGTGCGACTATGTAGGGATTGGCATCACGATAACAGTCAAAAATCCCTTCACAGTCGCACTGTGAAGGGACTGACGAACGGAAACTCCTAGAGAGTTCGGGAGCGCTTGCGGCGCTTGAGCAACTCGATCACGTCGAAGTCTCGGCCGATTACGGACGTATCGCCGACGTGACAGGGCTGCATGCAGGCGTCATCTCGCAGATGGACCTCGGCCTGCCGGGGTGCTGTGCTCAAGGCACGAGTCTCTTTCGAAACTCGGTTGGTCTGCTTCATTGCTAAACCTCCAATTGGTCGCGGTTCGGCGTCATTGCCGGCCGCGGACGCTCATTGTATCAGAAATAATGGCATTCCGCTAGCCTGACACCATGCCTAAGGAGCAAGAACTATGCCGAAAGCGTATCTACAGGTAGCATAAAGAACCGAATGAGAGCGCGACTCGTCAAGTTGCTGGAAGGAAATCTGTGAGAATAGCCACATATATTGTCTGCCTTCTGTGCCTTTTGTCTCTGCCGGTGACGGCGCAGAAGACCAAGCCGGACCTGAATACGGTATTCAAGGCGGCGGTCGAGGCACAGCGGCAGGGGAAGCTGGAAGCAGCCAAAGCCGGATTCAAAACGGTGCTTCACATGGTGCCCAACCATGCGCCCTCGCATATTAACCTGGCTACGATCTACCTACAGCAGGGCGACTCTGCGAAGTTTGACTACCACCTGAAGCAGGCGATGGCCAATGCCGGGAACGATTCCGACCTGTGGCTTCGCATCGCCAGCCTGCGCGTGGGTCAAATGAACCCGGCGGAAGCGGAAAAGGCGCTGACAAAAGTGAAAGGGCCGTCCCGTGAGACGGCCATGTTCTATGCGGTTCGGGGCGCGATTCGGACGATGGGGAGAGATTTCCCATCCGCGGTATCCGACCTGAAGAAGTCCCTGGCAAAGAACCCAGGTGACCGGCGAACCATTATCATGCTGGCAAAGTGCGAAGTTCAGCTCAAGAAATATGATGACGCCATTGCCAGGCTGCGGCCATTGACGGCCAAATACCCCAAGGACGCGATTGCATTACAGGGCCTAGCGGAGGCCTACCTATCCAAGGATGACAAGCCCAACGCCGTGCCTGTGCTGGAAAAACTCCATGCCATCGTCCCTGCAGAGATCTCGTACGGGATATTGCTCGCCCGGACCTATGAGGATACGGGGAAACTGGAAAAAGGTGTTGACCTCCTCGGCAAGATGATCAAGGAATATCCTGTGAACGTGTTGTTGCGCATCGAGCAAGGTGATATGTTCTCCCGCAATCAATACTGGGCGGAAGCGGAGCAGCAATATAACTACGCCCGGCAGCTCAAGCCGAAGGACCCGGATATCGAGACGCGCTATGCGACGGTCTCGATGAAGCTGGGCCGATACCCCGAGGCGATCGAGCAGTTCAAAGCGATGCTTCGGACCGACCCGACGAATACACAGGCGTTCGTCGGTCTGGAAGAGATCTATCAGGGCCAGCACGCGGATAACCTGCTGATCCAGCTCTATCGTGAGCGGATGAAGAATGTCCCCAACGACCCGTATGCTTCGCTGCAGCTAGGCATTCTGTACAAGAGCAATCGGGACTATGATGCGGCGCGGAGGGAATTTGAGCGGCATGTCAATGCCTATCCGGGGGACGCGTCGGGACATCGGGAGTACGGGAACCTGCTTGCGGCATTGGGGCAGCGGGAAATCGCATTAGGGGAGTACCAGGCCTGCGTAGCCATCGCCAAGGACGACACGCTGGCGCTGCAGCAGATCGGTGACATTTTGTTCGATTTGAACCGTGATGCGGAGGGGGTCGCGCACTTTGAAGGGTTGAAGAAGCGGTTCCCAAAGGACGCCCGGTCCTGGTCGGCTCTCGCAAACCATTACGAGAAGGTCAAGAAACCGGAGCTGGCGGAAAAGGAGTACCGGGATTTGGCGGTCCGCCAGCCGAACTACCAGCCGGCGAAGGTTGAGCTGGCGCGGCTGCTGGAGGCTCATAAAGATGTGGACGGGGCGCTGGCTCTGTTCGAAGAGCTTGTAAAGATGTCCAAGAATCCGTCCAAGGACTTTGGAAAGATTCCCGACCTGCTCTATCGCAACGGCCGAAAAGAGGAGGCCGCCAAGAGATGGGCGCAAGAGGTCGCGGCCCATCCGACCGACACGCTGCTCCGATCCGGATACGGCCAGTTTTTGGTGGCGGAGGGCAAGTTTGACGATGCCATCACGCAGTTTAAGGAGGTCAAGCGACTGACCCCCAACGACATCTACCCCCGAATGAAGCTGGCGGACATCTATGACGAACAAAAGAAGGATGCCGAGTGGTTGGAGGAAGTGAACGGCATTCTCGAGATGAACGCGGACGAAATGGCCCCGTATTCCATGCTTCAGCGGCATCTCTTGGCGAAGGGGGAGCCGGAAAAGTATTGGGACATGATTTTGCCATACGCCAAGCGCGGGACGGCTCAAGACCTTCCGCTCCAACGCCTTGTCGAATTTGCGCCGCAAGTGAAGAAGCTGGATGAGGCGGTGGAGATTGCGCGGGCCCGCGTAAACGCGGCGCCGACCTCGAAGGGCGCCTGGCTGGCGCTGGCGCAGGGATTGCAGTCGCAGGAAAAGTGGACGGATGCGATCGACGCGTACGCGCGGGCATCTCGGCTGGATCCGACCAACATGACGGCAATCCGATCCTATGCGCTGACGGCGGAAGATCATGGGACCAAGAAGCAGGCCGTGGACGCGTATAAGCTGTACACGGACAGCTATCCGACGGACGCCTGGGGTCTCCTAAAATACGGCAACGTGCTGCGGGCCGACGGCCAAAACGGATTGGCGCTGGACATCTTCCGCAAGGTGCTGGAGCGATTCCCGGACAACGAGACGGCGATCAAGGCCGTGAAGGAGTTGGAGAACAGCCGGTAGCTACTTGCTGAATTGCGCTCCCCGCCATTCGGCGAAGAGCGGCTTCAGCTTGTTGCGTTGATACTTGCCGGTTGAGGTGACCGGAAACTCGGTCCCGAAGACCACCACTTTGGGCCGTTTGGGATGCGGCAAGTGTTGCGCGCAGTGGGCCAGGATTTGGTCGGCGGTCGTCGCAACGTCCTCCGCCAGCACCACGTAAGCTCCAACCTCCTCGCCATAGGTGTCGTTTTCGAAACCGACGGCCATGCCGGCCTTCACCCCGGGACAATGGTTGATCACCTCGTCGATCTCGAACGGGCTGTAGTTTATGCCGCCTCGGATGATCAGCTCCTTGATGCGGCCGGTGATGAAGAAGTAGGGCCGTCCGTCCTCGCCCTCCATCCAGAAGCCCTCGTCGCCGCTGCGGAACCATTTGTGCTTGAAGGTGTCCGCATTGGCATCGGGGCGCTGGAAATAGCCCTTCATGACGCAATGGCCCCGCGCGACAATCTCGCCCCGCTCGCCCGGCGGCATCGATTTGCCTTTGTCGTCATGGATTGCCATTTCGTTGCACGAGATCGGGCAGCCGATACTGGGGAAGCCATATTCTCGCATCCACTTCGCGTGCTCTTCTTTTGGCTGACGCAGGGGCAGGAAACAATCGTAGCATGTGGTTTCGCTCAGCCCGTAGCCGTGTTGGATGACCTGGCCGAACTGTTCCTCGAACCGTTGGCCGAGCTCGACGGTGAGCGGGCCGGCGCCGCAGATGAAATGGCGAAAATGGGACAATTCGAACTTGGTGAGGTCCTCGGCGCGCTCGCATAGGAAGGCAAGGACGGTTGGGACGACGCTGACGACGTTTACCCGATGCTGCGAAAGGACCTGCCAGAAGCTGCCGGCGCTAAATCTTCGGTTGAGGACCACGGAGCCGCCGAAGTAGAGCGGCGTGCAGAGCGTGACAATAATGCCGTTCACGTGATGGATGGGCAAAATGCACATCATCCGGTCGCCCTCGGACAGCTCGTGCCATTCGGCGATGGAGTGGGCGTCGGCGAGCTGGTTGTATTGCTCTAGAACCACCCCTTTCGGGGCTCCGGTCGTGCCGCTGGTGTAGACGATCAGGCTCTCTGTCTCCGGGCCAAAGTCGGGACGCTTGAACGTGGTCGGGTGCTTGTCGATCTCCCTTCGAAGCTGCTGATACTCCGGCGCGGGGCCGCCCATCATTTGGACGAAGTGCCGGATCTTTGCGCTTCGGATCGGGGCGTATCGGGCGACGAAATCCGGCATGATGAACATTGCCTTCGCTTCGCAGTTGTCCTGGATGAAGGCGATTCTCTCATCATCCTCGCCGGAATTGAGCGGAACCACGCATAGACCGGCGAGCCAAGCCGCGAAGTAGAGCTGGACCGTGATGGGGTGGTTGTAGGCGAGGACGGCGATCCGATCCCCTACGGTTAGGCCGAGCTCCTTCGTGAGGTAGTTGGCGGTCCGGCACACCTCTTGATAGAACTGTCCGTAGGAAAAATCGGTGGTTTGGCCTTCTTGGTGATAGATCAGCCAGGTTTTGAGGGCGAGGCGCTTGCATTGCTGTTCGATCAGATCGGCCAGGGTGTCAACCTTGGTCATCCGTCGGCTGAATGGCCGCCCCTCCATGCCTCTTGCGGCAAGGATGTTTCCCTCGTTCCTCGGGACATGCTTTAGGGTTTCGGGATTGGCCCCCTCGGCTCCCTCGTTCCTCGGGACAGGCCTCGGGGCGTGGTTCTGGCTCATCGTGGACACCTCCCCTTGATTGTAACCGCCCGGCCCCCAACTGTCAAGCGGTCGGGCTAAAGTGCGCCCGCCAACATGGATGAGTACAATGCGGTTATGAGATTTCAGGTCATCTTTACGTACGATGAGGACTACAAGGGCTATGTGGCGGAGGTGCCGGAACTTCCCGGTTGTTTTAGCCAAGGAAAGACAATGGAAGAGGCGATGGAAAACGTTCGCGATGCCATTCAGGGCGTGCTGCATGTGATGGCTGAAAGCGGCGAGCCATACACGCCGACCGGCAAAATGATCCTCGTTGGTGAGATCGCCGTCTAAAATGGGGAAGCTTCCCGTCGTCTCCGGGCAACAGGCTGTCAAGGCTTTCGTGCAATTGGGTTGGACAGTGAGTCACCAGACCGGCAGCCACATCATCATGCAACGATCCGGCCACCCAACATTGTCGATACCAAATCACCGGGAATTGGCGCCTGGGCTTCTTCGCGGCCTTGTCCGCCGGACAGAGATCACGGTTGGGGAATTCGTTGCCGTCTTGAAATAGCTCGGTTACATCTTGAAAGACACGCCGAACGCCAAGGCGATCACGGCGCCGTCTCTACTGTTTGTGCCGACGTTTACGGATACTTCCGATGCGTTCCAGGACCTGTCCGGGCCTGGACGGAATCGCCCAACCACGCCGTAGCGCGATGGAACTCCGAATTTCTCCACCGGGCGATAATACAGCCCGATCCTCCATTTCCAAACGCGGGCGCAATGAGTCGCTGGATCGACGTACGGCATCTCGTCTTGCCAAGCAACGGCGAAACCGGCTCCCGTGGTCTGACAGATGGGACCGTTGAAGAAATTTATCGTCTTTTGCTCGAAGGCGGCTTGCAGCATGATTCCCCTTCTTCCGGCCCCGAAGAGTTGTGAGACGGCCAGCGTCGTTATGTGCATGTCCGCAATCTGGGTGAAGTGGCGGTACGTCTGCAAGAGGCCGATTTTGAACCTTCTCATGCTGTCTGAATAAGCTCTTGACTCATTCTCAAGCTCCGTCGCCAAAGGATTTGTCGACACATCCGCAAGGGGATCCGCGGCCAGGGTGTATGCAAGCTGCTGCGCCTTTCGCTGGCGCTTCCCGACGCTGTCTAAATAGGCGCGCCGGCTGAAGGAAAGGTCGACTCTGGCGGATGCGGCGAAGGATGTGTGGCTCCCTCCCGTTTCTTGGGCAGCGAGGTCGACCCCAGATCGGTTGAATCCAACCGCGAAAGCCGTTGTACCCAGGGAGTTCTCGCCGACCCGGCGTCCATCGAATGAGAGCGCTCCGATCACCTCTGGGTTTTCCACTGCTCGCTGGAAGGCATGCCGCATCTTCTCTCTGCCCGCCAGGAAATCGACGACGCAAGGATCATCGGTCAATGCGCGTCTCCCTAGGATGATGGCTTTCGAGGCCAAAATGGCATCCAGAGTTTTCGACATTGCAACCGCACGCGTCCTAACATCACCTCTTTGAGCGGTAGTGAGCGCTTTGATTACGTTCGACACGCCCAGATCAGGGGAACCGACGATGTGAATCTGATCTTTGATTCGCTTGTAGATTTTTGCGAGACATTCGACATTGAAAACGACGCTGTGTCCACAGTCATATTTCATCATTGCCTCAGAAGTGTTGTCCTGACCTGCCGTCGGATAGCACTTGTCGTCGATGAGAGTAACCGCCCCCGCAACGTTGCCTGTGGAGCTTTGCTCCGGACTGTTCTGATTGGACTTAGCCGTGTCGTCGCCGTCGGCGTATGCCAACGACGTGAACAAAGATACGAAAACGAGTAGAACCACGCGCACTCCTACACCTCCTACAATAAAGAAACTATGCCGGGATGGCCGGGGACTCGCGAATCGCCCCGACCTTTTCCCAGATCGGATGGTCCGGTTCATAGTGCCGTTGCAGCGCCGGCAGAGCCATAGCGATCGCTTCTTCGGCATCCCCCGATCGGCCCAATTTGGCAAGCGCCGTCGCCTTCCAAAACAGGCTGATGCCGGCATCCAACGACAAAATCGGCTGGGAAGCCAGATAGATGTTGGCTGCCTTTTCGTGGTTCGCCAAAGCTTCCGCCCATTTGTCCTGCTTGGCCAACGTTCGGCCGATGTTGTTCAGCCGGATCGCCACTTTTTCACTCTCCGGACCGGAAACCTCCCGATCGATTTCCAACGCACGGTGAAGCAGTTCTAGGGTCTCTGTGAGATTTCCTTGTGACTCCCGCAACGTACCCATATTATTCAGGCAGGAGGCCAATTCCTTGCGCAATCCGGCCCGTTCGTACACGTCGTAGGCCTGTTGATAGTGGCTCATCGCCTCTTCGAAGAACCGATCCTCCTGCACCGCGGCGGCCCTCTGCTTGAGCACATATCCCAAACTGTTGTGGAAACCGGCAAGTCGAGGGTCGTCCGTCCCGAGGATTTTTCCCGCCTCCCGGAGCGCTTTTCGTGCTTCGTCCAACGCTTCGTCCGGGAGTTTCAGCGCCTGCAGCGATTCGGCGACTCGCTTTCGAAATTCGGCTGACGTGAACGTAGATGGCGGCGCGAGGCGAAGTCCCTCGCGAAAGGCCCCCAGCGCCTCCGGAAACGCATTCGATTCGAAGAGGGAGCTTCCGATGGCGTGGACAAGCCCGATGCAATCCTGTTCGATGCCCTGGGCGCGGCAGAGACCCAGTAGAACTTCGGCATGTGGAAGTTCTTTGTGCGATGCGGTGCGGTCGCCGACGTCAACCGCATCTTGCAGCCACCGCGCTATCGTCGTTGCCGACCTTCGGACCAGATCGACGCGCCGCTCGGGATCCAACAGCTCGAAGGCAAAGGCGCCGACCACCTGGTGCAGCGTGATCGACCCATCCGTATCGAAGGCGACCAATGAACAATCGCCGAGGTCCGCGAGCGCCTCGTCGTATTGCGGCTCGGACCAGTTTTCGCCGACCTCGAAGGGCAGCGTTCGTGGAATTCCGCGAGAGGCGTAACACGAGAGATGGCCGAGGACATCCTGGGCGAACGCGTTGACCGTTCCGTAGCTAAGCGACAGCGTGTCGAAGACGGAACCGCAATGGCCGGTCGCGTTTTGGAATCGGCGGCGGGCGGCCTCCAGCGACGAATGCATACCGTGAGGCGAGCTGATTCGCTGTGCGTATTCGGCGAAGGTGATTCCGACGCGGTCAATATGGTGGGCGACAAGGGCCAGCGCGAGCGGGAGGAACCCGACCCGCTCCGCGATGCTATATGCGGAGTCCCTCTCTTCGGTTCCGGATGCGGCGCGATAGCTTTGGAGGAGCTGAACGGCGGATTCGGCGTCCAGCACCGGCAGATCGATGCATTCGTACGGTCCCTTCGCCAGCCATCGCAGTTTGGTTGTCATCAGCACCCGGCAACGGCCCATGTCAGCGGGCAGGGAAGGCTCGACATTCTCCGCCAGGTCATCGATGATCAGCAGGCTGGCCTGCTCCCGGCTCGCCAGTTTCTTGCGGACCGCGCGGGCACGGTCGGCGCCGGACATGACATCCGAAAGACCGAGGTCCGCGCCAAGCGAAGCGAGGTCGGCTTCCAAACGGTTTTGCGCGTCGCCGTGGACCCAGAACACCCCGCCGGGGAACAGCGATTGGCGGCTGAAGGCGTACTCGATGGCGGTCTGTGTCTTTCCCAATCCGCCGACGCCGACCAGGGCGATGCGCGATGTTCGGCCGTACAGAAGATGCTCGTCCAGCTTTTGGAGCAAGGTTTCCCGTCCGACAAAGTGGCAATTCGGTTGATAGGGCAGGTTGGAGGGACTGTGGCCGTCGGCGACCAAAGGGGGGAAGTCTTTGGGCAGGGTTGGGCCGGCGAGCTGATAGATGGGACTCGGGGATTCGAAACCTTTGAGGGAGAATTCGCCGAGGTAGACATAGTCGAAGCCGTGTGCAAGCTCTTTCGTTGCTGCCGATACCAGGATTTGACCTGCGTGGCCGAGGGCGCGGAGGCGCGCGCAGCGAATGACGGTCAGGCCGTATAGGTCGCCGCGGCGGAACTCGACCTCGCCCGTGTGGATGGCGACGCGAAGCTGGACCTGGCTGACGGTTTCTTGAATCTCAATCGCGGCGCGCATGGCGTCGGAGGGGAGGGCGAATGTGTTGAACGTGCTGTCGCCCTCTCGCAGGTGTTTCAGCGGTTTGCCGTTGTGGCGGCAGACGATTTCATCGACTTGGTCCTCGCAGCTGGCGATGACGTGACCGGGCGCCTCGTGGCTGGTCCACAAGGCGGTGCTGTCCACCATGTCGGTCAGTAGGAGTGTGACCGTTCCCTTCCCGGTTTCGCTCATTTCCATTTCCCTGCTGTCAGTACAGTATAAGACGATTTAACTCATATTTATTAGTACTACGTCCCACGAAAGGCCTATTATTCGCGATTTTTTCCCAATTCAGGGCAACGGGATGCTTGAGGAACGTTGGCGGCTTACTTTCGAGTAATCTACCATGAGAGGTGGTGTCATGCGGGCTTTGTCCATCGTGGTGTTCGTGGGTCTGCTGGCCGGCGCCGCGCAGGCGGCGGATGACCGGTTGAGCGTCCATATCAATCAATCATTCGATTGCCTACCGCTTGGGGAGCTGGTCCCGAAGCTGGGCGGGTTGGCGGGCGTGAAGATGGTGGCGGGCAAAGAGGTTGCGGACGAGATGGTGTTTCTGTGCGTCCGTGACCGGCCGCTCTCGGAAGTGATGAACCGCCTGGCCGACTCGCTCGACATGACCTGGTTTGAGGAAGGGGATAAGGAGCACCCGCGTTATACGTTCAAGCCGACCGCCGAACAGGAGCGGCAAACTGAGCGCAAGATCCTGGCGGCAAAGATGGCGGGAGTGAACCGGGCGCGTGAAGACATCGCCAAGTACGCGAAGTGCCTCGAGGTGCCGGAGCAGATAAGAGAGGTCGCCGTCAATGATTGGCTGGCAAGCGGAAATAACAGGCCATGGCATGCTGATCCCGCCAGCTATTACGCGATGCTCCGCTTTCAAGATACTCGACTCTTTGTCAAAGTCCTGAGTGCCTGGTCAGACAAAGATTGGCAGCACTTGGCGACCACCGGAACCGTCACTTGCCGATTTCATCCCGAAAAAGGCGAGATGCGCCTGGATCCCAAGTTTCTGGATGACGTGAAGAACTGGCAGGGGCAGATGAAGGCGGCGCAATCAGAGCCCTTTGATCCATACAATCGGCCCGGATCCCTGTTGGATACAGCTGACGAACAACACAAGCAGTTCGATCCGGACAACATCGGCGACCTGCGAATAAATTTCATTTTCGATCATGGCCAATCTCTGGCTTGCTACGCGGCCGTGATGGGCAAGAACGGAAGGACATTGTTCTACTCCGTCGGTCGAAGGATCGGGTCGGCATTTAGCGCGCCGGATGCTCCGATCTGCTCGACTGATCCAGTATTTGCATTGCCGTTTTCACCTTCGCGAAAAGTTGCCGAATTGCATGACAAAGATCGGTTCGGCAGGGAGTATGAGAAGCGAATGTGGTCCGATCCGAAGCCTCCGTTCCTCGAACCGCTAAACCTCTTCAATGGTCCGTTGCTCACCGAGGCCGCGGCAACGACACAACACTCAATTGTCACACCGCTATGCGACTCTTGCCTTTATCCTTTTGAATACAAGAGTGGCACGATCGGGGGCATTCTTGCAGGGCAGATCGCCACTCAGACCCCTCTTGTGCATTTTGAGGCGGACACGAACTGGATCATCGGACGACGTACTTATACGGAAAAGAACATTAACAGTTGGATCTTGATTCCGAGAAGTCTATTGCGGATGATCTATGGATCGCTTGCGCAGATGCGGGTTCCCACACTGGAGGAGATCGGGCCGCCTACCTGTCATTGGACAGACTTTGACGCGAGTTACTATTCATCCGTCTTTACCTTATGCTGGCCATCATACAATTGCGGCTGCTTCGAAACTGAGTTCTCGCGATCCAGGGTGCGTTTTTGGTTGGCGCTGAACGCCGAGCAGAGAAACACAATGCTAAGTGGAAAGCAACTGCCATTGTCGTCGCTTTCGCCAGATCAACAACAAGCGTTTGAGGAGTTTGTCCGTCCTGCCCAGCCGGGAACTCCTCCGGAGTACATGGACTATCTATTGCCGAAGCCGGAGCAGATGGCTGAGGCCGCGCTCAAGGCGCAATATCACGATGACTTCAAATATTTGGGAGTCATCCAAAAAGCGCAGGATAACGACGACATCGACATGTGGATACCGCAGCCGATCTCGGATAGCGATCTTCGATATTATGCATCGGCAAAGGAGTATCGCGTCGCCGTCTTCCAAGGCATCGGATGGGAACTTTCGCTTTCCCTGGAACGCCAAAAGTCGCCCTACTTCACATGCGTCCTTTATTCCACCCTTCGCCGGTTGAAGGATAAACTCGATCTGATGTATCCCGATGAGAAGTTGAAGAAGGTGTTGGAGGAGGGGAAGAAGGCATCGGATGGCGGTGACTAACCGGCCCGTTTCGCAACGCGTCCATGAGGCGGGAGGTAGGTGGAACATGGCGATGTCGAAATGGTTGTGCCTGATCTTTGCGGTCACCGTGGCCGGCGCGGTCCACGCTTCGGACGATCGGCTGGCGACGAAGGTCGATCAGTCCTTTCACTGCCTGCCACTCGGCGAGTTGGTTCCGAAGCTGGGTGAGTTGGCCGGCGTGAAGATGGTGGCGGGCAAAGAGGTTGCGGACGAGATGGTGTTCCTTGCCGTCCGCGACCGGCCACTCTCGGAAGTGATGAACCATCTGGCGGAATCTTTGGACATGACGTGGTTTGAGGACGGAGACAAGGATAAACCCCGATACACGTTGAAGCCTTCCGCGCTGCAGAAGAAGGAGCTCGCGCGCAAAATCCTGATCGCCAAGATGGTGCACCTCAATCGCGCGAAGAAGAAGGTGAAAAAGCTATGGGACGCGCTGCAGGTTCCGCAGAAGAAGCGCGAGGAGGAAGCGGCTATTTGGCGGGAGCAGGTCAAGAATGGGACGCCACCAGCGGACAGCCCGGCCCGCTTATATGACCAACTCACGCATGTCGACATTCAAATGATTGTGAAGCTGCTGCACGGATGGACTGATGAGGACTGGGTGCGTCTAGCAACGGTGGAGAAGGTCGCTTGCAGCACACATCCAGTTGCCGATATGCATCCCCTCGGCAGCGAAGTTACTGCAGATGCAAAGCGGTGGCAGGCAGAGACGAAAGCGGCGATGTCGAGTGGCGAAATGACATTCACCCGCGTCATCGGCGGGATCCGACAAGGCGACTCGAATCCGAAGCAATACGACCCAGACAATGTGGCGGAATTGCGCATAACCTTGAGCTACAAGCCCGGCGAGTTTCTTTTTTGCCTGACGGAGGTCATTGGGCGGGACGGCGCGACAATTCTCTGTTCCGACCTATCGCCCTTTGACATTTATTCGCCAGACAAATCTGAAGGGAAGGCTTGTTCCGACGCTCCATTGTTCCAATCGAAATATCAACCTCCTAACGGGATACTCAAGACCGGCGACTACGAGCAGTTCGGGGATGCATTTCTAGAGGAAGTCTTCCGTCGCGGCCCGAACGAGTTTCTCGAACCGTTGGATTTTCGCGTTGGGGCGCTCTTGGATGACATCGCGGCGAAGAACTCCGTGAGCGCGGTCGTCCCGTTGTGCGACTACTGCGCCGCGCCGCGCCCCATTGCCGCTGAAGGGAAGGTTGCCGAAGCGCTGATCCAAGGCTTGGCAACTCCCATGCGGCTGGTACGCTTCGATGCTGCGGACGGTTGGCTCATCGGCCACCGGTGGATCCATGAGGACAGCGTTGGGCATTGGTACGCCGTTCCACGTTCCACGCTGCGTGTGTTTCACGAAGCCGTTGCTCGGCGGACTGTTCCGTCGCTTGACGACGTTGCCCGAGCAGTGACGCCGCTGACGCAGTCGCAGTCTGAATGCCTTGGTTGGCTCATAATGGCGTGCTTTCCCGCTATGCATGTACTTGGTATGGACCAGGCTGAAACTCGGAGCTTCCTGCGGTTTTGGCTCACGTTATCGGCTTCCCAAAAACAGCATTTTCTTGCCGGCGATCCAGTGCGAGTGTCCGAATTGCCCAGCAACCAGCTGATTGCCATTCAGGAACTCGTGTCGACGGACGACGATCTGCATCCTAGGCGAAGGGCGGGCGATTTGCCTCCAGCCTCCGAATTTCCCAACGCCACCGCCAAATGCGACTATGTTGCTCCGAATGGATTCCTGGTCTCGATGCTGGACTCCGAAATGGACATGCAAGATGCCGATCGGTACGCTCAACCTGCCTCCGCGAAGACGCTTTATTCTATGGTAAAGGAAGAGAACCCGCTGTATCAGTTCTTTGAGGGGGACGGATGGAACGTTTCGTTCTCCGTTCGTCATCCGCGTGGCACCTGGGGAAGCGCGTATCTTTTTTGCTGCTTCGCGCGGAACCGCAAACCGGTCGATCTCTCTTCGCCGGGCGACAAGTTGAAGAAGCTGTTGGAGGAGGGGAAGAAGGCAGCCGGCGGTCCTTGATGTGTCGGGTCTTGGGGGATTTGCGCTCGGTACGTTGCGGCGGGCGAGGACCCTGACACATCATGGGGGCTGTGGAGTGTCGGGTCTTGGGGGATTTGCACTCGGTACGTTGCGGCAGGCGAGGACCCTGACACAACAACGTTGGTCATCCTGAGCATGCGAGGAATCTCTTATTTTGACACTTAGGCTGTCATTCCGAAGCGGAGCGAGGAATCCCTTTCAGAACCTCTCACCGAGCACCAACGCTATCATATTGCAGAACACCCGGAAAGGGATTCCGCGCTCCGCTTCGGAATGACAAAGACTCAGTCTTGCACCACCTCGAAATCGCAGCTGGGGATGAGGCCGGCGGCGTGGCCGCGGGAGAGGAACGTGCGGATGGCGGTGAGGCCCCGCTCGCCCATATCCCGCGTCATCTCATTGACATACATTCCGACGAACTCGTCGGCGGTGGAGCGGTCCATGCCCCGCGCGAACTTCAGCGCATAGTCCAGCGCCGCCTCCCGGTTTTGCAGTCCGGCCTCAATGCTCTGCCGCATCGCCCGCGAAACCTCCGCCATCACCGCAGGACCCAGGTCGCGCCGGACCACATTGACCCCCAGCGGCAACGGCAGGCCGGTCTCCTCCATCCACCATTCGCCCATGTCTCGCAGCAGGACCAGCCCTTCCTCTTTGTGCGTCAGTTGGCTCTCGTGGATGATCAGGCCGACATCGTAACGGCCGTCCAACACGGCGGGCACGATCTGGTTGAACGGCACGACCTCGCAGCGCGCGCCGGGCAGATAGAGCTGGAGCGCGAGGTAGGCGCTGGTCAATAGGCCGGGGACGGCAATCACCGAAGAGGATGGGTCGGCGGAGGCGGAACGAGCGACCAGCATCGGGCCATAGTTGTCGCCAAAACTTGCGCCATGCCGGAGCAGCGCGTACCTGTCCGTCAGATGCGCGAAGGCGTGGACGGAGACGGCGGTGGATTCCAGCTTTCCCTCCCGCGCCCATTCGTTGAGAGTCTGAATGTCGCGCAGGATGTGCTCGAACTGGTGGTCGGATCTCACGGCGCCGCTCGCGAGGCCCCAAAACATGAACGCGTCGTCGGAGTCGGGGCTGTGCCCCAAGCGAATTAACATGAGTTTAGGATACCGTCCCTCTTGACATTTCTGGAGAAAGGTTTATAATGTAGATTACTAGGAGGGAATGATGAGGTCCCTAGTTATTTGCATTGCTTTGGTACTCTGTCCGAGCCTTTTCGGCGCGTACACCACGCGTTTGTTCTTTCGCAACTCCACTACCGGGGCTACGAATGCCGGGGCTGTGCTCGCTTCCCCAGGGGATGTTGTCGAGGTCTGGTTCACTTTCCACAAGCTGGACAACGTCAACCCATTCAAGTGGGGCACTTTGCAGTTGACGATGTGTCTTGACGGGTTAACGCTCGTCAGCGCTGCAGACCAGGCGAATTGGTATGCTTCCATCGAAACTGCCAAGAAATCAGGCGGTCCGGCCGGAGATTGGCTGACATCGATCGCTTGGAGCGGCGAACTTCGCGATTCATCTATCGATCCCACGGATCCGACCGCGCTTTTCCTTTGCGGAAATGGATTGTACTTTCTACTCGGTGTTGAAGGAACGAAGGGTAGGGATTCGGACTGGGACGTAATGATTTGGAAGTTCACGGTACAGGCTGGGAGTGAGGGGCAGGTACTCGATTGGTTCCTCGATGGCAGGAACACACCCACGGGGCTATCAACTCGCATCCTCGATCAGAAGGGTAAGACGATTGATCTGACAGACAATTGGGTGTCCGTGGTTCCTGAGCCGGGCGTCGTGGGTGGTTTTGGTGTGTTGTTCTCTCTTTTGGCTTTGCGACGACGAAGATAGGGAAGGTGTCGGAAATGGCTCGTTGGTTAGTTTTGATCGGGATCTTCTGTCTGGCTTGCGCCGCGCAGGCAAGCTACACGGCGCGTCTGTCCTTCCGCAACGCGACTACCGGCGAGGATAACGCCGGCTCTTTGCTTGCATCTCCGGGCGACTCGATCGAGATTTGGTATTCCTTCCATGCGCTCGATAATGTCAGTCCGTACAAGTGGGGCACTTTGCAAATCACGCTTTGTCTTGATGGATTGACGCTCGTTGGCGCCGAGGATCAGGCCAATTGGAGTACCTCCATCTACAATGCGATCGGTGGCGGAGGTCCCGGCGGCGACATCCCGTCGGTCATTTTCGGCAATGGAGTACTCCACGATAATGCGATCGATCCCACCGATCCGAGCCAGCCGATTGTTTGCAACAATGGCCTCTACGTTTTGCTCGGCATGAACGGTTCGAAGGCAAAGGCGTCGAATTGGGATGTCATGTTTTGGAGCTTCACGGTTCAACCCGGCAGCGAAGGGCAAGTGCTCGATTGGTTCTTCGATGGCCGCAGCACGCCGACAGGCCTATCGACGCGGATCCTCGATCAGAAGAACCGCACGGTGGATGCGACGGACAACTGGGTGACGGTCGTTCCGGAGCCCGGAGGACTAGCAATCGCCGCAACATTTTCTTTGCTTTTCTTGCGACGGAGACGATAAAGGACGGTGCAGTATGGTTCGATGGTTTGTTTCACTCGCGCTCGCGGTGGCCGCTTGCGGTACGCAGGCAGCCTACAACGTTCGACTCTACTACCGCGATGCCACCACCGGCGAGGACAACCCCGGAGCCTTGATCGCTCATCCCGGCGATGTAGTCGAGATCTGGTTCTCCTTCCACAAGCTGGATACGGTGAATCCATACAGATGGGGCACACTCCAGATAACTCTCTGTTTCGACGGCCTGAACATCGTCGATCAATCGGACAAGGACAACTGGAGGGGCTCCATCCTCGCTTCTGAGACGGAAGGCGGCCCCGCCTCCGACTTTTTGGCAACTGTTACCGGAAACGGACAGTTCTTGGAGTGCAACGAGTTTTGCACCGTGCTCTGCCATGACGGACTTTACGGGCTCCTTGGCATCAACGGTTCGAAGGTGCGCTCCGCGGATTGGGACGCCAAGCTTTGGTCGTTCACAGTACAGCCATACAGCGCGGGCGAGACCTTGGGATGGCTTCTGGCCGGCCGCGACACGGCAACCAGTTTTTCCACCCGAATTCTCGATCAGAAGAATCGGACCGTCGACCCCACTGACAACTTTGTGACGGTCGTGCCGGAGCCCGGCATAGTAAGTGGATTCGGTGTCTTGTGTTCCCTCTTGGCTTTGCGACGACGGAGTTAGACAAAGAAGGTGTTTGGCATGTTGAAACTATTTGTTTCAATGTTTATAGTGTGTATCGTTAGTGCCGCCCAGGCAAGCTACAACGCGCGGCTGGACTTCCGCAACCCGGCTTTTGGCGCGGCCATGCCCGGCGCTCTGGTCGTACGTCCCGGCGATACTGTCGAGGTCTGGTACACGTTCCACAAAAATGATACTGTGAACCCGTATAAATGGGGCACGCTGCAGGTCACGCTTTGCCTGGACGGATTGACGATGGTCTCGGCGGCCGATCAGGCGAGCTGGAACGCCGCAATCACAACTGCGAAGTCATCTGGCGGGCCCGCTTCGGATTTTCTCTCGACGGTTATCGGCAACGGCCCACTTCACGGCAACCCCATCGATCCGACCGATCCCAGCGCCCCGCTGGTATGCAACAACGGCGTGTACATGCTATTGGGCATCAACGAGGCAAGGGCTCGCGCTGCGGATTGGGAAGTTAAGCTTTGGCTGTTCACCGTTCAGCCCGGGAGCGCCGGGCAGAAGCTCGATTGGTTTATAGACCCATTCAACGGAGAGCAGGGACTCAATACGCGGATCCTGGACCAGAAGGGTCAAAGCTTGCATCCGACGGACAATTGGGTGATAGTCGTGCCGGAGCCCAGCGTTGTTGGCGGATTTGGTGTTTTGTGTTCTCTATTGGCTTTGCGACGACGAAGATAGCGAAGGTGTTTGACATGTTTCGATTATTTGTTTCGCTTCTGATGGTGTTGCTCGTTTGCGCCGCACAGGCGGATTATGCGGCACGGCTTTACTTTCGCGACGCGACGACCGGCGACTCGGGTGCAGGGGCTGTGGTCGCACATCCCGGCGACGTGGTCGAGGTCTGGTTTTCGTTCCACAAGCTGGATATGGTGAATCCGTACAAGTGGGGCACCCTGCAAGTCACCCTCTGCTTTGACGGCCTCAATATAGCAGGGAAGCCTGACAAAGACAATTGGGAAGCATCCATCACGGCCGCGAAATCCGAGGGCGGACCCGCGTCGGATTTTCTCGCGACCGTCATAGGCAAAGGGGAACTCTGCGACAACGTTTTTTTCTGCCATCCTTTCTGTTATGACGGCCTGTACGTTTTGCTCGGGATCAATGGATCAAAGGCCCGCGCTCAGGATTGGGACGCCAAGCTGTGGTCGTTCACGGTCCAGCCATACAGCGCCGGCGAGACCCTCGACTGGCTTCTTGACGGACGGGACACAGGCACCGGGTTATCTACGCGGATACTCGACCAGAAGAACAACTCGGTGGACGTGACGGACAACCGGGTGACTGTGGTACCGGAACCTGCAGCGGTTGCCGGAGCTATTATGTGCGCGGCCGCAGTGTACTCTCGAAGAAGGAGATGATCGGGAATGTTTCGATTATTTGTTTCACTTTGGATGGTAGTCTTGTTTGCCGGAAATGGGTTTTGCGCCTATTCCGCTCGACTTTTTTTCCGAGACGCGACGACGGGCGTTGACGGTCCGGGCGAGGTGATTGC
>JBGPGO010000013.1:0-122195 GCA_041483895.1 Fimbriimonadia bacterium
GCTGGTCGAACGCGGCATGCCGAAGAAACAAGCCCTGATCGCGGCGATGCGCAAGCTGCTGCTGATCCTCTACAGCGTGCTCAAAAACCGCAAGCCGTTCTACGATCCACTCGCCACTTGACAAGACAGCATCTTTCAGAAGCCCCCAACTGCCTACAACGGTTTGAGAGGGATTCCTCGCTTCGCTTCGGAATGACAGTTTCTCAACTTCCTGCGTCCTGACTATTGGAGGTGACAAACGTGAAGGCAATCTGGGGAGTTCTGGTCATCGTTTTAGTGGCGGGGTGCGGCGGCGGCGCGAGGCACCACAACCCGTGGGAGGGCCGGTATCAGGGCAGCTACGACTACACGGACGATTACGGCGATCTGGACATCTACGTGCACCGTGAGGGCGACATCGACGGCAGTTGGGCGAGCCGCATGGACGGCGCGACCGGCAACGTGTGGGGCAACATCAGCGACCCCGGCTATTTTGCGATCAATACCAAGTGGTTCACCGGCACCGGGCACGGTGAGATTCAGCATGGCACGCGCATTCTGATTATCGATGACATCACCAGCCGCGCGCCGGGCGCCAAACTGCCCAAATTCACGCCGCTAAAACAGGTCTCGCCGAACGATAACAAGCAGGCGTCGGCCAAACTTGCGGATAAGTCTGCGGGAGATTTGATTGGTTCGTGAGGCAGAATGACTAACTCCCCTTGGATGTCATAGGACATATAGGACCTATACGACCTATATGTCCTATTGAACCTTCTTCTGGTACAATCCCCCCAACCTTCCGATACATGAAAGGGGATGTTCCAGAAGTGGAAGAGATCAGCACCCGTTACGAACCCAAACAATTTGAGCAAAAGTGGTACGAGTTTTGGGAGCAGAAGGGCTACTTTCGGCCCGAGAGCGACCGGGACCCCAAGACCACCAAGAAGGCCTACTGCATCACCATCCCGCCGCCCAACATCACCGGCTCTCTGCACATCGGCCACGCGCTCTGCTACACCATCCAAGACGTTTTAACCCGCTGGAAGCGAATGCAGGGCTTCAACACTCTCTGCCTGCCCGGCGCCGATCATGCCGGCATCGCCACACAGATGGTGGTGGAAAAGGCCCTCCGCGCGGAAGGCACGAGCCGCCGTGAGTTGGGGCGCGAAAAGTTCATCGAGCGCGTGTGGCAATGGAAAGAGCAGTACGGCGGCACCATTATCGCGCAGTTCCGCCGCATGGGATTCTCTTTCGATTGGTCGCGGCTTCGATTCACGATGGACCCCGACTATGCCCACGGCGTGACGAAGATGTTCGTGGATTGGTGGGAGAACGGGCACCTCTACCTTGGCACGCGCGTGGGCAACTGGTGCCCCACCTGCCATACCGTTATTTCCGATATCGAGGTGGAGGACAAAGAGACAAACGGGAAACTGTATTACATTCGGTACCCGTTCGCGATGGGTGAGGGGCACATTGTTGTCGCGACGACCCGGCCGGAGACGATGCTGGGCGACGTGGCGGTGGCGGTCAATCCGGCGGACGAGCGATATATTCGATACCACGGCCAGGAGCTGGTTTTGCCCCTTGTTGGGCGCCCGATCCCCATCATCGCTGACGAGCATCCTGACCCGGCTTTTGGCACGGGTGCGGTGAAGGTGACGCCCGCCCACGACCTGAATGACTACGAAATCGGACAGCGGCACGGCCTGGAGATGCCGGTGATTTTGGACGAGGACGCCCGTGTGGTCACGACCGATTTGATCAATGAATATGATGAAAACTTATACTTAACTAAGTACAACGGCATGGATCGGTACGAGGCGCGCAAGGCCGTTCTGGCGGACCTGGAAGAGTTGGGACTGCTGGAAAAGGTGGAGGACCACAAGCTGGTGATGGGCGCCTGCGCCCGCTGCCACACCGTCCTGGAACCCCTCCTCATGGAGCAGTGGTACGCCTACATGAAGCAGTTAGCCGAACCCGCCGCTGAGGTCGTGCGCAAGAATGAAATCCAGTTTTCGCCGAGCCGGTTCGAGGACATCTACCTAAGGTGGATGGAGAACATTCGGGACTGGCCGGTGTCGCGTCAATTGTGGTGGGGACACCAGATTCCGGCCTGGTACTGCCGCGCCTGCCACCCCGAGGACTTTGAGCAGGAAGACGGCGAGTGGAGGGTTTTGAAGCGCCGTTCGCCCATCGTCGCAATCGAACCTCCGACGAAATGCCCCCATTGTGCGAGCAAGGACCTGGTGCGGGACCCCTGGGTGCTGGACACCTGGTTCTCCTCCGCCCTCTGGCCCCACGCCACGCTTGGTTGGCCCAAAGAGACGGACGACCTGCAGCGCTTCTACCCAACCGGCGTGCTGGTGACTGCCAAGGACATTATCTATCTCTGGGTCGCGCGCATGATCATGACCGGACTCTATTATCGCAAGCAGATTCCATTCAAGGATGTGTACATTTACGCGACCGTGCTGAACGAGCAGGGGCAACGGATGAGCAAGTCGCTGGGCACCGGCATTGATCCGTTGGAAGTGATCGACAAGTATGGCGCGGACGCGCTGCGCTATTCCCTGCTGCTGCAAACCGGTACAAATCAGGAGATTCGGTTCGGGGAAAAGCGAATCGAAGAAGGCCGCAACTTCTGCAACAAGATATGGAACGCGTCGAGATTTGTGTTGATGAACATCGAACCTCCTCTAACCGCGCCGTCCGCTCAAGGGGACCTGATCGATACGTGGATCCTTTCGCGACTGTCAGATACCATCTCCGCGGTGACGAAGGGGCTGGAAGACTACAACATGGCAGACGCCACGAAGCCGCTGTTCGAGTTCTTTTGGGGCGAGCTGTGCGACTGGTACATCGAGGCAGCGAAACCGCGGCTGGCGGACCCCGCGCGGCGCGGCGCGGTGCAGTCGGTGCTGCTGCATGTGATGGACTCCTATCTGCGATTGCTCCATCCCTTTATGCCGCATATTTCGGAAGAGATCTACCAGCGTTTGCCGGGTCACGGGGAGAGCCTTTGCATCGCGGATTGGCCCACACCCACCCCACGCGATCCGGAGGCGGAAAAGGCGATGGAGACGTTGATGGAGATCGTGCGCGGTGTGAGAAATCTGCGCGCCGAAGTGGGAATTTCCGCGATGCAGACCCTGCCACTCGTGTACATCGTCGCCCAATCGGAAGAAGCGACCGCCGCTATCGCTCAGGAAGACGGCCTGATTGCGGGCCAAGCATGGTTCGAGCGCGTGGAATTCGCCATGCCCGGACACGACGTGAAGAGGGTCGAGATATCCGCCGGGGGAGCGGACATTTACTTGCCTATCGAAGGCGTCATCGATATGGGCGCAGAGCGGTCCCGGCTGGATCGCGAGCGCCAAAAGCTGGAAGCCGAATTGGAAGCGGTGAAGGGCCGCCTGGGCAACCCGATGTTTGTGGACCGCGCCAAGCCCGAGGCGGTGGCAAAGGCCCGGCAGGACCTGGAATCGCTTGCGTCTGCCCTTGCGAAAGTCATGGACCGGCAACAGCTCTTTGCTAATACAGATTAATCACCGAGCAAGCGGTGATAGCTTGTCCAGTTTCCACCATTCAGGAATCATCCAAAACGGCACGTATGTCTCAGCGGAGACAAAGTCGACACCCGTGACGTTGTTTATCCGAAAGATTTCGACGGCCCTCTCTGAAGCGAACTGATAGCCACCCCAACCAATGACTTCAAAGAGGTCTGTGCCATCGTAGTTCTGGGTATCGAGAATTAGGCCATTATATTTCTTGACCTGCTCATTTGACTGACAAAATATACACATATCCTTCGATTTCCGAACAAAACCCGACATCCTTTCATCAAACTTAAGTGGAAGTTGGATGAGATGAATTTCCCGATAAACGGGCGGCTGCTTTTTCAATTTGTCAAGCGAACGATGGGCCACTCGGACGACGGTCGCAGGAGGTGCCATACTTTCAATTCCGGTGATACCATTATCTAAGACAATCTGCAAGAGCCGATCCGATGCGAAGAGCGAAAAGGTGACATGAAGTAGGTCGGGATATTTCGTGTTGCTCAGCTCAAACAGATGGGGAGGTAACCACACTTTGTGACCAAGCTGACTTCCGCATTCGGGGCAACGGGGACCGTCTCCAATCAGAACCGGATCAACCTCGTCAGGCTCGGCGTAGTGGGCTTCGTATGTCGGGGAGCCACTAAGGCCCCGATTTATCAGAAAGAACTTCATCGGCGGGGAATTCCTCCACGAAGGGTTGGAATATAGCCTGGGAATTTGCTTTGGGAATCAGGTCGACCGTACCAATCCTGGAGAAATCCTTCGAACTCCTCGATTGTCGCCTTCCTATTGGTGCCCAACCAATCCTCCACAGTCGGGTCGAATTCTCTATGCCAGCTGCAATAGCCGTCGTGAGCAGCGGCATCCTTCGCTCTAACCATCAAATTGGCATCCTCCCTGGAAACTTTTCCGGCGAGGGTCTGGTGCTTCGCCAGCGCCCGCTCGGTCCTTCTCGTGATCACGTGGTGCTTCTGACCGCACTGATTATGAACCAGAATTCCGGCTGGCGAGACAAAGTAGGTATGGTCCTCGCCGACCTCCAGGTTGTACACCTTGACAGGGAAGACCTCTCTCGAGACCACCGCAATCTGAAGCGGTCCTGCGCGGGTCTGGACGCAGTTGCCAACTTGAAGCAGCCCAGCGGGAACCCATCCGGCGTCAGGGACATAGACCGGGTGCTCCTCGGTCAGTCGGAGAATGGTTCCGTCAGAAAGACCGAGAACGACCAAGCTCTCCACCTGCCGAACGAACGCCCGCGTGACTGAAGCGAGATGCACCTTCAATTCGGCGGTCCCAGGTGCCGGCGACGCAATCTTCCCCATCCGCTGTACGGTGGCGCCGCCGACGGCAAACACCTTGTCCCCGGGCCGAATCTGCTCGATCGGCCGCATCCCGTCTTCTGTCCACACAAGCGTGCCGGCAGGGAAACAGTTACCGAGCCCAAGAAGCTTCCGGATCCAGTTACCGAGACTAGCCCACTTGTTCTTGATGCCGGTCCAAAAGCCCGCAAGCCACTTGTTGTGCGCCAAAACCTGATCCGAGCCGACAAAGTAGGTGTGAGGTGAATCAACCGAGAGGTTATAAACGGGGACGGCAGGAAGCGACTCGATAGCCGTAATCTGCACCTGGTCGGAGTGCGTCACCAACCAATCGCCGACCTTCAGTCGGGACGCGGGGACCCAGCCGGAACCGACCCGATACAAGGGGTGCTCGCCAGTCACTTCCAAGGCGCCCTGCGAGGCGAACGTCAAACGCAATCTCTCCGCCCCAGGAAGCTCGATCAGAGATAGCACCTTGGCGGTCGTATTCAGCCCGGTCGACGCATCGCGAGCGACCACGACGTCACCCGAATGAAGCTGATCGATGGCCGTGTAGCCCGTGGGCGTCAGTACCGGTGTTCCCGCCGGAAAACATGCATGAGATTCCTTTGCTACCTTGAAATACTCGACGGCCTCCTG
This sequence comes from Fimbriimonadia bacterium, assembly GCA_041483895.1. GTDB lineage: Bacteria > Armatimonadota > Fimbriimonadia > Fimbriimonadales > JABRVX01 > JBGPGO01. Next base: position 5,501 of record JBGPGO010000013.1, read on the forward strand.
CGTGCCTTTGATCAACCCCTTTACCAATGGCGGCGCCGCAAATGGGACCGCCGCACAGGCCACGTCGATTGCGGCGTCCATGAACTTCTGCCGCGCAGTCTCCGAATCGCCGGAGAGTTCCGCCCCGATCCCTTCTCCCAAATCGTACAAGAAGAATGCCCCGTCCATTATCAGCCACCAACACTCGCCGGAGGGATCCGATCGAACGATGGGACTGTTGCCGCAATAGGAATAGACATTTGGGTCGTTGCCGAACGGTCCGATCGGGTCCCGCTGCAGCCACCGGCCAACATGCGGGTCGTACTCCCTAGCGCCAATGTGATATAGCTTTGTGGCGGGAATGTATTGGTAGCCGTCAGCCGAATTCCAACGGAATGGATTGGAAGTGGCGCCCGTCTGACTTACGATGTTGCCCCAGGCGTCGTATGTGTATTTGTCGGTGATCGTGCCCTGATTGGTGACAAGAAGCCGGGAATTTCCCAGGCCGTCCCCAAGGTAATATTTTCGTGCGGCGCCCGCCACCTGATACACCGGACCCGCCGGACCCCACACATAGCGAGCGACCAAATTGCCGGCGCTATTCAGCTCGGCAATCAGGTCACCGAACTGATCGTATAGATAGTAGCTGGTGGTGGTGCCAACCGTTTGCTTAACGCGTTGGTCTAGGGCGTCATAGGATGCTTGATTGATGGGTGAGCCGGACAGCCGTACTTCAACAAGATTGTCCAAACTGTCAAAATTGGTGTCCGTGACACCCGCCGCATCCGTTCTTTGCGACCGAGCTCCGTTGCTATCGTAAAGATAGCTGGCCACTCCGCTGTCTGTCGCTAGCTGATTCGTATGGACCGTGCCGGCCGAATATTCCGTGAATGTGCGCGTGCCCAAAGTGGCCAGATTCCCGCCCAGGTCATATGTGAAGTTGGTCGGCGTGCCCGCGCGGGTCTCTTGACGAAGCTGCCCGTACGGATCGTATGCCCATGCAACGTTGGTGGTGCTCAGACCGACCATTTCGGTGGAAGACGCAGGCAGGTTGTCGGGATACGGAGCGTAAGAGTAACTCGCTAGCACCGCGCCCGGATTGCCGAACAGCATCATTTGGAATGCGACCTTGCGATGCTCCACTCGCTCGAGGAAATCATGTCCGTGACCGGCCGAATCACCCCAATAAAGGGACGTCTCCAGCTTTTCCCCGGCCATCGAGATCAGGACGAGATTGCCCGCGCCGTCGTAGGTGAAGGTCGTCACTTCCGTCGGCGAAGTTGTGTCATCGTCGATTTCTATCACACGACCGGCCGCGTCATACGTGTAGTTGAGGCGTTGCAGAATCGTCGATCCGAGCTTCAGAGTCTCTCGGCTGACGGAACCGTCGGGCGTATACAGGTAGTCGATGACGTATCCGGTCCCCGGCCCATTTGGGTATTGCGTCATCCGGCTCACCCAATTCGTGAGAGGGTCGTAGATAAAGTCAGTTCGTCGCAGCTCCACGCCGCTATCGGTCACCTTCGCGGACTGGACAACTCCGCCCGGGTCATACACATATTCGTGCGTTGTCGTGCCAAATATCCTCTTGCGCAGCCATCGGTTCTTGTTGTATTCATAGCTGACCGTGCCGGTCGGCCGGACGATCTGCCGGATCAATCCATCGGTTGTGTAGTTGAACAGAACTGTGCGTGACGCGACGGTCGATCCGTCCCAGGAATCGAACGATTGGGAGTCGGGTTCTTCCAGCGCGCCGTAAGAGTAAGTCTCCTTCGCGCCATTGCCACAGGCGGCGCTCGACAGTTGACCGTAGCTGTTGAAATCGAGCGTCAGCAGGTCTCTCGCCGGATACGATTGTCCTTGCCAATTGGACCAAAACGGGACGGAAACCTGATAGGGAAAGCCGGTATCTTCGGAACCCGCCGGATTGTAGGCGAGGTTGAAGATTCGGCCTCGCTCGTCCGTCCCGTGAACCAGCTTGCCCGAAGTATAGGAGAGATCGAAGTGGTTCCCATCGCTGTAGAGGATTTGAGTAGGCTGGCCCATCACGTTGTAGCTGAATTGCGTCGTGACGCCCCCATTCTCCCCACCTTCAATCACGCCCGGAGTGGATGGATCGTCGAGAGGATAGTTGCGGGACGATGTGACGTTGCCAAACGCCGAATAGTCCAAAAACTTGCTAATTCGGCCGGAAGCGTCGGTGATTTGGCTGGTCCAGCCTTGATATGGACCTGATGAATAGTATGAGAGCTTGGTCGGCGCGTCGATTCTTGGCTCCCAAATCTCAGCAACCTCATAATTGGCGCCGTAATTGATGTGCCATTTGTTCTGCGCCGGATTCCAGATTTGCGTCAAGGCATTCGTTGGATTATGCGTATTCGGATCGTAGTTGCCGTTGCCGATATACCAGTCCGTGCCGTACCCAAAATTCTCCGCAAAACTGTTCGGCCACGTCTCCGAAGTCTTATTGAATCCATCCCAGCCCACCAGCCACGGATTGCCTTCAAAGTCCGTTACTCTCCAAACGTTGCCATTGGATAGCCGGTCAATCGCGCTGTCGATGGATCCGAAATTGCCATCGATCTCCGTCGACATTTGAATGCTGACCGGCAACCCTTGTGAGTCGAGTTGCGTCGTAACGCTCGGCGCGGTCCACGCGTTCTGAAATTTCAAACCGGACAGAGAAGTCGCGCTCAGTTCGGTGGTGTTGGAAGTGGGATGATGCGTGTAATGAAATTCATGCGTCGGATAGCCGACGGACCTGCCGTAGTCGACCAACAGTTCCGGATCGGGTAAGTCATTATAGGTATAGGCAATCGTAACCGGAGCCGTCGATCCTAGGCTTTGCGATGCGTCCGAAACGTATGGTACTTGCGGATTGACGACGTAGTTGCTGACGAGCTGACTCCAGGCGTCGACGAGCGTCGCGGTGGCGTCGGTTTGGCCTACAATCCAAGAAAGAGTCTGGCTGCATTCGAGCGCCTCTTCATCCTCTCCAACGCTCGCCCCCCAATCCGCGCCAGCTGTGGAAGCCGCCGGATCGGTCGCCGCGATCCGGCCAAAATTCTTCGTCGGGTCATCGAACGGGCCCGATGCGAGTATCGCGTCGGTATAGGGAGAAGGCAGAGTGCTCCAATGAATCCGTATGGGATGCGCCGCCGTCGGATCGGTCACTTCGACATAACCGCTCTCGAGGTGCCAATCGAACTGATAGACTCGCCCGATCGGATCCGTCATGGAGATCAGATTGCCGACCGGCGATCCTTCAGTCCCATGGAATCGATACACCCAATTGCCCGCCATGTTCATCGCCCCGGGAGGACCGGCGGTCAACGCGTAATCGTCGCCGACCTGGATGACGCTCTTCGTGGTCGCATCCGGCGACCAACCCGCGCCAAAGTTTGTAAACGAAGGCCCGCTGCCGTCGATATCGGCGACAAATATACGCGGAAATCCCTGCACGCCCTGCCCCTCGGTCAATCGTATCGCCAAGAACCCGTAACGATTGCCCCAATAGTCTTGGGTGACAACCGCGGAAAGGCTCTCCCAAATGTAGCCGGTAGGGTCCCACGTGAAGCCGAAATCGGTCCACATCTGGCCAACCGATGGCGCATCGAACGGAATAGGCCATACGTTGGGAATCTTGATCTCGTCTTGCGAAAAGCCCAGCGCCGGCAACAGCACGGCAAGGGCGATCGAGCGCATACCAACACCTCATTTATCTCTCAATTTAGTATAGATATAAGTACTTGTTTATTATTATAAGCTAATTACGATAAATGTCAAGTAGTTAAGCGGAAATATTTTTGGCAGCTATAATCGGGGAGACGGGCCTTCTCGAGGCGAATGGTTCAAGCAAGAGGTGAGGAATGGTGTTTCTCGTGGCGATGATGGGGCTGCTTTCCCAAGACAGCTGCTCCGTGGACTGGACCCCGGCGGAGCGGCAGGGGATCGAGACGGCCCTGCATGCGATGAACATGACGCCGGAGGACCTGCGCTACAACAAGCGCCCGTTCAACGACAAATATCGGCTGCCGATTGTGGACAGGTGCCTGGATGATCCGCTCGCCGTGCCGGTGGAAGTGGAGATACTGAGGAGCCATTTGTTCCAGCGCTTCGAACGGCTTCCGTCAGTCTTGATGAGTCCGCTCTTCTCCGATTATCATCAGACAATTCCGGCGATGGTAGGCGGCTTTCAGAATAATAGCAATTTGCGGCAATTGCCGAAAGCTTTGCATGAGCCGGCACGACGATTGATAGAATCGGTGGAATATGTAAACGCACGTCTCTCCAAAGTGTTTCGTCCCCTCAATGAGTCGGAAAGGCGCGATCTCATTAACAGCTTGCCTCAAATCGCTTTGGAAGAAGAGACGAAGATTCAGTTCGATTTTCAAAAGCCAAATGCTAAAAGATTAAAACCCGATTCTGTCTGGAAACTTCTCGATAAGATCGATATGCGCGAACTTGCCAACGTTGCTGATTTGCTCTCGTGGCAATCGCACGAACTGGCTTCAGATTTTTCCCATGCACGCAGAATGATTTCTAATTGGCGCGGTAAGGTCTCCATAAACACTGCCTACGGAAGAATTGTCATTGCGGGGACCGGAGATGACGTTCATGACTACGGGCGCGATGTGATCGCAATCATCGAACTCGGTGGCAACGACACCTACCGCGGTGCAACCGGCGGAGCAATCGGCAACGCGACCATGATCATCGATCTGGCGGGCAACGACAACTACGATCTCGGCGATCTTTCCGGCGGAGCGGGACTGCTCGGAATCGGCCTGCTCTATGATGTCGCGGGCGATGACACTTTTCGCGGCGGGCATCTCTGTTTCGGCGCGGGGCTGGCCGGCGTCGGAATGCTTATCGATCGAGCCGGCAACGATGTCTACACGGGAAAGACCATGACGCAAGGGTTCGCGATGTTCGGCCTCGGGTGGCTTGATGACTGGGCGGGTAACGATCTCCACGACGCCTGGTTCATGGCGCAAGGCGCGGCGGCAACGATGGGAATCGGCATTCTTTCCGACCATCGCGGCAACGATATCTACCGCGCCGGAGGGTGGCTTCTCAACGCGCCGCTGTTAGAAAAAGAAAAGGTCCATTATAGTTTCGCGCAGGGGTTCGCGACAGGATTCCGCGAAGACACCGGCGGCAAATCGGGCGGCATCGGCTTCCTTTATGACGGCGCTGGGGACGACACATACAGCGCCGAAAGCTATGCCCAAGGCGCAAGCTACTGGTTCTCTTTCGGCGCGCTTCTCGACATGGGCGGACATGATAGCTACGATAGCTACTACTACTCGCAAGCGTCCGCCATGCACCTGACCGTCGCCGCGCTGATGGATATGGGCGGCGACGATTCCTATTCCTGCAAGAAGGGCGCGATGCACGCCATCGGCCACGATTACGGCGTCGCGGTCATGCTGGATCGCGCAGGCAACGACGCATACACAGGCGCAAATACCAAACCCGGCGTCGGCAATGCGAACGGCGTGGGTATATTCGTTGACTCTGCCGGCGATGACGGATATAATGGCCCGCCGGCGGTCGGCAATCCCGCGCGCGGATCCGGAAGCGTCGGCATCTTTGTCGATCTCGGCGGCGCGGATCGCTATTATCCAGGATTCGCGGACGGCCAAGTTGCGGTCAAAGATCAGTGGGCGGTCGCGCTCGACATGCCCGATCCGCTAAAAACCGAGACGACCACGCAGGCAACCGAAACGCCAAAACCGCCCATCGTCGGATCCATCCCCGCCCCGAACGAGAAAGACATGGAGCAGATCTACAAGGATGCCAGTCTGTGGGAGGTCGGCGGCGCGCGTGAAAAAGTACGAGCGGCCCGCCACAAGCTGATCGGCATCGGCCTCCCAGCCTGCAAATACCTGGCGTACAAGAAGCTTAAAACAGTGGATAACCTGAGCATGCGGACCTTCGTCGAAGTGTTTGGCGCGGTAGGCCCGGAAGCGCAACTTCTCCTCGTGAAACACCTGAACGATTCGGACGAGAATCAGACGAAGAACCTGTTGCGGATGGTGCAGGAGATCAAAATCACCTCCGCCGCCGACTATCTCGTGCCACTAATATACAATCCCAAGTTCATCAAGCAAGCGCTGCGTGTCGCGGGTGCGCTAAAGGCGAAGGACCTTGTCCCGGAACTAATTATCCCGGCGATCAGCCCAGACGAAACAATCGCACTAGAAGCCGTGATCGCCTTGGGACAGATCGGCGACCCGAGAGCGGCGGAAGTTCTCGCCGACGCCCTGTCCGAAGATTCCATGCCCGTTCGCGAAGCCGCTGCAGTATCTCTTGTCCAGCTCGGTCCCATCGTTATTCCGCTGCTAAATGCATATCTCGCCTCCGATATCGAGAGGGACAAACGAATGGCCCTAAAGGTACTTCGACAACTCAAAGTCGCAGATGCCGAATCGTACGCGGTTCGGTTCTTAGATGATAAGGATTGGGGCGTGCGGCTGGATGCGATCGAAACCCTGGTGGCAATCGGCAAATCCGACATCGCGCTCACCCATCGGGAGCGGGAGACAAATCCGCTCCTTCTGGCAAGACTCGACGCCATCGCGGCGAAGAACAACTAGGTGGAACCTCTCACGCCGGCCAAGGTCGCCGAGCTGCTGATCAATTCCGGCCTCACCGTCGCCGGCTCGCTGGTCGTTGCCTGGATCGCATCCGCCGTCCTGCATGGTGCCGCGAATCGGCTCGCCGCGATTCGAAGAGTGGAGTCGCATCAGACCTCCGCCGCCGCACTTCGTCCATCGGTCTGCTGGGGGATTCTGCTGTTTGGCGGCTACGAGGCGTTTCTGCTTTGGCCGTGGCACGACACCGTCTTGAGTATCGGCGCGCACGTATCCTTGGCGCTGGCCACACTGCTCGGCGTCCTCGCCGCCGTGCGGCTGATCAATGTCGCCGTGCGATGGTACACGTCGCGGGAAAACACCGTCCATGCCCACGACATCGTCGGCATCCTTGCGAAATCAGCCATTGCAACCGTCTGGATCGTGGGTCTGCTGCTCACGCTGGATCTATTCGGGTACAAAATTGGTCCACTGCTGGCTTCATTGGGAATCGCGGGCGCGGCGATCGCGCTCGGCCTGCAAGATACGCTGTCTTCCCTTTTCGCGGGAGTCTATCTGATGATCGACCGGCCCATCGTTCCGGGAGATTTCGTGAGGATTGACGGCGGCCACGAAGGCATCGTCGAACGCATTGGTTGGCGCAACACGTGGCTGCATTCTTGCGACGGCCGGCCCATTGTGGTTCCCAATGTTACGTTGGCAAAGAGCGTGATCAGCAACCTTGCCGCGCCGGATGCGCGCCGCGTGGAGATCACTTCCCGTGTCGCCAACGGCACAGAGATCAATCGGTTGGAAAATCTATGCCTCGAAGTCACTGCCGGACTGGATCGCTTTTTGGAATCGGAGTATCCTACGGAATTTCGCGTTATCGACGTTGGCGGCGCGGGCATCGGTTTCTCGCTTGCCGCCCGGGCGCGCGAAAACGTCGACCGACTTGATGCCGAAAGCGAATTGCGAAAGGCCATCTATCGCCGCTTGTCGGAAGAAGGCATCCAACTGGCGTAACAGATCCCCTTGGCAGAGCGACTGTGAAGGGACAGCAATCGTCACTGTCAGCACGGGCAACCACCCGTCCACGATGTTAGAGGAAACGGTCCTCCATCATGTCACCTTTCGAACGTGGTCATAGAGAAGTATCTTTTCATCGGAAGTCACAAGGACATAGTTTTGAACTCTCGCTGTGGCGACGATGATTTGATCGGCCGGATCCTTGTGAAATTCCCCTGGTAATCGGGTCGATTCCACCGCGATTTCCGGTGTCAGTTCCGCGATTTGAATTCCCGATGGTGCAAGCGCGTCTTGAAACCAATCCTCAATCTGCATATGCAGCTGAAGGCGATTTCGCTCGACCAGCTTCGCTACTTCCCAGCAAGAGATCGCGCTGACACGAATGGGGACGTTCAAGTCGGTCATTTCCGTGAGAAAAACTCTGTAGCTGTCGCTAAGTTCCTTGCTGCTATGAACCCACCATATCCAAATGTGGGTATCTAAGAGGATCAACTAGTGGCTGTCCACTCATCTATCGATACCGGTTCGAACGGATCGACTAGCGTTACCGCCTTCCCACGCAAAGGGTAAGTCGGCCGCTCTGATGGCGTCATTGATGGTTGCTTCCCTGGCTCGGCAGTTTTTATCTTCAGTCTCTGCAGGAACTCGGCCTCAATCATCTTTCCACTAATCGTGACGCTTGCGGCGACCGCGATGACAAGAAGTGGCGCCGCCACATACACTAAGGGCGATCCGATCGCCAGAGAATATGCCAGGAAACCACCCGTTAGCACATTCAGTAACGCGACCGAAAACAGCGAGGCTACCAATCTTCGCCCATTCCTTCCCGAAATCTTATCGGGATATGAGCCAGGCAAAGGTCTGTCCACAGATGAAATGTCAGTTACGCCGTGGGTTTGCATCGGATTACTCTCATGTATCTACGATTGCTGTATCGCAATGGTACCTTCGTTAAATCTCACGATCCAAAATCGAGCCAGATTTCACAACTGGCTAGCATCATACTCCGAAGTCAACTGTTCCCTGAGAATGGAACCCAGAATCCAGGCAATACCCTTTGCAACGATGCCGACGAGCTCTTGTTAATTCGCCTCAGTAATAAATAGCCGCACCGAAGGGAAGGCACGTAAGGTCTCGCCCGCTCCGTCCGCCCCAAGGACGCAGAAGGCGGTCGCGAGCGAGTCGGACGTGATGCCGTCCTTGGCGATGACGGTCGCCTCCGTCCTGGTCGTTAGACCCAAACCCGTCTTCGGGTCCACGATATGCGAGTACCGCTTCCCGCTGAAGATCACAAACTGCTCCGTATCCCCGGACGTTGACACCGCGCAGTCATGCAGCTCCAAGATTCTAGGCAGAGTTTTGGAGGACGCCGCGGCTTCCGGCGCCAAGTGCGACATGGGAAGCGGCGGCACCCGGCGGCCGGTGGGAACGACAAGTTCCGCGCCAGCGCTCTGCATCTGCACCCGCCAACCCACAGTCCCGGGCGGAGGACCGGACATGACGATATCCCCCCCGGCCTCAATCAACGCCCGCTCGATCCCATTCTGCCGCAGCACGGACATGGCACAATCCAATGCGTAACCCTTCGCGATGCCCCCCAAATCCAGTCGTATCCCAGGCATCGCCAATTCGACCGTCCGCTGATTCCGATCCAACTTGATCCGCTGCCAACCAACCAGCGACCGGGCAGCGGCAATCTCCGAGGCGCTCGGCAACACCCCGGTCCTACGCGCCGTCCGCCACAGCGTAACCACCGGCCCGACCGTAACATCAAACGCTCCGTCCGAAGCCCGCGACAGCTCAACCGACCGCCGCAAAACCAGGAAAAGTTCCGGGCTGACCGGCACCGGCCCCTGCCCTGCCCGATCGCACAGCCGCATCAACTCGCTGTCCGGCCGGTAGTCGCTCATCATCGCGTCGATCTGCGCGATTCGGTCAAAAGCGGCGGTGCAAGCCTGTTCGGCGGACGCCTGATCCGCCGCGTATACCGTCATGTTCACTTGAACGCCCATGTGGAGTTGCGTATAATGGAACCGGTGTAGGCCGGGATCGCCCAAACGAAGCAGCATGAAGAGAGATAAAAGACCCATGGTTCAGCCGTTTACCACGTTGGCGGGAAAAGCTCCTGCCCTACTAGCGCTCTTGGCGACAACGCTCGTGCCGGCATTTGCCGACAACCCGACGACGATCCAGATCCCCGACTCGCTCGTCAAGTTCGACCTCATCTCCATCCCCGCCGGAAAGATCACCCTCGCAGGCAAAGAAGTGGAGATCAAGCCATTCAAGCTGGAAAAGACCGAAGTCACGTGGGATGAGTACGACATCTGGGCGTTTCGCTTCGACCTGACCCCGGAGCAACAGGCCAAAGGCGTCGATGCCCAATCGAGACCGAGCCGACCCTATCTGCCGCCCGACCGAGGCTGGGGCCACAAGGGCTGGCCCGCCGGCAGCGTCGCATACAACGCTGCGGAAATGTACTGCAAATGGCTGTCGGCCAAAGTCGGCAAGAAATTCCGCCTGCCGACCGAAGCCGAATGGGAATATGCCTGCCGGGCGGGCGCGGACGCTGGCGACGCAGCCAAGGCATCCTGGTTCCGGGATGACGCGGAGATAAAGACCCACGAAGTGGCCAAGAAGGACGCCAACGCGTGGGGTCTCTACGACATGATCGGCAATGTCGCGGAGTGGGTAAGGGGGCAGGACGGCAAACCTATCCTATGCGGCGGATCCTATAAAGATGAGGCGCAGGAGATTGGACCCGCGGCGCGAAAGAAATATGATATCACTTGGCAGACAAGCGACCCACAGAGCCCAAAAAGCAAATGGTGGCTCTCCGACGGACCGTTCGCGGGCTTCCGGGTCGTATGTGAGGAGTAAGCCATGAAGAAAGATTTAACCCGTCGCGAGTTCATCAAGGGTTCCGCAGCGGCGGCCAGCCTGACCGCGCTCGGCCTTCCAAAGAAGAACTATGCCTGGACAGCGGGCTCCGACAAGCTCAAAATTGCCCTAGTCGGCTGCGGCGGCCGAGGTACCGGAGCCGCCCGTGACTGCCTGACCAGTTCGGAAGGCGTCGAGATCATCGCCCTGGGGGACCTTTTCAAAGAAAGGCTCGACAGTTGCCGCGCCAATCTCCAGGACCTGGGCGACAAGGTCAAGATCATCGACAACAAGTGCTTCACCGGATTCAACGCATTTGAATACGTTTTGATGAGCGGACCGGACATTGTGCTTTGCGCGACCCCGCCCGGGTTCCGCCCATTCCACGTCCGTGCCGCGATCGAGGCAGGCAAGCACGTGTTTATGGAAAAGCCGATCGCCACCTGTCCGACCGGCGTCCGGCACGTGATGGAAACGGCGAAAATGGCGGACTCGAAAGGTCTTGGGATGCTGGCTGGTACGCAGTATCGCCACCACGGCGGCTACCAAGAGATCATGAACCGCATCCACAAGGGCGAAATCGGAAAGCTGACAATCTGCAATGCCTATTACATGATGGGCCAATTGTGGAACGTGCCCCGCAAGCCCGGCATGTCCGATATCGAGTGGCAGATCAAGAACTGGCTGTATTTCACCTGGCTGTCCGCGGACCAGCCGGCCGAGCAGTTCATCCACAACCTGGACATCATGAACTGGGTCAACGAATCCCACCCGGCGAAGGTAAACGCCCTGGGCGGACGCCAGGTCCGTACCGACCCGGCCTTCGGTGGTGTATATGATCACTTTGCCATCGAATACGAATATCCGAGCGGCGCAAAAGTGCATGGGCAATGCCGCCAGATGGACAACTGCTTCAACAAGGTGTGCAACTACTTTATCGGCACCGAGGGGAGCGCCTATACCGAAGGCTTCAACGACCCGGTAGGCTGGATCAAGAAGGGCGACAAGATCGATTATGTCGGCGGGAAGTTCAGCCCTTACGTCCAGGAGCATGGGGACTTTATCAAGAGTCTGCGCGACGGCAAGCCGCTCAACGAGGGGCAGCAGGTCGCGGAAAGCACGCTGACATGCATCATGGGTAGGATGGCCGCATACACCGGCCAAGAGATCACGTGGGAGCAGGCCCTCAATTCCAAACTTGACCTAATGCGGGATATCCGCTCGTTCGGACCGATGGAATGCGACGCGGTCGCAATGCCCGGCCGAACGCCGCTGATTTAGGAGAGGTGCAGAGATGAATAGCGTTCATATCAATGGTTCAGACACAATCCAGGTCGGCCTCATCGGATGCGGGGGCCGAGGCACCGGCGCCGCACACGACTGCGCGGCATCATCCGACGGTGTCAAGATCGTCGCCATGGCCGACCTGTTTCCCGATCGGCTCAACGGCTCACGAGAGAACTTAAAAGGCCTCGGCGACAAGTATGGCGTGACCGACGATATGTGCTTCACTGGTTTTGACGCCTATCAGAAGCTGCTGGCGACCGACGTCGACATGGTGATCCTTGCCACCCCGCCCGGCTTTCGCCCGGTCCATTTTGCGGCGGCGGTGGCGGCGGGCAAGAACATCTTCATGGAAAAGCCGGTCGCGGTCTGTCCAACCGGCATCAAGATGGTGATGGACGCCGGCAAGATCGCGAAGGACAAGGGGCTCGCCGTTGTCTCCGGCACCCAGCGGCGGCACCAGAAGAGCTATCTGGAAACCATGAAGCGCATCCACGACGGCGCCATCGGCAAGATCATCTATGCCGACGTCTACTGGAACGGCGGCGAGCTGTGGAGCGTGCCCCGCAAACCGGATATGACCGACATGGAGTGGCAGCTTCGCAACTGGCTCTACTTCACCTGGCTCTCGGGCGATCACATTTGCGAGCAGCACATCCACAACATTGACATCGCCAACTGGGCGATGCAGGCTCATCCGGTCAAGGCATTCGGAATGGGCGGCCGGCAGGTGCGGACCGATCCGGCGTATGGCGCCATTTTCGATCATTTCGCCATTCAGTTCGAATACCCGGACGGCCAGGTGGTGCATAGCTTCTGCCGCCAGACCGACAACACGCATTCCAACGTCAGCGAGTTCGTCGTCGGAACCGAAGGCAAGTCCGATCCCGGCGGATGGATTCGCGGAAAGACGGACTATGACTGGAAGGGCGATCAGGCTCCCTACGTGCAAGAGCACACGGACCTGATCGCAAGCATTCGAGCCGGTCAGCCGCTCAATGAGGCCCAGCGGGTAGCCGAAAGCACCATGTCGGCGATTCTGGGCCGAATGGTCGCCTATACCGGACAGGAGATCACCTGGGATCAGGCAATGGACTCGAAGCTGAACCTGGTACGGGAGAATGTAGCGTTCGGTCCGGCGATGCCTGAAATAGTGGCGATGCCCGGACGAACCCCGGTTGCTTGACAATTCGAAAAATGAGGTGAAAAGTATGAAGACAACGATTTCGATCCTTGCTATGTTGGCGGCCTGTGCCGTCGGCTTCGGCCAAACCCAAGTCCAGCCTGGGAAAGTTCTTCCCAACCTGAAGCTCGGCAAAGCGATCAAGCTGTTCAACGAAAAGGATATGACCGGCTGGACCTACTGCCTCACGGATCCGAACGTGAAGATGGAAGACGTGTGGCACGTGGATACAAGAGAGAAATCCATTGTCTGCAAAGGCACGCCCAACGGCTACATCCGCACGACCACCGACTACACCAACTTCATTCTTAAGCTGGAATGGCGCTGGCCCGACCCCAAGAACGCGGTCAACAGCGGCGTGCTGCTCCGAATGGTAGGACCGGACAAGGTGTGGCCAAAAAGCATTGAGGCGCAGCTCATGACCGGAACCGCTGGCGATTTCTTCCTGATCGATGGCGAGAAGCTCGTAACCCCTCCCGACCACCCGAACAAGCTCAACGGCATCTACCAACAGCGCGTCAAGACGGCGGAAAAACCGATGGGCGAATGGAACGACTATGAAATAATCGTCAACGGCGGCGAGATTATTCTGAAGATCAACGGTGAGCTCGTCAATCACGGCCTCGAAGCGGAAGAGGTAGCAGGAAAGATCTGCCTTCAGTCCGAGGGCGGCGAAATCCATTTCCGCAACATCCGCCTCTATCCGATCATGCGGCCGGCACCGCCTGCGGGAAAATAGGACAGCAGCAGGATTAACTATGCTAGCGGCGCTTGTAGCAGTCCTCCTTCTGCCAATCGCGGTTTTCGGCGAAGCACCTTCGTTGTCGGATGTGCTGCTGACCGATAAGGACGCCTTCCTCCTGCTAGCTCCGGAACTCATCGCCGCGCCGACCGTCAAAATAGTCGCGGCGTCGGCGAACGGCAAGTACATTCTTGCAGTGCGCGAAGAGTTGCGGATCCGGCCAAATATGGTGTTGGGAGCGCAGCCGCTCCCATCCGTCCCAACCACTTCCCTTGTGGCATACGACGCAGAGAAGGGCGTGACGAAAGAAATTTGGAAGTCCGTGGACAGCGCGGTGAAAGTCGTGGAAATGGCCTGGATGCCGGGCACTAACAATGCCTTCGTCCTAGTTCTCAGGGCACCGGCACCAGATGCGCAATCGCCAGGCACGTTCACACTCCTACGCATTAGCCGAATGATGATCTCATACCAGTACGACTCAAAGCCAAATGAATCGATCGAGTTGGAAGTCTCGCCTGATTCGCCATGCGCCTACGTAGAGCTGTTCCCTTCAGCGGGAGCCTGGGACCCACCCTCAATACAGCATTGGGTGTTTGATGTAAAAGGCGAGAAACCGTTGCCTCTGAAAATTCATCCAGCCGAATCCGTCACATTCTTGCGATGGCAGTCCGGAGCGACCGCGCTCTTTGCGGAACAGTTCCTTAACGCTCCGACCCAAGAGAATCGCCCAGCACTAAAGTGTCTCGTGCTCGATTTACTGACCGGCGAATCCAGTGAATGCGACTCGCCGCCGCCACCCGTCGCAGAAACGACGAAGCCACTCTTGCCGCTGGAGATCGGGGCTGGGACGATTCCGATCTCCGGCGGCGACAACCCGGCCGCGGCGAAAGTTGTTTGGCTTGGGGTTCGAGGAAAGTCCAGTGGCCCGAAGCTGACCGTTTGCACCGATGCGGAAGACGGGCAGATCATCGGCGACTGCGGCGCAATCGTTTACCACTCTCAGGGAGCGTTGTGGATCCGCCCGATTGCCCGCACATCCCGCGACCAATACGAGCAGGCCGCAATCGCCGCAAAAAAGACCGAAGCGCTCTCCACCGGCAAACAGATCGGCATTGCCATCGTGATGTTCGCATCGGACAACGATGACGCCATCCCCGGGGCCGCCTCGTTCCATGATGACGTCTTGCCCTACCTCAAGACCGGATCGCTGCTCGATAACTTCGTGTACACAGGGTCCGGCGGTACCATCGCGCCGACCATGGAGTTAGGCTACATTCCCAGTCCCGGCGGCCGCGCGGTGCTCTTCGGCGACGGGCATGTGGAGTGGAAAGCCGACTAGCTTTTCACCGCGGCAATCAGCCCGGCCTTCGTCTGAAACGTCAGCTACTTGCCCGATGTTTTATCCCTTCACAGTCGTACTGTGAAGGGGTTGGCTTCGATCTCCCCCGATGTGTTGGGGTCCTCGTCTACCGGAACCTTCCGAACGCCACCCAACCCCAGACACCAACACCGCCGGGATCTGCCCTTCACAGTACGACTGTGAAGGGATGAATACTAGTCGTCCACCAGTTCGGGATCGAGATGTTTCGGGACCTCGAACCAGAAGGTCGAGCCCTTGCCGACCTCCGACTCCGCCCAAATGCGCCCCTGATGAATAACCTCCACGAGGTGCTTCACCAAGAACAGGCCCAATCCCGTCCCGTACACCTTCCGGTTATCCCGATTGTCCACGCGGTGGAACTTTTCGAAGACCTTGGCGAGATGCTCCTTCGGAATGCCCATTCCTTGGTCGGAGATTCCAAATCGAATCGCATCCGGAAGGTCCTCAATGATGAGGTGCACCTCGCCACCGCCGGGCGAGTACTTGATGGCATTGTTGATCAGGTTCGTAAGAATCTGATCCAGCTTATCCTCGTCCGCTGTAATCTTGGGCAGTTCAGCGGGCGCATCTAAGAACAGAGTGTGCCGGTGGGTGGACTGCTTCTGGATCATGACCACCTTCTGCGCAAGCTCCCGCACGCTGACCTGAGAATACGAAGGCTTCAGGGATTCTCCGGCCTCGATGCGGGCGATGTTGAGCAGGTCGTTGATCAGCCGGGTCAGGCGGTCGCATTCGGAATCGATGATGCCGTAGAACTCCCGCCGTTCGACCTCCTCGAAGCCCGTATCATCCATCAGCAGCGTGGAAACGAACCCCTTGATGGCAGTGAGCGGGGTTCGGAGCTCGTGGGAAACGGTCGCGACGAAGGCTGACTTCATCCGCTCGATGTTCCGGATCTCCGTAATATCGTTGAAGATGCAGACGATGCCCATCGGTTTGCCCTCTTCGCTCTTTACGGTAGCCGATTGGCATTGATAGACATGCTCGTGGCCGTCGGCATTAATTGTCAGTTCGGCGGTTGATCCGGCCTCGCCCTCGTCCTTCGCCATATTATCCAAACCGAGACGGAACAGCTCGACGGCGCCCTCATGCTGGAACACATCCTTGTAATGCTTGCTGTCCAAGGTCCCAGAAATGCCGAACATGGCGCGTGCGGAAGCATTCAACTGGGCGACTCGGCCATCCTTGTTCACAAGCACGAGCCCTGCATATAGGCTCTCGATGGTCTGGAGCAGCTCCTTGCGCTCTTCCACCACCTCTTGGTAGATGCGCATGTTAGTGATGACGGCTGCGAGGCTGCTGGCAAGACGTTCGAGCAGACGCACGTCTTCGTCGTTGAACTCTTCACCGTGGCGCTTGTTCCAGACGTGCAGCACGCCGATCGTCTGCCGATCGATCACGCGATTTTGGTCATCCCTCTTGATGACGATGAGGGGGACCGCAACGCCATTGACCACGTTAAAGTACGCCACTTGGTCCTTCAGCGTCCGGGCATCGCGTACCGCATCCAAGAATATCTCGGGCCTGCCCTCGCGGAAAACGACGCCGGAAATTCCTTGGGTCGCCCGAATGCGAAACGTCTTCAGGTGATCCTCATCCACCCCGTAGGCCGGAGGCTTGGCGACCAATTCGCCGGATTCCCGATCGTACAACATCCAAACGGTCTTTTCGGCCTGGAGGATCATGGCGATGCGCTGGACGAGCCGCCGCAGCGTCGTCTCCATCTCGTCCAGCGGCGTGGTTTCCAGACCGGTGTCGGGACCGCCCTTTGCGGCGCTCGCAGAATCCAGCTTTTCCTGGAGGTCCGCAATCGTGCGGTTTGCCTCTTCCAACTGCTCGCGCAGGCCGGCAATCAGCTCGTTTGGGTCTTCGGGAAATGAATTCTCACTAACAACCATACTAGGAAATCGCTCCAAGGGATAGCCAATCCGGATTCGCCGCCGTCAACGTGATGACGCATTATACTCGCCAGAGTTGGCCTCCGGGCAACCGAATCCGGTAGTCGATGATAGACTCCTGGTGATATTTTCGGCGAACCAAGAAACGAATCTTCCCTTCCATTTGAACCGAGCAGAGGCCTGGGGCTTGCCTTACCCAGCGATTTTCCCTAAAAAAGTGAGCTTTTTCGGATGCATTTTCCCAATTGTCCTGTATAATGTGTGCAGGCTTGGTTTAAGAAAGCCAACTCTTCTATTGCTTTGCTTCTTTTCGTCCCCTCCTAACGTGGTTGCGGTTTAGTGCGCGCCATGCTCACTGGCCAAAGCGGAATCATGTCCATGCTTGTTGGGCGTTCGGTAGGCGCGGTTCTCCGCAAATACGGCCTGCGGCGTGGGGTGTGCTCTGTCGCACCACGTTTGTTACATTTGGGTTTGCAAACCATCGAAAAGGAAGGGTTGTTATGAGATTAAACAGAATCGCGAAGCACGTGGCTGCTTTTGGAGCCTTGTTCTGCTTTATTTCCCTCGCGATTGCTTCTCCGTCCTACACTGACCCGAGCGGATCGAACCCGGATCTCACGTTCTACAATCCCGGCGGCGCCGCCGGCGACTTCGTAGACTTGGTCCCCGGGCCGGATTCCGTTGGTACGGTTAAACTTGGATTCTGGGTCTTCAAGACGTCAGACGATTCAGGATTCTATTATGCGTACCAGTTGGTCAACATCGACGCCGGTTCGGTCGCTAACGGGCCGAGCACCGCTTCGCTGAAGATCTTCGATCTCGCCGAAATCGCTCCGCACGACGTGTTTGGTAATGGTGGCGGGCGCCACGGTGGCGCCTTCTACACCGCGTGGTTGTACGGCGGCGACAATACGACGGAGGCATTGTGGATCGGCAACGCGGCAATCGGCATCGATCCCGGCGAAAGCTCTCCGACGGTACCAGACACCGCTCCGATGTTCGAACTTTACAGCGGCTATGGCCCTGGCGACGGCATCCTGCATGTGACCACCACATCCGGTGGTGGCTACACAGGGCAGTCGATCAGCGTATGGATGCCGATCGTTCCGGAGCCGAGCACGGTTGCAGGATTGCTGACCGGAGGGCTCGCCCTCCTTGGTCTGCGACGCCGAAGCAAGTAACGCGTTATCAAGGATAAGCGTATTGGGCCGTTCCTTTCGGAGCGGCCCTTTCGATTCGTGTCACGGACGATTGGTTCGTTGGCGCAACGCCGCGTCCATGAGAACCAGCGCCATCATCGCCTCAACGATGGGAACCGCCCGAGGAAGGACGCAGGGATCGTGCCGTCCCTTTGGCTTGAACACAGTTGGCTGCCGATCCCGAGTCACAGTTTCCTGCTCGCGCATTATCGTGGCCGTGGGCTTGAACGCCGCCCGAACTACGATCGGCTCTCCGTTGCTGATGCCACCTTGTATCCCGCCGGAGTAGTTCGTCCGAGTATGAACCTCGCCCTGGTCGGCATAGAACGGATCGTTGTGGCTGGACCCGGTCATCAGCGTGCCGCCAAATCCGGAGCCGATCTCAAATCCCTTGCACGCCGGGATGCTCAGCATGGCTTTGGCAAGGTCCGCCTCCAATTTGTCGAACACCGGATCCCCGAGGCCGGGCGGGACTCCCGTCGCCACCGCCCGCACCACGCCGCCGAGGGAATCGCCGTCCTTGCGCGCCGCGACGATGGCCTCCTCAATCGATCGTGCCACTTCCGGGTCCGGGCAGCGCGTCGGCGTCGCCTCAACCATTTCCATCGTGACGGTGAGCGGATCGATATCCGTTCGCAGAGACCCCACGCTTTCCACATATCCGCAAATGCCCACGCCAAGCTGCTGGCGCAGCCATTTCCTTGCAATCGCTCCGGCGGCGACCCGTCCGATCGTCTCGCGGGCGCTCGCCCTTCCCCCGCCCTGCCACGCCCGCACCCCATATTTGGCATCGTAGGTGTAATCGGCGTGACTGGGACGATACAGCTCCTTCAGATCCTCGTAGTCCTTCGCCCGCGCGTCCTTGTTGTGGACGATGAGCAGAATCGGCGTCCCTAGCGACACGCCCTCGGAAACGCCGGAAAGGATCTGAACCTGATCCTCCTCGTTGCGCTGAGAGACCAGGTTGCTCTGGCCTGGCCGGCGGCGGTCCAATTCCGGCTGAATATCGGCTTCGGAAAGCTCCAACATGGGCGGACAGCCGTCGACGACCACGCCGACCGCCCCGCCGTGGGACTCTCCGAAAGTGCTGATGCGAAACAGAGTGCCGAAGCTGCTGCCCATACAATCATTCTAGCCCGAAAACCCCTCCCCCCGTAACGCCGGCTTCCAGCCGGCAAAGACAATCAGCGCGCAGAATTAGGACCCCCACCCCAACCCTCCCCCGCAAGCGGGGGAGGGGGCCGCAGGCGCTCCTGGTTGCGAGGTATCATAGCCGAGCGGAAATTCCAGGGAGTTGACAAGTGCCTACGTTGGTTGTTGTCGGAGCGCAATGGGGAGACGAGGCTAAGGGTAAGGTGGTGGACCTGCTCTGCGAGCGCGCGCATCTGGTCGTCCGCTTCACAGGGGGCCACAACGCCGGCCACACGGTTCTCGCGGGCGGCAGGCTGCTGAAATTCCATCTTCTCCCGGCGGGAATGCTCTGGCCGGACATCCAAGGAGTTATGACCTCCGGCGTGATGATCTGCCCGAAAACGCTGGCCAATGAGCTAGACGGCTTCCCGGACATCACACCCGACCGCCTAGTCATTTCCAAGGCGGCTCAGATCGTTTTTTCCTACCACGCCCTCCTAGACGGGGCGGAAGAAGAGGCCCGCGGTGCGCAAAAGCTCGGAACCACCAAGCGCGGCATCGGCCCATCCTATGTCGACAAAGTGGCGCGATGCGGAATGCGAATGGCGGAATTCATCAACCCGGAGCGGCGGGAAACCAAGCTGCGATGGCTGCTGGAAGCCAAGAACGAGCATCTCGCGCGATTGGGGCAGACCCCCCTCGATACCACGGCGTTCCTGGCCGAATACGCAGGGTATGCCGACCGATTGAGGCCTTTTGTCGGCGAGGCGGAGCGGATCGTCACCGACGCGGTGGCCGCCGGAAAGAACGTGGTGTTCGAGGGTGCGCATGGGACGCTGCTGGACATTGACCTGGGCACCTACCCGTACGTCACGTCCTCGCACTGCACGGCCGGCGGGGCGACGAACGGCACCGGCATCGGGCCGACCGCCATCAATAATGCGCTGGGAGTGGTCAAGGCCTACACGACGCGGGTGGGCGAGGGCCCTTTCCCCACAGAGCTTTGTTCCGACGATGCGGAACGGCTGCGGCAGGCGGGCAAAGAGTTCGGGACGACGACCGGCCGTCCGCGCCGTTGCGGCTGGCTGGACCTGGTGGGGTTGCGGTACGCCGTGGAGGTGAACGGCCTCACGTCCATCGCCGTCACTCGCCTGGATGTGCTTTCCGGCTACGACAAGCTGCCCGTCTGCGTCGCCTACCGCAAACGTAACGCCGGCTTCCAGCCGGCCCAGCCCCGTAACGCCGGCTTCCAGCCGGCATCCGACGTCATCGACCGCTTCCCCAACGACATCGCCGAGCTGGCCGAGTGCGAGCCGATCTACGAGACCGTCCCGGGCTGGACGGAAGACATCAGCGGATGCCGCACCGAGGCCGACCTGCCGGACGCGGTCCGTTTCTATCTGAAGTTCATCTCCGACCACCTCGGCATCCCCGTCTCCCTCGCCAGCGTCGGCGCGGAACGCGAGGCCACGATCCTCATCCGCCCCGATCTGCTCGGCCGGTAGTTGCGGCATCCCTCAATGGGGCCTCCTATTGAGGGAGTTCCGGGAGCCTGACTGCAACACAATCCCCAGAATGGTGTAAGATATCCACATGGAGTGCCCCGACCATTTCAAGTCCGTCGCCGAGACGGGAAGTTCATATTCGGCGGAGATGGCGACCGACGCCTTTTCAATCGCCAGGAAGGTTGCCGGACGCCCCTCAACTGGAGGACCTGTTGAGGAATGAAACACCTGTGCGACATTCCTTCATGAAGTCTCGCATTGTGGCGGAACGGAGGACATGGATGACAACAACCAAGATGACTGCAATGCGCAGAACGTCGAAATCTGCATGCGTGAGTTCGTCTGCTAGGTAGCTGAATGAAGTTATCAAGAAAGACACTCGCCCTTTGCATAGGTATTACCTGTTTTGGAGCAGCAGGGTTGGTAGCATTCTGTTTCATTCCAGCGACATTCGTCGTGATTGAGGGCGACCAATTCCGATACGCGACGTTCGGAGAGAGCAGGGTAGTTGGGTACGGGTACTCGCGTCTAAGTCAGATTACCCTGGGTGATGGCCCTCAATTTTCAGAACGCTCGTATCGGGGCAGATGCTTTGTTGACGTGGAAACGGGCGATCACATAGTGAGAGAATGGGGGTGGTTTCTAGATGTGAGAACCTATTACGACCGGGATGCCGAGCGTAGATTTAGGAAAGTGTTCCACTTACAATGATTCTGCGACAATTTACCGGGTGCATTGGGGTGTTCAATGCCTCAACAGGTCCTCCTGTTGAGGGCGCCTGGCAGCCACCGCGGCCAGCGACAGAAATCCGCCGGTAGCGGCGGACAGGCCACGCATGCAGGCCCCAGAACCCGGACGGCGGACATCGAACCGGCGATGCACCCGGGTGAATGAGCCTCGACCCGGCCAAGTGAGAACTTCAAATCATTTGCAGCCGTTTTGCGGATGTGAGCCTCCCGAGGACCCTCAACAGGAGGACCAGTTGAGGGATGGGACAATGTGATTGTTGAGGGATGGGATTCAGCGAAAAACCAACTTCTCTAGACCCAAATCAGCAAATATCCCCTGTAAATGTGAGAAAAACTGCTGTACAATGGAAACGTACGGGCTTCCGGTCCGTCTAAGGTTGCAGGAGAAAGGTCATGCGCAAACGTTCTCGGATGGGTCGTTCCTATCTGTTTGCCGTTTTGAGCGGCATCATCGTAGCTGCCTCGTATTTTGTGCAGGATATACGCGCGAAGGAGCCTGGCGCAATGCTCGCCAGCGCCGCTTTGCGCTGTGCCCCACGCCAATGGGCCGCCGACTATGCCCCTGCCCTGCTGCCCACCTTCAACACCGATGAAGATGCCCGCGCCGTCCGCGACATCCTGAAGCGAGCGGAACCGAAACCAGCCCCGGCGACGCCCAAGGCGCCCGTCGTCGTCGCCACAGCCGTACCAGAGAAGCCGAGCGCCCATCGGTACACCCTTAGCCAGTTGCAGGCCATGACGGACAACATGGCGGCGATGGCTCGAAAATTCGACCAAAAGCAGGAGAGCCCGCGGCAGGTCGCATTGGCCCCGACGGTCCTTGCCAACTACGAAGTGGTCGAGCATAACACCCCGGTCCTCGTGTTCCTCATCAAGGACTCTCACGGCGTGAAAATGGAGCGCTACGAGATTGTCGTCCAGGGCCCGAACATTGACGCGCAGTTCTGCCAGGCCACCGAGCGCGTCCGGTTGCTGCTGAAGAAGACCACGCTGCGAATAGAAACAACCCAGTAAGCCGCGAAGTTGTATAATCGTAGGCCATGAGCACGGGATCCCACACCAGTTTCGAACGCCGGCGCGGCGTCAATGCCGTTCGCGTCCGTGATGGATTGGCCCATCTGCAGGTCGTGGGCTTGCCGCGCGAATCCCTCATGCCCTCCCGGCTTGCCGCACTGGACCGCCTCAAGCAGGCCGGCATCAAGATCGATTTTCTGAAACTCACCTCGGACGGGTTCACATTTGTCGTGGATGAGAAGATGGCTTCCGATGCGGCCGCCGCGCTTGTCGGCACGGAGGTCATGGCTACGACCGGGCGCGCCATGCTATCCGTCCATTGCGCCAATATCCGGGACGAGGCGGGCATCGTGGGGAAAATCGCCGAAAGCGTGATGGCTTCCGGCGCGCGAATCGAGCAGGTGGGCGATTCCCACGACTGCATCCTTCTTGTGGTGGAAAGCGACAGGGCCAACGATGCCGCCGCCCGCTTGCGCGCCGACTTCGGTTTGGACGGCGACGATGCGCATTAAGGTTCTGAAATTCGGCGGCACCAGCGTGGAACTGCTTGCGCAACGACGCCAGGCGGCGCTCAAGGTGATTCAGGCCAAGGAGCAGGGATTCGCCCCGGTAGTGGTGGTCAGTGCAGCGGGACGGGCCGGATCGCCCTATGCCACCGATACCCTTGTTGCGGGTCTCGTCGAAGTCGATTCCAGTCTGGCGCCCAACCCGCGAGAGCTTGACATGATGATGTGCTGCGGGGAGATCATGTCGGCCGTTCTGTTCGCGCATCTGCTCACTGTGCTCGGACATCCCGCCACGGCGTTCACCGGCGGGCAAGCGGGCATCGTCACCGACGACGTCTTCGGCAACGCGCGCATCGTGGAGGTCAATCCGGCGGACATTCTCCACGTTCTGCAAGAGGGAAAAGTTTGTGTTGTCTGCGGGTTTCAGGGCGTTTCCAACCCGCCACCCGGCGCGGTGCATGGCCCCATCACAACCCTTGGGCGCGGGGGAAGCGACACAACCGCCTCCGCTTTGGGGGCCGCCCTGAAAGCCGAAGCCGTCGAGATTTACACCGATGTGGATGGGGTGATGAGCGCCGATCCCAAGGCGGTTCCCGACGCGCCGACCCTGCGCCAAATCACCTACGAAGAGGTTGCCGAGCTCGCGCACCTGGGCGCAAAAGTGCTCCATCCGCGCGCCGCCGAAATCGCCATGCAGCACAACATTCCGCTGTGGGTGAAGTCCACGTTTACCAACGACCCCGGCACGCAGGTGGTCTCCGGCTCCGAGGCAACGGTCCGAAGGGTTACGGGCCTCACGACCACCGGCCAGGTCGTTTATCTGAATTTCGTTCTGCCCCCCAACGACGAGGCCCGGCACATCGAGATGGAGATCTATCGCCTGTTGGGCGAGCAGGACATCGTGGTGATGATGCTCGGCGTCGGGCCGCGCGGGTTCGGGTTGGCGGTGCCTCGAACTGATTTCGGCAAAGTCCGAAGCGTTCTTGATGGCCTCGTGATGCCGTCCGAGCGTGGCCGGCGTTTCCACATCGTCCAGATCGGCTCGGTGCGGAGTGCGGCGACAGAGGCGCAATATGATCTGCTTTCCAAGAGCGCCGGCGATGCGGACATCCGGTTTGTTGTGGCCGAGACGACCGAGAACTGCACCGTCGTCTCGATGATTGCGTACAACTACCTGGATCAGGCCGGGGTCTATTTAGAGGTCTTGCGGGCCTTGGACGACGCGGGCATTCCGGTATGGCAGACCTCGGATAGCGCCCACTCCATTTCCTGTTTGATCCCGGAGACGGATGCCCGCCGCGCGATCGTCGCCCTCCACAGCCACTTCGAGTTGGATAAGTTGACGATGGGATGAACGGTAGCCGCACGCTTTAGCTTGCGAACAGATCCCTGCGCAAGCTAAAGCGTGCTACCGGAGCGGCCCGATTAGTTGTCGCCCGTCATCGCAAAGTTGATAAACACGATGTTTAGGTCGGGCAGATCGACGAAGCCGGTGCCGTCCAGATCTCCATCGGGATCCACCATCGTGAAATTGATGAACTCGTGATTCAGATCATCCAACGCCACTTTGTTATCCATCGTGGAATCGCCGTTGACCTGATCGAAATTGAGAACGTTGCTGCCGGCGGCAATGTTCACATTGTTCTTCACGACCCGCAGCCAATGGGACATCTTGAGAGCGATGTTGTAGTGTCCAACATATACGGGATACACTGAATATTCGCTGAAACCGTCCAGCGTCACGGGGTAGCTGTGAACAACTGTCAACGTCCCCGGTTTGCGGAATTCCAACACGCCCTGCAGGCCCGACGTGCTGCCGAAATAGCTGTCCAGATTGACCTTTCCGCCAATCTTCGCGCCGGACCCAAGATCAAAGCTGAACACCTCGGTATCCCAATAGTTGCCGGCGGGGTTCGGGATCATCTGGAACCCCCAGAATGTCAGATCATCGGCGGGATCGACCACGAGGCCATTGTAGTCGCCCCAGCGCACCGTGCCGCCGGGATTCTCGCCGGTATAGTGTAGTGTCCCGGCAAGAACCAATGAGGGCGCCGCCATCGTGCCCAACCCATCGGTGGAAAGCCGCCCGGACCGATAGATGGAAATGAATTCCGCCGCGCCCGATCCCACGAATGCCGCACCGATATGTCCCGAGCCGTTCATGTTGATGTTTCCAAAATATTGGTGCCGCGCGGCGGTCGTCATGGTCCCGCTTTGGACAAGACTGAAGGAAGAAGGCATCAACGTCGCATCGAACTCATACCATCGAACGCCCGCAACGCCACCCGCATCAATTGGCTGGGAAACGGTGAGATGCTTGTCCCGCTCGTGGACATCGAAGACCCGCGTATCTATAGTCCAGATCATCGTTGTGCCCCCGGCCTGGTTTGCGTTCGGCGGATCGGTGTAGCCCGTCACTCCGATATCTTTGACCGTCAACGTGGGCGCTGCCGGGTTCGAAACGGAAACGACGTTTATCCGATCCGGATCACCGGGTGTCACAACATACGCAAGGCTGGTTACGCCGTACGATCGCGCCGGCTGCATGCTGTAGAGAATGCCCCCGGATGGCTGCGGGATCGACCAGATATCGGTCCAACTAATTGTCGATGACCCAGACAGAAAATCGCTCTTTTTCATCACGCGGAGCTTCGCATATAACCAGCCGAAGCCCGACGTGTACTCATTTGCCGTGATCAACAGCGTGTCATCATTTCCGCCGATGCCCGGATAGTCGGTCCAGTTCGTTGTTAGCGTGGACCCGTCCATGCTGGAATCGAGGGCCCACATTGTCCAAGCGCCATTCGGATCCGAATCGTCCGAAAGCGCAACGAGGTAATAGCTGTGATCGAATGCGCCGGTCAGAATCGCCGGATACAGGACCCAGAATCGATTGTATGTGCGATCGTAATACGTGCGCGGATCGAAAATGAGATAGAACCCTCCGAGGGAGCTGAAAAACGCACCCGGCGACGCGTCGAAGGTATTCACGCCGGCCTTCGTGTAGAACTGAATCCTGCCATTGATCGTGCAGATAACATGATTTGGTCCAACCGAGAGATTCGGATCAGCCGGCGTCAACCCGTTGACGCTGGGACCTGGAAAAGCTGTGTCAAGTTGGCCGGCATGTCCAGACAGACCCCGTGCCGCATCGATGCGGCCAAGGAACTGCATTCCCGATCGCCCCGCAAACGGCGGACGTGGTCGTCCTTGCGGAACAACGATTGGCGGTCCGACGGATGGAAACAGTGCGCTGCGTGCCATGATGGCGTCGGTCGTATCCACCGCCATTGGCACGCGGCCGGAGAAAACGCCTCGCTCGCCAGCGTCCGAAGGAACCGAAAATCCGGCCGCAATAAGACCGCAAGTGGAAATGGCAACCGTCACAAATTTTATCGTTCTATTCATTCTCTTCACCATATTTGATGGGCATTGCCGTCCAGATTGAGCTCAACAATACAGCTACGAAGCGCCAACCATCGAAAAGCCTATGAGAACCATGTTTAGCTCCGGCAGGCCGGTCACATTGTCACCATCCATATCCCCGTCGGGCGTTGTGAAGTCTGTAAACACCTTGTTGAGATCATCGATGTCGATTTGATTGTTGATCGAGATATCGCCGTTCGTGTTCATTGACCAATCCTGGGAATCGGTAGAACCCGTGTGATTGAAATTATCCACCTTTTCCGCAAGCCAATGAGAGCATTTCGCCACCAATTTGTACGTTCCTGGAGCACTAGTGAGGGAGACATAGTATTCTCCGAGCGCGCCGATCGTCGTATCGACAGATTCAACGACGGTCATGCCGTTCTTCAGTTCAATCGTCATCGGCGTCCCCGTTGGCGGAGCGAAGAACAGATCGAGAGTGACTTTGCCGGAGAGTGTGGCGGGCTGAGTGACCGGGCGAATTCGGTAGATAGCCCCATTCCCAAGCGAACATACGTACAGATTGCCGTCCGGGCCTATCTGGACCCCGGTTACGACTCCAAATCCCGATCCCCATTTGTTCAAATCACGTTCCGCGGCTGAATCTGCCACCAAATCCGCAACCCCGCCGGATAGCACAAAACCATCCCGATTTGCATTCACATGGAACAGGTAGAGAAAGCCAAGGTTGTTGTCGCCAAGGACCAGATCGTCGCGGATGTCGGATGGGAACTGGGCGGAGTGAAGAAAGGCCAGGCCGGTCGGAGCGATCGTCGCCACCCAACTGAATTCCGGATCGCTATAGAAAGCGTTGGGGATCATGTATAGCCCCGACAGAGGCGAGCCGTCGCGCGCCTGGGGACCCATAATGTCCTCCCACCCACTGTTGAGACCGGGATCGACTCGATTCACCTCATCATAATTGTTTTCTCCGTTTTCCGTATCCCAGAGCGCCCCGGTCTTCGAATCGAATGTCATGCCGAAGCTGTTGCGAACCCCGTAAGCATAAAGGCGCTTGAATTCTGGACGCGAGTCGCCCTCGAAAGGATTGCCCCCGGGAACCGTGCCATCTTTATTGAGGCGGAAAATTCCCCCCACTCCCGATACGCTTGCCGATTCGAAATTCTGCTCCAGACCGTTCCGGTTCAGATCGCCGGTCACCCCGTAAAGCTTGCCATCGGGACCGGTAAGCAGAATGCCGCCATCGTGATTGGGGCCGTTCCCCATCCCGGACGGCAGGAACTTGATCAGCGTGGTGGGCGCAGTAAGGGTTGTCCCGTTCCAAATGAAGCTTTCGACGCGGTTATCCTGCCACGTACCGGTGGTGGCGGTATCAGCGGCTGTCGTGGATTTGCTGTAGTAGAGAAAGACTTTGTTGATGGTTGGGAAGTCAAGGTCCAGTGCGATTCCAAGCAGTCCCCGCTCGCTATTGGAATTGACAGCCAGGTCGAGAGCCATCGTGCCAAATGCGCCATTGGTAACACGGCGGACTATGCCGGTGGCCTTTTCCAGCACCAACATGTCGTTTGGGCCGATGAAAACGAAGGATGTTGGCTGAGACAGACCGCTTCTAACCGTATCAACCGTCAATCGTGCATCGAGCACCGATTGCGTGAATGCTGAGGTCACGAGGCCAAGGCAGGCAACTGGGCAGACGTTGCGAATGAACCCCATTTATTATCTGCACTCCTTTGTCAGAATCGCGCGAAAGAACAGTACCTTCTAATACTATAACATGAAATCACGGCCAACGGAACGGCATTGCAAGTGATCCTACCAACCATTTGAGACCTGGAAAGAGTTCCCGATATTGGTTCGAAGATTCCGCAATCGTGGCAAGGTATATTTTCCCATCAGAGTGTTTGACATCGAACGATTCCGTTCACGGCTGCGATATCCGGATAGATTGCGGTCAAATGTGCCGCTGCGGATGCACACGACGCTGCGGGTCGGCGGGACCGCCGACGCCTACTACCGGGCGGCCGACTCCGACGAGCTAGCCGAAGTCGCAGGGCTGGCACAGCGGGAGAGTGTTCCCTACGAGGTTCTCGGACTGGGCAGCAACGTGCTGCTGTCCGACCGGGGCGTCCGGGGGCTGGTGCTCCATTTCACCTGTTCCGCGATGAGTATCGGGCCTACAACGGTTGTGGATTGTGGCGCGTCGTTTCAGGACCTGTTCCTGGCGACCGCGCAGGCGGGGCTGTCTGGGCTAGAGTTCGCGGTCGGCATTCCGGGTACCGTGGGCGGCGCGTTGGTGTCCAATGCCGGCGCATATCGGGCCAATATCGAGGACTTGATCGAGTCGATTGAGGTGGTGGAAGGCGGCGAGCGCAAGACGGTGGAGCCGCAATGGATGGAGTTCAGCTACCGGGACAGTTGTCTTCGAAAAGGGACGAAGTCCGGGCTGCTGCTGCAAGTCACCCTGCGTTTGACACAGGACAATCCGAAGGCGATCTACGACCGGGCGCGGGATTTTCAGCTCCAACGCCGCCTGAAGCAGCCGCCTGGTCCCTCGGCGGGATCCTTCTTCAAAAATGTTTACGACGATCCGTTGCTGGAGCGCCTGCCCGACTTGCCGGCGCATCTGCTGGAGGCGCGGGTCGTTCCCGCCGGCTATCTGATCGCGGCCGCGGGGTTGAAAGGGACGCGGGTCGGCGGCGCGGCGATTGCCCATCGTCACGCCAACTTCCTGATGAACCTGCACGGTGCTACGGCCGCCGACATCCGCTCGCTTGCGGACCTGGTAAAGAAGCGAGTCGCCGCGGAGTTTGGGGTCCTGCTTGAGGAGGAGGTTCTCTACTTCGGCGACTGGACAACCCGGTAGCCGCACGCTTTAGCTTGCGCCTTTTGACGATGCGATCATCAATGAAAACTTCCACTTGGTTCTTTCATTGCCGATCGCATCGTCAAGCCCTTTCTCTAGTCGCCGTCGCCGATGACAATGATTGTGTTGGTCGCCGGATCGATGATGGCGTGCTCGAAGCCCGGAATGCCGTTGTAGCCGCCCGACTGCGTGCCGCCACCGGCAGCACCGCCGCCCCCGCCGTAACCGCCACGGCCGCCGCCCTGCATTCCACCTTGCCGACCGCCGGGACCCTGATTGCCGGGGAATCCACCACCTTGAAAACCACCGCCCTGATTGCCAAATCCGCCGCCTTGGAATCCGCCGCCCTGATTGCCAAATCCGCCGCCTTGAAAACCACCGCCCTGGTTACCAAACCCGCCGCCTTGAAAACCACCGCCCTGGTTACCAAACCCGCCGCCTTGAAAACCACCGCCCTGGTTACCAAACCCGCCGCCGGGATAACCGCCCTGCGAGCCGCCGAAGCCGCCCTGATTGCCAAACCCGCCCTGACCGCCACCAAACCGCCCAGTGCTCCACTCAGGGGACATAACCTGCTGGCCCTGCAGAAGCATCAAAACGACCCACGGATCGGCATGATAGATGGGAAATCGAGCCACCTTCGTCTTAGAAGGGGTCACTTCCGGTTCCGTGGGGTTGCCGTTGTCCGGCGTCGCGAAAACCGGCTCTTGCCGCAGGGACACCACGTACACGCCGCCTTCCACACGATAGGTTGCCTTGACTTGGTTGAGCAACACGCGCAACGCGGTCTCCAGCGGAACGTCCTTGAGGCTCACGGTCACCGAACCCTGAACGTCTGCATCGACCGAGTAGTTCAACCCGGCCTGGTTGAACAGCATGCGGAGCGCGTCTCGGATATCGGCCTGGGTCGCGCTCACGGTCACGTTCTGCTTGCCGGGGTCGGGCGTCCCCTGTGCCATCGCCCCCATTGTTACCAGCCCCAACAGAATTCCTACCAGAAGGTCTCGCAGTCTCATCCCTTCACCTCCGATTGTCTCAGTGTGTAAGACGTATATTATCCAAATCAGTTTCATCGACGGTAGACGCGGGCCGTCTTGCCGCAACCCCACACCTACGAACAACCAAGGCCCGCGGCGTGGTCGGCATACAACGCGGGCCATCGCGGTTCACAATCGAGAGCATTCGCCAAGACGGCCCGCGTCTACCGAAGAATCATATCGACCAGCTCATCGGTCGAAGGCTGGTGGATGTCGCCCGGGATGCGGGGACCGTCGGAAACATAGGAGATGGGAAAACCGTGCCGGGCGCCGACAACGAGCAGGCCCCCGAAATCGGTGGTGAGGTCCATCTGCGTAAATATCAAGTTCCGTGGATTGAGCGATGCGGCAAGCTCGATAGCGCGAAGATTGTCTTTCGGCTTGGCCGCCGCGCTCAAAACCAGGTTGCAAATGCAATCGGCCTGCTCGAGAGCCAGCCGCATCTCCTCAAATCGCACCCCCTCGCCCGGTTGAATTGCCGGCGTATCGATAAGAACGGCCTGGCAATCGCCCATCGCCCGGATGCGCATGGTTGCATCGTCCGGCGTTGAGGCTTCCTCAAACCGAACATCCAACACCTTCGCGTAGGACCGCATCGATTCCATAGCCCCGATTCGATGGCTGTCCAAGCACAATATGCCAACGGACCCGGCCCCTTTGAGGCGGGCGGCCAATTTGGCGATTGTTGTGGTCTTTCCGACCCCCGGTGGGCCGACAAACGAATGCCTGCCGTCCGTTATCTCCACGCCGGTTAGCAGCATGGAGGTCAGCGCTTCTCGCGACGGAGCCTTGTCCGCATAGCGCCCAACATCTTCCGGGTCGATACCAAGCGCCTGCCAGGACCGCCGGGCCTGATCCGGCGCGGAAGGGGCCATGACAACCGCGCCCTTTCCCTGGATGGTCTGTATCATCTCGCGAAGCTCATCCAATTCGTTGCGCATCCCGTCGACATCCAGCGGCGGCTCGGCGGGCGCAGGTTCCGGCTTTATGGGCATCTGCACGACGACTTCGTACATGGTTTTGCCAAGCCGTCCGGCAATCCCCGCGGCCGGCACCCTTTTCTCGGCGACGATGGCGGCATCCGGTCCGACCTCGGCCTTGACCTTCAATATGGCTTCCAAGCGGCTGTCCGCTCGTACGGTAATCTGACTCACGCAGCCAGCCTCCCAACGGGATTTACTTCGGTTCTGGGCACGATCTCATTATAGGCAATGACCGCCACGCTCGGCATGGAGCGCTCGACGAGCCTCCGCAAGGGAAGCCGGACGCCGCTGGAGCAGAGGATCACCGGTGTG
Source organism: Fimbriimonadia bacterium (assembly GCA_041483895.1). Classification (GTDB taxonomy): domain Bacteria; phylum Armatimonadota; class Fimbriimonadia; order Fimbriimonadales; family JABRVX01; genus JBGPGO01. The sequence continues at coordinate 37,138 of JBGPGO010000013.1, forward strand.
ACCCCATTTGCCGCGGCCCGCTGCGCCTCTTGCTCCAAGCCGTTCAGCAGCTTCTCCGCCACTCCCGGCTCCAGGGCCAGAGTCGATCCGAACGTCGTGGCCTGTATGCTCTCCCGCAGGGACGCCTCCAACTCCGGGTCCAAGCTGATAACGTGCAGCGATCCGGCCGTATCCGCATAGAGACGGGTAATGGAGCGCGAGATGTTGGAGCGGACCAATTCACCGAGCTGCTCCGTGTCCTTGACGCGGGGGGCATAGTCGGCAAGCGTTTCCAGGATGGTCACCATGTCGCGAATCGGTACCCTCTCCCGCAACAGGTGGGCGAGCACCTTCTGAACCTCCCCTACCGTCAACACGTCTGGGATCAGCTCCTCGACCACCGCGGCGTTCAGAATTTTAACATGGTCGATGAGCTGCTGCACGTCCTGGCGAGTCAAAAGCTCGTTCGCGTGGCTCTTCACGGATTCGGTGAGATGGGTGGCGATCATCGCGGCGGGCTCGATCACCGTGTACCCGTTGCGTTCGGCAGAATCTTTGTCTCCCGGCTCGATCCAACGGGCAGGCAGACCGAAGACCGGCTCCGTGGTGGGCGAACCAGGGACCTGCTGCGTGACGAAGCCGGATTCGATCGCAAGCAGTTGGGAAACGTACGCATCTCCTCCGCCGACACGTTCGCCGCGTATCTTGATCGCGTATTCGTTGGGTTTTAGCTGAATGTTGTCGCGAATTCGCACAGAGGGCATAATGAAGCCCAATTCAGTCGCCACCTGCCGCCGTATGGCGGTCACCCGGTCGGCGAGGTCCCCCTGCTCCTTCGGATCGGCAAGGCGGGTTATGGCGTAGCCGAGCTCCACCTCGATCGGGTCCACGGTGATCAAAGGCATCATCTGTTCGGGAGTTTGCGGCATTGACGTCTTGGCCGGCTTCTTGGCCTCCGCAGCAGCGTCCGACACCCTCTTCTTGACGCCTGTCCGTACGCTGGCGGCAACGAAGTAGAGGGCGCCGCCCACGAGGAAGAAGGGGATTTTCGGGAAGCCGGGGACGAATGCCAACAAGGCCAAAACGCCGCCGGCCGTCATCAGCGCCTTCGGCTGCCCGGTGATTTGGTTGACCAACGCCGTTCCCAGCGGTTCGGCGGAGCCCGACCGGGTAACCATAAGGCCGGCGGCAGTCGAAACGAGCAGCGCCGGGATCTGCGCCACCAGTCCTTCGCCTACTGTCAAGAGAGTATAGGTGCGGAAGACGGTCATCATGTCCGTGTTGCCGCGGAAAAAGCCGACCGCGAACCCGCCGATGATGTTGACGATCATGATCAGGATCGATGCAATCGCGTCGCCTTTGACGAATTTGCTCGCGCCATCCATCGCGCCGTAGAAGTCGGCCTCCATCTTGATCTGCTGACGCCGCGCCTTGGCCTCATGCTCATCAATCAGCCCCGCGTTGAGGTCGGCGTCGATGCTCATCTGCTTGCCGGGCATCGCATCCAATGTAAATCGGGCGACAACTTCCGCCACGCGCCCAGCGCCATTTGTGATGACGACAAATTGCACGATAACCAAGATAAGGAACGCGACAAAGCCGACCACCATATCGCCGCCGACGATAAACCCGCCAAACGTATTGATGACGTTCCCAGCGCTACCCGTTCCCAAAATCAGTTTGGTGGCCGCGATGCTGAGCGCCAAACGGAGCAGAGTAGTGATCAGCAGCAGGGACGGGAATGCCGCGAACTTGAGCGGGTCGGTGACGGAAGCTGCCATCAGCGCGATGATGACCGAGGAAGCGATGCTTACGACGAGCGCCAAATCCAGCGCCCATTCCGGCAACGGCAGGATCAACATGCCGACGATGACCATGATGCCGATGGCCACCAGCACGTCCGTGTGGCGCAGCAGCTTGCTCATGCCGGGGGGCTGGTTCGACATGCTATTTCCTGCCCTTGAGGAGCTGGACCGAGCGACTGATGTGGTTGAGAGCCGCTTGCTTCTTGTCGCCGGTCAGGACCTTGGGACCTTTCGGGCCGATGCGCACCGGCGTCAGGTGGATGCCGCGCAGGCCGTTGCGGTCGAAAACGGTTTCGAAAATGACCGTTTCGCCCAACCGCCCGCTATTCTTAGGCGCGACAAAGTTGCCCAACGAATAGTAGATCGGCCTTCCTTTATAGAGTTCGTAGGGTTGCAGAACGTGCGGATGGTGGCCGAGAACCATGTCGGCGCCCAGGTCGATCGCCATGCGGCCGAGACTGACCTGATACGGATCCGGCATAGTGCGGCGCTCGATGCCCCAATGAAAGGAGACGACGACGAAGTCGGCCTTTTTTCGCGCGGCTTGGATGGCCTGGCTGAGGTTGGCCTTCGCAGCGGGAGCGCCGCTGCCGTGAAGGGCGTTGACACCGGCCGACTTTGCCGTCGCCGGAGTACATGCCGCGAGGCCGCCGGGCGTGCGGAACGCGAGGTAGGCGATGAACGCGACGCGAATGCCGTTCTTGGTGAGAACAACCATTTGCGATGCGGCGGCCAGGTTCGTCCCGGCCCCGGCATGGCGCACCTTATTCTCGTCCAGCGCCCTGATCATCCGTGCGATGCCCGCGCCGCTGTAGTCGCCAGCGTGGTTATTCGCAATCGATACGACATCGAAACCGGCCTTGGCAATCGGTCCGGCCCATGCGGGATCGGCGCGCAGGATGAACTGCTTCTTGGCCGCCACCGCCGCCGCGCTCTTATGGGGCGTCCGCATCCCAACGTCGGTGAGGGGTATCTCCAAGTTGGCAAAGGCGATATCGGCCTTGGCGAGTATCGGCGCGACATCCGCAAGGAACTGCTTCTGGTTTTCCTTGGAGGCAGGAATTCCGTTGAACATCAGGTCCCCCACTGCTGCGATCCTAATAGTCGCCATCGGCCCGGCGCTGCAAGCAATTGCCAGCAATGCAAGTAGCATGCTAAAAGCATTTCAACGGGCATTCGTTTCGTCCCGCCGAACTGGTTATTCGGCATCGCCCAGCACCTTCGCAACGTACGCCTGGGTCTCGGCAAACGGCGGCACGTCTCCGTACCGTTTCACAGCGCCGGGCCCGGCGTTGTAGGCGGCAACGGCCAGCCGCGGGTCCTGAAATCGGTCCATGAGGGAGCGGAGATACTTGGCGCCGGCGTCCAGGTTTTGCTCGGGATCAAAGGGGTCGCTCACTCCGAGGGCCGCCGCCGTTCCGGGCATCAACTGAGTCAATCCCATAGCGCCTTTGGGGGACCGCGCGTTTGGATTCCCACCGCTCTCCGCCGATACGAGGTTCTCGAAAATATTCGGATCAACGCCATTGCGCACGGCCGCCTCGTGGACCATGTTCTGCATGTCCACAGTCAGCGGGCGCAGCGTTCCGGAGGCCACCTTTTTCGGTTCATTTGGCCTGGGAACCGGCCCGAATATCTGCGTCATTTTGTTTTCGATCGCGGCCATACGGCTCTCGATTGCCGCCATACTCGTTTCGACTTTCATTCCCGCACCTCCAGTTAACTGTGCCGAGCCGATCGGAGAACAGTCCATTCGTCCAGTTCGCGCTGTTGCTCGCGCTCCAGCTCCAGCCGATACTCCGCCAGATCTTTCGATCGCAGCCGCTCAGCAATCTCCCTGCCCCGCCGGGCTTCCACGTAGGCTTTGAGAGCCACTTCTTCTTCCCGCTCAATCATCTCGATGGTCAGCTCCTGCGCGGCGACTGCGTCCAAAACCCGCGTCTGATAGATCTCCGACCATTCTCGCCGCACCGGGTCCGCTGTGACCCACTCCGATCGAATTCTGTGGATCTCGTTTTGCAATACCTTTAGTTGCCTCTCCGCCGCCATTTTTCTAACTCGCACCGCCATCAAATCGCGCTCCTTCAACTCTTCAATGACAACCCGATAGCGAAGGACAGACTCCAAGCGAAATCGGAACTTACGCACCGATCGCCTCCACCATCCCTCGCACCGCCTCATCGATAGGACCCGACTCTTGTCGGCCTTGGCGCAAGAACGCAACCATCGCTTCCCGACACTCGATTGCCAAATCCACTGTCGGGTTGGCGCCTGCCTGATAGGCGCCGATCTGGATCAGGTCCTCCGCACCGGTGTAGGCCGCAAGCAGTTCACGGAAACGCAGCGCGGCCACTTTATGTTCCGGCGTTGTCACGCCGTCCATCACGCGCGAAATGCTTTGGCTGATATCCACTGCCGGATAGTGCCCTTGGTGCGCGAGCGCCCGTGTGAGAATGATGTGCCCATCCAAGATGGCCCGGGCATGGTCCGAGATCGGCTCGTTTATATCGTCTCCTTCCACCAGCACGGTGTAGACGCCCGTGATCGTTCCCAGCCGCGACGTGCCGGCGCGCTCCAACAGCCGCGGCATCATCGCGAAAACCGATGGCGTGTATCCTCGTGTGGTGGGGGGCTCGCCCACCGACAGCCCAACCTCCCGCTGCGCCATCGCAAGCCGCGTGAGGGAGTCCATCATAAGCAGAACATCGAGTCCCTGATCCCGGAAGTACTCGGCGATTGTGGTGGCGACGAGGGGCGCCTTCACGCGTACCAAAGGGGGTTGGTCGGAGGTCGCCACGACGACTACGCTGCGCTTCATCCCCTCTTTGCCCAAATCGTTCTCCAAAAACTCCCGCACCTCGCGTCCCCGTTCGCCGACCAGCGCGATCACGTTGACCTGTGCAGAGGTGTTCTGGGCGATCATGCCGAGGAGAGTGCTTTTGCCGACTCCGCTGCCGGAGAATATGCCGACGCGCTGGCCTTTGGCACAGGTCAGTAGCGCGTCAATGCTTCGAACGCCCATGCAGAGCGGTTCGGTGAGCATGCTGCGCTCCAGCGGGGGAGGAGGCATGGCATGGATTGACCGCGGAGGGGCGGAAGCCAGTTCCGGACCGCCATCCACGGGCTGCCCCATGCCATCCAGGACGCGGCCCAGCATGGCGTCGGATACATTGACGGTGAGCGGCATGCCGGAGGCCCGGACGATCGCGCCCTCCGATATCCCCTCGAGAGTTCCCAGCGGCATCAGCAATACGCGGTTGTCGCGAAATCCGACCACCTCGGCCTGGCGGGTTATTTTTCCCTCCGCGTCGGCAACGTTGCACAGCTCTCCCAGCCCGGCCCGCGGTCCGTTCGATTCGATCACCATACCCACCATTTGCGCGACCCGGCCGTGCAGGCGAATCGGTTCGCAGCTCGCGATCGATCGGCGCTCTTGCTCGAACATCGGGGGAGGCGGTTGCGCGATCATGCAGCCTCCTTCCTCATTGCCACGTTGATATTTTCCACTTGCGATGGCAGTGTCGCGTCAACAACCCCTGTGCTGCTCTCTACCACGCATCCGCCGGGAATCATGTCCGCGCTGGCCATCCACTCAATTCGCGAGATGCCCTCGACGGCGGCGAGCAGATCCGCCTGGTGCGACCGCAAGGCGGGCAGGTCGGAGGTGCACACCCGCACGCGCACATCATGGGTATTGGCGACGCGTATCAGCGCCTCGCGGACGATGGCGAGGATCGCTTCGGGATTCTGCTGCAGCTCTTGTTTGAGCAATTTCTGCGCGATATCCACGGCAAGCTGTCGCAAGCCCTCTTCCGCCGTGAGCCAATACTGCTCCACTGCCTGTTGAATTCTTCGGTGCATCTCGGCGAAGTCGCCCGTACACTTCGCAAGCGCGTCCCGCTGTTCCGCAAGCCCGATGCGCAACGCCTCGTCCGTCCCTTCCTTCTGCCCAAGCGCATACCCTTCGTCGTACCCCTTTTTCCGCTCTTCCTCAAACGCCGCCCGGGCGCGAGGATTGGTTCGGATGCGCATCTCGATCGGCGTCAGGCTGGAATCCATGAGAGACTTGTAATCGCCCTCCGGCTCCTGGTCTCGGAACACCTTTTTAGACGACAACTTCGTCTTCTCCGGTCCGGCTGATTTCCAGCTCGCCTGCCTCTTCCAATCGGCGGATGATCGCGACGATGCGCTGCTGCGATTCTTCTACTACGCGCAGCTTGACCGGCCCCATAAACTCCATGTCCTCTTTGAGCTGCTCCGATGCGCGCTCCGACATGTTCTTGTAGATGTGTTCCTGGACCTCTTTGCTGCTGCCGCGCAGCCCGATGGACAGCTCTTTGATGTCCACCTCTTTCAGTATCTGTTGAACGGCCCTGTCTTCCAGCGTCAAGATGTCCTCGAAGACGAACATCATGTTCTTGACCTCTTCGGCAATCTCCGGATTGGTCTCGGTGAGGCCGTCCATAATGGTGCGCTCCGTCGATCGCTCCACCCAGTTGAGGATGTCAACGAGCGCCTTCGGTCCACCGGCGGTCGTCAAATCGTGCGATATGATGCTGGACAGTTTTCGCTCGAGCACAGCCTCCACTCTGCGGACCACGTCGGGAGGGGTGCGGTCCATAACCACGAGCCGCTCCGCGACGTCAACCCGCAGCTCGGCGGGCAGCTTGCTCATGATCGCGGCGGCGTGGCTGGGCTTCACGTATGCCAACACCAGCGCGATGGTTTGCGGATGCTCGTCTTGGATGAAGCTGAGGAGCTGCGCGGGATCGGTGTTCTTGAGAAAATCGAACGGCACGACTTCCAACGCGCGTTTGACGCGATCCAAAATCTCCGCAGCCTTGTCTCCACCGTATGCGGCGAGGAGGTTTCGTTCCGCGAAGTCCAGGCCGCCTTCGGAGATATAGTTTTGGGCGGCGCACAGGTCCCGGAACTCCTCGATCACCTCGCCGCGCTGGTCCGGAGTGATCTTCTCCAGCCGGGCCACTTCGACCGACAGCTTCTCAACGTCCTCCTCCGACATGCACTTCAACACGTTGGCGGAAAGGTCCGGACCGAGGGCGGTGAGGAGGATGGCGGCTTTCCGCTTATGGTTGAGGGCGTTGGCAGTGCGCATCTAGTGCTTGTCCTCCATCATCCAGCTTTTGAGGAGCACGGCAATCGTCTCCGGCTTCTCTTTCGCCATGACGGAGATCTGTTCGAAGGCAAGGTCGAACTTTTGCGGGATCATCGTGACGATGCGAGCCTCGTGGGAATCGGTGTACACGATGTTGGGACCGCTGTCGATCTGTGCGGATGGAACCCTGGCGATTGCGCCCTCGCCCGCCGTCGGCATCGATTCCACGCCGGGGCCAAGGGCAAGCGGCATCAACCCTTCCGGAAGAACGGGGGATTGGACTTTGATCGACTGTTTGCCTAGGGCTCGCATCACGAGGATGGCGGCGAGGATCAGGGCGATGGAGGGCGCGAGACCGAAGATTCGGTCCATCATCTGGGAGCTTTTCTCTTTGTCTCCAGCCGCCTTCGCCTGCTTTGCCTGCTCCTGATCGAATGGCAGTTTGGATACGGTAACGGCGTATCCCGGCTTCGGCGTGCTTGGCGATATTCCGACTAGCCCGTTGACGTAATCGGTGATGGCTTGGACCTGCGGCTGCTTCAGACTGTCGTCGAGCAGGACGGCGACGTTGAGTGCCTCGACCTTGCCCGGTGTCGTTATTGTGCGCAGATGCTCGCGATTGAAGGCGTATTCGGCGGTTTTCTTGTCTTCAGAGTATTCGCGACCATTTGGAGTCGTGCTGCCGGTCGAACCCGTTCCGCCGCCGGTCAGATTGGACGGGGTGCCGGCCGTGCCCTTGATGCCGCCCGCTCCATTGGCATAAGTGGTCTTGCTGGTCGTTTCGGAAACCTTGTTCGTGTCGTTGGTTGGCGCCTTGTTGGTCGCGTCCACTGCCGGCGTATTGATATTCTTATCCGATTCGATTGAATCGAAGTTCATCGTGGTCTCGACGCTGACGAGCGCCTTGCCGGGGCCAAGCACCTGATCGAAGTGTCGCTCCAGCTGCCCACGCAGGTTGGAGGAGTAGGCCATCTCTTCCTTGCGCTTCTCGTCATAGAGGCCCGTTCCCCCGTTTTGAGTCGTGCCATCGTACAGCACTCGGCCCGAGCCGTCAACAACGGAAACGTTGTTTTTATCGAGATCGGGAACACCCTGAGTGACGATATGCACGACGCCGTTGACCTGGTCGGGCGCCAGAGTGCCGCCCTGTTTCAAATGGAGGACGACGGTGGCGGCGGCTTTTCGCTGCTGGTCGGCAAATGCCCCCGACTCGCCCATGGAGATGTGGATACGCGCGCTGTCCACCCCGTCCAGTGTCTGGATCGTCTTCTGCATCTCCTCTTCCAGCATCACGCGCTGGAGAATCTGCTCCTCGGCCTGGGTGCGGCCGATGCTGGATTTGTCCAGCCATCCGTTTCCTTCGCCGCCTGCCTGCGCGGGAAGGCCATCGGCGGCCAGCTTCATCCGGATCTCGTCTCGCTGGCCTTTGGGTACCTCGATCGTGCGGCCATCCGAACCTATGCGGAATGTAACCTTGAGGTCCTTCAGCTTGTTGAGGACCTTTCCCGCGTCCCCGGCGCTCAGGTCGGCATAGATGACGACGTAGTCCGGCTGGCTGGCGTAGTTGAACACCACAACCAATGTGACAAGGAGGAACAGAACGCCGACGACGGTGACCGCCTTCGCCGTTTTGTCCGCGATATTCCACCAGGCGCGTATTTTAAGGACTAGACCTTGCATATTGCTCTTCGACAACGAAATCCGGATCCTGGCCCTTCATAGTCCACCATCAGGACATCCCTTCACAGTCGCACTGTGAAGGGCAGGCCTAGACCGGTATCCGGTTGATTTCTTGGTATGCCTCGAGAAGCTTGTTTCGTACCTGGACAGCCAGTTGGAGGGCCACGCCGGACTTCTCCAGCGCGATCAGAACGTCATGAATCTCGACATTGTCCCCTCGTACGAACGCATCCCGCAGCTCACCCGCCTCGGTCTGAGATTGGTTGATCTCTTTCAAGGCGTCCATGAGCATTTTGCCAAAGTCCTCCGCCCCACCCGGTTTTGCGGTTTCCGCAATCGGAGAGGGCTGGAGGCCGACCGGCGAAAGGTCTTCGATACGCATAAAACGACTACGCGGATCCTATCTCCAGCGATCGCGCGACCATGTCCTTCGCGGCGTTGAACGCGGTGATGTTCGCCTCGTAGGCCCGCGTCGCGCCGATCAGGTCCACCATCTCCAAAACAGGATTGACGTTGGACCCTTCCACCATGCCGTCCGCATTGGCCCGCGGGTTATCGGGATCCTTGACCATCGGGCCGGGCGATTTGTCCAATTCGATGGTGTCGACGCGAACGCCGGACAGTCCGTTCTCCAGGTCCTCGGCAAAGACCACCATTCGGCGGCGGAACGGTTCGCCGCTATCGGTGCGGGTCGTGCTGCTGTTGGCGAGGTTATGCGCTACCACATCCATGCGAAATCGCTCGGCATGGAGTCCGGAGGCGCTGGTTTGCATACTGCTCATTAATCCCATTACTTACCATCCCCACTGATCACGGACTTGAGTCCCTTGAAGAACCGACTGGTCAAAAGGGTAAGGGAGCGGTATCGGAGCTCAACCTCCGCCAGGTTGGCCATCTGCGTCTCCGGATTGACGTCATTGCCGTCCGGACGCAGCGGCGGGTCGTCGAGCGTCTCGACCTCGTAGTCGCTCCGGTTGGGGTCTTTGTCTTTGAAGGCGGCGTCGATCTTGGCGCTGTACTCGTCCTGTTTTTCAGACAGCAGGCTGTGGAACAGGTCCTTCGCCTGAAATCCGGGCGTGTTCAGGTTCGCGATATTGTGCGCAATGACGCGCTGACGAGCAGCCTCGAAACCCAACCCATCCTGCAAGGCAGGCACGGTTGGGCCAAACAGTTTGTCGAGCATACAGGTCGCTCCTAAGTTTTCCCCTAGGGGCGTCCAAGCCATTACCACGGTGCAGAATCCGTTGCTCCGGGAGCGAAGATGGAGTTCTCGCTACTTGGGATATTGGCGGCGAATTCAGATTTTTGAACACTTGTTTTACGGGATATTTGGTTTTGAGCCGACTTTCTTTCGTCAACTGGGAGGAATTCTGGGATTTTTCTTGAAAAGGCTTGCAATATTTGAAGAAGTTTGTTAGCATAACCGAAAAGAGTAGCAAGAAATTCGTTCTTAGGAGCGTAGCTACGTATGGCCCCTGACGGGACAACGAGGACATTGCATGAAGCGGCAAAGCTAGAGCTGCGAGACCAACGCTATGCCGACGCCGCACGGAACCTAGAGAGAGCCATTGCTCACGACCCAACGGACGCTTGGGCGCACGACAAGCTTGGCATCGCTTTTCAGCGGCTGGGCCGGACAGATGAGGCATTGAAGGAGTTTGAGCGTTCCGTAGAGTTGGCGCCGTCCGAGGCCGTTTATCTGTATAATTACGGGGCGATGCTGGCAAGCATGGGGCAGACAGACGACGGGATATCCGTTCTCCAACGGTGCCTGAAGCAGGATCCGGACCACTGCCGAGCCAAGGAGTTATTGGACAAGACGCTGCAAACGCAAACGAATTGACGATTTGACAGTACATCGAGAATCGACCGTCTCGGTGTGTGGGCAGGCGCTCCCCGGCTCCCCCGGGGAGCGCCTTTTGAGTACACTCCCACCAGATGGATGCCTCCGTATTCCTCTTTGGAGCCGATTCCCTGGAACATGTCGTCGCCGTGGAGCCGGCCGGCGACCGGGTTCTGCTCTATGTCCGGGACGGTCAGTCGGTCCGAACGGAGGAGCAGCCGTTTCGGCCGTGGCTGTACGCGCGGGGTAGGCCCGCGCTGCCGGGAGCGGAATGGCAGGCTTTGGAAGCTCCGGAAGAAGGGCAGTGGCTCGACCATCTTGCCCTCTTCCCGAACTGGGACAGCTTTCAAAAAGCCCGCTGGGAGCTGCGGGAGTCCGGGGTGGATTTCCTGGCGCCCGCCTCCGCCCAGCGCCAATTCCTCACCGCAACCGGCATCACGTTGTTCAAAGGGCTGAACTACTCCGACCTTCACCGGCTTCAGCTCGACCTGGAGACCGGTTCGCTTTACCCCACCGAGCCCGCCGCGGAGGTCCTGATGGTCGCGCTTACCGACAACCGCGGGTTTGAGGAGTGCGTCCAAGGCGGGACCGAAAAGGAGCGGATCGAGCGTGCGGTCACGCTCATCATGGAACGAGACCCGGACGTGATCGAGGGGCACAATCTGTTCGACTTCGACCTCAATTACCTGAGCCAAAGGGCGGAGGCGCTCGGGGTGTCGCTCCGAATCGGGCGAAACGGGTCGGCCCTCACGCGAGGTCAGCGGCGGCGGCAGGAAGCATCGTCTTATCGCCGGGAGACCGCCCGCTTCTATCTGCATGGCCGGCACTTCGTCGACACCCTCCTCGCCGCGCAACGCTACGACTTCGGACGCGGAGAGATGACCAGCTATGGGCTGAAGGCCGTAGCGCAGACCCTCGGGGTCGCTGAGCCCGAGCGGATCATCGTGGACCGATCGAATATGACGGTCCTGGTGCGGGAGCAGCCCGAAATGGTGCGGGAATATGCGCTGCAGGACGTGCGCGAGACGCGGGCCATCGCCGATCTGCTATGCGCGACCGACTTTTATCAGACCCAGATGGTCCCGGACGGATACCAAAACGTATCGACAATGGGCATGGGGGAAAAGATCAACACCCTGATGCACCGCGCCTATCTCGCTGCCCGGCACGCCATCCCTATGCCCAGCCCGACGGAGGCGGTGGCGGGAGGATACACGGAGGTTCGGCGCGTAGGGGTGTTGCGGCCCGTAGTGAAGGCGGACGCCCAGAGCCTGTATCCCAGCATCATGGACGTCTACAACATCGCGCCGTCGTCCGACAAGCTCGGCGTCTTCCTGCCCATGCTCCGCGAGCTGACCCGCAGACGAATCGACGCCAAAACCAAGATGCGAGATGTCACTGGGATTGAGCGCACCTATTGGGATGGTCTGCAGAGCTCCTTCAAGGTGCTTATCAATTCATTTTACGGCTACCTTGGGACAGTGGTGAGCTTCAACGACCCCAAAGCGGCGGGGGAGGTGACCGGCAAGGGGCAGGAGATCGTGAAGCAGGCCGCCGCGGAAATCGAGCGGCTGTCCGGACAGGTGATCGAGATCGACACGGATGGGATCTACTTCGTCCCGCCAATAGACATAGCCGGGGATGAGGCGGAGGAGGAGTTCGTTGCGAAAGTGGCGGGGATATTGCCGAAGGGGATTCACTTGGTGCGCGACGGCAGCTATCGGGCCATGATCTCGCTCAAGGTCAAGAACTACGTTTTGCAAAAGCACGATGGAGAGCTGATTTTCCACGGGGCGGCGGTGCGGAGCCGGGCGGACGAGCCGTTCGGCCGCGAGTTTATCGAGCAAGCCATTCGGATCCTGCTGGAAGGCCCGATCGAAGACTTAACAAAGATGTACCAGCAGACGGTGCAAGAGATTATGGATGGCAAGGTGCCGGCCGAAAAGCTCGCACGGCGCGAACGAGTGACGGAAAAGACGTTCCGCAGCTCGCTAAGAAAGAGAAGCAAGGCGGCGGCCCAGACCTCCGGCGCGAAGGTTGGGGATTACGTCAAGGTCTACCAAGCTACTGACGGGAGCCTGCAGCCATTGGACCAATACGCAAACGACGAGGACCGTGATTTCTACTTGGACAAGCTGTACAAATTTGCCGTGCGGCTCCGCGACGCGATAGGAGACGAGTTCGACCGGCTGATCGCCTCACCGAAGTCCGCCAAGATGACGGCCTCCGGCCAGCAGAGCCTCTTCGACCCCTAATCGTACAGCTCGGAAGCGGCCAGCAGCAGCACATGCACCGACTCTTCCGCTTTGGCCCGCAGCGGCGAGCCGTCAGGCAGACCCCGCGCCAAGTTCCGCGCCCGGTTCATGACGTTGACCGCCCGGAGCAGATCGCCCAAGCGCTCCAAAGCCGCGCTCCAGGCAATCAGGCCCTTGATCGTCAACTCAAGATCGGCCGCCAATGCGGCGATCTGGACGCTTTGCGAGAAGCAGTCCGCGGCGGAACCATATTCGTCTTGAGCCCGAAAACAGTTTCCCATTCTGTAGAGAGACTGCGCCCGAAAGGTGGTATCGGCCTCCGTCGTCGGCGGTGGGGACTCGAAGTGGCGGCACAATGCCTTGTCCAGCGCGATGATGGCGTCCCTAAATTCCTTGAGACGCTCGTGAGCCATCGCAATGTTGCTCAGCAAGGTGGCGGCGAACCGGGAATTTTGCGGGGTCGGGCTCAGATTGTGCAGAACGTCTGCCCATGCGTCAATCGCCGCCCGCATGTCTCCGCTATCGAATTGTCTCCAGCCTTCCGCCTCTTGCAGCGACCAATCAGCTACCTGCGAATGCATGGAATGCACCCTCCCACTGACCTATACGACGGGGCGACTGGGAGTATCCCATCGTCCTCGCCGGCACGGGCCGCTGTTCTTGCTCGAGGTCACTCTCCGAAAATAAAAGCATGTGCAGTAATATCGGTAATTCTACCACGGCTCCACGGATCATGCAAGGGAATCTTCAAAATATGGTTGGTAATTTCGGTGGGGCCGCTATATGTGGATTTCCGGCCGTGCCTGCCTTGATTTTTCGTTTCCAGGCCCATCCTCGTACGTCTAATAGGTTACGAGTGTGGCAATTCGAATGATTTTCCGGGTTTGGAAAGGACTGCTCGCCTGCTTCTGGCTTCTGCCCGCGGTTTCCAACGCGGACGTCTCACGGTTCGCGACGGAAGATGCCCGGCTGCTGAAACCCATCGACATCCGTGCCAATTGCCTGACCGCTCGGCGCTTTACGGAGCTGCTTGGGAAGAAGGTCGGCGCGAAGATGAGCGCCACTTCCCGCGTCGGGGATGACTTGCTGATCGTCTCCGCGCTCGCCCGCCCGGCCGCCGAAATCATGGATCGCGTCGCGGCGCACTTCAGCTTCACTTGGGAACGGTCGGGGAAAACGGCGCCGTTTAGCTACGTGCTCACCCAATCGGATGTTCAGGTGGGGGCGGAGCGCAAGGCGAGGGAGGCGCGCGACGCCGAGATATTCGACAATGCCCGCTCGCTGATGAACGCGCTCGTTGCCGCATACAAGCTGGGCGATACCGAGAGGGCCACCAAGGCGGCGGAATACCAGAAGGCTGTGCTGACGGAGACCGACCCGGAGCGGATCAAAGAGCTGAATCGCGGCGATGCAGCCATGTGCGCGGATATCGTCAGTCTCCGGGCGAGGCTGTTTGCCGCTGTCGGCATGGATTTGTCGGAGGCGAGTTGGCAGAAACTGCGGAATGGTGAGACGCTGGTTTACAGTACACGACCGATTTCTGGTGAACGGAAACTGCCTCAGCCGGCGATGAAGGACGTCGAGACCGTAATCACATGGGTGAAAATCCTATGTTGCCAACGGGGTATGCAAGGCGCCATATATTCCGTTCGAGGAGTGGACGGGATCGCGGAATTGTCCGACCACGCGGCCGTCGATTTAGACCATCCTCCTGCGTATCTGATCTGCAATATCCAATTGCGATATTTCGACGGCATCTTGGCGTCGGCCGTCACCGTCCGCACGCCGGAGCGACATGCCATCGCCGGCGGATCGTATTACTTGAAAGACACAAAGCAGCCGGCCGGGACCAAGCCGGCAACGCCACCGGACATACCGGAAGAATCGACGCTCAATCAAAAGTATCAATTGCCGGAAGGGCTCAAGGCCTTCGCCCGATCCGGCAAGCTGCGGCCGGGATTCTTCTTCCGTTCCGCGTGGGCGGAGGACAAGTCGAAGGAGTTCACCGAGCCGCTTTCCGTCAGCTATGGGGAGCTGCTTCTGAGCTTGGCCGATGCGGCCGGGATGTTGCTGGTTGCCGATGCATTCGATCAGCACGATATGGAGCCTTCCGTTTTGCCAAAAGGCACGATTGCCGATTGGCTGACGGCCGTATGCAAAGGGACCGAATCGCAATGGGCGATCGATGGGCAGTGGATCACAGTCCGTTGCCCGCGATATCCGATCTATCGCGCGCTGCAACTCTCGCCTGCTCTGCGTGCGCGAATCTATGAGGCGTTTGCGAAATATGGCTATCCCGGCATTAAGTTTTGCGCCGAGATCGCGCGGCAAGTGACATCGGAGCCGAAGTGGAGCGTCGCTCCGTTTATCCGCGGACTTGGTCTTACGACGACGCACTTTCCGGTGACGCAATACCCGTGGCTGAAGGTGATCGATGTGCTGCCGGACGAGACGCTGGGCGAGATGTTGAAAGGCCGCAGTGTTTTGCTCGGAGCGCTGCCGCCCGCGACGGTGCCAGCGTTGCGGAATGCGGTGGTGAGCGGCTGGCCGATCCCCGGCATGGAACCGACGGAAGAGCTGTCAACCGCGGCGGCGCTGGCGATCAGTTTCGAATTGCAGGGGGATGTGATTCAATATCACGACGACGCGGAGTTGGGTCCCTCGCTGTTCACGCCGATGACCTTCGAACGCTGCCGCGAAATCTTCGATGCGTATCAGCACGGGCGGATCCAGGACCTGGACGGGGTGACGTTCGGCTATGTCCGGTTTGGCAGTTTGGCTACCTACGCCATCCATCTCATCGGCGATTCGGACACCGAGATGGCGACGTTCCAGATATTGCAGATGCCCCCCGGCCCCACCTGGCCCCTTACTTCACCGCCGCCTACGGGGAAGTAGAGTTATCGGTCTCCAACCTGCTCGAAATTTAGAAAGGTGATTGCTAGATCTCGCAAGTCGACCTGCCCGCTCTTGTCGAGATCGCCGTAATCTTGGAGTTTACCAAAGTTCAGGAAAACTGCAGACACGTCAAAAATATCAACGACATCGTCCAGATTGCAATCGCCATTTACCAAATTCAATTCCAACGTATCAGCTAAACTGTCGGTCAGGTCAACATCTCTGATCGTTCGACGCAACCAATTACTCGCCTTGACGGAAATGTCAATGTCGAGGGACGGCAAAGTAGTTGAAAAGTTTCCAATCTCATCGATGGTCACCGGGACTACATTGAATGGAACCTCAAAATCTCGAAATCGCAACTCTAAGACTACATTGGAAGGCATTTGGCCGGCCAAACTGCCAAACTGCACGCAACCGCTAACTGGGGACAATGTATCTGTACCAAGTTCCCGTACATATATATCGACAGTGAAATTATGGTCCGAATCTACCAACGGATCCTTATGCATAAAAGCAACACAATTTCCATTGCCGCTGACGAGAACCATACCTGGCTGGATACCATCATCTACATCAACCAAGTTGCGAGACACCTTCTCTGTCACATGTGTATGTGAGTAGCGAACCAAGGCGTTCAAAGCCTTATAGGGCGGTTCAAGCGCTAGGTTGGCTGCATCGGACCCGAATGCAATGACAGAGCCATCTGCTGAAACTGTTGGTCCCTGGCTTCCACCAATTCCTTTCTCATCAGCGTTTGAAACGGAAGCTACCGAAAATAAGCCGTCATTGCGATCCCATGCTAAGATGTCAGCATATTGGTCAGTTTTGGAAGCCGTCAGGTTCGATGCATAACATTCGAATGCTATGAATCTGCCCGAATCACTTATTGCAGGTCGAACGGAATTCGCATTTGCCTGAACATTTTGTTGTGTCTTCGTAATGCGAGTCGTCGTGCCCATGAGACGGTCTCGCACGAATATGTCATATACGCCGTTCGTATCATCCCCTACAAGATTGGTAGCCCAACTTGCAAACGTCACATACCGGCCGTCCGGAGTCATGGCGGGTTGCATCGAATCCCCATTCCCAACACCACCTGTGATAGCGACGGATATCAATTCTAGATCACCAGTTACCAGATTCTTGACGAAGACATCACCTTTACCATTAGAATCGGCAGGAATCATGTTTGTTGCTGTCGTTGAGAAACAGATAAACGTGCCATCTGAACTAATGCTAAGTGAAGAGATGTTTGCATTCGGGGACTGTCCCGCGGCATTTAGGGAAGCCGGGTAAGTCGAATTTCGCAATCGGTCTCGAACAAACGCCTGATTCACAAGATTTGGCGATACTCCAAAATTTGACGCTGAGCTTAAGAAAGCAATGAACCTTCCATCCCGGCCTATGATTGGCTGTCGGCTACCAGAGTTGCCTTGTTCTCCGGATGAAGAAATAGATACTAGCTCGGTTGAATTATTCAACCTGTCGCGCAAGAACACATCAAGTGTTCCATTCTGGTCGATCGGCACCAAATTTGTTGCCGCTGACCAGAAAACTACAAATCGCCCATCCGCGCTCATGGATGGATCATAGCAATCAGCATTCGCCGAAGAACCATCGAACGCAAGGCTTACGACGTGCAGGTCACCCGTCTTGCAAAACCCCACACTCACGAGTGAAAGCAGAAGCAAGGAGCAGGCAAAATTGCCGAATCGCATCATTGATCGCCCCGCAATTCGAAATTTAGGAATACGATTGTTAGATCAGTGACACCAACGATGCCGTTGAGATCCAGGTCGGCACTAGCATTCGGACTTTCAAACGCAGCGAGCACCGCGTTTAGATCACGCAAGTCGATGACAGTGTCGTAGTACGCATTTCCGTTGATGAGCGCAAAATCGACACCGACGGCATTACCGTTCGCAGTATCAACATTTGTTAATGTTTTCCGCAGCCAATGTCCGACCGCAACCGAGAGATCTAGCTTAGCCGGAGGAACCTTGGACGAATACGATCCGTCACCATTGATCGCGACCGGCTGAATCCGAAATGCCACGGTTCTCCCGGGGATTCGAAGTTCGAGATTTACTTTGCTTGGCGGAGGACCGAGAATTTTGTCGAAGTCAAAGATTCCAGAGATTGTCGGCCATGGTGGATCGCCCAGCACTCTCACATAAGCAGTGGCCAAAAACGGCGAGTCGGGATTTAGATCTGGGGCATCCGAAATGAATCCGACGATTCCTCCATCCCCGCTAATCGTTGTCTTGTAAGAGTCCCCCCTCGATTGGATCCCAAGGGTTGAAGCGGATACCAATTCGGTCTTGCTCGCAGACAGTATTCGGATGTAAACGTTCGCTGTCCCAACCCCAGGGATATCATCGAAGTTCTTGGCGCTACTGATGAATGCAATTCGGTCCCCGTCATTTGACATACATGGCGTATAAGAACCGTTATCTGCCGGTACTCCGTTGGAATTCACAGTTACCAATTGCGTCGTATGTTCAGCTTGGTCCCTGCGATAAATATGGCCAGCGACAGTTGTTACCAACGGATCGATATTATTCGACTCTGTAACGAACGTCACAAACTTGCCATCCGGGGTTAGTGACCCCAGATAACCTGCCCGATTCCCCTGCACTCCCGCCGAAGACTTTGACACGAGCTCTGTACGGTAGTTAACACGATCTCGCACAAACACATCACTGAACCCGTTCGTATCGCCCGATACTAAATTGGAGCTAAGACTCTCAAAGGCGACATATCGGCCATCCCCACTAACATAAGAATGCATTGACGCGCCGCTTCCCTGCTTCAAAGGAACGCCGTCTGCAATGGAGATAAGCTCTGTAGTCCCTAATAGTCGATCCCGCAGAAAAACATCATCCTGCTTATTTAGATCTCCTGTGACCAGATTCGTAGCCTTTGATGAAAAGGCAACGAATCTGCCATCTTGCGAGATCGTCGGGCGGTAACTATCCCCACTTCCTTGCACACCGGAACTGGAGCATGAAACAAGTTCGATCTGTCGTGAAGCACGATCCTTCAGGAAAATCTGCTGCTTGCCGTTTGTTCCACCCGCCAATAGATTTGTCGCAGCGCTCTGAAAGACGATAAATCTGCCGGAAGCATCAATACTGCAGTTGCCTGACGGACCATTTGCCTCTGCTCCGGTCGATGAAATTGAAACCCGCACGGTTGTAAGTAAAGACAGGTCACGAACGAAGACATCGCTGACAGTATTTCGATCGTTCGCCACTAGATTTGCGGCGTTGCTGGAAAAAGCGACATAACGCCCGCTTGCACTCATCGCCACATCGTTAGATTGAAGGTCGCCGACGTCCCCATGGGTTGAAATGCTAACAAAGTCGTTCATGCCCTGATCGGCTCTCGCCAGAGCAAGGCTGACTGCCAAAAGGCTGAACGTGGACAATTTTATAGACTGTGCCATCGCGAAACTCCGTGAAACACGAATAGCAACAGTATATCACCGGATACAGGACAAAGCTACAATTCCCTCCCATACAGCTCCGCCCACTCGGACTGCGAGATGAGAATCTCGCGAGGGCGGGGACCGTCCAGCGGCCCGACCACCCCGCGCATCTCCATGATATCGATCAGCCGCGCCGCGCGCTGATACCCAATCTTGAACTTCCGCTGCAACAGCGACGTAGATGCCTGGCCGTTGGAGACCACCAACCGCACCGCATCCAAATAGAGAGCATCCTCCCCATCGTCCGATCCCGCCTTGCGCCCGCCGCCGCCCTCAATCGCCGCCGGCGTAATCGTGTACTCCGGCGCCTCCTGCTGCTTCCAATGCTCCACAATCGCCGCGATATCCGCCTCGCTGATGTAGCATCCCTGAATGCGCGTGGGCTTGGGCGCATCGATGGGCAGGTACAGCATATCGCCCCGCCCAATCAAACGATCCGCGCCCGTCTGGTCCAAAATCGTGCGGCTGTCGATCGCCGACGTAACCGCAAACCCAATGCGGCTGGAGATATTCGCCTTGATCGTCCCGGTGATGACATCCACCGACGGCCGCTGCGTCGCAAGCAACAAATGTATCCCAGTCGCGCGGGCCAGTTGCGCCAGCCGGCAGATGCAGTACTCCACCTCCGCCCCCTGCTGCATCATCAGGTCCGCCAATTCGTCCACCACCACAACGATAAACGGCATGCGCTGGTTATAGGAAACCTTTGCGTTATAGCTCTCTATGTTCTTGGCCTGCGCCTCGGACAGAATATCGTAGCGCTTGTCCATCTCCGCCAAAATAGACTTGAAAATCCCCGCCGCCTTTTTCACCTCTTTAACAACGGGGCACATCAGGTGCGGTACGCCATCGAACAGCGTTAATTCCACGCGCTTCGGGTCGATGAGAACCAGCCGCACGTCTTTCGGCGTGTTGCGCATCAGCAGCGAAGATATCATGGCCGACAGCCCGACGCTCTTACCGGAATTGGTGGCGCCCCCCATGAGCAAATGGGGCATCTTCGCCAGATTGGCATAGCGCGCGTGGCCGGAGACATCTCTTCCCAACGCTAGAATGAGCCGGTCGGGAAGGTCCATGATCTCCTTGTGCGCCAAGATCTCCTTCAGCCCCACGGTGGCGGGATTGTCGTTGGGGACCTCCACGCCGATGGCCGACTTGCCGGGGATCGGCGCCTCCACGCGCAGACCGATGGCGGCGAGGGACATGGCCAGATTGTCCGCCAAACTCACAATTTTGGAAACTTTGATGCCTGGGCCAAGCTGGATTTCGTATCGCGTGACGGTGGGCCCCTGCGCGACCTCCACCACGTCCGCCTCGATGCCGAACTCCTCCATGGTGCGCTCCAGCACCTCGATCTTCTTGCCCACTTCTGCGACGGTGCTCTTGTTCGCCACGGGAGGATCGTGGAGGATTCTTAGCGGCGGAAGGACGTATCCCTCTCGCTGTTGGCCCTCCAGGTTGGCGGGCGTGGGTTTCGGCGCTTTTTGCACCACCGGCTTCGGCTTTTCGGCGACCGGCTCCTCTTCGACAACAGGCTTGGTCGGCAGCTTCACGACCGCCTTCCCCGTCTGCTTCAAAACCTTCCTCTTCCGTGACCGGTCCCGCCACCACGTTGTGAGGGCAGTAAATTTCCCCTCTAAAACATGGAAGATCGGATAGTTCGTGGCAGTCACGATTCCTAAAGCCCCGATGGCCCCAATCGCCACCGGGCCCGCCACGCCGAAGCAGAAGTGCATCGCCATCGCCAGCGCCGCGCCGATGTAACCGCCGCCGGCCATCACCATCTCCGGATCGAACCAATCGCCCCGATATTTGGCGGCCAATCCAAGAACGGAAACCACAGTTAAAATGAGACCCCAAAAAAGAGAAGAAAGACGAAGTCTTCGGCCAAACGCCACCGCCCCGGCGAAAATGAACAGCAGCGGCGGCACCAGCCACGCCCCCACGCCGAACATCATCCGGAAGAAATCCGCCGCCGCCTGCCCCACCACCCCGCGGTCCGCCAGCAGCAGCCCGGCCAGCACAATGACCCCGGACGCGAACAAAACGATGGCCGCGCCGTCGTTGCGCTTTTGCTTGCGCTTGGCCGCGTCCTTGCGTGCGGGCGCCGATCGGGTTCTTGTGCTCACCGGCCCGGATTATAGCAGACGTATGTCACAATGAAGGCATGCCCAACGTCCGCATCTATGTCCGTTTGAAGCCCGCCTTGCTCGATACGGAGGGGCGGGCGGTCGAATCGGCGTTGCATAAATTGGGGTGGCCTTCGGCGGCTCATGTGCGGATCGGGAAGCTGATCGAGATGGAACTGCCGGGCGGGGACGAGGCTGTTGTTCGAGAAATGTGCGCGAAACTGCTGGCGAATCCGGTGATCGAGGAGTACACCATCGAGGTGGGCGCGTGAAAGTTGCTGTCGTGCAATTTCCAGGGTCCAACTGCGATCAGGACGCTCTGTTTGGTGTTCGTCTGCTGGGGCATCAGTCGGAATATGTGTGGCACGCTTCCCGCATCCCGTCGGGATTCGACGCCGTCATCGTGCCGGGCGGGTTCACGTTTGGGGACTATCTGCGCTGCGGGGCGATTGCGCGGTTTTCTCCGGCGATGGAGTCGGTGCGGGACATGGCGGCGGCCGGCGCGCCGGTGCTGGGGATCTGCAACGGGTTCCAGATTTTGTGCGAATCGGGCCTCCTTCCCGGCGCCCTTGTCCGCAACGCCTGCGGGCGTTTCGTCTGCCGCGACATCTATCTGCGCGTCGATTCCACCGAATCCATTCTCACCTCCAATTGCCACCTCGGCCAGGTTCTGCGCATGCCGGTGGCGCACGGCGAGGGCTGCTATGTCATCGATCCTGCCCATCCCCCGCGCGTGGTGCTGCGCTATTGCGATGCGTCAGGCGACTGCACCTCCGACTCCAACCCCAACGGCTCCGAGGACCACATCGCGGGGGTAGCGAACGATCGCGGCAACGTCGTCGGCATGATGCCCCATCCGGAGAGGGCTGTATCGGAGATGCTGGGGTCGTCGGACGGGAGCGCATTATTGGATTGTCTCCTGCAAATGACCGCCTTCAAGGTCGCCATCACCCTGTAGACACTGTTTTCCGTGTGAGCACTAGGCAGCTTGTCCACAATACTTTCCCATTCTAGGCTCTACGAAATCTTCGCCTTTGGACAGTTTAGACGCCGCACAATTCGCGTCGAACTATGATATCATAAGGTATCGTGGGTTGATATGGAGATTTCAAGAACGCGTACAGCATGGGCTATCTCAGCAATTGCCATGAGCTTCGTCGTAATGTCTTCAGGGGGCTTTGGACAAGACCTCCTTTGGACCGCTCAATTGGGCACGATCTCATTGGCTGGAGAAATCGGTTGCCAATCAGACCACGACGGAAACATTTACGTCGCTTGCGCAGCACCTTACTCGCCAGTTCTCACGAAGTATGACAAGAACGGCAATATGGTTTGGCAATACAAAGGGACCGGAGGCGGCATAAATCATTCTCGCTTGGCAATCAGCAGCGACGGCAGCATCTTTCTTGTCTCCAATGACAGCGATAATGTCTTAACGTCTCGCTTTGACAGTTCCGGAAATCTGATTTGGATGAAGACCTATGATTACGCAGGCTACGACGATTTAGCTGTTGCCGCGCAGACTGATAGCCTCGGCAACGTCTTTGTGGCGGGAGAAGGCTATACTTACGGCGGCTATCAATTGGACTCGTTTGTTCTCAAATATGATAAGAACGGCAAGCTCCTATGGTCTCGGGTGCGGGCAGCGCCTCAGAGTGATATAACGAGTGCGATCGCAGTCGATGACCAGAATAATCTCATCGTCATTGGATCGGTCGCCAATCCGATAACACCGCATAAGCTCGTACTCATCAAGTACGACCCGAAAGGAAACGTACTTTGGGAACAGGAATACAGTCCGGAACCAGACTGCTTGAGCGCCGGTTATTGCCTCGCAATCGATCATAAAGGAGGAGTGGTTGTTGGCGGGACATATCGAAAGCCGGACCTCATCGGAAGTACGGATTACGGGCATCTGTTGATATCGAAGTACGATCTTGCGACCGGAAACCTCGAATGGGTCAACACTTCGCTGGCGACTCCCGATGGAGTTGATCTCTGCGTATCGGTAAAATTCGATCCCACAGGCACAATCCATGCCAGTGTTTTTTCTGGTCTTCGCCCTTATGAAACTCCAAGTTGGGTCACGATCATGCGCCTTGATGAACTTGGAAACGTGCTCAATCAGGTCGCTCAATCAGATTGCGAACGCCCAACGATCGCCGCCGAAAATGATGGGTCAACGTGCGTCGCTGTACAATCTCGCCGGTACCCATCCGATCTGATCACCTTTAGAGTCTCTCCAATCGGAAATATCGTCTGGAGCAAAGCGTTTCGTGTTGGGGAAACTTATTCGCAAACACCGGTAAGTACTATCACTGATCCATCAGGTAATTGTTACGCAATATGCGGCAGTTATGACTCGAATAACTTTTCGGACAAACGAGTTGCGTTGCTTGAGTATTCGAATCGCGAGGCCACCGGTTCTTTACTCGGATCCCTTGTGGCGAACGACCTCGCAGATACTACGGGTTTTGAGGCAGTGATTGAATTGCGAGAGCCAGGGAATCTATTACCATTTGCCAAGTATCCAGTTGTTCTTGGATCATCTGGCACTTTCGCGATCGATGAGGTTATTCCCGGAACCTATGACGCTTCCGTTAAGCCCTCCCACTGGCTTAGGCAGACGCTTCCCAATATCGATGTTGGACCAAGCGGCGCAAATGTCGCTTTCTCGCTGCGAAATGGAGACGCAACCCGAGATAATTTTGCGGACCTAAAGGACATCAGCAGAATCTTTCTCGATTGGGAAACCACGGAGCCGATGTCCGATCTGAACAGTGACGGAGTCGTAGATTTGCCTGACCTGAGCATCGCATTCCTGAACTTCGGCCAAAAAGGCGATCAATAGCGTCACTGGTTGACGGTCTCTGGAGGCAGCTAGGTGCTTCAGCAAACTACGGCGAAGGCTGTGGCCGGCGGCTATCTTGCCTGCACCACGTAACTCCGGCGGCCGGTGAGGGAGATGGATTGGACGCCGAAGAGGAAGTTGTCTTTTGATATCCCTTTCAGCGTGATTTCGTTGGCGGCGCCGGCGTCGCGGGAGAACTGCCACAGCGGGTTGGTGGTCTCCCGCCAGCGGACGATGTATTTTGTGGCGGGGTCGGCGTGCCAGGTGATGTGTGTGTCGTAGCCCTGCCGTGCATTTATGCGCACGCTGGTCGGCGGCAGCGGGGCGAGGGCCAATTCGCTGAGGACCGCGAGGTTGAGGCGAGTGACGTTGGAGAGGTAATCGAAATCCATCTTGTCTATCGTATCGCCAAATTTGCCGCGCACGTCCTGGTGCTGGGCGTCGAAGTTCTCATACACCTCGCAGAATCGTATGGCCGGATAGCCCGCACTATTAAACGAAGAATGATCCCCGCCTCGCCCATATCGATCCTTGCGATACACAAGCATCGGTTTGAATTTGAATCCATGATCCCCGGCGACCTCCGCCACAAATCGCGCGAGCTGGCGGCTGGGACTCTCCTCCGGATCGGATGCCGCCTCCGGCTTGCCATAGACCGAAACTCCTTCCGAAAAAACGCGCACCCGATCCCCGGCCTTCTGCCCATCCCCGCCGCGCGAATTGCCAACGATATCGTTGCTCAAAACGGCGATGATCTCCATCCCGTCTTTGCGCGCGGTGTCGGCAAAATATCGGCTGCCGAGTAGGCCCTGTTCCTCGCCCGTGACGGCCAGGAATTTCACTGTGTGATATGGCTTGAGTTTCGCCATCAGTCGCGCGCATTCCAGCACCAAAGCAATCCCCGACCCATCATCGTTCGCGCCCGGCTCGTCGCTCGTGGAATCCATGCCGTTGGATGCGCGAGAATCGTAGTGGGCGCAGACAAGGACGACGCTCTTCGTGACGCCCTTCAGCGTCACCACGATGTTGCTGACCTCTTTCGGTTCCGGAACGCGGGCGCTTTTCGGCAGCATGAATCGCTGCTCCTCGACCTGCAGGCCGGGGATGGTTTCAAACTCGCTCTTGATCCATTTCGCCGCCGCACCAACGCCGCGTTTCGGGTCGGCCTGATCGCTCAGCGTATGGCGGGTCCCGAAGGAGACCAGCTTCTCGACCGTGGCGCGCAGACGAATTTTGGAGACCTGCCCGAGCATGCTTGGGATCGGATCGTCGGCGCGGGCGCAGGACAGTGCGAATAGGACGATCAGGGCTCTCATGCCGTACGGATTCGACCCCCACCGTAACCCTCCCCCTTTTTCCAGGCTTACGCCTTAAAAATGGGTAGGTAATCTCGGAACCAAGATGCGACCGGTCTCCTGACCGAGTCGCAACTCCAGATGCGTCCAGATGCGGCCGGTCTCCTGACCGAGCCGCAAGTCCCGATGAGGCCGGTTAGTCAGATGCGACTCGGTCAGGAGACCGGTCGCATCTGAGGGGGGCCTGGAGGGATCGGAACAATGAAAACTCCCCCGTCCAGAGGGCTTGGACGAGGGAGTTTTCTAGTTACCCAGCTTCAGAAAACTAGGCGCTGCGGTTGTCCGAGCGCAAGCTAAAGCTTGCGGCTACCGGTGTTCTTAGCTGCGGCGTCGATTGCGGAAGCCGATGAGCGAGACCAGACCGGTGGCGATGGCGGCAATGCTGCCCGGCTCTGGGACGGCGCGGGTCAGATTGAACTTGGAAGAAGCGGCGATGGTACCGTCCTCCATGTCCGACCCCGGCTTGGCATACACATTACCCTCAAGCCAGAAACCCTTGCCGTCGCGAAGGTCATAGACCCTGGCGCCGTTCTTTAGGTTGATTGTAGCGCTGATCTGCATCAGCGAGATTTCAATCATGTAGTTGGAAAGGATTGGGTTCATCCAAGCCATAGTGGCCCCGTCGATAACCAACGCCGTCTCGCCGAGATCGTCGCCGTAGACGCGCTTCAAGCGGTCGCCGACGTCACCAAGAACGGCGTTGCCGTTGTAATCGATCTCATAGAGATCCATCGCGCCAACATCCGGCAAGATCGGCAAGAAGTTCGCGCCGGGATCCGGTCCGAACAGGTCCGTGGCGGAAACGCCAAGAACGGTATGATTGCCAGTGCTGAAGCTGATGAACGAGCCAGAATCGAGCTCAATCTGGCCGTTCAGGTTGTAGTTGAGGGTCCAGTCGGAACCTGCATACGTGTTTGCGTTCGCAACGCCGCAGATGGCAGCTGCTGCCGAGACCGCGACGATCCAATTCAGTCGGTTCATGTGTTTGCACTCCTATACGGCAAAGGCTACGTGTTGTTAGGAATGCTGCGATTGGCGTGCCAAATTGGCATGGTTGCGGGCCAAACAGGCAATGTGGCGGGGCTTAATCGAAACGGCCCCGCATCGCTGCGAAGCCGTCTCGGGTGTAGGCAGGCACTTTTGGTAGTGTCACAGTTCAATACCCATCTGAGCGTGATTCGGTTCCCGGAAAAATCATTTTTTCTGCCGACTCGACGCATTAGCCGGTGTTTCCTTTGGTTCGATTAGGACTATAGACCTGATTGTGTTGCCGCGGCAGAATGCGGACACCACCGCGAGCCCCTGTTTGACGGCTGTGAAGCCGCCAAATTGGTCCATTCTGCCCGGCCCCGGCGTCGTCCCCCACAGGATCTGCTCATTCGGCACCGGCTTGCCCGACTTCGGATCGACGAGGGACCAGGCGATCGTATCACCGGTCTTCACTTTGGTCACTTTCGGCTCCAAGCGCAGATTTTCAAGAACCGGAACTTCGCCGGCGGAAATAACCAGCACGGCATTCGCAACAGGCCGGACCGCGCCGTCGGAGGGATTTGTAACCTGTATCCCTCTCACAACCATATCGGTCGATCCGCCGCCATCGAGGTTGATCGCGTTGACGGCGCCAAGGTTGATGAGAATGTCCGCCAATTCATCCAGGGTGACGCCGGAGCTGGATTCGCTCCGACCCTCCACGGCGACCATCAAAAGAGTGCCGTCCGCTGTGTGCCCAATCGCCGATCGCGGATGCTTGACGGTCGAAAAGTTCGACGGAAATCCCTCCTCTTTGGCGTCGATGAACTTCGCCTTGTTCTTGACCAGCCACGGTCCGCCGCCGATCGCGCTCACAACCTGATCCCACGATTGGCTGTCCGTTACACCGATCAGCAGCTTCCAAACCCCGCCGGAAGCGACCTGTTCGATCAGCGGGCCGCCGCGGGAATCTCGGATGAAAAGGACCGCGCCATCCGCGGGAATCGAGACGGTTGAAACGTCCTTGCGGACCTCCGCCACCATAACGTCCAGCGCCCATCCGAATCGGACTGGCCGATTGAGCCCTCGAAATATCGCGGCCGTTCCCTTTTTCGAGCAGACGGCCCGGCTTCCGGCATTGGGCAGCCAAAGCACATTCTCGCCCGCGCCGCATTCGCGATTGATGCCTTGAATCTTCAGCTCCAAATTCGCGGGGCCATAGGCTGAGGCAGAAAAAGTCGGGTTGCCGACCACGTACGATCCATCCGTCTTCCAGCCGAACGCCACGCGGTTCCGGGCCGGCTCGCTCGCCAACTCCCCATCGATGATGCACATGCCCAGCGGATCGCCGGTCCAAGGGAAAAAATCGCCATTCAAGGCGGCAACAGCGTTGTAGCGGCTGGCGATCCTATTGACGCTCTCCCGTCCCTTTAGGCCGTCCGGCGCAAGAAGTCCATCGCCGCCAAGCCCCACCTTGATGGAAAAGGCCCCCATCTTCGGGTTTATCTGCAAAATGTGGATGACCATTGGGGGCTCGGAGCGGGAATCCTGAATATAGGTCATCCCCGGACCGATCTCTTTCTGGACCGTCCGCGCGGGCATCAGAATGGCGGCAAGCAGCAGTTGTAAGAGCATATTGCGAACGACCCCCGGGATTTTGAGCGACCAGACTATATTGTGGCTGATTCGAGATAGGTAAGCGTACCGTTCTCCGCATCAAGCTCCGCACTGATCCCCAGCGGCAGCGTTAAAGGCGCCGGCACGTGGCCAAACGGGAACTTCATGATCGCAGGCACGGCGCGATCGCCGAGATGATCTTTAAGGATGGCCTGAGCCGGCTTCGACCCGATGCTAGAATCACCATGCTCGTCCGTTCGTGTCATCTCGCCCACGACGAATCCCTCGACCCCCGATAGCAGTCCTGCCTGCTTTAGCTGCTGCAGCATCCCATCCACCCGATGCGGCGGTTCATCCACATCTTCCAACAGTAGGAGCGTCTCGTCGAAGTCCGGCTCGTATGGCGTGCCTACTGCGGCGGCGAGAAGGCACAGGCACCCGCCGGCCACCCTTCCCCGCGCCGTACCGCCGACCAGCGTATCCGCAGTCCCTTCAATGGGAAGCGCCGGCAGAGGTTCCGGAATCTCCATGGCCCGGAACCACAGCTCAGACACCCAGTCCGGTCGAGGCGCCGACCAGGTGATGAGCATGGGGCCATAAAAGGTAACTAGGTCGGCCTCCATCTCCGCCGCCAAGTGGAGAAAGGTCACGTCGGAGAAACCCATCAGGATCTTCGGATTATCGGCGATGATGCCCATATCCAGGTGATCCATGGTTCGAGCCATCCCATAGCCACCCCGGGCAAAGATCACCTCTTTGATCGTTGGATCGGCAAACATCCGCTCGATGTCCGCTGCTCGGTTCTCGTCCGGCCCGGCGAGGAAGCCGTCTCGCTCCCATAAGTGCTCGCCAAGGACGGGAACATAGCCTCGAGCCTCCAGAAGCAGCAGACCGCCTTCTATCTGCTCCTTATTAACAGGACTGGAGCCGGCAACGATGCCAACCCTATCCCCAGGCTGGATGTGCTTCGGCTTATTCATACGCGGCGGTCACCTCCGGGTTTTTGGCGATCAGCGCAATCACATCGGCGAGCGAAGGGATTCCCGATGTGGCGCCAAGCGATCCGACCTTGAGGGCTGCCGCCGCGGCGCCGTATCGCGCCGCTTGCCGGACACCGAGTCCCTCCTGCAGGCCGTAAAGCAGCCCCGCGCGGAAGCAGTCGCCGGCGCCCGTCGTGTCCACAACCTCTCCCGCGGGATACGGCGGAAGGCGGACAGGGGCGCTGCCCGGTTGACAGAGCGTCGCACCGGTAGCCCCACTCGTCAAGAGCAGCGATTGGCCGGTTTTCGCCGTCCAATCATTGGGAGGCTCCTTCAGCCAATCCGTGGACGTGAGGTGGAGGTCTGCATGCGGAATCGGATCGGGCCGATGAGCAAAATCCATGGCGACCGTGAATAGGCCGCCTGCATGGGCGAACTCAAGACCGGCAATCGCCGCCCGGCCCAGATTGGAATCCGTCGTGAACCAGCCCGTGTCCGCGCAATCAAACGGCTGGAACGGATGCTGTTCCAGGTCGGAAAACCCTAGGCCGTACATCGTTCGTTCCCCATCAGGGGTAACGTAGATCTCGCAGATTGGGGTGCGGGCGCCCTCGACCTGGGGCACATCGAATTCCGCCTCTTTGATGAGGGATATCAATCGCTTTCCATCCGCATCCATCCCGACCGGGTTTGCAAGGAGCCGAAAGGGCGCATTCCAACGCTTGAGGCTCATCGCGGTGTTGGCCGCCTCCCCTCCCAAAACCCAGATTTCTCGAAGCACTTCGACGTACCCGCCCGGCAAAGGGAGGCGTGGGACCTGGAGGACACGGTCCAAGCAGACGGTGCCGTGGACTATGATCACTCTTCGGTCGGGGTGTGCCACGCCGTTGCTGTTCGCCGTTTCGCGGTATTATTCCTGTTGGCAGCCGAACTTATGAACCCAACCAGCGCCTCAATCCGTCTCCACAAGAGTATGAACTTGCTTCGTCTGTTTCTTTTCGCCCCGCTGCTGATCGGTACGGCCGAAGGCCAAATACCCGACGACTACAAGCCGAACTGCTACATCACGATTGTGGCGCAACCGTACGGCCAAAGCGTGGATGTGGCGTTTTTACCGGAGGACTATTCACGGGAGAAAATCCAGCGGCACCTCACCGCGCTGCAGCGAGAAACCGGCATCGCGCCGCGAACGCCAAACGTCCATATCAACGAAATCTCGCTCGGGGACAAGTCGAAATCGAGAATCGTTCATTTGACCTTTTTCGATACGAAGCTAGTGGACGCAAAGCAAGGGACGATCGATACCCAATCGCTGGCCAGGGCCTTCGCGCCACTTGGGGACATCGACATCTGGCTGCGGATGAACGACTTCACGTATCGGGGCTTCGGCACCTACTCCTATCCTGCCAAGAACCCGACCGTGGTCATGAATGCGAAAGTCGAGGTTGACGGGGTCTATCTGCAGGTGCATTTGAACACAACGGATCCAGCGCGGATCGTGATCCCGGCGGTTTATGCCGAGCCGCCAAAGCCGCAGCCGCCGCCCGCGCCGAAGGGACCTTCTCTCGGCCTGATGGTCGGCGTCGCCTTGATTCTCTCCGGTGTTGCGGGAACCTTGGTATACTATCTGCTGCGGCTCAGCGTGGCACGCGAAGCTCGCTAGAGAATTCCCCCGGAGGTTGAGTAGACGGTATGCCAGCAGATATCAATTCGATGGAGATTTCCGACTTTATCCGGCTCGGATTCGATCAGCGCGCTTCCGACATTTTCATCAAGCCAGGATCGCCGCCCTCTATGCGCGTCGCGGGCCGAATTCGCAAGATGGACGAGTATCCTTCCTTGACAGAAGCGGATTCTCGCCGGCTTTGCTACAACATCCTCAGCCACGAACAGATCAGCCGATTTGAACACCACCCTGAGCTCGATGTCGCGTTCACAGTGGAGCCGATTGCCCGCGTGCGATCCAACATCTATTTGGAGCGGCAGCAGGTTGCCGGCGTATTCCGAATTATCCCCATTGAAAAGCTCAGTCTCGAGGAATTGGGCATGCCTCCGGTATTGGCAGAGTTGTGCAAGACGAGGCAGGGCATGATCCTGGTCACGGGTCCAACCGGCTGTGGCAAATCCACCACGCTGGCCGCCATGGTTGACGTGATCAACAAGAGTCGCCAGTGTCACATCGTCACGATCGAGGACCCGATAGAGTTTGTCCACCAAGACTATGATTCGATCGTCAGCCAACGAGAGGTCGGGATCGATACCGAGTCGTTCCAGGTTGCCTTGCGGGCCGTGGTTCGCGAAAGCCCGGACGTGATCCTGATCGGTGAAATGCGCGACCCGGAAACCATGGTTGTCGCTTTGCAAGCCGGTGAAACGGGCCACCTCGTCTTCTCGACCGTCCACACTCCAAGCGCCGGCGAGACTCTCGACCGAATTATCAACATGTTCCCGCCGCACGAAAAAGACTTCCTTGCTATGCGGCTTGCTACCTCGCTTCGAGCAATCATCGCCCAGAAACTGGTTCCGACCGTTGATGGGAATAGCCGGGTCGCCGCGGTCGAAATCATGATTTGTACGCCAACGATATCCAAATTGATCGAAGATACGCATTTCGGGGAAATCTATCACGCCATTTCAGAGGGCAACTTCTGGGGAATGCAGACGATGAACCAATGCCTCGTCAAGTATGTTCAGGAGGGTGTCGTCACCGAAGAGATGGCCCTGAACTACGCCGGCATCCTCACCGAGCTGCGGCAGATGCTCCGCCGGGCGTAGAGATCACTGCAGCTTCACGATCTTGGCCTGCACGCAGGGGACGCCGGCGTTGTCGACAATCCAGATTCGTCAGGATCAAAAATGTCGCCGAAAGGCGTGCCAACCTCCGTAAAATCCTGCCCCCCGGCAACAAGGACTCTGCCGTCGGGCAGCGCGCAATGCCCCGCACAGAGCATGATGTTGTGATCATTTGGTTTATGGTCATCCGTCAGTTCTTCGGGAAAATCCTCAGTCGCCGAGTCCCACAGCCAACAGTCAGGGGTCGTGTAGTGCACAACGTTATCCACGACATACCTCTTACCGTATCCCCAAATCAGCACCTTGCCCGTTCTGAGCAAAACCATATGTACGGCCGTTAGAATGTCGTCCTCCGAATCTCCTCTCGCCCATTGAACCGCTACCCCCCAAGAACCAGCCATTTTCTACCTCCTATTCCGCCTTCGCAACATAGCCGCACCGACACCGGTGATCGCAGTGATTAGGCTCGCCGGTTCCGCCACTACCTCAATCGAGTCGACATATAGTGGCGCAAACCCCACCCCGTCATTTGGTCCGGCAAAGTACATCCCGGCTGCTCCTACGTCGTATAATCTCGTCATGGGACCATGCGCCACAAGGCTGCCGTCGAAATATGCCCAAATGGTTCCTGCGACGCGCACGAACCTGAATTCATGCATTCCGCCGGGGGGCAATGGGATAGGGAAAGAACCCATTCCATCCGCATAAGCCTTCAAGGTCGCCCCCGTCGGAGTCTGGGCGAATGAAATCCCCGCAAGCATCGTTGCGCCGAAGTCATCGTTAAGGTCGCCAACACCGATGGTCATTCTCTGTTCAGTGCCTGGATCCCAACCAAACACGGTGGTAAATTGGAAGTCGTAATGGCTGTCTACAGCCGTTCTCACTTCAACGGCGCTGAAACCTGTGGGGTCGCCGTCGAGCCCGTTCACTTTGAGCAGGCTGTTGGCCACGACATAGTGCAACTGACCCTGATGCCCAAAGTTGGAGATTTTCCAGTTGGACCCGAGCTTATTCCCGTCGAAGCCGTCGAAGAATGCTTGCGACATCAACGGAACGACCACGATTGATAGAGCGACTAACCTTCTCATTTTCTTCCCCCCGGTTCCAATTCATCCGCTTCGCGCAACGCCACCATCAAAAGACCAATCCGCTACGAATACATAGTAAACGATCCGCCCCGATTTGACAAGGGGTTACGGAAAAATCAATAATCCGCGGACACAATCTGCTTGACGTAAGGCCGGAACGGTATGCCCAGACAAGGACCTTGCCGGTGAGCACATGGACCATGTGTGCAGCGACCAGTGGGGTTAGTGCTCCGTCTTGCCCAACGGCCGCCGGATGCATCATCGAGATCGGATTCGCTCCCACACATCTCCAAGAGTCGGCTGCCGAATCACTACTGCCTCGACATTGCCATAGCCGTCCCGTAACAGCTGCGCAGATCGATCCAGGCCATGATCCGTGACAAGACGCAGCGTCCCGCCTTCCGGGCTGGCCGTCACCCGCATCGGCGCGACCAGCGAACGCAATCCGGAGGGGTCCGCCGTCTCGATCACGATCTCTTCCCTGCCCTCGCCCGCAACCAGGTCGGAAGGCGAGCCGTCCGCGGCGACCCGGCCCCGGTGAAGCATGACAACGCGCGGAAACAGCTCCGCAATCTCGGTCCGCCGCGTCGCGACCACAACACACGATCCCTGTCGGGATAACCGGAGCAGCTCGGCAATCGCGCGCTTCGTCAAGTGGTTCGGCAGCAGGTCGAGGGCGCAGTCGATGAGCAGCAAGTCCGCCGTGGCTGCAATCCCCGCGGCAACCGCCAACGCATAGTTTTGCGACTGCGAAAGCGTCCTGCCGTCATTCGACCGGATGTCCCACAGATCAAACACCGCAAGCAGGTGGCCGTCCTTAAGTCGCGTGGCCGGCGTTGCAGCGCGGGCCTCCACGATTTCCGGTACGAGATGCCGCGACTTTGGGGCCTCGCCTGCCCGGATGGAGCGAAACAGCTCCGACTTTCCCGCACCAAGAATCGCGGCGACGTCGGATCCCAACTGAAGCTGCATGGATTTCAACCGGAGGAAGCCTCGCATAATTCCAAGATTCGACCGCCCGGTTCCAGTTCCTTGGCAAGGACAACCTCGACAGGAGGCGAATAGAAAATCGTCTTGGAACGCCGGAAGCCCTCTATCAACGAACCCGTCACGCTGCTTCGCCGTGTCCCCATTCAGGAATGCGGCGATCCGCTTGCTGATTTCACGAAGGTCTGCCCGCAACTGCTTATTGATCCTCCTCGCTTTCGGTACCGCCGAGAGACGCTGATCCGGGCGCCGGTTGCCGAGATGCTGTGCAAGGCGGCAAACTCTCTGCCCGAGGGCTACCGTCTCGCCATCGTCGAGGGATGGCGGCCGCCCCATATCCAAAGGCGCATGTACCAGTGGAGCTGGAACCGCTTCGCCGAACGGCATCCGGAATGGTCGGAGGCGCAGCTGAAGCGGGTCGTCAATCGGTTCACCGCTCCGCTCAACGACCGGGTCCCTCCACCCCATTCAACCGGGGGGGCGGTTGACCTGACGCTCTATGGCGCGGACGGCAAGCCGGCTGAATTTCGCAAACCCTACCCGTGGATGGACACCCGCGCCTACCCGTTCGACGCCCCCGGACTGGGCGAGGAAGCGCGGCGAAATCGCCAGATCCTCGCCGAGGCGCTGTTGCGGACCGGCCTCACGAACTATCCCAGCGAGTATTGGCATTGGAGCTATGGCGACCAGGGCTGGGCCTATCGCGGCCACCATCCGCACGCCCTGTTCGGACCCATCGTGCCGCCGGACTATGAACCCGCCCCGGAGGACCTTGCCGAGGGACCGCTGGAGTGGATCTACCCGCCGGAAGAGTAAATGCCATTCAGTTGCGCCGTTTGTGGTAATGTTGCTTCCGGTAGGAGGTTCTTCTAGATGAGCATTTCGGTTGCCTACTTGCTGGCGGGTATGTTTGGGCTGGCGGCCCACTCCGGTTCCGCTGTCAATCCGAAGTCCATTGTCGTCTCCGTATCGCCTTCAGGGCAAATGAACAACGCGTGGTGCGATAGCCCAAGCATCAGTTGGACGGGGAGGTTCATTGCCTTCTCCAGCAGGGCGTCGAACCTAGTCCCCGGCGACAAACCGGATACAAGCGACGTCTTTGTTCGGGACCGCGATCCAGATGGAAATGGCATCTTCGAACCGCAGAATTCAAGGACAATATTGATAAGCAGAACGACCAACGGTGGACCAGCAGGTTCGTCGTACAAGCCCGCAATCAGCCCCGATGGCCGGTTTGTTACGTTTCTTTCTTCGTCTAAGAGTTTGTTGGCGGACTCAACAGACGCCGATCAGGATGAGCTCATAGCCGATCTTGATGCCGACGGCAATGGAATCTTTCGTGGCAGCCCAAAGATTGAACGGCACTCGGAGAAAATGGCGGCGGGCAAGAGACCCCCGAGTTCACTCCACTTTACGGCTGGCGACGTTGTTGCCTCCTTAGTTTATGAGAAGGAAGCGAAGTTCCTGGCCGG
Source organism: Fimbriimonadia bacterium (assembly GCA_041483895.1). Classification (GTDB taxonomy): domain Bacteria; phylum Armatimonadota; class Fimbriimonadia; order Fimbriimonadales; family JABRVX01; genus JBGPGO01. The sequence goes on from JBGPGO010000013.1 coordinate 72,448, forward strand.
GATCGATTCATTTAGCTCATCAGGAAGATTCATCGCCTTTGCTTCGCAGATAAGGATGACGAAAGATGCTCAGAATCCAACAGACATCTATCTATTCGACTGCCGCACAAACGCCGTAACGCTCGTATCAGACTTCAACGGCGCCGGATTGCAGAATCCGTTTGTCAACAGCTCCGGAGATCGAATTATTTTTGACACGGCGAACAATATCGCTCTGGCAACCCTCAGGCCCACAGGCAAGTTCAAGGTTGAACTTATCAATGGCAGCCACCCTTCAATGAGCGATGACGGAAAGTTCGTCGCCTTTATCGGCCGGGAAAGACAGAACGGGAAAGAGCAATTTGTCTACCGCCTCCTGAATCGTAAGACAGGGAATATTCGCGACTTTGATGAGGCGCCTGGCGACAACGAGCTTTTCCGTCCGAGCCTGAGCGGGGATGGAAGGAATATCGCTTACGTCGATTCCAAGAGCGGCGCGATACGTATTGTTCGCACCATGGATGTTTTGTAGCGCCTCCCGCTGCGGTACAGTCCCCTAACTTTGGTACCGAAAATCCCCTTTGAGGTAGCACGCATGACCCGAATTGAAGAGTCGCTGCGACAGACCTGTGTAATCCCTGTTGCAGTCATAGACGACGCCGAAGATGCCCTGCCGCTGGTAGACGCCCTCATCGCCGGCGGAATCAACGCGCTGGAACTGGCCCTGCGAACGGACGCCGCGCCGGAGGCGATCGCGACGATTGCCAAGGAGCGGCCCGGCTTCATCCTGGGCGCCGGGACGGTCCTCACACCGGACCAGATGCGAAAGTGCCTCCACTCCGGCGTCAAATTCGCGGTCTCTCCAGGACTTTCTACGGAACTGGTGCGGAAAGCCGCCGAGCTGCGGCTGCCCTACTTCCCCGGCGTCGCCACCCCGACGGAGGTCCAGGCCGCCGTCGCGCTGGGCTGCCGCGTGATGAAGCTGTTTCCGGCAGAGGTCAGCGGCGGCGTCCAACTCGTACGGGCGCTGCATTCCGTTTTCGGCCACCTGGGCGTCTCGTACATCCCGCTCGGTGGGCTGGGGCTGACCGAGGCGGCGGCGTACCTGGAGGAGCCCGGAATTCTTGCGGTCGGCGGGTCGTGGATCGCTCCCCGAAGGGCGATTGCGAACAAGGACTGGACCTCCATCGAGCAGCACGCGCGGGAGGCTGCCGCGCTACAATTGGCGCATGTCTAACCGGGTCGTCACGTTTGGCGAAGTGATGCTTCGAGTTATCCCGCCGGACCTCCAAACATTCCGGCAATCTCTTCCTGGTTCCGCCATGTTGCGATTTGGCGGCGCGGAGGCCAATGTTGCTGCTTCCGTTGCCGTTTTGGGGGGCTCATCAGTTTTTGTTTCCGCACTCCCACGGCATTCGATTGCCGACGCTTGTCTGGCGCAATTGCGAGGTCTTGGTGTGGATGTCGGGCATGTATCGCGCACAGATTTTGGCCGGATGGGAATCTATTTTGTGGAGACGGGGGCGAACCAGCGGCCCTCCACCGTGGTGTACGATCGCGACGGCTCATCCTTATCGCTCGCGCCGCCCGACCACTTTCCCTGGCGGGAGATCCTGCGGCCGGGCGATTGGCTGCATGTTTCCGGCATCACTCCGGCCCTTAGCGAGAACGCAGCTTTCGCGACGCGGCGGGCGGTGGAAACGGCGAAGTCTGTCGGGTGCTCGGTTTCATTGGATATGAATTTTCGCGCGAAGCTGTGGCGATGGAAGCCGGGGGTATCAGCAAAGGAATTGGCCCGCGATACGATATCGGGGCTGTTGCAGTCGGTCGATCTGCTGATTGGCAACGAAGAGGACGCCGAGTCGGTGGTCGGCATCCGCGCCGAGGAGACTGAAGTTGAGACCGGTCAAATTCATCACGAACGATACGCGTCCGTGGCGGCGGAGATCGTAAAGCGGCATCCGAATGTGCAGCAGGTGGCGTTCACGCTGCGCGGCAGCGTCTCGGCGTCGCACAACACGTGGTCGGGGATGCTGTTCCAGGACGGCGAGACATACTTTGCGCCGATGATTGATGGGCAGTTGCGTCCGTACGAGATAACGCACATCGTCGATCGGGTCGGGGCGGGGGATAGTTTTGTGGCCGGCTTACTGTTTTCTCTGATGCAAGGCCGACACCCGCAAGATGCCATCGCGTTTGCCACAGCGGCTTCCTGCTTGAAGCATTCGATACCGGGGGATTACAACATGAGCTCCGTGGCGGATGTCGAAGCGCTTCTGTCCGGTTCCGGTTCCGGTCGCGTAATTCGATAACTACGCTTGTCATTCCGAGCTTGCGAGGAATCTGGCGGTAGTTGAGTGCAGTGGTTGACGAAAAGTGTATTCCGACGAGGGGAGATTCCTCGCAAGCTCGGAATGACAACCTCCTATTAAATCGAGAGCTTTCATTGCCGATCGCATCGTCAACGGGCGGAGATCAACTTCCCCTTGTCATCATATCGGTTGAAGTCGAACACATACACCCACCAATTGTTAAGCCGCCCATCGATGTTCCAACCCGGTCTATGCGGGAGGTGGGAAAACCACCAATTCATATAGTTTCGATGGTAGTCCGGCCCACCCCAGGTCTCGCAGCTGACAGCCTTTTTCGCGCCGGTCAGTTTCGGGTAATTCAGCCAATCGTCGGCATCGCTCTGCACCAGCCGCTTGTTGCCGTAGTCATAATCGTGCTCGGCGTTCGGCGGCCAGTGACAGGTACCACATGACGCGGTCCCGGACTGCTTGTCGTTCGCGGCGTACTTCGCCCAATTCGATGTCAGTTCCTCCGCTTTCCAGCCGCCGGATACGCGCGCCATTGTGCTCTCGGTCCGATGGCAGAGGTCATGGAGCATCTCCGCGACGCCGCGCTCATAGTTGAAGCCCATGATGGCGAACGCCCGCTTGCACGGCACCTTGTCGTACACCTCGCCGTTGATGTAGAACGCGCCCTTTCCCGCCATCGCCGATTCGTTATAGCCGAAATAGGGCGCGCCGAAAAACCAGACTTCATCGATCTCGCCCTTTTCGATGCGCGGGATGACGCCAAAATCTTGAAAGGTTTTCGGATAATCAGCGGTATCCGGTTGGTGCCACTTGTTCTCTTTGCGCGCCTGCATGTAGTTCTCGGCGGTGTATTTAAACCCATCTATTTTGATGTGAAAATCGTCCACATCTTTCCACTCGACGATCCGAAACTTGATGAATCCCCGGCTCGATTTTTCCAAATCGGAGATATAGCCTTTGGCAAGATCGTGCGGGTCGGTCCAGCCGCAAACGGCGTGAAGAAGCTTGTTCCCTTCTTGCGGGATCTTGGGGTCGAAATCGAGGACCAGCACTTTGACTTCGATCGGTTTATGCGCCGATTGGCCGATTGCCAAAGCGGCGAGGGCAAGAATTAGATTCATGCAGACATTATAGACTCGGAACGGCGGGGTCTAGGATATCGGCGTTCGGCTGCGGGCTTGGGGACTCCGCCAACTCCATCCGATTGGCAATTGGACCCGCAGCTACAGGGGGCTGGTCTTACGGGTTGATGCTAGTGACTTCCGCAGGAACCGCAGCCCCCGCCACCGCCACCCTCTTCCGTACTGAAGGAGCTGCCGCAACCACAGGAGCCTGTCGCAGTCGGATTGTCGATCTTGAATCCGCCGCCCAAAACGTCGTCCACGTAATCGACCGAGGCCCCGTCCATATAGCTCAGGCTCAGCGCGTCGATCATCACCTTCACGCCCTTCGCGTCGAAAATCTGATCGTTCTCTTCCGGCGCGGCATCGTCGATCGCCATTCCATATTGCAGGCCCGAGCAGCCTCCGCCGGCCACCCAAACTCGCAGCGCCGCCGCTCCTTTGTCCTGCTCGGTCATCAGGGTCTTTATCTCCTGCGCCGCTCGGTCTGTAAGCTCAATCGCCATTGGTTTCCCCCGCTTTACTCAGTCTCACGAGCATTGTACCAAACTCTACCGATTCCAACGTTCCCCACAGGCGCGAAGTTGCATTATCCTTTGTCGGTGATCGGTTTAACCCAGTATCCGCAATTCGGACAGTACTTCCAGCCCTTTTCGATGGATAGTTTGCAGTTGGGGCAGCTCATCCCGGATTTTACCGTCGTCCCCGCGCCATCCAGGGTCACTTCGTCCGAGGGGCGGATGATGCGGATCGAGCCGTCCTGGCGCTGCTCGTACGCCAATTGCGCCGCCTTGGTCACGTTGTCCAGGGCATACTTCAAAGAGACATCGGTGAAGGAAAGGTTGATGAGATAGTCCGGCACTCCGGTCTCGACCTGAATCGGCACGCCGATTTTGCGGCCGATCTCGTTCATCGCCGTGCGCAAGGCAATCTTTTCCCGTTTCAGATTCACCTTGCGGGTCATTGTCGCCGTCCAATCATAGTGCGAGGTGGCGACGGCGGTTGGCTGAGGCGTGATGTATGTGATGCCGTCACGCAACTCGACCTGCAGCTTGGCCTGCTCGACCAGCATGTTGAGGGCCGCGTCGAAATCCAGATCGTACACATTGATGTAGAGCTGCTTGCGGATGGTCGGGTCCATGATGTAGCTCTTCTTTGCGTCCGCAAAGAGCTTATGGACGATGTCTCGCACGTCTTTGCCCGCCGATTCGATGTTGTATTTCTTCGGCGTCGTATCGGGCGGATTCTGCGCGACGGCGGCGAGGGTTAGAGTCAGGATGAGAATGGCGATTAGCTTTTTCATGGATGGCGCTCCTTATTTAGAAAACTGATTCCCTGCTCGACCGATTACTTTGCCGTTTGAATCGAAAACTTCCACCGCGGCGGACGGCTTCTTGCGAATGGCCTTATGCGGTCGCGGCGATCGGTGGACGATCGTCTTTGTCACAGCGGGCCGCGGCTTCGGCTTGACCGCCACGATCGGCTGAGGTTTTGGTTCGGGTTTGGGTTCTGGCTTTGGCTCAGGTTTAGGAGCCGGCGGTGGTTTCTTCTGCTCCGTCGTGGCGGACCAATCGAACGAATCCCGCTTGGGCTCCGGCTCTTTCTTTTCTTCCGTTAGGGAAGGGAGACTCGACGCGCGCGACCCAAGAAATCTGTCGAGCGGATGCGCTTCTCGGACCCAATATGCGGTTCCCAGGAGGGTTGCCGTAACGGCGACGGCAAGACCAATGCCGACAAGCCTGTTTCCGGCGGGCGCCGCCCCGATCGACTCGAGCGCCGCGCGGATATCGTCAACCGGCTGCTCGGCTGAGAGAAGCTGCTGCAGTTTCTGGCGACGAGCGGCTATCTCCACCTGGCAGCGTTCGCACGACTTGACATGGCGTTCGAACTCCGCCCGTTTCGCTTCGGGTTCGAGATCACCGGTCAGGTAGCGGATCGACCAACTAAGATACTTGCGGCAGTGCAGCGCTCCGAACATAGGCCTCACAATTCACTTTAGGTTTCCGCGACGAAGCGCGGCGGCTGGGTTGCCCTAGTGAGATTATTGGGGAGGCCGAGGGAATTCTGCAGGCTAGCGGATATAGCTTGCGCCGTTGATATCGAGGGTGATGCCGGTGAGGTAGTCGGCATCCTGGGAGGCGAGAAAGGCGACGGCCGCGCCTATCTCGTCCGGCGTCGCCATGCGCCCGAACGGTATTTGGGCGCGCGCGGCTTCCAACACTTTTCCGTCGCGATCCTTTACCATTTCCGTTTCCGTCCAACCTGGCGCGATGGCGTAAACGTAGATGTTGTGCTGTAGGAGTTCAATAGCCAGTGATTTCGTTAAGTTGATTTGCGCGGCTTTGCTGGCGGCATAGGCTGCCGCTCCCGGCTCGCCACGAAATCCTGCGCGGCTCGCGATGTTGATGATCTTGCCGCCGCCACACGCGCGGAAGTGGTTGGCGAATCGGTGCGAAAGTACGACGGTGGTCATGAGGTTGACCGTCAACATCTTTTGCCAGTTCTCGATGGCGCCGGGTTCCAGGAACGGGCAAGGCTCATACACCCCGGCATTATTGACAAGTAGATTGAAATCAGGCCACCGTTCAAAAATGTCCGGCATCGCGTCGGTTTCAGTCAGATCGGCTTGGATGACGCCGATGCAGTTTTCGCCAATCTCCGAACGCGCATGTTCGGCGAGGTCCTTGGATGTGTTGTAGTGAAGAACTACCTGCGCGCCGGACCCTGCCAATCGGATGGCACACGCCCTTCCAATTCCCCGCGCTGCGCCGGTGACGAGCGCAACGCTATCAGTGAGATCTACTGGGACCACCCGTGGAAATACATCCATTCGCGACTGCTATAGTCGATGAGGGTACCGAACAGGATGAGCAAGAAGAAGAAACCCACAAACGCCCACAGCTTCATCAATTTCGAGCCGAAACGCACACCCATGAATATCGCCATCACCAAACCCATCTTGATGACGGCGATCGCCATCGCGATCGGGTTGGCCAATCCGCCAAAGTTCTGATATTGAACCCAAATCGTCGCCAATAGTAGCAGAAGCAACGCGATATACACCTTAAAAAAGGTGAACACCGAGGTTGCCGGATGCTCGTGCGTTGCGTGTGTGCCGTGTTCTTCACTCATACCATGTTCCTTAGTGCGGGATCAAATAGAATAACGGATACAGGAATATCCAAACGATGTCCACAAAGTGCCAATACAGCCCTGTCATTTCGATTGGCATAAAGTACCGTGTCGCCGGATGGCCCTTATATACCATCCACCAAAGGATGCTGATCACGATGATGCCGATGATGACGTGGATGCCGTGCAGGCCCGTCATGCAGAAATAGAGCACGAAGAACATCTGTGCCCACTGCTGCAGCTGAGCGCCGGGGATCTGACTGACGATGCCATTGAAATGCGGGTTATTCACGAGGCTCGTTGTCGGTTCGTAATTGAAGTACGGACCCGGAACAAGATGGTGCTCAAATTTCGCGCTGTATTCGAAGTATTTCACCACCAAGAATCCGAACGCGAACAGCACCGTCACCGCCAGCCAAATCAGTTGCCCCTTCCGGCTCTTCAGTTGCGCCGCGCGGACCGCAAGCGCCATCGAGAAGCTGCTCGTCAGCAGGATGAAAGTATTGAGGCCGCCCATCCGAATGCTCAGATGCTTGTGAGCATCGAAGAATATCGTCGGGTAGGAATATCGGTACACAAGATAGGCGCAGAACAGGCCGCCGAAGAACATGATTTCGGTGACCAGAAACGTCCACATGCCCGTCATGTAGGCGTCATTCTGCTGTTCCATCGTATCGAACTGGTGCATGAGATCGGGTTCATGCCCATGTCCGTGCGCGTGTTCTTGGACGGCGGCTTCGGCGCTCATTCCTAGACTTCCCCTCCTACGGCGGCTTCCGGTTTGTCATGCGTGTGCGCATCTTCGTCTTCCGGCAGATACATCATTGACTCAGGCTCTTCCGGCAGATCGTCGATCTCCGAATAGTGATAATCATATGCCTCCCACGTCACCACCGGCTTGTGATCGAAATTCTCGGTCGGCGGTGGAGAGCTCGTCATCCATTCCAGTCCTACGGCCCGCCACGGATTGCTCGTGACGCGCCGGCCATATTTCAGCGACCATATCAAATAGAACAAGGGAATGATATACCCGACCGCAAGGACCGAGGCGCCGGCGGACGACAAGACGTTCAGCGGCAGGTACTGGGCGCTATAGTAGTGATAACGACGCGGCATTCCTTGGTAACCCAATATGAACTGAGGAAAGAAGGTCAGGTTGAATCCAAGGAAGACGAGAATGGCGGCGGTTTTTGCCCAGTTCTCCGGATACATTCTGCCAAAAATCTTTGGCCACCAAAAATGGATGCCCGCCAAGAATCCCATGATGGAGCCGCCGACCATGACGTAATGGAAATGCGCGACGACGAAATAGGTGTCATGTAGATGCAGATCGGTGCCCATGGATGAGAGGAACAACCCCGTCAGCCCACCCACAACGAACAGGCCGATGAACCCCAAGGCAAATAGCATTGGTGCGGTAAACCAGATATGACCCTTATACATTGTCGCGGCCCAGTTGAACACTTTGACTGCGGAAGGGATTGCCACCATAAAGCTCAAAATCGAGAATATGTATCCGAGATATGCCGATTGCCCGGTCAGGAACATGTGATGGCCCCACACGACAAACCCAAACACCGCGATGGCCAAACTGGAAAATGCGATGAACGGATATCCAAATATCTTGCGCCGAGAGAAACAGCTGACAACCTCGCTGATAACACCCATGGACGGTACGATCATGATGTACACAGCCGGATGGGAATAGAACCAGAACATGTGCTGCATCAGCACCGGATCGCCGCCCTTTGTGGGGTCGAAAATGCCTAGTCCCAATGTGCGTTCAACCACGATACACATCAGCGTGATAGCGATGACCGGCGTTGCCAAGACCATGATAATGCTTGTCGCATACTGGGCCCATATAAACAGCGGCAGGCGGAACCATGTGAGTCCCGGAGCGCGCATCTTGTGAATTGTTACAATAAAGTTGAGCCCGGTAAAAATCGAACTGAATCCGGCGAAGAATGCAGCGAACAGCGCAAGCGAGACGTTGGAGTTGCTGAATTGGCTGCTGTACGGAGTATAGAACGTCCAGCCCGTATCCACGCCGCCGGAGAAGATCGCGATGGCAGCCAGTATGCCGCCGGTAATATACATATACCAACTCAGCAAGTTGAGCCTTGGAAAAGCCACATCCTTTGCGCCGATCATCAGCGGTATACAGAAATTGCCGAGAATGGCGGGAATCGACGGGATGATCACGAAGAACACCATCACAATCCCGTGCATCGAGAACATGCGATTGTACGTGTCGTGCTCGAGGATAAACCCATCGTTGCGAATTAGTTCGAGCCGGATCATCGTGGCGCCCAAAGCACCTATTGCGAAGAAGACCATGACCCCAACCATATACAAAATGGCTATCCGCTTGTGATCCAACGTCGTGAGCCACGAACGGATGGATGTACCATTGTTGAGGTAGTTCTTTTTCCCCTCCTTCGCTGAGTAACCCGTAGCGCTCACTGCTGCTTTCCTTCCTGTCTGTTCCCTTCGGCTGGCGCAACAGCCTTGTTGCCCGACCGGAGCGATTTGATGAATGCCACCAACTGCAGTACCTGATCCTCACTCAAACTGTTCTGGTAAGAAGCCATGACAGGCTGATAGCCTTCCACCACTTTCTTCGGTGGATCGATGATCGACTCGCGCAGGTAGTTGTCATCCGCCAAAACGGCTCTGCCATCTTCCAGCCGGACCGGCGTATTATGAAGATCTACTAACGAAGGAGCGCGCGCGGGAGCAAAACCATGACATTGCACGCACTGGAATCGGTTGAATATCTCCTCTCCACTCTCCGCGATGGACTGCCGCTTTGTCACCTGCTTGTCACCGCCGCTCGCCAGCCAAGCCTGATAGGCGGCCGGTTCCATGACGTACACTTTCCCGATCATTTCCGAATGCTGAGTCCCACAATACTGGCCGCAAAACAGATCGTATACCCCCACCTTCGTGGCTTCGAACCAGGCATTCGTATAGTGCCCTGGAATTACGTCGGTATGAATACGAAATGCCGGCACAAAGAAATCGTGAATCACATCCTGTGAAATGAATGTTAAATTAACGGCTTTACCCACAGGTACATGGAGTTCGTCGTTTTCACGGATGCCATTGGCATGTTGAATGTGCCACATCCACTGCTTGCCGACAACATACACCTGTAGCGCATCCTTCGGCATTCTTCGAGAAAACGCATACACTTCAGAGGCCCAAACGAACACGACGAGCGACATCAGCAACGGAATCCCGGTCCACACGACCTCGACAAACAGATTGTGATGAACGGGATTCTTGCGGCTTGCCTTCGAGCCACGCCGATACCGGATTCCGAACGCGAATATCATAATTCCTACGATGACCGTAAAGAACACCGTCAAAGCGACGAGCACCCAGAACAGCGGATCCATCGCGTTGGCAAACGTCGAGGCCTGCTCCGGCATGGAAATTGGGCCAGGCATCGCTTAGTCCTTTTCTCCTTCTTCAAGTTCCTTGTTCAAGTCGTCGGGCGTAAGCGCCGTTCTCTTGAACTTTCGTGTCATCACAACGATGGAAAGCGCCATGCCGACGATCGTTAGGGCGGCCGCAATCTTCAGCAGCGTGTAAATTCGAAGCGTGTATTTCCCTGTGGCATGATCCCAGACATAGCAGCCAATCAGTAGGTTGTCCACTGCCGTTCCGATCTTATGGTCCGACGCCTCGATCAGTGCGAACTTCACGTCGCGGTTGTTGTATCCGATGCCAAAGAAGTACTTGGAGGTTTTTCCTTCCGGCGTCAGTATCACCATCCCCGCCGGATGCGCATACCGTTTTGCCGCGGCATCGTAGACGTATCGAAACCCAATCGAATCCGCCAGCCTCTGGATGGACTCGTAGTCACTCGTCAGCCAATGCCACCCTTTGGCCGCATCCGGTCTATCGTACAGCTGCATGTAGTTCTTCTTTTTCTCGGCTGCTAGTGCAGGCTTTTCCGTCGGATCGATGCTGACCGTCAAACAGATGAAGTCCTTCCCGAGTGATAGCTGCTGGTGCTTGAAGGCGTCCATCACACCGTCCAAAATCGTGCTGCAAATTCCCGGGCAATTATATTGAATCAGCATAAGCGCAATCGGTTTATCGCCATAGTAGTCCTTGAGTTGAACCTGCTTTCCATCTTCATCGTTAAAATAAAGATATCCAGGAACCTGCTCATTCAGCTTCTGCTCAAAGGCAACCTCTCGTTTGGGCTCTTTGTTGCCATATTGGCCATGCGCCGCGACTGCGGCCAAACCAACGATCACCGCGAAAAGAGGGGTAAATCCTTTCATCATCATCTCCCTGTCTTCTCCTCGGATGGAGTCTGTGTCCTCGCCGGCAGCCCCTTTTCCAACAGCTTGTCCATTGCTACGCTAACGGGAATTCGTACTTGGCCCTTTTCTTTATTCGCCCAACCATAGCCATCGATCTTCGCGGCTTCCGACGCGCGGAATTCCCGAATATCGCGATCGGGATTGGCCTGAACCGTGTGCTCCGGCATGGCAGAGCTCGGCAAACCCATCGGCCGGATAGGCTCGTTCGTTTCAACGCTGGTCGGCATGATGACTCGATACAGAGCAAGCGAGACCAGAGCGGAAAAGCCGAGAAAGACCCCAAGCCCAATGCCCCATCTCGCCAGCGCGGAAATATTGGCGTCCCGCGCCTCATAGCCCAGCTTCGCCAGCTGATCGATCTCTTCCGGGCTCAATGGCTTTTGTTCTTCATGCATGTTCAAGCGTCTCCTGGGGAGCGGCCGTGTAATGCTTGGCCATCAGCGGGTGCTTCTGGGCGCGCATTAGGAAGAAGAACATCCAGAGCCCGCCAATGCCGATGATCGCGCATGCGGACATCCAGATCAGATCGTTCGGCGTTTCGGAGACGTGCGTGTGGAAAAACGGAGTGACCGCGCCACCCTGAGCATTCGCCGCCGTAATCCCACCCCGCATATGGAAGAATGGGACCACGATCCAGAAAATGTCGATAATTCGCACGAAGAAGATCCACATGGCGACCGCCAGCAACGAAGCTCCGAACCGCTTAACTCGCGGCGCCAACAGAAGCAGGAACGGCAGGAAGAACTGACCGAACACCACAAATGTCCCCACCGTGTGCCAGTTTCCCGTTAAACGATTGATGTAATAGGAGGTCTCTTCCGGGATATTTCCCGCATAAATAATTAGGAACTGCGATAGATTGATATATCCCCAGAACATCGTGAACGTAAAGAGCATGTTGCCCAAGTCTTTCGTGACCCGAGGCGTGATGACCTCGGAAAACGGCTTCTGGTTCCGAAGCAGCAAGAAGATGATGGTGCAAAGGCTCAGCGCGCCAAGACATGCGCCTACGGTGAACAGGAACCCCCAAATCGTCGAGTACCAATGCAGGTCGAGCGACATTACCAAATCCGTGGAGGCCAGCGTGAACGTGATCACGAAGAACAAGATGCCCGGCGAGCCGATGTTCGCGCGCATGTCCGCTTCCTTCGTGTTCCCCGTCTCGTCCTGTCTCAGCGAGGAGCCGATTAGCTTGAACGCCAAGAACAGCCAGATAAGGAAATAGACGGCCATTCGAATGAGAAAGAACGTTGGATTCAAAAAGTGCAGTTTTGCTTGCAGCGCCGGGTCGGCGGCGGCCTCCGGAGTCGTCCACGGATAGATATAATGCATGCCGACAATCGCCGGGATGAACAGCAGGATCATCAGCCACAAATTGCTGGACCCCGCCTCCAAAAACCGGAGGATCGGCATTGTCCAACGCCCACGGATGGAGTTGTGGAGGCAGAGCAGCCCAAGGCAGCCCATGGTCACGCAGAACCAGAGGATAAAGCCGCAATAGTAGCTTTGGAAGAAATGCGAGGGACTGGCCCCATAGCCGATGGCGCAACCGACGAAGGCGAGAATAGTGACGACGAGGGCCGCCATCTGCATCCGCTTCATCGCCGCAAGGATGCCGTCGTTCACATTCCACCTGCCGTCAGCTTCTGTCGTTCGGATTCCGGCACGTCTTGGAGCGTTTGACTTTCACTGAGCTGCAGCGCCCGAATGTACGCCGCGATCCGCCATCTGTCCATCACATCGACTCTCTCCGCGTAGCTGTACATGATGCCATAACCGTTAGTCATGACATCGAAGAAGTGTCCGATCGCGATTTTGACCAACCGCTCATCATGGAAATTGGCCGGCTTTCGACGAAGGTTGAAACCTCGGCGGGCGATCATCCCATCGCCATTCCCCAGCACTCCGTGGCAGGGGGAACAGTAAACATTGAATCGCTGTTGGCCCCGCTCCAGATCGGCACGGGTGATCGGGAAGGGGAACGTGTCGTAATATTTGCCTCGGAAAATACCCGTCTCGACCGGGGAGCCGCCGGGAATCGACCAATTCACCTTTGTGCCGCCCTCGATGCCGGTGTACAGATGCTTGTCGAGCTTCGGGTTGCCGTGCTGGACGGTGTGCGCAATTCGCGGACGAGAACTGCTGCCGTCCGGGAAAAACGGCGTCTCCTGCAGCGGCTTGTGCACCTTCTTCTGCACCCACATATCGGGATGGCAGCCCGAAAGCTCCATGACGACGGCGCCAAGCAACGCGAGCGTGAGCGGGCGGTTCAGTGGGGCACCTCCTCGACGGAAAGCGAGCCCAGACCTTCCAAGAATCGCGCGGTCTCGTCAATTTCAAACTTCGGATCTTTGGCCTCGATGCAGAGGAAGAACCGATCCTGGGTCGCAAGATCGAACCGCGGCGCATTGAATACCGGGTGATACGGCTTTGGCAGGCCGTTCAATCCCAGCATTCCCAAGACCCCCGCGAAAGAAGAGAGAAGGATTGTGGATTCAAACGTGACAGGGAAAAAGTAGGGCCAGGAGATGAAGGGCCGTCCACCCACATTGATAGGATAGTCCATGCCGTTCGCATACGCTTGCAGCGCAAATCCTGCCGCCGCGCCAATGACGCCGCCCCAAAACATCATCCATTGGACTTTCGAATCCTTAAAACCGATCGCATCATCGAGCCCATGGATCGGGAACGGGCTGTAGGCATCCATTTCCCGATACCCCGCATCGTGAGCGCGCTGCGATGCCACGACCAGGTCTTCCGGATCGTCGAATTCCGCCATCAGGCCATAGACTCTGGTGTCACTCATCAGTGCCCCTCACCGGCGCTAATCGCGTCCGCCCGTTTTCTGGGATTGCCTTGGAACTTGTACAGCAGGTCCTTCATTTCGAACGCGTTGATCATCGGAACGAACCGGACGAACAGGAACATCATAAAGGTGAAGAATCCGAGTGTGCCGGCAAAGGTCGCATAGTCCCAGAACGTCGGATAGTACATCCCCCACGACGAGGGCAGCGAGTCCCGAACAAGGCTCGTGACGACGATGATGAACCGCTCCAGCCACATTCCGATGCTGATGACAATGCAGATGCCAAAGACCATAGGAAGGTTGGCGCGCCACTTTGGAAACCATAGGAGCTGCGGCACAAGGCCGTTGCACAGAATGAGCGACCAGTAGAACGGCCAATAGGGGCCCATCATCCGGTTCTTCATCATGAACCACTCGTATGGATTGCCGCTGTACCAGGCATAAAACGCTTCGGTCATGTAGCCATAGGAGACGATGAGCCCGGTCGCGAGCATGATCTTGCACATCCAGTCGATGTGCCGCATCGTGATCAGGTCCTTCAGGCCGTACCACGCCCGGATCGGAATGACGAGGAGAAGAACCATCGCGAACCCGGCGTACACGGCGCCCGCGACGAAATAGGGCGGGAACAGGGTCGTGTGCCAACCTGGAAGCTGCGAGATGGCGAAGTCCAAGCTGACGATACTGTGGACGGAAAGGACCAGCGGCGTTGAAAGACCGGCGAGTATCAGATAGGCCGATTCATAGCGGACCCAGTGCTTTGCCGATCCGCGCCACCCCAACGAGAACACGCCGAATATCCTGGCAACGAGCAGACTCTTCGCCTTATCCCTCAGCGTCGCAAGGTCCGGAATGAGGCCCACATACCAGAAGATGACCGAGACCGTGAAATAGGTGGTGACCGCGAAAACGTCCCAAACCAACGGGCTCTTGAATTGCGGCCAAAGGGTCATCCAGTTGGGATACGGCAGCATCCAATAGGCTACCCAGGGCCGGCCCGTATGCAGCAGCGGGAACATTCCGGCGCACATGACCGCGAAAATGGTCATCGCCTCTGCAAATCGGTTGATGGAGTTGCGCCATCGTTGCCGCGTGAGCAGCAGAATCGCCGAAATCAGCGTCCCGGCGTGGCCAATTCCAATCCACCAGACAAAGTTGATGATGGCAAAGCCCCAACCGACCGGGATATTGATTCCCCATATCCCCACGCCCATGAACAACAGCCAACAGACGGCAATCAGCAGAATATTGACTCCCAAAAATCCGGCTGCGAATGCAAGCTGCCAGTTGAGTCCGTGCCGCTTTTGATCCAGGACGATATCGTCGATCTTGCCGCCGATGGAGGCAAAATCGTGTACGCCGGTGATCAGCTTTTCGCCGGAAGCTTCGCTCAACTCTTAATCTCCGGGTTCGGATTGGTCAATTTGGCAAGGTAGGACGTTCTGGGAACTGTGAGCAGGTTGTCCAGCAGCGTGTAGTTGTGCGGCTGCCGCTTCTGCTTTGCCACCTCGCTCTTGGCGTCGGCGATGTTGCCGAAAGCGATGGCTTTCGCCGGGCAGGCCTGTTGGCAGGCGGTCACAATCTCTCCGTCCTTCACATCCCGCCCCGCCTTCTTCGCTTCGATTCGCGCGGCGCTGATCCGCTGAACGCAGTAGGTGCATTTTTCCATTACGCCGCGGCCGCGGACGGTAACGTCGGGATTCGCCATGAGCTGCAAGCTCGGATAATCATAGTTGCCTGGGTCCAGATCGGGCTGCCCGGCGGAGAATTTGTAGAAATTGAACCGCCGCACTTTGTACGGGCAGTTGTTGGAGCAATACCGCGTCCCGATGCAGCGGTTGTACACCATCTGGTTCAAACCCTCGTGGCTGTGCACGGTTGCGCCGACGGGGCACACCGGCTCGCACGGCGCGTTTTCGCACTGCATGCAGGTCATGGGCTGGAACAGGGTGTCCGGCTGGTCCTCCCCACCGGCGAAGTAGCGGTCTATGCGTATCCAATGCATCTCGCGGCCATTCTGGACCTGGCTCTTGCCGACGATCGGGATGTTGTTTTCGGACTGGCACGCCGTGACACAGGCCCCGCAGCCGATGCAGGCGCTGGTGTCGATCACCATGCCCCACTTATAGCCGTCGTATTCCTGATAGTCTTTTGGCTTCTCGAACAGAGCGTCGGGCTCTTCGTCCTTCGGCGGATTCAAGAACTTCGGGTTCTTCTTGTACTCGTCAATCAGACCAGACCGGACGACATCGCGGCCATCCATCGTCTCGCTGCCCGACACGGCATGATGGTTTTGCGTCGCCACCAACTGATGAATGCCGCCCGCTTTCGCAATCGTCACGCCGGGGGAATACGACGGCGCTTGGCTGGTGCGGAGGGCGTAGGTATCGAACCCAACCTCGTTGCCAAGCGCGCCGGCAGCCGTGCGCCCAAACCCCAGGTGCAAGCAGACCGTGTCCGCCGGCATTCCGGGCTGGATCCAGATCGGCATCTTTATGGTCCGCCCCTGGAACGTGATGTTGACCAGATCATTTTGATCGAGCTTCAAGTCCTTCGCGGTCGCCGGCGCGATCATCGCTGCGTTGTCCCAGGTAAGCGTGGTCAGCGGCTTCGGAAGTTCCTGCAGCCAGGCGTTGTTGGAAAATCGGCCGTCCCAAATCGTCGCGTCGGGCAGGAATAGGATCTGCATCCCCTTGGCGCCGGACGCCTCTGGCTGGAGCCGCGGATTGGCGGTGACCTGCTTCGCGGGAGATGCGGTTCCGGCGACCAGTCCCTCATTGAGAGCAATCGTCCACTTTTCTTCGGAAGCGCCGATCTGCTCTTGGGACTGCCAATATCCGCGGATGATGTCGTATCCAAGCTTCGGCTCACCCATCATCGCGGCGATGAATTCATGAACCGACTTTCCCGCGTAGAGCGGCTCGACCAGCGGCTGAACGATGGATACGGTCCCGTCAAACGCCTTGGCGTCGCTCCAATTCTCCAGATAATGGGTTTCCGGAATGTGCCAAATGCATTCGCCGGCCGTTTCGTCCACATAGTTCCCGAGATGGACCTTGAACAGGACGTTGGACAGATACTCTTTGAAATTCAGGTCGGCCGGGGCGTTGTAGACCGGGTTGGCGCCGAGAATGAGGAGCATCTCCACGCGCTTCCCTTTCATATCCTCGACAAGCCCCGCCAAGTCCTTCATCTGATCCGTCGGCGCCGCCTCAATCGGCTCGATGTATGTAACTGCCTGGCTGCCGAGCGCCTGGTTGATCGCGTGGGCCGCAGCATGGACAACAGGCGACTGATGCAGGCCGGGAACGACCAGGCTTCGCGATCCGTTTGCCTTGAGGTCCGCAACCATCGCATCGAACCACCCTCGAGGAACGCTTGCCGGCAGGCTGCCTTGAGCGGAAACGCCGACCGCCGAAGCCAACGCAAGAGCAAAGCCTTCGACATCCGACGGCTTCACGGCGAGATGATGGTCCGCGTTCGCGCTGGTCACCGTCGGCCACGAGGCCACCGAATAAAGCCGGTTCATCTCGGTCATGTCCTCGCGAACCCGCCGCCGATCTGCAAAATCCTTGGCATAGCGAACACTGCCCGGCATCGACATCAGAAAATCTGAATCTAGGGAGACAATCCGGTCGGCCTTATCAAAATGGTAGACCGGCTGTACGTCCTGCCCGAACGCTATCACCGCCCCTTGCCGAGCCATGTCCCGCGTCACCGGCTCGTATTGAATCCACTTCGCCTGCGGGAGCATCTTGAGGAGGGCCTGCTTCTGCTGATGCAGTGTGGGGGAATAAATTGTCCCGCTCAAAATCCGAACGTTTGCCCCGCCGTTCTCCCGCTGCTTCAGGAGCATCTCGCGGATGGCGAAAATGCAGGAATCCCACGAGCTGATCTCGCCCAGGTTCCGTATGTACTGGGATCGGTCCGGATCGTATAAATCGTACAGGCTGGCCTGGGTGATCGCGTCCGTGCCGCCAAGACTAGCCGGATGGCCCGGATTTCCCTCGATTTTGGTCGGCCGGTTCTCGTGGCTGGTTGCCAATATACCGATGGCAGGCCCCCGCGAAGTACAGGCCGTCGCAAACGAAACGGGAACTCCAAGCACCTCATCCTCTGGCTGCTTCACATACGGAACGATCTTTTCTTGGGGCCTCCACCGGCAGCCGCCCGCCAACCCCGCCAAAGCCAATGTGCCTGTCGCATATCGAATGAAACTTCGCCGGTCCATCTTCCCCAGCCAGGCCTTCGCCTGCAGCGGAAACTCGTCTTGCAGATACTGATGAAATTCCGGCTTGTCGGCCAGCTCGTCCAGGCTGCGCCAAAGCGGCTTGCCGTTCAGTTGCTCCTCGATCCGCTCCTTCGATTCCCGGTTCATCGATGGCACGTCCAGCAGTCGGCCAACTGCTCCTTCTTGACCTTGAGTTTCGCCACCAATTCCTTGCCCTTTTCGATCTCAGCGGCCGTCGCCTGGTACGGCAACCCCTCTTTTAATGCCTCTTCGCGGGGCGTCAACTCTACCCCGCTTTGGATCTTCTTATACAAAGAAAGCGCTTGGTCTTGGGGAGTCATATTCGGGTGGGCTTCGTCCGAATACAGATACTTTTCCGGTTCCCGATGGCAATCGAGACACCATTTCATCGAGAAGGCAAAGCCCTTGGAAGTCACCTGCATCTTCTGAATCGCGCCATGGCATTGGTTGCAGCTGATCCCGCGGGCGATATGGATGCTGTGATTAAAATACACAAACTCAGGCAACTTGTTGACACGGTTCCAAATGAGCGGTTCGTTCGACCGCCAACTTTGCCGCAGCGGCTCCAGAATCGGACTGTTCGTCCAGATCTGGGAATGACATGACATGCACGTGTGAGTAGGCGGAACGCCGGCGAACGCGGTTTTTTCCACACTGGTGTGGCAATAGCGGCAATCGATGCCGAGCTCGTTCGCGTGGTGCTTATGGCTAAACGGTATCGGCTGATTGAGGGTGACCCCGACGTTCGTGTTGTAGGGGGAGCGGCTGATTGCCGAGCCACCGAAGAGTATTCCGAGTGGCACCACCACAGCTCCGTAGATGCTGAGCTTGGCTAATGTATTTGTCGTAGGCGAGAAAATCTGCCCCATTTGCGCGCGCTACGTCCTCTTTCTCTATTCGTGAATCTTCCCAAAATATCCGGCTCGAACCGCCCCCGTCACCGAACGGACGAAATACTACCTAATATGCGCTTTTTTTCGCAAACACGCAAATCAACCGATCCGTTGCTTTCGTCAGGACTTCCGCAGGTGGCAGGAGAACTCCTTCAGATATCGATTTGGCTGCTGTCGCCAAGGACGAGGCGAGCATCGGTGGATTTGCCTCGGACGCACACACCGCTGCCGATCAGACTGTCCCGGATCGTAGGCAACGGTCCAAGCAGAGTTGAGTTCTTCATTAAGATGGAGTTGGCGATTTCGCAATTCTCCAGGCTGCATCCGTCGCCGATGGCCGTGTTCGCTCCAATCGTAACATCGGTTAGTTTGCAGTCATCGCCGATGATAGCGGGGCCCGCAGCGATCACGTTTTTCAACGTGGATGACCCGACGGAGACCGTCGCGTCGATGCGGCAGCCGTCCAGAGTGGCGTTCGCAGACACGCTCGGAACCAGGTCGTGAAGAATCACCCTGTTCGCGTCCAGCACCGCTTCGACGGTACCGGTATCCTTCCACCAGCCGGACACTTTGTGCGAACGAACATCCATGCCGCGATCGATCAGCCCTTGGATCGCGTCGGTGATCTCCAATTCCCCTCGGAAAGAGGGACGAAGGCCGGCAATCGCGTGGTGCACCGACAGGTCAAATAGGTACACGCCAACCAAGGCAAAGTTGGATTTCGGCTGTTTCGGCTTCTCTTCCAGGCGAAGAACGCGGTCGCCGTCCAGTTCCGCGACGCCGAATTCGCCCGGGTTGGGAACCTGCGTCAGCAGGATGATTGCATTCGGACGCTCCCGCTTGAACTCTTCCACCAGGCCGCCGATGCCTGACCGGATAAGGTTGTCCCCAAGGTACATCACAAACTCAGAATCGCCGAGGAATTCTCGCGACACCGCCACCGCATGCGCCAAACCCAGCGGTTGGTTCTGATGGATATAGGTGACCGTCAATCCCCAGCGCGACCCGTCCCCGACGGCGGCCTCAATCTCCTTAGCCGTGTCCCCCACGACGATGCCGACATCGGTCATGCCCGCATCCCGCATGGCCTCCAAGCCGTAGAAGAGCACGGGTTTATTGGCGACCGGGATCAACTGCTTGGCCGTGCTGAATGTGAGCGGCCGAAGCCGAGTCCCCTTCCCGCCGCTGAGTATGAGGCCTTTCATCGGTTCCTATTGTATCTGTCTAACTTGCGACGGTGACAATGTTGGCGTGCTCGCGCAGCAGATCGCCGACCTTCTTGAACAGCGCCCGGAAGCGAACCTCGTCCATCCCGCCCTGCTTGACCAGTTCTCTCGAAGCGACCTCAAAGGAAACCTCCGCCCGATCCGCGAGACGCTGGATCTGATCCCGGATCTCCTCCTCGGATAGCTTCAGGTCCTCCGCCTCCGCGATGTCGCGAATTGACAATGCCCGCTTGACCTGCATCTGGGCGTCTTCCCGAATATGCTCGCGGAGCTGCTCCACTGTCACTCCCTGATTCGCCGCCAGGGCCTCTATCGTGCTCTTGTTCTTGGCCTGCTCCGCCTCGATCTCCTTCATCCGCTCTTCAGCCACCGCCTCCCACATGGTGTCAGGGATTTCGATAGTTGATCGGTTCAAAAGCTCTTTGAATAGCTGCTCCGTTACGGTATCTTCCGCGTAGGCCGACTTCACGGCTTCGATGTGGGTAGAAATCCTCTGGCGAAGGTCCTCGGCACTCTCCGCGCCAACCTTTTTTGCCAGCTCGTCGTCCAATTCCGGAACCTCGACGGTTGCAAGGGACACCAGCTTGATCTCGCAGGTCATCGGCTTCCCGGCCCATTCCGCCTCCTCAAACCCTTCCGGAAAGGTGATGGTTTCCGATTTTGATTGGTCGGGGGTCATGCCGAGAATGGTCTGGTCCAACTGGGGAAAAGTCTGTCCGACGATGACCATGAACCGTTTTCCGGCCTCTTCGGAATCCGGCTGAATATTGAGCACGGCCAGGTCGCCGTCTTGAGCCGGCCGATCGACCTGTGTCTGCCTCGCGTTCCTTCGGCGGATTTCGCCCAATTCCTGTTCGAGCTCGTCCTCCTTCGGGGTGGGATCCGGACGCTGCGCCGACAGACCCTTGAAGTCGCCCAGTTCCACCAAGGGCTGCAGGGGGACTTTTGCGGTGAAGATGCAAGGGTTCTCTTCGTCCAGCTGCGTCAACTCCACGGCGGGAGCGGCAAACGGCTCGAGGGCCAGTTCGGCAAGCGCCTCGCGGTAGGCCCGTGGGATCAGGTATTCGGCGGTCTGCTGAAGCAATACGTCTTTCTGGACGAACTGTTCGACGAGCGCCACTGGGGCTTTGCCCGGACGAAAGCCGGGGACCCGCATCTGACGCGCCAACCGTCGCTTCACGGCCTCGATGGCCTCTTGCACCTGTGCGGGCTCAACCTCTATCGTGAGCTTGATCGTGCAGGGATTCAGTCTTTCTCGCTCAATTACCTTCATCAGACCACCTGAGGCGCAACGGCGCGCGGACTTGGTTTGCTACGGGAGCCTGGGAATCTACCCGATTCACTCGTCCTTTCGGTAGGGGTCGTACCGGTAATAGAGCGCGCCGCCGTTGCTGCTCAACACAGCCCGACTGTAGCGCTTCGTGTGCCCGTCGGCATGAAGCATGTTTGAACCCTCCGAATGCTGCTCGCCAAACGAATCGAAGGTGGTGGGGACGAAGTAGGCGTCGTTCAGCGTCATGCCCCATTCGTCATAAATCAGATAGGTCGTGGCCGGGAAATGCACTGCGGAGCGGCGGATGCCGGGAGTGTTCGTGCCCGGGTTGTCAAAGTAAGCGTTCATGCTGTAGGTGCACAGCGCGTTCCCGCCGGCCCAGTCGATCGTTGAGCCGGACGTGTTCGGCCATCCTGGACAGTTGTTGAAGCCGCAATTGGGTTGGTTTTTGGCATTCGATGGACAGATGAAGATTCGGGCATCTTTGCAGTACCTGTAAATACTGCCGGTCTTTGGATCGGCCACGTCCAAGCAATATCCGTTCTTCTTAAGGTTGCTGGGGCATCGTGGACCGTCTCCGGCCGTCACCCAGTTCGCCGTGTACGGCCGGCCTGCGGTTCGCCAGCCTTCCCCGGCCTTCGGGTAATGGTCAGAGTTGTCATCGACATAGATGGTAATGGCGACACCAATCTGGCGCAGGTTGCTGAGGCAGGCCGTACCCTTTGCGCTCTCTCGGGCTCGGGCAAATACAGGGAACAGAATCGCCGCGAGGATGGCGATAATCGCGATGACTACAAGAAGTTCTATCAGGGTAAACCCTATTTTTTTCATGGCTGCCCTCATGTTGGTTGATTGCATTATAGCAAGATCACGGAATCTGTGGCATACTGGCCGAATAATCTACAGGGACGGTAGCCAACTCGCTACCGTACAGGTCCCTGTTTTATCAACGGCAACGTCGTCCCGGCGAGTTTATTAGGGGCAGACCGGGAGGGCAGTGGAATTAATTGGCCGTTGCTTTTTGTTTGTCTGAACTGTTGGTTGTCGTCTGTCGGAAGGTGAATGTAGATGAAAGCGTCTCATGCTCTTGGGGCCATCTGCCTCGCGGCATTTTGTATGCCATGCGCTGCGGATATGGCTCCGGCGGACTATTTGGTTACAACATTTGCGAGCGTCACATACCAGGATCAGGTTGGCGCCAGCTATTATAAGGATTCTAACCAGGCGAGCTGCAGGGTCAAACAGGTATTCGGCCTGTCCGCAACCGTCGATACGAACTGGCTGTCCCAGCAGGACGGCGTGGCGGTCGATATTCCCTGTTCGCTGACGAATACCGGCAACGGGCTCGACACGTTCACCGTCAACTTGCAAGCGCCACCAAAGTGGTGGAATGGGTATGTTATTCTCGACGCTAACGGCGACGGAATCCGTCAATCCACCGAGTGGACTCCATTCGATGATTCAGGACTGATGGATTATGGGCAGTCGCAGCGCTTCTTCGTGCGTCTGGAAACGCCCTATTCCAACCGCACAACCGACGGCGTCATGTCCCAACTGACGATCGCCTCGACGAAGGGGGGAGGAGATGTCGGCAGCATGTCTAGTGCCGTATTCAACCAGCTCATCGTCGTCGGTCGCCATGCTTCCACATGGGATTCTTGGAACTATCCGACGGATAGCCCGCTCGCGTACAACGCGGCAGGCGATCCGCAGCGGGTTTGGTATACCGGCACAGACGGCAAGATCTACATGGCGAAGCTGAATCCATGGCAGGGGAGTTACGACAAGATCGTAACCCCGAATGACTACTTGGGACTTCCCGCCATAACGATCGACCGCCTCATGTGGGTCACATCGATGGGATACTGCGTCACGATCGATCCGTCGAGCAAGAGCATCATCAAAACGGTCAGCGCCCCGAACGGCGCTCGGTTCCTTGCGAGCCCCGCTCCGTACACCAACAAGGCGTTCGTCGTTTCGACCGGAGGAAGAATTCATATCATCAGCCGTGAAGGGCTTGTGACTCAGTCTTCGGTTCCTATCAATCGGGAGATCACGACCTCGCCTGTCGTCGTCGGCACGAATGTGATCGTCGGCACAACGAAGGGCGAGCTGTACGCATTTGATATCAGCAGCCTCAACGTTTCCTGGATCGCCGCGGTGGACCTGTCGACATCGCTGATCGGAATTCCCGCGCTCGGTACCGACGGCAAGAGCCTGGTTTTGGCAAGCGCAAACAATCGCGTGTATTCTTTCAGCATTTCGTCCCGCTCTCTTCGTTGGATGAATCAGCTCGACAGCGCTATCGTCGGCCAAGCCACAGCAGGCCGATCCGGAGCGTTTTTCCTGACTTCCGGCCGGAAACTGTACGGATTGGACATTTACACCGGGACAGACGTGCCGGGCTATCCCTTCATCGTTCCCGGCAGCCAGCCGTTGTCAGGCGGCATGGTGGTGGCGACCAGAAGCGAATCCGGCGCCCAGCCGTATCTCTGGTTCGGGACGCCCGAAGGCAAGGTCTATGCGGTTTGCGCATGGCTGGGACTAACGTATTGGACGGCGGACCTTTCCGTTGAACAGGCGTACTTTTACGGCGCGCCGGCATTGGCGGGAGGCAAAATCACTTTCTCAGCCACGAAAGGCTGGGGCTACGGCTTCGACCCCGAGTAGACGCCCTGCACAGCTTGCGGCCGTCCCGCCGATTGGCGGGGCGGCCGTTTGCTATTTGGGAACCTGGATATCGCTCGAACGGTCCCAAAAGATAGTTCGTCGAAGCCATTGCACATTTTGGGTGCAAACAGACAGGCTTTTGGGTCAGAATGTATGGATGCTGGCGTTCGAACGCTTACTCTAAAGAATTAGGTGGGAGATAAGGATGAACCGACTCACGATTCTGTTTTTATTGGCCGTGTCGTTGCTGGTCGCCGGATGCGGAGGCGGCGGGGGCGGCGGCAATCCCCAAATAACCGCGCTTTTCGTAGATCCGGGGCCACAGGGAAATGACGGCACTGGAGACGGATCGATTGGAAAGCCGTACAAGTCCATAAAGCGGACCCTCCAGGACAGCAGCCTTTCCACTGTTCTCAAAATCAGCCTGAAAGCCGGTACCTACAACGCGGCGAGTGGCGAAGTCTTCCCGCTGGTGATTCCAGCGAACGTGCAGGTTGAAGGCTCCGGTCCAACCTCAGCCAGTTCGGTGGTCGCCGGTGGTGCGGGCGACGTGACCGTCATGCAGTTGGGCAGCGGCGCGAAACTCACCAACTGCACTGTCCAGAGCGGCTCGATCGCCGTTTCACGGGCCGTATACATTGGGGGCGGATCGCATGGATCCGAGACCACCGTGACCAATTGCGTGGTTTCCGGCAGTGGAATCGTAGGCAGCAACGGCATTGAGGTCACCGCAGGGTCTCCTCGCGAATTTATCGTCAAGGATTCGACCATAAATGCCGCGAACGCGAGCGGAATCAGCATCGGCAATGCGAAGGCCATTGCGGCGATTACCCACAACACGTTCACCAACTGCGCGACCGGCGTCGAATTGACGGCGGGCGCGACGAGCGGCGCGGACAAGGCGCTCGCCACGCTTCGCAGCAACACGTTTACCAATACGACGGGCGCGGCGGTCAGCGTGCTGGGCGGCATCGTCGACGCCGGAACGATCACCGACGCCGGGAACAACACCTTTAACAATGTCAACGCATCTCCCGTCCATTTGAGCGATGCGCGGGGGACGGGCGCATTGCTGAGCGCCCGGGGCAACACATTTACTCCTGCCGCCGATTGCGGAACGACCGTCATGGCGACGGCGGGGTCCGGTGGCTGGGATATCGGAACAGCGACCTGCGAATCCGGCATCTTCGTTGATGACGATGCGACATCGCCATTCGATGGAACCTCGGCGCACCCGTACAAAACTATCACGGCGGCGCTGGCCGACGCCAACGCCGGCAATTTGCCGATTGTCGTCCGTGCCGGCAGCTACAGCACAGCCCTCGGGGAAACGTTCCCGATCACCGTCCCGGCGGGCGTGACGATACAAGGGGATCCGACGGCAGCGGTCAGCTCGGTTATTGTTACCGGCGGCTCTTCCAGTAACGAGGTCTTTGAGACGGCCGGCGCGGGCGTGACCCTGAAGCACATGAGGATTGTCACCACCTATAACGCCGGAGGTGCCGCCCACGCCATTTTCATTCACCACAACACAACGCTGGATGATTTGGTTGTGGCGAGCACGGGCGGCGGCGCGTCTCCGCCGGATGGCATCGAGGTGGACCAGGCGTCCGTTGCCTTGAGCGTCACGAACTGCACGATCAGCGCCCCGACAGCGAATGGACTGTTGACGATTGCTGAGACTACAATCCTTGTGAGCGGCTGTACGTTCACGAGCTGCGCGGGGGCCATTGTTCAGGCCGGTCCCGGCGGGATCAATCCGACGATGACCATCCGCAACACGAAGTTCAACAGCCCGATTGGGACTGGCGTGCAGGTTTCGCAAGGAGTTGTCGATCTGGGTACGACCTCGGACCCGGGCAACAACACCTTCACCGCCTGCTCCGTCGATCTGTTGGATCTACGGACGGCGGGGGCGGTGTTGCAGGCCATCGACAACAGCTTCTCCGCCAATCCGCCGACCTGCACCGACAACATCAAGACGATCGGGGCGGCTCCCGGCTGGCACTGGCGTGTCACGGGCGGCACGGAAGGTACCTGTCCGTAGATTATTGATTGACTCGAAAGGGCGCCTCCGGGCGCCCTTTCTCATCCCTTCATCGTCACACTATTAGGGGTTGATTCTTTCTCATTTTCCTCTCCCTTTGTTTCTCTTTCATTGACGATCGCATCGTCAAGCCTCCGGCGTTTTGTACCACTGGGTTGACGATGCGATCGTCAACGAAAGAGTCAACATCGCAGATTATCCCTTCACAGTCGCACTGTGAAGTCGTTAACCTTATCCCTTCACAGTCGCACAGTGAAGGGCTCGTGCCGATTGCCTGGTTCTATCTACAACCGCGAGCCGATAGCGGCAAAGTGCTGTATGATGTGAACCTGATGCGTTTCCAGGACCACCTGGACGCCACACTGTTTTGCGCCCCTCCCACACATCAAAGGGAGACAAGAAATGCTATTGAAGACCATCTTTGCCTGCGCGGTGGCCGCAACGTGCGCCCCTGGCAATGCCACCCCCACGTTCGATCCAGCGAACGGCCATTACTACGACCTCATCCCCGGTGCCTACACGTGGACGAACGCGCGCGCCGCGGCCCAGGCGCAGACATATCTCGGCCTGCAGGGTCACCTCGCAACCATTACGTCGTCTGTGGAGAATGCATTTGTGAATGGTCTTGGCGACGTGCAGGCGCTGTGGCTCGGCGGGTACCAGCTCCCTGGATCGCAGGAACCGGCCGGTGGCTGGGTCTGGATTACAGGAGAGGCGTGGTCGTACACGAATTGGGAGCCGGGCGAGCCGAACAACGTGAACGGCATCGAAGACAAGCTCCAGTACCATGTTTACGGCGGGCCGGGGAATAGGCATTGGAACGACAATGATGACTCGGGCGGCAGCATTGGCCCTCCTGGGTATGTCGTCGAGTTTGAGGCCGTGCCAGAACCGAGCGTCGTGATCGGCCTTGCCTTCGCCGCAGTCGTAGTAGGAACCCGGCGGCGGAAATGTGAAGCGTAAGGCGGGCATTTGCAACTCTAAACAACTGGACCGGTTTGGGGGATAAAAACAAGAGGAGAACCGAGGCGGGAAGAGAGCCGCCCCGGTTCTGCTCCAAAGCGACCTATTTGCGTCGTCGCGCGCCAAGGGCCGCAAGCCCAGCGCCAAACATGAGGATCGACGTTGGCTCAGGCACCGCGCCGCACGTCGATACTTTATTCGTATCCATCGTTACCTCGGCATTTCGCGCCAGCGCGCTGCCGCGGAGGATGGTGGCCCGCGTGTTCAGGGTGATTTTTGTCAAAGCGAGGATGTGCCCCGCAAACGCCGTATCGGTATCCAGGGTCGCCGAACTTCCCACCTGCCAATACACATTGCAGCCGCTACCGCCGTTGATCACTTTGACGGTAGTGTTAGTCCCAGTGATGAGGGTGCTTCCAATCTGGAAGTCAAAGCGTGCGTTTGGATTCCCTTGCGCGTCGAGGGTCAGTGTTCCGGCGTTGAGGAAAGCCGAGGAGGAAAATTTATAGACACCTGCAAACAGCGTCATCCCCCCCAAATCTTGGCCGGATAAGTCCAAGTTGAACGCCTCGCCTTGCAAAATGTTATAGGCGGTCGTAACGTCCTCTTGGGCTTTCTTCGCGACCGCGTCATTCGCGTGGATGGATCCGTTTGTCACGATGCCAGGCGGAAAGCCCGTGATCGCGCTCCCCGGCCAGACCCCTAGGTTTCCAGAGAGCAGGGTCGGACCAGTGTTCGTGACGGTGGTTCCAGCCAAGACTGCGAAGGTGTCGGCGGTGCCGAGAAACTGAGCCCTGGCTTGCATGTGCAACCCAAGGAAGGTCAAAGCGGCCATTCCGGCCACTACCCTACGTATCATGATGAGTCTCCTTTCGAGCGATCCCGTAAAGCAAAGTTCCCCTCATTCCCTCGTTGGCTTTGACCTTGGCGGTGGAACTCAAACTGCCCGCTAAGATTGTAATTGAGGGTCCAGTAGGAACCAGCAAATGTATTCGCGTTCGCGACCGCACAGACCGGTGCGGCTACAGAAACTGCGGCGATCCAATTGAATCGGTTCATGTGTTTTGCACTCCTATGCTGCCGAGGCTAGGAGTTCCTTTTTCACCTGCGATAGGCGTGCCAAACGCGTATCGGAAGGCAGCAAACCGGCACTTCGACGAGGCATTCCCAAAGAACAGCAACGCGGTATACGCTCCAAAACTGCCGGTTGAGAGCGCAGGCGCGAGGCCGAAAACAAAAGCATTCCAAATCTTCATCCCGGAATCTCCCTTAACCATCAAATTAGTCCCACAACTGAGGCTACGACAATGGACAACTCTGGATGAAGAATCGCAGAAGACGTACCTGTACCCATCCAGCAAATAATACAAATGTCCCGCATTTGGAGCGGAATCTAAGCCGAACTTGATCCACCGCCAACTCTAGTATATTATCAGCAAATCGGTAATTTGTCAAGGGGAAAATTTCATCGCTCATCAAATTCGGAATTGTGTCGGTGTACGCCTACACGTTCAATCTTCCCAGCCTGCCTTGTCATTGCGTTCTGTGACGACCTGAGAAAGGCCTTCCGCGTCGACCGGATCGACGTGTTCCCCTACAGGAGTCGCTCGCGCTACTTCCAGCTCATCGACGAGGTTTTATCCCTTGTATGACCTCTTGCCGCTTCGCCTATTTCGCCCGCCAACTCAGGCGCCGGACAGAATGCACGGTTGGCCCCCCCGGCATTCCCGGCGGCAGATTCGACGACAATTTAGGCACTTGATATATGCTAGGAACATTCTTGCCCATGTCGAAGAAACTTGAAACAAATGTGCCCCCAATCTGGTTCTGCTTTGCGGAAATAATCTTGTTTTGCGCGTAGAATGCGCCGCACATCGTGAGCTGTGCGTCGCCGCCGCCGGTTGCCAATTCTATATTTTTGAGGGCTACGAGACCGAGCACGGCGCCGGTCGGGAATATGACCCCCGACTTCGGACGCAAGTCGCTATGACAGTAGACGGAGCCTTCGGAAAACAGGGTGCCGCGCCCATCATAGTTAATTGTTTCTTTGCTGGCTCCGATAGTTAGATCGCCGTTGATCCTCACAATGCCCACGATCGAGATCTTGGCAGGAATTCCCCCTGCCTTCGGAGTAAACGAGAAGGAATTGCCATGGGAATCGGGTCCATAAGAAAACGCCGCCGTCGAGCCCTTGATCAGCGAAACAGGAACCGTGAGCGAGTTCAACCGAAGATAATCGGCATAGGTATCATACGTGACGCCAGAACTGGAATCAGTGTATGCTTGTGCGGCAGGTCCGCTGATATACGGAAATTCCACTAGATCGCCTAAATCATATTGATGTGTCGAACCGTTATCAGAGTACACATGGCCTGCGCCCTGATTTCCGCCAAAACCATCATTTACGTATGAGCCATCGATGTGCCCTTTTCCTGTCGCCGTATCGCTTGAATCACCGGCAGAAGCACTCCCACTCAAGCCCACCTTGCCATGCTTGACGCGCAGCTCTGCAAGAAGTGTCTCCAGATCTTTTCCGCCGACGTTAGTTTTCCCGAGGGCCGGAAGCTGTGCTAAGAGGCTGGCGGGGATGCCGCTATAGTTGTTGCCCATATGGGCGCTTCCTGAGAAGTCCGAGCTGAGATCGGCGGCGGTAAATGGAGCATCGTAAATGCCATTGCTGTTGACGTCCTTATAAGGCTCGGCTGGATTCCAAGCTCCGTCGCTGTTTTGGTCCGTAAACGGTTCTCCGGCGTCCCAAACGCCATTACCATTCAAATCCGTAAATGGTTCCGCGCCGTCCCACTGTCCATTGCTGTTCAGGTCCGTATAATCTTCGCCGTCGCCGAGGATGTGTACCGATCCGCGGATATCGACGTTACCATTGATTGCCTCGCCGGAGGCTCCCATGCCCGCGAAAATTGCATTGTTCCAAACGCTGACGTCCTTTGTGCTGACGTATACGCGAACGGAGCTGGGGACACCGCGAACGGTCGCTGTGGAAGTAATCCAGGCGTATCTGGGATCGGAGACCTTCGGCGTGATTGCCACCGAACCCGTTGCGCCGCCGATCATCGAGTCGTACACATCTGAGTAGTCCCAGACGACCGATTTGAATTCTCCGTCTGCGCCCACTGCGGCCATGAGGTCATCTACGGCCAAATCGATGCCGGCTTCGGCAAGGTGGAGCGCCTGGGATCGCACACGCTCGTTGGCTGCCCGCAGAATGCCGCTTGACGAGTAGAGATAAAGCGCGCCACCCATTAGGATCATGGGCAATGCCAGGAACAATAGCATCATTGTCACGCTCCCTCGGTCGCTGCTCCTTCTAAGCAAATCTACACCTCCTATTCGAAATTGCCGAGGACGACAGTGCCTCGGATGCGCGTATACCGGTATCCCTCGGGACCCTTCTTACGCAAGATTAACGTGATCGTGACGGCTCTTCTGGACCCTATCGACGATGTCGCGAACACGGCGTAATTCTTCCCATACTCCGAGGATTTCGGATCGGGATCGATCGACGACAGATTTTCGATGACGGACGTGGCCGCACCAGAACCGTCCCGCATGTACATCGTGCCAATCGACACATACAGAGTGTGCGCGATTCCATCGGATTGAAGCGGTACGACGAATTCGCGCTCTCCCGTCGTCGAATCTGGGGCGTCGGTCAATGCCGGCAATGTATACTGGATGGTCGCACCGTCATTGGTTATGACTGCGTCTCGCGCATTGCGGAGCAACTTCGAGACCTTGCGCAAACTCGTCGCGGAAGCGGTCGAGATATCAATTTGGGCCATATTACGATTGAACGTTCGGGCCGCCGATACTTCCATCAACAGTACGCCTGTCAAGATCGCTGACAACAGGCTCAGACCGACCATCAGCTCGAGCAGTGTGAAACCACGCATGCTTCTCGTCATCAGTACTTGCCCACGGCCGACGAAAGAACAATTGATCGGCCATTTCCCTCTTTTGTTTTCCATGAGACGATGATCCGGACACCGCGCACACGATTTGAAACATCCCAAATCTGACAGGTTCCGTCGCCCTTGTTGAGCGCCGTCGCCGCGCTAAAACGCGTCCCATCGTCCAGGACGACATTCTTGAAGCTATACGGAGATTCTGTGGGTTCTGGGTCGATCAATCCCAGATCCAGCAAATGTCCGTCCGACAGATTGTCGTACCCTACCAGTCGAAGGTTCTCCAGTTCTCGCTGCGCGATAGCGATGGCACGTGAGTAGTCTTCGCCGGTCTTGCCCGATCGGATAGAAGCTGTGTGAAGCGCAACAAAGGCACCTACCAAGATCACCAGTAGGAAGGTACCGGCCAATATATCCAATAGCAAGAATCCACGGGATCGGCGGAACATGCGTAACATGGTCAAGTCCTCCCAACGGCAATCGATACGACAGGGTGATTTCATTCCTCACATACATCGACCGATCCCCATATGTTCTTCCAGCTTTAGCTCTCTGCTGATCACCAACGAAATGTACAGCGACAGGACGTCCCTGACACTTCTGACAGGACCTGGGTTACCCTTTTCGATCTTCCGGGTTGGCGATTGAACATGGTATTGGTCCACCGGCTGAAATGCGAGCGGGAATTCCTCTATCCGACCATCGGCCCAGCGAACCTTGGGGCCGGAAGGGCCGTAGGTATAATTGGAAGCTGAGGTGAGTTGAAATGTCAGGGACCGAACAAGATATCCAGAAGTCCACCTGGCGCACCAAGGTGGGGCTGGCGGAGATGCTCAAGGGCGGCGTCATTATGGACGTCACCAACGTTGAGCAGGCCCGAATTGCCGAAGACGCGGGGGCTGTGGCGGTCATGGCCCTGGAGCGCGTCCCCGCCGACATCCGGGCGCAAGGCGGAGTGGCCCGCATGTCCGACCCCGCCATGATCCGCGCCATCAAGGCCGCTGTCTCCATCCCTGTCATGGCCAAGTGCCGCATCGGCCATTTCGTGGAGGCCGAAATTCTGCAGGCCCTCGACATCGACTTCATCGACGAGAGCGAAGTGCTGACCCCCGCCGACGAAGAGCATCACGTGGACAAGCACCCGTTCCGAATCCCGTTCGTCTGCGGCGCGCGCAACCTCGGGGAGTTCCTGCGGCGCGTGGCCGAGGGGGCGGCGCTTGTGCGGACCAAGGGCGAGGCCGGAACCGGCGATGTGGTCGAGGCCGTCCGGCACATGAACGCGATCATGAACGATTTCCGGCGAATCCTGAACGCCCCGGAACGGGAGCTGAGCGCGATCGCCAAAGAGCTGCAGGCGCCGTACGAGCAGGTGGCCGACGTGAAAAAAGAGGGCAAGCTGCCTGTGCCCAACTTCTCGGCGGGCGGCATCGCGACCCCCGCGGACGCGGCGCTCCTGATGAAGCTCGGCGCGGAATCCGTGTTCGTCGGCAGCGGGATATTCAAATCCGAAGACCCGGCGCGGCGGGCCAAGGCAATCGTCCTGGCCGCCACCTATCACGACGATCCGCACAAGCTGGCGGAGATATCGACCGGTTTGGGCACCCCGATGACGGGAGTTGCCGCAGCCTCGCTGGAAGAGCGGGAGCTTTTGGCCGTCCGTGGGTGGTAATCCGCCGGTCGGCGTCTTGGCCTTGCAGGGCGATTTCGACGCGCACATCCAGGCGTTGCAGCGCTTTGGTTTTGGGGCTGTGCCGGTCCGCCGAAAGTCAGAGCTGGATCGGGTGGACCGGCTGATCATCCCCGGCGGCGAGAGCACGACTGTCTCCAAGCTGCTTGCCTTCGAGGGGCTGGACAAGGCGATTCGGGACAGGGCGGCGGCGGGGATGCCGATTTGGGGCACCTGCATGGGCCTTATCGTTATCGCGAAAAACGTCACGAACCGGCTGGTCCCCACGCTCGATTTGTTGGATGCCACTGTGGACCGGAACGCATACGGGTCGCAGCTGGACAGCTTTGAGGCCGAACTCAACTTTTTGCCCTCTGCCAGTAAGATTCATGGGATCTTTATCCGCGCGCCGAAAATACTAGCAATGGGCGCGGATGTCGAGGTGGTGGTGACGCACGGAAAGTCGCCGGTTGGAGTGCGCCAAGGATCTTTCCTCGGCACCACATTCCATCCGGAGCTGACGGACGACCCGACGGTCCATTCGTACTTTGTCAGTCTTTAATCGGGAACGGATAGGTCGGGTTTTGGGGTTAAGAATAGACGAGAGGATTTGTCATTCCGAAGCGAAGCGAGGAATCTGGTTCCGTCGAAGATCTGGCTGTGGGAAAGGGATTCCTCGCTTCGCTTCGGAATGACAAACTTGGGATTCACTAAGACAGCGCTCGGAGAGGTGACGAGATGAGATTGATGCTACGAAGGTTCTTGGCGCCGTGCCTGGCCGCATTGGCGCTCGTTGCGGTTTCCCATGCCGAAGGATTGAGCGTCGAGGCGCGGGCGAAGGTTTTCGACAAGATCGTTTCGATCCTGAAGACCACCGCCTATCTGCCGGAAGTGACGAACGAGCAGTTGGACAAGGCGGTTGCGGACAATCGGGACAAGATCATCAACGAGGAGACCGACGCGCGTTTTGGCGCCTCGATTGACCGGTTCCTGGACCAGTGGCATTTTTCTCATATCAATCTGCTGACCCCGACGGAGGCGAAGCGCCGCTCGACCCAGAAAATGGTTGGGCTCGGGGTGGAGATGAATACTTCCGGCGGCTCGGTCGAGGTGGTTTACGTCTACCCTGGTTCCGGCGCCGATGATATCGGTTTGCGGCCCGGCGACAGAATTCTGGAGATCGATGGCGAGCCGTATAGCCGGCTGAAGGGGGCATCCGGGGAGCCGGGAGCGACCTTCAGCCTGACATATGCAACCCCCGACGGCGCGAAGCACACACGTCGCGTCGTCCGCAAGAACTTCAATTTGCAGAAGACCGTTGTTGCCAAGATGCTGGATAACTCGACCGGCTACATCCGCCTCTGGTCCTTTACTCCGTATAGCTACAAAGAGGTGCGCGAGGCGTTTGAAAAGTTGGGGAACGCGCCCAATTTGGTGGTTGACCTTCGCCTAAACAGCGGCGGTTCCGTGATGAACATGATCGATTTCCTCAGCTATTTCCTTCCGGCCAAAACGCGGATCGGAGCGTTCTACAGCAAGCGGGAGGACGGCACCGTTTCCGAGCAGCCGTCGGTGATCGGGACGGCGCGGAAGATGAAGTATCGCGGGCATGTGGCGCTTTTGATCGACGAGGGATCGGCCAGCGCCAGCGAGATCACCGCCGCGGCTCTGCAAGAAAGCCATCGTGCGGTTGTGGTTGGCCACCGGTCCGCGCGGGCAGTGCTCTCTTCCACCTTCGTTTCGATTGGAGAGGGCTACCAGCTGCAGATTCCCATCGCGGACTATAAGACTGTCGCCGGTGTGCGGTTGGAAGGCAATGGCGTGACGCCGGACCTGGTCATGGAGCGGATGCCGAGGGTGCTGCCGAACGAGCCGGACGAGGTAGTCGACACCGCGCGCCGCGTCCTGCTGGGCGAAGTGAAGGTGCCGCCGAAGTCGGACGCCCAGACGCTGCACACGCAAAGGGTCAGCCGCCCGCGCAGAGGCTGATGTCGTTGTAAATAAGGGCATGAATGGGGCGGAGGACTGTGCCACACTATAACTTTGGGGAGGTGGCGATATGGTCACGAAGGCCCAGTTTGAAGAACTGTTGGAAAGCCGCGAGGGCCGGCATCTGTCTCTCTACATGCCCATCCATCGCAGCAGCGCGGAGGGCGAACAGGACCGGACGTTGCTCAAGAATCTGCTGCAACAAGCCGCGCGTTCTTTGACGGGCGAGGACCTCATCGGCAATGATGCGTCCCGAATCCTTGCGCCGGCCATTAAACTGCTTGACGTGCCTATCTTGTGGCATGCGAACGGAGATGGCTTCGGTCTGTTCCTGGCCCCTGGTTTCTTCCGTACGATACAGCTATCCGGGTCATGCTCGGAGAAGGTGGTTGTCGGCCGGCGGTTCCATGTGCTTCCGCTCCTGCCGGAGATATCGGACGGCGGCCAGTTCTTTGTGCTCGCTTTGGATGAAAATCACGTTCGGTCGTTCCGAGGCGATCGTTATCGGCTGGTAGAGTTCGAGCCGCCGGGGCTGGCGGAAAGCTTGGCCGAGGTGATGAAGCTGGACGATCCGCAGAAGGAGCTTCAGTACCATGCGACCGCGAAGGGCGGGTGGCCGATGTTTCACGGGAATGCTGGCGGGTCGGATGATATGGAGCGGCAAGTGCAACGGTTTTGCGAGGTAGTGGACCAGGGGTTGCATCCGCTCTTGCGCGAGACGACCGCGCCTTTGGTCCTGGCCGCGACGGTGGATTTGGCGGCGGAGTATCGGAAGGTCACGCATTACGGGCACGTTTGGCCGCACGTGATCGAGGGCAGTCCGAAGATGCTGACCACGGAGACGCTGTATGGGAAGGCGACCGAGCTTTTGGGCGCGTATTTCTTCTCTGGATTTGGGAACGCGTTGGACAGATACCATGAGTTGGCGGGTACCGGCCAGACGTCTTTGGATGCGGCGGAAATCTGCGCGGCGGCGTGGCAGGGCCGGGTGGCTGACCTGATTGTGGAGCCATCCGCGTGCGTGATGGGGATGATGGACGACGCGACCGGTTCCGCGCGGCTTTCAGACGAAGGGGAAAATTTGGTCAACGTTGCGGCGATCTACGCGTTTAAGAACCGCGCTGGCGTCTTTTCCGCGCCCCCCTCCGGTCTGCCGGACCTCGGCCCCCTCGCGGCGACATTTCGGTACTAGGCGCCGGGAGGGGAACGACTTTATCCCGTGACGATTGCATCGCCACGGGTAGTTGTCATTCCGAGCATTTCGGGGATTCCCTTTTGGGCCGCCAGGCTCTGTCATTCCGAAGCGGAGCGAGGAATCCCTTTCAGAACCCATCTGCCGGCAACCCCAAATCGTAGTAGCTGGGAGGCCCAGAAAGGGATTCCTCGCTTCGCGTCGGAATGACAAACCTCCATATACATCTCCCTTCACAATCCCAATTGTGAAGGGAGATCCAGTTGCCGGGATCGCCGGGCTGAGGTGATGTGTTGGGGTTCACGTCCGCCGAATCGTTGTCACTGCCGACCACCAAAGACCCCAACACATCGGGTACACCGATATCCCCTGACAGCCGCACAGTCCGGGGCGATTCGGAACGATAGATTTCTAATGCGGAAGAATCCTCCGGCTCCGCTCAGGACAGGCTTGGCTTTTTCTGCAATTCCGTTCGGCAGGCCTTCGGCTCCGCTCAGGCCATGGCTCAGGACAGGCCTGTGGCCACAGTTGGGGGATATTGTACCAGGAGATATAGACGGTTGTCTACTCTTTGGGACTTTCGGACCGGTGGCGGGCCGGCCCCGCCGAGGAGATTCGGCCCGGCGACGTGGTGTGGTTCCCGCCCGGAGAGAAGCATTGGCACGGCGCTGCGGCGACGACGGCCCTCACCCACATCGCCATTCAGGAACAGCAGGGCGGTAAGATGGTGGACAGGATGGAACAGGTCACCGACGACCAGTACCAGGCGTCGCCATAACGTCCGGGCCGGCAGGGCCAGGTGCGGCAGGCCGGAGTTGCACGGTCAGGAGACCGGAAAAAAAACCGGCGCATGGGTGGAACACCCATGCGCGTCGGGGCGAAGGAGGAGACAATGGCCGATAAGCCAGATGACCTTGAGGCAGTGCGCAATCTCGTGGAGATTCTTGGCCCATTCGATTCTGTAGAAAGGGAACGGATACTCAGGTGGTCCCGCGAAAAGCTTGGCCTCCCTGCGGAGACCGCAGTTGCACCCAGCGGAACAAGTGGAATTCCTGCACCGGCAACTATCACCGCCGAGGGGGCCAAAGACATCAAGAGTTTCGTGGCCGAGAAGCAACCAAAGAGCGACAATCAATTCGCAGCGACAGTGGCGCATTACTACCGGTTTGTAGCTCCGGAGGCGAACAGAAAGGAGTCGATTACGGGTGATGACCTACAGGAAGCGTGTCGCCTTGCTGGAAGGAATCGGCTGCCGAAGCCAGGGCAAACCTTGATAAACGCGCATGCGGCTGGCCTCCTTGACAAAGCCGACCGTGGATCTTACGCCATTAGCACAGTCGGGGAAAACTTGGTCGCGGTTACGCTTCCATCGGGTGCTGCCCCATCCGGCCCCCGCTCCGTTGCGCGGCGCAAGCCGGCGAAGACGAACGCAAGGAAACCGGCGAAACCGCCAACGAAGAATGTGCCGAAAGCCAAGGGCAGGAAAAAGACCTAGACGCCAATGCCTGACTCTCACACTGCGCTCGAAGCTGCGATGAGTGATGCGGAAGGGTTACGGAGCTACCTAAAGAAAAACAAGACTCCGCAGGTACGGTCAGTCGAAGAGAGGGAGCTGATTAAGGCTAATTGCCTCGCCTGGTTTAGGAATCACAGGGCAATCATTCGGTCGTCGGTGGCAGACGACCTTCTCGAAGAAACAGATGGGGCCTACAATGCCATACTCGCGGCCGCCGATCGGGCGACCTCTCGTCCGCGATATGACGTACTATTAAAGGGGCTTCGGAAGCTCCTGTCGGATTTGCGCTCCTATGTCTTGGCACCAACCGCTGTTGCAGTCCCAACATCCGACAAACCTCCTGCATTCGACGCCCTCGTGTCAGATCCAAAAATGCGCGAGGTGCTGAAGCGTCGCTGGATGGAATGCACGAAGTGCGTGGCAGCTGGCGCGCCGCTTGCCGCGACGGTCATGATGGGCGGTTTGCTCGAATCGCTCCTGCTGGCCCGAGTGAACCGCGAGGTGGACAAGACGCAAATATTCGGTGCCGCGACCGCTCCGAAAGATCGTCAAAGCGGCAAAGCAATTCCATTGCAGGAATGGACGTTGCGCCATTACATCGACGTTGCTCATGAATTGGGATGGATATCCCCTTCGGCAAAAGACGTTGGTGAGGTCATCCGAGATTATCGTAACTACGTGCATCCGCACAAGGAACTCTTGCACTCTGTTGCCCTTGGGGATAACGATGCGCATCTGTTTTGGGAGATCTCCAAGAGCATCTCCAAGCAAGTTCTCGCCTCGGCTGTTTAATCCCCTCAACCTGCCGCCACGCAGGGCGGATTCTCATTTCTCGCTGCGAATCAAATCTGCCAAGAGCTGGAACTGATGGTTGTCGTTGACGCCCCTAAATGCCGCGCACAGCGCATCATACGCCTCCTGCTTTATGAGGACTTCGACAGGCTTCTCGTCGGGCATCACAATGTCTGCAACGAGCTCCGGTGCCTTCTTGACTGCTTCGATAACTGCCGCGCTTATTGCATCGATGTCATCGAGAGATCCAATCAGCTCCCTCAAAGCCGATGCGGTATTCTCGGACAACCAGACCCTGACGACGCCGGCGCGAACGACTTCACCAATTACCGTCCATACGAAGAGATTAGGATCGCCGAGTGGAGGAACGTCGAAGTAAGGCTGAATTTTTGCTCCCGCCTCGGATGTGACCGAGTACCTTTTCGCCCCTGTTGCTTTCTCGTAAATCCAAAGATTTGTGCTCGATTTGCGGCCACCCTGACTTGTCCTCCCCTTTACCCATTCAGCGCGATAGTCGCTTGGATCGGGTTTGAGCATTTCCTCTTCAAAATAGAGAAACTGGCGCAAACTCGTTTGCCACAACAACCAACCAGTACGCATGTCCGGATTGCCCTTGAGTGCTCCTGCCTGAATCACCTTCTGACGCCTTTCTTCCACTAAGTCTCCGTATTGGGTCAGGATACGTGCCATGGCATCATTTGGATCGGTTGACGCTGGTGGAACGCGGATCGATCGGGTGAGTGATGGATGCATGGGCGATGTTCCGCAAGTTTCGCGGATGTCTTTGTCCGACCTCCGACACAGCATCTTGTGCTCAACGCCGAGAGGCCCATGCATAACATCAATATTCAGGTTCGACCATCCAGTTACGGGTATCTGCTTCGCCTTGCAGTATATGTCGCGCCAGTCGCCTTCCTCCATCTTGCGACCCATCATTTTGAGGACCGCCAGAGCTAGTAATTCTTGTACTGCGTCGGCCTCGTCTTTTGTGAATGCCACGAGAACCTTGGGCCTAGCCATCGACCACTTCTTGCCTCACTTCA
Source organism: Fimbriimonadia bacterium (assembly GCA_041483895.1). GTDB lineage: Bacteria > Armatimonadota > Fimbriimonadia > Fimbriimonadales > JABRVX01 > JBGPGO01. The sequence continues at coordinate 111,595 of JBGPGO010000013.1, forward strand.
TCTACGAGCAAACGGAACGAATCAAAGTCAAACTGGACGAGCTGGTGAGGTACCGCATATGCAAGCCAATCCGCATAAAGCCGGCGATAGTCGAACTCATTTGCGCGGTTGACGTGCAAATACCGTACGGTGAGGGCGTCGCCCGACCGGATTCGCTTCGTGATGAAGTCAAGTACATTCTCCTTTGCATACTTGTTCCTAATGAGATGAGTTGGCGGCGCGTCACACTTCCGGCAGTGCAGGACAAGGTCATACCCAACTGCATTGTCTGATACGAACATCTTGAATGTTCCGTGCTCCTTGTCGAATGTTTGGGTGCCCGAAATGACAAAGCCAGCATCGATAATGGCGTGCTGTATTGCGGCCCATGCCTTCGCAGAGGAGTTGTGGAACACGACGGTAAGCCAGGCATCGGCCTTCAGCACGCGCCGAATCTCTTCAAAAGCCTTCCTGAGAAGCGCTTGATAATCACCGTAACTCTTACATTGCACCGCGTTAACGATTGCTTCGTCCGTGTTATCCGTGAAGTGTTGAAGCCAGCTCTCCCATAGAAAATTCATTTCGGAATAGTTGATGTTGCTTCCGAACGGCACATCGGTGAAGACGTAGTCGATGGAATTTGCTGATAGTTGATGTAGCTTGGTTGCGGACTGGGTGCTCACCTGCAAACGCCGGTCTATTGCGGCAGCCGATTTGAAGTACCAGCTGATCGTGTGCGCCTTACGCAGGAACGTCCTAAACACATTCTGCTCATTAATGATTGCTGGCACGTTATAGTTGGCAGTGTTGCCACTGCCCCCCCAAAAACGAAATTCGCTGAAGAGTGTCACACGCTGGTAGAGGGACGTGAGGGTGAAAAGAAGTTTCTCGCGGACGTCCGCCTCAGGCCACTCAGAACATAACGCCCACAGATGAGCCATTGCGTGGAGTGCCCTAGTTGTGTAGCATTTGTCGACGCTGGTTATCCCTGCTGCGATGGGTTGCTTCGTGTTGACGCCGACCGGGAAGGGGTCAGTCGGGTACCAGAGATCGGCGGGGATCCCGCGACCTTCGATGCATTCGAGTCGCCTGAGGTCCCCGGCATCTAGTTCGACCGCCTGCTCCTTATTGCTCCGCTCGCAGCACTTGTAGCCGATCTGAACGGGATACCTGCGAGTTCGGCGGAGACCACGCTTCTTGATTTGCTGATGGCAGTGTGGGCAAGAGAACTCAGCAAGAATCTTGCTCTCTCGAACAGATTCTCGCTCGTCACGGGCCACATCCCACAAAAGGAACTCTGATCGGCAGAGATTGCAGATTAGTCCGTAGCTCCACACCGTGTAGATCATCGGCGTTTTTGTTCCGCAGATCCGGCATTCAGTGGCGTAGAGGGCATCTTCGAGTGCCATTGACCTGCGCATCACTTCGTTAACCGCATTCAAGTAGCGAACGGAATCGATGGGAGTGTTCAGATTGTAGGCGATGAAGACCGCAGCCGGAGACAAGTCCGAAAGCAATGCGGTGCGGCCCAGCTCAGTTGCAGCGATCCCCGTCATTCCAGAACCGCAGAACGGATCAAGTACAACGTCCCCATGATTAGTGAAGTGTTGGATAAGTAGCTTTATGCCTTCAGGAGGCACCTTCGTATGATAGGTATGCGCGTCGTAAGCGTAGCTGTTCTTGCCAGCGGAAATATTGAGGGCGTACGGGCGTTCCACATCTCTCACGGGCTGATCCGGCGCAGCCACCGAACCGAAATCTGGATTCGCACGTAAGCAGAGCCTCGCCTCATGACGAGGAGAGTAAAGAGTAAATGCTAGTTGCTCTCGGATGATCATTTTATTGGCTCAGAATGTAACAAGGATTCCAGCGATTCGTCTCCACGCCGCAGTTACCCGGCTTGAGCTGCTGTAACTTCTCCAGTTTCGGCGTTGCCACACCTCGACAAGGCTGGTGAAGGGCAGCAATTTGGCCTTATCTCACCCGGATTCCGTCTCGGATTCTGTTCTCCTGCCGCATAGACTCTGCGATACGCGACTTTTGTGACAAACATAACCTTAAGGAGCAAAACTCCTACCCACGCGGTATTTCGGAGATATCCCCTACGTCCCCGTGTCCCAACTCGCAAGGTATTTTTCTTGTTTCGCCGTCAGGATGTCCAGGGAGTAGCCCATCGAGTCCAGTTTTAGCCGCGCGATCTCGCGATCGATGTCCTCCGGGACCGCGATCACGGCCTTCGGCAGCACCGTCGCGTTTTTCATCATGAACTCCGCGCTGAGGGCCTGGTTGGCGAAGCTCATGTCCATGACCGCGGCGGGGTGCCCTTCGGCGGCCGCTAAATTAATAAGCCGCCCTTCGCCTAGCAGAATAATGCGGCGGCCATCCGGCATCTTGTACTCCTCCACAAACTCGCGCACCGTGCGCTTTCCGGTCGCTATCTTCTCCAACGCCGGGATGTCGATCTCATCATTAAAATGCCCGGAGTTGCAAACAATCGCGCCATTCTTCATCTTCGCAAAATCCGAAGAATCCAGAACATCGCAACATCCCGTGACCGTGATAAACAGATCGCCGAGAGCGGCGGCCTTATCCATCGGCAAGACGTTGAAGCCGTCCATCACCGCCTCGATCCCCTTGACCGAATTGATCTCCGTCACGATCACATGCGCGCCCATGCCCTTCGCGCGCATCGCCACGCCCTTGCCGCACCAGCCGTAGCCCGCGATGACCACGATCCTGCCCGCCAGCAGGATGTTGGTGGCGCGCAGGATGCCGTCCAGCGTGCTCTGCCCGGTGCCGTATCGGTTGTCGAAAAAGTGCTTCGTCTCCGCATCGTTGACGGCCACAATCGGGTACTTCAGAACGCCGTCCGCCGCCATCGCCTTCAGCCGGACGACGCCGGTGGTGGTCTCCTCCGTGCCGCCGATGATGTGCTCCAGCAGGTCCGTGCGGTCGGAATGGATGACGCCGACCGTATCCGCGCCGTCGTCCATCGTCAGCGTAGGTTTGATGTCTAATGCGCTGTGGATGTGGCGGTAGTAGGTGTCGCGGTCCTCGCCCTTGATGCAATAGGCCGGGATGCCGTACTCACTCACCAGCGCCGCGGCCACGTCGTCCTGCGTGGAGAGCGGGTTGGAGGCGCAGCAGACCACCTCGGCGCCGCCGGCCTTTAGGGTGATGAGCAGGTTGGCGGTTTCGGTGGTGATGTGCAGGCAGGCCACGATGCGGGCGCCTTTTAGGGGCTTTTCCTTCTCGAACCGCTCCTTTATGAGGCGGAGGACAGGCATTTCGTTGGCGGCCCATTCGATGCGGTTCACCCCGCCCTTGGCGAGGGATAGGTCTTTCACGTCATAATTCGTTTGGGTCATGGTCATGGGACCGAATTGTACCTGGCGGCGGCCGGGAGCGTCTAAGGAGTGTGAGGTGGGAACTATGAAAAAACTGATGGCAATCTTGCTGGTTGTTCTGTGCGTGGGCGCGTGGGGGCAGGAGACGAAGCCCGCAACGGCCGCGCCGGAGCCGAGCAAAGTGGACGCTCTGCTAAAGATGAACACGGAGATCAACCTGCTGATGGGCATCGTCCCGATGGGGATGACGAGAGAGCAGTACACTAAGCTGCACGACGCGTTGGTCGCCTCCCGCGATGAGGCCGTCAAGGAACAGAAGGCTCAGGAGGTCAAGGAGGCCGACGCGCTTAAGAAGATGGACGCGAAGGTGAGGGCCGCCTATGACCGGGCTTTCAAAGGGGACGATCCGGGCGAGGAATATTATAAGGCGTGGGACGCGATGTTGACCGCCTCCGCTGTGGATCGGACCAATCTGCGAATCAAAACTGTTAAGGCGATCGCGGAGAAGGTTAAGGCGATCTTTACCGACGAGCAGTATAAGAAGGGTGTCGATTCGGCGAAAGAGGCGATCAAGAAGGCCAGCGGTGGGAAACTGCCGGACCCGAAGAAGTTTGGAGACGATTCGATGTTTCGGTACTATGTGGAGAACATGCTGATGGGTGATCTGTCCATCGAGCTGTTGGATAAGCTATCAAAATAGAATCATCGCGAATTTGGTTTCTTCTGTGGGTGATCGGATTGGGGGCCGTCGTCGTTCTGGTCCATGCTATCCTTCATCCAACGGCTCATATTCCATGAGGTTCATAATGCGATTTCGATGCTTGGCCGTTAACTTTCTAATCGTTGGCTTGCTATTGCCGGCCATTGCGCAAGATGTCCAGCCGAATACCCATGCCGGTGTGTGGCGGTGGGCGGTGAAGACCGGGCAGGATGCGCAGGCGGCGGATGTGGATTTTAGCCGGGCGCGCAAGTACAAGATCAGCACATTGTCGAATCTGTCCGCGCCCGGACATTTAGGGACGAATGTTGCGCGCGGTGTGACAAATGTCGAACTGAGATACTATGAGGTGTTGGCGACGGTTGTCAAGTGCAAGCTGGAGGCCGATGGCGATTATCACGTCATCGTCCAAGACTCCGGGGGCCGACAGTTGGGATGCGAGATCGTTCAGCCGGCGTTTAGCGAAAACAGCGCGTGGCACGATCAGATTCTACAGGTGCGGCAGGACTTTGAGGCGCAGTTCGGGGCTTCGACCGGGATTAATTCATCCTATCGGAATTTGACACCCACCGTGGTCAAAATTCGCGGCGTCGGGTTTTGGGACGCAACTCATGGACAGAAGGGGCTGCCCAACGGTTTCGAGCTGCATCCCGTCTTGCAGATAACGTTTGTCAACTAGAGCGACTGTGCTTTTTGGATGTCGCCTTCCAATAGCAATTTGACCGTGACCACAAGTGCCGGCGGGGACGAATCCGATTATGCCCTGGGATGGGCTTTTTTGTACACTTCGCGCAGGCGCTCGTCGGAGACCTGGGTGTAGATTTGCGTGGTGGAAATGTCCGCGTGGCCGAGAAGCTCCTGAACGACGCGCAGGTCCGCACCGCCGGCCAATAGGTGGACCGCGAAGGAATGGCGGAGCGTGTGCGGGCTCAGTTTCTTCGTGATTCCGGCCATCTCAGCGTACTGGCTCAGCCGTTGCCAGAGGCCGACGCGGGAGAGGGGTCGACCGTGGACGTTGAGGAAAAGTTTTGTTGATTGCGCCCCGATCCGCTTCGCAACGATGACAGCTTTCTCTTCCCCTCCTGGCGATGATTTGGGCGCCTTAAGAAGCACTGGGCGCGATTCCTCCACATAGCGCTGGAGCCACGTCTCTGCCGCTTTGCCGTAGGGAACCAACCGCTCCTTTCCCCGCTTGCCGATGACGCGGAGCAGGCAGTCGGCGCCGCGCAGATCGTCTATGTCTATGTCCAACAGTTCCGACACGCGCAACCCGGACGCATACAGCAGCTCCAACATGCACCGATCGCGAATTCCTAACGGCGTGGTTGTGTCCGGCTGCATCAAGAGCCGCTTAACTTCCGTCGTCGAAAGATGGTTCGGCAACCGCCTGTGAATTCGCGAAGATTGCGCCTCCCGGATGGGCGGTTCCGACAACGCGCCTCTGCGATACAAGAACTTTAGAAACGCCCGAACCGCGCACAGTTTCCTTGCGATCGACACATCGGCTAGGTTGGCGCGGCGCAGTGAGTGAGAGAATCGTTCCAGCGTGTCAGCCTCAAATAGCACCGACTGATCGATCTTCGCGGACACTATAAATTTCAAGAATACGTCGGTGTCGCGCGCATACGCCGACACGGTATGTTCGCTGGCCCGGCGCTCGCGCGCAAGGTGTGACAAGAACTGCTCTCGCAGCAAGTCTATTTGCGTTTCCATACACGTATCCCAGGCGCGATATACATCATATCATGTGACATGCGATGCTGATACTCGCCGTTCGAATCTATTAAGTATGCATATCCGAACTGTGCCACTAACACATACTGCTCATCCAGCATGTGTTTTGTTGACACATAGCCGGGAAGCCGCACCCGATCCGCGTCCACGTCCTCGTAAGAGGAGTACACGACATAGTCGGGTCGAAGCTCAGAGATCAGTTTTGGGTCCCAATCACTTACCCGAGCTTGCACCGTCGAATAATAGAGCAATCGAAAGTCAGCAATTTGACTCATTTCCTTCAGCCGTTCGATGGCGCCAAGGACTCCAAACCCAGCGCCGGTATCTTGAAAGAGTGGGGGTGTATAGAACCATGGGACTGTCGTGAATCCAATGCTATGCCCATTCGCGTTCTGCGAAAGCCATAGCGCCGCTCGGTCGCGCGGGTCTTCCTTGGACATCAATTCCGTGACGACGGAAAAGTTGATGCCGCCGATGACGGAAAAGACGAGGATCGCTCCCGCAGCAACGGCCGCACGGCTTTCGACCAGCGTCTCTCGAAGTCCGAGCGAAAGCATATACCCGGCGTATGCGCATGCTATCGGCGTAAGAGGCAAAATGTAGCGAAGGAACTTGACATTGACTTCGTAGATTCCTGGGATTCCGCAGATCATGATGGTGTATGGGACGGCAAATGCGAGCAGCAACAGCGCGGTTTTTTCCTTGCGCTGGATCGCATAAAACAGGCCGACGATGGCGACCAACGGCACACCCAAGCCCACCGCCTCGATCAGATTCCCGAATTGGAACGGCCAAGCGTTCGGCGTCTGCGCGAACACCAGCCCGTGTCCTTCCCGAACATGCTGCGCCTCGAATGATAGGTCCTGCATGAATTTTCCATTGTCTAGCAGCGCACCCGGCGTGGTGACGAAGAACGCGGCGGCCAGGCAGACGATGCCAAGAAGTCCCACCGGCCAGTTCCATTTCCGCATCATCAGCGCAATGATCAACGGCAGCTCGACAAGGATCATATTGTATTTCGTCGCCGCTGCCAGCCCCGCAAGCGCCGAGCCCCACAAAAACAGACTGCGCGCGCTCCGATCGCTCTTGGCTTCGTAGGTCTTCAGGGCCAGCAACAGGGCGGCGGTCACGAAAAAGGTGGCAGGCACATCCACCGTATGGAATCGGGAATGGACCAGATGGCCCGGCGAAATCAGCAACGCGATCCCGGCGGTCAGACCTCCGGCGAGGCCCCCGATCCGACGACCGATGAAATAGGTCAGCCCAACGGTGAGCGAGCCGAGCAACGCGGATACCACCCTGCACGCGAGATGCGCCCCCGCCATCGACGCCGGCGACACCAATCCCCAACCGGTCGCCACCTTGATCGCCAGGCTCATTATGTATAACCATAGGGACCCATAGTTATAAAAATGTGGGTTCCAGATACCGTGGCCCAGGTCGAGCTGCGACACGTAGCTCATCAAGAGATACTCGTCCGGGTGGTAGGTCTGGTTGTGCAGCGCGTTCGGCAAACCCCATGTTATCCCGATGAGGCGAAGCAGGAACGCGAGGACGATTAAGGCGGTTGGCCAAACCCAAACCGGCACGGGCCGGCGAGGCTTAGGCGGTGCCTGTTCTGATTCCGACATTCGCTGCGGGCCTTGTATTTGTCCAAACTGTATCCAGGAAGCAGTCAACGATTGCGGGATCGAATCGTGTTCCGCGACCGGATTCCAGCAAATCCACGCCGTCCATACGGTTCGCGCTGGCCCCGCTGTAGGCGGATGCGACCGCAAGCACGCGCGCCTCAATCGGAATCTCGAAACCCGCCGGCAGATACGGCGTTCGCGTCCCATCCCACCATGCCAGCACGTTCTGTACGACCGGAGCGAGAGAGCGCAGCGACGGGATAAGCTCCAACATGGATGCCCCGACCTCGGGGTGTCTCGCGAATGTCGCCTGTTCTGGTTCCGTCCTCTCGGCGACCGATTTGTTTAAGATTTGATAGGGAATCGCGGTCATTCCTATGTTGCAAAGATACGAAGCCAATTCCAATCTCCCCAGCACGCGCTTGGACAGACCCAGAGCTGACCCGATCTTTAGCGCCAATTCACACACCTGATCGGAACGGCCATACCGATCGTGGCAGCGGCAGTCCACGGCATGCGCAAACGCCCGAACGCTTCCTCGCAAGCGTTCGCGGGAATCGCGGGGCAGCCGCCAGCCGGCGTGATAGACCAGGATGGCGGTGAGGCCGGTGGACAGCAGGATAAGCAGAAACAGCAGCGGTCCGGTCATGCGGCCCCCTGCTCTCGCACGATCTGCGTAAACGCCATCACAACCCGCTCATCGAACTGCTTGCCCGCGCAATCGTGCAGCTCCCGCATGGCCTGCTCCACTCCCATCGACACCCGGTACGGACGCTGCTCGCCCGGCCGGTCCCCGCCTACCATGGCATCGAAGGCGTCGGCGACCGCGATGATCTTGGCCTGAATCGGAATCTCCGTATCGGAAAGCGCTTTTGGATACCCATTCCCATCCGGCCGCTCATGGTGGGCATAGATCCAGGGCACCACCGGCTCCATCATTCCGACCCGGCTCAAAATCTCCGCACCAATCACCGGATGCATCCGCACCAGCGCCCATTCCTGCTCATCCAACCGTCCCGGCTTGTTCAAAATCTGCTCGTCGATGGCGATCTTGCCCAGATCATGGAGGAGCGCGGCATCGAACATCAGGTCCACGTCCTGGCTGGATAGCCCCAATCGCTCCGCTGTGAGCGCGGCGAAGCGGGCGACTCGGTCCAGGTGCCCACCGGTATAGGGATGGGCATGCTGCATCATGAGGCCCAAAGCGCGGATCGTCTCGCGATAGTCCCGATCGTGCCGTGCCCGCAGAAGGAAGCATCGGCGCGCGGCGGCCATTGGAAGAAAGAAGAACGCACAGGCCCAGTATTGGCCGAAGTATGCCAACAGGCCGATCCAGGTGGCCAGCAGCGCATAGACCCCGTAGTGGAACCCGACGAGCCGCCGCTTCTCCTGCAGGCGCGCCAGGAACCGGCCGCCGTAAACCACCGACTCGGCAATCGCAACGATCACGGAGTTGACAATTAGATAGACCGGCGTTGCGACAAGTGTGGCGAGGGCAATGCCGGACGCGCCGCCCATCGAGTGGGTAATTGGGAGAACCGCCATGCCTGCCACGGACGCGCTCATGGCCGACTGGGCCGCGTTGAAAAGAGGCCACTGCCAGCGGGTTCGAAACTTGGATCGGACCGCCAAGATGCCCGCCACGAGGGTCGCGCCGCCATCGATGATGGCCGCATCCGCGGGCCCGAAAACCGCCGCGACCGCCACGACAATCGGCAATGACACGCTGATTTGCACTCCATGCTCACCAACAGGGACCGGGACCCACTCGGCGGCAAGCACCAATCCAAAAAACAGCGCGAGCGGGAGTAAGAGAGACGAAACGGGTGGCATGAGGAACCAGCTCAGCCCAAATGCGGCAAAGCCGAGGATGATGACGGCCCATATTGCCTGATTTTGCGGCCGGATGCCGGTCGGATTAGGCAATCGCTTTCCCCCAGGGTGCGAGAATTTGCCTTCGCGGGGCGGGCGCACTTCGTCAAGTGGTCCTATCGGCTCGATGAGCCGATGGACGGGTTGGAGGAATTTGCCTCCGGTGGATAGATGGTGAACTTGGCTCCGAAAAGAGCGCCAAGCGCCATCAGGAACGCGATGATGTTTGCCCAGCGTATCATGGCAACACCCCCTGTGTTGGATTGGGATCCCCTCAAGGGTATGCCTCCGCTTGGGTTCCGCTTCGCTTCGCGCCCGGTCCCCGCGAATTCTATATTAAATTGTCAGGATTCTGTTTGCGGTTCGACCGGCAGCCACATCAGCCGCCGGTTCAATGCGTCGAGCGTGGCATGCGCCACAGCCCGCGACGTGTCGCTCTGTTGTACCACAGCCGAGCCGGCGAGCAGTTGATCGGAAGCGTCGCCCACTAGGCTCACCAGAACGACCACAACTTTCATGCCGCCCAGCATTTCGCACAGGGTCAAATCTTGTAGGGCAAAGCGATCCACTTGGCCCAGCGCCTCCTCAACAGCGTTCACGGTCGCCTGTGCCACGAGCCGGAGAGTGTTGAAACTGGATCGCTGACCGTCGGCGCTACCGGTGAACACTCTTCCATTCTTGGCCAGCGTGACGGCGGCTTTCGCTTTGCGGCCTTCTTGGGACATCGCCACGTCGAGCCAGCGCAGGCGGTCGATGGCGGTCACGGTGGGGTCAATCTGGGCGATGCTGATCGCCTTATGATCGATGGAGATGCCGTGACGGGCCAGCAGCGTGGATTCGATGTCTCGAACCACCTGCTTCGGATTGCGCTCCCCGTTCATCAAAGCATGAATCTCTTTGATCGAGTTCGGGGCATCCATCACGACTTTTGCGTTGGCCACGCTCCGAAGTTGGCCGAGTGACGACTCCAACTCCGAGGCGGTCCAAGTCTCCTGCTTCATTTCCCCTGCTCCCATCGACAATCGAGCAAGGATATCATATCACAATTGGCCGGTTGTTTGTACAGATCGCGCGAGAAAAGTTATGCAAAACCGACCACAGTGTCATTCCGAAGGAGCTTGCGACTGAGGAATCCCTTTCTGAAGTCCTTGTTGTCAACAAACGTTGCAGGATGTCGAGAGGTTCTGAAAGATGCTGTCTTGTCAAGTGGCGAGTGGATCGTAGAACGGCTTGCGGTTTTTGAGCACGCTGTAGAGGATCAGCAGCAGCTTGCGCATCGCCGCGATCAGGGCTTGTTTCTTCGGCATGCCGCGTTCGACC
>JBGPGO010000014.1:0-100295 GCA_041483895.1 Fimbriimonadia bacterium
AGGGTGACTAATCTACAGAGCAGCCTCCAAAAGGGGCTTAGCCGCGGGACAGACTCTCCCCCCGCCTTGCCTTACTGAGCCAATCCAGACCCATGTATTTTTCTTTACTGGATCTGATACCCCATAAGATACAAGCCGCGGTTCCTCATGCCGAGCACCGTGCGAACATTGACCCCAAGAACCGCGAACGAGGGTCGGAATTGCCGATACCCTTCGATCGTGGCAACTCCGGCGGGATCACGCGGTTCTTGGGGTCGGCATTAGATCACGGGTCTGAACGAGGAACCGCGGCTACCGTTGGAGGGATCACGCGGTTCTTGGGGTCGGCATTCGGTCACGGGTCAGAACGAGGAACCGCGACTACCGTAGAGAACAACCTATTGATATGAAGAAAGAGATATCGGCACAGGCGGCGTGGATCGTGATTGCGGTGGTCATCGTGGTTGTGGCCGCCGCCGCGTATCTGTTCTTCCGCGAACCAGCGCGTCCCGGCCCGAACGACCATCCGCATCCCCCCGCCCCACCGATGCCGGGCGTGGCGAGGTGAATCCGTTGAAACAGATATCTATCTGTTTGATGGCCGCGATTGTCAGTTTGGCGGGCTGCTCCAAGCCGAAACCGATTCCGGCACGTCCAGCCCTGCCTGTGGGCTGGATCGATTACGCACCGGCGGGCTACGGCTTTGCCGTCTATCTTCCGAAGAGCCCGACCACGTTTCCTATGCCGCAAAACTCCGCGTTGAAGGAGTCCAAGATGTGGGGTACGCCGGATCCACCGCTCAGCTTTCTCGTTGGTTTCATTCGTGTCGCGACGGAAGCGAGCGGCAGCGACCGTGAGAGGCTGCTGAAGTTTTCCAACAGCACCGCCAAGGGGTTTGCGAAACCGGGGGTATCCATCGGGGCTATCAGCGACGTGGATGTCCGGGGGCTGCCGGGCCGTCGGACGGAGTTCGAAATTCAGGATGGTCGTTCCGTGGTTGCGTATTACACCATTAAGGGTGACAGATATTATTCGGTAATGGTGATAGGCCCGCCGGACCAGATGAGGCAAGGGAAGGCAAAAGCATTCCTCGATTCGTTTGAGATTCGCTAGGGTGGCCTCTGACAGGAGTGCCTTGAGTTCGCATGGAACCTTCACCGTGCTGATGAAACTCAACCCCATCCCGTTCAACCAAGTCACCATAGACGACCCGTTCTGGTCCCCGAAGATTGAGGTCAATCGGACGGCCACCATCGCCGCGCAGCACAAGTACCTTCAGGACACCGGTCGCATCAACAACTTCCTCAAGGCCGGGGGGAAGATGGATGGCGCATTTGAGGGCTTGAGATTTAATGACTCGGACGTGTACAAGTGGCTGGAAGCGGCCAGCTACGTGCTGGCGGCGACCCCGGATACGGAGTTGGAGCGGGAGGTGGTCCAAGTCATTGAGGCGGTGCGGGTGGCGCAGCAGGCGGACGGCTACATCAACACCTGCTACACGCTTAAAGAACCGCAGGCCAAGTGGAAGAACCTCGGGATGAATCACGAGATGTACTGCGCCGGGCACCTGTTCGAGGCCGCCGCCGCGCACTACCAGGCCACCGGCAAAACCAGCCTTCTCGATATCGCCAAGCGGTTTGCCGACCACATTGATTCGATTTTTGGCCCCGGAAAGCGGCTCGGCTATTGCGGGCATGAGGAGATCGAGCTGGCCCTCGTGAAGCTGGCGGACGTCACCGGGGACCCAAAATACCGGGCGCTCGCAAAGTTTTTCGTGGACGCGCGTGGTTCCCGGCCCTCGCCGTTCGAGCTGGAGATGCACCAGGACTACAAACCCACCAACCTAGTCGACAACGAACGGATGCTGATGAAGGGCGATGCGTACGGCGGCGAATATGTGCAGGACCACCTGCCCGTACGGGAGCAGTCGGAGGTGGTCGGCCATGCGGTTCGGGCCATGTATCTGTTTTCCGCAGTTGCCGATCTCGCGCGGGACGACGAAACGCTCATCCGGGCGCTGGATAACCTTTGGGAGAACCTGACCCTGAAGCGCATGTACGTCACCGGCGGCATTGGACCCTCGGCCAGCAATGAGGGCTTCACCAAAGACTATGATCTGCCCAACGACACCGCCTACGCCGAGACCTGCGCGGCCATCGGTCTGGTGTTCTGGTCCCATCGCATGGCGATGCTGCATGGCGACGCGAAGTACGCGGACGTGATGGAGCAGGCCCTTTACAATGGGGTGATTTCCGGCGTCTCACAGGACGGGCAGCGGTTTTTCTACGTCAATCCGTTGGACAGCGATGGCTCGCACCATCGGCAGGGCTGGTTCCTCTGCGCCTGCTGCCCGCCGAACATCGCCCGCCTCTTGGCCTCCCTGGGTGGATACGTTTATGCGCGCGGCGGTTCCGATTCCGGCTCCGATGGAACGGAGCCCTCCAGAGCGGAGCCCTTCAGAGCGGAGCCCTCCAGAGCGGAGCCCTCCAGAGCGGAGCCCTCCGTTTTCGTGAATTTGTACATCAGCGGGACGTGCCGCACAAAGGTCGGGCAAAAAGAGATATGGATCACCCAAAAAACCGACTATCCGTGGAGCGGGGAGGTGGAGCTGCTCGTTCATCCGGAGACGGCGGCGGATTTCGCGCTCTGCCTGCGTTTTCCCGGTTGGTGCGGGATGGCGGAGCTGTTCGTCAATGATGAGCGGACGACTCCCCAACAGGAGAACGGATATTTCATTCTGCGCCGCACTTGGCAGCCCGGCGACAAGGTGAAGCTGCAGATGCAAATGGAGCCGCGCCTGGTGGCCGCCCATCCGTCGGTCAAGGCGGACGTTGGCCGGATTGCCGTCTGCCGGGGCCCGCTCGTCTATTGCCTGGAACAGATGGACCAGAAGGCTCCCCTGCCCTACGTGTCCCTTCCCGTCGGGTCGGAAATGGTCGCCGGGACGATGCCTAATGTGCTCGGCGGCATCGTCGTCATCCGTGCCGAGGGCCAAGCCATTCCCCAGGACGAATGGAAGGATTGCCTATACCGGCCGGGCCCCTTGAAAACAAAGCCTACACAGCTTAACTTCATCTCTTACTACATTTGGGACAATCGCGAACCGGGCGCTATGGCGGTGTGGATACCGGTTGCCGCGTCACAGGGATAGAACGGGAAATTCGGACAAGGGCCACTCCGGCCAGAACAATGACGCCGGAAAAAATCTGTATGGTAGTCAATCGTTCGTCCAAGAGGAAGAACGACGCGAAGCCGGTGGCGATGGGCACCAGATAGCTGACGAGCACGGTCCTCGCGACGCCCTGCCTGGCGATGGCCCAGTTCCAGAGTAGGTAGGCCACGTAGACTGGAAATAGTGTCGCGAACCCCACCCCTGCCCAACCGGTGGGCGTCACCGAGAGCCAGTTTTGCTGAACCAGGTTGGATATCCCGAAAGGCAGCATGGTTATCAGCCCGATGGGAATGCCGAAAGCCATCAGCCGAAGCGGTGAGATCGAACGCATGAGGCCCTTGTTCAGAATGCCGTAGAGCGCAAAACTTGCCGCGGAGCAGAGCGCCATCAGCTCGCCCACCCCGAAACCGAGTGCCCCGTGGTTGCCGGGACCAAAGGCCACGTATGCCGTCACGCCGCCCAAGGCCACCAAAATTCCGGCCCATTGAACTCCCGTGAGGATTTCCACTTTGCCAATGGTGAGGAAAAGCGCGCTGAAAACCGGCAGGGTCGCCAACAGCAGGGCGGTCGAAGACGCGGTGCCGACCGCTAGCGCGTGAATGAAGCAGATCTGGTATAGGCCATGTCCAAGGACGTTTGAACCTACGAGTAACCAACCAACTTTTTTCGGGAATCGCAGGTCCCGTTCAACGAACCACAGAACGCCAAGAGCGATGGGGGTCATCAGAATGAACCTGGCGATGTTCAACGCCATTGGATCGATCTGCAAAAATGTTTTCTTGAACACAATAAAACTGGCTACCCACAGGATGAGGATGGCCAGCAGCGCCAAATCCGCCAGCGGATCACGATCTTGCTTCAACGGCGGGATTGTGGCCCAAAACGATTCCCTAGTACTATAATATGGTGAACCGAACGGGCATCGATCCCGTTAATAGGACTAGTCTGACCGCACAAAGGAGTGTTGCATTGAAGAAGCTTCTACTTTCCGCAGCAGTGACCCTGATCTCGGTCGGCGCCTTTGCCGACTGTCATACGTACTTCTCGAGCGTGGGGGCCGCCGATTGGAGTGTTCTCCATATGACGGCGAATTTCCGAGACATGCATGCTTGCATGATGCACGGCCACTGTATGCAAGCGTCATGCGGATGTTGTGACATGGACTCCATGCACTTCGGCATGAAAAACCGTGGCGATTGTAAGGATATGGAAGCCATGGGCAAAATGGACAACATGAAGATGGACAAGAAGGGTAAGTAAAGACCCTTCTTTCTGCTTAAAGGGGCCGCGTCGGCGGCCCCTTTTGCTATTCCGAGTAAACTAGCGACGTATGGTAGACCTGGCTGTTTCGGCTCCTAAGCCCTGGTATCGAGAGCCGTATGTACTCCTCACTACGTTCTCGGCTCTGTTTCTCGTTTTGGCTTGGTTGGCGGGCCACAACAATCTCGGTACCGCCTTGGCCATCACTTCCACCCTAGCCGGTGCTTTTTACGCCGTTCAGTCCGCTGCCGAATCGATCCGTGCCCGCCAGGTGGATGTAAACATCCTGATGATCTTGGCTGCCATTGGAGCTGCGGCAATCCATGAATTTCTCGACGGCGCCGTTCTCATCTTCCTGTTCTCACTCAGCAACACATTGGAGCGATTCACGATGGCGAGGACCCAACAGGCGATTCGGGCCCTGCTAAAGCTGCGTCCATCGATTGCCTGGGTGCGAACTCCGGAGGGCGATATCGAACGGCCGGTTTCGGAGCTAACCGTCAGTGATGTGATCGTCGTCAAGCCCGGCGAGCTGGTGCCGGTGGATGCGGAGGTTATCGAGGGACGAGGCAGCGTGGACGAGGCAGCGATGACGGGAGAGGCGATGCCAGTGGATAAGTCGCCGGGAGAGAGTCTGATCGGCGGCACCATGAATATTGACAATGTTCTCGTTGCCAAGGTAACTCGGCCCGCCTCCGAGTCCGCGCTTGCCAAGGTTATTCGATTGGTCCAAGAAGCTCAAGAGGCGAAGACCGGAGATGAGCGGGTATCCACCTGGATCGGCCGGTGGTACACGTTGATTGTGCTTGTCGGTTTCGGTGTTTATCTGGCGATCGAACTGACGAGGCCGGGCGTCCAATTCCATCCCGCTTTCTATCGCGCGGTTACCCTGTTGGTGGCCGCTTCCCCGTGCGCGTTGGTGCTGTCCACGCCTTCCGCGGTACTCAGCGCTCTCGCCAACTGCGCGCGTCGGGGAATCTTGGTGCGGGGCGGCAAGTTCCTGGAGATCGCGGCAAAAGTCAAGGTCGTCGCGATGGACAAAACCGGTACGCTGACGCGCGGGCGGTTCGACGTTGTGGACATCATCGTCCATCCCGAAAACGGGGAGGCGGCACGGGACGACCTTTTGCGGAAAGTCGCATCTGTGGAGGGCATGGTTCGTCATCCGCTCTCTTCCGCCATGGTTTCCGCGGCTGCATCCCGGGGTCTGCAATTGCCAATTGCCTGCGACATGCGGAATATCCCCGGCAGAGGTGTGGAAGGCACTGTAAACGGTGACCTCGTGCGCGCCGGGCGGGAGGCCCTGTTCAACGGACAATTACCGAAGGAGATCGTAGAAAGAATCCACCAGTTCCAAGGGGAGGGCAAAACGGTCGTGGCAGTCATGCTCGGCGGCCGCTCTGGGGTGATTGCGCTCAAAGATACGATCCGGCCGTCCACTGTCGAATCGATCCGCGCCATTCGGGCAATGGGTGTCGAGCACGTGGTGATGCTGACCGGCGATCATGCGGAGACCGCCACAGTCATCGCGTCCGAATCCGGCATCGATGAGTTCCACGCGGGGCTTATGCCGGGCGACAAGTCGGAGGTCATCAATCGGCTCCGGCTGCAGTATGGTCCGGTGGCGATGGTCGGGGACGGAATCAACGATGCTCCGTCATTGGCGAGCGCGGACCTGGGGATTGCGATGGGTGGCATAGGATCGGACGTAGCATTAGAAACCGCGGATGTCGTCTTGATGAACGATCGATTTGAGCTGATCCCGGACCTGTTTCGGCTCTCTCGCCGCGCGATGCGGGTGGTGAGGCAAAACCTCACCATCTCGATGCTTTCGTTGGTTACTCTCATCACATTGGCATTGACCGTCGGCATCGCGCTTCCCTACGCGGTGGTCGGGCACGAGATGACAACGGTGCTGGTTATGTTGAACGGGGTGCGGCTGCTCGCCGTCAAATAGGGTTTATGATTTTGGCAGCAGCCCTGCCACGGGGATGCGGGCGTCGGGCGCGGCGAGGGGGCTGATCGTGTCCGAAGCGCCCAGTTCCACCACGTCGGCATAACCATAGCCGAACGGCTCGGTCGCTGCTTTGACCGCGCTTCTATAAACTTCCAGCCGATTCGAGACAAGATTTACGATCCAGTATTCCGGAATCCCAGCGGTTGCATAGAGGGAGGTCTTGCCGCGCTTATCCAACAGCAACGAGCTGTCTGAAACCTCAACGATTAGGTCGGCGATGTTGGGATGGCCGGCACGGTAGTCATCACGAGAACCTCGAACGACGGCAACATCCGGCTCGGGCGCTGATTCCCCAGGAAGATTGATTGGCGCCTGCGTTCGAATCTCGTAATCGCTGCCGAAAACCGATTGCAAAGCCTCCTGCACGTCGCGAATCGCACTGTAATGGCGAGAAGATTGCGGACTCATACGGATAATTTCCCCCCCTATCAACTGGACCTTTTCATCTGGCCTTAGAAAGCCGGCTTCGGCCAATCGGTAATACTCTTCACGAGTCCATTTCCGCCGCATCCCCTGCAACGGATCGATTTCTGGTTGTGGTTCTTTGATTGCCATTCTTGACTCCTCGCATCATTATACGACGATTCGCGGGGTATCTTCGCGGCATGAGCATCGCTTTTCTCTTCCCCGGGCAGGGATCGCAGAAGTCCGGGATGGGCGCAGGTCTGGAAGGCGTTGGCAACGCGTTCGCCACCATATCGGAAGCGATTGGGCGCGACGTGGCCGCAATCTGCAATTTGCAGGACGAGGAATTGAGACGCACGCAAAACGCACAGGTCGCCCTCTATGCCTGTGGG
This sequence comes from Fimbriimonadia bacterium, assembly GCA_041483895.1. Taxonomy (GTDB): domain Bacteria; phylum Armatimonadota; class Fimbriimonadia; order Fimbriimonadales; family JABRVX01; genus JBGPGO01. The sequence continues at coordinate 7,226 of JBGPGO010000014.1, forward strand.
GTCGCCGCCGCGAAGTCGCTTGGACTTGAACCGGCATTCGCAGCCGGGCACAGCGTCGGGGAATATGCGGCGCTCGCCGTCGCAGGGGTGGTTTCGGTGGCGGACGGAGCCCGATTGGTCGCACGGCGCGGGGAGCTGATGGCAGGCGCAGGCGGAGGAACGATGGCCGCCGTCCTTGGCCTAGACGACGCCACCATTGAGAAAATATGCGCCGAAACGCCGGGGACGGTCGTAGTCGCGAATTACAACTGTCCGGGACAGGCGGTTATTTCCGGCGATACCGCCGCAGTGGAAGAGGCATGTCAGGCCTGCCTGGATGCGGGCGCAAGGCTGGCGAACATGCTCAATGTCTCGGGAGCGTTTCATTCTCCTCTCGTCCAATCGGCGGGCGAGGGGCTGCGCGCGATGCTCGCCGAGACGCCGTTTAATGCGAGCGCGATTCGGTTGCCGTCAAATGTCACCGGCGCCTTCGTCGATGATCCGTCGGATTGGCCGGAACTGCTGGCCCGCCAGGCCTATTCTCCGGTGCGGTGGACAAGCTGCGTTCGAGCGATGCTCGATGAAGGCGCGACGGAGTTTCATGAGTGTGGTCCGGGCAATGTGTTGATGGGGTTGATGAAGCGAATCGCCCCCGAATCGTAGGCGCGGGCCATCATGGAGATATCTCTCCGTTTATCAACCCCAAAGGCCCGCGTTGCACCACGGCGGATGTGGAGAGGCGGTTGGATATCGGAAATTCCGCCCCTCCCACGCGGGTCTTGGTGGTCGGAAATTCGAAATGATATCGGCAAGACGACCCGCGTCTACGCGAGGCGAATTGAAGGGATATCGGCAAGACGATCCGCGTCTACGGTCGGTGGTGTTGCAGCAGCCAATCGAAGATCATGGGCAGCTTCGAACCAACAATAAGCATGTGGCCGTATCCGGACGCCAACCGGTACTCGATTGGTAGGCCGGCAATCTTCGCACGATTTGCGGCCGCCTCCAATACTCGGCAATCGACGATGCCATCCTGGTCGCCCGCGACTACAAGCGTCGGAGCGAGCTTGGTGGAGGTCGCGAAACCCCCGCCGCCGGATATGCAGCAGACCGCCGTAATCCTGTACGCATGCGTCCGAGCCAATACCCCGGCCACGCCCCCGCCCGCCGAATGCCCGATGACGTAGATCCGCGACCGATCCACAGGATAATCGCCCGCGAGCAACGCGACAATCTTGTCGAACAGTTCGGGATTGCGGATAATTGAATTCAGCGCCAATGAGGCCACCAGCGCCCCGCGCTTGTCCGCCAACTTCTTGATAATGCCGTTGCCATATCCATTGAAAAATACGTTCTCGTCACCGCCCGTGCCGGGGATGGCGATGATGAGCGGCATAGGCTTCGTCTTCCCGACCTGTTTCGGGGCGTAAACGCGAATTGGGACTTCGACATCCTTGTCCATCACGATGCGCCAGGTATCGCCCGAGTGATTTTGAAACGGGTTCTTGCCCTCCCTCAGCGCTGCGATCTCCTTTTCAATGCTCCCGGCTAGATCGATGGGATTGGCGACTAGCTCGGCGTTCGTGGACGGGGTGTCCGTCAGGAGCCGGTTTCTGGCGAGCACGGCGGCGATATCACCCTTTGATGATGGTGTGGGTTTCAGGGACTTGAGCGCCACCTCATTGGCTTTGCCCGTTTCGCTTGGTGACTTCGCGACAAGATGCCAGATCGCGAGCGTGAGCCTCTTGTCCTGGGCCCATTCCGCCTGGAGCTCATATCGTCCTGGTTGCGCGGTTTTCGGCAGATAGAGGTCAAACCACTCGTCGCCGTCATGCTTTAGTGCCAACTTGTGCTCCGCGATGGGGTCCTTGCCATTGCGAAGAATGATCTGGACGGGCAGATCAGCGCCCGCAACCGAGTAAAGGCTCTGCAGATGCACATTTACAAATGCCGCCTGCTTTTGCACGCTGATCGATGGCTCGAGGGTTGCTCGGTAGGTTAACAGCGCCGGCGGGATCGCCGGGTCCAGGATCACAGTCTGCTTGTCCAAGGTCTCGACGGCTTCCAGGTAGCTGGCGGTGAAGGAGGCGATGACGGCCCGATCTACCGCCTTATTGATCTCGATCAGCTTTTGGCCGTCAGGCGGATGCTGTTCGAACGCCAATTCGAGCCGGTGATAGGCACGGGCGAAGTCGAGGCGGGTTGCGCTCGGATTCCCCGTTTGCAACAGAATCAGAAGGATGAGCCAGTTCACTTTGCCAGCATACCGGGATAGGCAGGACAAAAGTCCCCGTCAATGGCCTGGTTGCAACGGATTGCCAACGTGGAAGGGTAACCGGGCTGGTAGAGGATTATTCAGGAGGGCTCACGTTATGATCACTCGCAGAAATCTCGGTGCGGTCGGTTGGTGGCTGCTCGGAACAACCGCCATTCTTGCGGGAGGCGCCGCGGTTGGATACAAGGTTTTCTTTGGAAGGGCCGGTGAGGCCGCCATTAGCTATCTACCCGCCGATGCGCAGGTAGTTCTGACCGTAGATCTCACACCTTCCCCACAGCAGGCGACCACTTTCGAACAGATCCGGCAGGCGCTCAAGCAGGAGGGCCTTCTGGATGAACTGGAAAAGGGTCTTGCCGCCAATCTCGACAAGAACAAGCTGATTTCGGACCTGCGGCCGCACATCAAGAATAATGTCGCCGCCGCGATGTGGGGCATCGAGCCGGGGAAAGACTCAAAGAACGTCGTGCTCCTGCTCGCTGTCGACGACCCCGTGGCGGTCAAGAACGCGCTCGGCAAAGAGCTTCGCGCGTACAAGTTGGAGAATGAGGACGCGTACGTAATCGATAAGGAAGGGACCGCCTGCGTCATTGGCAGCTACCTGACGATTGCCAGCAACGAAGAGTCGCTGAAGCAAGTGATCGCGACCAAGAACGGCAAGGGAAAGTCCGTTGCCCAGCTGCCGGAGTACCTGGACGCGCGCAAGGCGCTGCCTCAGGACGCCAACGCGATGCTGTTCATCAGTTCTTCCGCTCTCAAGGAGGCGGGCAAGGAGGCACAGCAGCAGTTTGCGGTCGCGAATCCGTTTGCGAACGCGGGTTGGTTTTCGATGGGGCTGACGGTGCGGGCCGAGGGCCTGCTGTGCAGCGTCCGATCGCCGTTCGATTCCACTCGAATGCCGGAGGCGGCAGCGTTGGCCAAGTTGCCGAACTTGAATCTCAAAGCGCTGAGTCTGATGCCGGCGGGCGCGTATGGTGTTGCCGCCCTGTCCCAGCCGGCAGCGATCTTCCGCACCATCCAGGCATTTGCGCGCAAAGATTCCAAGTCGCTCGGCGAGATGGAAGACGGTCTGGCCAAGATGCGGAAAGAGACCGGGTTTGACCTGGAGCGAGACGTTTTGCCCGCCTTCGATGGCGAGATCACCGCGGCTCTCTATCCCGGCCCGGATGACAAGGACCCGGACGCGCTGTTCGTGATCGACAACAGCAATGGCGCGACACCTGCCGAGTTTGCTGAGAAGTTCCGCGCGGCTGCGGCATCGGGGCGGTTCGACAAAGATGGTAAGCACGCGAAGATCGCGGACGAATCCTACGGGGGCGCGGATATCCATTGGTTGGACCTGAGCGATGACCCGAGCGCGAAGGGCAAGACGCCTGGCTATGCAATCGTCAACGGCTCGGTGATTGCCGGAACGTCGCATGACCTGATCCGGGAGGCGATCCGGACGGCAAAGGGCGGCGGCAACGAATTGGGTTCCGATCCGCGCTACGCGAAGATGCTCAAGAAGAACGTCAAGGACGCCCGGTTTGCCATCATGATCGATCTGCCGCGCCTTTTGATCGCGGCGACGGCAAAGAGCAACGGACCGAATTGGGATTGGAACCGATTCTTTGGCGACGACGGTGTGGCGTTCTCCGCCAGCTACGATGGGAAGAAGGCGGTTGCGGAGCTGTTCATCCCGGTCAACTGGACGGAGGCGATCCACCGCGTCGGACAACAGGCGCGGGCAGATAAATCGCGAACAGGAGCAGCGTCGGATTCCTTCGAAGTCCACTAAGATAACAATGGCGGCCCTCCCCAATCAGATTGCGAGGGCCGTCATTTCCTATGCGTCCCCGACTATTGCGAAATTGGTAAACACGATGTTGATATCGGGAAGGCCCACGATGCCGTCCCAATCGAGATCCCCGCCTTCAGCTCCGTTGGTTGCGAAATTAATCAGTTCTGAATTGAGGTCGCTGACAGTGACCGCATTGTCTCCATCGCCATCTCCATTGATGAGGGAAATATCAAGTTCTAAGCCTTGTTTGGTCATGATGGCATCGTGAACTGTCTTGCGTAGCCAATTTGGGAACTTGACAGATACATCGTAGGCGCCTGTCGGCACGTTCGGCAAAGAATACGAGCCGTCCGGAGCCAATGACATGTTGGATTGAATGAGTACTCTCGTCGAACCGGGGTCGCGAAATTCGATTTCTCCGACAAGGCCGCCGCTCCCAGAGTATTGATCGAGATCGATATGACCACCCATGGTACCGGTAGATGTGTTGCCACCTCCTGCAGCCTTGTAGCCGAGGACGTCACGGCTATGTGAGTTATTCCCGAGGTTTCGCGTGAACGGCAGCACCACTGTGCCATCGCTAGATACGTCCATGAGATCGCCAGCCAGCTCGGCATCGAGGAACCCGCCGGCATACCGTCCGGACCAACCGACATTACCCGCAGCGTCGAACTTGACAACGATGGAATCCCATCCAGCGGTGCCGTACTCCACGAACATGGCCGCATAGATGTTCCCATCGGCATCCAATCTTGGGCGAGTGCTCACTAAATTCGTCGAGCCGACATTCGATATCGAATACTTGCTGGACCAAACCAAACTGCCGCCGCTCGTGACTTTGGTAAGGTTTAGGTCGATGATCGTGCTTGTTGAAGTGGCGTTTGTGGTATAGACCGCAGAATCATCGGGTGCCACAGTCACTCCTCCATTTGGTATCTTTGGTCCGGAACTCGGAAGCCCGTACAGGAGACTACCGGAAGTATCGTAGCTGGCGAGACCGCCCTTGCCGAAACCATACATCTGGTTATGGGTGCTGTTGAATGCCATGCTGACGCCGACGTCGTTCGCGTTGTTCCACCTCCGCTCCCAAAGGAGCACACCGTCCGAACGAAGTTTGAGGAGAAGAAAATCGTTCGCCCCGCTAACAACATTTCCATCGCCCGAATATCCGAATATGTAAATGTTCCCGCTCTGAATCTGCACTTGCTTGGCGGCATCCACTGCGAACGAAGAATTGTATACTCCATTGATAGTAATGGACCCGGCAGAGTTGACCTTTCCGAGCCAGATACCCTGCCCGCTAGGTGCGGTGGGTACAACGCCGATCATTACAAGATTGCCGGCGCCATCAATGTAAAGGTCGGTCGGAGCGGTATTGATGGCAGTTCCCGGAAAGGTCCAACCGGCATCAATCGTGCCATGATCATTGTATCGCGTTATATTGAACCCGGCCCCGGTTCCCATTCCGGCATAGAGATACGGGCCCGGCGATGCTGCCGCTTGGTAGACGATCGCCCCCGGCTTGACGAGGGAACCAGCGCCGCCAAATGTCCAAGCTTGGATCCCGTTTCCGACTCCGTTCTTGCTGATCCAGATGGTTTTGCCCGAGATCCCTGTGACCTCAAACAATGTATAGGACCACGGGAATGCCATCAGCATTTCGACCGCGGTGCCGGTGGACGATGTCTGCTGAGTCGATGTCACGTAGATCGGTTGAACATCCGCATATCGAAGAACAGCCAGATATGTATCGAGCCTCCCACCCGCTATTGGATTAGAAAAGGCCTCGGGTAAAGCGGTGTTCTGGATTGCGCCACGCACGATCGCGGCGTTTTCCGGACTACTAACTCCCCCAAGCTCCGAATACACGAGCGCCGCAGTGGCGGCAACGAGAGGTGCGGCGTACGAAGTTCCGGCGCCGTACGGGCCATATAACGGTGGTCCAATGTTAGGCTGCCAGTAGATGGAGACACCTTCGCCTGGCGCTCCGATATCCACCCATGACCCGTAATTCGACCACCAGGCGATGTCGTCACTAGAATTCGTCGCAGCAACCGCAATACAGTTTGTGTACGCGGCGGGATAGAAAAGTTGCGATGTATGGTCATTTCCCGCAGAGGCGCACAGAACGACGCCGGCAGCCGCAGCCGCGTTGATCGCGTCTTGCATGGCGCTCGAAAAGCCATATCCACCCAAACTCAAATTGATAACTTGGGCCCCGTTTGTTACCGACCAGTTGATTGCCGAGATGATCTGGTTTTCTGGAAAGTTATCAATCGTGCCCGCGCGAACGGCAAAGAACTTACAATTGAACCCGGCTCCTGCAATGCCAACATTATTGTTCGTCACACACGACGAAACGCTGGCAACCGTTGTCCCGTGAACGTCCAGGGGTCCTTCCGTCGGATCAGTATCGTTGTCTTGAAAGTCGTAGCCTCCGGCATAATTAGCGGCCAGGTCGGGCAAATTGTAGTGGACTCCCGAATCGATGATGGCGATCGTGACGCCGGAGCTTCCTGTGCAGTAATCCCACGCCTTCGGGCATTCAATGCGCTCAGCGGCCCATTGCTGTGACCAGCCGGGGTCGTTCGGCGTGAAGTCGCAGCCTTTGTAGACAATGTCCGGTTCGGCATCCCGAATGGTCGGGCGCGACTTAAGCCAAGTTATCACTGCAGGAATGTTTTTCGCTGTGGGATAGTCAAGGAGGACCCAACCGATTGCTGGATAGGTTCGCTTAACACGACCCCCGAAGAGGGTCATGCCGATTTTCGGCTGAATGGCCTTATAGTCCGCAAGCTTGACCATTGCATGTCCCTGTACGCAACGCGTACTGTCAGGCAATACGCTGATCGTATCCGCCGCCCACGCCGCAGATTGCAAGCAAAATAGAGCCACCGCAACTCGAATCACTTTGTCCTCCAATACACCTGTAGCCGTCCTGGCAGTATGGCACCAGGACATTTGGCTGTCAAATAAGAATGATGTCGGCAGGCGGGAGTTACGGAATTGTCCGAACGTCCTAGCACCCGTCCCTTGCGGCATACGGGAGGGTTAACGTACAATCATATCGTGAAATTCATCGCCCTGCTACTCGTTGCCCTGGTCCCATTGGCGGTTTGCGACGGCGCTGGGCCAACAACAGAACGGAAATTCAAGATTCTGTTCGTCCGGGACGGCAATATCTGGATCGCGAATGGAGACGGCTCCGGGCGAACGATGATCGTGCATGATGCCAACCATCCCTGCTGGTCGCCGGATCGCAAGCGATTTGCCTTCCGTCGTGATGCCGACGTCTGGATCGCTGACGCTACGGGAAAGTATCAGCGGCCGCTCACGCATTACCCAAAAGAGCTGGCGCCAAAACCGAGCCTGTACCGTGTAGATGTTGATAGCGGCTCCATCCTTGCCTGGGGTCGTCACGACAACGTCATTACTTTTTGGGGATATGCGAAAGAGGAAGGAAAGTGGCAGCCGGCCATTTGTGAAGCGCCGGCCGAAGCGCGCAGCAAGATACCGATTAAGGAGCGGCTCGGCTATGCGACGGATGGGTGGAATTTGGGCAGTCCGGATGCGCTCGCCTGGTCGGAAGACGGGAACAGTCTTGCCTTCTCTTGCAGCGGCGACATATTGTTGACCTATCGCAATGGGCCGCGCTTCGAAGGCGAATCCCATCCCGAGTGGGGTTTTGAGAACTATTCATGGGAAGCGATTCGATTGGCGGCGGTGGCGCAGTACGATAATCCGAGCTATCGCGCCAGCCGAGAGGATTATGGGGTGACAAAGATTAGTTGGCTGCCGGGGAACGGCAGGCTGGTGTATGGCATCGAACGTTTGGGAGGTTCCGGATTCGCCCAGGTGCGGCTCTTGCGGTTCAAGATAGGCGACAGCCATTACCGTCTCGGTGTTCCACAGATCGACCAGGACCAGCTGATTGCGGACGACGCTTGGGATCCGGCTGCATCGCCGGACGGCAGGTTAGTGGCGTTCCACTGTTCGGGGCACGAGCGGGACATTGTAATCCGGCCCGTGAAGGGCGGGACAATGAAGTTGTTGATCAAGAATGCCGACCAACTGAGCTGGTAGGTCCTAGCCGTTAGCAAAGTCATAGGCCACTAAGAATACTTCCTATTGTAGCCAGATTGCCAGCAAGACCAATGGTCGAAAATCCATATGTCATTGAACTGACCGTCAGTCGCTGCCTGTCCGTCGGCAAATCCTCGACGCGGGTCTTTCTTGGCCATATCTCGGTTTCACGGGGTTTGGGCATGTCGTTCGGATTGTCCCCCAAAATGACGGCGGGCCGGCCCGGTATACTCTAGGCCAGCAACGAAAGGGAGATGACATGCCGGAGAATTTGTGGCGGGATGAGGAGTATGCGAAGCTGCCGGACCTGGAAGGGCTGGTTTACCGCTCCAGGCTGCAGGGGGCTGACCGCAAGGTGTGCAACATCTATGGCGGCAACACCAGTTCCAAGCTGACGGTGAAAGACCACACGGGCCGGGAGCGCCAGGTCCTATACGTCAAAGGCTCCGGCTCTGACCTGTCCGACATCACCGAAAAAGGTTTTGCCGTGCTGAAGCTCCACGAGGTGCTGCCGGTGCGCGAGCGCGAGGCGATGACCGACGACGAGATGGTGGACTATCTGGGCCGATGCGTGCTGGAGCCGGGCCGTCCCCGCCAATCCATCGAGACCCTTTTGCATGCTTTTGTTCCCTTCCCCTGTGTCGACCACACGCACCCGGATGCCATCATCAGCATCGCCTGCAACCCCGAAGGGAAGGCGATCGCGCGAGATTTGTACGGCGATCGGGCGGCGTGGGTAGACTATATCCGACCTGGTTTTCTGCTCAGCAAATGGATCGCCGACGCATCCGAATCCTCTCCCAAGATTGAAGCGGTCGTTATGGCCAAGCACGGTCTTGTCACGTGGGGACCGGATTCCAAAACCTCCTATGCCAACGCGATTCGAATCATCGACGAAGCGGAGAAGTTTATTAATTCTCGCGGCAAATCGGTATTCGGTGGGTTCGATATCCCCGCCCGAGACGACCGGCGCGAGATCGCCAAGCAGGTTCTCCCGGCCCTTACGGGTCTGGTTTCCAAGAATCGATACGCCGTCATCCGGTATGACGATTCTGCGGATGTTCTCGCATACGTCGGGACCGCCGCCGCCCGCGATCTCTCGCAGATCGGCGCGGCCTGTCCCGATCACCTGGTGCACACGAAACGGCAGCCGCTGTTCGTCGATTGGAAGCCCGAGCAAGGGATCGATGCGTTGCGATCTGCCCTAAAGACCGGCGTGGACGGTTTCGTAGAGCGATACGGCCGCTATTTCGATGAGAACAAGGAGGCGGGTGATGTGTCGGGCGATCCCGCGCCACGCGTTGTGCTTGTGGGGGGCGTCGGCATGTTCTGCATCGGGAGAGACGCGACCAACTCCGAGGTCACGCGGCAGCTCGCCCATCGCGCGATATCGGTGATCGAAGGCAGTATGGCGCTCGGCGGCTTCGATTCTCTGAGCGCCGCTGAATCCTTTTCCGTTGAGTATTGGCCTTTGGAACTGTACAAATTGAAGCTGGCGCCGCCACCAAAAGAGCTGGCTGGGCGCGTGGCGTTGGTGACAGGTGGCGCGTCGGGGATCGGACGGGCGACCGCGGAGCGATTGTGCTCGGAAGGGGCGCACGTCGTCGTCACGGATATCAATTCCGAGGGGGCCGAAAAGGCGGCCTGCGAATTGGTGCAAACGTTCGGCAAAGATCGGGCGGTGGTGATCGGCGGCGACGTGACCGACGAAAAATCCGTCGCGGCCATGTTCGATAAGGCGATCATGACATACGGCGGGTTGGACGTGCTGGTCTGCTCAGCCGGCATCGCGAGCAGCGCGCCGATCGAAGACACATCGCTGGCCGAATGGAATCGAAATCATAACATTCTAGGAACAGGTTACTTCCTTGCGGCCAGGGAGGCGTTTCGCATTTTCAAGCAGCAAGGAATCGGCGGCAACATCGTGTTCGTTTGCAGCAAAAACAGCGTGGCGGCCGGCAAAAACGCCGCCGCATACAGCTCCGCAAAGGCCGCCGAAATGCACATGGCGCGGTGCCTGGCGGAAGAGGGCGGCGCGCATGGCATTCGCGTCAATTGTGTGCTGCCGGACGCGGTGCTGAGCGGCTCCACCATCTGGCAGGGCAAGTGGCGAGAGGAGCGCGCTGCGGCATACGGCATCAAGCCGGAGGAGTTGGAGGAGTTCTATCGGCAACGGACCACGTTGAAACGATCCGTATTCCCTGAGGACCTCGCCGAAGCCATTCTCTACTTCGCTTCCGATCGATCTTCAAAGACGACCGGCGGGGCGCTGACCGTGGACGCTGGGGTTCCGGCAGCCTACCTGCGCTAGCATGGTTTCCATATTTGCGACCTGCCTCGTCGACACATTTTTTCCCGAGATCGGCATGGGCATGGTGCGAATCCTCGATCATCTCGGCGTGATGCACAACTTTCCGGAAGCGCAGACCTGTTGCGGTCAGCCCGCGTTCAATGCGGGCTATCCAGCGGAGGCAGGCATGGTTGGAAGGGCGTTTGGGCGGGCGTTCGCTGAGTCGGAGCAGATCGTTACGCCGTCGGCAAGCTGCGCGGCATACGCGCGCCATCATTTGCACGATTCGCGCGTGATGGAGATCAGCGAGTTTATTGTGGACGTGTTGGGCGTGCGAGACCTCGGTGTTCGATCAAAGGCGGCGAGGGCCGTCGTCCACAATGGGTGTCACGGCATGCGTTTGCTCGGTCTCGGTCCGCAAGCCGTTACGCTTTTGGAAAATGTCGCAGGTCTGGAATTGTTGGATTTCGAAAGGCCGGAGGAATGCTGCGGTTTTGGCGGAATGTTCTCCGTCAAGATGGCGGACATCAGCGCGGCGATGATGGATTCGAAACTGGACTGCATGATCGCGTCGGGAGCAGACTTCGGCCTGACCGGCGATCCGGGCTGTCTCATGCATCTGAATGGCGGCCTGTCGCGGCGCGGATCACCGTTTCGCATCCGGCATTATGCCGAGTTCTTGGGTGGGCTGATTTGACGCCTCACACAAAGGACTTCATCCCCGCCGCACAGGTAGCGCTGGCCGATCCGGCGTTGCGCAAGGCGGTGCTTGCGGGCACGATGCGGCCGTACACATTGGCGCGCCAGCTTTTGGACGAAACCACCGACAAAGAGGCCCTTCGGTCGCAGTCCAGGGCCGCTCGGATCCGGGCGCTGCGAAATCTGCCGACTCTTCTAGAGCAATTGGAAGAGAACATGACGCGAAACGGCGGGAAAGTGCTTTGGGCATCTGACGCGGCAGAGGCCAATCGACTGATTCTGGATTTGTGCCGACGGAAGAACGTGCGGCTGGTGGCAAAGAGCAAATCGATGGTGACGGAGGAGATCGGCCTCAATCATGCGTTGGAAGACGACGGCATCGAGGTGGTGGAAACCGATCTTGGCGAGTACATCATTCAGATCGCGGGAGAGACTCCTAGCCACATCATCGCCCCTGTTATTCACCGATCGAAAGAATCGATCGGCTCTCTGCTGACGGAGAAACTGGGAATGCCGGCAACCGATGATCCCTCCGAGATGATGCGCTTCGTCCGCGGCGTACTGCGGGAAAAATTCTTGCGCGCGGATATGGGGTTGAGTGGATGCAATTTTGCGGTTGCCGAGACCGGCGGCATCTGCATCATCACGAATGAGGGCAATGGGCGCATGGTGACTACGCTGCCTCGTATTCATGTCGCCGTCATGGGTCTGGAACGAATTGTGGCGACCTGGTTCGAGCTGGCGACATTGGTACAAATTCTTCCGCGTGCCGCGACCGGCCAGCGCCTTACAACCTACATCAATTTGATCCACGGTCCGCGGCGGGCCGGAGATACCGATGGACCGGAAGAACTGTATCTCGTCATCGTAGACAACGGCCGAAGCCGAATTCTAGCCTCCGACTATGCTGAGGCTTTGCTTTGCATTCGGTGCGGCGCGTGCCTCAATGCTTGCCCGGTCTATCGGCGGACCGGCGGCCATGCGTACGGGTGGGTATATCCCGGGCCAATCGGCGCCGTCATCGATCCCCTCCTGCTCGGTCTTGCCGAGGCGCCAGATCTGCCCCATGCCAGCAGCCTGTGCGGGGCGTGCAAGGACGCCTGTCCGGTTCGCATCGACCTGCCAGAAATGCTTGTCAAACTGCGCGGCGAGCCGGCATTGCGGAAAAAGGCGGGATTTTGGGCCCACGTTGCGATGCAAGGCTGGGAGGTGACAATGCTGTTGCCACCGCTGTATCGGATGGCAACGCGATTTAGCCACTGGTTTTTGCGCGCTTGGACCAATGATGAAGGCTGGATACGGGACAGTTGGGGTCCGTGGGCTGCTTGGACGAAATCACGCGATCTACCCGCGCCCGCGCCAATACTATTCCGGGATTTGTACAAGAAGAATTGGAAAAGTTAGACTCAAAGTCAGAAATAATGCGCGCGATCCGCGTCCCGGTCGCCCTCCCAATGGAGGCTCCACCTGCCGATCCGGTGGAAGTCCTTTCCCTTCCCGCCGGCGCCGATCTTGCGCAGACTTTCAAGGATTCCGCCGTTCGTTCCCTGTCCCAGGTTGTCGAAGTGCCATCCTGGCCCGATGCCTGGGCGGAGATTGCAAAACTGCTCACCGAGCGCCGATATCGGTCCGCCATCTGCTGGGATGAGGATCAGTTTCCGGAGACCGGCCTCACATCAGCTCTCCGCGCGGCCTCCTGCTGCATGGCGTCGAAAGGCGAATGGGCAACGGCGGACGTTGGGATCACCGGAGCGGTGGCCGGGATCGCCGCCACTGGGAGCCTGGTCTTGAATTCAGGTCCCGGTCGTCCACGCTCCGCCTCGCTCTTGCCACAGCACCACATCGCTATTTTGCCGCGGAGCGCCATCGGTGCCACTGTGGAAAAATGGTTCGAAGCCGCCGGCGCCCAACTCGATCAAGTGGCAAACACGTTTTTCATCACCGGCCCAAGCCGGTCAGGCGACATCGAAATGAACGTGACGCTCGGGGTCCATGGCCCCGGCGAACTGACAATTATTGTGGGAAGAGACGGCTAATGTCCACCCTTTGGCTTCTTGGAATCTCTTGTGGAGATCGGATCTAATCTTCTCATGGCGTCCCACTTCTTGCGCTGCGTTGGGGTCAAAACCTTCGCGATCTTTTCATAGGAGACATCGCGGGCGTGGAAATACTTGGCGCTCTTCTCTTTATCCGGCATATTCTTGTCATTGACGATCGCTACCATGGTGTCCAGACGCTGAATGAGGATCGCTCTCACTTTCGTCTGCTGCGCTGTGGTCAGTTTCAGCTTAGCCGCATATATTTTTACCTCGCCATTGACCATTCCCTCTTGCTGCTGTCTGACTGAGGGTTTCTTCTGGCCGGTCGGAAAAGGCGCTTTGCCGGTTCTTGCCGGCGTTTGGGCAAGCGATCCGGCAAATACACTGGCGGCGAAGATGCCCGCTATCGCCAATCGCGCAAATCTATGAAAATCCATCGTGTGCCTCCTTGATGTACCTTTCAATTATACGCAGTCTGTCCCAAAGCGGTCTCCCAAATGGTGTGCCAAAATCCCAGTTTACTGCGAAGAATTGGCAATTATGGGGATTTTGTGTGCGAGTGCGCCCGCTAAAGATATGGGTGAGATGAAGCGATTCTGGACGGAACGGGTCGGCGATCAGTTGAACGGAGCCGATACTCCCGAGTAGAAGGAATCGACCGTTCTTTCTACTAAGCGCTCCGGCTAGGTACAATACTTACCAAAACACAATCGATAGGGGTGGCCAATATGGGAAATAGCTTCAACGCTCGAGGGCGCGCAAATTTTGCAGGGTCGGAGCTAGATTTTTTCCGATTGGACGCCCTGGCTTCGCAAGGCATCAACCTCACCCGCCTTCCCTATTCACTCCGTATCCTGCTGGAAAACCTCTTGCGTCACGAGGATGGGCTCGTCGTCACCGCGGACGATGTGATGGCGCTGGCGAACTGGGATCCGAAGGCCACCCCCGGCACGGAAATCGCCTTCACTCCTGCCAGGGTTATTCTGCAGGACTTTACCGGCGTTCCCTGCGTCGTTGACCTTGCATCGATGAGGGACGCAATGGCGGCGCTCGGCGGTGATCCCGCGAAAATCAATCCACTGCAGCCGGTCGAACTGGTGATCGATCACTCCGTTCAGGTGGACGCCTTTGGCACAGGCGAAGCGATCGCCATCAATGTAAAGCATGAATTCGAGCGCAACAGAGAGCGCTATGCGTTTCTGAAATGGGGCCAGGCGGCGTTCCAAAATTTCCGGGTCGTGCCGCCGAACACAGGCATCGTTCATCAGGTCAATTTGGAGTATCTGGGCCGCGTGGTGTTCAATTCCGACGGCATGGCCTATCCCGACACCCTGGTCGGCACAGACAGCCATACAACCATGATCAATGGTCTTGGAGTTTTGGGCTGGGGCGTTGGCGGAATTGAAGCGGAGGCCGCCATGCTCGGTCAACCGGTCTCGATGCTGATCCCCCAAGTGGTCGGCGTGCGTCTGACCGGAGCTCTTTCCGAAGGGGCCACCGCGACAGACCTGGTTCTCACCGTTACCGAGCAGTTGCGCAACATGGGAGTGGTCGGCAAATTTGTGGAGTTTTTCGGTCCGAGCCTTCATTCGCTGCCGTTGGCGAACCGGGCAACCATCGGCAACATGTCGCCGGAATACGGGGCGACATGTGCCATCTTCCCAGTTGATGACGAGACGCTGCGATACCTTCGTACGACGGGTCGCCCCGAGAAGCAGATCGCATTGGTGGAAGCCTACATGAAAACGCAGGGTCTGTTCCACTCGGCGGCCGCGCCGGAAGCGGAATACTCGGCAATCCTGCATCTCGATCTTTCATCGGTGGAGCCTTCTATCGCCGGACCACGACGGCCACAGGATCGCATTCCGCTCTCATCGGCCCGGCAGTCATTTGACGCGGCCTTGCCAACTCTCGTTGGACCGCCGAAGCGGGGCGCGCCGATGAGGAACGGCGATGGCGCCGACGGCACCACGGCGACCGCAACCCTTTCGCCGGCCGAAGTCGCGGTGACGATGGGTGGCGAGCAGTTCGAGCTACGGCACGGAAGCGTGGTGATCGCCGCAATCACGAGCTGCACAAACACGTCCAATCCTTATGTGATGGTGGCGGCGGGCCTTTTGGCAAAGAAGGCTGTGGAAAAGGGCTTGATGACAAAGCCGTGGGTGAAATCGTCGCTGGCGCCGGGGTCCCGCGTCGTGACCAGCTATCTTCAAACGGCGGGGTTGGACAAGTATCTGGATTTGTTACGGTTCAACACGGTCGGCTATGGCTGCACCACCTGCATCGGCAACTCCGGTCCCCTGCCCGGCCCGATTTCCAAGGCGATCGAGCAAGGCGGACTTGTTGTCTGCAGCGTGCTGTCCGGCAATCGAAATTTCGAGGGCAGAATTCAGGGTGAGGTGCGCGCGAACTATCTGATGTCGCCACCGCTCGTGGTGGCATACGCCCTTGCTGGGCGGATCGACATGGATATGCACAAAGATCCGATTGGATCGGGATCGGATGGCAACCCGGTCTATCTGAGCGATATATGGCCGTCCCCGCAAGAAGTGGCGGAGGTTGTGCACAATTCCATCCGACCGGATATGTACACGAAGAACTATGGCGAGGTGTTCCAGGGGGATGAGAATTGGAATTCGATTGAGGTTCCTGCTGGTTCTCGATTTGCATGGGACGCGGCTTCTACGTATGTGAAACAGGCCCCATTTTTTGATGACATGCCGCGCGAAGCTCCGGAGTCTGTACCGGATATCAGAGGCGCACGAGTCTTGGCATTTTTGGGTGATAGCATAACGACAGATCATATATCACCCGCGGGGGCAATTAAGAAGGATTCGCCCTCGGGAGACTATCTGATACATCATAGTGTGGATCCGCTGGCATTCAACTCCTATGGATCAAGACGTGGGAACCATGAAGTGATGGTGCGTGGCACTTTTGCCAATGTACGGATTCGCAATCGGATCGCCCCGGGGACGGAGGGCGGATTTACGAGCTACCTGCCGACCGGCGAGGTGATGTCGATCTATGACGCGGCGGTTAAGTATCAGGCCGACGGCACGCCGCTCATTGTGCTGGCGGGGAAAGAATACGGCAGCGGTTCCAGCCGCGACTGGGCGGCGAAAGGCCCGGCATTGGAAGGCGTTCGGGCGGTGATCGCGGAGAGTTTCGAACGGATTCACCGGTCGAATTTGATCGGCATGGGTGTGGTTCCGTTGGAGTTCCCTGCCGGGCTGACGGCCGATTCTTTGGGTCTTGCGGGAACGGAGACCTTCTCGATCAGTGGTCTTTCCGATCGCGTCCGCACAGGGTTCGCGTCAGGACGCAATGTGACCGTCAAGACCGACACGGGGAAGGAATTCCAAGCCACAGTCCGCATCGATACCCCGCAGGAGATCCAGTACTATCGCCACGGCGGAATTCTGCAATACGTGTTGCGGCAACTGCTCTAGAGTTTTCTAATCACTGTCATTCCGAAGCGAAGCGAGGAATCCCTTTCAGTACCTCCCTCCGCCAACCAGGAGTCACAGATAAAGAAAACGTTCGAAAGGGATTCCTCGCTTCGCTTCGGAATGACAAGTTATGGCAAACATTCTATCGTGACATTGTGATTGGTGTACACACAAATATCCGCCGCGATAGAGAGGGACTGCTCGACGATCTCTTTCGCTGATAGATTGGTATGTTTAAGCAGTGCGATGGCAGCGGCTTGGGCGTAGGCGCCGCCGGAACCGACACCCACCACTCCTTCGTCCGGCTCCAGCACATTGCCATCGCCAGTGATCACCAGCAACGTGTCAGAATCCGCTACCACTAATATCGCGTTGAGATGACGGAGAATCTTGTCCGTCCGCCACTCTTTCGCGAAATCCACCGCCGCTTTGCGCAAATTCCCCCGGGCCGACTCGATCTTCCCCTCGATCTTGTCCGAGAGCGCCTGCGCGTCCGCTACCGCGCCCGCAAAACCGGCGATCACCGCGTCTTTGGCCAGCCGCCGCACCTTGCGAGCCTTGTGCTTCATCACGATGCCCTCGTCGCCCAAGGTCACCTGTCCATCGCCGCCCACCGCCACTTGCCCTTCCCGCCGGACTCCCAGAATTGTTGTGCTACGTGTCATCAAAATCCCCTCCCTCTTGCGAGGAACGAGTAAGGGGGAGGGTTAGGGTGGGGGTTCCAATGCATCATTCGTCTCCTTCGGTCAATGCCCGTGGATGGGCCGTTTCGTACACCTTCTTCAGCCGCTCTATGCTGAGATGCGTGTAAATCTGTGTCGTCTGAATGCGCGAATGGCCCAATAGCTCTTGCACGCTCCGCAGGTCCGCGCCCCCGTCCAGGAGATGGGTGGCGAAGGAATGCCGTAGCGTGTGCGGGCTGGCCTCCAAACCTTGTGCGGCTGCCAGGCGACGGACGATCCGGTGGACCGACCGGACGGTCAGCCGTCCCCCATCCGCGTTCAAGAACAGTGGCAGCGCCGATGACCATCGCTGCTCCAGATAGGCTGACAGCGCTTCCGCCGCCGCGCCCCCGAAAACCGCGATCCGCTCTTTGCCACCCTTCCCTACCACGCGGCAGGTCCGGGACTCAAAGTCTAAGTTTTGTACATCTAAGCTACACAATTCTTGCACACGCAGCCCAGCGGCATACAGCAGTTCCAGAATCGCCCGGTCCCGCAATTCCATCGGCCCCGTTGGAGTTTCCACCAATCGAGTCGCCTGTTCGGCGTTCAGCACTTTTGGCAGGCGCTTTCGACGGATCGGTGAATCGACATCCACGGTCGGATCGTGGTCGATCCATTTTCTGGCCCGCAAAAAGCGGAAAAAGCTGCGCAGCGCATACAGTTTCCGCGCCGACGTGCTCTCCGCGCTCTTCAAATAGGGACGCAGGTAGGCCCGAACGTGGTGCGCCGTGATCTGGCCGGGCTGGGAGATTCCGGCATCTTCACAAACCTGGGCAAAGAGCGCCAAATCGGTGCCGTACGACTTGACCGTGTTCGCCGCCCGGACGGTGGACAAATGATTGAGGAACCGCTCGATCTCCCTATCCACCGACCGCCTCCAGCATACCGACCTCGGACGCGAATTCACCGATGGCCTGGCGAGCGGCGTTCAATTTGGCCTCCCGCCGCAGTCCCTTATCCCGAATTTCCGGTTGCGGATCGGGCAGCAGCCCCCAGTTGGCGTTCATCGGCGCGAACTCTTTGTTCGGACAGGTGGCAATGTAGTTGAGCAGAGAACCGATGACGGATTCCGACGGAACGATCACCGGCCCCTTCCCTTCCTCCAACCGCGCGGCGTTGATCCCCGCGACAATTCCGGCCGCCGCTGATTCGATGTACCCTTCCACCCCCACGAGTTGGCCCGCGAACAGGATCCGCTCATCGCGCCGAAGCTGCAACGTTGGAAAGAGTATGCGGGGCGAATCCAAATAGGTGTTCCGATGAATCACGCCGTAGCGAACAAACTCCGCGCTCTCCAATCCCGGCACCAAACTGAACACCTTCTTCTGCCCACCCCACTTCATCCGCGTCTGGCAACCGACCAGAGAATAGAGGGTTTTGTCTAAGTTTTCTGGCCTTAACTGTAACACTGCATGGGGACGCTGGCCAGACCGCGGGTCCATCAACCCA
Organism: Fimbriimonadia bacterium; assembly: GCA_041483895.1. GTDB lineage: Bacteria > Armatimonadota > Fimbriimonadia > Fimbriimonadales > JABRVX01 > JBGPGO01. Next base: position 25,997 of record JBGPGO010000014.1, read on the forward strand.
ACGGGCTTGAAGTTGCCGAAGGCCAAAGAACGCCGTCCCCGCCGCGCGATCTCCTCGAGCGGCAGGCAACCTTCAAAATACTGCAGCTTCTCAAATTCATGCTCCGGCGCCTGGTCGGCCTCCAGCAGCGCATCTACAAATGCGTTGTATTGCTCCTCGGAAAAGGGGCAATTGAGATAGTCGTCCCCCCCCTTGTCGTACCGAGATTGCGCGAAGACGATGTCGGTATCGATGGTCGAGGCGTCCACGGTGGGCGACACGGCATCGTAGAAATGCAGATGCTCGCGTCCGGTCAGTTGTTGAATGATCGCCGCCAGCCCTTCCGAGGTCAATGGCCCTGTGGCGATCACGACCGGACCGTCTTCCGGAAGGGACAGGACCTCCTCGCGCACTAAATCAATCTTCGGATGCCCCTCGATCGCCGCAGTCACAGAAGCCGCAAACAGTTCCCGATCCACAGCGAGCGCCTCGCCCGCCGGCACCGCATGTCTCCGAGCCAAAGGTACCACGAGAGAACCCAACTGCTCCATTTCGATCTTTAGCTGTCCAGCGGGGGTATCCGGCAGGAGCGACTTGAAGGAGTTGCTGCAAACCAGCTCTGCCAGCTTGTCCGTCTTGTGCGCCGGCGTCATGGAGACCGGCCGCATCTCGCACAACCTAACCCGCGCGCCGCGCTGGGCCGCCGCCCACGCAGCCTCCACCCCCGCAAATCCGCCACCAATGACTGTTACCACGCCCCTAGTTTACAGGATCGCGCCCGTTGAGCCGAGCAGTTTCCGGCGAACGAGCGGAATCGGCGCGACTCCCTCGGCCAAAAACGCGTCGTGAAACTGTTTGAGCGACGCCCCCGGGTTGGCGGCCATATAGTCCGAGCGCAGCTTCATAAACATCAGTTTTCCCAGCGTGTAGTTGCAGTAAAACGGGTCCGTCGTGCCGCGCCGCGTCTCTCGAAGCGCGTTGACGTCTTCCATATAGGCCTTGGTTTTGAACATCTGCACCGACTCGTCAATCGTCATTTCGCCCGTGTGCAGGCCGATGCCGACGACCATTCTGCACGCCCGCAGCAGCGCCTCTTGAATCTGGGCCAGTCGCAATTTCAAGTCCCCATGCATATATCCGGCCTCGACCATCAGGTGCTCGGAGTAGTGCGCCCACCCTTCCACCGCGGAATAGCTGATCATCAGCTTGCGCACTTTCGATGGCCATCGATCCATCCATAAGAACTGCGTGTAATGTCCAGGATAGGCCTCATGGATGCTTACATCGGTCAGCGTGTAGGTGTTGTACGCGCGCATGTGCTGCTCGGTAGTCTTCGCGTCCCATTCCGGCAACGGCGTGGTGACGTTGTAGAATGCCTCGGTCGCCTTCGTTTCGAACGGGCCCGGCACGTCCATGCTAGCGAATGTCAGCTCCCGCGCGAACTCCGGCGTCGGCTCGATTTGGCAGCGGTTTTCGCTGGGAAAGGTGACGAATTCGGTGCAGAACTGACGCAGTCCTTCGAGCATTTCGGAGGTGAACGCAAGCAGTTTCTCTGCGGGCGGATGGTCGGCGGACATGCTTTCAAACACTTCGGCGGGAGATTGCGTCGGATCGATCTGCCGCGCCGTTTCGGTGAACTGCCTTCCCAACTCATCCAACTCGTTCTTACCCCCCTCCCATATCCGCGCGAGGGGCAGGTCCACAAGCTCCTCTTGCCGCAGATCCCTCTCATACTTGTCGCCGCCGATTGCAAACGGGTGCGTCGCCCGCGGCCGCTGCTCGTCCAACCATCCGGCGAACTCTCGATATCCGTTCGCGACCTTCGAGCAAGCCGAGCGAAGCCGATCCTTCGCCCCCTCATCTTGCACTTTGACAAAGGCAAGCGGAAGGGATTTTTCGAAAAACGAAACCGTATCCTTCACGCTGTTGATCGCGATGTCGAGCGGGATAGGCGATGGTTCCGTCAGCCATTCCTTTGCCGACGTTACCACGCGCGGGAACTGCTCCAACCGGGCGACGGCGCATTCTAAGCGATCCTCCAGCGTCGCAAAACTGCGCTTCGAAAGAGTAAAGACGCCCCAGCAAAAGCCGTCCAGAATGGGGTCCGGCGTTCGCGCGCGCATGCGAATCTCGTCGTGAATCGAGCGGCCGCGAAGGTGGGAAAGGATCAGATCATAATCCAACCGTGTGGCCGAATCAAAATCGGCTGTGTCGAGTGATTCCAGCCGGCGAATCTGGTCCGCGCGACGGCGGGCTTCCCTCTCATTCGCGGAGATAGAGAAATCGGAAATTTCGCTATCGTAGGCGTGGACGCCGGCCCAGGTAGCGAATTCCGGTTCTGCGCGGAAGATGCCGTCAATGATCTCGCCGCACAGGGCGACGAATTGCTGAGTTGTGGACATGCGTCCCGATTCGGCAAAACTCGGCCCGCTCCTGCCGAAATTAGGTCTTTAGAACCTGCGCTTCGGCTTCTTCGATTTAGGCCGATCGGAGGGCGGCGTTTTTCCGGAATCGCCGTTGTCCGTCGCTTGAACATCTCCGTCCCTGCCGGTCTGAGAGAACGTTCTTCCCTCCCCAGTCGCTGGATCCGGTATGACAACCCTCTTCGTCTCGCGCTCTTTCACGGCTGCCTCCAACGTCTGGCCGCCGCGTTTGTGCGTCCAGCGCTCGATAAGGACCAATACGGGGGAAGCATTGTAGATGGAGCTGTATGTTCCGGATATGATACCGACCAGCATGATCGCATTGAAGTGCTTCAGGTCCTGCATAACGCTGCCCAGCACGAGCATCGATCCTACCATGATCAAGACTGTAAAGCTGGTATTGATCGACCGCGCGTATGACTGTGTGATGGACCGATCGACCAGGTCGTCGAATGTCTCGCCCTTCTTCTTGTGCCGCAGGTTTTCGCGAATTCGGTCGAAGATAACGATCGTATCGTGCACGGAGAAACCTATGATCGTTAGGACCGCCGTCATGAACAGCGAGCTGATCTCCCAGTTCCACAGGTATCCAAAAATGGCCGCCACACCCATGACCACAACGATGTCGTGGAGGGTTGCGGAAAGAGCGGCAATTCCGAATTTAAGACCGCTCCAACCACCCTCAATCGCGAATCGGAAGGAAAGGTAGGCAAGAATGAAAACGATGGACAATATGACGGCTTTCGTCGCGTTCTGAATCGTTTCGGCCGTGATCACGTTGCCAACGGTCGAAAAGGACTCCTCGCTCGCGATCTTTGTCGTGCCTGCGGCAACGGTTGCGTCGATGCCTATCGGTTTGAGGGCTTCGGCCACCTTGACACGGGACTCGAAGTCGGACAGCCCCTTCAGCGTCGGATAGTCCTTGAACTCCTTCAGCCGAACGATAACCTCTTGTCCTGCCTTCCCGGCGGAGGTGAGCTGAACGGAACCGCCCGTAAAGCCCGCGCCGGCCAGCAGGGACTGAATCTGCGCCATCGACTGCTTCACTTCGCCATTGACGTGATACATGATCTCCGTACCGCCCTGGAACTCGATGTTCGGCTTCAACCCACTAGAGAAGAAAAAGATCAAGCCCGGTACCATGACGGCTGCGCTAATCGCGAAGTACAACCCCATCCGTTTGACAATCTGTAGATTGTCGTGGCCAAACCACTGGCGGCCGAGATGGAACAGCTTAGGATTGTCCACGCCGGAGCCGACCAGCAGGTAAAGAATCATGCGCGTCAGCGTTACCGCAGTGAAGAGACTGATGGCCACACCAATCCCGAGGGTGGCGGCAAATCCCTGCACTGGCCCAGTGCCAAGGTTATACAGAATGACGCAGGTGATGATCGTACAAAGATTCGAGTCAAAGATCGCGCTAAAGGCCCGTTTGAATCCGGCATCGATCGAGCTGAGAAGCGTTTTGTTCGCCCGGAGTTCTTCTTTCATGCGCTCGAAAATCAAAACGTTGGCATCAACTGCCATACCGATGGACAGAAGGAACCCAGCAATGCCCGCGATCGAGAACGTCACGCCCATCATTTTGAAAACGGCGTAACAAAAGATTGAATAGACGCACAGGGCGATGACCGCCAATAGACCAGGCAGTGCATAGTAAAGGATCATGAAGAGCGAAATCACAGTAAAGCCAACGGCGCCGGCCCTCAGGATGGCATCGAGTGCGTGCGCCCCGATGGTTGGCTGCACGCTGTACATCGAAATCTGTTCCAGGTCCACAGGCAGCGCGCCGGCCTGGAGGAGCCCAGCGAGACGCATCGCTGTCTTGCCGGTCATGTTTCCGCCCTCGATGACCGCGCTTCCGTTCGTGATGACGGCATTCATGCGCGGGAAGGAGATGACCCTGCCGTCCAGCAAGATGGCGAGGTATTCCCCGCGACCGCTTACCTGCTCGCTGAACTCTTTGAGCTTATCGGCGCCGGTACTGTTGAATTCGAGCTGCACTTCGTACGTGGTGCCGATCGGAGTGGCCTTTGCCGTCTTCAACATGGAGCCGTCGAGAATGATGTCCCAGCCGGCGTCCGGGTCGTGGATCATCTTCTTGAACTCAACGCTCCCGGACTTCAGGACAATCTTGCCTTCCGGATCGGCGGTGTCTTGAAAGTCGAATTCCTCGCCTCCGTCCGGGCCTTCCGTCTGCTTCGATTGGTAGCGTCGGTTAGGGTCCTGTTCGCTCTTTACGTTTTTCGCATACCAGAATTCGAGGCGGGCAGTTGTCTTTAGGAGGTCGATAACGTCGTCGCGATTGGTGATACCCGGTAGCTCGACAACGAACTGGGCGTCCTGAGGGGTCCCTTTCGGGAATACGTTGGCCTCGCGCACGCCGGTACCGCCGCTCAATCGGCGTTGCAAGATGTTGGGGATTTCCTTCCACTGCTCCGGCCAGTTCTTCATCTCCGCCGGCTTGAGCTCTTCAATCTTTGCGCGCAGGACGATGCGTGTGCCACCGTCGACGTCAAGCCCTCGGTTCGCTTCCGGCCAGTTCTTGCCCCAGATCGCTTTGCCGGATGGTACGACCACCGACAACGCCATCAGGAATAGTATGAAAACGACGAATAATAGCCAACTCTGCCTCACAGGGAAGCGCCTCCTTAGTTCCAGCCACCGAATCTCTAGCGGTCAATTAACCGGCGAAGTATATCCGCGCGGACCCGTGTTAGTCAACTCGGCCCCGGCTGAATTGCTGGGGTCCGAACTCAGAGCGGCCCCTTGCTTCATGGGCGAATTCCGTGCCGCACCCGCCTCTATTTGCGTACGACGCGGCTCGAAACATAGTCCAATTTCACAGGCAACGCGCCCCCGGACAGGATGGAAGCCAGCTTCAGCGCTTCTTTGCCCGTCATGTTGCCGCCCTCTATGACCGCCTTGCCGTCAAAGATCACGGCGTTCATCCTTGGAAAAGAGATGATGTTGTTGTTGAGCAATATCGGCAGATACTCCCCTCTGCCTTGGACCATTTCACTGAAATCCCGCAACCGTTTGGTCCCATTCGTATCGAACTCAAGCTGCACTTCGTATGTCGAGGCCATCGGGATAGCCCACGCCCTTCGGATCATGGAGCCATCGGCGATCAGGTCCCAACCCTCCGTCGGCGAGTGAATCAACACGACAAGCTGTTTGCTGCCAGACGGAATCTTCTTTGACCCCGCTAGGTCCGTTGTATCGACGAGGTCGTACTTGTCCTGTCCCAGCGCGTCGGCATGCCACTCCATCCGATACCGGCGGCTTGCGTCTTGCTGCGTCTGGACAGACTTAGCCCAACGGAATTCCATGCGCGCTGAAGAACCGAGAGTCTGGACTAATTCCACGCTGTACACCCGCTCCGGGATCCGAACGATAACACGGGAATCGGGCGGCAAGGTAAATCGGATCGTGGGACGTTCGCCGCAATAGGTGAGCGAACGCTCCCGAAGGGTATTTGCGACCTTTCTTTCGATGGTGCGCCACTCCGCCGCGTCAGCAATGGGCTTCGGAGGCACCATCCGCAATGTAAATTCGACAAGATTATTCCCGCCACGACGATCCTTTGCAGCTTGATTGAGTTTCCAAAGATCGATTGCCGGCGGAAGCAGCAAGGCAAGCGCGCCCGCGACAATTATGCCGACGATGACCAACGCGAAATGGTTGCGATTCATGGCACCAGGGATTATTACTCTCTAGCGCGACAGATGGTTGCCGCCCGTTCAAAAACTGATCGGAGCATCGGCTCGGTCAGCTTGCCGGTGAATGTGTTCTGCTGGCTCGGGTGGTAGGAGCCGAGCAGGATGGGGCCGCGCGTGTCCAGTTCGACGCCGTGGGAAAAGGCTGGCAGGCTCTCGACCCAGCCGCGCCGCCGGAACTCCCGCCCGCAGCCGTCGTACGCCACCTTGCCCAAGGCGATGACGACTAGTAGACCGCGCAGCAGATCGAAGGTGTCGCTCAGATGATCGTGACAGTTGCGGAGTTCGTCCGGCGTCGGCTTATTCCCGGGAGGGGCGCAGTGGCCCATCGCCGTAATCATCATGTTTCGCAGTTCCAATCCGTCCGATGGGTCTTCCCAGGTCGGCTGATTGGCAGATCCTGCCTCGTGCAGAACCCGGAACAGCCACTGCCCGCTTCGGTCGCCCGTGAACATCCGGCCCGTCCGATTCGAGCCATGCGCGCCGGGGGCGAGGCCGACGATGAGGGCCTGGGCGTTCGGGTCGCCAAAATTCGGAACCGGCCTTGCCCAGTAGTCCTGGTCGCTATAGGCCGCCCGCTTCGTTTCACCAATGCCGCGGCAATACTCCATAAGGCGCGGGCACCTTTGGCAGCCGATGATGCGGTCGTTCAGTTCCTGAAAAGATTTCACAACCTGTTTTGTCACAAAACCGATCCGATTGCGAGTCAAGTAAGATAGGAGGGACTGGGAGGTGAGAGATGCTGTTCGCTCTATTGATCGCAGGATTTGGGCAAGGGCAGGAGGTTAGCGTGGCCTCGATGTTGCCGGAAATGACCGATTTGGAAGGGCTGGCGCACGTTCCGGCGCCGTTTTACGTGACGCGGCAGGCGAGCAGTTACGACCGAGCCAGCGTGTCGCCGGACAAGGACTGGTTTGCCAACGCGGACTATGGTCAGTACATTCGGAAAGAGACCGTGGAAGGACACGATGAGTACGTGATGGCGGACTTGCTCGGACCTGGAGCGGTCGTTCGATTCTGGTCCGCGAACCCAGCCGGAACCGCGCGCTTTTACTTCGACGGTGAGGCGAAACCCTCTCTAAGTGCCAAACTCGGCGACCTCCTGACCGGCAAAGTGGAACCCTTCTCCGATCCGATTGCCTGCGCCCGATCCATGGGGACCAATCTCTACTTCCCGATGCCGTATGCCAAGGGCCTGAAGATTACGCTGGAAGCCTCGGAGCAGGCGGCCAAAGGCGTCTACTACCAGATCATGTATCGCACCTACGATCTTGCGGCGCAGGTTAAGTCGTTCACTCTCGATCAGGCCAAGGAAGCGCTCAACGGCAACGCGCGGGCTCGCACGATAGCTGCAGCCCGATTCGGATCTGTCAATCCCGGCCATCCCATTACAAGCATGACCCGGACGGTCGCTCCAGGCAAGACGCTCGAGCTTTTTTCGTCTAGCCGCAGAGGGGAAGTTGACCTGCTGGAGATCAAGCTAGGCAACAGCAGCCCCGAGAACCTGCGCGGCTGCATTTTGGAAGGCACATTTGATGGAAAGAAAACAGTTGCGGCGCCGTTGGGGGACTTTTTTGGGGCGGCCCCGGGAATAAATCGGTACGATTCATTGCCGGTGTCGGTAGCTGCAGATGGCACGATGACGTCGCGATGGGCCATGCCATTTGAAACGGGGGCAACCCTCCAGCTTCGAAACCTCACGAAATCGGCGATACAGGTCACTGCGACCGTGGGAAACCGAACATTGACCGCCGTCAAGAACCCTCTTCTGTTCCACGCCAAGTGGCGGATGGAGAAGATGTTCACCCGGCCGATGCGGGACTGGAATATCCTCAATGTGCCCTCCGGAACCGGCCGTTTCGTCGGTGTCAGCCTGGCGGTCGCGAACCCGACCAAGGCATGGTGGGGCGAAGGCGATGAAAAGATCTACATAGATGGCGAGACCTTCCCGAGCACCTTCGGGACCGGAACCGAAGACTATTTCGGCTACGCCTGGTGCTGTCCGGAGGTGTTTTCGCATCCCTATCACAATCAGCCTCGCTGTGACGGGCCGGCCAACAAGGGCAACACCTCCGTCAACCGCTGGCACATCTTGGACGGCATGCCGTTCTCCAAGTCGTTCAAATTTGATATGGAGCTATGGCACTGGGCGGAAGTCGACGTGACCTATGCTGCCACCGCCTATTGGTACGCCTCTCCCGAATCGACGGACACGTTCAAGCCGATCGATGCCAAAGACCTTGTTCTGCCTGTGATTCCGGTTGCGGTCCGCGTCAAAGGCGCAATCGAAGGCGAGGAGCTCAAGGCCAAGGTGACCGGCGGCGTGACCGAATTGCAGGGCTATGAGAATCTCTCGAACGAGACCCAGCTTTGGTGGCGGGACGCTGCCGTCGGCGACAAGCTTACAGCAACCATCACGGTTCCGAGCACCGGCATGTACGAAATTACCGGGAAATTCTGCACAGCGGGTGACTATGGAATCCACCAGATTTCGTTGAACGGCAAGCCGCTTGGTGGTCCCATCGATTTTTACAACAAGGACCTGAAGTGGAAGGCGATTGGTTTTGGCGCTATCATATTGCCGGCTGGGGAGGTCAAATTGGAGGTTATGGTTACCGGCGCGAACCCGCAAGCAATACAACGGCACATGTTCGGCCTGGATTACCTTCTGCTGACGCCAAAAAACTGACACCTGGCGCCGAAAAGGAGTGTCTAATACGATGATGAGAATCCTACCGCTGCTAATTGCCATGTGTTCGGTCGCCGCAAGCCCGGGCCAGAAGCCAGCCGATGGCCCGAAAATGCGCGTGGCCGTGATAGATTTGGAGTTCAAAGCCGGCGTATACAACTACACTTCCTCGCAGCCGCCGTCGGATTTTCGCGCCGGGCTGACCGAGAAGATTGCCGACGCCTTGCGAAAGACGGGCAAGTTCATCGTCCTCGAAAGGCAGATTCTCGATGAAATTGAACAGGAGAGGCACATTTCAACAGTGGCAGGCAAGCCGCCTCCGATTCCGATACAGCCCGCCCAGCTCCTGATCAAAGGCGTCATTACTGAGTTCAGCATTGGTGACAAGGCGGCCGGAATTGGCATCGATATCAATGGTCTGGGTAGGGTCAACACTCGCATTGCGGAAGCGCGGGTCAAGCTCAATCTCCGTGCCATTGACCCCATGTCGAGCGAGGTCTTGGTGAGCAAGGACGGTGACGGCAAAGTGACGCAGACCGGCGCCCGGTTCGACTCAAACGTGAGCGCCGTCCTGCAGAATATCGAGCTTTTCAATTCAAGCCCGCTCGGCCAGGCCACGACCAAGGCGATCAATTCCGCCGTCAAGAATTTTGTCAAAGAGGCGTCCGAGCTTCCTTGGTCCGCCAAGGTGATCGACCTCGACGACGACGGAGTGTATGTAAATGCGGGGGCGAAAGATGGTCTGGCTATTGGCGCAACGTTGGAAGTCATCCGGACCAAGAAAGTCGTGAAAGACCCAGAAAGCGGCGAGGTGCTTGGGACGGAAGACGGTCGAGTTGGCGTCATTCGGGTGAAGACAACGCGCTCCCGATATTCGATCGCGGTGGTCACCGAAGGCGAAACGCCTCAGGTCGGAGATACCGTGCGCATCTTAAGGAGCCGGTAGCTTTTCGTATGATCGGATTCGGATGTTGCGGAATTCGACCCTGTCGCCATGATCCTGGAAGCCCACGTAACCCGACTTGGCGCGATTCCACATCTTTCGCTCTTCCGACTGGTTTTCATTGATCTTCGGGTCGTCCAGGTTCACATCCATCAACTGGTGTCCGTTCTGCGTCACCGCCAGTTGCCGACCGATGCAGCGAATCGTCACCTGGTTCCACTCCCAGGCCGGTTTCGAAGGATTGATCGCGGGCGCGACCGCGTCATAGAGCGAACCGCTCGAGTGGAGATCTGGCTTCTTGCCAAAATCGTCCAAAATCTGTATTTCGTGCCCGGTAAACGCCGGATCGTTCTCCAACTTCGCCCGGATAAACGTGCCGCTGTTACCATCCTTTGCGATCCGATATTCATACCGCATTTCAAAATCCTCGAATTGGTCTTCGCTCCGCAGCCATCCCCCTTTGCCGCCGGTGCAGTCTATCACACCGTCCACAACCTTCCAGCCGTCGGATGGCGGAACCCATCCGGTCAGGTCCGTGCCGTTGAAGAGCGGGCGGAAGCCCCACTCCACTTTGGTAAGCGTCTTCGGCGGCTTTTGCTTCGCCACCCAATACAGGCCGTGAAGGACAAGCTTCTGGAAACCCTCGTTTCCCCAGGCCCACTTGTCGTGACCCAAATTCGTATAGAAAACCCTTCCTTTCCCAAAGCCCTGGGTCCACGCGGCGGGTTCATTATCCGTTTTCCGTCGCGCCAGAACATCCAGTTTAGCCTTCGGAAAGATATCGTTGACGTAGGTCTCATCGTTGATCAAGAAACCGTCGATCTCTTTGGCGATCGGCGCGGCGGGACCCTCCGGCATTACTTTGACGCCAAAGACCTCATGCCCGTGCGACTTGAACCGGCCGCCAACCAACTGCCAGTACTTATCGCTGGTCTTGAACGAATCGGACGCGCAGTGCATCCCGATATAGCCCTTCCCACTCGCCACGAAATCGGTGAGACCCTTCTCCTGCAGGGGAGTCAGATCGCCCCCCTGCGTATAAAACATCGCCACGTCGTAGGCTTTGAGATTGGTCAGGGCTTCACGATCCTGCGTGACGGTCACGTCGAACCCGCCAATCTGGTCCAGCACATGGAGGAGGATCTTGGGATTCTCAACAAAGTCATGATAACCCCCGCCGGTCATGAACAGAATTCGGACCTTGCCGGCAGCAGGGGCCATTGCGGCACTGATGGCTATGAGGAGGACAATAAGCGTTCGCATAGGTCCCAATTTCGCGCTGGCCCGGGCCGTTCCTGCTGTATAGTTGCCGCATGGAACCCACTCCCCTCAACGAAGCGCTGGCAAACGGTCCCGTCGGGTTCACCGTAGGGGCGAGCGTCAAGGCCGATGTTGGCCGCATTTGGGCCGCGATTACCGAAAAAGAGCACCTGGCAAAATTCTTCGACATGCTTCCCGAAGAGCCGATGACCCGGACGGGCAGGATGAGGATCGACTGGAATACGGGCACCCCCGACTGGGTCGAGATTAGGGAGGTTGTCCCCAATGAGAAGCTGGTTTACGAATGGAACGCCTACAAGCAGCCGTATCGGACGACGGTGACCTACCAGTTGACTCCCAAGGATGACGGGGCGGTCCACGTGCAGGTCAGCGAAACCGGATGGGAGCTAACCCAGGACGGCGTCGAAAGCTCCCTCGCCGACTGCGAGGGATGGACCCAGTTCGTCGTGCAACTCCGGTTCTATTTGGAGCATGGGATCGTGTAGGCCGACTTGCCAAATCCGGTGCGAATTCGAGAGGGCGCCGGCAAATCCCACGGCGCCCCAAAATGGCTAGCGACTAACCGCCACGTTGCTTGCCCGGCTGGCCGGTCGGTATCTGGATCGGTTTGCCATCGAGAGTCTGAGTTGCCTTGATATTCTCGCCTGACTTCAGCTTCCATCCATTCCCGGATTTGATCCAAATGTCTTTCGAGGTGCCATCTATAGCAACCACATGCGGCTTCCCATCGGTCCCGGTCTGTTTGAGCACGATCTTCTGCTCGACGGTCGCGATGGCCTGTGATCCCTTAACCGTCACCGACTTCACAGTCGCCACGAGGCGAGTAACGCTCTTCATCATCGAAACCTGGCGCGGGAACATCTGCTTGGATTGCTCCAATGTAATGGTCATTCCCTTGCCGGTTCGAACATAACTTTTGTCCATGAAAGAAAAATAGGTCTTCGAATCATTGGCGCGCAAAGCCTTCGTCATCTTGTCGTAATTCCCTTGAATCGTCTTCTTGAGCTGGGCATCTTGCGCCATGGCGCACAAGCACACAGATGCTGCCACCGCGAACGCGGCAAATCGTAGATGTTTCATTGTGTCTCCTGGTAGACCGCGCATGCGGCGGTGAATTCGTCTGCATTGTACTCGGCCAGGTTAGGGGGCGCCATCAGGCGGACCCGCGTTTGGGTCTTTTCCAATCCAGCCCTTGCGCCAAAAATAGTATAAAGTTGTGGCCGTGACGGCCGCCATCAGGCACAGTGAGTAGATATAGCCGTACTTCCAATGCAGTTCAGGAAGATTATAGGGGGAATCCGTCGTGAAGTTCATGCCGTACAGACCGGTAATGAGCGTGAGCGGTATAAAAACGGTGGCGAAGACCGTAAGGATGCGCATAACTTCATTCAAGCGGTAGCTCGATTGCGACAGGTAGAGATCCGTCAGATCGGAACCGAGCTCTCTCGACGTCTCAATCAGGTCCATCACTCGGACGATATGGTCATAGCAGTCCCGCAAGTAAATTCTTGTGTCGCTGGTGATGCGGGGATTCTCGTCCCGAACGAGCGCATTCACCGCCTCCCGCAGCGGCCAAATGGCGCGGCGAAGGGTAAGGAGATTGCGTTTGACGCCGTGAAGGTTGGAGACGATGGCGACAGAGGTTCTCACAAGGACTGCAGCCTCATAATCCTCCAAGGTCTCCCCAATCCGTTCGAGCAGCGGGAAATAGGCGTCCACGGTCGCATCGAGGATGGAGTACATCAGGTAATCCGATCCTCGCTTGCGGACCTGGCCCACATCGTTCCGAATGCGAGTTCGCAGGGGGTCGAAGCAATCTCCGCCTGGCTGCTCTTGGAAAGTAATTACAAAATTTGCACCCAGGATCATGCACAGCTGCTCATCCTCCAGCCCTTCGCCGAACCGAAAGATAGGCGTGACGATGAAGTAGACATCGCCATACTCCTCGACCTTCGCACGCTGGTTTCTGTTTGTGATGTCCTCCAGGGCCAGGCGATGGATGCCGAACGCAGCGCCGAATTGCTCCAAAACCGAGGCATCGCCCAGTCCGTCCACGTTGACCCAAACCACCGGCCACTGTCCCACAAGGGCGTGGGCTTCCACCACAGAAACGCCCGAAGCCTCGTATATATCTTCGCTGCTGAAGGCAAATACGGTAATCGTGGAAGGCTGAGAGCCGTCTCTCGGAAGGATCAATCCGGGCGGGGCGCCTATCGGTTGCCGCCTGTGAGCCGGATTCTGGTGTTTCCGCCGTTTGGCCATTTCGTTACAGAGTTCCCCGAAACTTCCCGGCTTCCTTGGCTGTATACTTTGGCATTGCGAAATGCTGGAGGGGTCATCCGCTTTGCTCGCGCTGCTTAGCTTCCAAAACCTGCTTACGCTGCTTACTCTGACCGGCCTGGAAATCGTGCTCGGCATCGACAACATCGTCGTCCTCGCGATTATCACGAACCGGCTGGAGAAGAAACAGCGGCCTCGCGCGCGAAAAATCGGCCTCGGGCTTGCCATGCTGATGCGGATCGCCCTTCTCCTGTCCCTCATCTGGGCTGTCTCACTCACAAAGCCTCTGTTCTATCTGTTCGGCGCTGGGATATCCGGCAAAGGCGTGGTGCTGATCGCAGGCGGGATCTTCTTGATCATCAAGTCCACGTACTACATCTACGAAAAATTCCGGGATGCTGCCGAGGGGAAGAAACGGAAGCATCACAAGCCGGGGAGTTTTACGTCGGCGATCATTCAGATTGTCGTGCTCGACCTCGTCTTCTCGCTCGATTCCGTGATCACAGCGGTCGGGCTATCCCAGATTGTTGCGATCATGGTGACCGCAATCGTGATTGCGGTCCTTATCATGATGCTGTTCGCCGGGCCGGTTGGCGACTTTGTGGAGAAGTACCCGACGTTGGAAGTCCTCGCGCTCACCTTCCTGATTGTTGTTGGAGTCGTCCTCACTTCCGAGGGTTTCGGATATCCCATCGACCACGGATACATTTACACCGCTCTCGGCTTTGCATTGGTAGTGGAAGTGATTAATAATAAGCTGTTTTCGTCAAACCGGCGAACGCTTCGTCCGGAAACCGCGAAAGAACTTGCGGGCGCGCCAGCGGCTACTCTCTCCGGTGCGCCGACCGAAATTCCAAAATAAGCGGCGACCCTTCCAGCGGATACTCTTGCCGGATTCGGTTCTGCAGATACCGCTGGTAGGAGAAGTGGACGATTTTCGGGTCGTTCACAAAAATCACAACAGTCGGCGGCTGGGTCTTGGCCATCGTCGCGTAATAGGTTTTCAATGCCTTGCCTTTATGAGTGTAGGGCTTTTCATAGGTCGCGTCGTGCAGGATGCGGTTGAGGACGCCGGTTGTGATCCGTGTATTGTAGTTTTCGTACGCTTCAATGCAGGTGTCCATGAACGCATCGATCCCGATGCCGAGTTTGGCGCTCGTAAAGCAGATGGGTGTATAGGCCAAGTGGGGAGCGTCCTGGTGGATGACGTCCGCGAACTCTTTCTTCAGCTTCGTGCGCGCGTTCGGCCTTCCATCCGGCGGCTCCACCAGATCCCATTTGTTGGCTACCCACACGACGGCCCGTTTCGCTTCATGCGCGATACCGGCGGCACGGTTGTCACCGTCCGTGAACCCCTCGGACGCATCGCAGACGACCGCGCACACCTCCGACCTCTCCGCAGCCCGCTTGGCCCGCAGCGCCATGTAGAATTCGAAGCTGCCTTGTACTCTGCCTGGCCGGCGGAGACCCGCGGTGTCGATCAGAGAGAGCTCTTCGCCTTTCCAGGTAAACGGGGTATCGATTGCGTCGCGCGTGGTTCCCGGTATCGCGCTGACGATCGTTCTGTCCTCGCCCAGAACTGCATTGACGAGGGAACTTTTGCCGACGTTCGGACGTCCGATAACGGCGAGACGGATCGGTTCGCGCGTTTCCGGTTCTTCCTGAAATGATGGGAGCTGAAATACGAGTTCATCCAGCAATTCGCCGACACCGTGGCTATGGATGGAAGAGATTGGATACGGCTTACCGTATCCCAGAGCGAAGAATTCCGCGCTCATGTCTTCCAGATTTCGGTTATCCGCTTTGTTTACGACCAGAAGAATCGGAACCTTGATGGGACGCAGCAGATTTGCCAGTTCTTCATCCGCTGGATTGATACCGTCTTTCGCGTCCACCATGAACAGCACGACGTCCGCTTCGGCCAACGCGACGTTCGCCTGTAAACGAATCTGTTCGGAAAGCTCATCACTGTACGTGGTAATTCCACCAGTATCGACCACTGTAAAACGGCGGCCGTTCCAATCGGCTTCGCCATACAGCCGATCCCTAGTAATACCGGGAGTGTCTTCGACAACCGCAACGCGGCGGCCAATGAGACGATTAAATAGGGTAGATTTGCCGACATTCGGGCGGCCCGTGATGACCGCTACAGGCAAACGCGGTGATTCACGGTCTGGGCCTACCATAGCGCGGCTATGTTGGCACATTTGGCGGGGGAATGTCAAATGTGCCGACATCAGTACCGGTTCCGGTTTGCATTGCATGTGGAATGACAAGAAGGGTGAGGTACCTTCATGAAACTGCACGTCAGTCTTGCTGTCGCAGTTTTGGCCTCGCTTGGCGCCGCCGTGCTTTTCGGCACGCCTTGCGGCGCGCAATCGATGCCGAAACTGCTTAATTTAATAGAAGGTCGAGGCGACCTTGACGCCGATTGGTCGGGGGATGGGGTCGCGGACAGATGGAGTGCCACGTTCAGCTCGGCGGTGTTTACGCCAAGCGTCGTGGCAGAATCGCCATACCGCGGTAATCGGTGCCAAAAAGTCGTTATCAATAAGAACGATTCCAATACGTATTCCTTAAATCTCTGGACAACGATTAATACGGATAATTCCGTCCTGCGATCCGGGACTCGATTGAAAGTTTCGTTTTGGTACAAGACGTCGTCGTCAATGCAAAACGTGCAATGGAAAATCTATTACAACGGAGTCAACGTCGACCTATCCGGTGACTACTACGAAATCCGTAGGTTGACCAACCTCGCTCCACAATCATCCTGGAAGCAGTGGACGGGTGAATGCACAGTCAAAGACACCTCCATCTCGGCGAATATTGGGATTTACCTCTACTCAACCGCCGGCCAATCAACCGGGACATTTTATGTGGACGACGTTCAAGTTACCGACGGGCGGTTGGTTCTGCCAAAGCTTAAGAAGGACCTCAAGCTTTATCTTTGCTATTTGCCGTACGTTAACTGGATAGAAACCGTTCGTCTTTTTGACGGATGCAGTTTTCATGGCGGAGATGACTTTGCCGCAGTCCAACACACGGACCCAACATTTCGCACCGCGATATTTACAAGGGTGACCTATGTGTGGCAAGGCTACAGCGAGTCGCCAGAGAATCCCTTTACCTATGACTGGATTCTGGCGAACCATCCCGATTGGTTCTTGACGGATTCGCAAGGGAACAAAATCCATGCAGGTGTCGAATATGCGTTGGACTTCGGCAACACGAGCTATCAGCAGGCGCTGCTGGCGAAGCTGCAGTCAATGGCGGGTCGGGAAAACTACCAGGCACTGTTCCTGGATGCTTTCGGCCCCTTTGCCGATTCGAATCACGTCGGCACCGGCAGGCCATCGCAATATCCCACGGATGCCCAATGGGTTGCCGCCGTCACAGCATTCTTTCAGGCGTTGCAACCGTTGAGGCAGCAGGGCATCAAGCTGTACCCTAATCTCGCGCACGTCAGCAACTATGAAGAGCCGGGAGTTACATGGTTCTCGCTCGTCGATGGGGCCGTATTTGAGTGGGGATATGCTATGAAGGCCGTAGACACGGGGCTGTTGACCTACGGGACGTGGGATTCCTGGAAGTACAAATTCCTTAGCTCCGCAACGAACACAACGAAGCTTTTGGTGGTGAACCACCAACTCCCGCTGGATTGGAAAGATCAGCGCAGATTTGCGCTGGCAAGCTATCTGTGCAGCATGACAGATTGGGACTACCTGGGTATGGTGCCGAACGAATCTTCGACCTATTGGGTAACGGACTTCGAAGCGCCGTATGGTACGCCAACCGGTCCCTACCAAATCATTGCGGGCGACATGAACACGGGCGCGGTAGTCAAGCGCACGTTTACAAACAGCACTGTCATCGCCAACCCGACCGATTCGATCACCTATAACTATAATGTCATCGGATCATATAAGGACCTGGACGGCAACATCGTAGCCAACAAGACGGTATCAATACCACCAAAGGGATCGCTCATACTGATCAACGCGCCGAATATTCAAATCGCTCTGGCCGCGACGCCGGCGACGGCAGCGCCCGGTGAAATCGTGACGTACACGGTCACCTATACCAACATTGGCACCGCCAATGCCAAGAACACGTACGTCAGCGCCCCGATTCCCGCCTGGTCGACCTACTATGCCGTTCTCAACGGCGGTGTATACGATAGCATAAACAAGAAGGTAGTTTGGACGATATCGAATTTGGCGGCGGGAGCATCGGGAACCGTTTCGTTCAAGGTCAAGATCATGCAGTAGGTGCGGGTTCGGGCCGCCATTTCGCGAGGACGGCACAGAAGAACATCAGAAGGAATGGCGCAAGCGGAAGCAGATAGCGAGTCGACCCGCTGAAAACGCCCGCGACCAAAAGCAGCGTGACAGACAAATAGGTAAACGGCACAAAATGGGTCTTGTATCGCCTCCGTGCGAGACCATAGCCCCGTAGGCTGATCGCTACGTAGAGAATGAACAGCGCTTCGGCCAACCGCACGGCGATCATCGGAATGCGAAAATTCTTCTTCCCCGCTTCCGAATAGCCGACCGGGGACAGCGTCAGATAATACTTCTCAGCTTCCAATTGCGGAATCTTTTCCGGATTGGCGGCCAGCCACTCCATTCCTAACCGGTTGAGATAGGCATCTTTCTCCAATATCGACATGTCTTTGGATTCGGCCCAAATATGCACCTCACGATCGCCGATCCACCAGGGATCGGGCGGCAACATGGCGCTCCCGTGTGAGAGCGGATTATTCGCCATCACGAACAGAAGTCCGCTGAGAGCCACGGGCACAAAGCCGCCATAAACCCTCTCGTTCCGGTAGGTCCATGGTGCGATTACCAATCCGGCGAAGAGCAAAATGATGACTGGAACGATGACGCGCCGCTTCTGACGAAGTTGGAACGCGAGCCACATTACATACAGAAATGTGACCGGCAAAAAGGTCGGCCGTGTCAGGCTGAGCATTCCCAGCACCACGCCCGTCACGATTGCCAGTCTCGGCGTGAATCCGTCGCGCAGCCCTTTCAGATGCAAGAGAAACCAGACGGCAAGCAACAGGATTAGTAAGCACTCTGTATACAGCCAGCCCGAGGTCTGCAGGAGCTGCGGCTGAATGATGGCGAGGCCGAGGAACCAAAGTCCCACCCGTTCGCCGAACAGGTGACGGCAACTGACGAAAAACAGGCCGACTGAGATGATAGCCCAAATGGCTTGCAGCATTCGAATCGACTGCGGCCTGTGGCCAATCACCTTATATACTGTGCCGACGATCACCGAATAAAGCGGTGCACGGTACTCGTGCAATCCAACGGACTCCGGCGTGGTCTTTACGCCAATCTCATTGGTCTGCGCAAATTGCCATGCCGCCTCGTCGTAGTTGGTCGCATCACCGTAAAGCGGGTTCTTCTTGAGAAACGGATCGACCCTTGTGGCAACCAACCCATAGCCGAGCCGGACGACGATCAGAATAATCAAAAGCAGCTGTGCCCGCCCTTGGAAGCGAAAATCGAACGGCCTATCCAGATGCGGCCTCTTGCATGGGTGGAGCGCTTGGCGGGTCGAGGGGCAAAAAGACCGGCTGATCGTACGGGGCGGGCCGGCTTCGGAATCGGCGAGCGATCAGGAACCAGATATCGCACAATCCGACCAAGATCGCCTTGTGCCACGCGTGGAAGTGTGACTTCCCTACCCGAGGAGCATAATGGATGTGCTCCTCGCCAAATTTGACGTTCGGGTTGATGATGCCTTCAATCTTGATCTCGCTGCTGAACTCCCACGAGCTGCCGCGAAGATCGAAAAGCGCCAGCCTGTTGCGACGCATCACCCACATGCCTGATTGGCTGTCCTTCAGAAACTTGCCATAGATTATTCCGAAGCAGATATTTAGGACCTGGTTGCCGAATACGTTTCGACCGCTCATCGCGGTCTTGTCTTCGAGCGGGAATCGCGCGCCACTCAAGAAATCCAAGTTGCGGTCGTGCATGGATTGAACGAGACGGCCGATCTCAGTTACCGGGTACGTGCCGTCGCCGTCCAAAGTCACGATCACGTCTCCGGTCGCCGCCCTCATGCCACCCTTCAGGGCCTCGCCATATCCCTGCTCTTTCACGAATATCACCCGCGCTCCGGCGGCGGTCGCAACCGCTGACGTGTCGTCGGTCGAATTATTGTCCGCGACGACGATTTCGTCTACGTACTCCGGGATGCTCTGGACAACTGGACCGATGCCGTCGCCTTCGTTATATGCGGGGATAACCGCGCTGATTTTGTAGCCACAATGCATAGTATTTATACCAGGGAGTGCTGTCCGAGTGCCTGGCCGACGGGCGAAAGTATACCAGGCGTGGGTATTTCGGAATCTAGGCGCATTGGCCCGGCTAGGCCAGCGCGTCCGTATCGATTTGCGCCTTTTGCAAACGACCCGAAGTGTCAACGTACACCGATTTCCATTCGGTGAAAATGTCCAAAACCTGGCGCCCAGCCTCCCTGTGCCCGTTGCCCGTGTCCTTGACCCCGCCGAACGGAAGGCCAACTTCCGCACCGATTGTCGGACCGTTGATATAGGTGATGCCGGCCTGAATGTCCCGAATTGCGGCAAACGCCCGGTTCACGTCTTTCGTGTAGATGGAACTAGAGAGACCATAGGCGCTGTCATTCAGCGTTTCGATAGCTGCCTCGAACGATGGGATTTCGATGACGCTGAGAACCGGGCCGAAGATCTCCTCCTGAAAAATCCGCATGGTGCGCGTGACGCCGGTGAAGATGGTCGGCTCGTAGAACCAGCCCCGGTCAAAATCACCCCCGGTCTTGGGCTGTCCGCCGATCAGCAGTTTGGCCCCTTCCGCCTTCCCGATCTCGACGTAGCCGTGCACCCGATCGCGCTGTTTCTCGTTGATGATCGGTCCCATCTGCACGTTCTCGTCCAGCCCGTTGCCGACCCGGATATTTTTGGCCCGCGTCGCGAGGTGATCGATGAATGCGGCGGCGATCTCTTTGTGTAGGATGAGACGCGACGTGGCGGTGCAGCGTTGCCCAGTCGTTCCGAACGCCCCCCACAGCGCGCCTTCCAACGCCAAGTCTAAGTCGGCATCCTCCATAACGATCTGCGCGTTCTTTCCGCCCAATTCCAACGACAGCCGCTTCAGTCGCTCGCCGCAAACCGAGGCCAGCCGGCGGCCAACCGCCGAGGAGCCGGTAAACGCCACGACGCCCACGTCCGGATGGGTGGCCAGCGGCTCGCCGACCTCCTTATCTCCATAAACGACGTTGAAAACGCCCTTCGGCAGGCCCGCCTGCTCGAAGACCTCGGCGAGTTTGGCGATGCTGGCGGGGGTATCGGGCGCTGGTTTGATGACCACCGTGTTGCCGCAGACAAGGGCCGGAAATATCTTCCAGGTGGGGACCGCGAGCGGGAAGTTCCACGGCGTGATGATGCCGGCGACACCGATCGGCATCCGAATGCTCATTCCAAATTTGTTGGGCAATTCGACCGGGCAGGTGTCGCCATACATCCGGCGGCCCTCCCCGGCGGACATGTAGGCGGTGTCGATGGCCTCCTGCACGTCGCCCCGGGTCTCGGCCAGCACCTTGCCCATTTCGCGGGTCATCAGCCGGGCCAGCTCCTCTTTGCGCTCCGAGAGGATATCGCCGACGCGCTGGATGATCTGGCCGCGCTTGGGCGCCGGGGTCAGCGACCAGCCTCGAAATGCCGCCTTCGCCGCCGCGACCGCCGCATTCACTTCCGCTTCCCCACCACGCGGGAATGTGCCAATCACATCGTTGTGATCCGCCGGGTTGATGTTGTCGAAACTGCCGCCCGTTCCCGTCGCCACCCACTCGCCGCCAATGTAAGCCCTATACTGCTCTGCCGCCACTAATGCAGCCCATCGTCGGTAACCACGCCTCCACCGGCGCCGGACGGCATGCCCTTCACTTCGCCCTTCTTCTCGGTATCCTGGGACTTGCCAAGGTCCACCTGGCCGCGCTTCTTCTCGGAGCCCTTGAGGGCATCGCACCCCGACCACAGCGCTGCGACGAGGATGGCGGTGAGGATCAACAGTAGCTTTTTCATGTGTTGGATTATACGCTATGGGTTCAGGCGGCAGCCGGTAATCGTCTGCGCGCGCTCGAGCTGATCTTCGCGGACGAAGATGCTGGCTGGCCCGACCTCTCCCAAGTTGGCGAACAGACCTTCCGGCCGGACGACGCAGGGGATCTGATTTGCCTTGAGATAGTCCGCGATTGTCCGCGCCTCGAGAATAGAATTCGCGGTTGTCAACAATGCGAGATCAGCATCGCGTGCATTCGGGATATGTTCGACGAGCGCGACGCCACAATCGGGACATTCTTTGGTTCCGGCGACATATTCATATTTGCATTTCGGACAGTTCGGCATTTCACGCACCTCTTTCACTCAAGTTCAACGAGGCAAGCACCTTTCTCGCATCTTCTAGATGGTCTTCTAAGACATAGATGCTGTTATCAACTCTGCTCTTTCCAGAGGGCGATGAATGGGACCAAGTCTGGATTTTGCTGACGGCCAACGCGTCATTGATCATGAATGCCTGCTGATTGTCATTTGGCCTTACGAGAAGTACAAGCGGTGAATTGTCAAGATGCATGTTATGCTCGTGCGCCAGTTCTTCAGGGCTTGGTGGCAGTTTGTCAATCAGCTGCACATTGCAGTCGGGGCATTCAGTGGTCCCTTCGACGTATTCATATCTGCACTCCGGACAAAACGGCATCTCACTTGCCACCACTCTTTCCCAGATTCAACGACGCAACCACCTTCTGCGCTTCTTCCAGGTGGTCTTGGAGAACATAGATGCTACCGTACTCGCCACCGGCCAATCGCCCGGCAGAACTCCAACACCTGATCCCGTTGGATGCCAATGCGTAGCGGACGAGCTCTCCCTGTTGGTCGTTTTCCTGATCGAACACACACACGAGCGGTGACTCGTCGAGGTGCTCATTGTGTTCGCGCCTCAACTCTTCTACGCGCTGCTCGTCCTCACGCTCCAACTCCTTGGGATCCGGCGGCAATTTGTCAACGAGCTTGGCGCCACAATCAGGACATTCTTCAGTACCCGCGATGTATTCATAACGGCATTCCGGACAGAACGGCATGGCTAGAACTCCGCGCTCTGTGGCGTACGGGGGAACGGGATCACGTCGCGAATATTCTTCATCCCGGTCACGAACATCAGCATCCGCTCCAATCCGAGCCCGAACCCAGCATGTGGCGAAGTGCCGAATTTTCGCAGTTCCAGATACCACCAATAGGCCTCCTCGGGAAGCTCGTTTTCCCGGATGGAGGCGAGCAGCACGCCATGCCGTTCTTCGCGCTGGCTGCCCCCGATGATCTCCCCAATGCGCGGCGCAAGCACATCCATCGCCCGCACCGTTCGGTCGTCCTCGTTTCGCTTCATATAGAACGCCTTGATCGCCTTCGGGTAGTCGGTTACGACGACCGGCCGCTTGAACTCCACCTCCGTCAGATGGCGCTCGTGCTCGGTCTGGATATCCATGCCCCAATGCACCGGGAACTCGAACGCTTGGCCGGAATCTTCCAGAATCTTGATAGCGTCCGTGTAGGTGACGCGCGCGAAAGGCGACCGCTCCACGTGCTCCAAGGTCGCGATCACCGTGTCATCAATGCGCTGATTAAAAAACTCTAGATCTTCTCGACAATTGTCCATCACGTACCGGATCAGATACTTCAGGAACTTTTCCGCCAGCGCCGCGTCGCCGTCCAAATCGCAAAATGCCATCTCTGGCTCGATCATCCAGAACTCCGCCAGGTGCCGGGGCGTGTTGGAGTTCTCGGCCCGGAACGTGGGACCGAAGGTGTAAACGTTGCTGAACGCCAGGGCGAAAATCTCCGCGTCGAGCTGCCCGCTCACCGTCAGATAGGCGGGCTTGCCGAAGAAGTCCTTCGTGAAGTCCGGCCCACCTTGGCTAGGCAGATTGAAGAGGTCCAGCGTGGTGACGCCGAACATGGCCCCTGCCCCTTCGCAGTCGGACGCGGTGATGATGGGCGTGTGGACGTAGAGAAACCCCTCGTCGTTGAAGAACTTGTGGATGGCGTAGGACAGCGCGTGGCGGACTCGGAATATCGAGCCGAAGGTGTTGGAGCGCACTCGGAGGTGGGCAATCTCGCGCAGGTACTCGAAGCTGTGGCGCTTCTTCTGCAAGGGGTATTCGGCGGCCGCGGCCGTTCCATGAAGCTCCAATTCGCTGACTTTCAGCTCCACCGCTTGGCCGGAAGCGGGAGATTCGACCAGTTCCCCATGCGCCGTGACGCAACTTCCCGTCGTCACTTGTTCCAAGACGTGATCCGGCACCACGCCTTTCTCAATGACAACCTGCAAACTGGTGAAGCAGCTTCCATCGTTCAGCTCGGCAAAGGAGACGTTTGCGGAGTCGCGCCGGGTCCGCACCCAGCCGGACGCGGCGATCTTCTCTCCGGGTTTCTTCTTGAGGATGGCCTTGACGGTATGATCGGGGGTCAGCATATATCGTTCATTTTGGCAGATCAGATATGGTGTTGGGGTCTTAGGCTGTCTATGTAAGTTCAGGGTTGCCTGGCGAGGACCCCTACACATCAAGCAAGGTTGGGGTCTATGGTTGTCAGTGTTTGTTCGGTATTGCCAGACGAGGACCCCAACACATCTCTGAAAAGCCCTCCCCTTTTTTCCCGTCCAATGAATCCTCCCGCCTTCCAGCAACCGGGAAAAAGGGGGAGGGTTGGGTGGGGGTGAATTGGGGGGTGTGGCGCACTTCCATCTGTCCAAGAAGTCGGCATGCGATAGCGAGCGAAGAAACCCCCACCCAACCCTCCCCCTTTTCCAGTTCGCGGTAAATGGAAGGACCCGGCATGAGTGGAAAAAGGGGAGGGCTTCTTGTCTTCGATGGTAGAACTTCTTCTCGGCGTGGATGTTGGGACCTCCGGCGTTAAAGCTTTGCTCGTCGATCGGGGCGGCACGGTCGTAGCGAGCGGGCATGCAGAACTGGACCTGCACACGCCAAGGCCCCTCTGGTCCGAGCAAGACCCGGAGGACTGGTGGCAGGCCGCCTGCCGGTCCGTGCGAGAAGCGTTGGATCAGGTGGATGGTCTGGTCGTCGGGGTTGGGCTGACCGGCCAGATGCACGGGTCCGTGTTCCTGGGTGCCGGCGGCAACGTGATCCGGCCCGCAATTTTGTGGAACGACCAACGGACGGAGGCGGAGTGCCGCGAGATCGAGCAGCGCGTTCCCCGGCTCGTCGAGATCACGTGCAACCCGGCCCTCACCGGGTTCACCGCGCCGAAAATCCTGTGGCTGAGAAACCACGAACCGGACAACTATCGCCGCGTCAAAACGGTCCTTCTGCCGAAAGACTACATCCGGTATCGACTTACCGGTCAGTACTTTTCGGAGGTATCGGACGCATCGGGGACAAGCCTTTTAGACGTTCCGGCCCGCCGTTGGTCTGAGGAGATTCTGGGTCAACTTGAAATTCCCGCCGATTGGATGCCGCCGCTCGGCGAAGGGCCAGAGCCGACTACGAAGGTAACGAACGACGACTGGGGGGTGCCAATCGGAACCCCGGTTGTCGGCGGCGGCGGGGACCAGGCGGCGGGCGCGGTCGGGGTTGGCAGTATCCAAGAGGGCGTGGTCTCCACCGCCATCGGAACGAGCGGCGTGGTGTTTTCCGCGCTCGATTCGCCCAGCGTGGACCCGCAGCTCAGCGCGCACACGTTTTGCCATGCCGTACCTGGCAAATGGCATGTGATGGGCGTGATGCTCTCGGCGGCCGGCAGCCTGCGTTGGTTCCGCGACACCTTTTGCCCCGGCGAGAGCTACGATTCGATCGCGCAGATGGGCGCAACAGTTCCGGCGGGCGCGGAGGGCCTGTTCTTCCTTCCCTATCTTTCCGGGGAGCGCTCGCCGCACAAGAACCCGAACGCCCGCGCTGTATTTTTCGGCGCGACGCTAGCCCACACGAAGGCCCACTTCGCGCGCGCCGTATTCGAGGGTGTTGCGTACGGTCTGCGCGACTCGTATGAGCTGCTGAAGGGGATGGGGATTGCCATCACGGAGGCGCGGGCGACCGGCGGCGGGGCGCGGAGCGATTTTTGGCTGCAGGTCCTTTCGGATGTCACAAATGCCCCGCATGTGAGAGTCAATGTGGATGAGGGGCCGTCCTATGGCGCGGCGCTTCTTGCTGGCGTCGGCATCGGCTGGTGGCCGTCGGTGGAAGAGGCTTGCCGCGCCTGCATCGTTCTGGGCAACCGCATCGAGCCGGATGCTGGGAATGTCGCCTCGTATGAGAAGGGATACCAACAATTCCAAGCCCTTTATACAGACCTTCTCCCCCAATTTCGGACGGATCGCTAGCGCCGAAACAGGATAGAATGGAGCTATGAGCAGAGTGATCACCGACGAACAGGCCCAGTTTTTTCATGACAACGGATATCTCATCTTGAGAGGCGTCCTGGATGAGCGGGAGCTCTCAGCATTGCGCCGGGCAACGGACGAGCTGATCGGCCAAGGCACAAGTGGCGCCAATGACGACCCGGATTTTGCCTACGGAAAGGGATTGGCCACAGGGGCGCCGGTCCTAAAACGCGTCGAGTACGTGATCGATAAGAAGGATGCCTGCAAGGCGCTGCTCGGCCACCCGTTTATCCTGCGCTCGGTGGAGAAGCTGATGGGCCCGGACCTGATTCCGACCTGGGATTCCATGGTTATCAAGATGCCGGGCGAGGGGATTGTTGTTCCATGGCATCGCGATGCGGGGACGGAGTGTGTCGGAGATGTGCCGATCTTCAACGTGGACTTTTATCTGGACGAGGCCGACCGGAATACGTGCGTTTGGGTCATCCCGGGCAGCCATCTCTGGGAGCCGGACCGAATCAAGGATTGGATTGCCGCCCGGCCCGCAGGCGACGTTCCGGTCGATGAGTTCGTTCCCGATGGCGCTGTGCCTGCCATGATGCAGCCCGGTGACGTGATGTTCCACAACATTCTCGTGCTCCATGGCTCTCCCTCTAACCGAGGCGATAAGCTGCGGCGGGTGATCTATTACGAATTCCGCGCCGCGCATGTGGAAAAGGCTCTGGGTCCGCATATTCCGGAATATATTCCTCTGAAGCAGAATGTGCTCAATGCATGCATTCAGCGTCGGGCTAAGTTGCTTCCGGATGAAGAGCCGTACCTGGCGCCCGCGCCGCACGATCAGCCGTCGACGTATCGGTATGCGCATGGGGATTACTGGAGAAAATAGCTGGAGCGGGAGACGGGAATCGAACCCGCGACATTCAGCTTGGGAAGCTGACGTTCTACCGCTGAACTACCCCCGCTCATTGTCTTGAAAGTATATCGTCATAAGTGCAGGGAGTCAAGAAACTGGTTCTCACGAGCGTCTCGTCGGAAACCGATACAGACCCGAATCGATGTCTTCCTTGGTGGTGGAGCCTGGGTATGACCCGTAACACTCGCTAAGGAAGTGCCCCTTCCCGCCGTTCTGCAGCCGCTTCATCTCCATCTTGACCTCGGCAAGTTCGGCCTTTAGCTCCTGTTCTCGCTTCTTGAGTTCCTCTATCGTCTTCATACAATCGTATTATACGCCTCCTCTTGACCAGAAGCCTCTCCACGTGTTACCGTAGGCATTCCATGGCCAAAGAAGCGATTGAACTCACTGCGCAAGGAAAAGGCAAGATTGAAAAGGAGCTCGAGCACCTCAAGGGCCCGCGCCGGGCGTTCATGTCTGAGGCCCTCAGAGAGGCGCGATCCCATGGCGATCTGCGAGAAAACGCGGCATACGATGAGGCTAAATTGAACCAGGCGCGGCTGGAGGGCCGAATCAAAGACCTCGAATGGATATTGGAGCGGGCCCAAATCATCGAACGCCCGGACGGTGCCGGGGCGATGCTGCATCTCGGCTCGAAAGTCGTGGTTCGCGAAGCAGGTTCCAATTTTGAGGAAGAGTTCACGTTAGTGGGAGCATTCGAGGCGGATCCGTCTCAGGGATTGATTTCCATCATTTCGCCCATCGGCAAGGCATTGATCGGACGCGAAGCCGGGAATGTTGTTTCCGTCGAAGGACCAAAGGGAGAGTTTCACTACGAGATCGTAGCCGTACACGAGCCGGATCTAACCGATTAGACCGGTATAAATACGAGGTTTGGTCATGATTGGGTCATTTGCCCCGCGCATACTGAGCAGAAAACTGTTCTATACTCCGTGATCTTGACAAGGCAGCCGAAATAAACCAATCAGGGCCCACACCCGGAACGTATCTTCTATTAGGCACTTAGGTCGATCAAATCTCGAGTCGGAGGACAACACCCACCATGAAGCGGGGTTTCACGCTCATTGAGCTTCTCGTCGTCATCGCCATCATCGCGATATTAGCCGCCATTCTCTTCCCGGTCTTTGCGCAGGCCCGGAACCAAGCGAAGAAGACCCAGGCGCAAAGCAATTTCAACCAAATTGGCAAAGCCATGGAAATGTACAAATCGGATAACGGACAGAAGTATCCGATGGGCTTGTACGTGTACGGTCCTCTCAACCATCTCAACAACCGAGTTTGGGGCCAACTCGTTCAACCGTACACCAAGAACTGGGACGTTTTCGCGGATCCGGTGGACAGCAATCAAGGCATCACCAATTTTCAAACGGACCACAGTACCGGTTCGAAGTGCCCGGCCGCCACGTTGCAGCTTTGCCAGCAGTTTTGGCAGGCGACCGTTTCCAACGTTGGCATCAACATGGATTACATCATGCCGGTCATAACCGATGAGAACGGCAACGACTTACCCGTGGGGATCAAAGATACGCGGAACCAGGCGCCGTCCAAGTGCATTTTGGCGGTGGACAGCGTTTGGGATCGGGACTCCACGAGCGGCCAGCCGAAGGGTGGCGGCAGCTTCCTCGTCGATCCGCCCGCTGAGAAATTTAACGGGAATAGCACATTCCCCTACGCAGAAGTCGGACAATTTTCGTACGGCGGAGGCTGGTTTCCCAGCAAGCCGAAGGCATGGAACGTTTATGGCGGCGTATGGCCTTGGCACCTCGGCGGAGGTCAGGCCGTGGTCATCTTCACCGACACTCACGTCAAAACACTGACGATTCCGCAGCTGGTTGACGGCTGCACCGTCAGTGACGGATTTGGTGGAGCGATCACGGATCGGGACCGATACCTCTGGGACCTGCAGTAATCAACCTTTAGGCCTTTGTAATTTCGGCAGCCGCCCATGTCGTGGAGGCTGCCGAAGCCATAAATGGAAAGCGGAGTTCTGTATTAATACTGGGTTTAAGGTGGATTGAACCGATAGCCGGTATTTTGCGTCAGGTTAATTGGCACTCCACCAGTCATTAATCTGTTCCTTTCTAATGGCAACTGGAAAATCTCAACCAATTTGCCAAGGATTGAGATAGAATAAAGGTTCATGCGCCGGCGTTGCTCTTTCGTAACGTCGCAGCGACCAAATCACCTTGTAGGAGGTACCGACTCATCATGAAACGAGGCTTTACGCTCATCGAACTCCTCGTCGTCATCGCAATCATTGCTATTCTAGCGGCTATTCTTTTCCCTGTCTTCGCGCAAGCGAGGCTTCAGGCCAAAAAGACCGCCTGCCAAAGTAATTTTAATCAGATTGGCAAGGCGATGGAAATGTATAAGACCGACAATGATCAGAAGTATGCACCGACCAACTTGGATCCGTACACATTCCATTTTCCGGATAAGCCGTGGACATGGACAATCCAAAGCTATGTAAAGAACTGGAACGTCTACAGTTGCCCAGGCGATCCCAATCAGGTTGATAAGACGCTCGAAAGAAATGTGGAAACCAACGCAGCTTGCGCGCCGACCGATACGAACTGCAAGTATTACGGACGCGGCACCTTGGCCAACATCGGCCTCAACATGCAAAATCTGTCTCCGCTTGCATGCGTCGGCTCTCACTGCGGAGGCTGGGGCATCAAAGATACTCGCAACCAGGCCCCGTCCAAATGCATATTGGCTGTGGACAGCATTTGGGACCGCGATCCAGTGTCGGGCGCTCCCATCGGTGGGGGCAATTGGGCCCTCGATCCACCGGCAAATAAGCTTCCTGACAACACCAACACGCTACCCTTACCAGCAGGCTACTCGACGTGGTGGTGGTTCGGCGGTTGGAACCCGAGCAAGCCATTGGCATGGAACTTCTATGGAGGTTGCTGGCCTTGGCATGGATCGTGTACAGTCATATTCACCGATACGCACGTCAAGAACCTTAAGCCGCTCCAGCTCGCCGAGGGTTGTGACCTGCAGGATGGCTGGACGGGGTTCATCCTCGATCGAGACAAGTACCTTTGGGATCTTCAATAAAACATGAAGAAATCTGTTAATCCGCTTTGGATCGTCGTTGGCCTCGTCGTGGCGGGGGTCATTCTAGCGATCGCCTTCATGAAGGGCGGTTCAAATCCGGACATGCCCGATACCGCGAAAGATGCTGAGACCATCAAGCAAATGAAGCACCAAGATACGGGTCTGCAACCTGGCGGCACTCGCCCTGGTGAGATCGGCCCGACGACGGGACGGGGCGGAAAATAATCAACGCTGTTTGAGGGGGGATATTGCTATCCCTCCTCGGACAGAATTGGACCATGAAGAAAAACGTCAGTCCAATCTATATCGTTTTTGCCGCCGTCGCATGCGCGGCAGTTCTCGCGTTCGCATACCTCAAAGGCGGCGTTGCGGACAAATCCAGTGATGTTGATTCAACCGTGAAAGAACTCACAAAGGATCAGAAGGGACCAAGTCTGCCCGCCGGCGGCGCTGTTCCTGGCGTCTCTGCTCCGGTAAAAATGCGCTAGCAGGATTGGCCGAAAGCCCGGCCGCCAAAGACTCGTTCGCGCGGATATCCCAGATGCGAGCGGTTCGGAGGATGAATATGAATCGCGGGTTCACTCTCATCGAGCTGCTGGTTGTGATCGCCATTATCGCGATTGTGGCGGCCATCCTGTTCCCTGTTTTTGCGTCTGCCAGTCAGAAGCCAAGAAGACAGGCTGCCAAAGCAATTTCAACCAGATTGGAAAAGCAATGGAGATGTACAAGATCGATTGGAGTCAGAAATATTCGCCTATCGATTACAAGCCTTGTACCGCCGCATGCTGCCATCACGATCTCGATACGGTCTGGGGGCAAATGCCGAATTACTTTAATAGGATCAGATACATTCCGTATTAATACTTGGTTTTGGGAGAATTAAACCTATAGCCGGTATTTTGCGTCAGGTTGATTGGCACTCCACCAGCCATTAATCTGTTCCTTTCTAATGGCAATTGGAAAATCTCGACCAGTTTGCCAAGGATTGAGTTAGAATAAAGGTTCCTGCCCCGGCGTCCGTTTTTGCGACTTCGGAGCGACCAAATCACCTTGTAGGAGGTACCGGCTCATCATGAAACGAGGCTTTACGCTCATCGAACTCCTCGTCGTGATCGCAATCATTGCCATTCTAGCGGCTATTCTATTCCCTGTCTTCGCGCAAGCGCGAAACCAGGCCAAAAAGACCCAAGCCCAGAGCAACTTCAATCAACTGGGAAAGGCCATCGAAATGTACAAGGGGGACAACGGTCAAAAGTATCCCCAAGCGAACTATCTTCCTTGCACCGCGGTTAACTGCAACCACCTTAAAAATAAGGCATGGGGTCAGAATGTGCAGCCGTACACTAAGAACTGGGATGTGTTTAGCGATCCCGGAGACAAGAACCAGACGTTGGTGAATTTCCAGACGGATCAGAACACCGGAACGAAGTGTCCGGCGGCGACGCTGCGACTCTGCGAAGAGTTTTGGCGCGCCACGCTCACCGACTTCGGCGTCAACGGACAGTACATCATGCCGACGCTCGCGAATCCGGACCGCTCATACGGAATTAAGGATTCGCGCAACCAGGCGCCCGCAAAGTGCATTTTGGCGTTGGACAGTGTCTGGTGGCGCGACCCGGTCTCCGGCGATCCGCGAGGCGGCGGTAACTGGGATTTAGATCCGCCCTCCAGAACCTTCAATGGAATAGACACCTTCCCGTATGCGGGCAACAGCCCGTACTGGTTTGGTGGTTGGATGCCAAGCCAGCCGAAGGCGTGGAATGTCTATGGCGGGGTCTGGCCGTATCACCTCGGTGGCGAGCAGGCCATTGTCATCTTCACAGACACTCATGTGAAGACTATGAAGATTCCTCAGATAGCGGCGGGTTGCGATGTTCGCGACGCTTGGGGCGGTCAGATACTGGACCGAGATGCATATCTCTGGGACCTCCAGTAATCTAGCCGGAATCTAGATCATCTCAATACGCCCTCGAACTGGCTTCGAGGGCGTATGCCTCATTTGTGAACCATTTGGTTTTGACGCCGGACTAAAGAGGCAGCACCGCGAAATATCGGGTAGGATGAAAAAGCAGCGTCGTGGATCGGTAAGATTCCGATCCAAATTCATCGAACAGGATAATTTGCGTCTATGAAGAAGAGTGTTAGTCCGATTTACATCGTTTTCGCCGTAGTCGTGCTCGTCGCCGTTCTTGCCTTTATTTACCTGAAAGTTGCGGGGGCTGACAAGGGAAGCGACGTCAACGCGACCGTGAACGAATTGACCAAGAATAACAGGGCTGCTCCTGTGCCGGAGGGCGGAGTTGTGCCGGGCGTTGTAGCGCCGACCAAACTTAAGTAGTAACGGTTGATTCGTCCAGCCAATTTGAAATGACCCCACAACGCACGGGGTCTTTTGCGTTTTTGGGAGGATAGTCGATGAAACACGCATTCACCTTGATCGAACTCTTGGTCGTCATTGCGATCATAGCCATCTTGGCGGCGATCTTATTCCCTGTTTTCGCCAGCGCCCGCCTTCAGGCCAAGAAGACAGGCTGTCAAAGCAATTTCAACCAGATCGGCAAGGCGATGGAGATGTATAAGATCGATTGGAGTGAAAAGTATTCGCCCATCGATTACAAGCCCTGTACCGCCGCATTCTGTCATCACAATCTCGATACGGTCTGGGGACAAATGTTATATCCATACACGAAGAGCTACGAAGTCCTGGCTTGCCCGGCAGATTTCAATCAGGTCGATTCGACATACCGTATCGACCACATCAACAACCAACCCTGCCCGCCGGGAAACCGAACCTGCTATGAATTCTGGCGAGGCATGCTGACGAATTTCGGGATAAATTCTCAATACATTGCGCCGGAGCTTGCCTACCCTGATCGCGAGTGGCCGATCAAGGACACTCGGATCGAAGCGCCCGCGAAATGCATTTTGGCGCTCGACAGCATTTGGGAACGGAACGCCCAAACGGGAGCGCCGGAAGACGGGGGAAGCTGGTCTGTCGATCCGCCGTCGCGAATCTACAATAACCAAGACACCTTCCCATTCCCAGGGAACAGTCCCTATTGGTTCGGCGGTTGGGAGCCGAGCCATCCGCTCGTCTGGAACGTTTACGGCGGGGTTTGGCCGTGGCACGCCGATAACGCGCAGGTGATTTTCACCGACACCCATGTCAAAGCGATGACCATCGGCCAAATCGCAGCAGGCTGCGACGTCCGCGACGGTTGGGAGGGGCCAATCACGGATCGAGAGGCATATTTGTGGGATTTGAAGTAAATTCCCTGTATAATGCTGTGAAGCCTCAACAAGGTAGGCAAGCCATTTGGAGGTAGCACGATGAAACAACGCGGTTTTACTCTCATCGAATTGCTCGTCGTCATTGCAATCATAGCCATCCTAGCCGCGATCCTCTTTCCGGTCTTCGCACAGGCCCGTAAGCAGGCAAAGAAGACCCAGGCGCTCAGCAACTTCAATCAGCTTGGCAAGGCAATGGAGATGTACAAAGGCGACAACAGCCAGAAGTACCCACCCCTCAACTACTTGCCGGGGACTGCTGCGGGCCTGAGCGATCCCAAGAACATGGTTTGGGGCCAACTTATTCAGCCCTACACAAAGAACTGGGAAGTGTTTAGCGATCCTGGAGATGCAAACCAAATCCCAGACGTGATCGAGCGTAATCAAATCACGAACCAGAAGTGCGCAGCCAACGATCGGCATTGCAGGGAGTTCTGGCGAGGCACCCTTACGAACTTCGGCATCAATTGCCAGTACATCATGACAATGCTCGCCTATCCCGACCGAATGTGGTCCATCAAAGACAACCGGATTCAAGCGCCTTCGAAGTGCATCCTGGCAATCGACAGTATTTGGGAACGAGATCCGAGCAGCGGCAGACCGATCGGAGGTGGCAATTGGGCACTCGATCCCCCGGCTCGCGTTTACAAGGGGATAGATACCTTCGCTTTCCCGGGCAATAGCCCATATTGGTTTGGAGGGTGGACGCCTTCGAAGCCGCTCGCGTGGACGGTTTATGGCGGCGCTTGGCCATTCCACACGGATACGGCGGTTGTCATCTTCACTGACACGCATGTCAAGGCCCTTCGAGTTACTCAGCTCGCCGCCGGATGTGACGTCCGCGACGGCTGGGCAGGACAAATCTTGGACAGGGATGAATACCTGTACGATCTGCAATGAAAAACAAAAACGCATTTACACTTATCGAACTGCTCGTCGTCATCGCAATCATAGCCATTCTGGCCGCGATACTCTTTCCTGTTTTTGCACAGGCAAGGGAAAGCGCGTTCAAAACACAGTGCATCAGCAATTTCAGCCAAAGCCAACGGTCGGTGCTCATGTATGCCGACGACAACGGGAATCGCTGCGTGCCGGTCAACAGCGCCGGCTTCGGTATGCCCGGATACGGTGTGTACACGAGCGCCGCCAACCACGACAAGCCGTGGCCGGAGACGATTCAACCGTACATGAAGAGCTGGAACGTGATCCGTTGCCCGTCGGACCGCAATGCGAACGACAACGACCTGTCTGTGGACCTCGACGACGCGACGAAAATCCCGCCTACCGATTCGACAAAACGGCATTGGGCCTGGGGATTCCGGGCCAACGTGGGCCTGAACTTTGACTGGCTATCGTATAGCACCGCGCCGTGCTCGGCTGGCATTATGAAAAACTTCCGTCTTTCCTACGCTCCGAGTCCGGCGCGAACGATCATGTTCACCGATTCTGTTTGGAATCGGCTTCCGGATGGTACTCCACTAGGAGGCGGTAACTGGGCGGTCGACGCCCCGGTTACGCCAAGCGATATGCGTTGCTGGCTCGGCGGCTGGCGATGCTGGATAGCGGGCAACGGCGATCCGGATTCGGCTGTCTGCAAGGCGCAATGGAATGCCTGGGGCGGCAGCTATCCTTGGCATACCGGTAAGTCGCTGTTCAACACCGCCTATATCGATGGCCACGCCAAGTCCAACCGTCTCGGCGATCTTCTCGCCGGGACCAATCCCAAGAACAATCAAATCTTGGACGCCGATCTTTGCCAGTGGGACACACTAAAGTAGCCATGAAGCGATCCTTAGACCCAAAAACGACGATCATCGTTCTTGTGCTGGCCCTGGTCGTTATCGGCGGGATAACCTGGTGGAGGGTGTCGAACAGCAAGGCCGGCGGGAGCTACGAAAAGGTGAATACCTTCCCTGAGCCGACAGACAAGTCTCTGCCTCCGTCGCCGATGCCGTCGGTTGGAAAACTCGGAAATAGATAATCACTACCCTCCCCGCTTGCTGTTTAGACCGGGGAGGGAGGATTCTCCCAACATGCCTGATGACTCGCCCTTGCTCATGAAAGAGTTACTAACGTGGATCGCCGAGCGCCCGCGGTCGTTCGACGAAACGCGCGAGGCATGGAAGACTTCGTGTCCCCGACAATCCGTGTGGGAAGACGCTCAGATCGAAGGGCTCGTTCGGCTCCTCGACGGCCATGTGGTGCTCACTGAACTCGGGGAATCCGCGCTGAAGGAGAAACCTTAGTACCCAGTGAAACATGCTACGTGCGCCGCGGATTTACCCTGATTGAGCTTTTGGTTGTGATCGCCGTCATCGCGATCCTCGCCTCGATTCTATTTCCAGTCTTTTTGAGCGCCCGCGATTCCGCAAAAAAGACCATCTGCCTCAGCAACATGAACCAGGGAGGCAAGGCCATCTTCCTGTATTCATCGGACAACGGCGACCGGTGCGTCCCGCCAACCTCCCATGGACTGTGCGACAGCTTCGTCGGCTCCTGGACCTCCGAATCCGATCATGACATGGCTTGGCCGGAAATCGTGCAGCGATACGCCAAGGACTGGCAGTTCTTCCGCTGCCCTTCCGACCTCGCGGCAACGGATAGCGAGATGTCGAAGGCCCCGCGCGACGAGCAGCCTATCCCGCAAGACCAGACGGCAAAGAGGCATTGGGCTTGGGCGTTTCGCAGCCACATGGGCCTCAATTACAGTTGGCTGGCATACACGTTCAAGCGAGACAAGTTCAACGCCCGATTCGGCGCCATCCCATCACAGGCCAAGACCATCTTGCTGGTCGACTCGGTCTGGAAGCGGCAAACGGATGGGACGCCGTATGGAGGCGGGTCTTGGGCGGTGGACGCGCCTGCATCGGAGGACTTCCTGGACTGCACCCGCGCCGGGTGGCGCTGCTGGACCGTTGGACCCGGAGACCCCGATTCTCAGGAATGCCGTGCCATGTCGGGAGCATTCGGGTATGCCTACCCTTGGCACACTTCGCACCAGGTCTTCAACACGGCCTTCATCGATGGACACGTGAAATCGCTCAAATTAGCTGACCTGTTGGCCGGAACCGACCCGAAGGCTCGAATCCTGACCGATGAAGAGGCCTGTCTTTGGGACACGCGAAAGTAGGCCGCAAAGTATACTGTTCGGCATGACGAAACGAGCCCTGCTGCTGATCGGCGACGGCATGTCCGACCGTCCCTGTAAAGAACTCGGCGGGAAAACCCCCCTGCAAGCCGCCCACACCCCAAACCTCGATCGCTTGGCGACGGAAGGCATCAATGGCTTGTGCGACGTGGTTCGGCCCGGCATCCGGTGCGGGTCCGATACCGGCCATCTATCGCTCCTCGGCTATGATCCCTTTCAGGTCTATACCGGCCGCGGGCCGTTCGAAGCTCTCGGCATCGGCATGGACGTGCAAGGCGGAGACGTGGCCTTTCGCTGCAATTTCTCAACGATTGACGAAAATCGCGTGGTGACAGACCGACGTGCCGGTCGGATTACCGAAGGGACGGCGGAGCTCGCTGAGGTGATGAACGGCAAGGTGATCGACGGAGTGACCTGCTACGTCAAAGAGTCAGTCGCCCATCGGTGCGCGCTGGTTTTGAACGGAATGGGTCTCAGTTCGAAGGTGAGCGACGTAGACCCACACGAGGAGGGCAAGCCACTGAGCGAATGTTACGCGCTCGACGGCAGCCCGGAGGGGATTCGCACGGCTCGAGTCGTGAATCAGTTTGTGGAAGTATCCATAGAGCTTCTGAAAAAGCACCGGATCAATCTAGATCGAGAGGCGCTGGGCCTGCCTGCGGCGAACTGCATCGTGCCCCGGGGCGCCGGCCAGGCGCCAAATCTGCGGCCCATCAATGAATTGCACAATGTCAATTCCGCCTGCGTTGTTGAGACCGGACTGATCCGAGGGATCGGACGATTTGTCGGCATGACGCCCTACGATGCCGTCGGTACAACAGGCGGCTTGGATTCGGACCTCGATTCAATGGGCCGTTTGCTCATCGACGTTTTGGTCCAGCATAATTTCGTTCTGTGCAATGTCAAGGGTCCGGACCTGTGCGGGCACGACAACAATCCGGCCGAAAAAGCGCGCCAAGTGGAAAAGCTGGACGCAATGGTGGGGATGATTCTTGAGCGATCCGGCCCCGGTCTCTATGTCGCACTCATGTCGGATCACTCGACACCGTGCGAACTGGGAGACCACAGCGGCGATCCGGTGGCGCTGACCATCTGGGGAGAAGGCGTCCGTGTCGACGCCGTCACGCGCCACGATGAGATATCCTGCGGCCCTGGTTCGCTCGGCAGACTCATCGGTAACAATGTGGTTCCGATACTTACCCAGTTCATTGAGGTCCAGGAGAAGTACGGCGCGTGAACTCCTGCCTGATCGTGGGGGCCGGTAGTTGGGGGACCGCCTTGGCTCTCTCCTTGGGCCGGAAGGGGATCCCGGTCGCGCTGCATGGCAGGGACAAGGCGGCGATCGAGAGGCTCCGCGAGCGGCGGGAAAACGAGCGCTATCTGCCGGGGCATCTCCTCCCGGAAAGCGTTGTACCGTTCAGCGACCTGCAGGCAGCGGAGGAGGGTCGCGATCTCGCCGTGTTGGCCGTTCCAAGTTCCGGCGTACGCGAGGCGCTACAGCAGGCAAAGGCAGTGGCGAAACTTGCGGAAATGCCTTGGTTGATGGCTGCGAAGGGCTTGGAACCGGAATCCGGAATGCGGATGACCGAGATCGGCTTCGAAGTCCTGGGATCGAACGCGAAGATGGCTGCGCTTTCGGGACCAAATCTTGCGAAAGAGATGGCGCTGGAGTTCCCGACCGCAACGGTGATCGCATCCCAAGACGAGACGCTTGCCGAGGAAATCCAGGCGCTCTTCCTCTCTCCGGCCTTGCGTGTCTACACCTCTTCCGATGTCGTCGGAGTCGAGCTAGGTGGAGCGCTCAAGAATGTTTTGGCGATCGCCGGCGGGGTCAGCGACGGGCTCGGGTTCGGAGATAACACGAAGGCCGCGCTGATGACCCGCGGCCTTGGCGAAATGACACGGCTCGGCGTGGCCCTTGGCGCGACGGTCAAGACGTTCCTGGGGCTCGCCGGCATCGGCGACCTGTTCGCGACCGCCGTCAGCCGTTACAGCCGGAACTACCGCATCGGTTTCGCCTTGGGAGAAGGCATTCCATTGGAGACCGCCATTCGTGACGTTGCGCAAGTGGCGGAAGGGGTTCCGACATCCCAGGCGGTACTGGAGTTGGCCCGCTGCCATGGAGTAGAGATGCCGCTATTTGAAGCCATTGCACGAGTCATCGGCGGCGATCTCGCGCCGGCCGGCGCGGTACGTGAGCTAATGCAGCGAACGCCACGACAAGAATAGATTTCCTTGTGGTGGTTTCTGGAATATTGCTAACATTAATGGTTGCGCCATTCGACCCTTTGCCCCTACTTTTGTAAGAAACGAGCTATATCAAGACATTAAATGCGATTTAATTGTTCTAGCGGTACATTGTTATTGCCTTTTTCACAATTCCGTGTTATTATCTCTGTCATAGTTACTGATTAAGCGAGCTTCCTTCCTGGTGGTTAGATGCAAAACAAAGTGCATCATGTAAGGAGGCCATAAGATGACATTTGAAAGAGGGCGGATCGTCCTGTTGGGAAGCATTGCCTTCGCAATGCTGACAGCGCCGGCGGCATTTGGCTCGAGAGGCCTTGATAGCCAGAAAGACCTCGATCCAAGATTCCCCATCAACAATCCGGTTTCGACGTATTGGAATGAACTGTATCCGGATCCGACAAAGTCCTATCACCTGAGCAGTTGGTTCGATAACGGCGACGGCTATTTGAGCCCGAGCGACATTATCGACCTGACGGATTTGAGCGATCCGGTCGGCAATCCTACGTTTTGGCACGTAGATCAGGTCACGATCACGATCTTCCTCACTCAGAAGAATACGAACACCCACGGTATCGGTGACTTTAGTGGTGATTTCTTTCAGAACCAGAGCACCATGTACAATCCGGTATCGACATTCTGGGAGTGGATTCCACCGGGAACCGGTGGTTTTCACCTCTCCTCATGGGAAGACAATGGCGACGGCTACCTGAGCAGAAGCGATCAGATCGACATTACAGAATCCAACGGTCTGGTCACTTTTTGGCACGTTGACCGGGTGACTACGGATATTATCATCTCGCCAGAGCCGAGCAGCATAGCCGCTGTCGGTGTCGGGTTCGCGAGCCTTCTCGCACTTCGCCGTCGACGAAAGTAGGGCGATTGGTGCGAGTATGATGAGATTGGGGCGGCGTTCATCGCCGCCCCACCATAATCTTGGGAGTACGAAGTATGCGTCTGCTGTGTGTCGGACTGGCTACTCTATGTTGCATCGCGGCGCATGCCCGCGGCTATCTCTGGATCAGTTGCGAGCACTTGGAGCCATATGCCATCTACCGGTTCAATCTCCAGACGCGACAGATCGATAAGACTGTCGTGCTCGATCTGGTTTCCGGGGCACGCGTGTACAACAACCTGGCTTTCGATGGCCAGAGCATGTATGCCGGAACGAACGGAAGCAACCTCATTGCAAAGCTCAACCCGTATTCCGGACGCGTCCGATCGCAGTCGCAATACATCCCGGCGCAGAATATCTCCTTTGAACAAGGCGCATACAATCCGATCACGAGGACCCTGTGGCGCGCCGGCAACAAACTGATCGAAACCTCGACAAACGGCACTGTCTTGCGCACTTGGACCTACAACGGACAGTTGTATGGAATTCAATGGATCAACGGCGTTCTGTACGCCACGGATTACAATCGGTTCGGCTATATCACGTTCGGCGCGACCAGCGTAAATTTCGTGCCGCTTCCGTTGATCGGGGCGCCCACAACCAAAGTCGCCCTTGCGTATGATTGCGACGAGCGCATTCTCTACTTATCCTCGTTCTACTTCCCTACCCAAGCGGAGCAATTGTACGCGATCAATCTGGACACCATGCAGTGCACGATGGTCGCCGATTTATCTTTTACCGGATATCCGATTGGATTCTCCAATGCGGACGCCACGTGTTGGGTGCCGGAAGAGACGGAGATGTGGTCGGCTAGATTGGACGGAGTATCGTCCACATCCGATTCGTCGAACGCCATCGTGGTGGATCCCAGCGGCAATGCGTACGTATGTGGTTTCTCAGAGCGAGCTGATGGCAACCAGGATTGGGCGGTCGCCAAGTATTCCGCAGGTGGCAAGGAGCTGTGGCACCACTTTTATGAGGGAATTGCCGGCGGCAGCGATGACGCAAACTTTCTCACGCTGGTTCCTGGGGGTGGAGTCTGCGTGACAGGGCGGTCCGATGGGGCTGGTTCCAGTTGGGACATCCTGACCATCAACTACGCCTCGGACGGCTCGATCCGATGGTCTAAACGATACAACGGGCCCGCGAACAATGTTGATATGGGTACAGGGGTCACCAGCGACGCGAATGGCAATGTCTATGTCTGTGGGCATAGCATGGGAGCAGAATTCAACCCGGATTACGTAGTCCTCAAGTACGATCCCAACGGGAACCTCCTATGGGAACGCCGGTATTCCAACGGCGATCGCGATGTGCCGATCACCATTCTCCTAGATAGCCACCGAAATGTGCTGGTCAGTGGCTGGAGCGCCAGCGCAAACATGCTGGACTACGTCACGATCAAGTACGATAACGATGGCAACCAACTATGGCTGCAGCGCTATGACGGGCCGGGGCATGGGGACGACGTGTTGCGCCAAATGGTGCTTGACGAAGCCGACAATGTATATATCTGCGGCCGCAGCTGGGGCGCCGGAGTGAGTTGGGATTTCGGCACGGTCAAATACAGTTCTTCTGGACAGCAGCTTTGGGTGCGCCGGGTCGATGTGATTGGCGGACCCGACGAATCGAACAGCCTCGCGGTAACGCCGGACGGCCTCGTCGTTGCCGGTTGGACCGACATCGGCGGCAATGCTGACGTGATGACCGTCAAATACGACCGCAACGGCAATCTTCTCTGGCAACGAATCTATGACAGCCCTTCACACGGTATCGACCGGGCACAATACGTCGTTTCAGACAAAAATGGCAGGACCTATGTTACCGGCCGCGCGCAGGGGCTCAACGGTGTGACGGATTACGACATCTTTGTCATCGCCTACGACCAACAAGGCCAGGTAATGTGGCAGACCACCTTCAACGGTCCCGCGGATGGCGATGAAGGCGCGACCATGTGCGCCCTGTCCAATGACCTGAGCCTATACGTAGCTGGGGAAAGCGCCGGGATGACCGGCGGCCGGGACTGGGTTACGCTGCGGTACTCGCCTTTTCACGCCACCAATACCTGCAACATCGTGGCGCCGCACCAACCGTGACCCGCAAACAGTCCTGATTCTCCCAAGCCTGCCACAACCGCTTGCAAAGCGTCGCAAGTCCAGTGGCATAGTCCGAAGGGAAGCGAGCGTCCCAAGATGGACGCCCTTTCTCGCATAGCCTCGGTCCCGAGCCGCCCCCCGAGCATCTCGAAAACGGTGAACTCATGAGAAAGTGTTATTTTGCTGCCGCCCTCCTGTTGCCGACATTTGCGGCAGCATCCTACGTGCCGATTGATTTATCGGCCTACTGCAACTTCTCTCTCAGTAGCCTCTACGCCGCCCCTCCCACAGGCAGCCAGGTGTTCGCCGGGGTACCTTTCCGAATCGGGACCGGGGCCAACAACACGATCGCAACGGACGACGGAGGCATGTTTGCCGGGCTACCCGAAACGCAAGCGATTTCCGTGAATAAGAAGGCCTACAGCATCTTTCTCATATTGGACGGTGCATACGTGCACCAGGCCAATCAGACGTGGGGACGACTGACATTCACGTACGATTCCGGCGTTCCACGAGTCGTCACGCTCACAAGCGGGTTCAATATCCGCGATTGGGTGGCATCGGGGTCCGGGCAGTCCGTAAGAACGACCTCGGCCCTATATGTTCAGGAGATCTACCGTGGCGACCCACAGCCAATCAACAACTGGGCGCCTGGCAGCGCAGTCTTCGACCTTATGTCGTTCACCCTCGATTCGACCCGAGTTCTGAAATCCGTGACGCTGGAAGACCTCCGGCCATCCACCGGCGGCCTCATGCTGAGCGCGATGACAATCGACGCCGTGCCCGCCGCTACAGTATCCGGCCACGCGGATTTGGCCAATTTTGTCGGAAGCCCTGCCGGGATCAACGTGGACTTCTTCTTGATGAACGGAGATACCGTCATTGAAACACACAGCTCCGCGCTGGATGCCTCGGGCTATTTCTACTTCGAAGTGACGGAAGCAGGCACCTTTGACATCGTCGCGAAGCCCAGCCATTGGCTCTCGACCCGAATTCCCGGGGTGACGCTGCAGAATGACGTCGGCATAAACATCTCCTTCGATTGGAA
The DNA here is from genome assembly GCA_041483895.1 of Fimbriimonadia bacterium. GTDB lineage: Bacteria > Armatimonadota > Fimbriimonadia > Fimbriimonadales > JABRVX01 > JBGPGO01. Next base: position 68,401 of record JBGPGO010000014.1, read on the forward strand.
CGGAGACATCGTATCGGACAATCTCATAGACGAGCAGGATGTCTGGATGGTATTCCTCAACTTCCGCAAAACTGCGAACCCGGCGGACCTCGATGGTTCGGGACGGGTAGACCTTTGGGATCTCAACGTTACATTCCTCAACTTCGATCTGCAGGGCGAAACATAACGAAGACCGCATCTCCCAATAAACCCCGCAATCCTACCGCCAATATCAATTGACAGGAGAGCCTAGTCTTGATAGAATACTAGGGTCAGGAATGTTCACGAGTTCTTGGCGATGATTGCCGCGCCTGGACTTGGCCGGTATGTGAGGGATTATCAATTATGGAGAGCGTTCGAAGAATATTTCTACCGTTGCTTGCCGCAATCGTTGTGATCGCACCCGGGCAGTGCATTCAGGGTTCAACGCAACGGATTTCCATCGGGACTTTCGGCGAAGAGGGCGACAGTTCATCGGCCTACGCCGCAGCAAGCGAAGACGGTCGATTTGTGGCGTTTTCAAGCAGCGCGAATAACTTCACCGCATTGGACTTCAACAATGCAAGCGATGTGTTCATTCGGGATCAAGTAACGGGAGAGACGTTCCTGGTCTCCTCCAATTTCATGGGGATTCCCGGCAACGGGGCTTCCGATTATCCCGCCATCAGTTCGGATGGAAGATTCATCGCTTTTGTGAGCTCCGCTACCGATCTGGTGCCGGACGATACCAACGGCAAGCCGGACGTATTCGTCCGAGACATGAGTGCCGGGGTGACCATTCGCGTATCTGTCGCCACCGACGGATCGCAGGCCGACAGCACCTCGTATGCACCCTCCATGAGTTCCGACGGTCGCTACGTGGCATTCCGGTCCGACGCGACAAATTTGGTCGTGCCGGCGGACACCGAGGCGTTTGCAGATATTTTCGTTCACGACATCGTGACGGGCCAAACGGAGAAGATATCGACAACTTGGAACAAACGCCCCGTCAATGGGAAATCCGACGATCCGTTTATTAGCGCGAACGGCCGATACGTGGTCTATGTGAGCGCCGCGTATAACCTTGTCAAGCAAGAAGATCATAACCTCAAGCCCGACATCTTCTTCTACGACCGGGGCGCCAAGAAGACAGAAAGAATTTCGATTACCGCCGATGGGACCGAAGCAAACGGCCAGTGCTTTTCGCCATCGGTGACCGCCAACGGGCGTTTTGTGGCATTTTCTTCCGTCGCCGACAATCTCGACGGGCCGGATACCAATGCGAAAATTGATGTGTTTGTGAAGGACCGGGAGACCGGTGAGGTTAAGAAAATCTCCCACGGTCTCAACGGAGAAGAGACCAACAACTCTTCGCTGGAGCCGACAATCAGCGCTGACGGGCTCTATATTGCCTACTATAGTTACGCCAGCAACATTGTGCCCAACGATAAGAATGACTCCTCGGACGTCTTCCTGTACTATCTTGAAAGCGGCAAAACCGAGATCGTATCCGTCTCATCGGCAGGAGTTATTGGTGACAAGGCCTCCGGCGTCGGACCCGTGCCGATTACCGCTGGAGGCCGCTTCGTCCTGTTCCATAGCGCTGCCACCAATCTAGTGCCGAATGACGATAATAACCACATCGATGTCTTTCTGCACGAGCTCCCAGTCCCTTACACGCATATCCGAGGCAAGATTTCATTCACGAATTTGGTGCCCAGCGCCCCCAGGCCCGACTTCGTCGAATTTCGAATGCAGTATCAGGATTGGTTGTTCGGGGTCTATCGTGCTACCGTGGGTGACGACGGATCGTACGAAATATCCCTTCCCCCCGGCTTTTATCGGATCACGTTCAAGGCGTGGCATTGGCTTCGCGATGCGTGGGTTCTTAACACCACCGTCGGCGATGTGGATAACGCCGATTTCGAACTTATCAATGGGGACGTTGATGGTGATAATTCAGTCACCCTAAAAGACGTTTCCGCCGTTTTTGGTGCGTGGGGGACGGGCAGCCCGAATGCTGACTTGAACGGCGACGGGGGTGTCGATATAAAAGATATTTCGATCGTATTTACCAATTTCGGTATCGTCGGTCAAGGCGAATAGGGGTTTGAATTCGGGGCCGCCGTTTTTCGGCGGCCCCATCACCATTCCGCATTATTTCACGGCCATGATTTGACCCGTTGCCGGATCAATGGATACCTGGCTGGCGCCTTTCGGCGCCATGTTCCGTTTCGTGGTCATGTCGATGGCCGCCAGCACGTCGCCCCGAACGATGTAGCGGCCGTTTTCTAAGACGTCACCGCCGGCTGTTCCCTTCGCCCTGCCCCGGCCAATTGGGACGACGCTAACGAGACGGCCGGTATTGGGATCAAAGAACAGCTCGACGGTGGCCACGGAGGGCGCATAAAGCCCCCCCGAACCGATGATCTTGGTCGGCGCAATGTCGCGCCCGTTGTCCTGGAGCATACTGGTAATCGTGTCTCCAGAAACCATTGCTCCGACCAATCCTGCGGATGTACCGAGATAAAGGGAATCGACATAGAGATTGGCTCGCGTCGCGGCATCAAAGGAGATGACATCGCCAATGACGTCGCCATTCAAGCTGGCGAGGAATCCGCCAACGGATGTGCCAAGCGGCGGGTCTTTGCCCCGATCCGAACCGGGAGCTCCAACGAGCACTCGCGTAGTCAATTGGCTACCCGACAAGGACGGCTGGTTGTCGTTGGCGCTTTCGTAGGTCAATCTGGCCGGCGACCCGCTGCCATCGGCGCTGGCGACAAATATTTCGCGGTTGCCGCCGCCGGCGTCCCCGGAATAGATCACCTTTTGGCCATCCGGCGAGTATGCGGGTGAGGATTTCCCCGGTCCCGACACTATCTGCGAGGCCCCGGTGCCGTTCGCATTGATGGTGTTGATGCCGCCCGATGTGTTGACGTAGACAATCTTGCTTCCATCCGGCGACCAGCGCGGATCGTACTCGTTTCCGAAGGATCCCCCGGTCACTTGCGCGGCGCCGCTGCCGTCAATGTTCATCGTCCAAACCCTGCGGACGCTACCCCGGTCGCTGATAAACACAATCCTCGATCCGTCCGGCGAAATGACAGGGCTATCGTCTATGGCGCTGATGTTTGTCAATCTTCGTTGGTCGGTGCCGTCGGAGTCCATAATGTAGATCTCCGCATTCCCGTCCCGATTGCTTGCGAACACCACGTAGTTGCCGTCAGGAGATACTTCCGCCCCGTAATCGGAAAACGAGTTGCCGGTGAGACGTTTTTCCCCGGTTCCGTCCGAGTTGATGACAAAAATTTGCGGGGTGCCGATACGGGTGCTCTCAAAGAACACCTTGCTCCCATCGGCGCTGATCGATGGGTTGCGATCGCTCGCCGTATTGGTCGTCAGCTGCCTGACGTTCGAACCATCCGAGTCCATCACAAAAACATCGTCGTTGCCGGTGCGAATGGATGCGAACGCAATCTTGGCATTGCGATACAGGCCGGTTCTTGGGGTAAAGGAAACACTGGTAATGTCTCCTCCGGCCGTCGAATTGAAGACAGCCGTTCCGGTACTGGGTATGCTGAACACGGCCGCTCCCCGACCGCGCGCGCTAAAACCGTTGCCGAAGTCGTGACTAAAATCGGTTCCGCCCGTCGAGAGCCCTCCGCCGCCTCCGCATCCAGATGCTAGCGCGGCGAGAGCGCAGATCCCGACTAGGGCGCTTAGTCGGTGCTCATTGCCCATACAGACCTCCAGGGGTTTCGTATATAATGCTGGTTTTCCGCGTTCGGCACGGCATTGAGCAGGTCGAATTGCGGGGTTGAAGTAAGATCGAACCCGAACCTATGTCCGAACAGATACGTATACCGATCGTCATTGAAGGTGGAAGTGAGCCGGCGTACGCCACAGCGGGAAGCGCCGGGGTGGACCTGTGCGCCGCCTGCGAAGAGCTAATCTTGGAACCGGGACAGAGGGCCAGGGTTTCCACTGGATTACGGTTGGCCATTCCGGAAGGATATGAAGGCCAGGTTCGGCCTCGAAGCGGGCTCGCCGATCGGCACGGGATCGGCATGGTTAATGCCCCGGGCACAATCGATTCGGACTATCGCGGGACCATCGAAGTCATACTCATCAATTGGGGCCATGAGCCGTTTGTTATCCGGCGTGGGGATCGCATCGCACAGCTCGTGTTCTCACCCATTGCAAAGGCGCAGTTTGAGGTGGTCGGAGAGCTGGATCCAACTCGCCGCGGCGAGGGCGGTTTTGGCCATACGGGAAGGTAGGCAATGTCGGGAAGCGACCGAATCTTGGCGGCCGTAAATTTGGCTCGAATGCGGGGCGATCTGGTTGGGGCGGAGCGCGAATGCCGCAACGTGCTGACTGCGGAGCCCGCCAATGTCCAGGCCAACCTGCTGCTGGGTGACGTGTTGCTGGCGCAAGGCCGCCGTGAGGAAGCGATGCGATACTTTGAGACCGCCCATCAGCTCGACCCCATGAACGCGGCCGCGGACACCCGCCTTGCGATGCCGGAACCGCGTGCGACCGTGCAGGAAGGCCCCGCGCGAATTTGGATCTATCTTTGCTTTGTTTTTGTTATCGGCGCGGCGGCGGTTGCGGTCTATTTTGCTAACCGGCGCATGTCCGAAACGGACACGTCAGTTGTCGCGCCCATCGTTCGCTCTCCGGCGCCATACACGCCTGCCGTGCCTGTACCGCCGCCCTCATTCCTCGACAAGCTTGTCGCAGCGGACCCGGATATTGCCTCCAAGGTCGTCAGCCAGTCCGTCTCCGGCGACGAGGCCACGATCACCTTGGCGGCGGGGACGATGCCGGCAAGCCCAGCAAAATCGCGCGACGAGCTGCTCCAATTGGCGCGCAAAGGCGCCGAAATGGCGTTCTTGGCGGAACCAAAATTGCTCCGTGCCGACATCTCTCTGACCGGCATGATCAATGGCCGCAAGGACACTTTGGTCGTAACGCATTTCAGCCGCAGCCATATGCCGGGTCCAGCGGAAAAGCATTTGGAGAGTTTTGCGATGCCGGAATGGAACCTGGCCTTGGATCCGGCAGCAAAATAAGCGACTCTAGATGAGCCTATCCCTTACCTCGGCATGCCGACGGGAACCATCGCTTCCGTGAGACGCTGCAGCATCTCGTCCATGCCTTTGGCTAAGCGCGGACCGGGACGATTGTACAAGTCAGGGTCCACCTGGAAAACCAGCCCCTTCTTCACGGCTGTACAGCCTTTCCAAGTCGGATCATTCATGAAGTCCGACACCGGTCCTACGGTAACGATGACCTGCGGGTTTTTGAGCAGCAGAGCTTCCTTGCTTGCCTGGTAGAACCGCGTTTGGTCCGCGGTCACGTTGATTCCGCCACCATACCGCACGATATCCCCGGCAATAGTTCGATTCCCCGCGACCCATAGCCCATCGGCGCCCAATGTGAACACAACGCGAAGCGGCATGCCGCTTCTCAGACCCGATCGCTCCAACGGCGCCGCAAGGGCCTCCGCCCGGTCCGCCGCTCCCAATCTTTGGCCTAGGACGCGAATCATGTGGGCCGTCTCCTTAAGCGACGTGGGATGGAATTGCATGACTTCGATGCCGAAATCCCAAAGCCGGTTCACCTCTTCCGGCGTCGTCACAGTCATATCGGCAAGAACAATCTTCGGATGAGCCCGAACGATTGCCTCGTAGTTGACCCGCAGGTCCGTCAGTTTCGGCAGCTTCTTGGCTTCCGGCGGGTAGTCGCATCGGGTGGTCACGCCGACGAGCTCGGAGCCCTTTCCAAGCGCGAATACTACTTCTGTCAAGGCTGGGGAGAGCGACACGATTCCTTTCGTCAACATCGGCGCGGGTTTCTTGGGATGGCATCCCGCCAAAGCGATGACTGTGAGGAGAGCGACCGCAAGGGTTTTCAGAGTCTGCCCCGAAGGAGCGCATCGTCCAGACGCTTCTGGGAGGCGTCCTGTCCCAAATGATGGGTGTCGTTCCAGTAGGTCAACCATCCGCGCTCGACGAGCGACACAGCGCCGTTGTCGGTTCGAAGGCGGTGGAATGTGGCGGAGGTGCCTTCGAGCAGGTTGAGGGCAATCCCCTTCAACGGCCCGCCCGAGGTGACAATCAGCACATCCGAGGCATCATGCGCGTCGGAGATTTCCCGATAGGCCCCGAGCACCCGGTCGATCATGACCGATATGCGTTCGCCGCCCGGCGGTGTGAAGTTCAAGGGGTCCTGTTTGTAGGCCTCGTAACTGTCGGCATGATGCTGGATCAGGTCTTCGCGGGTCAGCCCTTCCCAATCGCCGAACGACGCCTCCCGCAGGTCTGATCGCTCGATCAGCGGGGCATCGACCGCGTGGGCGATCGGTCGCGCGGTCTCGATCGCCCGGATCAAATCGCTCACATAAACGGCCGCGACGTTTGCGCCGGCGAATCGTTGGGCAACCAGCAGCGCCTGTTCCCTGCCCACTGCGTCCAGCGGCACGTCCGTATGGCCCTGCAGCCGCGACTGGGTGTTCCATGCCGTCTGCCCATGCCGGATCAGGAAAACTCTGCACCCTTCCACACGGCGGTTATACCAGTCCGGGTCTTATGGGTCCCAAATCTCGGCCATCGGTCCGCACCCGATGAAGGCCGAATAGTAGACAGCGAATGGAGCTTGCGGAATGTAAGGGAGTAAGCAGAGTTATATCCTGGCGGGCGTAGTCCATGTCGGTGATGATTCCCTCCGCCATCGTGTGGCCATGTTCATCCAATGCCCCGACCAACAGGTGGCGAAACGCGCGGGGAGGTGTCAGCGTAACGGACCGCACGCCAAATCGCTCCATGAGCGGAGCGCGATCGAAGGTGTCTGAGCGAACGCCCGCAACGATATGCAATGTGTCCGCCGTGCGGTCCGCCCACAGAAGATGACCGCCGCAAAGACTGTTGGCGGCTTGGAACTCCTTGCTCTCCAACTGCCGCCCTGACCGCCAGCGGCATCCCACGATCGCCACCTGCTCGAAGGGAATCACATATTCGGTTGCGTTTTCAAAATACCGTGCCCACTGCCATTGGCGTCTTTTTGTACGCTCGCCCGGCGGCCGGCGGATGGCCGCAATGGATGCCGGAACGCGCCGCATATCGATTCCCAACGTTCCCAACGCGGTCAGCATCGGCTCCAATTCGTTTGTCTTTTGCAGCGCGAGGACAAGATTGGGGCGGAGCAGACGTGCCTTCGTGTGTTTGTAGAGGATGGCTCCGAATCCAAAGACATGTCCACACGTATCGATGACCACCGCATCGGCTGAGGCTCGGTCGTATAGCATCTTGGCGGCGCAGAGGGCCAGGGCCGGGTTGCGCGGCGGGGAGATCACACCGACGAATTCGATGAGCGGGTGCGGCAGATCCGACAAGCTTGGTGTTGGCTCCTCCACGTATGCAAGCCCGATGGTTCCGGGCGGTCCAATTTCGCTCTGCCCGAGATCACAATCCAAAACCGCGCCACGTTTCCCCACCTCCGCCCAATGGTTGACGAGCGCCGTCGTGAAGCTGGTCTTGCCGGCGTCCGGCGCGCCCAAAACCATCACCGTTCCGGTGAAATCCCGCAGGGCGTTGAGGTGCTCCTGCCATTCCAGGCTGATCTCGATCGGCATGCCCGGATTTTGTCACATTCTCTTTGTAGCCGCAGGTTCTCGTTCTGACATCCGTATCGATTCGCCACCGCCAAAACCTGCGAGTGACCACGTCCCAGGAATCAAAACCGTTTGGATATTTCCACCGTGGTCACGCGCGGGTCTTGTTCGTGGCTGTTCGGGACGGGTGTCAGAATGAGGATCCGCGTCTACGAAGAATTTCCGCGCGGATATTGTTCGTGGCGGTTCGGTTGGGGTGTAAGAACGAGGATCCGCGGCTACGAAGAGATCCAATCGTCTACGAGATTCTCAAGGACCGAAAGTGGCACCGCACCGTTCAGCAGGACCACGTCGTGGAAATCCCGCAAGCTAAACCGGTCGCCCAGCGCCTTCTCCGCCTTTCGCCGAAGCTGCCACACCTTGATCTCCCCGATCTTGTACGCCAGCGCCTGGCCCGGCCAGCCTATGTAGCGGTCCACTTCATTGATCACATCGTGGTCCGGCCGGCCGCTGTTTTGCAGGAAATAGTCGATCGCCTTTTGGCGGTCCCATCGCAGCCAGTGCATGCCGGTATCGACCACCAACCGAATCGCACGCCACATCTCAAACGTGAGCTGCCCGAACTTTGTGTAGGGATCGTCGTAAAGACCCATCTCTTCCCCAAGCGACTCGGAATACAGCGCCCACCCTTCCACATACGAAGTCCAGTGGCCGTGACGCCGGAAATCGGGCAGATCGGTCAGTTCTGTGGCCAGCGCGATCTGCAAATGGTGGCCGGGCACCGCCTCGTGCATCGTGAGCGCCGGCATCTCGTGGCGCATCCGCGTCTCGGGCATGTACAGATTGATGTAGTAGTTCCCCGCTCGTGATCCGTCTGCCGCCGGCGGGCTGTAGTAGGCCGCCGTGGTATCCGGAGCAATCGAATCCGGGATCGGAACGACACCGTACGGAATTCGCGGCAGTGTTCGAAAATACTTTGACAAGAGAGGATCGATCTGTTTGCAAAGGGCCCGGGTATACGTGAGCAGCTCGTCGGCGGAGGTGAAATAGAGCGCCTTGTTGTCGCGGACGTGATTGAAGAAGCCATCCAGCGTCCCCGTGAAATCGGTCCTGCGCATCACCTTTTCCATCTCTGCGCGTATCCGCGCCACCTCGTCCAACCCGATCTGGTGCACTTCGTCCGGGGTGTAATTCGTGGAGGTGTAGCTCTTAACGAAATATCGGTACGCCTCTTCGCCGTTCGGGAACTGCCATACGCCCACGCTTGGATAGGTGGCGGGAAGGTAATCGGTTTCGAAAAAGGCGTCGAGCCGCTGGTAGGCCGGAACGACGACACCTTGAATCGCCGCCGCCGCTGCCCGGCACAACGCGGCATCGTCGGACTTGAGGAACGGCTTGTAGAACCCGCTCTCGGTCGGATCGGAATGCAGCTGCTTATGGATCTGGTTGGGGATTCGGTCGGCAACGATGCGTGGCTGCACCATCCCGGCACGAATTCCCTCGCGCATCTTCTCGATCGTCTGGTCCATCAGCACGCCAAAGGTTTGCATGCGGGCGATCCAGTCTTCATAATCCTTTTTGCCCTCAAATGGCAGTGATTCCACCAGCGTGTCCGTGGTTTGAATGCCGCTGCGCATATCGATCGGAATCAAATGCCAGCGGATCGCATGCCCCTCGATATCCGACTCCAGCTCCTCTTTGAACAGGTCATAGCTGAGCCGGTCCTGTTTCGCTAATGGGCCACGATCGATTGCGGAAAGTTTGGCGAGCATGTTGACGCGATGCTGGTTCCGCGCCTCGATCGCCGGGAAGCTCTCGTCGCTCCAACGATCGTTGTATCGCTTGTCACCCAGATACGACGCCCACACGGGTCGCGAGCGCATGCGATACTCCCAGTCCTCTTTGAACAGCTTGTGAAGCACTGTCATTTGGGTGGCAGGATGGAGAATGTCAGGGCGCTGGGACGCTTGGAATCATGGAATATCGTCTGGCTTGCGGCGATCATGCGGGTCGCGGTGGCGTCCGGCTCGCCGGTATTCAGGTTGCGCGCGTACGACGGGAATTCCGAGCTTTCGATCAGGATCGCCATGCGGTGCCCTTTTTCGAATCGATGCGCCGTGTCCCACAGATCGATGTGCGCCTTGTACTCCCTGCCGGGCTTCAGCAGCTCCGGCTTATCGAAACTGTTGATGAACTTCGCGCGGATTTTTCCCGGCATGCAAATCAGCCGAGCGGCGCCCTTCTCATCGATATCGATGAGGCGAACGAAGAAATCCGTATCCACCGCGGTCGTTGAGAAATACAGGTCGCAGGAAATCGGTCCGCCAATATCCATCGGCTGCGTGAAGGGCTCGGATCGATAGTATAGATATGCATCGTTGCGCTTTTCGAAATCCATCACCGTCGTTCCCTTGTCCGGGTCCATCTCGATCTCCTTGGCATCGATCTTTTCCGCGGCCGGGTTGTAGGTGTATCGATCCGGCTCCTCTACCCCCGGCTTGCCGGCTGTCAATTTGCCAACGCTCTCCTGCCCATTCGCCGGACCGTCCGAAGAAAGATACATCGACATCGGCTTCGAACGGCTATCCGGCCAACTGTCCAATGTCCGCCACTCATTGGCGCCGGTAACAAACACCTGCGCTTTCGGCAGCTTATCGATCACCGGCTTGTCCTTCAGATATTGATCGAAGAATCGCAGGCACATGGAATTGAGATCTACGATGGCATCCGGCCCGTAATCCACGTCTCCGAGTTTGGATGTGCTATTGAAAAAGTGCGTCCATGGGCCATAGATCAGATACTGATTGGTGCGGCCCAAGTCGCGCATCCGCTGATAGTTGATCTTCGTCCCGATTCCGTCGCCGTCCCACCAGCCGCTCACATGAAAAGCCGGGATCGTGACGTTCTTCATATCCTGCCCGTAGTTCGCGCCGGCAAACTTGGCCGACGTGTCACGCGTCCACCAATCGTTGACGAAGGGAATGTCGGTACCCAGCACCGCCTCGTCTATCTTGGGCAGCGGGAGCAAATTGAACTTGTCTGTGTTTTTCACGTCCGCCAACAGGTCGGAGCTGAGGGTTCGCGTGCTGACCGCTCGGGCCCACCAGACCGCGCCGAAGATGTACGGAATCCCATGATCGTAAGGAAAATTGAAGAACGGGTCGGGCGGAGAGACCTGCGGGATGATGCATTTGAGCGCCGCCGGCTTTTCCACGGCAGCTTCCCACTGCACCCATCCCAAATAGCTGCCGCCGATCATGCCCACCTTGCCATTCGACCACGGCTGCTTGCTGATCCAATCGATGGTATCGTATCCGTCCTTGCGCTCGTGGAAGAGCGGCACCCAGTCGCCCTCACTATCGCCGCGCCCGCGCACGTCTTGGGAGACAAGCGCGTAGCCCCGTTTCGCCCACCAATCCGCTTCGCCGAACGAGGGAAGCCGGCCGTAAGGGGTTCGTATTAATATCGTTGGATACTTGCCATCGCCGGTGGGAATGGCAATCTCCGCGATCGTGTTCACGCCGTCCCGCATCGGTATCTTGACCGACTTCTCGGTCTTAACGGCCAGAGTTGGCTGACTCAGCTCCGGATAGAGCGTGGACGGATCGACCAACATCTTTTCGTATCCGACCGCCTGCACCGTAAGCTTCTGCGACGGCACATCCCATCCCACGATCTCTTTGTTCTCGTTGGAGAAAACATCGAATTCCAGCATACCGGCGCGCATATGCAACACCTGCACGGCATGTTTCTCGCCGGCGACATCCACGGTGCGCGATGGCTTGGCGAGGGCGTCGATGTTCAGGTCCCTCAAGGTGTCCGGTGAGTAGGTGGGCATTTTCTGAGCGCCCGTTGGATTGGGATTGAACGCGGCAACCATCGTGTCGGCGGTCCACGGATGGAAGTTGGCCATAAACACTTTTGAGGGCTTGAAATCCTGCTCAGGAATGTCCTTGTCGTTCACCTTCATCTTGACCTTGCCGTTCGCCGCGACAACGATCTGCTTGGTCCCCGCCTGGTCTTGGTCGATCTTGAACTCGACCAGCTCGCCATTCACCAACCGTCCGGTGAAGCTGCTCTTTATCACCATTCCGGCGATCGTGAGGTCGGTTTCGGACGTAAACGTGCCGTCCGGATTGATCTCATAGACGGTCTTGCCACAGTCGGAACCGGAGAAGGTCCAAATCATCTCTTTCTTGTCGGCGAAAAGGGGGATGGTAAGGATAAGTACGAATGCACAGAAAATCAGGCGAACTGAATTCATGATAGTGGGTATACCCCACTTGGCTTGAAGCGGTTGCGGCCGCTAGGCCCTCTTGGCCCGGCGTGCATTGCGGAGAAACAGGGTCGCCAAGGCGAGAGCCATAAACAATGGGGCGGAGAGGACCGTCAAAGCGAGCGCGATTCCATACCATGCCATCCCTTCCATCCCCGCCACGTCGAAATAGAATCGCTTTGTGGAGAGCAGCCGGCCCGGCGAACCGTCCGCATTCTGCGACAACAGGAATTCGTAATACGGATAATGATCGTTGCTGACCTCGCCACCCCGTATTGCAAGAACCGCAAGCCTACTTCCTGACGCCAAGCTTCCTTCAATCATAACTCCATTGCTCCAATCCCGCCAGTCGTAGCCGTGGCTCGAGCCGTACAGATCGGTATGGCTTTGCGCGAATTGCCACGTCTTTTGGAGCCGCTCTGGTGGCACATATTGCAACGGGTTCGGCAGAAGTCCTCTCTGCTTCAGCGCGTGGGGGATGCGCTGGAACGGAAGGCTGTCAACGTCGCTGGTGTATTCGCTCACGCTGCCTGCCGTCTCATGCCGATCGATAACGAGCGGGCCGTACTTTTCCGATGAGAAAGGCGTCACCGTCTCGACCCGATCGATTTCGAACACAGTGGGATCGATTCCTGGCCGGGAGAAATAGTAGTCCCAGTAGACCTTGTCAATGACCGCGCCAGCGACGACGCTGAGCGCTATCGAAGCCGCCACAGCATAAATCATTGACCGGACGGCGCGCACCGCCAACGCACCACCGCGAAACAAGGATCCGACAATGGCGGTCGCAATATAGACAAGGGCCAGGACCGAAAAGAGCTGAAGCCAATGCGCTGAGAATTGCACGCCACCAGCCGAATCTCTGGTCAATTCCACGCCAAAAAGCCAAAAAGACTCGGTTGTCGATGTGAGGGTAGTTTGGCCGTGCGCCGCCACCTGCTCCGAAGCGCTTGTACTCCCAAAGAGCACCGCGCTGGTTCCCACGATCAACAGGAATAGCAATATCGAAACCGGGTTGGGCCTGAGACGTGCCGCCAGCTTTTCCAACATAGAAATCCTCTATTCGTGCCCGGGCGCGGCGACCTCAACCAGCGGGTCCCGGACCACCACATCCTGATCCACCCACACCCCGCACGGGCCGCCGCCGGGGCTGTCCTCGATCTCGACCACCGAGCCATCGAAGCGCAAAACCGGGTGATAGAACGTGGCGACCTGGTGCGCCTCCCCGGCAATGTAGTGTCCGATGAGCGAAAGCCGGAACCGCTCCGCGCTGGTGTTGGGATAGCTGCCGTGAATCAGTTGGCCATGGAAGAACATCACGTCGCCCGGGTCCATAATCACGGGCGTCGGCTTCATCCCCTCCGCCAGCGGTACTTCCACGTCGGAAAAGCTGACTTCGTTGTTGGCCTTTTTGGTGCAGAGCAGCGGCAGTTTGTGCGAGCCGGGGACGACTTGCAGGCAGCCGTTCCCCTCGTCGATCGGCTCCAGCGCCATCCACGCGGCGATGCATGTGCCGGGCTTGGCGCGCAAGTAAAATTGGTCCTGGTGCAGCGCCTGGCCCCGCGCGCCCGGAGGCTTGAAGTAGAGCATGGTCTGGGCGGCGAATGGCTCCGTGCCCAGAAGCGCGGTCATGGCGTCGCCGAGGCGCTTATCCAGCAGCCACTTCAGGCTGATCTCATCCCAGCGGTGCATGTGGATCATGCGCGGGTATTTCTGGAGCGGGTCATTGGCGTCGGTATTCGCCGCCGTATAGTCGCCGGGGAAGGAACCGGAATGCCGCAGGTCCATGAAGTGCTTGTAATAGGCGGCGGCCTCCTCTTTTGAGAAGAGCCCCTTCGCGACCGCGTAACCGTCGTCCTCAAACTGCCGGACATGATCGGGTGTCATGATTTCATTGTACAACGAAAAAGCCTTACGGCTGGTCCAGAACGTAGAGATTGAGGGTGAGGTCGTGGAATTCGTCGGTGGGGCCGATAAGGCGCATGGCGAGGCGCTCGGTGACTCGGATGGAGCGACTGTTTTCCGGCAGGACGATAGCGTAGATTTGATCCAGATGGCATTCACTGAACCCATATTGGACCAACCGCCGACCCGCCTCGGTCGCGTAGCCCTTCCCCCACGCAGTCCGGCCCAGGTGCCAGCCGACCTCGACCCGCTCGTCGTTGGGGAGCGGCTTGAACAGCCCATTCCCGACCACATGTCCGCTCGCCTGCTCCTCCAGCGCCCAGGCCCCGTACTTGCCTTCGTAGGGGGCGTTGCGCTCCAACATGGTCGCGAGACGCTGCCGCTGCTCCTCGATGTTCTCGCATGGCGCAGCCTTCAGCCACCCCATCACCTCCGGGTCGCCGTAGATGGCAAGCGCATCCTCGGCATCATCTAGGGTCCACGGCCGCAGGATCAGCCGGTCGGTTTTAAATATTTTTTCCATAAGTGAGGGTCGATGTGTTGGGGTTCACTACCACCGAATCCTCGGCGTGCAGCCAAACCTAGACCCCAACACGACCTAAGCCTTCGGCATAGACCACGGTTTGTGGGTCTCCCGGTGAAGATGCTTGGACGCGTCCTTGTCCCCGACAATGATCTCCTTCGCCCCGTCCCAATGAATTTTGCGGCCCGTCCAATAAGCGATGTTGGAAAGGTGGCATGCGCTGGTGGAACGATGCGTGATCTCCACATCCGAATGCGGCCGCTCACGCGATTTGACGCAATCCAGGAAGTTGCGAACATGTGGCTCGTTCTGCTGCGATCCACCGTGCGTCTCCAGCGGCTCCTTGGAATTTTCGTGCGTAATCTGCCAACCGCCGCGATCCACGAACAGCGTTCCATCCGATCCATGGAACTGGATACCATACCCATGCCCGTCCCGCCCGAAGTTGTTGCAGTCCTGATGATCCCAGATCAACACAAACCCCGGATACTCGAACACCGCGCTCATCGTGTCCGGCGCCTCCCGATTGTCCTTCAGCACATATTTTCCGCCTGTCGCCGCAACCGAGAGCGGTGCATCCACCTGCATCGCCCAGTGCACGATGTCAATCAGATGCACGCCCCAATCGGTCATCTTCCCTCCGGAATAGTCATAGAACCATCGGAAGTTGTAGATGCAGCGGTTCTTGTTGTATGGATGGCGCTTGGCCGGGCCCTGCCACATCTCCCAATCGAGGTCCGCAGGCGGCGATTCGTCCGGTGGATTGCCAATGCCGTCCGGTGTTATATTCCCGACGATCCAGACATGCACCGAGCTGACCTTCCCAATCCTGCCACCCTGAATCGCCGCGACGGCCTCCTGGAAGTGCCGGCCGCTCCGCTGCTGCGTCCCCGTTTGGACGACGCGATTATGCTTCCGCGCCAGCTTCACGAGCTCCCGGCCCTGGTAGATATCGATCGAGAGCGGCTTTTCGACGTAGACATCTTTTCCCGCCTGGCAGGCCATCCCCGCGACGATGCAGTGCCAGTGGTCGGGCGTCGCCACAATCATGGCGTCGATATCCTTCCGGTCCAGCACCTCTCGGAAGTCACCGTATGTCTTTGCCTTGTTGCCGGTCATCTTAAGGGCCTCGTTCAGGTGGGGCTTAAATGGATCGCAGACCGCCGCGATCTCCACGTCGGCATTCGCCTTGAAAAACCCCAAATCTCCTCGTCCCATCCCCCCGCAGCCGATCACTCCGACCACGATCTTATCGCTCGGTGCCACGGCCTTGGTCAGCACCGAACTCCCCAGCGCGCGCATCCCCGCCAGCCCCAGGCCCGCGCCGACCGCAACCTTGCCCGTCTTTTCCAGAAATTCTCTCCGACTGATATCGCTCATCATTTGCTCCCTATTTCAAAGTCGCTCGGCTTGAACTGAACCTTGGTCCCGATCTCCATCGCCTTGTTGGCCCCCAACACCGCCACGGCCACTTTAAACGCATCCACGTGGTCGCACAGTGGCCGCTTGTTTTTGCGAACCACGTCGTCGAAAAAGTTGACCAACTCGCTCATGTAGTCGTCCTGGTTGTCCGCGCCCAGTGTCCCTGCTGCCGTATGCTCGCCGGCCTTCTTCTTCTTTGTCTCGCTTGCATCCAGCACGATGGCTTCCTGGCCGTTGACTTTCTCCTTCTTGGCTTCCTCCGCCCACGCCACATCCTTCGCCTGCGGCTCTTTGTAGAGCAATCCCTTTTCGACCGACGTGACGAGCGTGCCCTTGTCGCCCATGAACTCCTCGCCAAATCCGTCGAATTGGTTGGTTTGGATGCTGGAATAGTACAGCTTCTTGCCATCAGGGTAAAGGAATGTGCAGCAGACGTTGTCCATTACTTCGCGCCCGTCCTTGTAATAGTCGATGCCGCCGTAGCCGACCACCGACATGGGCACCTCGCCGGTGAACCAGTTGACCAGATGCACCTGGTGGCTGCCGAGTTCGGTCATCAGCCCGCCGGAATATTCTTTGTAGAGCCGCCAGTTGAGCAGCTTTTCATACTTCGGCTCGACATTCCGCCGCCAGCTGCCGTTGCGGTGCCACCAGGCGCGCGCATGGGTCACTTTTCCCAGCACGCCCTCGTCGGCAATCATCTTTTTGGCCTGCTGATAGATGGGACTGGCGCTGCGCTGGTGGCCGATTTGCAGCCATTTGCCCGTCCGCTCCACCGCTTGAGCCATCTTGCGAGCGGCGTCCGGCGTGCGGCCCATACACTTCTCGCAAAACACCGTTTTCCCGGCACTGAGCGCATCAATCACCATTGGCGCATGCATGTACAAAGGCGTCGCGATGAGGACGCATTCGATGGATTTGTCGTCGAGGAGCTGCCTGTAATCCGTATATCCTTTCGCTTTTTCTGCGCACATTTTCAGGGCCTGGTTGTAGTGCGGGGGATAGATGTCGCATATGGCCTTCATGTTGACGCCGGGGATGCGCAGGCATCGCTTCAAAAGCTCCTGCCCCTGCGCGCCGACGCCGATGAACCCCGTGTTGATGGGAGCGACGTCCTGGGCAAAGGACAGTCGGCTGAGTCCGATGGTGGCGGCTGTCGCGGCGGTCACCACCAGAAACTCTCTTCGAGTTAGCTCGCTTCTCATGTCTCGTGGTTCTCCTCGCGAGTCACCTTTCCCTGCTCGTCGGAACTCAACGCCGTCCGCCCCCCGCTCCGATCGCGCACAAATACGCGGATGCCGGGGGCCAGGGTCATGTACGAAAGCAGCCAGTCGGGGATGGATGCCGGCGTTGGGCGGAGGGCCACCGCGGTAGAAAGCGCTTCGGCTTCCAGCGCAGTCAAAGCCAACACAGTGACGCTGACATCTGACCGGGACGGCTCGCCGGTGGCGGGGTCGATCAAATGGGATCGGCCCTCGATCGATTGCTCCAACGGACCGCTTGTCGAGACACCCTCGTTGTCAATCGTGACTTCCCTGTCTCCAATCCGAATCGGCCACGGTTTCCCAAATCCGTGCGCGCTGCTGGCGCCGGCGGACAGAAAGGCGGCCTTGATGCCGCGCTCCCCTAGCAACTCTATGGCCCGGTCAACGGCGTATCCTTTTCCCAGCGCCCCCAACTCGATCCGTACGCCGGGATCGTCGAATGCGATCAATCGCCGGTCGGGGTCCAGCGTCACGTGCGACATGCCATACACGCCCTCGGAAGGAAGCAGGCCGGTCTCGAACCCCCACTTCCTTCCCGCCGCCCCAGCCGTTATGTCAAGGGCGCCGTCTGTGAGCTCCCACATGTCCCGTGCGAACAGCAAAAGCTGAAAAAGGCCCGGTTCGACAAGAACCGGTTCGTGCGCGGCCACGGCATTGATGTAGCTGATCTCACTCTTCTCTTTGTAGTGACTGAGCTGCCCGTCCAGGCGGTCGATCAGCTCCCACACCTCCACCGAGACATCGTACAGTGTCTGGCGGTCCTCCCCGGCAAGGGTAAGGTCCCATTCGCAGCCCATGGCGTTGTGGACGAATTGCAGCGTCATTGTATGCGTATGATAATGCATGTCAGGCTCGGAATGCGTCATACTGCTTTCGTCGCATTTTGTCAAAAGGGGTGTAACCGTACCCTCGGCGGCGACATCTTCTGTGTAACGCTGCCTTCCAGGCGGCCAGCGATCAACAAGGAGCGATTGGACGATGCCAACTTACAAACTGTTTTTCGGTCTAGCGCTTGTCGCGGCCTGCGCGGCCATCTCCAGTGCACAAGAACCCAAACCCGCCCAGGAGAAGCCCGTGGATCAACTCAAGTGGAACATGATGCAGAAATCCTACGTGCCCAAGCCCGATGAGACGGTCATCAAGTGGACCTTCAAAACCGACGGGCTCATGGGTGAGAAGGGTACCGGCGACGTGTACATGCTGCTCCACTTCAAAGGTGCGCCGCAGACCTGCGCTCACATCTTGAAGTTGGTCCAGTCGCATTTTTACGACGGCATCAAGGTGCATCGAGTCGAGTGCCCGCCTAAGTCTGCACCGGACTTTGTCCTTGTCCAGTGGGGGAACGCCGCGACGAAGAAGCCCAATTGGGACGGCAAGACCGAAGAGGGCACCGGGAAGACAATCAAGCGCGAGCTGAGCCCCGACCTTAAGCACGTTGTCGGCGCCGTCGGACTTGCCCGGGAGCCGGATCCCGACACCGGCGACTGCCAACTGTATTGCTGTTTGGTCGCCATTCCAAGGTTAGACAATCAGTATGCCGTCTTCGGCCAGGTGGTTGCGGGGCTCGGAGTAATGAACTATCTGAAGGTTGGCTCGACCGTCGTTTCGGCGACAGCGATCAACATCGGACCGGACGCCAAAGCGGTCACGGAAGAGATCAATGGGAGGAAGCCCGACGCCGCAGGGCTCAAATTCGCCGATCCAGAGGGAAAGCTCAAGTGGGAAACGAGTAGCGAGGGCCTCAGCATGGCAACTGTCAAAGAGGGTTCAGGGGAAGCGATCGTTTCTGGGAAGAAGGCTGTCATGCAGTACACGGGTTGGCTCACAAACGGCGCCAAGTTCGACAGCTCCCGTGATCACGGCCAGCCGTATAGCATCCGATTGGGAGTCGGCCAAGTAATCAAGGGCTGGGACCAGGGCGTGCTTGGCATGCATGTAGGCGAGGTCCGCAAACTGATCATCCCGTCCGCCCTCGGCTGGGGCGAACGCGGCGACGGGGACAAGATTCCGGCGAACTCCACCGTGGTGTTTGAGGTCGAACTGGTAGATATCGCCGACTAATCTGCAGACCAAAAGTTAGCCGAAGTGTCAAAAGGCGCGTAAACTATGAAAAGCCCCATGAATGGTGGTATCGCCAAGATCGATGTAATCTTGGGTTCGCTGCTGTTCTTGGTGACCATTTTGGGTCTGTACTATGTCAAATACCTGCAGCAAGAGGATATCATTCGCAGCCTGTCTCCAGAGCTGCAGCGTCATTACGTCAAGGATGATCCCCAATACTCGGTGATTTTGGCGCTCGAAGGCTGTTACGGATTGGCTCTGATCCTATCTGCGATCGGCGTCATTCTTCGAAAACTTTGGGGCTATGTGCTCGCCACTTTTTTGACCGGTTGTGTTGCTGCCCTGGTTCTGCTGGGCTTGATCGCGACCGTGTTCGACGGGGGCCAGCGTGATGTTGGTCCGCGCGGATTAATTTTGTTTTTTGTGTTGGGATCCGTCTTGTTCCCTCCCCTGCTCGTCCGTTGCCGCATCGAACAGCGAAGACATCGAAATTCATGACTGAATCCGAATTGGAGCAGATGATTTTCGACGCTTTTCCAAAGGGAAAATCTCCTCCCGTGGGAAAGGTCGCCGGCATTTGCCACCGGCCGGAGGAAATCGAATGCGGATTTCAGGGAAAGCGTTGGGAAGAAATCAGCCCCGACCAGATACGCCGGTACTACGATGCGCTCGCCCACATGACCGACAACGCATTCGTCTACTATCTTCCCGCGTACCTGCGGGCCATCCCGAGCACGGATGGAGGCCACGCTCTGCTGTGGAATCTCGTGTTGGCAATCCATCCACCACTGCCATATCTGGACAAGGATGAGTACCAATTGACGATCCAGACCCACCGATTGGAGAGGCTATCTGACAAACAAAAGGCTGTCGTCGCGTGCGCGCTCCAGTTTTTCCCGGGCGACTATTTGGACGATTGGGATTCGGAATGGGCGGATGGACCGCACCATCGAGACACGCTCGAGTATTGGAGTCAGTTCAGACCGCATGGCTAAGCAGGGATGGAAAGGTATTCTTGTGGCACCATTAAGACATGCCTAAATCGGTAGCAGCTCATGAAGCAGTGTCCGTCATCCAATCCGGCAACCGTGTTTACGTTCACGGAATGGCCGCCGCGCCCATCGCGCTCGTCGAGGCGATGTCCGCCCGAAAGAATGAATTGCGGGACGTGGAGGTCATCCATCTGCACACGGAGGGCCCTGCGCCGTATGCCGAACCGGATTGTGCCGACAGCTTTCGGGTCAACGCGCTGTTCGTTGCGGGGAATGTCCGAAAGGCGGTGCAGGAAGGCCGGGCAGACTACATTCCCGTCTTCCTGAGCGAGGTGCCCGCGCTGTTCCGAAACGGAATTCTGCCCATCGATGTTGCCCTGATTCACGTTTCGCCTCCGGATCGGCATGGGTTCTGTTCCCTCGGTGTCTCGGTGGAGGCAACTCTGGCCGCCGTGCAGTGCGCCAAACACGTCATCGCCCAGGTCAATCCGCAAATGCCGCGGACCCACGGCGAAGGCGTGATCTCTGTCAAGAGCCTGCACTCCATTGTCGAATTAAACGCGCCGATCCCAGAGCTGGCACCCGCCGCGCCCGGCCCCATTGAGACCCAGATTGGCAAACACTGCGCGGAGCTCATTGAAGATGGCGCAACCCTCCAAATGGGAATCGGCGGCATCCCCAACGCGGTCCTCTCCTTTCTCACCGGCCACAAGGACCTCGGCGTCCATTCCGAGATGTTCTCTGATGGTGTGATCGATTTGGCCGAGAAGGGAGTGATTACGGGCAGATTGAAGGCCGTGAACGCCGGCAAGCTGACCGCCGCCTTCGTTTTGGGAACCCGCCGTCTGTACGACTTCGTCGATGACAACGCCGAGGTGGCGATGCTAGATGTAGCCTACGTAAACGACGTTACGGTCATACGCAGGAACCCCAAGGTGACGGCGATCAACAGCGCCATCGAGGTGGACCTCACCGGCCAGGTATGCGCGGATTCCATAGGCACCAAGATCTACTCCGGCGTCGGCGGGCAGATGGATTTCATCCGTGGGGCTTCGATATCCGAAGGCGGGAAGCCGATCATCGCGCTGCCCTCGACGACAAAGGACGGCTCGTCACGGATCGTGACAGAGTTGAAACCCGGCGCGGGCGTTGTCACGACGCGGGCCAACGTGCACTATGTGATCACGGAATATGGCGTCGCGAATCTCTACGGAAAGAACCTGCGGCAACGGGCGGAGGCGCTCACGCAAATCGCTCACCCCGATCATCGGGAGACACTCCAACGGTATGCCCGCGAGAGGTTCGGCGCTTAGCTTCGCTTTTTGATGTGTTGGGGTTCTCGTTCGGCAACCGCTGCCAATGACCGACTCCAAAGACCCCAACACGGAGCGTTAACCCGGATGTGTTGGGGTTCACTTCTAGCAACCCGTTTCAGGTATCGAAACCCAAGACCCCAACACGATCTACTTTCTCTTCAGAAACGCCTTGATCGACTCCTTCTCCGCCTCCCGCCAAAGCTCTTCATCCAGATACGCCCACCCGTAGTAGCACTCCTGACTTCCAACCCGAACCGCCCATGCCGCATCGCCGAACGAATAGTGCCAGAACTCCTGTAGGCAGTTGCTGAAACCCGCCCCCAACATCGCGTCGACCAATGTCATCCGGTTTTCATACGCCCTTGGCGTCAGGCCATGAACGTAAGTCGGCGCGCCCGGCCACCACTCCTTTCGGTAAGGAGAGATGAGATCCAGCGCCCTGCCCTTCGCGCTGTAGAGCCGCACGTCCACGGCCCCGCCCGTGCAGTGTCCCGGCGGCGCCTTGCGATCGTATGGATGGAAGAATCGGTTGGCTTGGCGCTTCAATGTGGCAAAAGACCAATCCGGATGCTGATCTCGCAATTTGTTGAGAAACCAGTCGTACCCTCGCTTTTGCCGTTGGAGCGGACGCCATGCCTCCGTTACTCCCAGTTGGATACCAGATGGAAGCACCGACGCAACTTTGACCAGCATCTCGGCAATGCGCTCCCGAGCCCATGGGATCGTCGTTGGGCGGGCGATAAGCACCATCGGGGCATGGACGCGCAGATCGACGAGCGGCTCCCCGCATTCCACCAGCCGCACGCGATCCAGCGCAGCCATCGGCTCCCGTCCATGAAGATAGGTCACAGCCCGTTAAGGTACCCGCCCGGCTATAATGGGCGTCATGAGAGCCGGCCTGATGAACCCGCCGCGCCTGCGTGTCGGGCAAGCAGCGGAAGAAGAACGGCATGCCACCTGGCTGGAGCTGTTCTACGACCTGGTGTTCGTCGCCGCCATCGCCCAACTCTCGAACTCTCTTTATCAAGACGTATCGGCGGTGGGCATCTCCCGTTATGTGCTGCTGTTCATCCCTGTCTGGTGGGCCTGGGTCGGTCACACGTTCTATCTGACCCGGTTTGACGCGGACGACCTATACCATCGGCTGCTCACCATGGCGCAGATGGCGCTCGTCGCGTTCATGGCGTCGCAGATTCCAAAGGCGTTGGATGAGAAATCGGTCGGGTTCGCGCTCTCCTACGTCGGGGTGCGATCGATCCTGATCTTCGAATATTTCCGGGCGGGCTGGCATATTCCCGAAGCGCGGCCGCTAACCACTCGGTACGGGATTGGGTTTTCGGTCGCGGCACTAATCTGGGTTGCTTCGGTTTTTGTGCCGGCGCCGTTACGCTTTGTCTTTTGGGCCGTCGGCATCTTTGTCGATCTGATCACGCCCTTCACATCCAGCAGCATTCATATTCGGATTCCGCCGCACTTCAGCCATATTCCAGAACGGTTCGGCCTGTTCACCATTATCGTTTTGGGGGAGGGGGTGGTGGCGGTTGTGTCCGGTTTGGGTCATGAGGAGTTGCATCGGTCGGCGGTGTTCTTGGGAATCGGTGGCCTGGCCGTGGCGTTTACGGTATGGTGGGGCTATTTCGAGGGGGTGAAGGCCGCGAACCGTCGGGTGGTGTCCACGGACACGGAACGCCGCCAATATCAGGCCTGGCTGTTTGCCCACCTTCCGCTGACGATCGCGATAACGGCGGCGGCGGTCGGGGTGCATCGGCTTATGGTATTGGCAGACGGCGCGCCGGTATCCACATTTGATGGGTGGCTTCTTGTCTGCGCTGCGGGGACCTGCATGGCATGCCTAAACATCATCACTCTAACGTCCCCGAACGTGTCTCTTTCCCGCTGCACCATGAAGTTCAACCTTCCGCACTACGTGTTGATGATGTTGATGTTCGCGTCCGGGTTTCTGATCCCATTTCTGCGTCCGCTTGCGCTAATGGGGATCGTGACCGGTCTGTTTATGGGGGAAATTCTGTATTCCCTGCGGCCGATTCCCGAGGAGACGCCGTGCGATCCACCGGTGATCGTGGGTAGGACTTCGTAGTCGCGGGCCAGTTTGCAGATTGCCCGGTCTTGACGATTCGATCGTCAATGAAAAGATGAAAGAATTAGTTCCTTTCATTGACGATCGAATCGTCAAGACCACGAAAGGGCTACCGGTGGCGGGGAAAAACGGTGTCGGTGCGGAGGCCGCGGCTCAGGAAGCTGAGATGCGCCAAGTCCCAATCTCGCGGCGCGTTCCGCACATCAAAGCGCGCGACCCACACCGCACCATAGTACGGACCCAAAGGCACATAGTTACGATCGAGACCCGCCCGATCCGGTGGCTCAAAGAACATGCCTGCCGCCTCGCCAAATGGATAGTTGCGAGAGATGCGCTCGTTCGCACCCGACAGCCGCTCGAACAGATGGGCTTCGATCAGCGGGCATTCGGCGCCATCCAACCAGAGCGCCGTTCGGAGCTTCTCCAAATCCCAGCGATCTGCGTAGCTGATCTCATCGCTGCTGATCGGCTCCCGCTTCGGGAATGCCGTGAGAAGGATGACCACATCCAGCTCAGTCTGACGCGAGGCAGTCCATTCCGTCCAAAGCTCCTGCATCTCGTCGCGGGTCCGAAGTTCGTGGGCGGAAAGATAGCCGAGCCATTCGGAGGCGCATTCCGGCGTGATGAGCCATGCATATTGCGATTCCCGCCGCACCATGCCGTCGAACCAGATGCCGACCGGCTTTCGATAGTTCGCGCTGACCTTGGCGATGCCGTCCCGCCCGGTCAATGCCATGCCTGCGGCAAAGGCGTCCGGCAAGGGAGCCCCGGGCCATATCTGCGCCCGGGCAGCCAGCAATAATGCGGAAGAGAAGGCAAAGATTCCCACCAATCCAGCCGTTCCATACCGGACTACCGTTTCACCCTGAGAATCATATCACCCTTGTCATCTGGATTGATTCCGATGCTGCGAAATCGTTTCTTCGGAGGCGTACCGCCATCGTCCACGCCATCCGGCCCGATGGAATAGACGATAAACCCTTTGCCCGTCCGACGATACCCATACGAACCACTCTTCGCATACGGGTCTTCCGGCAACTCCTTCAGGATCATTGGCGTCAAGTCTTCGAGCTTCGCTGGATACTGATTGTGCTCCCCATAGTACACCTGGCATGCGAGCGCCAAAAGCAGCAATCCCCTCCTGGCTTCGGATGTCCAATACTGAATGTTCCTGAACAGTCCCGCCAAGCGCTCCGTGAATTGGTCTGGGGTCGCAGGCGGCGTCACTCCATGGCCAAACGGGTGCTTGGCATGGGCGGAAAGTTGATCCATGTAGGTTGTGTAGTTGTGGACTAAGGTCTTTTTGCCCATCAGATAGAGCTGCATTCGGTCCTGGAACATCTGCCACTTGGTGCGCGATGAGTCATCTTGGAGATACCAATCCACCCAGTTCTGTTTCGATGCTAGATGCGCTTTCAGGCCGATCAGATAGAACCATTTTTCCGTCGTTATCGTGTCAGACAGCCTCACCCGCGTCGCATCTATCGCGGTCAATCGGTGCATCAAAGCCTGCGCCTTGCTTGCATTGAGTTTTGGAAGATACTTTTCCACATCGACAAACACGATTGCTTCGCAGGCAACGCCGACGAGCATGCCGATCAGGCCCGACTGACGCCGTAGATCCTGAGACATTTTTATGCCGTCCAGTACGGAGTTCAATGCAGCTTTTCGGTTGCCTTCCGCGGCACGCACTTTCGCGATGTCGCGTGTGAGGTAACTGAGATGTCGAAAGCCCGAGAGCAGACCCGAATCCTCTGGGGCGAAAGCGATCGTTTTCGATCCGTAGTTGCATTGCATCGCACGCCGAAAGTCGGATACGGCGGGTTGAAGCTCCGCTATCGCGCCCCGCAGCTCCGCCGTTGTCGGATTGTAGTCACGCTCGGTGACCGGATGCATGCCGAGCAAGATGCGCTGGGCTCGTTCATGGTCCTTGATAAATGCGGCGGCGCTAGTGTAGAAATCCTTGGCGTTCGGGACGGGTACGGGGTCCGGCGCAGGGATCACGATCTCGGGCTCCATGTTGGCATGCAGCCAGAACAGGACGAAGATGGCCCCAAGAACTCCAACGATGCCAAGGACGATGCGCCAACGTTTCATGTCTTGCATACCTGTGTCATGTTACCGATCTACCCGAAAGACGATGTCGCCCTTTTCTGTTTCAACAGGATTCTCAGATCTGGTCTTCATACCCATGTCGTCTATCCCATCGGGCCCAATTGAATAGATGGTGAAACCGTTCGAATCGATGCGATATCGAACTGTTCCGTTTGCCGCGAATGGATCCTCCGGAATCTGTTTCAAATAGGTTGGCATGAGGGAAGGCAGATTTGGAGGATAGGTCCCGTGGTCCGCGCGATAGGCTTGCACGGCCAATGCTACCTCCAGTAGAGCCCGCCTAGTTTCAGACAACCAATATGGATAGGAAGACAAATACTTGACCGCGCTCTTAGTAAATGGGTCCGCCGCCACCGGTGGAGTTATGCCAGCACCGTACCGAACTGAGGCGTATTTTCCGAACTGATCCATGTAGTCGACGTAGTTTTGCACCAAGCGCTTCTTGCCGATTGAGTAGACATGTAGCTTCCGTCGAACGGCAGGAAACCAACCCTTCGGGGCGCCGCCCGCGTATCCAATAAACCAATCCGGCCAATTCTTTGAGTTCATAAACCCTCTCATACGACGGATCTCCTGCCACTTGTCGACCCTGATTGATTCCGCTAGCTGCATTCTCTCGGCATCGAGTCGTTCCATCTTGCGCAGTAGCTCCTTGGCATTATCACCATCCAAATGGCCGACAACGTCTACAACCCCATCGAGAATGATGGCTTCACATGTAATCGAGTCCGACATTCCACCCCACCCATCACCGATTCTGATGTCACGGGCCAGACGTAGACCGTCCGCCACGCTGCCTACCGCACCGCGCCAATCCCCCTCATTGCATCGCAATTTGCATTCTGTGCGAAGAACTCTTGCAAGATGGCGCATTTCACCGGTCCAGCCGAATTCTTGCGACCATCCGATCCCGCCATAACCATATCGGAATCCCTTTCGCATTTCGGCCAGCGCGGGAGAACACTCGCGGAATGCGGCAATCAACTCGCTCCGCGAAGGTGCGTACGGGCCGACACCTCCTGTCGCACCAACTCCATTTGGATCAATGTGGGCCAGTACGGACAGTGCCGAAAAATGCTTCTCAAGATAGCTGCCGGCCTTTATGTAAAAGTCCTTCGCGTTCGGTCTTGGCGGAGGTCCCTGTTTTGGCAAGGTTAGATCCGGTTCCATGTTGGCGTGGAACCAGAAAAGGGCGAAGAGGGCACCAAGAACACCAATGATTCCGAGGACGATGCGCCAACGATTCACGGTCCGCAGCCCTGCGTCATGTTATCGCCCCACCTGCAAAACAATGTCGCCCTTATCGTCCTCGCTGAATGCTTGTTTTACTGGCAGCGAACCCACCGCTCTAAGATCATCCCTACCGTCCGGGCCGACCGAACAGACGATGAAGCCTCGATCCATCTTCCTGAAATGGTAAGTACCGCCGTGCGCAAACGGATCCTCCGGCAGCTCCTTCATATACTCTGGGCACAAATCGTTCAGGTCAGACGGGTATGCGCCGTGGTCGCAATGATAGGCCTGGATCGCAAGCGCGATCTTGAGCAAATCCTCGCGCGCAATTATATACCAATATCTGTAGCGAACGGATAGGTCGCGCAGTCCGTCCCTAATAGGATCAGCCGGTACCGGCGGCGGTGTGTTAACTCCATACTTTCGCTTGTCGAATTCGATTAATTGATCCATATACTCAATGAAGTTCTGCACCAATCTCCTCTTACCGACAACATACAGGTGAGCCTTTTGCAGTAGTTCGCCCGAAA
The DNA here is from genome assembly GCA_041483895.1 of Fimbriimonadia bacterium. GTDB lineage: Bacteria > Armatimonadota > Fimbriimonadia > Fimbriimonadales > JABRVX01 > JBGPGO01. The sequence continues at coordinate 95,710 of JBGPGO010000014.1, forward strand.
GGCCATACGCCGTTCCAGTGCCCAGCTCGGCCATACGATCCGCCCAATCGTCGGCGGCAACGATCTGCTTTAACTCGAGTAGATGAGTCCACTTATCTTCCCGTACGATGTCCGACAGTGGCTTTTGACGCGCCTCCACATTCTCCAATTGATGCAATAACGTTCGTGCTTCGATGCCGTCCAGGTGTCCGATCCACTGGCTCACATCCAACAAGAGACGGAGTTGGCAGATGAATGACGAAAACACAATGACCGAATCAGGTTCATTGAGGACGTCCACCGAAACGCGAAAGCCATCGATCACGGCATCCATAGACCCCTTCCAATCATGGTCGGTTGCGCTGATGCGAGCCTTGGCTAGCAAGAGAACGCTTACGTCACGCACGCTTCGACGGATCCCCTCATTACCTTGCAAGGCATCCTGCCGGGAACCAGCATAGTCGTAACGAAAACCTTGCTTCACTTTGTCAAGAGCGGGCAGACATTCCAACCCACCCTTCCTCAGTTGCTCGGTGGTCGGTGTGAACGCCTTTTCGGTTACGGGATCGATGCCTGCAAGGATGCTGGTAGCGGTTTTGTGGTTTTCAAGAAACTTCCCGGCCTCTTTATAATAATCCCTGGCGTTCGGGACAGGCGGTGGCGGTTCCGACGGAATTACGATCTCCGGCATCGAGTTGGCATGGAACCAGAATAGCACGAAGATGGCACCAAAAACACCGACGATGCCGAGGACCACGCGCCAGCGTTTCATGTTTGGTCGTTGAGCAGCAGTTCCGCGATGTCCACGATGTTGATCTCCTCATCCGGGCGGGCGGCCTTCACGCTGTCGCTGATCATGATTCGGCAGAACGGACATGCCACGGCGATCGTCTTTGCGCCGGTGGCCAGGAGCTGTTCCGCCCTTCGGATACCGGGGCGTTGGTTGGGCGGCTCCTCCATCCACATGCGCCCGCCGCCCGCGCCGCAACAGAGGGTACGCTCGCCCGACTCGGCCGGTTGCAGCATGTCATGCAGCTTGCGCGGGGCGTCCACCTCTTTGTTGACGCGGGCCAGGTAGCAGGGATCGTGGAAGACGACGTCGGAAGAAACCCCCACCCCACCCCTCCCCCTTTCTCGTTCCTCGAAAGAGGGAGGGAGCTTCGTCAACTTCCCTTCCGATATCAGCTTCGCCAAGAACTGCGTGTGGTGCATCACGTCGTATAGACCGTCGAACTGGGGATATTCGTTCTTCATCGTGTTGAAACAGTGCGGACAGGCGGTCACTACCGTCTTCACCGCACGCTGGTTCATCGTCCCAATGTTCTTTTCTGCCATCTGCTGAAACAGGAACTCGTCCCCGATCCGCCGCGCGGGATCGCCGGTGCAGGTTTCGTCGTTCCCCAAGCACGCAAATCGCACCCCGGCCTGCCGCATCAACTGCACCAACGCGCGGTTAGTCTTCTGCGCCCCCTTGTCCACCGCACCCGCGCACCCGACCCACAGCAGCACATCGAACTCGGCACCGTTGCGCACAAGAGGCACGTCCAACCCTTCCATCCACGCCTCGCGATCGGTCGTTCCCCACGCCGATCCCGTCGAGGCGATCTGCCGCAGCACGTTGGCCCCGCTACCGGTCAATCGTCCCTCCGCAACCAGTGCGCGCCGGGCATCCACAATCAAATCCACATGCCGAATGTTGACCGGGCACTCGCGCACGCAGGCGTTGCAGGTGGTGCAGGCCCACAGCGCCTCTTCCGTCATCGCCTCCGCGACCGGCTTCCCATCGCGCAACGCAATCCGCAGGTCTTGCACGATGCGTTTCGGGTCCAGCGACTTCCCAGCCCCGTGCGCCGGACACACGTCCGTGCAGCGGCCGCACTCCATACAAGCGTCCGCCGACGCAAGCTGCCAGGCGTTGTAATCGGTAGCCTCCGTCGCGCCGATCTTGCCGGTCCGCTCGACCTCCTCCAGCGAAATCGGCGCGAGAGCCCCCACCGGCCTGGGCGGCACGGAATAGGTGGAAAACATGGCGTAGATGATGTGCCGCAAATGCGTGAGCGGTATGGTGGCGAGGAATAGGAAGATAAGTCCGGCGTGCGTCCACCAGATGGTCTGGTAGCCCGGCACTGTCATACCGCCGAGCATCACCGCCACGCCTTTCCCGACGGGGGAGAAAAGGTCCCACTCGTGCGGCTGCAACGCGATCCGCGCGCCTTCCAACAAGAATCCGGTGACGGTGATGATAAGCAACAAAAACAGAAGATAAGCATCCCCCGATTCGTTGCCCACGGAAGTTGGCCTGCGTAGATACCGCCTGCCGATTGCCATCAGCAGACCGACAAGGAAAAAGGCACCGAAGACGTCGAGCGTGAACTCGTATGCCAGGAAATACGTCCCATAGTGGAACTTCACCGGCGACCAGTGATTGATCGCCAAGAGCGTCGTGCCGATGAACAGAATGAGGAATCCGAAGAACAACATCAGGTGCATCGGCGCGCCATAGGACTTGCGCGATTGCCGCACTTTTCGTTGCCACAGAATTTCGGTCCAGATCGCCCGAATCCGCTCGCCGTTCGGCTTTACGCTCCATGATATCGGCCGCCCCCTACGCCATTCCCGCCACCGCCGCCCGATGAAGAACGCCATGACGCCAATCGACAGAAAAGCCAAGGCGTAGAACAGCAACTGGCCTGTTGGGGAGACGTGGAAGAACTCCGGTCGGGTGGGCGTCATCCGCACCAGGTTCGCAATTTGGGTTCACCAATCCTTCCCGCTAAGGGGTTTTTCCATATTTTCCTAGTTGACATAGGAAGCTGCGTCGGGCATGCTTGGTGCATGAAATTTGATCGTGTTGGGGTCTGGGCTGGTTGGTGGTTGAGAGGGTTTGCCAGGCGAGGACCCCAACACATCGTCCAGAAATCCCCTCCCCCTTGCGAGGAACGAGTAAGGGGGAGGGTTAGGGTGGGGGTTGGATTCTTCGAAGCCCTCCCCTTTTTTCCCGCATGTCTATCTCTCTCGCCTGCCCGCAACCGAAAAAAGGGGGAGGGTTGGGCGGGGGTTCTTTTCTTCGTCGCGCTCGCCGGATGCTCCCCGGCACCTCAGCCAATCCGCATCGGCGCGGCATCCACCCTGCGCGATGTCCTCACACCCGTGGAACAGGAATTTGGAGGCAATGCCGTAACGATTACCTTCGCCGCCTCCGGCACCCTAACGCGGCAGATGGAAAACGGATCGCCGTACGACATACTGATTTTGGCCGACAAAACGATGGGGGAAGGGCTGCACAAAAAGGGCCTCGAAGGCGTGCCGCGCCCATGGATCAGCACGCCGCTCGCACTTTGGTCCATCTCCGGCATCACAAAATTGGTTGATCTGAAGGGCCCAGAAGTCAAGAAGATCGCCATCGCCAACCCCGAAACCGCGCCCGTCGGCAAACTTGCCGTCGCGGCGCTCAAGGATGCTGGCGTGTGGGATAGCATCCAGCCGAAGATTGTTTACGGCGCGAATGCAGAGGCGGTGGCCGCGTACGCCAAGTCGGGCAATGTGGGCGCCGCTTTGGTCTCCCTATCGCTCGCCGTCTCCGCAACAAACGGCCAGAGCGTGCCCATACCGAAATCACCGCCGATGAAGTTTTGGGTCCAGACAAATCCAAACGCGCGGGAGAACACGGGCCTCATCGTCGGCAATCTGTACAGCGAAAAGGTGATTCACTCCGCCATCGACATGGGCTATTCGCGGATGACGCCGTAACAGTGGATTGGACCGCCGTTCTTCTATCGCTTCGTGTCGCCACGGTCGCGACGCTCCTCAGCGCATCGATCGGCTTCGTTGTCGCGCACTTCCTCGCGCATCATCGATTTCCAGGGAAGGTATTTCTCGAATCAATTGTGCTGACTCCGCTGATCTTGCCGCCGACGGTGCTGGGCTACTTCCTGTTGGTCGTCTTGGGCCGGCATGGGCCGATTGGCGAGGCGTGGACGGCGCTGACGCACACGGAGCTGGTGTTCACCTGGAAAGGTGCGGCGATTGCGGCGGCTGTGGCGGGTTCGCCGCTGTTCATCCGTCAGGCGCAAGTGGCGTTGGAAGCGGTGGACCCGGATCTGGAATCGGCGGCGCGGTCGATTGGGGCGTCCGAGTGGCAGGTTCTCACTCGCGTATCCATTCCGCTGGCGCGGCGGGGGTTGGTGGCGGGAGTCATGCTCTGTTTTGCGCGTGCGCTGGGGGAGTTCGGGGCGACGTTGATGGTGGCGGGCAGCATCCCCGGCGAGACGCGCACCCTGCCCCTGTCGCTGTACGACGCGGTGCAAGCCGGCAACGACACCCTCGCCGCTGGTCTCTCCGTTCTCCTAGCCGCGATCGCTATCGCTGCCTCAATCGTTGCGACGAGGTTTGAAAAGTAGACGCAAGCTTTAGCCTGCGTTTGACGTCCCGGTTGATGATGCGATCGACAATGAAATGCATGTTTTCCGCTGTAGATGCTGTCTTGATTTGTCAAGGGGAAAATAGCAATTTGTGGTCATAGGGTGTCTTTGTCTTCAGGACTGCCGCGATTGCGCTGGCGAGTTTGCGCATGACGGCGATGTTGACCTGCTTTTTTGCTTTGCCGG
>JBGPGO010000015.1:0-93027 GCA_041483895.1 Fimbriimonadia bacterium
AGGGTGACTAATCTACAGAGCAGCCTCCAAAAGGGGCTTAGCCGCGGGACAGACTCTCCCCCCGCCTTGCCTTACTGAGCCAATCCAGACCCATGTATTTTTCTTTACTGGATCTGATACCCCATAAGATACAAGCCGCGGGTCCTCATTCTGAATCGCGATCGAATCGATGACCACAAGAACCGCGTGGGAGGAGTGTAATTGTCGATATCCATCCGTTTCGTAATTTCCACCGTGGTCCAACGCAGGTTTTGTTCGTGGCGATTCATACAGGGTATCAGAACGAGAACCTGCGGCTACCATCATTCCTGTACGGTGTCGTGGAGATGGGCAGATGGATCATGCTTCATAGATTAGTTTTGCAGAGCTTTGAGCTGACCGCATGAAGAACGGATTTTTCGAAGCAGTTAGGTCAACCAAATCAACTTGACGCCCGAGCAGCTCTTCCAAATCCTCTTTGAAACCGAAAAACTGATCTGCTGGGCCATACACTGTCGACGTGTCGAACATAACAAGAAAGTCGTAGTCGCTCTTGTCCACATCGAAATCGCCCGTGGCCGCCGATCCAAATAGACAGAGTCTGCGAACCGAGTACTTGCGGCACAAATCCACGATCTTGGCCTCAGCAAGAGAATCAATGGCCGTCTTCATGCTACCTCGTGAATCGGGAACCGGTCGGTGAGCGTCTTGACATCCGCGGGAACATCGCCGACGCCGCGGAGGCCGCGGGCGATGAGGGATGCGATCTCGGCCATCTCGCTCTCCTGCATCCCGCGCGATGTGACCGCCGGAGTGCCGACGCGGATGCCAGAGGCGACAAACGGCTTCTGCGTATCGAATGGGATCATGTTCCGATTGGTGGTAATCCCGACCAAATCCAAGGTCTCCTGCGCCTGCTTGCCCGTGCAATCAAACGAGGTCACATCCGCCAGCGCTAGGTGGCTATCCGTCCCGTCGGCGATGATCCGAAAACCTTCGGAAGCCATCGCAGCCGCCAGCGCCTGCGCGTTCAGCCGCACCTGCCGCTGGTAGGTCTTGAACGACGGATCCAATGCCTCTTTAAACGCCACGGCTTTGGCAGAAATGCAGTGCATCAGCGGCCCTCCCTGGATGCCGGGAAAGACCATCTTGTTGATCGCAGGCAGCCACTCTTCGGTCGTCAAGATAATCCCACCCCGCGGACCCCGCAACGTCTTGTGAGTCGTTGAAGTGACGAAATGGCAGTGCGGAACCGGCGACGGATACTCGCCCGCCGCTATCAGCCCCGCCGGATGCGCCATGTCGCACATCAGCAGCGCCCCCGCCTCGTCCGCAATCTGCCGCATCGTCGCAAAATCAATGACGCGCGGATAGACCGTCGCCCCGCACACGATCAGTTTCGGCCTTTCTCGTAACGCCACCTCGCGCAACTGATCGTAATCGATCAGCTCCGTATCCTTTCGCACGCCATACGAAACCACATGATAGAAGATTCCGCTGAAGTTGACCGGACTTCCGTGCGTCAGGTGCCCGCCATGCGCCAGGTCCATCGCCATCAGCGTGTCGCCCGGCTTCATCACCGCGAAGTAAACCGCCATATTGGCCTGCGCGCCGCAGTGGGGCTGCACGTTCGCCGCCTCCGCCCCAAAGAGCTGCTTCACGCGGTCTATCGCAAGTCTCTCCACGATGTCCATGTTCTCGCAGCCGCCATAGTATCGCCGGCCGGGATAGCCCTCCGCATACTTATCCGTCATCACGGAGCCCAGCGCCTCCAGCACAGCTCGGCTGGCGACGTTCTCGCTTGCGATCAGCTCCAGGTTGTTCTGCTGCCGCCGCTTCTCCGACTCGATCGCGCCGAATACCTCTGGATCAACCTCGGACAGATGCGCCGTTCGATGCCTGGCAACGTCCGGCGTGGCCCAGTTCACGGGCACTTCTCCATCTCCGCGATCTTCTCCACTCGGCGGATATGCCTCTCCTCGCCGGAAAAGGTCGTTTCAAGAAATTTCTCCGTCAATTCCAGGGCGAAGTGAGTGTCGGTCGTGCCCTGGCCCAAACACAGCACGTTCGCGTCGTTGTGGCTGCGCATCAGAAAAGCCTCGTCCAGCGTCGCGGGATGCGCGGCACGGATCCCCCGAATCTTGTTGGCGGCAATGCACATCCCGGCGCCGGAGTAGCAAACCAGGATGCCCAGATCGGCCTTGCCTTGGTTGACGAGTTCGCCCACCTTTTCGGCGTAGTCGGGATAGTCGGTCGAGTCGGAGTTGTCGGTCCCCACGTCGACGATATCGAACCCGTGGCCACCCAACCACTCCACCACTTTGTTCTTTAGCTGCAATCCGGCATGGTCATTGCCGACGGCGATCTTCATGCTGTGATTATACCGGTGGCGGGGTCCCCCGATGTGCCGGGGGCCTTGCTTGCCACAACGAACCGAATTGCAACGCCGAGAGACACGAGCACCTCGGTTGTGCCGGGGTCCTCGCGTGGCGCAACTGTCCGAATGCCAAAACTCAAAGACCCCGGCACAAAGGCAAACGACACACCCACGTGGAACAGAGTAGGTGTGGAAAACGCGGGCAAACTGAGCCGGTCCGAAGCTGCCGCGGCGCTGGGAGTGACGCCGAAAACCCTCTACATCTGGGAGCGGGCGGGCAAAATCGCCCCGCCGGAGCGGGATTGGCGCGGCTGGCGATGGTACTCCCTGTCGGAGGTGCAGCGCATCCGGGAGGAGATGGTAGGCGTCGAGCCGTCGGAGCCTGTCCTGCCGATGGCCCTCGCCATCAGCGCCCGAAATCAGTTCAAAGGGACAGTGAAGTCGATTACCGGCGAGGCGGTGCTCGTCGAGGTCGTCTTGCGGTTGGAGGGCGGGCAAGAACTGGTGGCGGTCGTCACTCGCTCCTCCGTCCGGCGCCTCGGTCTCCGCGTCGGCGGCACAGCCGTGGCATACATCAAATCAACGGATGTGATGGTGGGGAGTTGACTTAGGGCTGCTTGACGGCCGGCTCGACCTCCACCAGGACCGGTTGACGCAGCCAGCAGTGATCGGAGGACATTTGATACGCATCTGCGCCGATCCGCTCGACCAGGTTCCGCCGAACCAACTCATCGATTTGGTCGATAAGTTGCTCTGCGTCGAAGAAAAACACAGTTCGACCCTCACCCTCGGATAGCAGAGCGAGCAGATCTAATGCTCCTTCGGTGTCTTCGGGGAAAAATGGCACCTGGGCCCCACCCTTAACACGTTTGAGGATCGTCTGTTGAAAGGGCGTCAGGTTGCTTTTCATATCATGCCAAAGCGTGGGAAACAGATCGCGTACGGGCCGGTTATTGTAAGCCAAAAGGTCATCACCGCTCCTCGTCGTTGGATGGACGGTATGTTACCGTCATACGTAGATACGTAAGTTATCCGGCTTCGTTTCGGATTCTCTCGCCGCCGACAGAACTTCTGGTCGCCGCACGTCATGGACGGCCTCCTGCAAACGGAATCATGCAACACATCATCCCGCCAAAGACTAGCGTCCAAAGAGCATAGGTGAACAGAGGATAGCAAACGACCGCTATAATGAACGTCGCCGTCCCGTTGCTTGCCCAATCAACCAGCTCTTCACGGTACTTGGGCACCAGCGCGATGATGAGACCGCCGAGAAGAACTCCCAATCCGTAGGCAAACAGAACAAGATGCCACCGCGGCACCGCCGCTTGATAGGGATACCCTGGACTGTAGAGCTGCGTTGGAGGTGGTGGCGCCGTTGCTGGTGGCGGCGACGTGAATGGTGTTCGGAAGACGTGGCCGCACCGCGCGCACGTTGAAGCCGCCACTGCCGTAGGGGTCTGACAGGCGGGACAGACTTTATAGTGCTGGGTGGGTGCGCTCATCGGTGCATGCCAACTTCCTTCGTTTTAAATGGTTGGACCGGTTGCCGGCTTCTCGGCGAGGAGTAGGAATAATAAGGCGGCCAGTCCGACAATTCCGCTTCCAATGCAGAAACTGGTACGCTGATTCATCAAGCCCAAGTTGACGACTCTTCCAATGGCCGCGCTCCCCTCCACATAAATATCGAATATGAACAGGTAGTAAAATAGCGTGGCAGTGGACAGGAGTAACAGTCCAAACGCGATGTTGTAACCGAATTCAAAACTCTTCGCGGCAATTTGGGCCGGCGTCGGGGCCACTTTTGGGGTCGGGGGGCTGGGCAGCGGAAACGGCTTATTCATCGGGAATCCGCAACCGCCGCAATTTGTCGCGGCGGGGATGTTGGCCCGATTGCATCTAGGGCAAGGCTTCATTTGGATTACCTGGGCCATTTGCTATGCCTCCTATTCTCGCTCCTTCGTCATCGTTATTCGAATTGCCACCCCGACGATTTCCGCTCCCGAAACCGAATGCTCTTGCGACGCCAGCGTCTAATTGGTACCACTTGTTTTGTCCAACTTCCTAATAGACCATTGTATCACCAATTGCAACTTTTAGGAAAGGCAAATCTTGGCAGCGAGGGTGAGATTCGAACTCACGAACTGACGGGTATGAACCGTCCGCTCTAACCAACTAAGCTACCTCGCCACAACTTACCTGCTTACCCTTCACAGTGCGACTGTGAAGGGATATTCGTAGTTGGACTAGCCTAACTACTCCGTTCTGGTTTTTTCGCCAGCAATAGGTACAAGAGGGATCCCAACCCAACAAATCCGCTTGCCACGACCCAAGTCGTCCGCTGATTCATGAGTTCCAAATTCGCTACCGTTAGACCAGCGATGCCGGTTTTGACGCCAACATTGAATATGAAAAGGAAATAAATGATTGCGGTAATTGCACATACAAGTAAAGTCGAAGCGATCGCGTTCGGCGTGTCAAAGGTGCTCTGCGGTAGATCGTCTGGCAAGCCCACGGGCGCGTAGTCAATCGGGAACGGCGGATCCGAGGAAAGCCAAAGGCCGCAGAATGTGCAGTAGTCCGAAGACGCAATCAGTCTTCGGCCGCACTTTGGGCAATTCTCCTTGTCGGTATTCGCTGACTCGGAGAATGGCGCACCGCAAACTGAGCACGCAACAGCATTGGAAAGGGATTTACCTTGACATTTCTGGCAAACGCGAGACGCTTCATCACCCAGCATAACAAAAAGTATACACCGCAATGGTAGATGCCGACTAATCCACACCGGACTTCGAAGGCCGGAAATATTTGGTAGCGAGGGTGAGATTCGAACTCACGACCTGACGGGTATGAACCGTCCGCTTCTTGAACGTAATAGGTACCAATCTAGCAAAGAATTGGCGCAATACCTCCTTTGGTGAGTTTTTTGGTAGACATCCGGCGGGGGGCCTAGAGACCTCTGGCGCGGGTGCCGGCGCTTCCACGACCGGTACTTGGGGGAGGACTAGTAGGCAACCTGCCATTGAGCGGTTTTGCTGTGATTGGACTGGGTCGATAATACATGTCTTTCGGCTCGCTGTAAGTTCTTGGGGCCGGGGCCTCGTCGCCGGGGATTGGGATATGCTTCGGTTCCACGGATTGCATTTCAACCCATTCCTGGCCGTGCATATCCCGATCAAACCCCGCCGGATCGTCTATATGCGCCCAGGCGCGTCCCTCGTTGTCTGCCCATGGCGATCCGACAACGCGCCAGCCGTCGCCTTCGAGCGGATAGCCGTTGGCATAATGAGGCAACCGTCGAACATCGTGACGGCTCCAAGCCGAGCATCCAGCCCAAGCACCGACGAGGGCAAGCATTGCGCCCGCGCCGAGAATAAAGGCGCGGTTTCGCTGAAACAGCTTGCCAAAATCGGGCATGGGCCGCGCCGGAATAGTGGGCTGGGGAATCATCAATGGCGCGGAGCACAGACTGCAAATCGGGGACCGGGAATCGTTCAGGGTCCTGCACTTTGGACAGCGGATGAAGCTTCCGGCTTGATTTGCTATGTTCACTGTAACTCCTTTGTCATTGTGGCGCGGATGGGGACGCCCACGATCTCCGTGCCGGATACCCAATGCCCGAGCGACACCGGCGTCTACTCGGTAGCACTGATTTCGCCCATCGTCCGAATAAACCATTGTATCACTAATCGCAATCTTGTGTGGCTAGCGGCACCAGAGTCACGGAGATTCTACATGAGAAAGACGGTGTGGAGTTCGACGGCATGTCAACACTGTGGGCCGCGACGACCGGAGAATCATGGTAGCGAGGGTGAGATTCGAACTCACGACCTGACGGGTATGAACCGTCCGCTCTAACCAACTAAGCTACCTCGCCACGAGCCTCATTGTGCAATGAATGGGCCCGGTAGTTCAAGACCCTGGTAAACTCGACCCATGCCGACAGGGAAAGTGCTCTCCGTACAAATCAAGACGGAACGCGGGAAGATGGAGTTCCGTCCGTTCGTCGAAGGGCTGGCAAACGGCGGGCTGCGGGACGACATCTATCAGGGCCGGGAGGATCGGCAGGTTCTGCTCCTGTCGAAAGACACCCTGGACGCCCACGATCTGCGACCGGGAGACCTGAGGGAGCAGGTGACCGTCGACCTGCCGGACCTACAATCGCTTTCGCCGGGCACCAATCTCCGCATCGGCGCAACGATGGCGCGGATCATCCAAGATTGCGCGCCGTGCCTGCACATGGCGGAAACAGTTGGAACATCCGACCCCTCCGCGTGGGTCAAAGAGCTAATGGGCAGGCGCGGCATGTTCGTCACGATAACCACACCTGGGAGGATCTCCGTTGGAGACGATGTCGAAGTCATTGGAACCGATAGCGGCTGATCCGCCCGCCAAGCCAGCCGCGAAGCCGGTCCGGGAACCCAAAGCCTCGGATGTCGGCACTTCCCTGCTTGGGTTGCTCTGCTTCTTTAGCGGCGTCGGCCTCCTACTTTGGGTCTTCCTTGCCGGATACACCATGTACAACTCAACGCCGGAAGAACTGATCCGGGCGGGCGCCAGCGCCCTCGACGTAACGGCCCTGATCCAGTCCGCCGGGTTTGCGATCATTCGGATTCTGCTTCTGTTCCTCATGGCCCTCGCCGGGTCGCTGCTGGCGGGGAAAGGGGTGCAGCTTTACCACACGGCGCGGCACAAACCCGATCAACCCTGATTGGAGGGCGATGCTCCGTCATCGCCGTGCAGTTTCGGCTCCGATGGAACGGAGCCCTCCAGCGCCTCCGGTACAATGAACGCATGAGAGACGTTGTGATTTTGTCCGGCGCGCGGACGCCGATTGGGAGTTTTCTGGGCAGCTTGAGCACCGTCCCCGCTCCGAAACTGGGCGCGACGGCGATCCGGGCCGCGTTGGGACGCGCGGGCGTAAAGCCGGAGCAGGTGGACGAGGTGTTCATGGGCTGCGTTCTGACCGCAGGGATCGGCCAAGCTCCCGCCCGGCAGGCCTCGATCGGGGCGGGCATCCCGAACAGCGCTCCTTGCACCACGGTCAACAAAGTCTGCGGATCGGGCATGAAAACCATCATACAAGGCGCGCAGGCGATTAAGTGCGGCGACGCGGACATCGTTGTCGCGGGCGGAATGGAGAGCATGTCGCTGACCCCGTACGCCCTTGACAAGGCCCGAAACGGATATCGGATGGGCAACGCGACGATGATCGATCTGATGGTGCACGACGGACTTTGGGATCCGTACAACGATTTTCACATGGGCGCCGCCGCCGATCTGTGTGCGCGGGAATGCAACGTACCGCGCGAGGCGCAGGACGAATTTTCCATCGAGAGTTTCCGCCGCGCGCAATCGGCCATCGCCGAGGGCCGCTTTAAGGATGAGATCGCTTCCGTTGAGATTCCGCAGAAGAAGGGCGAGCCGGTGATTGTGGACACGGACGAGGGACCCGGAAAAGCGCAATTCGACAAGATACCGACGTTGCGCCCGGCCTTCGATGCGAGCGGCTCCGTGACTGCCGGCAACGCGAGCTCCATCAACGACGGGGCGGCGGCGGTCGTGCTCGCCGGAGCGGACACGGCGGAGAAGTTGGGATTGCGGCCGGTGGCGCGCATCGCCGGGTATGGCGGGCACGCGCAGGCCCCCGAGTGGTTCACCACTGCACCAATCGGCGCCATCGAAAATGCGCTCTCCCGCGCGGGCATGACCCTTTCTCAAATGGATCTGTTTGAAGTGAACGAGGCCTTCGCCGTGGTCGCTTTGGCCGTCGCCGGAAAACTGGGTATCGATCGCACGAAGCTGAACGTGAATGGTGGCGCGGTCGCTTTGGGACATCCGATTGGAGCGACCGGCACGCGATTGGTCGTAACGCTGATGAACGCGCTAAAGCAGCGAAACGGAAAGTACGGAATCGCGACCCCATGCATCGGCGGAGGCGAGGCGCTTGCGGTGATCGTGGAGAATCTGTCGTAGCCTTCTCGGATGAACTCGGACAGCTTTTTGCAAGACATTGGGAACTATCCTTCGGCGCCTATGGGCGACGACGGAACGCCGTGCGATGTTCCGAATGACTGCCCCTTGCCCGAAGTGTGCATCGCCAAACGAGGACCAGATGGCGCCATATGGGTCGGCGGCCTTCATGGTGTTGCGAGGTGCGGAAGTGGTGAGTGGCGTTGCTTCTGGGGACGCAGATGGCTGCCGGAAAATAATGTCACCGACATCCGACTTTTCAATCGCGATGCATTCCTACTAACCTCCGCTGGATGGTCGCGAATCGAACGGCGTGAAATGTCGCTCGCGGAGAAGGCGGCGCACTATCAGTCGCTGACGGAGGAACGGCACACGCGACGGGGATATGTGACGCGATGCATCGTGCGGCCTGGCGAAGACCCGCCGTTTACGCACCGGTCGGTCGACAACGACGGTCTGTGGACAGCCATTTACTGCGTCGCGCAATGCTTTCGATTTGTTGTCACAGGTGACCCGGAGGCAAAGCGGCTTGCCGATGCCAGCCTTTGCGCCCTGCTCGAGTTGGAACGTGTGACCGGCATCCCCGGCTTCCCGGCGCGCAGCGTTGTGTTGCGCGATGAAACCGATGTCGTGCGAACGGAAGGCGAATGGCATCCTTCACCGGTCGAAACGGGAGCATCATGGAAAGGTGATACGTCTTCGGACGAGCTGAGCGGTCACTTTTTCGCATATCATATCTACCATCGGCTGATATCATCACATCCGGGGATGTCGGCGGCGGCACAGCGCATACTCGATCACTTAATCAAGAATGATCTGCAACTGATCGACGCGGACGGTTTGCCGACGCGATGGGGCGATTTCAGCCCGGCGAGCCTTAATCATGATCCCGCGTGGCGACAAGAAAAGGGTCTAAACTCCCTGTGCATACTATCATTTCTTCTTGTGGGCTATCAGTTATCCGGGCGAGAAGACTATCTTGCACTGTATCACTCGCTGATTGATGAACACGGGTACGCGAGCAATTCTGTATGGCAAAAGATGCTGCCGCCGTATGAGGTGAATCACTCCGACGATCAGCTTGCGTTTCTTGCCTTCTATTGTCTCTTGCACGGCCAGGACAATCCGCATCCCCAATTCGAGGCTGGATTGAGGAAAAGTTTTGAAGTCGAATTTGTTGAACGCTGTCCACTTTTCAATCTTATTGCACTGACAGCGTTTCCGAATGAACAGGCGCTGCGTGATGCACGAAAAACATTGGAAGAATGGCCTTGGGATTTGCGCGATTGGTCGGTGCGCAACAGTCATCGCACAGATATCATCTATGACAAATCTCCCGACCGTTTTGGCAGACGTCAACTGGTATTGGTATTGTCGCCGATGGAGCGTCCCGTATATCGGTGGAACAGCAATCCATTTATCGCCGACGGCGGCGGAGACGGTTCGCTGGAAGAAGACGGTAGCGCGTGGCTGATAGCGTACTGGCTAGGCCGATACCATGGTTTGCTTTAGACCTCTACACCCAAAATGCCGGCGTATTCCGCGGCCGCCTCCCAATCCGCCAACGCCCGCGCCACCCGTGCCTGCATCTCTTCGTGCCTTTGCGATAGTTCAATCACGTTATCTTGCGGCCCCGGCGACCAGAGACGGTCTTCCAGCTGCTTCATCGCCAACTCGGCATCGTGCACGGAAACGGTCGCATTCTCCAAAGCCTGCTTCGCCTTGATCCTCTCCTTCGATAGTTGGTGCGCGCTCAATTCCGCCGCCTTGGGTTGCACGGATGGAATGATTTTCGCGGGAACAGGAGCCTTTCGCACGCGATACTCATCGTAATTGCCCGAAAAATCTTTGATCGTCGAGTCTGATATCTCCACGGTTCGCGTTGTCACCACGGAGAGCAGAAACCGATCGTGCGACACGACGATGATGGTCCCGCAATACTCCTTGAGGCATCGTACCAGCGCCTCGCGCGATGCAATATCGAGGTGGTTCGTCGGCTCGTCGAGCACCAAGAGATTGGGATTGATGAGGAAAAGCTGCGCGAGAACGAGCTTGTTCTTCTCCCCGCCGGACAGCTTTCCAACAGGCTTGAAAACATCGTCCCCGGAGAAGAGAAATTTCCCTAAATGGTGGCGCGCCTCGGATGACGAAAGGCTGAAATTCTCGATAATATGATCGATGACGGTGGCGTCCGGGTCCAGATCGACATTGTCCTGCGCAAAATAGCCTGCCGTAACATTCGATCCTAACGACGCCTTGCCGGAGTTTGGCTCTTCCCTGCCCATCAAAATGCGAATCAGCGTTGATTTGCCGGAGCCGTTCCCGCCGATAATTCCCACGCGATCCCCAAGCCGGACGACGAGATCAACATTGGGAAACAGCTCACGCTCGCCATATCGCATTCCAACGCCTTCCCAAACCGCAACAACATCCCCGCTGCGCGCTACCTTCCCCATCTTCAGCCGCATCTTCTCCTGGCCTGGCGGGGGCTTCAACCCCTCCTTGACCAGCCGATTCATCATCTTCAGCCGTCCCCTCGCTTGGGCAGTCCGTTGGCTGCCCATGTGAATCCGCACGTACTCATCCAGCTTTTGGATCTCTGCCTGCCGCTGCTCGAACTCCTTTGCCTGCCGTTCTCGCCGCTCCTCCTTGAGTTGGGCAAATTTGGAATAGTTGCCGGCGTACAGGACAAGTGATTTCTCTTCAATTTCCGCGATATGGGTCGTCACTCGGTCGAGGAAGACTCTATCGTGCGAAACGACGACAATGGAGCCGCCGAATCCGGTCAAGAACTCTTCCAGCCACTCGATTGCCGCCAGGTCAAGGTGGTTGGTTGGCTCGTCCAAAAAGAGGAGGTCCGGACTGAGCAAGAGCATCTTCGCGAGTGCCAGTCTGGTCTTCTCGCCCCCGGACAGAATTGATCCAGTTTTGTCTAAGTCTTCATGTCTAAACCCTAACTTAACCAGCACCAGCGGCACGTCGCGAAGACTCTGGAATCCGCCCATATCATCAAACCGTTCATGCAGATCGCTGTATTCATCCAGCAGCTCCGCAGCTTGATGGCCACCGGAGTTGGACATCAAATCCTCGAGTTCGCGGAGCCTGGACTCCATTTTCAGTACCGGTTCGAAGGCGTGCTCGGCCTCTTGCATCACGGTTTTATCAGGGTCAACCGCATCTTCTTGCCGAAGATATCCGGTCCGAAGTCCCCGTGCGGTCGTTATCGATCCGCGTGTCGGCTCCAATTGCCCGGTCAGGACGCGCAAGATGCTGGTTTTCCCGCAACCATTGGGTCCAATCAGTCCAATCCGTTGCCGTTTCTCAACTCGGAAATCGACATCGGCAAGGATTTCGTCGGGCCCATACCCGATGGAGATGCCGCCGGCGGCGAGGAGGCTCATTGCGTGGACAAGCTAGATCTGCCAACCATCTCGAACCAGCCTCGTGATCTCATTCGAGACGACCTCAAGAAACTCGTTCATCACAGATGCCGGTTGGGAATAATCGCCGCCGAACGAGCCGTCCCCCAGCTCGCCCCGATAGTGGCTGCTCGGAACGTATCGTGGGATATCAACAAACGGCTTCGTTCCATCCGGCTGCTCGATGTTCGTGAACGAGAAGTTCTCGCTCCAGTTGGCATGGGATTGCTTCGCCCCAATGCGATCGGCAAATTCGACCGCCACAGGCATCCGCCACCAGTCGACAGCCTGCAGATACAGATCGTGATGCCGCTCCGCCAATTCCTGGAGGCACTGGAGACCCGGAGTATTTCCCCCATGCCCGTTTAGTACAAGTATTCGCTTGAATCCTTGATCATAAAGGTTGCCAATCACCTCGCGCAACACGTCACACAGCGTCTCGAGGGAGATGCTGATCGTGCCAGGGTACGACGCAAACACGTGCGAAACGCCGAAATTCAGCGGCGGCGCGATGAGGATGCTCTCGGCCCTTGCGGCACGTTCCGCAATCGCGAGCGGGACCTTGATATCCGTCATCAGGCTGAGGCCGCAGTGCTGCTCGCACGCGCCGATCGGCAGGATGAGCCGGTCATCCCGCTCCAAATAGCGTTCGATCTGCTGCCACGTCATGTCCGCAAAGTGCATGAATTCCTCCGATTGCCGCCTGGAAGGCTGCGTTACGAAGCGATTGTTCGGATGGCTTGAAGAGCCGCGTCGTAGTTCGGTTCTTTCCCGACTTCGGGAACATACTCGACGTACTTAATCTCGCCCGCAGGATCCACCACGAAAACCGCGCGACTTTCCCATCGCATGTCCGGCATCAAAGTCCCATACGCCTTGCCGAAAGCCACGTCGAAATGGTCCGAAGCAGCCTGCATCGTCACATTATTGTCACCACAAAATCGAGCCTGCGCAACAGGCAGATCGACGCTGACCGTGAGAAACTTGACGTTGTCCGGCATTCGGGACATCTCATCGTTGAAGCGTTTGGTCTGCAATGCGCAGACCGAAGTGTCGAGCGAAGGAACGACGCTGAGAACCAGCACCTTCCCGGCGAAATCGCTCAATTTGACCTCGCCGCCTTTGGAGCGAAGGTTGAATCCCGGCGCCCGCTCCCCCACTTTCATCTCCGGACCGGACAATTCGTGTTCTTTGCCGCCCATAATCGTTGTTCGAGCCATTTTTGTCTCCTTTGACCGTCAATAGCCAAATCTTACCCGGCTAAGGGAGGCATAAGTGGAGGCAGACGCTCGCAAACCGGGACCAGGATATCCCTTGATCCCTCGGCAGGCCCGACGCAGACTGCTGGATAGCGGAACCTACAGCTTTTTTATGCGGATATTCCGGTACGTCACGAGATTGCCGTGATCTTGCAGGACGATATGGCCCTTCGTCATCTTGCCGTAATCGGGAGAGTCCTTGAACTTACTTGCGGCGACCTTGGCCTTCCAGTCGTCGCCTCCCAGTTCATATTCGACAATCTTCACGCCATTCAGCCAGTGCTCCACATGGTTACCCTTGCAAATAATCCGAACTTCGTTGAACTGATTCGCCGCCTTCACAACCTTCTTGGACGGCGCGTAAACGGCATAGGCGGACCCGGCGGACGTGAACGGGCTGTGTCCGTCGGGATGGCCGGCGTCGTCAAGAACCTGCATCTCCGGTCCTGTCTGCCACGGGGCATCATACTTTTCGGAAACGCGATACATAATGCCGCTGTTTCCGGCCGGCTCAATCTTCCATTCCAGCCGAAGTTCGAAGTCGCCATATTCGTCGACCGTCATGATGTCTCCGCCTTCGCTGCCGGGGGTGTAGACCAGGTCGCCGTTCTTGACGCTCCAGCCCGTCGGCGCGTGGTCCATCTTGAATCCCCGCCATCCGGTGGTGGTCTTGCCGTCCAAGATCATCTTCCAACCCTCGGCGATTTCGGCCCTCGATAGCTGAAAGTGGTTCGCTTGAGGCTCTGGCTGCCCTGCGGGCGCCTGGCACCCCAGCAAGACAAAGGGTATGAGTAAGGTTAGAATTCCTGTCATGGCTCTGACTTCACCGTTTCCTCAAAAATTCCTTCACCCGTTTTAGACGGGATGGGCCACCGTCACGTTACTATTGTGCCTGGCGGGTATAATTTCGACCGTCGTGGGGGTGTAGCTCAGCTGGGAGAGCGCTGCAATCGCACTGCAGAGGTCGTGGGTTCGAATCCCATCATCTCCACCAAACCAGTTTTGCGTTCACAACCCGGGAAAAAAGCTTCGGGTTTCGAACTCTAGGCCTCTCTCCGATGTCAATGGGATCACTGACCGAGCCAGGCGCGCACCAATCTGCTTTCCGCCGACCGAGAATATGCCTCCGCCTCCGCGAGTCCAACCTGGGCCAGGGTCAATTGAGCTCTCGTGTCAAGAACCTCCGCAAGAATTGCCTTGCCCTCTTCATATCGGATCATCGCGATCCGATGCGCCTCAGCACTCGCCACGAATTCCGCCTGCGAGGCCTTCATGACCGATGGAACCGATTGCCAAACGCTCCATGCGGCGGATACCTCAGCTTCGATCTTCAGCCGCAGTTCCGCAAGTTCGGCCTCGGATCGCTTTGCCATCGCCGCACTCTGCGCGATCGCGGCCTTTCGCTCACCACCATCCACAAGCGGGAAGCTGAGGACGAGCCCGATTTTGGCAGAATCGTCGAAGGGCGCGCCGCTCGGACGCATCGATTCACCCATGGCCACCAGGCTGATTTCGGGCCGCGAACTCGCCCGCACCGCGTCGATACCATACAGACTTGATTGTCGTTCGTGCGCAAGTCCCTTTAGCTCCGGGCGGTTCTGAATCGCTTGGGACACAGCCACATCGAGTGAGCCGGGAAGTGATATTTTTTCATCCCAGGCGCCGACAACGATTGGCACGGTCGCGGATTCGCCGACGGCCTCGTGGAGCATGGCGAGTGAGCTATCTCTGTCGGCGCTCGCCATGGCCAGCTCCTTCTCCATTCGGGCCACCTCTGCCTCAGCGCGGAGCAAAAACGCCTCGGGAAAACTGCCTGCCTCAACCTTCGCGCGCGTCACTCGTGACAGCTCCTTTGCCGATGCAAGTGCGTCTTCTCGCGCCTTTACAACGTCCTGCTTTAGCAGCGCATCGGAAAACCCCAGGCGCACCCGCAATTCGACGTCCGCCCGTCCTGCGTCGAGGGAGAGGCGCGTCGCCGCAATGATTTCGTCATGCGACCGGCTGAGAAATCTATCTTTGCCAAAAGTGAACAGCCGCCACATCAACATGGCGTTCGCGACAGCGACATTGGAATTGGGGAGCATCGCGTAACTGGTCGGCATGCCGGTCGAGGAAAATATCATGTTGCCGTTCCCCGTAACGCCGAAGCCGTTGAGCGACACCTGCGGATGGTAGGCTGACAATTCCATATTCTTTCTTGCTTGCGCCGCATCGATATCCGTTCGAAGCGCCGCCAATGCAGGGTGACGCTCACGAGCTTCTTGGAGCGCTTGCTGGAGCGAAAGCGGTTTGCCCTGCGCAAGAACGGCGATCGCAAAGATGGCGCCTAGTATCATGACTGTGTTCCCTCCTCAAGATCGACGGGTGGTAGTGATTTCGGGTCTACTCGGACAATATGGACCTGAATCCATCGGACCAGGTCATCCACAACAGTGTGCATGATGGGGATGTCAAGCAGTGATAGCACTGTGCCCACAAGCAGCCCGCCAATCACCACCGTTCCCAAAGGCTGGTACGCATCCAGGCCGGATTTCGGGAAGAAGGCGACCGGCGCCATCGTGAGAATGGTGATGAGCGAAGTCATCAATATCGGGCGCAATCGCTGCGGGCAGGCTTTGGCAACCGCTTCGTTGCGTGGCAGACCCTCGTGGCGGTAATACAGGATCAAATCGATGAGCAGAATCGCCGTCACGATATCCATTCCGCTCAGCACGATAACGCCAAGAATCGAAACGGTGGAGAAGGCCTGATTCATCACCCAAAGCATGAAAAATACACCGCTCAACTCCAGTGGAAGGCTGAATAACATCTGCAGAGGCTGCAAGAATCCGCCGAACTGCGCCACTAAGATGAAATACATCAGGGCCAGCGCGATGAGGAGCCCAAACAACATGGTGCGAAAGCTCATCATCATCTGCGTCATATCGCCGCGCGCCTCGATACCGTACCCCGGCGGAAAGTTGAGAGAGGCCATCGCGCGCATCTGCACATCCATCGTGAGGTCCATGCTCGGGCGGCCGTTCTTCCGATAGTATCCACCTACTGTGATCACGCGCCGCAGCTGATCGTGCTCAATCGCGCTCGGCGCCACACGCGGTTCCAACCGCACAAGTTCCAGAAGAGGTACCTGTTCCCCCGCCGATCCGGTCAAATACATTCCGTCCAGGTCGCGCAGGTTCATGCGCTGATCATCCTTATACCGGAGCAATACACCAAGCGCACGGCGGTTTTCGGGCCGATAAAACTCCATCGCGAAGCCGCCCCGAAGGCTATAGTAGGCCTGCTCCGCAATTGCGGCCGGAGACAGACCATGACGGGACGCTTTCTCCTGATCCACCACGAGCGTATAGGTGGGCTTCGTCATCTCCCAAGTGAGGAACGGCTCGGCAATGTCCGGCTTGCCGGACTTCGGGTTGATTGATTCGTGCTGGGCGATGTGCAGTACGTCCCGTCCCATCTGATCGAGAGTCCGTAGGTTGTCACCGTACACGATCAGGGAAACCGGCGAAAGAGACGTGGCCATGAGGTCGCTTCCCATCTCCTTAATCTGAACCCTTCGCACGCCGGCGATCTCCTTTTCCGCGCGAGCCGAAACACGATCCATAATGCCCCAGATATCGCGTCGGCCCGTGTCTTTATCCGTAAAGGTCAGCATCGCGGAGGCTGAGTTCACCGCGTTCATCTGATAGCCGCTAAAATAGGCGCCACCCGTCGTCATGCCGGGGCCGCCTTCTTGACCGATCTCAATGCTGGCGTTGTCCAACCAGCCCTTCGAGCCCGCCTCCTCCATCAATATCCGCTCCAATTGACGAACCCCGCGCTCCGTCTTCGCGAACGACGCGCCTGGCTGCATCTCCATCTGCAAACTGGCCTGGCCCACGTCCGCCAGCGGCATCATCTCCGAGCCGATGAAATAGTAGAGTGTAAAGCCAAGTAACACGGTGATTCCGATGCGGACAAAATTGGCGAACCGGTGCATAAGCAGCCAACGGATCAGTCGCTCATACCCCCTCTCCAGGCGTTCAAGCCCACGCTCGAATGGGTGCAGGAAAATGCGGCTGAACCAGGTCTGCGAACGGTCTTCCGGCAGCGTCATGAAGCGGGAGCACAACACCGCCGTCAGTGTCATGGAGACGATGTAGCTGGCGATCACGCCGAAGATGATAGGAAAGCAGAGGCCGACGAACATCAGCTGCGTAATGCCCCCGCTTACCATAAGGGGGATCAGGGCGACGATCAAGACTACTGTGGCGGCGAGAACCGACCGGCGGACCTGACTGATCCCGTCTACGGTCGCCTGCCGCCGATCTTTGCCCATCCTGAGGTGCCGCTCGACCGAATGGATATCTATGATCGCGTCATCCACAAGCCGTCCGATAGCGACGAGAAGGCCGACCAGAGTGCTGCTGTTGAGGCTCATTCCAAGCGGGGCCATCGCGAGCAGCGCCATCGCCATCGATGTCGGGATCGCCGTAAGTGCAATCGCCGTGCCTCGCGGCTCCCCGAGGAAGAAGAGCACCGCCAAGCCGGTCAGGATCACCGCGATGAGCAGCTCTTCGCCCATGTTGTCAAACAGTTTGTTCACGAATCGCGCGTTGTTATAGGCGACCTTGAGCGATATTCCGGGGTAGCGAGCCTCAAATTCTTTCGCCGTCTTCTCAACCGCCTCAATCGTTACAGGTGAGCTGGCATCGGGATTCTGCAGGACGTTGATTAGTATCCCTTCTTCGATCTTGCTCCCATGCAGATGGTGGTACGCCGAACGCTGCTCGATTGTCGTATCCCGCGCAGAGGCAACGTCGCCAATCCGAACCACTCGTCCCTTCACGTTCTTCACAGGATAGGCAGCCACGTCCGACGGGCTTCGCGGCAGCGTATCTACCCGAAAAATCGGCTCATCATTTTCATTCGTAACGAATCCCGCTGATCGGGCCACATTCGCCTGGTCCATGGCTGTTCGCAAGTCGAGGATGGACAGCCCATAGCTCTGGAGCTTGTCCCTGTCTGCCAGTATTTGCAACTGCCGTCTATGGCCGCCGAAGGTGGAAACGGTGTAGACGTTGGGATGCGCGGCCTTGAAGCCGTTGAGCAGCTCGTTGTCCGCCAGATCGCGCAGCCGTGCCAAATCCCAACCCTGCTTCGCGTCGCCGGTGAGAGAAAAGGATAGCACGGGGAGATTGAGTGGATCGACGCGAAGAATCCAGCTTGGTTTGAGGTTCGCTCCCGTCGAGGGCAGGTCGGCCTGGACGATATTGAGAAGGCTTTGCGTCTCGGTTTGCGCCCGCAGCATATTAGCGCCGTAGGGAAACTCCAAGACCACCATGCTGAACCCGTCCTGGCTAACGGAACGAATGTACCGGACGTTTTGGATGGTGACCATCCGCTGTTCGATGGGGCCGGAGAAATAGCGCTCCATCTCCTCGGCGGAAAAGCCGGGCATTTCGGTAACGATGCCAAGCAGCGGGCTCTCGACGTACGGCATGAGGCGGCGAGGCATGATCTTCCCAATCGCAATCCCTCCAAGGAGAATGAGGGCCAGATAAAATGCGATGACGGCCTGGGGATGATTGACCGACCATTCGATGATGCCAATGCGTTGGGGTTCTGCCTTGCCGCTCAATGATCCATGCCTTCCATCGATGGTGGCATGGACTGTTCTTTTTTAACCGGCCCAGGCGAGACCGGCGTGCCGGGTTGCAGGTTCGCGGATTCGGACACGATCACGAGTTCATGCTCAGCGAGCCCATCCAAAACCGCGGTCCATGTCTCATTCGCAACACCGATCCGAACAGACCGCTTCTCGGCGACGTATTTGCCGAGTTTGGATCGCGGCACAAGCGGCATTTGGCATATCGGGCATTTGCCGGGTCCAGGTTTGCTCACCTGCGGATGCATGGTGCAGGTCCAGTCTGTTGACGTGTCGCCTGCCTTTCGATTGGCCATCAGCCACACGAATTTGGAACCGTTTGAATCCGTTTGGATTGCTTTCGTACGGACGGCAATTTCCCGGACTCCCCGTCCCAAATCGAAACTCATACGAGCGAACATTCCCGGCACAAGGCTTCCGTCTTTGTTAAGCGTCTTTGCTTCGACGCGGATCGTGCGGGTCTGCTCGTCGGCTGCCGGGAACACCGATGTGATCTGGGCCGGTTTCCGCCCGGTCTCGGTTACGACCTCCACACGGGTTCCAACGTTTATCTGGCCGGCCATGCTTTGTGGCACGTTCGATTGGACTCGGACAATGCCGACGGTGTTGAGGCGCAAGATCGTTTGGCCCGCCATTACCGCCGTCCCCGGACTCACCACACGCTCGGCCACGATAGCGTCGCTCATGGCACGCAGAATCCGGTATTCCGCCTGTATCTGCGCTCCCCGATTCGCGGCCTTGGCTGCCGCCGCTTCGAAGCCGGCAGCCTTTACGTCCGACTCGGCTGTCAAGAGATCGATTTGCACCTGATCCACGTCTGCCTGCGCGGCCTCTTTCGCGGCTTCGGTTTCTGTGAGCGAATACGCGGTGGCCAGGTACTTTCGATCGAGCGCGGCTGCTTCGGCCTGCACCGATCCGATACGGGCGGCGGCAGAGTCCTTTCGCGCCTTGGAGGCGTCGCGCTCTTTGATTGCGCTCTGGTATTCGTCGAGAGAGATCGCCTTCTGTTCGTAGAGCTTCTTCTCGCGCGCAAGGTTCTTCTGCGCGTAGTCCAGCTCCGCCGCCTTCTCGGCCGACTCCGCCTTCGCCATGTCGATCTCTTTGCGCTTCGCTTGGAGTTCGGCATTGGCGGTCTCGCGGTCTGCCTTGGCTCTCGATATGGCCGCGTCCGCACCGCGGAGAGATGCCATCGCCTTCGCGAGCATCTTGTGATGGTGCGCAATCTCCTGCCTCGCTATGGCTATGCCTTCCGTTTTGGCAGCGGCTTGGTTACCGGTCGCCGCGGATTGCGCCGATAGTTCAGCGGCATCGAGACGCCCAACGATCTGACCCGCCTTAACTCGATCGCCTGGATAGACGGTCAGGTTCGCCACTCGGCCGGGAACTCGTGCGACGATCTCCTCCTCGGTCTCCGCGGCAACGGTCGCGGGGTAGAGCGCCTCGCTCACGACATCGCGCGTCTCCGCCACTTCCACATCGACAGCCAGAACGCCAGGCGGCGGCTTCGTCGTGGTCATATCCATCGCCTGGGCCTCGACAATCGTCATCGAGCCGGGCGCCCGCTGCGTTTTCACGATCCAACTGACGCCAAACATCGCAGCGGCCAACAAACCCAGCGTGATCCAATGCCGACGTACGAACAGTATCGCCTGCTTCATGCCAACCTCCTTCCGACCTCCCGGACCTACTTCGTAGTTGCGTACTTAGCCGGGTCCGCGTCGAACTTCGGCTTGCATTCCGCGCAGCAGAAGTAGTAGCGTTTGCCCTTATAGTCAGAGTGCCCGGAGGCCACCTCTTTCGAGGCGATTGTGTTGCGTTGGACCGGGCAGAGGAGCTTGCCTTCCGCGTTTACATTGGCGACAGGCGCGGCATTCGACACCGTGGAGTTAGGCGGGGCATCAGACACAGTTGTCTTAGAGCAGGCGCCCAAAAGTAGACTCGCGATGAGCGCGACGAACAGTATGAACAGATTCTTTGTGCGAAACATGATTTTCTCCTTGCTAATGATTGTTGGTTTTGTAACGAAGTCAACAATCAAGCAAAGGAGGAGCGCGGCTGTGCAGGCAGGTAAGGAAGAACTCTGAAGGTGGGCTGGAATCACCCGCGCATAGCGCAATACAAGTGTGCCGCTCGAGCTTGCCGAAGGTCGCGGCCTGAGAGCAGCAAGCCCAATCCGTGGAGATGCTCACGCTTCCGACGGAGGCGAGCGTGGCGGGAGCAAGTGTGCTCGTCCCCGCCGACAATTGGCAGCGGCAAGCGTCGGTATTGAAGTCGGAGAGGAACGTCGGCGATGAATGGGCGCAACAGGATTTCGCGCTTGGCGCCACTCGACAGCAGGGCATCTCGCACATCCTGCCACCGACGACATCGCTTACCGCCTGGGTTATGGTGGACCCCAGCAGCATCACCATGATCGTCAAGATCGCGAGCCGGTTCTTACGCCTGATCATCAGCTCCTTGCTACGAGTTTACCCCATGATTCATTCCCGATTATCGGGAAAACTCATCCACCCCAGTATCCGTCCCCCGGCTGGCCAATCGGCTGCCGGGTACAATATCGGTCGAAATTCCCCCTCAAACCGCATGGATCAACGCCCAACCGAGACAACACAGACCGACTTCATCCGCGAAGCAATTCGCCAAGACCTCCGCGATGGCAGGTTCGATCGTGTTCACACGCGCTTCCCTCCGGAGCCGAACGCCTACCTCCACATCGGCCACGCCAAGGCAGTCTGGATCGACTACGGCATTGCCCAAGAGTTCGGCGGCCTGTTCACCCTTCGATTCGATGATACCAACCCGGTGAAGGAAGAACAAGAATTCGTGGACGCCATTATCGAGGATGTGCGCTGGCTGGGGGCGGATTGGGGAGATCGGCTCCGCTTCGCGTCCGATTACTTTGACCAGATGTACGCCTGGGCCATCGATTTGATCACGAAGGGCAAGGCTTACGTCTGCGACCTGAGCGCGGAGGAGGTGAGCGCGACGCGCGGGACGCTCACCGGTCCCGGTAAGAACAGCCCCTATCGCGAACGCGCCGTCGAACAAAATCTCGATCTTTTCCGTCGCATGCGGGCAGGGGAATTCCCCGATGGCGCAAAAACCCTTCGCGCCAAAATCGACATGGCATCACCCAACATGAACATGCGCGACCCGGTTATGTATCGCATCCTGCACGCCGAACATCATCGCCAGGGCGACAAATGGTGCATCTATCCGATGTACGATTGGGCGCACGGATTGGAAGATTCAATCGAGGGCATCACCCACTCGCTCTGTTCGTTGGAATACGAGAATCACCGCCCGCTGTATGACTGGTTCCTGGATCAGTTGGAAATCTATCACCCGAGGCAAATTGAATTTGCGCGCCTCAATCTGCCCTACACGGTGATGAGCAAGCGGCGGTTTATCGAGCTCGTGGGGGACGGACATGTGAACGGTTACGACGATCCTCGCATGCCTACCCTTGCGGGATTGCGCAGGCGTGGGTATACACCAGAGGCGATCCGGGAGTTCTGCCGCCGCATCGGGATCGCCAAGACCGACAGCGTTGTGGATGTTGCATTTTTGGAAGATTGCGTTCGCGAAGACCTGAACAAACGCGTGCCTCGTGTGATGGCCGTACTGGATCCCCTGCGAGTGGTTCTTGTCAACTATCCGGAGGGCCAATCCGAAGAGCTGGATGTGGTTAACAATCCCGAGGACCCCGCCGCAGGGACGCGAAAGGTCCCGTTCGGTCGGGAGCTGTTCATCGAGCGCGAGGACTTTCGCGAAGAACCACCGCCCAAATTCTTCCGCCTTGCTCCGGGCCGGGAGGTGCGGCTCCGCAATGCCTACCTGGTCACCTGCACGGAAGTCGTCAAGGACGCCGCCGGCAACATCATCGAGCTGCGTTGCACATACGATCCAGAGACCCGCGGCGGAGGCGCCCCGGACGGCCGAAAGGTAAAAGGAACCCTGCATTGGGTCGCCGCGAGCACAGCCCTAACCGCCGAGGTCCGCCTTTACGACCACCTGTTCACAAAACCGAACCCCGACGACACGGAAGAAAGACAAGACTATCTCGCGAACCTAAATCCCGCATCGCTAACGGTCGGAACCTGCCTTATCGAGCCGAGCGTCGCGGCCGCCCCCCCCGGCGCGCGGTACCAGTTCGAGCGAACGGGCTATTTCTGCGTTGATTTGGATTCAAGGTCGGAGACCCTGGTATTCAATAGGACGGTGGCATTGAGAAGTTCTTGGAAGAAAGCGGAAGCGTGTGGATAATGTCCAGTCGTTGAAGTGCGCAATTACGCTTACTTGCGTCATTGCCTAAGGGGAGTATCAGCTTGTGACCGACCATCCTGAAGGGTTATGGGATGATCTCAGCAAGAGATTGCTGAGGCCTGCAGACGGCGCCGAAATGAATGCGCGTGCCGTGGTGACTGAGTTCTTTGCGGAGAGGAAGGATGAGGTTTTTTTCAGCCGACAAATCGAGGTCTTGCACGAGGATGACTTCTTCCATTGGGTAACGAATCGTGCCATAAGAGACCTTGTATCTCGGGGGTAAATACGAACAGAAACTCGCAAGCTTGAGACAGGTGGTCGAATAAATCTGCTCTGGCATAAGAGCTTACGATATGAAAAGCGACCCGCTCAACGTGTGCAAAAGTTGGTGGAGGAGTATGCAAGTCCCAACATAGGAATAGCGCTTGGCCTGCAAGGGGAGCTAATGGTCTTGGAAGGCCTCAGCAAATTGGAGTTTGTTGTTAAGGGAAGAGATTCGCGTTCTTTTGAAGGATTGACTTGGACAGAAAGTCAACACGACCTTGACTTCATCGTCATGCGGGACGGTGTGGGATACGGAGTTGAAGTGAAGAATACGCTTGGCTATATGGATCATGAGGAGCTTAAAACCAAGCTTGAAATGTGTAAGTTCTTGGGATTGAGGCCATTGTTTGTTGTTCGGATGTTCCCGAGATCGTGGATTCACGAGGTGAACCAATCTGGCGGATTTGTTCTGGTATTGAAGTGGCAACTTTACCCATGGACGCATAGATCGCTTGCGGTAAGGGTGCGTACAGAGTTAGGACTTCCAGTTGATTGTCCTCGGTCCCTAGCGGATGGAACTATGCAGCGATTTGGCAATTGGCATGTAAAAACGGTGATTTAGGGGAGGAATTCACGGAAGGGGGATGCTTTTGAACCTGATTTGGAGCACCTCTATAAATACGTAGTTGCTAGTCGGTTTCCTGAAGGGTCTTTGTGCCGCTAGCCAATGAGCGTGGTATGGGTCGTAACGGTCCCCACATTTAGTATCCAGCTTGACCTTCTCTATTACCGAATGCTAAGATCAGCGGCCTTTGCCGGATAGCTCAATTGGCAGAGCACCTGACTCTGGATCAGGAGGTTCTAGGTTCGAGCCCTAGTCCGGCAGCCAATAATGTGGCCCACCCGCCCGGACCTTCGGTTCCGCCTCCGGTCGGTTTCCGCGTCCGGTCCCCGCGCTTCGCTTGGGGCTGCGTCGCTTTGCGCCCAATCACGAAAAGGGCAAAGCCAGATGCGGCGGGCTACGACGCTCGCCGTCCATGGCTCGCTGTTCCGGGGAACACGCCTCCAACAATTCAACCTTGTCGGTCAAATTTGAATTTACGGCTTCGCCGAACCTGGATTAACCTATGGCTTCGCCCAAAACCCCGACGCTAGCAGGGCCCTACTGACACTGGCCGAAGTTGAATCTAGACCATTGGCCACTATGACATATTCTCCCGGTTGCAGCAATACTCCCGGACTCTGATTCAGTTGAGCAGAAACAGTAGGGTTGCTGCCGGTGAGTTGGTTTGCACCAGTGACCCATATTCGCAGTTCCCCTGAATCGGTGTCCCGCCGATAAATCGTGTAGAACTTGTCGGACCCGGCCAAGGGGCTGATCCCGTGAACGGCGACAAGCACGGGCAGCCGATTCTTCGAATCAGGCGTGATCAGCAGACGCCAGCCGGAGACGTTACTCCCCGGATCGGTAAACCAATCGGCGGCATTGGCAGAATAGCTCCAAAAGTCCGACTGGTGCGGTAAACCCGGAACCGCGTAGAACGTTGCACCCTGCGCCACAGCGGGACGGGTCAGCAACACCCCCACTGAAACGCCGAATAAGAACAAAGCCGACACAAAAAGAAACAATGCGTTGCGTTGCATACGAACACCTCCGTATGCTAATTCCTGCTATTTATGGAAAGTCCTGTTTGTCCCCAACAAAATCCACAATCCGATTCGGAGATTCCCCGCACCCGCACAGTTGCATTAACTTACGGTTTCGCCCAAAAACCGGACAGCAGCAGGTACCGGAATGACGAATTAACGCCGTCTGGCACCCTAATGAAATACTCTCCCGGTTGCAGCAATACTCCTGGACTCTGATTGAGCTGTCCAGAATCATAGCCAGTGCCGAGACCGATATTTGTGGTAGCACCGTGTGTCCAATCCCTGTACTGCCCCGATTGATACACTTTGATCTCGTAGTAGCCGTGAATGGCAACCAACACAGGTAAACGATCCTTTGAGTCAGGTGCGATTACAAGCTTCCAGAACGACTGCCCTGTATTGGGATCGACGTACCAATCACTCGAATTTGCCGAATAACTCCACATATCCGATTGTCGCGGGAAACCCGGATAAGCGTAGAATGTAGCCTGCGCCGCTGCTGGACGAGTCAACAACACCCCCACCGAAACACCGAACAAGAACAGAGCCGAGACAAAGAGAAACAATGCGTTGCGTTGCATAATAGAATTACCTCCTACACAAGCATTGTCCCTCGGAAACGGTAATCCTGCAACTTTGCCAGAAAACTCGCTCACCGACCTCGGACACCTTAGGCGCTCTTCAGGTCCACTGTCACGGTCTCAAACTGCTTGCCCTCAACCGACTCCCGGACCGCCTCAACATACAACTCGATGGCCTCGGGGATATTGTTCAATGCTTCTTCCCGAGTCTCGCCTTGGGAAACACAGCCAGGAAGAACAGGCACCAAAACCGAATAGCCGCCTTCGTTTTCGGGAATGAGTTGGACTGTATACGTCACGGGGATATTATAACTCTTTCCGCTTGCGCCAAATCATTGCGTCGAGGCTCCAATCTCCACCGCCTTGCGCCGCCAAGAATAGGAAGATGAAACAGAGCAACACGGCGGGTTCGCCGTGGTTTTGGATGGGCCACGCCCCGTTGGGTTGGTGAAACTGGAAATAGGCCACGGCCATCTCGCCGGATAGGATGAAAGCGACCGGCCGAGTGAAGAGCCCCAGCATGATCAGCGCGCCGCCAAAGAACTCGAGCGTCCCGCCGATCCAGACCTGCGTTGTCATGACAGCGCCGGGCGGCATCCCACCGAACCAGTGGAATAACATCATGCCGCCGACCTGCACGAACAACAGCCCAGCAACGACGCGAAGCAAGAAGTGCGTGACCTGTACGGCCCGTTCCTTGTTCATCGACTGCCTCCCACGAGTTCGGCGAGACGATCCAGCATTTCGATCCAGCTCGGATAAGCCCCCGTTCGCTTCGCAACCGACTCCAAAACCGTCTGATGCAGAGTGACCTTTGTCTTCCCATCATCCTCCGCGAAAGTTACTGTCACCGTCGTCTCACTCGGCCACTCAGGATCCATGCCGGCATCCACTGGCTCTATCAAATTGCCGTTCTCATCCGATATGGCAAGTGTGTACACGATCCGCTCCGGCGCAACGATTTCGCGATAGACGCCCTTGCACCAACAGTCATGATGATTGGGATTCTGGATGCAGTGGTGAAAGACGCCACCTTCGCGCACATCGATCATTTTGATCTGGATTGTGCAACCCCTCGGAGCATACCATCGCTCGAGCTGCTCGGGATCGGTCCATGCATTGAACACGAGTTCCCTCGGGGCATCAAAGATTCGCGTGATGAGAACTTCTCGATCAGTTGCAACGCTCATTTCAACATCCTTTCTTCGTTCTCCTTGATCCTCGCCTTGATCAGCTTCTTCACGAGCGCGACGGGGAGCGGTTTGCCGGGCAAAAAGTGGATAGTTGCCTTGGCAGTCTCATACGATTTGAGTTCGTCCTGGAATGCATCCATTGTCCTTGTGCCCATAACAAAGAAACTGCAGTGATTCTTGAAGGCAGCAAAGCCCACAAGCAGCCCATGATATTTGTACGCCGGAATCTGGTAGCTGATGACCTCGACAGCCTTTGGTGCGACGGATTTGATCGTCTTCCGGAGGTCTTCCAACGACCTCCGCGCATCTTCCGGCACCGACGCAAGGTAGGAGTCTACATCTCTCGCCGCGGTTCTCATGCCAACTCACCGAGAAGCTGCTCGAGTCGGTCATAGGCCTCGCCCGCACCTTTCTCCATCCCGGACTGGAACGCCGCGTTGCGACCCGCCTTTGATGGGAACCACATCGTTGACGTAAGCCTCGTCTTGCCATCGATCTCGTCAAAAACGGTCGTTACTACCGCCTCCTCATTCGACCACGGCTCCACGTCAAAGATCTGCGTGCGAACCACCCGCGAAGGGGGGCTCACTTCACGATACACTCCCTTGAACGGAAAGTCCTGGCCCTCAATTCGGTTGACGAGCCGATACGCGCCACCAACCCGCAGATCGATCGTGCAATGAGGCGCGGTGTAGTCTTTCGGTCCCCACCATCGCTTGAAATGCTCGGGTTCGGTCCACGCTTTCCATATCACATCCGGCGGCGCATCGAAGACGCGCGTGATGACAAGCTCTCTGTCCGCATTGGTTTCGCTCATGTTGCTACTCCTCCTATCCTTCTTGTCAATTCCCAAGTTGTCCTGCGTGTAACATCCAGATCACGCTTTGCGACTACGCCGCTTCTCCTTTTTCTGCAGCTCCTGCAGATAGTCGTCCAGCCGATCGAAGCTTTCCTCCCAGAACCGGCGATAGTGCTCGACCCAGTCCGCAACCTCTCTCAGCCGTCCCGCCTTCAATCGGCAGGGCCGCCATTGGGCCTCCCGGCTGCGTGCGATGAGCCCCGCCCTTTCCAAGACTTTCAGGTGCTTGGAAATCGCCGGCAGGGTCATATCGAACGGCTTTGCCAACTCTGTCACAGAGGCATCTCCCGACGCCAGCCGCGCCAGGATCGCCCTGCGGGTGGGGTCGGATAAGGCTGAAAAGGTTGTTGTCAGATGATCTGCCAGCATTCTTGTTTCACCATTCGGTTAGATAACCGTTTGGTATAATACCACAGAATTTTTGGGATGTCAAGGAGTTTTTTGAAAAAATGTTTGTTCCCGTTACCGATCCCTAACGGACTGCAACCGGTGGACAAATTCATCGCTTCCTTTGATGGCAGCGAGCTCAATTGAATGCTGCTCCATATAATCCCAATCCAAATTCGGTCCCTGACGACGCACGATCCCATTGACATCCACCCAATCCTGATCTCGTCCGGCAAACGCCTTCATCAATATCAGATCTTCTGCCGAGACCACCGTGAGCTTGATCCCATCCCCATACTCAACGGAAATCCGCCGCTCTATTACCAATTCCTCATATGGAAACCCAGCCAATGCGACATCGATGGCGATGCCATCTTCACTTTCCAAGAGCAGCACTCGAGCTTCACGAGCAAAGTCGCGTGCATCGGAAATCCGTGATTTGAACGCCCCAAGCAACTCGACGACGTAATCATCTTCGCCGCCCAGCGAGGTGAAAAGTGTTACATCTACGTCCAACGTTGAGCGAATCTCACCCCATGCAAGATTTGCAATTCCTCCGATAAATGCAAACTTCCACTGACGTGCCGTGAAATAGTCCTCAACCTTGACTGCCACGGCCAGAATGTCATGCATTACGTGCCTTCAAAAAGGCTCGGTACCACTCGATAAGGCCTGTTGTCGTTCGAGGGGGGAGATTCTTTCTCAAGAATGATGTATCTGGTAGTTGCCATACCGCCACGGCGGTCACAACCTCCCGCAGCTCGCACGTTTGCAAGGCTTTCACGCGGGCAAAGCCAAAACCTGCGCCGAGCATCAGTTTGGGGTCTGGTTTCACAAACTCATTGTACTCGATGGGTCGCTTATCCGTACGTCGGCTTCTGCGGCCAGCCAGGCGGCGAATCCTCAAAATCCTCTTGCCTGCCATACGGCGTCAAATCGAGCAAGCTGTAGGAATCGGTAGCGCATTCCACTCCGCGTGCAAATGTAGAATACGTATGATAAACGTCGTCGCCCATCCGAAAAAACACGCCCAGGGCGTGGTCTTCGCCAGTCACTTGGCCTACTCCACGCTTGGCCCCAAGTTCCGGAACAGCTCATGATATCGGATGACCCCCTCTCGCTTCTTGAGGCAGCCGTGTAATAATTCTCGAATCATAAACACTTCTTCCGGCACGTTGAATTCCGATCGGATCCCGATCGTTGCTTACGGCACAAATCCAAACCGAGCATAGAATCTGGCGTGACCGAGTACAACGACCGCGTCGAACCCGCCGGCAAGGCACGCCCAGAAACGCCTGCCTCAGACCGGCTGGCTCGGCGTTGCCTTTCCACCGGCATATTTTTGGAACTCAGGTAACCTAGTGATTGTCTCTGATTGGGTATTACCGGAGGTCGCTTTCGGTTGCATAATTTTGGTCTGTAGCTTGCACTTACTCTCAGGAATCGCTGGAGTTCTCGTCAGGATGCGAGTGGCGGCCGCCACAGCAGTGCAAGCACTGACCCTGAAAGATGAGGAGACTCGATCCATGAACCAATCACGGTTAGCACTTTCTGTGGCGGTTGTGATCGCCATCAATACGTCCGTTCTTGCCCAGACCTGGCAACGCGTCACCATCGGCGGACCCCCCGGAGCCGGGATGGCGCTGCTAATGACCGACGGAACCGTTATCATTCACAATGCGGATGCACGAGAATGGTATAAGCTCACACCAAATAACGTAGGAAGCTACGTCAACGGCACCTGGTCGCAGATCGCCAGCTTCCCCCCAGCCTACGGTCCGCTCTACTACGGTGGTGCGGTCCTTGCGGACGGCAGGGCCGTTATCACGGGTGGT
The DNA here is from genome assembly GCA_041483895.1 of Fimbriimonadia bacterium. Taxonomy (GTDB): domain Bacteria; phylum Armatimonadota; class Fimbriimonadia; order Fimbriimonadales; family JABRVX01; genus JBGPGO01. The sequence continues at coordinate 29,687 of JBGPGO010000015.1, forward strand.
GAGTATAACTTCGGCTCTGCCGTATGGACGAATCAGAGCGCTTGGTACAACCCCGTGACCAACGTCTGGACTATGATTGCTCCGCCGGCCGGCTGGGCCAACATCGGGGACGCGCAATGCTGCGTCATGCCCGACGGGAAATTCATGCTGGCGCAGATTCTCGACGCACGCATGGCCATTCTCAATCCGGCCACGATGACCTTTTCCCCCGTCACGAGCATCGGTCATGCGGACCGATTCGATGAAGAAGGTTGGACCCTGCTCCCGGACGGCACGATCTTTACCGTTGACGCAATCGCAGCGCCCCGCGCCGAGCGGTACATCCCATCAACCGGCAACTGGATCTTTGCCGGCAATACCCCCGCAACCCTTGTCGATGCGGGATCCCAAGAGATCGGTCCCTCCGTTCTGCTTCCCAGCGGCAGGGTGTTCAATATGGGAGCGACAATGAGCACAGCCACGTGGACGCCTGGCGCCGGCCTCATGGACCCGGGTTCCTGGGTTGCGGGGCCTAACTTCCCCATAGTTGGCGGCCAACTTGTGATGGCTGACGCTCCCGCATGCCTCTTGCCCAGCGGAAACGTGCTCCTGGGCGCAAGTCCCGGCGTGTTTGCCACCCCCACATGGTTCTATGAGTACAATGGCACGAGCTTTATCAATAGTCCGGAAACGCCGAATTCCGGCGGCAATCCCTGCTATGTGGGCAACATGCTGATGCTTCCCACCGGGCAAGTGCTCTATACGGACTTCAGCAACGACATCGAGATCTACACACCGACCGGATCCCCGAACAACGCCTGGCGGCCAACGATCACGAATTGCCCCTCCACTTTGAACCCTGGGCAGACATTCCTGATTACCGGCACACAGTTCAATGGGGTATCGCAATGCAGCGCGTACGGCGACGATTCGACTAACGCCACAAACTATCCGATTGTTCGCGTTACAAACACGGCAAGCGGTCACGTCTTTTATTGCAAGACGTCCAACCACAGCACGATGGCGGTAGCGACCGGTGCAACGCCGGTATCGACGACCGTTTTGATCCCCGCAGGCATCGAAACGGGACCCTCCAATCTCGTTGTCGTTGCCAACGGTATCGCTTCCACGAATTGCCCGGTCGATATTGAAAGGCCCGCGTCGCTGAGCGGCCATGTCGATCTGGAACTGCTGTCCGTAAGTCCGCTCAACCAGCCGGTCGTGATTGAGTTCCGGCCTCCCGGCAATCCGGTTCCCGTCGCGACGTACAATGTCACCTTGAACGCATTAGGAAACTATAGTGTTGCCAGCGTTCTCAATGGAACCTACGACATCGCCGCGAAGGGGACAAATTGGCTCCGCCAGAAGCTCGGTTCTGTAGTGGTCAATGGCGCGACGGGCGCCAACTTCTCGCTGACGAACGGAGACGGCGAAGTCAACAACGCCGTTGATCTCGGCGATCTGAACCGCTGCCTAGTAGACTTCGCCACCGTTGGAGTTGACCCGGCCGACCTCGATAAGGACCTGGTTGTTGGGGTTCCAGATCTCAACATTGTGCTCACCAACTTTGCCATCGTTGGCGACGCCTAATCCAATCCGCCCGTTCCATGACAGGGTCCCGTTCACCTCAGGGTGATTGGGACCCTTTCTCATTGCTCCACGGCAGGAATCTCTCCGCCGCCGATGTACTGATCGGCATGAGAACACTCGTCGCGCTTTTATCATCGCTCATTTTCCTTACCGTTTCCTTCGCGCAGGTCCCACAGGACCTCGCCGACAAGAAAGACTTCAAGGCTTTCAAGGTTTCTAGCGCAGACCCAACAGGCAAGAACGCGGATGCGCGTGGAATCGCTCCCGGCGCCACCTTGACCGTCGCGGACATCAAGGGAAGCGGCCGGTTTACACACCTTTGGATGACGATCTCCGCGCAATCCACCGATCATCTGCGCGAGCTGGTCATCCGGATGACGTGGGATGACGCTGCGACGCCCGCCGTCGAATGCCCGATCGGCGATCTGTTCGCCCAAGGACCGGGCAAGTATGTCGAGTACCACAGCGCGCCTGTCTCCGTCGGCGGTCAGCAGGCCCTCAACTGCTACTGGCCCATGCCGTTTAAAAAGCATGCCGTCATAACGGTAACTAATGAGGGTGACAAGCCGGTCGGCGCGTACTATTACAACTTCGATTACCGTTTGGACAACAAGCCCCAAAAGGACGCCCGCTACTTCCACACGCAATATCGAAACTACTTCCCTGCCCCAAAAGGCACGCCTCTCACGATCTGCGAGGTCAAGGGCGCCGGCCATTTTGTTGGAACGGTTGTGACCGTCTTGGCGAACAGCGACGGATGGTGGGGCGAAGGGGATGACAACTTTTATGTGGACGGCCACACGAAACCGGATATCAGCGGCACGGGCAGCGAGGACTATTTCTGCGGCGCGTGGGATTTTGGGCACACCTTCCAAACACCCTACTTTGGCGTCACTTTCTACGACAATCCGGAAAAGGGCGGCGAAAGGCGAGGCATTCAAAACACAGTGTATCGCTGGCACATCGAAGACCCGGTGACGTTTACGAAGTCCCTGCTGTTCACGCTGGAGCACGGCCGTGGCGGCTGGGACGAGGACCGTGCGCCGCTCCGAAACAATTACACCACAGTCGGACTCTATTACGTAGACCATCCCGAAGGCGACGCCACCCGCATCCCGCCATATAAGGACCGCGTCCCGAAACTACTTCCGCTGCCGGGAGGCTAGCGCGAGCAGATGCCAGCGAATACTTTCGACATCATCCTCTGCGACATGCAGCTCCACCTCGTGAGAGCCTGGACAACCGCGTTCGCGAGCCATGACATCGAGATTATCCACGGTGACATTTTGGATGTTGAGGCCGATGCCTATGTCTCTCCCGCTAATGGCTTCGGAATCATGGACGGCGGCATCGACGCTGCCCTCAGCGCCCGCTTCCCCGGCGTCCAGCGCCGGGTCCAAGCCGCCATCTACGAAATCGGACCTCATCTCCCGGTCGGCAGAGCAGTCATCGTCGAAACGGAAGACCCATTCGTTCCCTATCTCGTCAGCGCGCCGACGATGCTCTATCCGTCCCATGTCGGCCACACAAGAAATGCCGAAATTGCAATGTCGGCACTGCTCCACGCGATCGAGGAATTCAACGCCACCAACCACTTGATCGCCTCCGTCGTCATCCCCGGCTTGGCGACAGGTGTCGGCGGCATGCACCCCGAACGCGCTGCACAGCAAATGGCTAGCGCTTACATCGAATGGACACACGGGCTCTCATCCACAGAGATATAGGAATCAGCTTACGAGCAGAATGCGCCCTAATACGTCCCAACGGTGCCCCTTACCCAGGAACTTCACCCGATTGGCCGGCGCGCCATGTGATGCGAATGAGAGACCAGCGCCAAAACAGTGCCCCAGCCAACAATAAGACGGCCACGCCGGCAAGCCCGAGAGTCTTGCGTCGGTCCAGACTCGCCGCCTGCATGGCTTTTGCGGAGCGAAGGCTCTTGGCAATCTGCTCACGCGCCGGCTGAATCTTTCCAGAGATATCGTTGACGGACAGACCGTGCAGGATGACTCGAGCCTCGAGCAATGTCGTGTTGATGGCAGGCACGTCCGCCTGAATATCCGCCACATCCATGCCTTCTGCTTCCGCCAATGAAGTCTGCGCAGCGGCAGCATCCATTTCTAGCTTCGCGACCGTCAGCATATTGTGAATCTGCTTGCCGACCGTTTCGCCCTTGTCCCCCTCGCTATGGCAATTACCACAGCCGTGTTCGCCGGAGTCGACCAACATGGCGTCCGTAGGCGGGGAAATCCCGTGGTTGCCATGGCAGTCGATACATTTCGGACCTCCGGAATCCGCTATGGCCTGCCAATGTGGTCCCTGCTTTAGATACTTCTCTTGTTCCGGATGGCAGCTTCCGCAGACGTCCGCGACCTCGGTCCGTCCAGGGGGTGTCGCTCCATGGGCGCTGTGGCAACTGGCACAATTCGGCGCCGCACGGTCGCCCTTTTGAAGCAGCGCAAGACCGTGGACGCTCTTCGTGTAATCCGCCAGTTGCGTCGTCGGAATCTTGTATTGGGCCATTCGGGTCTTGTCCGCATGGCATTTGCCACAGGTCTTGGGTACGTTGCTGATATACACGGCGGAATTTGGATCGTTTTTCGATAACGTCGCATGAGCGCCGTGGCAATCCACGCATGTGGCAACGTTCTGATCGCCTTGCGCCAGCTTCTTCCCGTGCACGCTCTGCTGGTACTGTTGGAACTGGCTGGTCGGAAGCCGGAAGGGACGCATGCGAACTACGTCCGAATGGCATTTCGCGCACAACTTAGGGATGTCGGCCTTTGCCGGTGCGCCGATATATCCTTTCGCGGTATCCATTGAGGCCTCGCCGTCGGGATTCATTGGGTCGCCGCCGTGGCAATCCTGACATTCAACACCGTTTCGGGCGTGGATGCTCGTCAGCCATTCCTTTGAGGATTTCGAAACGTCTGGATCCTCGTCGTTTTGATGACACGTCACGCATTGGTTGGGTTTTGGACTGGCGAGACCAGGACGCCCAATCGCGATTCCAACCGCAACCAGGCCGGCAACGCCAAGAAGCCACGCGCTGATAATTCCAATTCCGGGTTTTCGAGTTGCATGTCTTTCTTTCATTTGGAGTGATGCCCCCATATCCCAAGGCCGATTACCGCGATGACCGCGACCGCGCCCGTCGTCAGCCATCCACGCCGCAAGTAAATCTGCCGCCCGGGCTTGCGATCGAGGAAGGGTAGGAAGAGAAACCCAAGAGCGGCGAGCCCTATCAGAAGTACTGATATCGTTTTACCCGTCCCGAAAAAGTCTCCAAGCACGGGAACGCTCTTTAATGAAGTCGTGCTTGGGAACAACTTGAGAAGCTGATACGACGGAAGAAAGTACCATTCGGGTTTGATATGTTGCGGTGTGGTTGTGGGGTCGGCTTTGGCTTCCAAGTGAGGCGGCATGAAAGCAACAAGGAGGAACAGGACGCCAAGCACAAAGCAGAAACCGATCCCCTCCCGCAGAACATGATTCGGGAAAAAGGGCTCGCGACCGGAAACATCGTCCTTGTCATGACTCCCTGCATCTTCGTCCGGCTCCAATGGAGATTCCGTCATACCGAGCTTTCGCTCGACCAGAAAGTGTACGCCAAGAAGAAGCACCGCTAGGAGCGGCAGTATCAACGTGTGCGCAGTGTAGAAACGGGCCAGGGTCTCTCCTGTCGTCGCTTCGCCGCCTCGCATCACGACGAGCAGCCAATGGCCAATGTACGGAACCGCATCCGTCAATTCCGTTCCCACGGTGGTCGCCCAGTAAGCAATCTGGTCCCAGGGTAAGAGGTATCCGGTAAAGCCAAAACCGAGGGCCGCGAACAGCAGCAAGGCGCCGGTGATCCAGTTCATTTCGCGAGGCCGCTTGTATGCTCCGTAGATGAACACGCGAACCATATGGGCGAACAGAACGATCAGCATGGCCGTAGCGCCCCAAGCGTGAAGACCCCGAATCAACCATCCGTAGGAAGTCACATTCGTAACGTATCGTACACTCTCATAGGCGGTGCCGGGGCTCGGTCGGTAATACAGCGCAAGCAGAATGCCGGTCACAACCTGCATCCCAAACAGGAGGAACGTGAGTCCGCCGAGGGTATGGGACCAATTGACGGATTTCGGCATCGGATACTTCAGAACCCCAGTTATGCCGAGCCGAGCATCAAACCAGCCGTAAATGCGCTGCGGCAAACGTGGTCGAGGCTCCAAGCTTGTTCCGTTTATCGCCATTTCTAGCCTTTCAAGTAGATTTTGCCGCCCTTCACGATTGTGGCAGCGGCAACGAGCGGTGACGGAGCAGGACCGGAGATGACATTCCCATTCGCATCGAACTGCGCTCCATGGCAAGGGCATTTAAAATAGCGAGAGCCTTCGATCCACTCAACGATGCAGCCGGCATGGGTGCACTTTGCATTAAATGACTTGAACCCGTCATCTACGTGCAGCACCCAATACGTCACTCCGTCGGCGAAGAATTTGGTGCCCTTTCCGATGGCCAGGTTCGCGACGGGACCGACCTCAATCTCATCGCCGGCGCCTTGGACCCCTCGGCGAGGAGGATAAATGAAACGAACGAAAGCGTTGACGACACCGGCGCCAAGAACGACGAGCGCGCCGAGCAAGGAGATGTTTGCAAGAGCTTCACGCCTCCCGATTGTTTTTGAGGCCTTTTGGCCACTACCATCATCCATTACCACTGTACATCCTCCCATTCACCCGTTTTGCGCGAAGCCACTCATGAGCCGCCCCGACTTCAAACTCGTAGTCGGGGCCCGGTTGACCGTGACTCGGACCGTTTCCTGAATTCGCAGGTTCGATTGGATGTCCTTCCGGCACACGCCATTTGCCTGGCTGCTGGGTTCAAAAAACGGCCCATTTTGAGAAGACCATTACAGGCTTGCCGGAATCCTATCACAATCAGTTAGCCCTCCGCTGTCGCGAAAAAAAAGGACAGACGGAGAGCGAATTGTTACCGGACTGTACTTCAAAGCGGTTCTGGCTCAGACTTTGAGAAGACCTGTGCCCACCGACCAAGAATCCCACTCACCAGCGAATCGGAGGCGCTGAAGGCGGCGCGGGGTCAATCAGCCTTCACTTGCCCTTCGTCGGCAGCTCGCGTTGGTCGGCGTCGTGTTCGATATCATTCAGAATGGACGTAAGGTCTGCTTTGTGTTCCGGATCGGACGCATGATCAATCAAGTATCGTATTGCGGCAGTGTGCGTCAGCTTCAATGAGGTGGCAGGATCAGCCTTCACATCCGGCTGTACTCCCACGCCTTCCCAATTGGTGTGCGAATACGGGTTCACCGCCCGGCCACTGGGGATAAAGCATGCGAAGTGGTCCCCCAATCGCACCATGCCACCGGGATTCGCCCCACCCCAAGTCGGCTCCCCGATGATCGTTCCGCGCTTGAGCTGCTGAAAATTGTACGCGCACTCCTCCGCGCCGGACCCGGTCCGCTTGCTTGTTAGAACATAGACGGGCAGGTCGGGAAATCGCGGTCCATCCACTTTCGCAAGCGTCCAAAATTCCGTCTTCGTAATCTTATCTTTGTTGCGGAACTCGATCGTGTTCAGAAGTACCGGTTTGGCGCCAAAGAAGTGGCTGCAGAACAGTTTCACACCTTCCGGATCACCGCCACCATTGGTCCGCAGATCGATGATCATGGCGTCCGCGTTCGCGAGAAACTCCATGGCCGCAACGACCGGCCGAGCCATGTCTTGCGGCGGGGCGAATCCATTGAACTTGATATATCCGACATTTCCACGCAATCGCTCGATCCGTTCGAAATTCGCATTCACAAATCTGGTCTCATCCTGATATCGCTTGAGCTCGTCTTTGGACGGCTCCCTCGCACTTCTTCGCTCCGGCAGCTTTTGCTCACTGTACCGGAATCGAAGATGCGCATCCGTCACCTGTTCCTTGAGAATCTCATTGACCCGCATGGCAAACTTCACCGGATCGTTGATGCTCGCGCATTCATCGGCCTTGATCCAGTCCTCCATCTTTGACTCGATCTTCTTCGCGGCGTCCATGTCGATATACAGATCGTTCATCTGATGAATCATCTCATGGATCGTATCGGTCTTAACCTGTTGGGTCAGCTGGAAGGGCGCGGCCTGTTGTAGCAGCAAGGCTCCCAACAAAACGATGATATTCATGCTCTAGCTCCTCTGGTGTGATTTGTCGCGCCGAGCAGCAGCAGCGCGATCATGTGATCGAGCCCGCGCGCGATGGTCTCGGGAGATCCCAATTCTCGAACGCTCAGGCTATAGGGTAGAAATGCGTTGGTCGCGAGCAGAAATGTCTCGGCGGTTTTCTGCGGGTCGAATCGGGAGAACTCGCCGGTCCCCATGCCCGCTCGCAACATGCCGGCCACTAAATCTCGTTCCACGTCGAAAAACCGGACCCGCAGCTCCATGTACGCCGGCCGAACCACGGCAAACAGATCGTCGAGGCTGTGCGCATAGTCCTGCACCTGCTCGACACGCGCCAGGACCCGGCGGCGCAGCATCTCCCGCAGCCGCTCCGAAACCGATGCCCTGCCCGCCGCAATCGCGCGCATCTCCGCATGGGCCTGCTCCACCACCCGGCTGATTGAGGAAAGGCCGAGGTCCTCTTTGCCGGAGAAGTAGACGTAGATTGTCCGCTTGCTGACTCCGGCCTCCTTCGCCACATCGTCCATCGTCATCTTTTGGAACCCGTACCGGGCCATCAGCCGATTCGCGGCATCGAGGATCGCGTCGCTGGTATTCGTCTGTTTTGGCGTTGCGGTGGTCATACGGTTCATATTACGCAACTGCACGAACTAAGTGTTTCATGCAATTTGAATTCGGGACTTTCGGCCCGGCCCGATTCGGCCTGAGAAGGCAGTAGAATCCCCCCGTGAACCCAGTCGATCCCCGTGTCCGCATCGGCCACGTCCATCTGAAGGTCGCCGACCTCGATCGAGCGATTGCTTTCTACTCCGGGGTGCTTGGCTTCGAGTTGAGGCAGCGGATGGGAAGCCAGGCCGCATTCCTTGCCGCAGGCGATTATCACCACCACATCGGCCTGAATACTTGGGAGAGCAAAGGCGGTTCCCCGCCACCGCCGGCTAGCACGGGTCTCTACCACATTGCCATCCTCTACCCAACCCGCGCCGCATTGGCCGACGCGCTTCGCAGGCTCACTGGCGCCGGCATTCGGCTGGAAGGCGCGACCGACCACGGCGTCAGCGAAGCCCTCTACCTGACCGATCCCGATGGCAACGGCCTGGAACTCTATTGGGACAAGCCGAAGGAACAGTGGCCGTTGGACGCGAATGGGGAGATAGCGATGGTGAGCGAGCCGCTGAATTTGGAGGACCTCCTTCGGCAATGATCTTGAAACGTTTCTACGACGACAAATTGGCGCAGGCAAGCTTCCTGATCGGCTGCGGCAAGTCTGGCGAGGCCTGTATCATCGATCCGAATCGGGATATCGAACAATACATCGAGGCCGCCGCAAGCGAAGGGCTGAAGATCAAGGCAGTGACGGAAACGCACATCCACGCGGACTTTGTCTCCGGCAGCAGAGAGCTGGCCGAAAAGACCGGCGCGCGTCTCTATCTCAGCGACGAAGGGGACGCGGATTGGAAATATGGATTTGCCAATCAGCCCAACGTAACCCTTGTCCTAGACGGCGACAGAATCAGGATCGGTAATGTCCGGCTCGATGTGATCAAGACCCCCGGTCACACACCGGAGCACATCAGCTTCCTCCTCACCGATGAAGCATCTTCCCCTCAGCCGCTCGGCGCGTTCACCGGCGACTTCATTTTCGTCGGCGACGTCGGCCGCCCGGACCTCCTCGAGCGCGCCGCGGGATTTGAAGGCACGATGGAAAAGGGGGCACGCATCCTGTATAAATCGCTGACAGATTTCAAGAAAATGCCGGACACGCTGATCCTATGGCCCTCCCACGGATCCGGCAGCGCCTGCGGCAAGAATCTCGGAGGCGTCCCGATCAGCACATTGGGTTACGAGAAAAACGCGAACTGGGCATTCCGCGCACCCGACGAACAGACCTTCACCGCCACGGTCCTGCAAGGCCAGCCCGATCCGCCCGCCTATTTCAAGCACATGAAGCGCATCAACCGGGACGGCCCTCCCATTCTCGGCCCATTCCGAATGCCGCGCAGCTTGGAAGCCGACCAAATCATAGCGCTGTTGGGAGGCGGAGCAACCGTGATCGATATCCGCCCAACCGAAGAGGTCGCCTCCGGATTCATCCCCGGCACTATAACCATTGCGCTCGGCAAATCCTTCCCCAACTGGGCCGGATGGCTAACCCCCTACGATCAACCAGTCTATCTGCTTGGCAGCAAGGAGGCAGTTGAAGAGGCGGCAAAAGATCTTCGCAAAATCGGCCTCGACAATATCGGCGGCTGGTTTGGGCAAGACGCCCTTGCCCATTGCCAACAGCACGGAAAGATAGAGACAATCGGCCAAATCTCTGCGACCGACGCTGCGTCCAGAAGCGATGCCGCAATTCTCGACGTCCGCAGCGCCTCAGAATACAGCGAAGGACACATTCCCGAAGCGATAAACATCCCTCTCGGCCACCTGCAATCCCGGATCGCCGAAGTTCCCAATGGCCGCCACCTAATCGTTCATTGCCAAGGCGGCACCCGCTCCCCAATCGCTGCCAGCCTGCTGGCGAAACTCGGGAGGCCGGGCGCAATCAACATGACGGACGGGTTCATGGACTGGGAGAGCCGCGGACTGCCGATCGAGCGCACGTAGTCGAATGCGGCTGTCAAGAACGTCATTTGGTTTCATGTTTCTTTCCTAACTGAAACGTATAGGAGAGGTCCACAAATAGCCCGTCTCCCGCAGATCGTTCGTTCGGTACCATTTCACCAATCGCCAACGCGGCACTGTCGCTCATGTTCCACTGAATTCCGACGGTGGTGAAATTGTCGTTCCCCGTTATCGTATCCACCTGCAGTACGAGATTGTTGTGCGTTGCATACTCCAAACCGAACATAGCCGAGTCCGAATCACCCCGCGTCCAACCGATGTGGAGCCGCACAGGACGAATGTTCAGCGATGCAGCAGCATAGGGCTGTTCTCCGAACGACCGCACACCCACGTTCTCGTACCCGATCGCCGCCGAATAGAAGCCATTCTGAATGATCGATAGACTGATATTGGGGGATCCTGCCGCTGTTCCCGTCGTCAGGAAATCCGCGCCGATGGTCAGCCTGTTCGTCAAGCCAAACCGCAGCCCCAAGATGGCGAATGTATCGGCGGAATTCAACACTCGGGCGCCATTCAGTTGGTAGTCCGCCGCTATCAGTCCCGGAGGAAGCACATCGCCGGACGGGATGGAGAACAGGCCTTGTCCGAACACCGAACTGCCGATCGAAGCCAACAAGACAACCCCGAGCCCCTTGTTCAAATTACTTCCTCCATCCTTCACACCTGCATGCCATTCACGTTTGCGCTCGGCAACGCATCTCTTAGCGAAAGCCGAAGGTCTGAAATTTCCAGGGCTTCAAATCGAACGTCATCACGCCTTCCTTCAGCAGTGCACCTTTCGATGGGTTCCCAAGAAGATCGGTAGCCGTTGCGCCTTTCACGGCAAATCCGAACTTAACGCGGGCCGCGCCTTCCTTGCCGTCCGTCTCCACCAACCGCATCTCAAATCCCAAGGCAGTCTTTCGAAGTTCGCTCAATTGCACATTGCCGGGTTCCACCGAAACGAAGCTGCGCGCTGTCGGCAGCGTTCCGTTTGCCGGCTTGCCCACATGAACGATCAGCTTTTGCGTAAAGTCATTCGCCGCGCGAAGCCGATCGGCGTTCGTGATCGCGGCGTGCGGCAGCAGCGCGTGCCGATATTCCGCATAGCGCGGCCAACCGTAATCCCCCGTGAAGCGCGATTCCCATTCGCGCATGATCAGGTTGGAAACCACTCCCTTCTCATCGATCTTAAACCATTGAGTCCCCTCGTGCAGCACCAGAAGCCCCGAATCCTTCCCCTCCAAATCCGCGAACGTCAGGGCATGAAACTCCTTGTGAATCGTAGGCTCGACAGCCATAGCATAGTCACGCAATACGGTTGTCGGCTGGAAGTTCGGCATGAAATCAAGATAGTATCCTCCGACGATATCCGGCGGCGAATCGTCCGGCTTGGGCGGCATCATCGGTAGCAGTCGCGTGACAACTTCGGCATAGGGCTTGCCTGCGGCCAGCGTCACCTGAGTCTCATAGGTGGTGTTATCCCAAACATGATGCGCCTTGAGAGTCGCGAAAACCGGACCCTTCTTCACCCAGGTTAGCACTGCCCTGGTTTTGTTCCCATCATAATCCGCAGCGATGTTCGGACGAAGTGGGAACGACTGATTCGGTTTGGCGCGATAGATCGGAAACATATCGCCGTCCTGCGCGATCATCTCTTTTCCAAGCCGCTTGTCAAATAAGCTCCGTATCGCCCCGATCTGCGGATCAATCTGTATCCAGATGTACTCATTCTCCATCGTCAAATTCTTTTCGTCGATTTGCAGCAGCGAGGTCGCGATTTCCGGAGAGAACACCAGATAGTATGTCGAATATCCAACGCTTGGAGCGGAAGCGTTGAATGCCACATTGACCATCTCCAACTTCCCGTCTTTATCCCGTTGCGATCCGACTATCTGCGACGGTATGTCCCGGCCATTTTGATCAACCACGGACACATCGTTTACCTTCGCGGGAAGCGGATACAATCGCCCGGTTTCAACCACATCATTGCGGTCCCACGGCGAGGGATTGAATACAGTAATCGCAAGCCGACCTTCGCCCGATGATTTCACCCGCCCAGCCAGGAAACTGGTCGCAGATTCCAAGACTGACGTTGCCGTCCCTTCCGCCGAATCGGCCAAGTTGTAACCCAGCGCCCCCCATGTAAAATTATGTTTGTCCTCGATTCGATCCAACGGCGCCATCCGGTCCTGCTGCCACCGGGAATACTCGCACAGCCCAACATCATGACTCTGCGACGCGAGAAGATCCTTCCAAGCCTCATCCAGTTCCTTCCAATGGGACGGAAACCCCATCGAAGACGCGATGGCATCGAAGCGTTCCGCAGCCAGCAGTTCCCCTTCCACTTTGCGTTGAAAAATCCGCACTTGGTCTCCGCCCAGTCCCCACGTCAGAGACTTCGACCAGTCATCCATCCCAAACTTGCGTGTCTCCGTAGGATGGCCATACTTGTCCATATACTCTTTCAGCGTCACGTACTCCACAGGCGCCTGCTTCGAAATGTTCTTGTAATAGTCTGCCTGCCACGTATACGCCGGCGTCTCGTGCGGTTCCCAGCCAAACTCCTCCCACACCATCAGCAACGGCTTGCCGAGCTTGTCGAGATTCTTGTAGCCATCCGATGCGGAAAGCTGCTTCCAATCCAGCCCCGCGCGGAACAGTGCGTTCTTCGGCGTCGTCGGTATGGTTGAACCATCTTTCCCTTTCCAATTCAGCGAATTTAATTCTACCGTCGGCACGCCCGCCCGGCCCCACGTATCCACCTGCGCCAAACTCGCATATTTGTAGCCGGCGCTGATCAAAATCTGCGGCAATTGTGGGTGGCTGAACTCCTCCTCTTCCAAGAAAGTGGTCATGTCGTAACCCAACGCCTGCTTAATGGCCACCCGCCCCATCACCACCTGGCGAATATTCGATTCCCCACTAAACGTCGTCGCCATCGGCTGGCCATACGACCCCCCAATCAGTTCCAACTTCCCAGCGGCCAAATACTTCTTGAGCCGATCGGTGACTTCCGGGAAATGCTTCACCATCAGCTCGTACGCCCGCGCGTCCAGATTGATACAGGTCTTCACCCCCGCCCGGTCATACATCTCCATCGCGTCCGTCACCGACAGCACATTGGATTCTAATCCCAACTGCCAACCGATACCGGTGTAGCTCCAATGGTTGCAAACCGTTACGCACAGTCCATCGCCCGGCTTATCCTGCTGGGCCGCCGGACCGACGAGCATCGCCAAGACCGGAAAAAGATATCGAAATTCCATATCCCGAATTCTACCTGTAGCTTCGGCGCAGGAAACCCTGTGTCCCGTCGCGAACGAACACGCATGTTGCCGCCCGACAAGTTGTCCTTTGTGGTAGACGTAGCCCATTGGAATCCGCCGCTTCCGACAAACCCGAAGCATTTCACGTGGAACCTTGCTAGGCTGGGATACAAAGTTCTGGCAACGCTTTGGCAGGGTCCGCTTCCCGCCGCCAAGCGCTTCAACCCCTTCTGCTGGACCAACCAAGAACCGGAGGAGATGGAACCAAATCTCTGGCTCCTGCGTTATCAGTGGCCAATGTTGGAAAGGACCGCCTGGGGCGCGCGAATCAACAGCGGCGTCTACCGCCGAACCATTGAGAAGTCCGTTGCCGCGCTGGGCTTTGCAAACCAAACCTATTTTCTGCAGTTCACGCCGACCCACTTCGAAGCGGCGCTAGAAGCAAGCAAAACCTTCCCACTCATCTATCGCCCCATCGATGACTCCTCCATGGCCCCCATCTACCAGTCTCGGATCGATTATTGGCTTGCCGGCGAGAAGAAGATGCTCGAGCGCGCCGCGCTCATCGCCCCGCTCGGCAGGAAGGTCTACGACGCTCTGCAGGGCAAATACCCGCACGTGCGGCGAATATCCACAGGAGTGGATTTCGCACTGTTCTCGGCGAAGCAGCCGGAACCGCAGGACATAAGTGAAATCCCCCATCCTCGCTTCGGATTCTGCGGCGCAATCGATCGATATAAGATTGATTTCCGGTTGGTAGAGCGTTTGGCCGAACTCCGTCCCGATTGGAGTTGGGTGTATGTTGGCGCGATTGGAATGCAAGACGGCACCACATTCGAATCCCTCCCCCATCGTCCAAACCTACACTATCTCGGAGCCAAGCCGCAGTCGGAGATTCCGGCCTATCTCCAACATTTCGACGTCGGAACCATGCCGATGAACATCAACGACTACACGACAGGCATCAACCCATTGAAGCTGTATGAGAACTACGCCACCGGACTGCCCCTAGTGACAACGCCACTGCCATTTGCTGTGGATGAGCCGACGGTGTATGTCGCCGAAAGCCCGGAACTGTTCATCACGCAGTGTGAAAAAGCGCTCGCGGACCGCCCGGAACAGTCACCCAAGCTGATTGAGTTGGCGCAAGCGAACGACTGGCGTCAGAGAGCTATCGAACTGCTGGAATTCATCGCGGAAACCGCGGAAGAGCGTAGCCAAGATACATAGGATTTGAGTCCGCGTTCCAACGGATATCCTGGACGGTAACCATACATCTCTTGCGCCTTCGAAATATCGGCCAGCGTTGTAGAAACATCGCCCAATTGCAATGGCTGTTCGTCGAAGACTGGCGTCACTCCCATCTCAGCTCCAAGCAGCCTGATCAACTGATCGAGACTTGTCAATTTTCCGGCGCCAAGATTTATGATCTGGTAACCAGCCGGCCGCTGCGCAATTCGAATGACACCATCGATGATATCATCGCAATACGTAAAGTCCCGTTGCATGGAACCATCCCCAAACATCGGCACCGGCCTTCCCGCGCCGATCAAACGGGCAAACCTGGCGATCGCCATATCGGGTCGCTGTCGAGGACCGTAGGCGGTAAAGAAGCGAAGGCAGGAGGTTGGTAGGCTGTACAAAGCGTTCCAAGTTGCGCACAGCAGCTCGCCGGCCCGCTTCGTCGCGGCATACGGCGATATCGGCCGGTCCACATTGTTAGTTTCGCGGAACGGCACATCCACCCGATCTCCGTACACGCTGGAGCTGCTCGCGAAAACGAAGTGCCGTGCATTAATTCTTGTTGCAAGCTGCAGCATGTTTGCGGTTCCGGTAACGTTGACGTCGCAGTACTCGGAAGGTCTCTCGATGCTGGAACGGACCCCGGCATAGCCGGCCAGATGGGCAACGATATCGACCGGCATGGCGAACACCGCTGCCATCGCATCCTGATTTCGGATGTCGGCCTCAATGAACGAAATGCGCTTCGCAAAGCAAGCCAGATTGGATCGCTTGATCCCAGGATCGTAAAATGGATCGAAGTTGTCGACGCCGATAACCGCGGCGCCCTCGTCCAAGAGCCGCTCGCACAAATGCGAGCCGAGGAACCCCGCCGCGCCGGTGACAAGCACCGACGCTCCCTTCAGCGATATCGTCGCAGCGACTTCCATAGTGCATTCCCTATACAAATAGCAAACGATTAGCCAAATACTTCGCCTTTGTACCTACCATCGCAATTATACACGACGAAATGGCGGAACAAGCTCCATTTCCCACGGATTTAGCTTACACCCCATCCGATGTCAGTGGCAGGGTATAGGCGGTGCGCAAAGAACTTTCGCCGTTACCGGTATGCACGACCCAACCCTGATCGCCATACAACAAATCACAAAATTCTACGGCGGCGTGACCGCCTTGGGCGCCGTCTCCTTCGAAATCGCCAAAGGCGAGGTCCATGCCCTCTGTGGGGAAAACGGAGCCGGAAAATCGACGCTGAACAAGATACTCTCCGGGTCCCTCTTGCCCGACAGCGGGGAGATAACGGTGGAAAATCGCCCATTGCCAATGGGCAGCGTCCAGGCGTGCCAGGATAGGGGCATCAGCATCGTTCACCAGGAATCCACCGCATTCCTTCATCTCAACGCGATAGACAATATCTTTGTGGGCCGCGAGCTGACCGCGCCGGGGTGGGGGTTCTTCCGCAAGCTCTCCCTCCCCTTTGCGAGGAACGAGCAAGGGGGAGGGGTGGGGTGGGGGTTCTTCCTCGATCGGCGGCAAATGGAACGAAAGACCCGCGAACTGATGCTGCGTCTCGGAGAAAGCCTCCCCATCGACGTCCCCCTCCTCAACCTCACGACGGCGCAGCGTCAGATGGTCTCCATCGCCCGCGCGTTGGCTCGCGACTGCCGCCTGCTCATCATGGATGAACCGACCTCCTCCCTTTCCGCCAAGGAATCGGCGGCGCTCTTCCGCATCGTGCGTCAGCTAAGGTCCGAGGGCGTGAGCATCTTGTGGGTGACCCACCGCCTAGACGAGGTTTTCGAGCTGGCGGACCGAGTGACGGTTCTTCGAGACGGGAAATATGTCGGAACTCGGTCCATCGGCGAACTGGACCGAGCAGAGCTGATCCGGATGATGGTGGGTAGGGAGATGGCGACCATCACTGCTAGAGAATCCAACCCCGCCGAGATCGCGCTCACCGTAAAAGGGTTGAGCGGCCCGGCCTTCCAAGACGTTAACCTGACGGTGCGCGCTGGAGAGATCGTGGCGCTGGCGGGACTGGTAGGCGCCGGGCGCAGCGAGCTGGCCCGCGCGATCGCCGGCATCGATTCCTATGACGCAGGAACGATCGAGGCCGAAGGGCGCGCGATATCCTACGTCCCGGAAGACCGGCAACACCAGGGCCTCGCGCTCCCCATGTCGATACGCGAGAACCTAACTCTGAGCGTTTTGCCTCGCATCGCCCCGCGGCATCTCCTCATTCGCGCAAGAGAGAATCAGGTCGCGCAACAGTATATGCAGGAGCTCGACATACGCGCCGATTCGACTGCCCGCCCGGTCGAATCACTCTCAGGAGGCAACCAACAAAAGGTGCTCCTCGGCAAGTGGCTTGCCACCGATCCGCAAATCCTCATTCTCGACGAACCTACCCGTGGAATCGATGTCGGCGCGAAGGCAGAAATCCACCGTCACATTCGCGCGCTGGCCGACCGGGGCGTCGCTATTCTGCTTATCTCGTCGGAAATGCCGGAGGTGCTCGATCTCGCCGACCGCATCATCGTCCTCCGCGAGGGCCAAGTCGCCGGGGAGCTTTCCCGCAGCGAGGCAACGCAGGAGAAACTTCTCGCTCTCTCCCTCCCCGACGAATCGGCGGAACAGAAAGCCGTCCAATCCAAAGAACCAATAGTCGACCGGTTGGCGCGGCAACGAGAGATCGGCGTCGGCGCCCTGGTGGCCCTCACGCTGATCGTCGTTTCCCTCGTCAACCCTCGCTTCCTTTCCATCGAAAACCTCCGCGATCTTCTCATCAACGCGGCCCCAATCGCAATCGCCGCATGCGGAATGACGCTCGTAATCCTCGCCCGAGAAATCGATATCAGCATCGGCTCGCTGATGGGACTCAGCGCGGCGATTATGGGCATCATCGCCTCGCCGACGCGCATGGGCGGATCGGTGCCGCTCAGCATCGCGCTCGCGCTAGCCACCGGCCTGTCTATCGGCCTCCTCAACGGAGCGCTGGTCGCCGTGGGCCGCGTTCCTTCCATCATCGTAACGCTCGGCATGCTGACTATCCTTCGCGGCGGTACTGATCTGCTGATGCGCGGGCAATGGATCACCGACATCCCGCCCGGGCTTCGCGTGCTCGGAACGGGCTCCGTTCTGGGCGTGCCGATCAGCCTTTGGACCGCCGCGATCTGCCTGATATGCACGGGATGGCTGCTCGCCCGCACCGCGCTCGGCCGCAGGATTGTCGCGCTCGGTTCCAACCCCCAGGCGGCTGTCTACGCGGGCATCTCCCCTACCCGAATCCGTCTGTTTGTATTTGCGTGCAGCGGTCTGCTAACGGCGATCGCGACGCTCGTTAGCGTTACGCGCCTATCCACCATCGAATCCGGAATCGGCGTCGGATTTGAGCTGCTGGTCGTAACTTGCGTCGTGGTCGGCGGCACCTCGATTCGCGGCGGCCAAGGCAGCGTGCTCGGCTCCTTCTTCGGCACGTTGCTGCTCGGCAGCGTGGCGACCATGCTGATCTTCCTACGCCTGGGCGAGATGTCCACATACTGGGAAAGGGCGATCCAGGGAGCGTTTATCTTGGCGGCGGTGATGATGGACAACCTCGCGCGGCGGCGGGCGAAATCGTGAAAGTTCGTCAGGAGATACTCTTAGGATTGCTTCTGGTCCTGCTAATGATAGTCGCTTGGCGCGTCGACCCGGCGTTCGTTTCTTGGGAAGCGCAATCCCTGCTGGCATCCCACCTGTGGGAAACCGCCATCATGGCGGTCCCGATGACTCTAGTCATTCTGATCGGCGGCATCGATCTTTCGGTAGGGGCCATCCTCGCCGTGTCGGCTGTCGCGCTCGGATTGGCCTTCCAGCACGGACTGCCCCCGTACGCCGCCGCCATTCTCTCCGTGATCATCGGCGCCTTCCTTGGGCTCGCGAACGGCTGGCTCATCACGGGGCTCCGCGCGCAACCGCTCATCATCACCCTGGCGACATTGGCTGCCTATCGGGGCATCGCGGAAGGCATCAGTCTCGCAAAGCCCAACTCCGGGTTCCCAGCGACATTTCTTGCGTTCGGATCGAGTTCCTTCGCCGCCATCGCGTTCGTCGTTCTGGCCGGAACCGCCGCCTTTATCCTGGCAAAAACCCCAACAGGACGCGCCATCTATGTCATGGGCCACAACGAAACGGTAGCGCGCTTCTCCCGCCTTCCCGTAGACCGAATCAAGCTCATTCTCTATGGATCCAGCGGAGCAGCGGCCGGGTTGGCCGGCGCGATCATGGTTGCCCGCCGCAACACCGCCAAAGCGGACCTGGGAGCCGGGATCGAGCTGGATGTGATCACCGCCGTCGTGCTCGGCGGCGTCAGCATCAACGGCGGAAAGGGCGGCATTTTCGGCCTGGTTCTCGGCCTATTCTTGGTCCATGAGACCCGCGAATTTGTGAGCTGGCGATGGCAGAAGGACGAGGTGGTCCTCATCGTCATCGGCCTCCTTCTCATCCTTTCCGTACTGTTGCAACGGTCGAAAACCGAGGACGGGTAGTATAGGTTCCATGAAACGTTGTTGCGCACTGATTCTGCTGATCGCCCTGATCGGCTGTGGTCCCAAATCGGAAGACAAGGCGTCGTCCGACGGCGGCAAGAAGATTGTCATCGCCCTGCTGCCCAAAAAGAAGGGTGTTCCCTACTTTACCAGTTGCGACAAAGGCGCTGAGGAGGCCGCAAAGGAGCTGGGCGACGTGGAGCTGATCTACGACGGCCCGACGGACGGTTCACCAGAAAAGGCGGCCTCGATGATCGAGCAGTGGACCCTTAAGAAGGTAGACGTGATCGCGGTCTCGCCAAACGACGCCAGCGTGGTCGGTCCGGCAATGAAGGCGGCCCGCGCGAAGGGCATCCACGTTATCACTTGGGACGCCGACGCGGCGCGGGATACGAGAGAAATGATGGTCAACCAAGGCACCGCCAAAGAGATCGGATACAAGCTGGTAGACGTGATGGCCCAAGACCTGGGTGGGGACGGGGCCTCCGGAGATGTGGCAATCGTCACGGCGGCAATTACCGCGCCAAACCAGACCGAATGGATCAAGTACATGAAGGAGCGATTGCCAAACTATCCCGGGCTGAAGCTGGTCGATGTCAAGGCCTCGAACGAGGATCAGAAGCTCGCCTTTACCGTCACGCAGGACCTGATGAAGGCCTACCCAAACATCAAAGGGATTTTCGCCATCAGCTCCACGGCGTTCCCCGGCGCGGCGGAAGCCATCAAGCAGAGCGGGATGAGCGGCAAAGTGATGGTCACCGGCCTATCCACACCAAATGACATGCGCCAAGCGGTGAAGGACGGAACTGTCAAGTCGGTCGTGCTATGGAAGACCGAGGACCTCGGTTATCTGACCGTCATGGTAGCCCATGCGCTGGCAAAAGGCGATCTGACGCCCGAAGCCACAACATTCCACGCAGGCCGCCTGGGCGACCGGAAAATCGAGGGAGACAACGTTCTGCTGGGGGACCTGTTGGTGTTCACGAAGGACAATATAGACAACTATAAGTTCTGATCGAGCTTTTCCGCAATTATAAGAAAACGAGGGGCACCTAACGTGCCCCTCGCTTGCATTCAACTGTCTTTCTCGAGTACTTACTTCCGTCGTCGGCGAAGGCCGAAGAACCCAGCAAGCCCCATCCCGATCGCCGCAAACGTACTTGGCTCGGGAGACATGTAGATGTCGGCATCGAAGTTGGCGACCGGCGCGCCACCGAAGAAGTAGTAGCCCGGAAACCCGCCGCCGTTCAGGTCGTACCAATAGTCATGGCTAAAGCCCGTAATCGGAAAGTCCGCCAAGATCCAGCCGGCGGTTGTGCTGCCACCTATTGACCAATCGAGGCACATCCATATATCAGAACCGGCGGCGAATTCGAAGCCGGTAAGATCTACGGTTATGTTCCACAAACCCGCACCGGGCAGCCCAATGCCGTAGGCAGCGAGCAACGGATTGCCGCCTCCGGGAGGTGCATCGCCGCCGCCAACGTTGTCGAAGAAGCCGACTGCAACGGCCTTCGTGCCGACACCAGTGAGCGGATCGCCCGGATCATAGTAGCTGAAGCGGAAGCCGTTCACCGAGCCGCCGGTCGTCATGTGAAGATCATCGCAAACGACCGACGAGAACGGAGTTCCGAAGCTATTTGCCGGGAAGTAGAATGTAGGAAAAGCGCCCGTCGAATAGGCTGTAACCGGTCCTAATTCCTGCGACGCGCCGCCCGACACGGAATAGTGATATTGCTGCTGAACGCCGCTTACGGTCCCAGGACCGCCGGCATTCGTTTGCCCAAAGCCAAACGCCGCAGCGGCGACGGCCAAGAGCGAGAGAGAAATGCGCATTACGTATCTCCTTTTGTCCGCATATCTCATCCAGCGTGAGAATCAAGTAAGCCATCCAGCGAACTAGGAGAACATGAAAAGCGATTGGATTGTACAGTAGATTTATCCGTATGGCAAGGACTTTATTAAGATTTTCTTATGTTTGTAGGCTAGCTCTCAAATTTCGCCCGTACTTCAGCCCTCAATGGGGACAGCATGACATCGCCAGCCGCCCTCGGGAACAATCTTGGCCATCCCCCTTGGCCGTGACGGAGGGAACCTGCGGCCACGCATAGAATTCTGGATGAAAACAGCGCAGGTGGCAAACGAATGAATGCGATGATTGTTGCGCTCGGGGTCGCCGCGATGGCGAACGCGAACGGAGGGGAGCTTTGGGGAATTATGCCTGACGGAAAGCTTGCTCACATGTACTCTTTGGACAACGGAACCGGTTTGCGAGCGAAGATCACAGACTATGGCGCCACGCTCGTAAGCCTGGAATCAAAAGACCGGGCGGGCACATTCACCGATATCGTTCTCGGCTTCAACGAGCTGGACCAGTATCGGAAGGATTCGCCCTATTTCGGCGCCATCGTCGGCCGGTACGGGAACCGGATCGCTCATGGAAGGTTCCGATTGGACGGCAAGGAGTACAAGCTCGCCACAAACAACAACCCCGGCGAAATCCCGTGCAGCCTGCACGGCGGCAACATCGGCTTCGACAAGGTTCTCTGGACCGCAAAAGAGATTGGCAAAAACGCCCTGCAGCTGACATACGTGAGCAAGGATGGCGAGGAGGGCTATCCGGGCACGCTGAAAGTTACGGTCACCTACACACTGACACCTGCGAATGCCCTTCGCATCGAGTACAAAGCGACCGCAGATAGGGCCACGCCGATCAACCTCACTCATCACAGCTACTTCAACCTGAAGGGAGAAGGCGACGGCGACATTCTCGACCATGAGCTGATGCTGAACGCCAAGAAGATGACGCCGATAGACATTGGGTTGATCCCAACCGGAAGCATCACTTCGGTCAAGGGTACACCGTTCGACTTCACATCGCCGCACCGGATTGGTGAACGCGTGGAAGCCAAGAACAAGCAGATTGAATATGGCAAGGGCTATGACCACAATTGGGTGATCAATGGCGCGCCGGGCAAGATTCGTTTGGCCGCGAGGGCAAGCGAACCCAATTCCGGCCGCGTCATGGAAGTCTGGACCGACCAACCGGGCATCCAGTTCTATTGCGGCAACTTCTTGGACGGCAAGATCGGCAAATCCGCCAAGCCCTATCCGTTCCGCAGCGGCTTCTGCCTGGAGACCCAGCACTATCCCGATTCGCCCAACCACAAGAACTTTCCGTCAACGATTCTGCGTCCGGGAAAGACCTACCACACCGTTACAGAGTATCGATTTTCTGCGAAATAATCGATCGCTATCGGAATCGGCCCTCTTCCCCCTTCGGCAATCCCGGCGGATGGCGTTCTTGTTGGGGCGGGCCGCCCTTTGGGGGAGGAGCATCCTTTACGCCGGGATTCGGCTCGCCACAGCCCATCAGGAAGGTGAGGAAGAAGAGTAGAAGAACCCCCACCCTCACCCTCCCCCGCAAGCGGGGGAGGGGATATTTTAATAATGACGATCGCATCGTCAAGCGCCTCGAGTACCTCACGTCCTCCCCCAAAACTTGCCCCACGGCAAATGGCCCTTCGTCTCCAGCCATGTGCAGTACGAATCCCACGTCGGCGCCTCGTTCCAATCCACGAAATCGGCCCGCTTGATCTTCCCAGCGCTGCCATCCGCGCGCGCGACAGGGATCGAATCGCCCGCGTAGGAAAAGCGCGTGTCCCAGATCAGGTTGTACCAACTCCACGTGCCGGCAGTCTTGGACGGATCGAGCCAGTTGGATTGATAGGCGCGAATGTAGTACCAACCCACGTTCGTGCCGCCCCAAATGGTGGGAACGAACGCCACCCGTTGGGATATATCCTCCAGCTTGCTCAGCTTGCGACCATAGATAAACCGCCAATTTCCGCCCCGGCACCCGCCGTCCGTAACCCAAGATCCGGCGAAACCTGAATCGTTGATCGCGAAGGTCGTGATCTGCGACCAGTGGTAACTGCCATACGTGTCCTGTTTCAGCACCAACCGCGTCGGGTCCCAGAAAATGTCGCGGCTCTTGGCATACGGGGTGAGCAACTCGGACCAGATCGGATGCTGGAACCAATTCGTGTCCGTGATCACGATGCCGTCGTTGTTGTCACCGGCGTATAGATGGTTGGCCAACCCTACTTGCTTGATCTGTGCCAGAGCCGCTGTCGTCCGCCCGCTCTTCCGCGCCATCCCAAAGACGGGAAAAAGGATCGCCGCCAACAGCGCGATAATGCCGATCACCACTAACAGTTCGATGAGAGTGAAGCCTTTGCGGCGTTGGTTTACCGCGATACTATGCCGCCACATATCGTTGGTGTCTTTTGCCATATCAATGATCATCCATGAATTTTCACCTTTTCAGTTCCGAACTGAACCGGCGTTCCATCCATTCTGTAAGGCGAAGTATTGCCCGTATCTCTTCGAGAGAACCGCCGAAATCGTGATCCGTATGGACATGGAAAACCCTTTTCCCATAGCGCAGATTGTCGAGGGCGTTGAGAATTGAGCCGGGAAATTTGAAATCGACACACATGTCACCATCTTCCTTTGGCCCAACAAATATAAGATCGTATGGTTGCGCCTCTCCAGGTCTGAGCGTGTAACTGGGTTGAATGGATCCTCCCTTTGCCAATTGAGCCTGGGCAGCAGCAGAGAACTGCAGAACGATTCCGTTCTGGCAACCAGGAATCACCTCTTCCGGTCGGAATGTGAAAGGGACCCGCGTCGCGTTATTTGCGACCATTACTTTAATCAGATAATAGGCAGTGCCTTCCGCAGGTGTGAGCGCTCCCATGTGATCCGTCTGAACCGCCTGGATCACCGTGTAGTCAACATCACCGAAGCGCAAGAAGCTTCCTGCGGGGACGCTCGCTGTCCGCTTCGAAAGCCCACAATAGACGATCCAACCGCTGAGAATAACAAGGGCGCAAGTCGCAAACGCCGCGAACCAGTTTCGGCTATGTCTCCTCATAACATCAAATATCGGCCGGAAAAGCGCAGTTTGTTCCCAATGTCATTCAAATTGGACCGTCAGCGCCTGCCCGGCGTCAATCCGCCGCCCTCCCTGTAAATCCAAAACGATGCGATTTCCTTCCTGAGTATGTGTGAACGGGAGAGCGAGTTTATCCAAACTGACGGTAATCTGCTTCGGCGCGCCGGCAACCTCTAACGCAACAGTATTGACGTGGAGGCTGCCATGCCGGACAAGTATTTTCGCGTGCATCTTTTTCCCTGTCCTCTGTTGGCCAAAAGTCCCCCATCCTTCCGCTGCCGTGAAAGGCGCCCTAAAATTATTCGGCGTCATGCGCGGAGCGAATTCGATATGACCCTTGGGGCCGTCATACTCAAACCCGCAGGCGCCCAGGAAAACACCATACGATGCCATCGCGCGCGCATAGTGGTCGCTGCATTCAATTTCGTTGTATGGGTTGCGCCGTTCGCCGGAATAGCGATCGTGAATCGTGCGAGTAATAGTAAGTCCGTCCTGGACCAACCCCTCATACATCATGTTCGCCGCGACCTGATACTCGAATCCGGTCATGCACTCATTGAAGTAGCCGACGACAAAATTGGCCGGGTCCGTTCCGCCTGCCTTGTCTCCGCCACCATGCGGGAAGGTGGTCATCAGCAGGCCCGGTTCGCCCGGGAGCGCGTACCAACGCCCGCCTTTGATCGGACTCTTATCCCGATAATTCCCGACGTCGGGCGCGTAATTATATCGATAAAGAGATTCCAGGGCTTTTTTGCAGTGCTCGACAGGAAAGACACGCGGAAGCCCCAATTGCCAAACCCAGCTTTGTCCGAAAACCTGATCGATATGGCAGCCCGTGTTGGTATTAATATGTTCCGGGTGATTTGGATCCGGTTTCTGGATGTAGTACTCTCCGTTCCAGAGCGTTTCATCGATCCCCTTCTTTCCTCGCTCGGCGATCTCCCTGCAGTTCTTCACAAAGTCCGCGTCTCCCACGTCGCGGGCCATCGCCTCGCCTGCCAGCAACACCGCGACATACATACCGCTGATCCACGCGATCCGTCCGGTCCACACGGCATCCAGAGTATTCGGCTGATCCCCTTCCAAAATGCCATCAGAATTGCCGTCTTCATGTATCAGATATTCAATGGATTTTCTGATCTTTGTCCAATTGCGCCGCAAGAACTTATCGTCCGCAGACATAAGATGTTCCCGATAGGCGCGCAGGATCGTACCGCACTGCCCATCGGTCGCGGGCGCATCCCATGCCTCCGCGCGGTGCCCGATGAGTCCAGTATCGGGATGGAATGCTATTCCATAATCCACCCTCTCGCGCGTATCACGTTCCAACTCCGGAAAGATCCGACCGACCGCCTGTGCATACTGCCATACGTGAGTGCATGTGCCTGCGCAACAGTATATGCCTTCGAATCCATAGAACCGTCCGTCATCAAAACGATTGCAGGTGGCGGATGCCAGAATGGACGTGTTGGCAAACGTACGATCCAGGAACCAATATGGCAGCGTGGAGTCATACCATGTATCGGTCCACTTCTTGGTGTCGCCTGCCAGCCGATCCATGTTCCTAATCACATATCGAGCGACATCCAATGCTGATTTGAATTTGACGGAATAATATCGCTTGAAGATATCATGCCTCTGTAGCTCGTGGAACAACGGTCGCAGCGGATTCGGGAAGTACCATGTGACAACAAAAGTGACAGTATGCGTCGCACCGGGTTGCAGCTTAATCCGCTGTCCAACGGTATCCGCCATCTTGGCAGGAAACGGCAGGTCCGGAACGTGCTGCACCCAGCGATACGCCTCCGCCAGATCATCGCCCTCGGGATTGCACGGGCTGTCCCAACAGTCACCGTTTTCCATCATGGCCAGTCCCATCGATCCAAAATCCGATTCCTCTTCCAGCGCGATGGCCGGCCGGCGAGGATTATCGCTGAAAAAGATATCATCGAGCCCAATCTGCCCCCAGCCGCCCGTCTCCTGATCCAACACTTGCAGCACGCCGCTCTTTCCCATCCATTCGCGAACGTCCCACGACACGGGCCGCATCTCGTTAGAATTCCGTCCGGTCTCGGTTTTCACCACTTTTTCGTCAACGAGCAAATTGATGCAGGTCTTGCCGGGATGATTTCCGCCGCCTAACAAAAAGGTAATGAAATTGCGCTCGATGGTGAACGGGCGACTCGTCAGGCTCCCAAGATGCGTATCGGCCTTCACCACATCCTCGCCATGCCGCGTGTTGTGGGTGTTGACAACCCACTTCCCTTTCCCATGCACGTCGCCCTGATATTCCGGCATCTTGGCGATCTCCACCGGCCCGGTCCCAAACGCGCTTCCTTCCACCGTCCAACCTTCGTAGGTCTCCTTCTCAAAATCCTCGAACAATACATCCGGCCGATCCGGTTCCTTCTCCGGCGAGGACTTCGCGGTCAAGTGCGCGCACCGAAATCCAGGTTCGTAAACCATCGCGTCATTCAATAACCCCGATCGCGTCTTGCGGCTATTCAGACAAACGGCGTTCTCCATATAGCCGAACAGGTCCATGTCCACCATCTCTTTCGACCGGTTCTTGACGGTGTAGGACATGACGGTCGCGGGCAAGCCCGAATCGTCGGCGTTGAGCGGGATAAAAGGCGAGAATGCGGTCAACGAGACCTCGACGGGGCACTCCGCGTCGGCATACGTGACTGAAGCCATTGGGTAGCGCCCAACGAAGCGAACATCCTTGAATCCCCGCGCGTCCAAATGCCGATACACCCGCGCGCCGGCCTTCTCATACGTAATCCCAAACCCGTTCTTAAAAGGCGACGTGGGCTTCATCGGGTTCTTGTAGTTGAAACCGACGGTTATTGGCCCGATGTTGGAAGGCGCCGGCTGGTTGAACACATCCCAGAGCCATAGCCGCCCGTCGCCGCTGAAATAGAGTTGTCCTGTGCAGATGCCGCCAATGGGCATTCCTATCCGCTGCAGCGCCTCGCCGGTATAGGCGGTCGGCGCGCCGCGTTCGTACAAGGACTTGATCCATGCCGGGGAAAGCTTCTTATCGGCGGGGACCAGAACTGTGGGCTGCTGGCCGAGAATCGGCAAAAGGTTGAAGCTGCCCTTGGGGATGGCCAGTCCAGCGGCCCCAAGAGCGGTGAGCGACAAAAACTCTCGCCTAGATACTTCGTTGTCTTTTTTCATGGCTTGCCAATTGGTTCGAGCGAAAGCCGATAGGTTCCTGCCTCCCCAGCCGGTATAATTCCCGACCGTTAGGAGGCGGTAATGCGACAACTCTTTATCCTTGTATGCATGGTCGGAACAATGGCTTACTCACACATCAAACTCCCCGCAATCTTCGGCAACAACATGGTGCTCCAGCAAAAGGCCGTGGTCCCGATCTGGGGCACGAACCATCCCGGCGAGGAGGTCGTTGTGCACGGAAGCTGGGACAACAAGAAGGTTCGCGTGGTGGCGGGCCAAGACGGCAAATGGAAGCTGAAGATCCAAACGCCGGCGGCGGGCGGCCCATACGAGCTGACCGTCGATGGCGCTGATCCGGAAGATAAGACCGTGCTGCATAACGTGCTGATCGGCGAGGTGTGGGTCTGCAGCGGCCAGTCGAATATGGAGTTCTCCATGAACCAAACCGACCACGCCGCGGAGGACATCGCCGCTGCAAAGTATCCCAACATTCGCCTCTTTACCGTCCAGAAAAACATGTCACCAACCCCGCAAGCGGATTGCGTCGGCTCCTGGCAGCCCTGCTCCCCAGAAACCGTCCCCGGATTTTCCGCCGTCGCCTATTTCTTCGGCAAGAAGCTGCACCAAGAGATGAACGTCCCCATCGGCCTCATCCATACATCTTGGGGCGGTACCGAGGCCGAGCTGTGGACCAGCGAGGCGAAGCTAAAGACCCTTCCCGACTTCCGCAATGCCCTGGCCAAAACCGGCGACGCCCAGCGCAAATACGAATCGGATATGAAGCAATGGCAAGAAAGTATCCATCATGCCGACGCGGGTTGGGACAAATGGAACAAGCCGAACGCGGATGACATCGACTGGAAAGCCGCCAAAGTTCCGGCCCAATGGGAGCAGACGGACCTTCCCAATTTCGATGGCATCGCCTGGTACCGAGCCACGTTCGCCGCGCCCGAAAGCTGGGCGGGCAAAGCCGTCACCCTGTCGCTTGGCCCCATCGACGATGAGGACATCACATGGGTGAACGGACGTCAGGTCGGCGCGAACAACAATTTCCAGACCGTGCGCCAGTATGTCATCCCCGCCGGCGTCGTAAAGGCCGGACTCAACAGCGTTGCGGTCCGCGTGACCGATACCGGCGGCGCGGGCGGCATCTATGGTCTGCCGGAACAGATCTATGCCGAAATGGACAGCCGGCGTGTTGCGCTGACCGATTGGAAAATCAAGGTCGGCGCGGACAAGAAAGACCTGCCGCCCCTGCCGCAAGTGAGTGTGCGGCCCAATTCGCTCCTCTACAACGGCATGATCGCGCCGATTTTGCCCTATGGAATCCGCGGCGCGATCTGGTACCAGGGCGAGTCCAACGTCGGCCGGGCCTATCAATATCGAACGCTCTTCCCCGCCATGATTGAAAACTGGCGCGAAGATTGGGGCGAAGGCGCCTTCCCGTTCTATTTCGTCCAGATCGCGCCGTTTGCCTATGGCGCTAACGACATGAGCGCGGAGCTTCGCGAAGCGCAGCTCCTGACGCTGAAACTGGCGAATACCGGCATGGCGGTTATCTCCGACGTGACGGGAAACGTGCAGGACATCCACCCGAAGGACAAGCGCGACGTGGGCGCGCGGCTGGCCCTTTGGGCGCTCGCTCAGACGTATGGAAAGAAAGGATTCGAGTATTCCGGTCCGCTGTACAAATCGTACAAGGTGGACGGCAATCGGATCATTGTCACCTTCGATCACGCCGTAGGGCTTATGGCAAAGGGCGGCGCGCCGACTGGCTTCACCATCGCCGGGTCAGACAAGAAATTCGTCCCCGCACAGGCGGAAATTCATGGCGACACGGTCATCGTCACTTCTCCCAATGTGCCAAACGCCGCGGCCGTCCGCTTTAGCTGGTCCGACGCCGGGGTCCACAACCTGTGCAACGCCGCCGGCCTCCCCGCCTCCCCATTCCGAACCGACACCTGGCCGGGCTTGACGGATGGGGTGAAGTGGTGAGACTTAGGATACAATGATTGATGATGGAAATCAAAGTTTCGTACGATATCGAGCAGATCATAGCGGAAAAGGTGAACTCCGGTGAGTTTGAAACTCCGGAACAGGTTGTAGAGCGGGCGGTGCGGTTGCTTCATGAGCGGGACCGGGAAATGAAGAAAGAGCTTGAAGCACTCCTGCGGGAAATCCAAAAGGGCGTTGATGACATTGAATCCGGACACGGAATCGAACTAACGGACGAGGTCTTTGAAGAAATCGTCCAAGAGGCGCGTGCGGAGTTGGTAGCCGAAAACCGTGAGTCAGCATAGGTTGTGGTCGCGAAAAAACTGATCATCAGCCGTGATGCTCGGCGAGATTTGCTAGAGATTTACAAGTATCTTGAGATTAAGAGTGGAAATCCTTCGTCCGCATTTCGGGCGCTCCGGGCGATCTATCGGGAATTGCAGCGTGTGGGCCGTTCGCCGGGTGTTGGCCATATCCGAGAAGATTTGACGAAGAAGCCTTGGAGGTTTTGGAGCAAATTCAGTTATCTGATTGCGTACGAAGAGCAGGAAGCGAGCGTAACTGTCTTTCGCGTCCTTCACGCGGCGCGTGACCTACGCCGGTGGCTCGAGGGTTAAGGATTTCTTCCTTCACAGTCGCACTGTGAAGGGAGCACTTTCCGTAGCCGTGGGTCGAGTTGGCAGTCGCTTTCAGCTGCCCATAGCCAAGACCCACGGTGACCGTGCTGCAGCGAGGGCCTCTATTCTAAGAAATACCGCACGTTTGTGACCACGACGTTGCGTCTTCCTCCAAGCGCAAACTTCAGTTGAAATGCTAAGTTCTCTTGGAGGAAGCGGTGATACCATTTCGAGGGCACCGCCTCAGGAACAATCACGGTGACGGTCTCGTCGGGAAACTCCGCCCGCATTTGGTCCACGTATTCGAGGATCGGATCGATCAGTGATCGATAGGGCGAATCAAGGATGATGAGCGGCACTCCTGAAGCGAACAGATCCCACTCCTCCTTGATCTCAGGAACGGTCTTCGCATTGATCGAAACGTGGATCGCTCGGACCTCGTTGGTATGGAGACTGACGGCATAATCCAAGGCTTTTAGAACACCGCGGTGGATTCGCGGTACAAGAACTAGGACAGAGTTGGTTGTTGCGATTCTCGAGGGTTGAAGATCGGCCCCAAGTTGCGTGGCAATGAAGTCGTAGCGGCCCTTAATTAGCCGAAAGCCGACATAGAAGGCCAGCGTCAACACCGCGATCAGCCACGCGCCTTCGGAGAATTTCGTAACAAGAAGAACGATCGTCACGATCCCTGTGATGAGACCGCCAACGGTGTTAATTATCATACTAAAGCCGTGACCAGGCTCCCCGATCTTTCTCCAATGCGCCACCATGCCGGCTTGCGATAACGTAAATGCGGTAAACACCCCAACCGCATAAAGTGGCAGCAGCTGATCCAGCTCACCATGGTATACCCAGACAAGAACTGCCGAAGCCAGCGCAAGAAGTAGGATTCCGTTTTGGAACACCAGCCGGTCACCCTGCCGGGCCAGCGAGCGCGGCAAGTAACCGTCGCGCGACAACAGGCTCGATAACCTCGGAAAATCCATGAAGCTTGTATTCGCCGCCAGAATCAAGATTGCGGCCGTCGCGAACTGAACAAAATAAAAGAGTCCGCTGCCATGCCCAAAAGTCCAAGCCCCAATCTGAGCGACGAGCGTGGAATATGCGGGATTCTTCGTTGCATACAGCTCGATGTGAGGCAAATGCAATGCGATATAGCCAAGACCCAAGAACAATACCGTCAAAATGGAAGCCATAATCAGAAGCGTGCGGGAGGCATTTCGAGCTTCCGGAGGCCGAAAGGCGGGAACACCATTGCTCACAGCTTCTATCCCCGTCAACGCGGTGCAGCCGGCCGCGAAGGAGCGCAAAATGATGAACAGCAAAGGAAAACTGGCCTCACTCCCAATTGCGCCGGGCTCCGCGACGATCGTCTGTGCTCCGCCGGGCGTGTGCGCAGCTTTATAAACTCCAAAGGCCAAGAGCAGCAGCATCGCGACCAAGAACCCGTATGTCGGCAACGAAAACAGCGCTCCGGATTCTCGAACCCCCCGCAAATTCCCGAATGCGATCACGGCGATACACATAACGCTGATTGGCACGAGTAAGTGATGGAGCGCCGGGTACGCCGACACGATCGCCGCGACGCCGGCCGCAACCGACACCGACACCGTCAACACATAGTCGATCATCAGCGCGGCGCCGGCGATCAGACCCGGCGTTTCTCCCAAATTGCTGCTTGCAACAATGTAAGAGCCGCCGCCGCCTGGATAGGCATAGATCGTTTGCTTGTAAGACCATGCCACGATCCCGATCAATAGAGCGATGGATAGGGACAGCCAAAACTGCAACCCGGCAAGGCTCGCCGATGAGAGAACAAGGACGCTCAGGATCGCCTCGTTCGCGTAGGCGCTGGACGAGAGATTGTCGGAAGCGAATACCGGCAGGCCGGTCAGGATGCCGAGACGTTCGTGGTGGGCTTCGGCCGTGGGAATGGGCGCGCCAAAGAGGATACGCTTGAGTTGCCGAAAGGGAGAAACGCGGACCTCCACACCCATGAAACAACCCCTTCCGTTACCTAGATGGTGTGCCGGCGCTTGACTGCGGTAAGGCAGTTCGAACGCCTTTGTTGGTTGTCAGCCGTTGGGCCGCGACCAGAAAAGTATCGGAAGCATCGTACCAGCCACCCGAGCCGGCATTGGGCGATCTTTATGAAATCTTAATGCCCTATGCGGAGCGCCGGCACGGGGAGCGCTGGCATCCTGCCGGCATTGATCTCCCTGCACAATCCCCAATGTGAAGGACTTCGCAGCAGGTTGCCGGCGTGGGTCCCGACGAAGGGTCCAAATACCTTCACAGTCGCACTGTGAAGGCATTCCCTACCCCAACGGCTCATCCGAAACGATCAAGAAGTCGTACTTCGTACGAAGCATATCGGCCTCGCCGTCGAGTACACGTTTCACTGCCCAACCGGTAACGAAGTTCAGCGCCCCATTCTTGTCAATCGCCGGGCCCCACTCGTGCCCGACCCATTTCAGGCCCTTGTCCCGAATAGCTATCTCGCCGATCAGCGCGCCCATTCCGGCAATCAAGAAGTCACGCATGCCCGAAGGCTCCTTCTTGATCCGCTTGGCCATACCGTCCAAAGCATCGATGGAGATGGGCCGATAATCGACCAGTACACCATATCGATCCTTGGCATATTCGATGAACAGCTCGGCCTGGAATGCCATCCAGTCTGGGAGTGGGGCGCCGGGATTGGTGATGGTGGAATAATATTGTAACTGAAGGCACTCCTCCATCCCGCCATGCAGCCGGGTCGCCGCTGAGGTGATAGGTTCGAGAGAAGCGGAACCTCGTCCCTCTTCCGATCGAACTTCGTGCTCGCCGACCCAGCCCCAGCCGTGGGTGTGCACATAAATCTCGCCATGAATCTGCCCAAGCGTGCCGATCATGGCGTGTCTCGGATCGTCTGGTAATTCGCCCCCCGTTCCCAAGACATCGTCGATCTTCTTAATAGACGCAGGACTCAGGTCCAACGGGACCTTGTACTGCTCCTTTGCGTAGGCGATGTTGAACAGCACCGGGTCCTCCGGCATCTTCGCACCCTGCCCATTGCCTCCAAACAACCGCTGCAACTTGTCCCACATAGGCTGCTTATACCCTGGAATTGTTTTCCATTCACAGTCGCACTGTGAAGGGCGATCGCGCTATCTTTTCGCGCGACGGAGGGCGGTGCGGAGGGCGCGGATTTCGTCCCGGAAGGCGCGGGATTGCTCACCGCGGATGTCTAGGTTCTCCAATACCTCCTCGCAAGCGTCCCGCAGATCGCCTGCTGCCGAATAACCTCGCCAACCTCTCCGTGGCCTCGACGCTCCCCTGGTCCACCACCTCGCATATCCCCGGGATGACAAACGTTCCATTCGCCAACTTCTCGGCCGCCGGCCAACTCGACGCAAGAAGAAAGATATATGTTTGCTTGAACGCATATCTCATTTCTGCGATCAAATTCAAAGGTGGATTTTGTGAGCTATCCTGCCACCAATTTAGAACCACTTGTTAACTCTTTTTTCGATATAGAGTAAAAAACACGTAAGTATACCAGTACAACAATCGAATAGTACTGGTATTATTCTGAGAAGCCCATTTCTAGGGCAAACTGAAGAGAGGAAACCCCGGCGCTGGGCGCCAGGGCTCCTCAGGTTTTGAAAGAACAACTCATTATACAGCCTGAGAGCTCGTCCAGTGCCGGGTAAGCAATAAAAATCATGTTAGAGACGAAACAAGAAAACAACACAGAAGTTATCCGGTCGGGTCAGGTGGGAAGGAATAGGGACGACATGACAACAGGCAGGATTGCAGCACCAGTAGGTTCGATTTGGGCGTACCCGCGAAAGAGCGCCTTTCGAAAATTAGCGGATCAATTCCAATTGAGAACTGGGATTACAGAATTGGTCGATAACGTCGTGGACAATTTCCATCGGTGCAGCCAGTTCGGCAATCATTCGCCCTCAGAGCTGCGAATTGATATTCGCATCTCGCCAGAGCGGGTCGAAATATTCGACAACTCAGGTGGCGTGCAGCCAGAAGAGCTTGGGAACCTTGTGACGCTGGGCGCGGCAAGCGAAACGCCGAACCGCATTGGAGTTTGGAGTATGGGCTTTAAGATGGCCACGCTCGGAATCGGCTGGACCACAGAGGTCACTTCGACTCCATACAACGGCGCCGACTACTATATCGACGTGCCAGATTCGAAAACGAAGCGGGGGATTCCGTCAGTTCGGATCGCTCTCAACCGGACTTGGTGGTTGGATGAGAAGGACTGGGAAGTACCCATCGGCCTGCCTTCTGACCCACCTTCGCGCGGCGTAACGAGGATTGAAATCACTGAACTGCGGGAAGACTTGGATCCAGTAACTATTGACGCCCTAGTGGAGGAAGTTACCAGTGATCTCGGAAGCTACTTTGGCGACATCGCTGCAGCGCAGGCTACTCCCTTTCGGATATTTGTGAATGATATTGAGGTGAAGTTCACAGAGCGCCTTTCTGGTGCAGCCATCCGCGGGACGTTTGCTTCCGGTTCCGAATGGGGTCCAGGACGACATGTGTTTAGCTTCGTAAAGCGCGGTGATGATGGCCGTTCGCGGACTCTGGATATGGAGGTTATTGCAGGCATTCAGCCGACTGCGACGGCAGAAAACCACGGCGCATTTCTATTCGGAGATCCGGGAGCGGGTCCGAGATATTTCGTCCGGCTTGACGACCTTCGGAGGCACGGATTTACTGATCGCGTCACCTCCCAGGAGTTTCGCCGGGTAAGGCTACTGGTGACTTTCAAAGGTGACGCCGATTTGATACCTTGGACGAATCCAATCAAGAATGGGTATCGGGAAGACCATCCATTGAGAAGGCAGGTTCAAGACGCATTGCGGCAGGTGATTGCACCGCTGGAAGACCTTTGCCGAGAGCACTACGAATTCGATACGCTCCCATTCTCTTCAACCTGGGACGATCTCAGCCTCGTCGATCGGGTAAGCCGGATCGTCAGGCCGCTAGCTCTAAGTGAAGATGACGCGAACGACCCAGATTTGAACCAAGGGTTGATTGACGTCATCGCACGCAATTGGATGTCCGACGGCGATTGGCAATCACCATTGTGGGATCACCAAGTTGACAAGTTGCCGCCAACCAAACGGCCTTTCTGGGATGGAGATTCTGCGAATGAAGCGAAGC
Organism: Fimbriimonadia bacterium; assembly: GCA_041483895.1. Classification (GTDB taxonomy): domain Bacteria; phylum Armatimonadota; class Fimbriimonadia; order Fimbriimonadales; family JABRVX01; genus JBGPGO01. Next base: position 64,991 of record JBGPGO010000015.1, read on the forward strand.
TCAAACGGGCCAATCGCAACAAGATTCTCCGAAGGAACTCGGGCCTCAATCAATACAGGTTGCTTTTAGCCTGGTTCAATGGCGACGATTTGCTTCCCGTCGAAAAAGAACTGATCTCCGGCCAAATGCAACCATGGTCGAATCTGGGTCAAATGGAAGAAGAAAGGCAGGGTGGGGACATAGCTGCCTCCACTTCCCAAGGAGCAAGACCAAGGGAGGAGCTTGCAGAACCTGCCCCAACGCAACCTACTGAAATGCAACAGTCGGTCATTCAGGTGTGCGCGCCCATGCCCGAGAAGCTCGTTTATGAGGTCGAACAACTGACTAGTTCAGTAAACAGAGCAGAGGCAGTGCGCGTTGCGTTGGCGGCGTTCGTGCTTTGGCACAGGGAGCGGGCTGGAAACAGCCAGACGCCGGTCGAGTTGCCGCAGGATCCCCTCAGAACCCGCAGGGGAAGGCCGCGAAAGTCTCTGGACGAATTCGACCAGCCGTCTCATACACCTGGATCGCCCTTGGCGGCGCAAAATGACATCAGCCCGGAGGAGATAGGGGCGAACTTGCAACTATTAACTCCGCGTGAGCGCGAGGTGCTGAAGTTGCGCATGGGGATCAACGACCGTCGAAAACGAACGTTGAAGGAAGTCGGGTACGAACTAAAAATAACCCCCGAGCGCGTCCGCCAAATTGAGCTCCGCGCGTTGAGAAATCTGCGCGCCCGTTTGACGCCGGAGAACTGATAAGCGAATATCAATAGGTTCGTTATTAACGTCGCGGCAACAGGATGCAATGACTTGTTGCCGCGACCTAACGTCCCAGCTATACCTCGACACCAATCAACACTAACGGCACGGCTGGCACACCGCGGCCCTGTCGGACGACGTTGTAAAGCTCGCCCTCATAGTAGGCAATGCCGGAGCTCATTTGCTTCGAGAGAGACTTCATTGGAACCAATTCGATTCCCACATCGACCTGGTCGCCAACGTAGAACGCGAGGTGCTTAACGAAAATGTCATACGCCACGAACGAGTACTTGCCGAATTGGACTTCTAGGGCGACGCGATCTCTTACGAAATCAGTTTGGTTATAGCTAAAGATCGGTTCGTAGCCAGCCGCCTCAATTTCGGCCTTTTGCTCCTCAGCGCTCATAGTCATAGTCTTTCTGATCAGCCTTTGGTCTCTTGTAACCCAATAGTTAACACGGCTTTCGGACCATCCGCGCACTCTCAGCAATTCGGCAAATGCCTTATTGAGGTCGATAGGCGAAAACAGTTTACGGCCGGGCATTGTCTTTTCTTTGGAAATTTTCGTCCGACACTTGTCTGCGTCAACGAGGTCGATGACATCTCTGATCTCTTGATAAAGGGCCGGTTTATGGACCATGAGAAATTCGACCCCGTTGAGGTGGGAATAGACCTCGGCGATCTTCAATCCGCAGCCTCTGGGCTAAGTCCAAATGCGGTTTGGCCATTCGTCTCCCACGGGTTTCTCGCCAGTTTGCTATTCGAGCCAGTAGGATCGTAAACCGGTCTACCCATTGGACGAGTCCGAAGGTTTCCTGCCAACTCCAAGTTGATTCGCTCCCTAGCGATCTCTATGTACTTAGAATGGATCTCACTTCCGGCCCCCAGACGTCCGTGCCGCACTGCGGCAATTATGCTCGTACCTGTCCCAAGGAACGGATCGTATACCCAATCGTCCTCATTCGTCATAGAGAGGACAAGCCGCTCGATAAGCTCCACCGGAAATTGGCACGGATGCACCGTTTTCTCAACATGATTGTTCTTGACGTTCGGGATTACCCAAAGGTCGCCAGGGTTCTTACCGAGCGGGTTTCCGGAGTATTCACCTGCACGGGGTCCCTTAAAATGCTTCTTGCCGGGGTACTTCTGGGGTACACGGACGCCATCCAAATTGAACACGTAATTGTCCGACTTCGTGAACCAGATTATCGTTTCATACCTACCGGAAAACCTTTTACTGCAATGAAGCCCATGTTCGAAGTGCCAGATGATTCGATTACGCATCTTCAGTCCAAGATCGGCGAAAATCGGATAGAGGATGGTGTCGAGTGGAATGATTTGTCTACCGTCAACGTAGTTGCCCACTTGCCAGCAGATGCTTCCAGTTGATTTCAACGCGCGGACGCACTCGCGAATCACAGCCGCCTGTTGCTCGACGTACTGATCCAATTTGAGCCTCTTCTCGTATTCCTTGCCGAGGTTGTAAGGCGGTGAGGTCACGACGAGTTGCAACGTCCCGTTTGGCACGGTCTTAAGAAACTGGAGACAGTCGCCATCGTTCACAATGATTCGTGCGTCCAGCGCAAACCTTGTCGCAATTCGAGTCCTTTTGCTTCCAATTAGGGCCATTGTCATGTGCAATTTTACTCCCTTCACGCATCTTCCTGTGTGGGGTGTGGAAAAGTCCTGTGACACATGACTCGCGCCGAAGTTCGTTTTGTGACAAAAAAGTCGTCGCCGCAGCCGTTGGGGTTGGTTCTCGGAGATTGGAATTGCCGGTCGGGGCTGCGGCTACGGGTTTAGCGTCGCCAGCATCTCGTCAGCGGGGAGGCGTTCCTGGCAGGATATCCGGCGGGGGGCGGAGAGGATTTGGATGTCGAAGCCGAGGGAGGCGTAGAGGTCGAGGATGCGTTCGGTGGCCTGGTTGGACGCGACGACCGGGCCGGGGTGGCGGGAGAGCCAATGGGCCAGGCGGACCTGGTCGTCCCAGGTGAAGTCGTCCTTTGAGTACTTGGTGAACTCCACATCGTAGGGAGGGTCGGCATAGATCAAGTCGTTCGGCGACGGGGATAGGTCTTCGAAGTCGCGGCACAGGAGTTCATAGTCCTGAAGAACCTCTTTGTACTCTCGGAAATCGCGCGTGTAGGTGATTGTCTTGTATTGCCCGAACGGCACATTGAAATGGCCACTGTTGTTGAAGCGGCAGAGGCCGTTGTAGCCCGTGCGGTTGAGGTAATAGAACAGAGTCGCGGCCTCTTTTGTCGCCGCCTTGCCGGCCGCGATCAGCTCGTTGAATCGCTCGCGATTTTCGTAATAGGTCTCGGAATCGTTAAGGAGCTCCACTGATGGACGGTGGCCGTTCGAACTTGCCGCCGTGGGCATGCGCAGCCCGCGCTGCAACCAGGTGTAGAAGTTGATGAGATGGGCGTTGCGGTCGGCCAGCAGCGCCCGTTCCGGCTGCAAACCGAGTGCCACCGCCATCCCCCCAACAAATGGCTCAACTAGCCGACGGTGTCTGTGGGGTTCATACAGTTCGCGCAAGATCGGAACAAGCCACCGCTTTCCGCCCGCCCATTTTAGGGGGGGATCGAGGGTTGGTTGGGTTAGGGTGGGCATTGCGCCTATTCTACACCGGCGGATGCGGATGGTGTTTGGGTCTAGGTTGGTTGAAGTTGGGGAGTTATCGGTACCAGTGGACCCAAACACATCCAAAAGGGACGGCAGGGACTTGAGGGACCTCAGCCAATTGCGCACGATCGGCATGCGGGGCTGCGGCTACGGGTGTACAATTTAGAAAATGTTCCCCCTGATCATCCTCATGCTCACCCAAATCCCTCCGAAAACCCTCCCCCCGGTGCCGAGCGCAAGGCAGCTCGCCTGGCACCAGATGGAGTTCTACGCCTTTGTCCACTTCGGCATGAACACCTTCACCGACCGGGAGTGGGGCCAAGGGACCGAGCCCGAGAGCCTGTTCAACCCCAGTCACCTCGACTGCCGCCAGTGGGTCCGCGCCTTCAAGGCCGCCGGGATGAAGGGCGTCATCATCACCGCCAAACACCACGACGGATTCTGCCTCTGGCCCTCCAAATACACCGAGCATTCCGTGAAGAACAGCCCTTGGAAGGGGGACGTGTTGCGCGAGCTGTCCGACGCCTGCAAGGAGTACGGTCTGAAGTTGGGCGTCTACGTCTCGCCCTGGGACCGCAACCAACCCGTCTATGGCGATTCGCCCAAATACAACGAATATTTTAGGAACCAGCTTCGCGAAGTGCTGACCCACTACGGCCCCATCTTCGAGGTCTGGTTCGACGGCGCGAACGGCGAGGGACCGAACGGCAAGCGCCAAGTATACGACTGGCCCGGCTACATAAAAGTGGTGCGCGAGTGCCAGCCGAACGCCGTCATCTTTAGCGACGCGGGGCCGGACGTGCGGTGGGTCGGCAACGAGGACGGCTACGCGGCCGCCACTAATTGGTGCATGCTCAATCGCGACCAGTTCTATCCCGGCGGGCCGGGGTCGGAGCAGTTGCCGATGGGTCACGAGGACGGGACGCATTGGGTGCCAGCGGAGTGCGATGTCTCCATCCGCCCAGGCTGGTTTTATCACGCCGGCGAGGACGCGCGGGTGAAGACGGTGCCGGAGCTTCTGGACATCTACTATGCGTCGGTCGGGCAGAACGGCTCTTTTTTGCTCAATGTTCCGGCGGATAAACGTGGGCTGATTGCCGACGTGGATGTCGCGCGATTGGCGGCTTTCCGGCATGCGCTGGATGAGACGTTCAAGACCGATTTGGCGCGCGGGGCAAAGGCGACGGCAAGCAGTGCGCGGAAGGGCTTCCCCGCTTCCAATGCGACCGATCAGTCCGATCAGTCCTATTGGGCCGCAAAGGACGGTGTCACCGAAGCAACGCTTACTCTGGATATGCGGAAACCGCAGACATTCAACCGCATCGTCCTGCAGGAATCCATCGCGCTGGGCCAGCGGGTGAAGTCGTTTACCATCGAATACTACAAGGGCGGAAAATGGCAGACGCTGGCGGATGGCACGACGATAGGCCACAAGCGCATCTTCCGCACCAAAACAACTACGGCGCAGAAGGTGCGGCTGGTCATCCACGACGCCCGCGCCTGTCCGACCATCTCCACCTTTGCACTCTATGCCGCCCCGCCGACCGTTGATATCGAGGGCACAACGGATTTCATCGATTCGACCATGGTGACGCTCCTGTCCGACTTCCCCGGCGCAACGATTTTCTACTCGGCCGATGGATCGGATGCAACCAAGGGGTCAGTGAAATACACCGGTCCGTTTCGACTGACGAAATCAGGGACCGTAAGGGTGGTGGTGTACTACCACAATGTCGGCAGCCTTTCGACGGCGATGCAGAAATTCACACGATACGAGAAGGCCGACCTGCGCCCAGCCATCGTCTTCGTCCGCGCGCCGGATGAGGGCTTGCGCTACGCCTATTACGAGGGCGGCTGGCAGCACCTGGGCGACATGACAAAACACACACCGGTTCTGGTAAAGACCACGCCGGATTTCAGCATAAGGGTCCGGAAGCGGGACGAGAACTTTGGCCTGCGCTTCACCGGCTTTATCAACGTCCCGACCGACGGCATCTACACGTTCTACACCGCGAGCGACGACGGCAGTCGGCTGTCAATCGGCGACAAACTGGTGGTGGATAACGACGGTCTGCATGGGATGGTGGAGAAGTCCGGCGTCATCGGCCTGCGCGCGGGTTTCCATCCGATAACGGTGGACTATTTCAACCTGAGCGGCGGCCTGGGGTTAGAGGTTTTCTACAAGGGACCGGACGTCTGGAAGCAGCCGATCCCACCATCGGCGCTGTTTCGATAGTCAATTGTGTTAGACTCGTTGGCATGAAACTCCGGCTAGCTCTTTCCGTGGCGGTGCTATTACCAACGTTCCCATTAGGTCAAGGCGCCACCAACAACTCGAGCGTCAAGGCGGAATTGACACGTCAATACGCCGCGTACAGTAAGGCCGTTATTGCTCGAGACGCTGAAGCTCTCACTGGGCTGTTGGCTGCCAAGTTTGAATATGGACTGAAGAAAACCAAGCCCATGCAACGGAAGGCATTCGTCATGATGATGACCAACAAATCCTATTCGGACATTGAGGATACGATCCAAATCCGAAGAATCAAGGCGTTACCGAACAAGCGAATCGTCGATGTCATGGAGCGGCACTCGTTCGTCTATCGACAAGGCCCCGGCATGAATTGGGCGTCCCACAGTATGGAGCGTGTGGACACTTGGGTGCGTCAGTCAGACGGTTGGAAGCTTGTTAAGGCGCAGATGATCAGCAAGATGATCGCGGACGGATTCAAGCCAGTTGGCAAGCCTGGAAAATAGTTTGCCATCAAGGCACCCATCTGCTGTGACCAATTTGGCACCCAATCATCGCCGCTTTCGCGGGACCGTTCAGGGTGGAAATCGATTGGCAGGGCAATATGGGGAAGGACTCCTCGCTGATAGCCCGAATCCCGCTCCATGCTAGCCATGATCCTAATCCCAATCCTCGCAGCCATGCAGACCCCGGACAAGGACCGCCTCGACTGGTTCCGGGAAGCGCGCTTCGGCATGTTCATCCACTGGGGCCTCTACTCCGTCCCCGCCGGCACGTGGGGCGACCAGACCGGCCACGCAGAATGGATCCGCGAAACCGCCCACATCCCCGTCAATGAGTACGAAAAGCTTCTCAAACAGTTCAATCCGGTGAAGTTCGACGCCGACGCCTGGGTGAAAATGGCAAAAGACGCCGGGATGAAATACATCGTCATCACATCGAAGCATCATGACGGCTTTGATCTGTTCGATTCCAAAGTCTCAGACTTCGACGTGATGGCGACGCCGTTCCATCGAGACATCATGAAAGAGTTGTCCGAGGCATGCCGGAAACAGGGGATGAAGATGTGTTGGTACCACTCGATCATGGACTGGCACCATCCCGACTATCTTCCGCGCCGCTCTTGGGAGAACCGCCCGGTGGATGGCGCGGATTTCAGCCGCTATGTGAAGTACCTCCACGATCAAGTAACGGAGCTGCTGACCAACTACGGCCCCATCGGCATCATGTGGTTCGACGGCGAGTGGGAGAAGACATGGAATCACGAGCTAGGGCAGCCCCTCTATGACCTGTGCCGCAAACTGCAACCGAATGTGATCGTAAACAACCGTGTGGATATCGGCCGCGGAGGAATGGGCGGACTGAGCGACGCCGGATTTGCGGGCGACTATGGCACGCCGGAGCAAGAGATTCCCGCGACCGGCATTCCCGGCGTGGACTGGGAAACCTGCATGACGATGAACGATCACTGGGGCTACAACAGTCATGACAAGAACTTCAAATCCACCAAAGAGATCATCCGCATGCTTTGCGATATCACGTCAAAAGGCGGCAACTATCTGCTAAATATCGGGCCCACGTCGGAAGGCGTTTTTCCGCCGGAAAGCGTGCAGCGGCTGAAGGAGATCGGCGACTGGATGAAGGTAAACAGCGAGGCGATCTATGGCACCCACGCCAGCCCGTTCAAAAAGCTCGACTGGGGCCGATGTACGGTGAATGGCAACAAGCTGTACCTGCACGTTTTCGACTGGCCCGCCGATGGCAAGTTGGTTGTTCCGGGGCTTGGCAATCAGCCGACCCACGCCTACGTCTTAGGGAAAAGCGGGCAACGGCTCCCCGTCACGCGAAACGGCACGGATATTGTCATTTCCGTCCCGCCGAAGATGCCGGACGAGAACTGCACAGTCGTCGGATTGGCGCTGGACGGCAAGCCGGTTGTATATGAGATGCCGGAGATCAAGACCGAGATCACGGAGTTGGTAAAGCCGACAAAAGTGGAGATTGCAACGACCTCACCCGATCTCCAGATTCGATATACGGTGGATGGGAGCGATCCCGATGAATCCTCTGCCGTTTACCAAGGTCCGGTCACGATCTCCGACAACGCCACGCTAAAGGCCCGCAGCTTTTATAAGGGCAAGGCGGTCAGCGGTGTGGCGTCTGCATCGTTCAAAAAAGTGGCGCCCATGCTAGCAACTCTCGTGTCATATTTACAGCCCGGTCTGCACTGCGCCATGTTCAAAGGCGATTGGGACGCACTCCCAAACTTTGCAACGCTTACCCCGGCAGAAACGAAGACACTAACCACCGTTGGCGCGTCTAAAGAGGAGTTTGTCGGTCGCCGGTTCACCGGCTATATCGACGTTCCGACCGACGACGTATATCTCTTCTCGCTGACATCGGACGACGGGGCGAAGTTGCTCATCGACGGACGCGTTATTGTGGATAACGATGGATTGCACTCATCCATCGAGAAACGCGGCACCGCTCCGCTGGCAAAGGGCTGGCATCCGATAGAGGTGCAGTATTTCAACAAGACGGGCGGGTCGGCGCTCGACCTTTCTTGGGCGCCCGCGGGCGGCAAGCTAGAGCAGGTGGCCGCGAAGTCATTTGGATCTAAGTAGCCGCGGGTCCTCGTGCCAACATGCGAACGATTCGCTCAGTAGCCGCGGTTCCTCGTGCCGACACGCGAACGTATGCCGACCCCAAGAACCGCGTAACAGGCAGGAAATGTCAATACCTTAGGGGATCGGCGCCACCATCGGGATCGCGCAGTTCTTGTGGTCGATACTCCGAAGATATCGGAACGAGGAACTGCGGCTACTTCAAATGCGAAATGTCCAAAAGATCCTCCTCATCGAGCGGCAGCTTGTCGCCAAGATAAGTATCAACGACCAGCACAATGCGGCCGTTTAGGCTGTCGGAACGCGGAACGGTGAGGTAGCCGATCACCCGATCCGCATGGCTCTTGATCCCCTTCCCCTTCGCCTCGGGTGTTACACGCATCAGCTTCAGATAAGACTCATAAGCTTCCGGTCGCAAGAAAAGAAGCTCTCTTGTTGTCCAGTTACGTCCATCAAAGTTTCTCGTCGAAACGTAAGCCGCATTCTCTTTCGGAGAAAAAAACCAATTGAGAACGTTATCGAATTTGATTTGGCTCGGATTGGGAGGACCGGCGGTAATAGAAGACTTGTCGGTGATAAACCACATCTGGTCACTTGCCTTGAATGACAGTCCAAGTAGAGCGCCAATATCGGTTTCTGTGAGATGTGGCAGCAACGCAGTATAGTCGTAGGCGACATCCGACCAGCGATAATGGACCGGATTCGATGGCTCAAAGTAGGGCCGCGGTTTAGCGCTGTCCGACACAGGTTTCTCCGCCTGCCATTTCAGTCCCGAGACCCCACGATTGAACAAGTCGCAAAATCGTACCGACAGACCCCACACATCCGACCGCTTTCCCGGCTCCAGCCAGTCCTCTCCATGCTGCCCATTCGTCACGCAAATCTCCAAATGATTCCAGCCCTTCTCCAGCGTTATCCCCGTCGCGACCCGATCCTTTTCGCGAGACTCCTGGAACCGCACCAGCGTCCAATAGAGACCACCGAACACCTTTTGGCCATTCAAGAACACCACCGCGTTGTCGTCATAACCCATCCACATGCGCACGCGCTGATGCACCGGCGAGTAGACATAGCACGACGCCATTGCCAGCGCGTTCAGCGACATGCCCGGCCACATCGACTTGAAATCTAAATACCCGTTCGTCGCCGTGACAGCCCTTGCAGGACCCAACGTTAGCCGATTCGCTACCACCTGATCGCGAAAATCCTTGAGCCTAGATTGGAACGCATCGTCCGGCTTGTCCGTTTCCGGCAGCAGCGTCGTCGGTCCGGATACCTCCCACGTATCGATATGTGGCGTCGTAGGCGGATCGCTCCCGCGTATCATGCGATACATCCCCGGCGTCATATAGTAGCGATTGCATGAATGATGCCCCATGCCCATGCTGGAAATCGGCTCGAATCCACACCAATCAGAGGAGTGCGTCTCCGGAACACCGATACCCAATTCGCTCGTAATCATCAACCAATCGAGCGAGTGATTCCATTCATGATAGAACACATCCCATTCCCGAATCCCAAGATTGAGGGCGGCCGATCGGTCCGGCCCGCAATCATGTCCCAGCGTATCCGACGCCCCCCAGCCCGTCATCTTCACAAACGCTTCCGTAGTCCCTGGTTTGAACAGCCCCTCAAATGGCCGGGGATCGTATTCCCCTCGGTTGTCAAACTCCTTATCATATACATGGAACGTATTCACCATCCGCAGCGCGCCATGCGACGACGCGGCGAGAATTGCCGAGCACCATTCCCACATCTTCTTGCTATATGCTATCTGCTCATCTGAGATAGTTAGCACTCGCTCCTTGTCTCCTTCCTTCTCCCGCAGCTTGCGGAAAAGGGCGACGAAATTACGGTAGGTGTTGGATTTGTCATGCGGATACAAATCGGCTGCCTTCTTGTAGTAGGGATAGATCTTTTCCATATCCATCAGCAGGTCGCTATCCCGGTAGCTCAGGGCGTCAGCAAGCATATACCAAGCGTCCGGATTCTTCGGCATCAACTCCGTTGCGCGTCGAAAACAGCTCGCGGCCAATTCCCAACACCCGTTGACCATGCAATACAGGCCCAGATCGTAGAATCCCGGCCCGGTTTTGATCTCTTTGAACTTGCTTTCCGCCGACGCCCAACGTGCAAGCCGCCGCAACAGCCGTGCCGCCTCCGGCGTTTTCGCTTTCTCCGATCCCTGGCGAAACCGTTTCTCCGCACCGCTGAAATCGCCGCGAACTAGAAGCGATGAAAGCCCCTCGGTGTAGTCACCCGTGAGGCCGTCCCTGGAACCAAAGTGAATCGGCCCGCCGAGTTTCAGGAAATCATCCGTATAATACAGCCGAAATCCGTGCAGTTGGCCTGGATGGACGGATATCTCGATCCGGCACTCCTGTTTCCCCTCCGTCAACTCCAACGGCAGAAACGTAACGGCCCCTGTGCTTCCGGCATCTTTGCCGTCTATCGTGTAGAGCCACGAAGAGTTCCCACCCCGCGGAACGAGCACGAATTGCCCTTTCGCCGCCCCAAAACGCATCGCACGAGGTTTGATCGTAAACGAAGCCCTGTCTCCCGCCACCTTATATTGGAACCTCGCCTCGCTCGCCTTGTCACCGACAGTTAGATGCCCGGCCGGAAGCCAAAAGAAATAGCCGTCGTGAGGATTGGTGTCGGCCACGGCCGGAACCAACACTGCAACGAGGTGCAACATCGTCAGCATAAACTTCATACCGCTCCATTCTCAGAAAGTTTGAGCACTCCTACACAGATATGACCGGTAAACTCAATAATCATGGGAATCACCCTGTTTTTCCTCATTCTCCACCTAACCAATCCTCCAACGATAATCCCGGCTATCGCGAAGATTGGACCAATCACCGTCGGGTGGACGACGATGGAGGAATGCGAACGGTTGATGGGAAAGGGAGCGGAAAGTCTTGGAGGCCACGCGCATGGCGCACGGACATGGCGTCTGCGCAACACAAAGCGGGTCGTTTACGCCGATGGATTCGACCTTGGGCCCGGCGGGCTTGTCCTCAACATGCTCATGATTGAAAAGGGAAACAGCGCTCCGGAAGGACCTGGTGTTCCCGAACCCTATGTTCCGTTCTCAAAGAAACCGCAGGACTGGTTCAAGTTTGCGGGGAAGGTCACGATCGGCATGGATAAGGCGAGGGTCCTGAAGCTCCTAAAATCCGCTGTGCCGAAGCCGATGATTAATGGCGACAATCTCGTCTGGCATCAGACCGGCTACGCCAAGCGGCATACGTCGGATGAACGACCATATACCGACTGGACCACCACGCTGGAATTTCAGAAGAACAAACTGATCGGAATTAGGCTGGAGCTAGACTGACGGGACTCGTCGCGCAAACGGCAGCAACATCCCCGCCACCGCTCCCCAAACCAAACCAAACAGCCCGGCAACCACCAGATCGTGCAGAGACGTAAACCCCAGCCCCATCCGGATAGCCGCCGCCAAGCACCCGGCGGTCGCCAACGAGCACAGTTTCGGTATCCGAACCGCAGACCCGGCAGCCAACCGTTGCCCAAGGCGAGAAACGGCGTGCTTGGCCAAAATCCCGGCCCCAAGCATCACCAGCAGCCGTATCGCGAGGTCCATGGGGCCAATATACCCGCCGTCTGGGTATAATTTCCGCACGAATGAAAGGCAAAAAACACCCGAGGCCCGCCTGGTGGAAGAGCAGCTACTTCTGGATCACAGGCGCGCTTCTGTTTATCTCGATCTACGGATTCGCGGCCGGGCCATCCAGAATCGCCGACCCGGGCCAAAGTGACAGCAAACCCCAATCCCTGAAAGACCCGCGCGACCTGGACGGCACAACTACCTTGCCGCTCCTATATCTGGGCGCCGCGGTGCTCATGGGATTCAACGGAATCATCAGCCACCGGCAATACGTGGCCATGTACAAAGCGGAACAGGAGGCCCAGAGTGGTTAGATGTTCGAAGTGCGAAAGTCCGATCCGGAAAATCCCAGCGTGGCTCGGGGATGTCAAGATCAATTTTGTATGCGACTCTTGCAAGACGAAGGTGGCCGGACATTCGGCGCCACGCCGGACAACGCCTGCCGGACCGGCCATGAAAGAGCTCGAAGCCGAGTTGGGTCCGATTGCCGCGGTCGTTGGTGATATCGCGAAGCTGCTCAGCGACGACGTGGCAGCGCCGGAAAAGGTCGCTGTCGTCGAAGCGGCGGTTGTGGTAGAGAAAGCGCCCGAGCCCGCCGTAGTGGAGGCCAAAATCGAGGCCCCAGAAAAGAAAGCCGCAGCCCCAAAAACAGCTGAACCACAAGCCAAAATAGAATCGGCTCCAGCCAAAGCCGCACCGAAAGAAACCGCAAAGGCCGAGACCGCCAAAAAGGCCATAACGAAGGCGCCACCCGCGAAAGAAGCGCCAAAAAGAGAGGCTACCGGCAATCCGTTGGCAAAGGCGCTGGCAAAAGTTCTGGGTAAGGACAAGCAGGATACGAAAGCGAAGAAAGAGACCGCCAAGAAGAAGTAGGTCTCTACTTATCGGGCAGGTTGACGATAGTCTCGCCGTCTTTTACCCAACCTTGGCGGCGGGCTTCGGCCTCAACGCCCCCCGGTGTGTTCAGGCGCTTTTGGCGTTCGATCTGTTGCCGATTTCTTTCCTTTGCGGTCCCCAACTGCGTATCTAGCGATTGCATCTCCGCGCGCTGATCGGTCATCAGCTGCCACGGCTTTCGACCATGCCAAGCGACCGCGAACAGCGCAGCGCCCAGAGCAACGATAACGAACCAAACACCGATTCGAGATCTTCGCCTATTTCTTTTCACGCGGATCGGAAACCTCACCGAACAGGATCAGGTTCGTGCGACCGGTAGACAGCGGCGCGATTCCCGCCGTAATCACCACACGATTCCCCCTGGTAAGATACCCGGCATCGAGCGCCGAAGTATAGGCCGTGTCAATCATGTCGTCAATCGTCTCATACGGGCGCGCCAATACCGGCTGCACGCCCCAAGAAACCGTCAGCTTGCCGAACGTCTCCGCCGTCGGGCAGACCGCGACGATCGGTATCGACGGCCGGAACCGGCTCACCATCCGCGCCGTCGCCCCGGATCGGGTAAAGCTGAGAATCGCGTCCACCCCCAACGTCTGAGCCAACTTCACCGCCGACTGCCCCACGGCCGCCGTGGTATCGGTCAGGGTCAGCTCATCGTCTATGCTGACCCCCTCACCCATGATGTGCTCTTGCTCGGATCGAACCGCGATCTTCGCCATCGTTCGCACCACCAATGCCGGATGCTTGCCGATTGCCGTTTCTCCGGAAAGCATTACCGCATCCGAACCGTCCAAAATCGCGTTGGCCACATCCGTCACTTCAGCGCGCGTTGGCCGGTCATTTTCGATCATGCTCTCCAACATCTGCGTCGCCGTTATCGCGGGCTTGGCCCGCTGCAGGCAGCCGCGGATAATGCGTTTTTGCAAGTGCGGCACGTCTTCAAACGGCGCCTGCAGCCCCAAATCGCCCCGAGCAACCATCACTCCATCCGACGCTTCGATAATCTCGTCCAAATTATCAATCGCGGACGGAGTTTCGATCTTCGCCATCACGGCCGTCTTCTGGCCCGCCTTCGCGATCATGTCCTTAACAGTCTGAATATCCTTGGCGGTCCGGATAAAGGAGACAGCGATCCAGTCGACGCCCTCTTCCATCGCCCGGTGCAGATCGTAAACATCCTGTGGGGTGACGGCGGCAATCGCAATGTCGCGTCCGATCAGCGTCACGCCCTGCCGCGTCCCAATCGTCCCGGCATCGACGACGCGAGCCGTTAGCGATCGATCGTCTTTTGCCGTGACTTCCAAACCCACTTGGCCGTCGCCAATCAGGATTCTGTCGCCAATTTGCGCGGCTTCATGGACTTCCGAAAGGGGAAATTCGATAGGTCCGTCCACAAGAGTAAGGCGAAGTTCCTGCCCCACGTCTACGGCAAGCGTCTCGCCCTCCACCTCGCCAAGCCGAAACTTCGGACCCGATAAATCAATCATGATCCCGATCGGGGTTGCGAGCTTTCGCGCAATCTCGCGCAGTTGCCGGATCCAGACAGTCTTCTCATCCCACGTGCCATGGGAGCAACTGAGGCGAGCGACGTTCATGCCCGCGAGCGCCATCTCTTCCAGGATCTCCGGCGAGCTGCTGGCCGGTCCCAGCGTGCAGACGATTTTGGTCCTTCTCATAAGTATCCAGTCACAATTCGCGTCCCCAAGCAATGAACCTGCCGCAGATTACGCAACGGCTTCAATCAGCTCGAATCGGTTTTCGCCATCTTGTCCCAGCATTGCGATCTGCCCAACCAAACGCAACTCCGTGAATCGGGCCGCAAGCAGATCGGCGATGGCCTGCATCTGTTCGCGAGAAAGACCCACCAGGCAGCCGACCAATTCTCGCTCGCCGCCCAGCGAAGCAAATCCGTGGGACCGAAACGCCTCCGCCACCGCCCGGCCGACCGCCTCGAATCGTTCGTCATCCGAATCGTCCACAACAAATCGCGAAATGCCCAGCAATTCAGGAGTTCCGTCAATCTGCTCCTTTAGCCGCTCGCTGAACTCCTTGTATGAGTAGAGACCGGTCGCCCCTTCCAGTCGAACCACCGCAAACGGCCGCTCCCGAATCGATGCCAGTTCCAGCGCCCGGGCGATGGGAGCCGACAGCCGGAGCAAAATGCCTCGCTCCGTTGCGCCAAACATATCCGGCGACGCATGCGCCGCAACGACGGCGCCCACTGCCTTGCCACCGGAGGACAGCGGAACGCCGAGCACGGATCTCATTCGTATCCGCAGAACCTTTTCTCGGGACAGGGCCGGCTCCGCGGTAATGTCCGGGATCCGCCACGGCTCGTCGGCAGCCGCCCATGTGCGAAACGCCGCTCCATCCAGCCCCATCGCTTCCAGCGGCTCCAGCGGTCGCCCGCGCTCCCCAACCTTCACCGGCATTCCCGCCCAATCCAACATCCATACCGACAAGTGGTCGGCGTCGGCAAATCGGTGGAGGAGGTCAATGGCCTTGCGCGCCACAACAGACATACCGTCCGCGGTCACCGCCAAATCCGAAGCCTGCAAGCGCGCCTCGGCAAAGTCCAGCTTGTATTGCATCGCTTCATGGCGCAACAGATGCGAAATCGGCGCAGTGATTCGGGCCAAGGCGTCGTCCACGCGTTGAAGCGGTTTGGTCTTCCCTGCCGGCCGTAACGTCAGAACGCCAAGTATCCGAGCGCCCTCTCGCAGCAGATGTTCCTGATGCACCTTCGCGCCGCCCGCCAGCCCCTGTTCGGCGATAATTGACCCGTGCACCGCGAGAGATTTCGCCACCGCGGTCACATTCGCCATCGGCACCCGCTCCTGCTTCAGGTGGCAGTTGCCAAAGCAGGACCGGACCGTCACCATCTGATTCTGTGGGTCGGGAAGCCAAAGCGTCGCCCCCGCCGCGCCGGTCACCTCAACCACCGCCTCCATCAGCTTGTCCAAAGGCCTGTCGGAAGCCAACGCCGCGGAGGAGAACCGAAGAGACAGGTCAGTCTCGTCATAGGCGCCCTTAAGCTGCTTGTAAAGTGCCACAAGTTCCCGATACCCGCGCCGGGCGGCCCTCTCAGCGTCCCGCGCCGATCGCAGACCCTCCTCATCGACAATCACTTCTGGCTCCACTTCCTCCTCGGTGGGCCGGTCGCGCCCAACCATCCCGATCAGCGGCAGCCCGATGGCAGCGGCGATGAGCGCCACGGGGATTTCATTGCGAATCAGCACGATGACCACCGTGGCGGCCACCACGATAGCGGCAGACAGGCCGACCCGGATTGCCTGCAGGCGAGATTCCGTCCCACCCAATGTGATTGCCGGCGCCGCCAGCCAGACGAACTCCGCCTTCCCCACCTCGCAGAAAATCACGGTGGATGCGAAGGCCAGCTCCAGATACGAAGCGACAACCCGGCCCGGCGACCCCGCCCGCTTCTCAAAAACGTACGAAAAGAACACAACGGCGGATGCCAGGCCCGAAAGCTGCCCGACCATCGCCAGAGGCATCCCGGACCGGTAGGCCCAGCCCAGCCCGGCCAGGTAAATCGAAAGGCGAAACAGTGGATGCATCGCGGAAATTGTCGGTATTTGGCCCGCAACCGCCTATATCGTAGAGATTTGTCTGTATAAACTTGACATGCCAATTGAACCTGTGTATACTTAGACAACGCCAAAGGCGGAGCGACTGATTGGTTAACCAAAAAACCAGAGCCGTAACGTTCGCCCATCGTAGCGAAGAGCAGTTCGCAAGGCTGCTCGATTACTACTGTCTACGATGGGAATACGAGCCGCAAGTTTTCGTCCTCGAATGGGATGACGAAGGCAACATCAAAGAGTCCTTCGCGCCCGATTTCTTCCTCCCCGACTATGGCTACTACATCGAACTCACCACGCGCCGCAAGAACCTCGTGGCCCGCAAGCGCCGAAAAATCGACCGCGCCAAAGAGCTGTACCCGGAAATCAACATCAAGCTGTTCCACCCGGGCGATTTCGCGAAGCTGATGATGAAGTACGAAGCCCATTCGCCCGAACCGGCCGAAGCCCCGAAAAAGAAACGCACCGGCTAAGCGCGATGGGCTGGATATCCTTTGACCTGCAAGCAACGAACGGACGCGCCCGTGCCGGTACCCTCCACACGTCCCACGGCGACGTAGAAACTCCGGCCTTCATGCCCGTCGGAACCCAAGCCAGTGTCAAAACGCTTACGCAGGACGACCTGGCCCAAATCGGCTACCGACTGGTGCTCTCCAATACCTACCACCTGTTCCTCCGCCCCGGCGTGGACCTGATCGAGAGCGCCGGCGGGCTTCATAGGTTCATGGCGTGGGACGGCGCCCTCCTCACCGACAGCGGCGGATACCAGGTGATGAGCCTGTGCGAGTTCCGGAAGCTATCCGACGAGGGAGTGCTGTTCCAATCCCATCTGGACGGGACACAGCATCTGCTCACCCCGGAACTGGCGACCCGCGTCCAGGGCCGTTACGGCGTCGATATCTCGATGGCGCTGGACGAATGTCCCCCTTTTCCCGCATCCAAGGAACAGGTGGCAGAGGCCGTTCGCCGGACGACCCACTGGGCCTCCCGATGCCTGGAGGCCGCAAGCGAAGGCCAATCCCTGTTCGGCATCGTCCAAGGTGGGGTCCATGAAGACCTGAGACAAAAGAGCCTCGAAGAGGTCACTTCCCTGCCCTTTGACGGCTTTGCAATCGGCGGCGTCTCCGTCGGCGAGCCGACGGAGCTGCAACGCCCCATCGTCCAAGACTTCGCCCCGCTGCTGCCGGAAAGCAAACCGCGCTATCTGATGGGGGTTGGCCAGCCTGCGGACATACTCCACGCCATTCACGCGGGGATAGACATGTTCGACTGCGTGCTTCCCACCCGCGGCGCGCGCCACAACGTCCTCTACACGGCCAAAGGCCGCTTCGATATCACCGGGTTGGCCTTTGAGTCGGAGTTCGGCCCTCCAGACCCGGATTGCGACTGCGCGGTCTGCTCCCAGTACTCCGCCGCCTACATCAGGCACCTCGTCCGCATGAAGGAACCAACGGGTCTGCGACTGTTGACCTATCACAACTTAGCCTATTATCGCCGACTGGTCCGCCAGGCACGAGAGGCCATCGAAGGCGGCCGATGGGAGACATTTCTGCGGGATTCCCTCCAAAATTTGGGAGAAAGCGGCTAGAATCTGCTTCGCATATGCCAACAACGAAAACACAAACACAACTGATCACCCTCAAAGAGATCCGCAACGACCCCAAAATTCGCGCGTACATCGAAGGCGCGAACAATCTACTGGAAGCCATGGGCTACACCGAACATGGCCACCGCCACGCTGGGATCGTATCGTCCATCACCCGCTATATTTTGGAGGGCGTCGGGACGGACCCACGCCACATCGAAATTGCCTCCATCGCCGGATATATGCACGACATCGGAAACGTGGTCAACCGCGTGATGCACCCGGTTATCGGCGCAAGCCTGGCGTTCCACATCCTGGATGAGTTGAACATGGAAGCCACTGAGATCGCGCTCATCGTGGGCGCCATCGGCAATCATGAGGAGGCTGATGGCACGCCGTTCAACCACATCACCGCGGCCCTCGTCATCGCGGACAAGTCGGATGTGCATTTTTCCCGCGTCCAAAATCCCGTGCCGTCGACCTTCGATATCCACGACCGGGTCAACTTCGCCGTCCAGCGCTCCCGCGTCAATTTAGATGCCGACAACCGTACGATCGAACTGGAGTTGCACGTGGATACAAACGTCGCCACGCTGATGGAGTATTTCGAGATCTTCCTGCAGCGCATGGTGATGTGCCGCCATTCCGCAGACCGATTGGGCTACAAATTCCGGCTGAACTGCAACGGGACGTTTCTTGAATGATCGCGGCCATCGCGGTCGCATTCGCGCTCACAGCTCCCATCCGCCATGTTGGCGACACGTTCCAAGTGTCGTTTCAAAGCCCGTCTGCCCGCGCCCGGCTGCAGGTGCTTTCCGGCGCAGATGTCGTGAATGGGCCGAATCGCACGAACACCGGATGGACGTGGATCATCCGCGCGACCGGCGGACCCTGCGAGGTCGCCGCCCACTTCGAGGAACCGTTCGATGTCGTCTTTGAGGAGTTTCCGGTCTCTTTGGACAAGAAGAACTCCGATGGTTTCGTCCATACCACGTTTGGCCTGGGTTACGGTTCGAGCGCACCAATGCTGGTGGTCGTCGGCAACGGTTGGGGAGCGCCTTCGCATCAGTTCCGATTTGCGCCAACGTATGAATATGTGACCCCGGGATACTCGCATTATGCGGGCGAATTGGGTGGCATCTGGCGCGCGCATCTGATCGTCGAAGATGGCTTCGTCGAGCTATGGCTTACCAACCTCTACGACACGACAATCGAAGAGATCAACCTGTTCGGTTCGGCGCGCCAACTCCCGAAAAGCACCGCACGCGGCACGACCTACAAAATTCGGGCGTACTTGCCTTAAACACCTGTGGCCCGGCATCCCTGCCGAGCCACAGCCTTGACCGTGCCGCGAGCGGGCCGTCAAACTCATCCGCAACTACTTCTCGCCTCCATCCTCGTCGCCCTTCGGCCTCGGCGGCGCCGGCGGATGCAAACGCAATGTCCCTTCAACCTTGAATGAGGTCGTGTTTATTTTGTGAACCACATCGCCGGTCAGCACGTAAAGCGTCTTTCCATCGACCTGCATGGCCGCCCCGCCGCCGCCGACCATCATCGGCATAAACTGGGGCGGCATGCCGGGTGGGAATCCACCCGGTCCTTGCGGGCCGAATCCGCCCGGTCCCTGCGGGCCAAACCCGCCCGGTCCCGGCTGCCCGGGAGCAAATCCCTGCTGTGGCTGCCGCGGGTCCTGACCCGGCTGTTGCGATGTCTTCGCAAAAACGACGCCCCCGATCACCAACGACGTAACAATCAGTACTGCGTAAATTCGTTTCAAGCTAACTGCCTCCATGTGCGTACGATTAACCAAGGGACGATGCCAGAAGGTGAAAAGTTCACGGAAGTCGAAGTGTATTCACCATGCACAGTCAACAGCCCGGTCCGGGCGCCCTCTCAAACCTCGTCTATCGCCGCAAGGCCCGAACCCGCCGCTTCTCGAGCTGGGACCAGACCGGCGGCAATCGAGACTACTGGACCATCCCCGCCGGCCAGTCCCGCACATTGGCAGAAATCAGCGTCCCCGGCTGCATCCGCCATATCTGGATCACTGTCGGGACGGAGAACCGGCAGTACCTCCGGAAGATGGTGCTGCGCGCATATTGGAATGGCGAAGACAGTCCGAGCATCCATTGCCCGTTGGGAGACTTTTTCTGCCTCGGCCACGGCATCGCACGCACGTTTTCTTGCATGCCGTTTGCCTGCGTAACCCCCGAGGAAAATAACGGAAAGTTTGGGGGCGGCACGGCGCTCAACTGCTATTTCGCTATGCCGTTCCACAAGGGTGCCCGGCTGGAAATCGTCAACGAATGCGAGGAAGAGGTGGGCTCCTTCTATTACTATGTTGACTATGAAGAGTGCGAGGTCCCGGAAGATGCCCTGCTGTTCCACGCGCATTACCGGCAGGAAATGCCAACCAAGGGCACGCGCGGCGATTTGAGCGCCGCCGGCACGAACTACTGGGACCTGATGGCGGAACCCAACATCGGCGGAGAAGACAACTATCTGATTCTGGAGACCGAAGGCGCGGGACACTTTGTCGGCTGCAACATAAGCGTCGACAACATCGATCCCATGGTGTCCAAGAAGAAGGTCGGCGGCAAGGAGGTTCACGCGCACGAGCTGACCTGGTGGGGCGAGGGGGACGATATGTTCTTCATCGACGGCGAAAAGTGGCCGCCCAGCCTGCACGGCACCGGTTCAGAAGACTATTTCTCGCAGGCCTGGGGGATGCACCCGTACGCCTTCCCCTACTCGGGCACGAGCATCCCGGAGACCGACCCGCTGTTCAAGGATCGGAACATGTGCACCTCGTATCGGTTCCATGTCGAGGACCCAATCTGCTTCGAAAAGAGCCTTCGCTTCAGCATGGAACACGGGCATGCCAACCTGCAGGAGAACGACTACTCCAGCGTCGCTTATTGGTACCAGACCCAGCGATCGCGGCCACTTCCCGGCCTGCCTCCGGTCCAGGAACGGATTCCCCGCTCCCAACGACGCTAGCGCAGTCATTCCGAAGCGTAGCGAGGAATCCCTTGTGTGTTATTCTTATCCCGAAATCTAGTCACTAGGAACCCGGCCTCGATCTGTGCTCGAAGGAATCCCTGGCAGCCAGTTCCGGGTTGAAAGATTGAGCCCGAGGCCGGGGGTGTCCGTTCGAGGGACAGCATTGTGAGACCCGGCTGAAAAAATGCCGGTGCTCTCGTACACAAGGTAATTTGAGGATACCCAATTGGTGACGGAAACGGGGTTTTTCATGAAAGTCTTTCTCGGTATCGACATTTCCAAAGCCACCTTTGCGGCCGCCGCACACAAGGATGCGGAGCTGTTGATGGAGGCCACGGGAAGCTACTATTTTCTCCTTGCCGATATGGCCTTTTCGATGGGGATTTCGGTGTTTGTGGTCAATCCGAGGTTTGCCAAGCGGTACCGCGAATTCTGTTCCCCTCGGGCCAAGACGGACCGCGTGGACGCCACTGCGCTCGCCCGCATGCTCGAACGGGAGCGCGACGATCTTAGGGCCTATCGGCCGCTTCCGCCCTCCGTTCGCATCATGATCTCCATGCTGCGCCGGCGCCACCGAGTGATTCAGGGCAAGCAGAAGATCGTCATGAGCCTTGGAAGCGAGCCGGCTTTCAAAAAGGATGTCAAAGCGATTACCGCACGGCTTGACGCCATGCTCAAAGGGATGGAGCAGAAGATCGAGGAGTTGGCAAAGGAGCTGCCGGGATACAAGAACCTGATGAGCATCAAAGGTATCGGCCTGCTGTCGGCCGCCTCGCTGATCGGCTGTTTCGAGCGCGGAGAGTTCAAAACGGCGGACGCTCTGGTCGCCTATCTGGGGCTAGACACCAAAGCCTGTGATTCCAGTCAGAAGAAAGGGAAACGGCGCCTGTCGAAGGCGGGAGACGCGTGCACGCGCGGCATTTTGTACATGGCCGCCAAGTCCGCGTCCCAAACCGCGGAGTTTCGAGACTATTACCAAAGCCTGAAATCCCGAGGCCTCAAAGCGACTGAGGCCCTCGTCGTCCTGATGAGAAAACTGGTCCGCATCGCCTGGGCGCTCTATACCTATAACCGAACTTTCGAGCCAAAAGTCGTAGAAGGCTATTGACATCCGACCATAGAAACTCGGAATGACAACGTTATCGTTGCTCCTTGCTAGCTAGCAACGCTGGAACAACCGGCAAGGGTGCCATTGCGGCTGCGGGGATGATTTGATACCATAATCCCACCTATGCTTTGGTTTGCCATCCTGCTCCCCGTTATGCACGCCGCACCCGGCCATCGGTCCGCTGTCGTCGCGGACACGGCCGTCTTCTTCGATGCTTTCGATGCGACCGGTCTCCTGACCGAGTCGCTCGTTGATTGCCTTCGATGCGACCGGTCTCCCGACCGAGTCGCCTTGGATGCGGCCAGTCTCCTGACCGAGTCGCCTTTCGGCACACTCCGAACAGAGCTGCGCGCAACCCGGTCCGGTGCGCTGATGGAAGGCGGAAAGCCGCGCTTCGCCGTCTCCGGCCCGCTTAGCGGCATCCACACTCCGTCCTTCACCATCATTCGGAACGAGGAGCAGTTGCGGAGCGTCTGGGAAAAGCACTGCGACGAGCGCATCGGCCACCCGGCCCCGCCGCCGATTGACTTTAGGAGTCGGATGTTTATCGCCTACTTCGCCGGGGACCAGCCGGGGGGCGTCCGGGCCACCATCCGGGCCTACCAGGGCGCAAACGGTATCTATGCGGTGCCAGAGTTGGACGCACCCAGCGGCGCTTATCCCGAAGCGAGGACCCAGCCGTATGTATTCTATGAACTTCCGGCGGAGACGGCGATTGTGGGCAGCGTTGCCCTTCGCTCGGGAGACCTCGGACGGACGAAATAGGATGGATTGGTCCTATATGTCCTATGAGAACTGAACCCTTCACAATTGGGATTGTGAAGGGAGAACATCGCCACTAATTCGTGAAGGTCTCTTCCTGAATCCGCTCGATTTCGTCGGTGCGCGCCTGCCATGCCACAACCCCGACGACGACGCTCATCATTGCGCTCGTCCAGGCGATGTGCCAGGCGAAGCCTGAAATGAAGTCCAGGGCCGCATGGAGGAGATTGCTTTCCCGGACCCGCCGCTTGGCGATCCAGGCCAGCACGACGGCGGCAAACCCAAAGACAAGGCTGATGGGGGCCAGGACCATATCCACATAGGGGTCGTTGCGAAATCCGATGATGGCGACGAGACCGACCACCCAGGCAATCAAACCCAAAATGAATGCGGACCAGGCGCAGACGAGACCGCGCCGCGCCAGCGAGTCCGATCGGGTCTCCGGCTCGGGCGAGGGTAACTGCCGCTGCGTTGCGTCCTGGTCTATCACCTATTCAGAGTATCGTCTCATAATGATGGTCGCATTATGTCCGCCGAAGCCAAACGAGTTGGACATAACAACATTTACGCGCCCGTCCCGCGCTTTGTTCGGAACGTAATCTAAATCGCAGTCCGGGTCCGGGAATTCGTAGTTGATGGTGGGCGGCAGGATGTTGGTCTGAATTGCCATGAGGCAGGCGGCGGCTTCCACGGCCCCTGCCGCGCCCAGCAGATGCCCGATTTGGGACTTGGTACTGCTCATCGCCAGCTTGTAGGCATGGTCGCCGAACACCCGCTTGATGGCCAAAGTCTCAGTTCTGTCATTCATTTGGGTCGAAGTCCCGTGCGCGTTGATATAGTCCACGTCTGTCGGTTGGATGCCCGCCGAGCGCAGGGCCATCTTCATGGACCGGATGGCCCCGTTGCCATCCGGGTCCGGGCTGGTGATGTGGTAGGCGTCGCCGGACATCCCGTATCCCACAATCTCCCCGTATATCTTCGCTTTCCGGGCCTGTGCGAGGTCTAGGCGCTCCAGGACCAACACCCCGCCGCCTTCGCCGAGCAGGAACCCGTCCCGTTTGGCATCGAACGGCCGGCTGGCGGACATCGGGTCCGGGTTGAACGTGATGGCCTTGGCAGCGCAGAAGCCGGACAGGCCCATGCCGGAAATCGCGGCCTCCGCTCCGCCGGCAAACATCGCCTGGGCGTCGCCGCGGCGAATGATGTGATAGGCGTCCCCGATGGCATTCGAACCCGTGGCGCAGGCCGTGACCACGCAGTTGTTGGGTCCGCGCGCGCCGAGCTCGATGGAAACGAGACCGGCCCCCATGTCCGCAATCATCATCGGGACGGTGAATGGGCTGACACGGCTTGGACCCTTCTCCATCAGGGCCGCGTGCTCGTCCTCCAATCGGTGTATCCCCCCGATGCCGGAGCCGATGAGCACTCCCACCTCGTCCCGGTTCCCTTCGTCAATTGTGATGCCGCTGTCTCGCTCCGCCAGCCTTGCAGCGGCCACGGCAAACTGGATGTACCGGTCGGCCTTGCGCGCCATTTTTCGGTCGAGGAACTGCTCCGGGTCGAACTCCTTGACCTCGGCCCCAATGTGGCAATCGTAGGCGCTCGTGTCCATCTGGGTAATCAGATTCGCGCCGTTTTTGGAAGCGATGCAGGACTGCCAGAAGTTCTCGATCCCGATGCCGATCGGCGTGACCACGCCGATGCCGGTAACGACCACCCGATGGGCGGGCTGAGTTCGCTGCGATGTGCCTGGGTTCACGTCGAAGAGTCCCTTTCGCTCATTGCCAATCGAAGACCCAGGCACAAACTCACTACTTGCTACCGAGCTTCGTCTCGATGTAGGATACTGCCGATCCGACCGTCTGGATCTTCTCCACGTCCTCGTCCGGGATTTCGACGGAGAACTCTTCCTCGAACTTCATGACCAGCTCTACAACGTCGAGGGAATCCGCGCCGAGGTCGCCCGTAAACGACGCGTCCGGCTTCACTTCTTCCTCAGAAACGTCGAGCTGTTCAACAACCAGCTTAACAACCCTCTCCATAACGGACATTTCCATTCCCTTCCTCCTATAGCGTAAGTCCACCGTCGATAACCAGCGTCTGTCCCGTAATGAAAGACGCGTCTTCCGAGCAAAGAAAGCTGACGACCCCGGCAATATCCTCCGGCGTGCCAAGCCGCTTTACGGGCGCGGTCTCTGCCGCCCAGGTCTTGAACTGCTCCGGCAGCTCATCGGTCATATCCGTAACGATATACCCCGGCGCGACCGCGTTGCAAGTGATACCCCGTCCGCCAAGCTCTTTTGCAACACTCATGGTCAGTCCGAGCAGTCCGGCCTTGCTCGCGGCATAGTTGGCTTGGGCCACCTGGCCGCCCAGGCCGATGATGCTGCTGACGTTCACGATGCGTCCAAATCGGGCCTTCATCATATCCCTTGTGGCCTGGCGGGTGCAGAGAAAGGCGCCTTTTAGGTTCACGTCCATCACGCGGTCCCAGTCCTCGTCCTTCATTCGCACGATGAGTTGGTCCTTGGCGATGCCGGCATTGTTGATGAGATAGTTCGGAGGGCCAAGCTCTTTGCTTGCTCGCTCGAAAGCCTCTTGGACCTGTTCGGAGTTGGATACGTCGCAGCCGATGCCGATTGCCTTGCGGCCCAGGGCTTGGACCTCCCGCGCGGCCTTTTTCGCATTTGCCTCGGTGGCGGAGAGGCAGACGACGTCCGCGCCTTCTTCCGCCAGCCGTTTGGCGATCGCCAGCCCTATCCCCCGTCCCGCGCCTGTGACGTAGGCAACCTTGCCCTTGTGGTCCATCGGGGTCAGTTTACCGCCAAATACGACGAGCCGAATCTATTCTGGTAATGGCGTTATTTCCACTCTTCCGGACGGAATAACTTCGATATTCAATTTGCTGCCCACAAGCAGTGACATGCCGATAAGAGGATCGCTATCGCACCGATGAACCGGAATTAGTCGCTCCTCATCATGCCATTGGATGGTTCCGACATGCAAAAGGATCCTCTTTATCCCACCGTCCGCCAGCACCATGTCGTTTCCACCAATGAGTGGGAACTCAAGCTCTTGCATAAGAGCCAGGGGCAGGGTCAAGAATTCGGTAAATCCCGTGTCAATCACAGCGGAGATTTGTATTGTGGCGCCGTCAGCACGCAATGCTCGAAATGTCACGATTGCGTCCAAGGTATCAGTAACAACGCCCTCCACTAGGGTACACAGGACAAGGAACCGCCACCGATTCTCCCCAAAGCGGGATACCCAATCCGCATCGCGAAAATCAGCGCGTTTGGCCTTCGCTCCCGTAGGCGCAAACTTGAATGAAGGTATTCCGAAGCAATGATGTAATCCTTGGTCTCTACATCAAGTACGAGGTACTTGCCCTTATTGCCTGCTTCAACGAGGATTCTTAGCTCGTTTTCGTAAATTGCTTCGCCTCTTCTGACAATATCCGCCGCATCATGCTCATTGATGTCCATGTTGAGAATTATAGCTCACATTCCATCCAAATGATCTGCTGTCCCAAAACCTACTCGTTCGGCTTCGTTCTCCACCAGAAATAGCAGTTGTTCGCGTGGAACTGGTCGTGAGTCATCGCCTTGGCGTGGCCATCGGCGAACGTTGCGTTGGCTGAATTCTTTCCTCCGTGCCGGAACTTGATCAATCCGTAATCCGCAGTGAATATCTTGATCTGAGAAGAAGGATCGACGCACTTGTATGGTTCCGGCTCCACAATCCAATCGCTGTCACCATTCTCGCTGACGAGAATCGTCGCCGCAGGATTGGTTAGACCAGATACCTTGGAAGTCTCATACCGCTGGTAATCCCCCTGGTTGGGATTCACACCGGAAAAGTAAGGGATGTAGGCCCAGTTGTTGATGCCGTATTGTCCCAGATATCGCACCTGCGGATTGTCAACATAGTCTTTGCAGTCTACGCCGCGACCCTCAAATGTGGGACAGTAAAACAGTTCATCACTCTTTTGATACACAAAAATGAGCTGCTTCCACGACGCATCCTGGCCGCACCAGCCGCGATTGTCCCAATGCCATGTCGTCGGCAGACCGTCGCTGTTGTCTGACGCATACATATTTACCGCCATGCCGATCTGGCGCATGTTGGACATGCAGGTAATTTGGAGTCCCCTCTCGCGGACGCGAGAAAAGATCGGAAATATGATAGCGGCGAGTATGGCAATGATTGCTATCACTACCAGTAGTTCAATAAGGGTGAATCCCCTCCGATTCGAGCTCATCTTCCTATCACCTCAAAAAAACAATACAGAGAACGCAGGCACAGCCCTCCATGCCAACCGTCCGCCTATTCTATTCCGTACCCATTAGACGCTGCGACCAGTGGGTTTGCAAGGTTCCTACCAGTGAGATGTATCAGTTTCTCGTGTTGGGGTCTTTGGTTGGTGGTGGTAGGAAGGATTGTAACGGACGAGGACCCCAACACATCGCGGTCGGACTTATAGGACATATAGGACGTATAGGACCTATACCTCGTTTTCGTGCGGTGGAGATTCCACCAGGATGACGGAGCAGCGATAGACGATGTGTTGGGGTTCACGTTTACCGATATCCTCACTATTGCCATAACCAGAGACCCCAACACAGAATCCTCGGCTACTGCTGTTCCTCGGGGCGGAGCAAGGTTGACGGGTCATCATCGCCGCCGCCCTCCGCCGGTCGCAGCAATTCATGGGCCTCCGCAGCCGTCCCGTCGGATGCCCGCAATAATTCGCGTCCTTCTTTCTGGTGCTCGGCCCGCATCCTCATTGTTGCCAAGCATCGCTCCATCACTTCTTCCAGGTCCGCAGGAATCTCGCGACCTTTGGAGACCCTTAGCGAATATCCTTGGTCTCCTACGATCATAGACTCCGGTTCACCTGTCGATGGGAGGTCGTACTCGTGGCCTTTCGACCTGATCTGCTCGAGAAATGACTTCGTCATCTTTGCACAGGCTTCGATGTCTGCGCACTCCTCGCCGCGTCCGAATTCCTCGATCGCTAGATACGCCCCTCGAACAAGCCAAAGATCGGAGTCTAGGAGCAGATCACAGATCGCTGACTTCTCCTCCCCGGTAAAGTACGAGGCATGGCGTTCCGTCACCCGCGGCAGCAGCTCTCGCAGTATCTCGACCGTCTCCTGATTGCCTTGTTCATGGACATAGGCGATAGCTCCCGCCGAGATGGGAT
>JBGPGO010000016.1:0-78951 GCA_041483895.1 Fimbriimonadia bacterium
CCTTCGGAATGACAACGTGGTCGGTGTGTGGAGAGGACGGCTGTCATTCCGAAGCGAAGCGAGGAATCCCTTTCAGAACCTCTCGGCATCCGCCAACGATTGTGGCCGCCAGGGACTCCGGAAAGGGATTCCTCAGTCGCAAGCTCCTGCGCAGCAGCGCCTACTCCGGCTTCGTTGCGTCGTCGACGTCCTTCTTCTCCGGGGCGCTCTTGGAGGTTTCCGATTGGCCCAAATTGACAACACCCTTTTTCCCAATCGATCCGGTCGCCTTGAAAATCACAAGTCCCACAATCGCCAGAACGACGATGATGATGATAATGGCGGTGCCGGTATTCATTTCCTTTTTCACGCAAATGCCTCCTTGAATCGACTTCAAAAAGTGTGCGGGATCGGCACGATTTGCTCGGTGTCGGTCCCTGGTTGACGCCATATTACCTCTGGCGGGCGCCAAATGGCAAAGAGCGGCGGAAATCCGCCGCTCATCCATTGGTTTCGGAGACTACGTTCTTACTGCTGTGTGTCCCACTGATAAAGATCGTAATCGTAAATGACCTGGGTCTTTCCGCTCCAGCCCTGCTTCATCGCGTCCAAGCGCATCTGCTTCACGTGGCCGTCTAAGAAGGCCACGGTCACGTTCTCGCCTTGCGGATGGAAGGGGTAGACCTTGCCGAACGCTGAGCCGGTGAGACAGTTGCCAACCGTCGGATCCGGATTATCAGTACCGGCGTAGCACAGCCAGCCATTCAGCGGCTGTCCAGGAGTTCGAGGCCTGTTGAAGAGCGTGTTCGGGGGACCCGCCGGGGCATCCACCACGAACGAACCGCCACCTTGCACAGTTCCGTCCGCACCGCGCCAGTACGCGCTGTCCGCGAACAGAATGGTGTTCGCCGGCGCCGCCACGCTCGACTGCGTAGCGATGTGATACACCTCATTCGCGCCGGTACCGGTCGAATAGGCTAACCAACTGTAGTTGTAGCCGAGATTGGTATGGTAGCCCTCCGCCAACCGTCGAACGCTCAACAAAACGTTAAGCCCGATTTCTGTGGTACCGGCCGGACTAATTTGATGATTGTCGTTCGGATCGGCCGGGCAGATCAGTACTTCGTAGCTCTTGAAGTACGACTGCATGGTCGTGGGCCAAGCTTGGTCACGCGGAGGATTGATAGCAATCTGACCGAAATTAGTGCTTTGCAAACCAGCGCGATTAGCTGGGACCAAATAATCGTCGTTGTCGTTGGCATACATAATCATGGCCTTGATGGCCTGGTTATGATTGGACTGACAGCCGGACTGACGCGCCTTTTCACGGGCCTGCGCGAAAACCGGGAACAGGATTGCGGCCAAAATCGCAATGATTGCGATGACCACTAGCAACTCGATGAGGGTGAACCCTCGCTTCACGTTACTCACCTCTGAATAAGCTTTTTGTTCGTGTCCCGCGCCGACGCGGAAAACGACAGGTTGTTTGCTGTCTACATTAGGGACGTGACAAATCCTCAAATCGTTCGACAGATTGCGGGCAACCGCGCGTTTTGTCCCTTTAAGTACATCATGATACCATGGACCTACGAACTAAACCCTAATTCGAAGCTTTAAGTTTCACTTTCGCATCAGAATGTCGTCCGCGAAGTGGCAGGCTACCATACTTTTACCGTGGTTTTCCAGTTTTGGCTCCTTTTCGGCGCACAATTTCTGGGCCAGCGCGCAACGAGTTCGAAACCTGCAGCCGGACGGCAGGGATCTGAGATCCGGCACTTCACCTTCTAGAACCGGCGGGAGCACGCCAAAGTTCCCCACATCCGGCAAAGCCCGTATCAAGGCTGTCGAATAGGGATGAACCGGGTTTTCCAGCACGTGATAGGCCGGACCTGTCTCCACAAGCGCCCCGGCGTACATGACAGCCACCCGATCGGCAAGGTAGCCCACCGTGCTCAGATCGTGGCTGATGAACAGGATGGAAAGCCCCAGCCGGCCTTGAAGCTCTTTCAGAAGGTTCAAAACCTGCGCCCGAATCGACACGTCGAGCGCCGCCGTCGGCTCATCGGCGATAATCAGCTTGGGTTCCGTGGCCAGGGCTCGGGCGACGGCGACCCGCTGTCGCTGGCCGCCGGATAGCTCGTGGGGCCGCCTGGATAGCAGCGACGCCTCGATGCCAACCAGGTCGGCAAGGCGCTCCGCATGATGCTTCAATGCGCTGCCGCGCGCGATGCCATGAATCTGCAGCGGTTCCGAAATCGTGGCCCCGACCCGCCAATACGGATCGAGCGAGGCGTATGGGTCTTGGAATACGAAGGCCACTTGGCGGCGCAGCTCCTTCCACTGCTTGGCGGTCTTTGGCCAGAGCTTGCCGTCGAAAACGATGTCTCCGCCGGTAATGGGGACAAGACCTACGAGCGCCATGCCGGCGGTGGTCTTTCCGCACCCGGATTCTCCGACGAGACCCAATATCTCGCCGCTTCCAATTTGCAGGCTGATGCGGTCGACCGCTCGCAGGGGCGGCCCTTTTCGCGATGGGTACTCGACGATCAGGTCGCGGACCTCCAACAGTGGCTCAGGCATGGATGGCATCCTCGACCGGGTTCCAGCAGGCAATGGACCTCGACCCATCCGTATGCGCGATCGACGGCATCTCTTGGGAGCATCGGTCCAGCCGCCTCGGGCAGCGCGGCTCAAACGGGCAGGCCGGCGGCGGTGTAATCAGCGACGGAGGCTGACCAGGGATTGGGGTGAGAAGGTTGGTGTTGGGGTCTTCGGTGTCGGCAGTTGGCGGCGTATCGGCTGACGAGGACCCCAACACATCGGGCAAAACCCCCTCCCCCACTTGCGACTCGGTCAGGAGACCGGTCGCATCATTAGCATCATTATTAACCCCCTCCCCCGCTTGCGGGGGAGGGTTGGGGTGGGGGTTCTTTCTCGGCAGCGAGCCAAGCAGGCCGACCGTGTACGGGTGCCGAGGGCGGCTGATCACGTCCTTCGGGGCCCCTTCCTCCATCATCATCCCCGCGTACATCACCATCACATCGTCGCAAAAGCTCCCGACCACCCCTAAATCGTGAGAAATCAGGATGCAAGCAAGGTCCAATTCTCTCTGCAACTCGCGAAGTAGCGCCAATGTCTGGGCCTGCAACGTCACGTCCAAAGCCGTCGTCGGCTCATCCGCGACAAGCAACTTGGGCTTGCACGCCAGCGCCATCGCTATCACAACGCGCTGGCGTTGCCCGCCGCTCAACATGTGAGGATAGCGCGTGGCGGCTTCATGGGGCACGGGCAGCCGGACGGTCGCGAGCATTTCCACCGCCTCATTCCATGCCCCCCTACCGCGCAGGTCCGTGTGCAGCGCGACCGCTTCCGCCACCTGCGCGCCGACGGTCATCACCGGATTGAGGGACGTAAACGGGTCTTGGAAAACAATCCCGATTTCACCGCCGCGCAACTTTCGATACTCCCGTTCCGAACACCCCACCAATTCTCTGCCCTCGAACCGAATGCTCCCACCGATCCGCGCGCCGGATGGGGTAAGCGCCATCAGGGCCAAGCCCGTCATCGTCTTGCCGCACCCGGATTCGCCGACGATTCCGAGCGATCTGCCCTTATCCAGCGCCATCGAAATGCCGCGAACGGCGTGAACCGTTCCTCGCTGGGTGGGAATATCGACCGTGAGATTGGCAACTTCGAGCAAGGGCACGGGAAAAAGAATACCTGTCATACTAGCCATCTATGGAAACGATTCGAGTACTAGTCGCCGACGACGAGGCCAATTACCGATCGGCGTTGCAGAAGGTCTTGAGGCTCGCGCCGGAGATCGAGCTGGTCGGGGTGGCCGCCGATGGGCGCGAGGCGTTGGAAATCGCGGAGGACATGGAGCCGGACGTGCTGTTGACCGACATCAACATGCCGCACGTCAATGGCCTGCAATTGGCAAACCGTCTGCAGCGTTTGCAGCCTGAAATTAGGATTGTGATTCTGACCGTGAGCGAAGAGGCGGAAGATGTGTTCGAGGCCTTCCGATCCGGGGCGATCGGTTATATCCTCAAAGACAGCACGCCGAAGGATGTTGTTGAGGCGATTCGCGCGGCATTTCGGGATGAGGCCATGATCACGCCGCGCATCGCGCGGCTGGTAATCGACGATTTTCGCCGCATCGAGGGCGCGCCGGGGACCGATCCGCATTTCTATGATCTGTCGAAGCGGGAGCGGGAGATGCTGCAGTTCCTGGCCGAGGGGAAGAAGAACAAAGAGATCGCGGACGTGCTTTCGCTGGCGGAAAAGACGGTGAAGAACCACGTATCCAGCATCCTGCGGAAACTGCACGTGAACACACGCACCGAAGCGGCGATGAAGGCCGTAAAAGAAGGCCTGGTCTAGACGATCTTCATGATGGATCGCACCGCCCCCAAGTGAAAAGCGGCATGGGCTAATTCTCCGAGGGCGTACATCGGCAGGTCCTCGTCTTTGGATAGGTCGCCGTTCTGGATGTACTCGTAGGTCTCTTCATACTCCCGCCGCATATCCTTGGCCAGATGAGCCCATTCTTCCTCCGTGCAGGTCTGCTTCGCCCACGTCGCATCCCAGTCCAGATCGACCTCCTCGCCTCGTACTCCGGCCATGAAGAGTGACAGATAATGCCGGGCATGATTGAGATGGGCAAAGATGCTGGAGCACTCCGCTGACGGCTTCTTGGACGCCTGCTCTGCAGTGACCTGCTCGAGGGTGTTGAATATCCCTTTCCCACCTTGGACGAAAAGGGTGTAGTCTTTGTCGATGTGTTTGCCTTCATACACCTCGCGGAACAGGATAGCGAGCGGGGTGCGGAAGTCGGGTTGCGACATTGACCCAATTCTACCTATGTCAGAATTGGAACGCCAAGATCCGTTGCCGCCTCATTGAGACGTCGATCGAGCGACGCGAAGGGTAGGCCCAATCGGTTCGAGAGTTCCAGATACGCCGCGTCATAGGCGGTGATGGACAATCTATTGCCAATTTGCCAAATATCGTCAAGGATGCCGATCGAAGGATCCGATTCGATGAAAATGGGCAAGTCCATGAAATCCGAGAGATTAGCACGCGCGGCGGCTTCGTCGATGCGGTTGCTACGCTGAGCGCTCAGTATCGCGTTTGTCACTTCCAACCCACACAAATTGGGAGCGCGGGCAGTCGCCTGTCCAAGCATTTCCAGCACGTTGTCGGCATACGGATTTGATTCATCGGGAAAAACCCAGGCGAGGATGACCGAGCTATCGATGACAAAGTCGCTCAATACCTGCGCCCCTCTTCTATCAATTCTCGAATAGTGACGCCTCGCAAATTACGCCCCTTATTTCGCGATCGGATTCTGCATATTGCGGCCTGGATTTTCTCTGAATCCCGAGCCTTTACGGGGCCAAGGACAGCGACCGGGTTGCCGTTACGTGTAATCATGATGCTTGAGCCCTTGGCAACCTCGTCCAAAAGCTGGGAAAAGTGGGTTTTTGCCTCGTACGCGCCAATTTTCTTCATTTCGACTAGTCTCCGACTAGTTTATACCACGAATTGGCCCGGAATGGTACAATCCCCCCATGCCGCGCAGGATAGAGACCATCGCCTACCACGACTCCGCCACCCCACCCATCGGCGACATCCAGCATGGCGGCGGCGTCCTGATGGGCGCCATCGACGACCTGGTGCGCGAAGCCCGAGTCGGCAGCCTATGGCCGCTTACTTTTGGGCTCGCCTGCTGCGCCATCGAGATGATGTCCACGGTCGCCGCCAAATTCGACATCTCGCGCTTCGGGATGGAAGCGTTCCGCGCCACGCCGAGACAGGCGGACGTGATGATCGTCGCCGGCCGTGTCAGCAAGAAGATGGGACCGGTCCTCCGACAGATTTACGACCAGATGCCCGAGCCGAAATGGGTGATCTCAATGGGCGCCTGCGCGTCGTCGGGTGGCGTCTATAACAATTACGCCATCATCCAGGGCGTGGACCAGATTGTGCCCGTGGACGTGTACGTGCCCGGCTGCCCGCCCAGCCCCGACGCGCTCTTGTACGGGCTGATAAAGCTCCAGACCAAAATCCGTGGCAAGCGCCTTGGCGGCCTCATCGAACTCACCCCAAGAACCCTGGAGCAGGCCGATGACCAACATCATTAGGGACATCGTTTGGCCCATCGCATCCGGCATGGGGATTACCCTCAAGCGGCTCAAGGAGCGCAAGGTCACGGTCTTCTATCCCGAAGAGAAGCGGCCCACCTTTCCGCGCACCCGATGGCGGCACGTCCTGACCCGGTACGACAATGGCCTGGAGCGGTGCATCGGCTGTTCCCTGTGCGCAGGCGCCTGCCCCGCAAAGTGCATCTATATTGATTCTGCGGAGAACACGGACGAAGAGCGATACTCTCCCGGCGAGCGATATGCCGTGCGCTACGAAATCAACATGCTGCGCTGCATCTTCTGCGGCTACTGCCAGGACGCCTGTCCAACCGGCGCCATTGTGCTCCGCGACGACTTCGAGTTGTCCGACTACAACCGGGAGGATTTCCTCTACACCAAAGAGATGCTCCTGGAGCCGATGCCGATCTCATTCGGCAAGTAGCACCCTGTAGACGCGGGCCGTCTTGCCGATTCCTTTCGACTACCAACCACCAAGGCCCGCGTTCGAATACTGTAAACTTGCCCTCATGGACCTGGACCGCAACCTCATCCCTTTCACCAACCCCGGCGCGATGTGGATCAATCATTTCTCCCGCTTCGGGCCGTTCTGGCCGTTCCGCGAACTGAGCGGCATCCAGGCGGTCGGCTGCATCATCGGAACGAAGAATCACATCTTGACGGGCGGGCTTCTCCGATGGCGGGTGCTTGTCGATGGCGAAGAACAGACGCCCGGCTTTCCCCGTCGCGATTATTATCCATGGGTCGTCGTCGAGACCACGCTATTCGGCCCCGTATCGGTGTCGGCGCACACCTATTTCGTGGGACCGGATCAGATCAAAACCAATTTCATTGTTTCGGGCCAGGCTGCCGCCGACATCCGTATCGAATTTGAATCGCCGTGGGATCCGGTCCGGCCCATCCCCGGTCTTCCCCGCCACCCGTGGCCGCCCGAGGTCTATCGAATCGATACCGAGCCGGTCGGGGAACTGAACGTCGCGAAATCAGGTGGCCGAACAGAGGTTTCCACGGATTTCGAGGTGTTTTTCTTCTACGGTCCGCCCGATTATCCGGGCTTCAAAGGACTGCAAAAGGGGGATCGCTCCGAGGCCCATTGGATTGCCGAAACGGAGCCGTGGACTTTTCGTTCGGAGTCGGAGTTTTCTCAGTCCTTCCACAGACATATCGGATTCGGATTCGACAATAAGCGGGCCGCGGCCAATTTGGAGGCGGGGAAGACTGCCGAATCGGGGAATGAGGCGGAACGATTCCAACGTGCTTACGCGAATGTCCAAAGTCTTGAGACCGACGCGATAAAGGAGCGGCTCCGGCGCCACGCGATAGGCGGACTGATGCTGACCGTGTCAAAGGGACATGGCGGATTCTGGGGCGATAAGCGGATCACTCTGGCAAACCGATATCACATCGTCGGTCAATGGTATTGGGACACCGCCGTC
Source organism: Fimbriimonadia bacterium (assembly GCA_041483895.1). Classification (GTDB taxonomy): domain Bacteria; phylum Armatimonadota; class Fimbriimonadia; order Fimbriimonadales; family JABRVX01; genus JBGPGO01. The sequence goes on from JBGPGO010000016.1 coordinate 7,583, forward strand.
ACCATGCTAGGCCTTCGCGAATTTGCCCCGGAGATCGCCCGCGAATCGGCGCTCGCTCTATTAGAGAACTTGGCCGATAACGGCGCCGGACCATTGACATTGACCGACGTGACCAGGCACGGGGAAGGGCAAGGACCACTCCTCGCATACGGCATCTGGATGCTGCACCAAAAAGCGCCGGACATCGATTTTCTCCGCCAGACATATCCGCTGCTGGTCAAGAACAACGGCTACTGGTTCAACCACCGCGCCGCCGCAAGCGGTTTGTGCAAATGGGCCAACGCCGCGCAGTCCGGCGGCGACAACGACGCGCGATTCGAACCATGCGGCACCACAGACCTCGCCGGCAACGTGGACCTTTTCGGCGCGGAGCACGTCGACCTAAACTCCTACCTGGTCATTCAGATGCGGTGCCTTTCCAAGATTGCCGCGGATATTGGGTTGGAGGCGGAGGCAAAGGCGTGGGGATGGAAGGCCGATCATCATGGGCGCAAAATTGTAGAACGAATGTGGTTTCCGGAGTATGCGATGTTCTTTGACGTGAATGAACTGACCTGCGAGCCATTTACAATGCACAAAACCCCGGCGAGCTTCCTTCCCATATGGGCCGGTGTTCCGCTGAGCGGGGATCAGAAAAAGCGGATCATCGAAAACCACTTGCTGAACCCAAACGAGTTCTTCGGCAGCTACCCATTCCCATCGCTATCCTACGATGACCCGCTCTACAATCCCCACAGCTACTGGCGCGGCCGCATCTGGCCGCACATCGTCTATTGGATGATCGAAATCCTATGGCAAAACGGCTACGAAAAAGAGGCGGTACACACCGCGAACCGGCTCATCGAAATCTTCCAAACCACGCCCTACATCCACGAGTGCTATCCATCTGACGGCTACGACCCGCACATGGGCCTGCCCGAATACAACTGGTCGCTGGCAGTACTATTAGAGATGTTGTTGGAACGCTACAAGGAACCCCGGCATTGGTAGGCGCGGACCGGCATGACGATATCGCTGGAGTTGCCAACCCCAAAGGCCCGCGTTCTAAAACGGATTGGCGGCCTTCTTGAACACCATACTTTCTGTTTGCCCGGAAACGTCAATAGCCCAAGTAAATTGGTCCTTGTCAAATTTCACCTTCCCAACCTGAGTGCGGCCGTTCAACGGTGAGGGAACATTTCGTCCCTTAAAAGTCACGGATTCTTGTGTGAGTGATAGCGTCGGTTCCTTGGATGATGCATCGAAGTCATATTTCCCCTCGGAAACTACCTCGCCCTCTTCCAACCCCACCGTCATCTTCATTTTTAGACTCATTCGGCCCTCTTTAGTAAACTCCACATTGGCAGGAATATTCGAACCTCCCGGTCCCAAAGGATAGTCCAAAGTCCAATTGCCAACAACCGTCGGCTTGGAGCAACCAATTAGCAACACGCAATCCAGTATGGCTGCGAACCAGATTGGGCCTTTCAATCCGTGCACCTAGTCTCCAAATGGCAACTCATAAAACAATGTGCCCAGCTTGGCTACTTGGCCTTGCGGAAAACCTGCTTAATGGACTTGCCATCCTGGCTGACCGTCCATGTAAACCCTTCCTTATCGAAAACAACAGGTCCGGTTTGGGAGGCCTTATCGGCCGGTATTGGTACCGACGTGCCATTAAGCATCCCGGATTCCGCTTTGACCGTCAGCGTCGGCTCCTTAGCAGATGCGTCGAGCGTGTAGTTTCCTTTCACATCGATCTTCAAGCTGCGACCACTGGCCTGAAAGTTCATCGCCTGCGTCATCTTGCCGTCCTGCTTGAATTCGACGTCCGCGGACATTCCCGGAGCGTCGGGTGAGGTAGCTGTCCACTTGCCTACCACGGACGGTTTTGAACAGCCCACCAACGTAAGAACGAGGGCGCAGATCGCGAGTGAAATCCGTTTCTTCATCATGTCCTCCATACGACCGCCCCAGATACAGGGTTGCGGTCCTTACGACTGATCGTACCCGCCGGGCTTATCCACAAGCTCGCGCTTCCACCGTTTGACCTCCTGCCAGTTCGGATTGATTCCTCGCAGCATCAGCCCTTGGCCGTTGGAGAGGTGGCCGAGGACCAGCGCCTCGTCTTCCGGGTCGCGCAGTTGGAACAGGATGTTGCGGCGGGGCCGGTCGCTGGTGTTGGGCGGCGAGCCGTGGACGGTCAGGTAGCTGAAGATCAGGGCGTCGCCGGCCTTTCCGGGACATGGCGTGGCGCGGTCCATCGGCCATTCATCGACGGGCAGGTAGAAACCGTCCGCGCTGTGAGGGATGGGACCCATCTTGTGGCTGCCAGGGACGGCGTACAGGCATCCATTCTCCACATCGGCGTCGTCCAGGGAGATGCTGACCGCGATCATCGAGTGGTTCTTGTGCGGGAAATAGGGATGGTCCTGATGCAGCGGGAACTTGCCGCCGGTGGCCGGGGGCTTGTAGATCAGCTTTGAATGATGCAGCTGGATGTTCGGCCCGAGGATCGATTTGACGGCGTCCAGCATGGGTGGGTGGAGCAAGGCGCGGGTGTAGGCGGCGCTGTGATACTCCATCTCGTGCGTGCCCCAGATCTGGGTCTTGGCCTTGCTTTCGGCCTCTTCCCAGTTGCCGCCCCACAGGAAGCTGGTGCGCTCGGGGTTGTTGGCCCGCTGGATCACCCCCTCCGCCTCCCGCCTCAACTCCTCGACGAAGGGTAGTTCATACATGGCCTCAACAAGAACGTAGCCGTTGTCTTTGTAGAATTGCACTTGCTCTCTTGTCAACATGGATCTATTCTATCGCAGAAACCACCGTCATTCGGAGCCTATCGTCCATTGCGAGCGAAAAGAGTTTGTCATTCCGAGCCGGTCGAGGAATCTCTTTCAGAACCTCCCGCCAACCACCAACGTCGGCGGTAGGCAACCACTCCAGAAAGGGATTCCTCAACTCCGTTCGGAATGACAGCGAGGCCAGATGTGCAGGGGGTCACTATTACCGGAGCCCTCCCCGAGCCATTACCCATCCAGAAAGAGATTCCTCAACTCCGTTCGAAATGACAGCGAGGCCAGATGTGCAGGGGTTCACTATTACCGGAGCCCTTCGCGAGCCAATACCCTAGACCCCTGCACATCGGGAGCAGCAATGGTGTTGTACAATACAAGAGTGAAGCGCCGCTGCCCGAAATGCGGAAAACGAATGACCTGGCTGCCGGAACGGGAGTCTGACGTTTGGGAGTGCGACGTCTGTGGGCGTCAAATTTCCGTCCCGGTAAAATCGAAACCGTACCGGTACTACCTCGCACTACTTGACGGGTTTGCGAGTTCGATCAGCAGAACAAGGGCTGCGTGCCGCGACCGGCTTGTGGGTGACGCTGGCCAAGCGGGAGCCGACGAACTTGCCAAGAGATTTCGTGCAAGGCCCAGTCGGTTGATGTCTTTGCTCTACATAATGTCACCAATTCTCATTTTCGCTTGGTTGGTGACACCAAAGCGATTTCTGAGCTTTTGGTGGTCTTTAATCTTCGTGATCCCTTGGTTGATCCTCAATATGGCGAGGGAATCGCGTCCGGAAACTGACCTGGACAGGCAAAAGGCCGCTAGGATATTGTCGTACAATTTAGGGAGGCAACTTGGTAGATTGGCAAGCGAGTACCAGGCCGAAAGTTTCACTTCAGTCATCGAGTCAGGGCGACCGCTCCGCTTGTACTTCCATAAGCTCAGGCAGTTACTTGAATCATTCGATGTGTCAGACATCAGGCTACTGAAGAAATCCGATCTCGCATCGCTAGTGAGACACCTAGCTCCAAGCGCAAGCAGCCCGATAGGGGATGATCCGGATTGGGATCTCGTGAGGGATGTGGTTAGACTGTTTTCGCCCACTTCGTACAATGCGGCTCTGCCGTACCTTCAACATCTCGCCTCCGAGATCCTATATCCCGAACCGGCACCGAGTTTTGTCCAGGATGCGGCCACAGATGCCCTCCGCGAAATCAACACGCGGCTCGGAAATGTTGGTGAACCTTCGCTCCTTCGGTCCGCTGAGGAACCGAAAGACGAAACACTGCTGCGTGCCGCTGGAGTCGCGGCGGAGCCAACGGACCAGTTGCTCCGCCCCACGGACGACAAATGAAATTGGCACGCCCGAGAGGACTCGAACCTCCGACCCCCAGGTCCGCAACCTGGTGCTCTATCCACTGAGCTACGGGCGCGCGTCGCTCCAGATGGTACCGCAAGAGGCAGGAAAGCCGCAAACGTAGACGCGGGCCGTCGTGCCGATCCGTCCCAACCATTGACCAGCATGGCCCGCGTAACACCCGCCGACCACCCCGTTCGTGGGTGATTGCCTTCCTACGCGGACCCTGGGATCGGCAATCGAAGGCATTCGGCAAGACGGCCCGCGTCTACGGGGTCAATTCGTTTTGTAACGATTCGACGGCGATCTCCGCTTGCGTGTTCAATTGAAGGTCCTTGAGCTGCACGGCGCCGCGGGACCATTCTTCGATGCCCAGGATGACGGCGTATCGAGCCCCGGAGCGGTCGGCTTGCCGCAATTGACTCTTGCCGCTGCGGGCCTCCAGATCGAGATCAACTGCGATACCGGCGGAGCGCAGTTTGGTGGCCAGCTCCAGCACCTCCGCCCGAAGGGCGTCCCCGAATGTGACTAGGAAGGCGGCGGGCGAAACGGCGGGGATCGCCCGCTCCTCGATCAGAATCAGCGTCCGCTCGATTCCGACGGCGACGCCAACGGCGGGGGTGTCCGGCCCGCCGCACAAGGCCACCAGCCCATCGTATCGGCCCCCGCCGCACACGCTGTTTTGCGCGCCCAGCTCCCCACTGATCACCTCAAACACGGTTCGATTATAGTAGTCCAACCCCCTCACCAAGCGCGGATCTAGTTGGAACGGCACCCCGAGACGCGTCAAAAGCTCTTGCAATTCGCCGAAATGCGCCTTGCTCTCTTCCTCCAAATAGTCCGTGACGATCGGCGCGTCCTTCATGGCATCCACCGCCGCCGGGTCCTTGCTGTCCAGCAGCCGCAACGGATTCGCACGCATCCTCTCGGTAGCATCCGCTTCCAACGTCGCCAAATACTGCGCAGCAAAGTCGAGCAGCGCGTCCCGATACGCAGCCCGGCATTCGGCATCCCCCAGCGAGTTCAGCCGCAACTCCACACTCTGAAGGCCCACTTCCCGAAAGAAGGCGGTCGTCAATTCGATAACCTCGGCGTCCGCCGCCGCCGAAGACGCCCCGAACACTTCCAGGCCCACCTGATGCGACTGCCGATATCGGCCCGCCTGGGGCCGCTCGTAGCGGAAAATCGGCGTCACATAGTACAGCTTGGTCACCGCCCCCTGCCCACCCAGATGATCCTCCAGATAAGCCCGAACCGCCGGCGCGGTCCCCTCCGGCTTAAGGGTGATGCTTCGTCCGCCCTTGTCGGTGAAGGTGTACATCTCCTTAGAGACGATGTCCGTGCCTTCCCCCACGCCGCGCACAAATAGCTCGGTCTGCTCGAACATCGGCGTGCGGATTTCGCCGTAGCCATACAGCGCGCACAGGCGACGGAAGGTATCCTCGACAAACCGCCAGCGAGTGGCTTCGTCGGGCAATATGTCTTTCGTCCCACGAGGGGCGGAATAGTTCATGCTCATTAGATACCATTTGAAAGCGAACGAACCTGGGCCAAATTGCCGTAATAAGGGCTTTAAGGAGATCTGATCGATGTTGAAATGTACCGCCGCCGCCATTTATGCAGCTATTTCCGCCTTCGCCCCCGCGCAGGCCCCATCAGCGGAAGCCAAAAAAGCCCTTCCCACCCTCAAGTTCGAGCGCGGCCAGGAGGTCTCCCTCTATTCCGGCCAGCGCAACGAGTTTGAGCCATCCATGGGCGCCGACGGCAAGGGGGGAGTCTATGTTGCCTGGAAGGACGGCCAATCGGGCTCCAGCTTCATTCGCTACTCCTATTCCCACGATTACGGCCAGACCTGGTCCAAAGACATCCTGATGCCGGAGCCGAACTATAAGTACCAGAGCGATCCGGTGGTGATGGTGGGTTCCGACGGCCGAATCACGGTCTCCTGGATCGCCTATAACAGACCAGGGGATACCGCCGTGGATATGGTGGTCTCGACCGACCGGGGGCTGACTTGGAGTACGCCGATGAAGCAGTGCGCCCCGACCCACCCGGATGCGAAAGACTTCTTCGATCGCGAGTGGCAGGTGATGAAGGGAGACCTGGTCGTCACCAGCTACCATGTGGGAAATCGCATCTACGTGGCCCGATCGAAAGACGGCGGCAAGACCGTCGAAGGTGTTTCGAACCCGGACGGCAAGACGGGGGGAGCTCTGTCGGCCGTTTTGACCCAAACCCCGGACGGCGTCGTTCACACCGTTTGGCTGAAATTCGGCACCACCGCCACTCTGCGGTATTCGTCATCGAAGGATGGCGCCGCAACGTGGTCGGCCCCGCAGGACATCGTGAAACTGCACGCGCTGGACTATAAGGGGCGAGCATTTCCGTTCGGCAGCATCTGTTCGGACAGCATTGGGAATGTCTACGTAGCCTTTTGTGAGGGCAAGGGACGCGACGGCGAGGGCGACGTGGCAGGGGCCGCCTATCTGGTCCGGTCGGAGGACGGCGGAAAGACCTGGACGGAACCGATGAAGCTGTGCGATTCGGAAGATCGAGCGAACGGCCACAAGATTCAACCGTGGACTTACGTCGATGAGCAGGACCGGGTTCACGCGGTTTGGTTCGAGCACCAAGGGGAAAAATACACCGTTCGTCACACCATGTCACTGGACAGAGGTAAGAGTTTTGGACCGAACGTGACCGCTGTGCCGCCGCACCTGATTCAGGGCCAGTACCAGAGCGACTTCATCTCGATCTCCGGGGACAGCCGGTACATATATGTGGCCGCGCCATATCCCGTAGGGGACGCTTATGAGATCCACGTGATGCGCGCGCCCATAGATGGGGTCCAGTCCCCGACGCCAATTGTCCGGAAGTAATCCGCTGTCATTCCGAGCAATAGCATTCTGTCATTCCGAGCCTGTCGAGGAATCCCTTTCAGAAGCCCTCAGTTGTAGGAAAGTTCTGAAAGATTTCGGGATAAGAATAACACACAAGGGATTCCTCGACAGGCTCGGAATGACAACCCCTGGACCTGAAAACGATTGCTTTCTAGCTAGCAAGAAGGTCACCCCATACCCTGCGGATCGACGTCGAGAGTCACGCGGGACTTGATGGGCGACAGCTTGCGCAGCAGCTCCGACAAAGCCGGACCCGGACGCGCATCCGGCGGGAACTTCAGCAGCAGGCTTCGGCGATTGAGGCCCTGTACCCGCTCCGGCACGCTGGGGGCCGGACCCAACACCTCCAACTTACGTAATCGCGACGCCCGCAGCGCCAGGCCAATTCGCTCCGCATCCTCCTCTGCCTGCTTCACCTGCTGATGCGCCACCATGATATGCGCCAGCCGCCGAAACGGAGGATAGCCCGCCTCTTTGCGTATCTCAACCTCGCGCCGATAGAAACCCAAGTAGTCGTGTTTTAGCGCGCACTGTATCGCGGGATGGCCGGGGCTGAAGGTCTGTATCATCACCTTGCCGGGCGCATCCCCACGGCCCGCGCGCCCAGCGACCTGGACCAATAGCTGGAACGTCCGCTCCGCCGCGCGGAAGTCCGGCATGTGCAGGCCCGTGTCGGCGTTGACCACACCGACCAGCGAAACGCGGGGAAAATCCAGGCCCTTCGCCACAATCTGCGTTCCGATGAGAATGTCCGCGTCGCCGGAACGGAACTTCTGCAACGCCGCCTGCGGGTCGCGCACGTCGCGGTCCAATCGCACAACGTTGGCGTCGGGAAACTGCCGCACCACGTCTTCCTCCACGCGCTGGGTGCCAAGCCCCATCGGGCGCACGCGGGTGCCGTTGCATTTCGGGCACTTATCCGGCGGCTCGCGTTCGGCCCCGCAATGGTGGCAGCGCAGAACCCCGGCCTTTTGGTGGAACGCCATCGAGACGCTGCAGCGATGGCACATCGGGACCTCGCCGCAATCCCGGCATAACAAGAACGGCGCGTAGGCCCGGCGGTTGAGGAATAGGATGACCTGTTCTTGCCGCTCCAGCGCTTCGTGCATCGCGGCCTCGAGCGGCGCGGCTAGGGCGGATTGTGTGGGCCGTAGCTCGCGCAGGTCCAGCAGTTCGATGGTAGGCAGGTTCTGCTTCGTCACGCGCTCGGGCATCGGCAGAAGCGTGTAGCGGCCGGATGTTGCCCGGTAGTAGCTCTCGATGTCCGGCGTCGCGCTTCCGCGCACCAGCACCGCGCCAGCCTCACGCACACGCCTCTCGCCGATCAGCCGGGCGTCGTATCGCAGCAGGTTGCCCTGCTTGTAGGACCCTTCATGTTCTTCGTCAATGACCACAAGTCCGAGCGCGGGCAGCGGCGCGAAAACGGCGGAACGAGGGCCGACCACGATGGGCGTGTCTCCGCGCGCAATGCGCTGCCACTGGGAATATCGTTGCGATTGGCCCATGCCGGAATGAATGATGGTCGCGGCATCCCCGAACCGCTCGCGCACCCGCTCCACAATCTGCCCGGCAAGGGCAATCTCCGGCACCAGTATCAGCACCGTTCGCCCCAGCGATAGGCACTCGGACGCGGCCCGCAGATAGACCTCTGTCTTGCCGCTGGCCGTAACGCCGTGCAGCAGGAACTCCTCGTATCGCCCGGCGGCCAACGATGCGGCGATTCTTCGGCAGGCCGCGAGCTGCGCGGGCAGCAGGTTTTCTTCGGGTGGGACGGAGCCGAGCAGCACGTCACGATACGACTGCTGTTTGAGGAGCCCCGCCGCCACCAACTTGTCGCGGATTGCCGACGAGATGCCAAGCGATTTGATGTCCGCCGGCGAAAGGACGCGCCCTTCTTTTTCTATCAGTTTTTCCGCAGCCTTGGCCTGTGATTTGCGTTGCTTGCCGGCTAGCTCCATGAACTCAGCCATCGTTTCGGCGTCGGCCACCCGGTAGGGCATGTCCACTTGGCGCGGGACCGGCGGGGTGAGCAGCTCCCACGCTTTTCTCACAATCCCCTTGCGCCGCAGCGTCTCCAGCACCTTGGTGAACTCCTCGTCGAACTCCGATGTGCGCGCTTCGCCGCCCTTCGCCAGCAGATGGCCGACGAGGGCGGCGCCCGGTGTGCCCGCACCCGGCATCGGCGCGCCGGGGATCACCTCCCACAGCGAACGCATGCGCGAACGCGACGCCTGAGGGACCGCTGAGTAGAGGGCGAGCCACAAAGGACCGCCGTATTCCGCCGCCGCGAAACGGATGAGGGAGAGGAGGTCCGCTGTCAGCTTTGCGCCGCGCGCGATGCCGATGAGCGGCTTGAGAGAGGTGAGAGGAAAGCCGAGCTTGTCGGGATGGCTCTTGCGCCGCGCGACGATGTATCCGAGGGCCGTGCGGCCATGAAAGCTGACGACGACGAGGACGCCGGGATGGCTTACACTCGCGATATGCTCGGGGACGCGGTAGGAGTAATGGGGCTGCGCGTCTTGCGTGCGCACATCCACCACGACATCGGCGAGGTCGAGCATTTCCACTTGGTACTGGTACGCCGGACGGCCTCTTCATCCCTTCATAGTCGTACTATGAAGCGGGGCGACTCTTTCCATCCCTTCCCAGTCGCACTGTGAAGTGCCGTGTTGCAATGTCCGTTGTGTTGGGGTCCTCGCTTGCCGCAACCGTTCATCCACCGACGAGCATAGACCCCAACACGCGCGCAACTACCGATGTGTTGGGGCCCTCGCTTGCCGCAACCGTTCATCCACCGATCAGCCCAGACCCCAGCACGAGACGGAGGTGTGCGTTTGAGCCGGAGGTCTGTCATTCCGAAGCGAAGCGAGGAATCCCTTTCAGAACCTCTCGACATCCACCAAAGTTAGGAGTCAGCAGGGGCTCCAGAAAGGGATTCCACAGTCGCAAGCTCCTTCGGAATGACAACGTGGTCGTCACCTGGCAGAAAGGGATTCGTGAATCGCTACCTTCCGTCTGAATGAAAACAGAGATGGGTGGTAAGATCGAGGCATGTTTGAAATGCCGGGTGCGGCACCCGCAGACCTCCGCGCGAAAATGGACCGACTCGCCACGCTCCTTTCGGAGATGGGCGATGTGGCCGTCGCGTTTTCCGGCGGCGTGGACAGCGCGCTGCTGCTCTATGCCGCGTCGCGCGTTCTCGGTGAAAAGTGCCTGGCGGTCATCGGCGATTCCGAGGCTCTCCCTGAAGGCGAAATCGACGAGGCCGTCGCGGCGGCGCGCGAGTGGGGAATTCGCCATGAAGTCATCCGCACGCATGAGCTGAGCAAGCGGGAATATGCCGTCAATAATCCCGACCGCTGCTATCACTGCAAGACGGAGCTGTTCTCGCGCGTGTGGGACGTTGCCGAGCGGCACGGCATTGCGAACATCGCGGACGGTTCGCAAACGGACGACACGGGCGACTTCCGTCCGGGCCGTCGCGCGGGCAGGGAACAGCGGGTGCGCTCGCCACTCTTGGAGGCCGGTTTTTCCAAACAGGACGTGCGCGATGCGGCCCATGCGCTGGGACTCGGGATGTGGGACAAGCCGTCCTTCGCATGCCTTTCCAGCCGATTTCCCTACGGCACGCAGATTACGCGCGAACTGCTCGCGCAGGTGGACAGGGCGGAGCGGTCCCTACGCGAGATGGGCTTCCGTCAGGTGCGCGTCCGGCATCATGGGGAGGTCGTACGCATCGAATTGGAGGCATCCGACATTCCGATTGCGATTGAGATGCGCGAGCGGATAACAGAGGCGATGAAGGCAGCGGGATATGTGTACGCGGCGCTGGATTTGGAAGGCTATCGCGCCGGGAAGATGAACGATATCATCCGTTTGAAAACGGGCACCGCGCGGTGAACAGGGAGAGTCTCTCTTGCCTCTTAGCTAGCTTGCGCAGCGGGGAGATATCGGTGGAAGATGCGATGACGCGGCTACGCGATCTGCCGTTTGAGGATTTGGGTTTCGCGCGATTGGATCATCATCGGTCACTGCGCACCGGTGCGGCGGAGGTGGTGTTCGGTCCCGGCAAGACGGCGTCGCAACTGCAGGAAATTTTGTCGCGCATCGCCGAAAAACATGGACGCGCGCTTGCGACGAAGGTGCCTTTAGATATTGCATCCTCGGTGTCTTTGCCCGAAGCCGTTTATGTCGATGACTGCGGCATTCTGCGGGTCGGCAGCAATCACTTGCTGCATCCCGACTGGCCCGTTGCCGTCGTCTGCGCGGGCACCGCGGACCTGCCGATTGCGAGAGAGGCGGAGGAGACTGCGCGGTATTACGGCGTTGCCGTGACCTGTCATTTCGATGTCGGCGTGGCGGGTCTGCACCGGATTTTGGAGGTCCGTCCGGAGCTGGCGACCATGCGCGCGGTTGTGGTGGTGGCTGGCATGGATGGGGCCCTCGCGAGCGTCGTGGGGGGGCTGGTGCCGTGCCCGGTCATCGCGGTCCCGACCAGCGTCGGGTATGGCGCCTCGTTCGAGGGCATCGGACCGCTGCTCACCATGCTCAACTGCTGCGCGCCTGGGGTCGCGGTGGTGAACATTGACAATGGCTTCGGAGCGGCGTACATGGCGTTTCGCATCGCATCGGGAGGATTGGTTTGAAGATCGGTTACTTCGACATGGTCGGGGGCGCGGCGGGGGATATGATTTTGGCCGCCCTAATCGACGCGGGCGCGGACCCATCCGCGATCGACGATGTGCTATCCGGAACGGGCGTGATTTATAAGATTAATGTTGAAAAGTTAGACTCTTCTGGCCTTTCGGTCACCCGCGTGAATGTCCAGGCGCAAGACGAGTCCAGCCATCGCCACCTCCCCGACGTGCTGGAAATCATCGAGAAATCGTCGGCATCTTCCACCGCCAAGCAAAAGGCCGCCGCCGTTTTCCAGGCACTCGCCGCTGCGGAAGCTAAGGCGCACGGCACCGATTTGGACCATGTGCATTTTCACGAAGTGGGAGCGGTGGACGCCATCGTGGATATCCTCGGCGCAGCGATCCTTACCGAGCAGCTAAACCTTTGCTTGCTAGCCAGCTCGCCGTTTCCTTTGGGCCGGGGTGTGATCCATTGCCAGCACGGCGTGATGCCCGCGCCCGCGCCGGCAACCCTGAATTTGTTGGAAGGCCGGCCGGTCGTACCATCCGACGCCGGATTCGAAACCGTAACGCCGACGGGCGCCGCCATCCTGACGACCCTGTGCGAACGCTTCGGCCCGATGCCATCGATGACGCTGGAGAAGACCGGCATAGGGGCGGGCGCCAGGGAATCCGCCCCGCCCAACTGGATCCGATTGCTCATCGGCAACATGCGCGAGACCGCCACGGAAACTATTACCGCCATCGAAACCAATTTGGACGACATGACGCCGGAGGCCATCGCGCATCTTACGACGCGCATCATGGATTCGGGAGCGCTCGACTGTTACGTGACGCCGATATTAATGAAAAAGGGCCGGCCCGGTCAATGTCTCACCGCGCTCGCCTCACCGCAAACCGCGCAGCAAATCGCCCGGCTCATTCTCCAGGACTCCTCCAGCTTCGGCGTTCGGTTTCGCGAAATGGATCGCATCTGTCTGGAGCGGGAGACGAAAGAGGTGGATACGCAGTATGGCCGCATCCGCGTGAAGATCGGCTATCTGGATGGACAGGTCGTTAAGTCGTCGCCGGAATTTGAGGACTGCCGCACCGCCGCCGAGCAGCACCACGTGCCCCTCACAACCGTCCAGCAGGCTGCGATCAGCCAACTATAAGCCGAATCGTTTCTTCCAATCGTCCAGTTTTGTCAGCGCCTCGATGGGTGTCATGCCGGAGACTTCCATATCGCGCAATTCGCTCATGATTTGCGGCTCTTCCGCCTCAAAAAGGCGGAGTTGCATGGTCTGCGTTTCGATCGATCCTCGTGGACCGTGGGAGTCTTCTAGCTCCGATAATATCTCCGCCGCGCGCACGAGAACGCTCTGCGGAACGCCGGCCATTCGCGCCACCTGCAACCCATAGCTCTTGTCGGTTCCGCCCTCCAAAACCTTGTGCAGAAAGATGACGCGATCCTTTTCTTCCTTAACCGCGACCCGGAAATTCCGCACGCCGGGCACCGTCTCGGCCAATTCATTGAGCTGATGGTAGTGGGTGGCAAACAGGGTCTTCGCGCCCACCTGCGCCAGAAACTCCGCGATTGCCCAGGCCAGGGCGAGGCCATCGTATGTGCTTGTGCCGCGTCCGATTTCGTCCAAAATGACGAGGCTCTTATTGGTGGCATGATGAAGAATATTCGCGGTCTCGGCCATCTCGACCATAAAGGTGCTTTGCCCGCTCGCCAGTTCGTCTCTCGCGCCGACCCGCGTGAAAATGCGATCGAGAATGGGAAGCCTAGCGGCTTTGGCGGGGACAAAACTGCCGACTTGGGCCAGGAGCGCGATGAGCGCAGTCTGGCGCAGATAGGTGGATTTGCCGCTCATGTTCGGTCCGGTCAGAATCACCATCGGCCACACGTCGCGCAGTCGCGTGTCGTTGGGCACGAACCGTTTGCCATACTGGCTCTCCACCACCGGATGGCGGCCTTCTTCGATCTCCATTTCAGTTCCGTCGTGCATTTCCGGCTTCACATAATTAAAGCGGACGGCGGTTTCCGCATGGGAAAGCAACGTGTCAAGTTCCGCAACGGCCGCCGCGACATCGAGAATCGAACGCGCGTTGGAGGCGACATCCGAGCGCAGAGAGTTGAACAGCTCCGACTCGATATCGAGCATCCTCTCCTCCGCGCCCAGCACGGCGGCCTCATATTCTTTGAGCTCGGCGGTGATGTACCGCTCGCCCGCCGCCGTCGTCTGCTTGCGGATATAGTGCTCCGGAACTTTGGAAAGGTTGGCTTTGGTGATCTCGATGTGGTAGCCGAAGACGGAGTTGAAGCCCACCTTCAATGTTGGAATGCCGGTCGCCTGCCGCTCTTTCGATTCGAGCGAGGCGATGTATTGACGGGCGTTCGTGCGAAGGTCGCGGATTTGATCAAGTTCTTGGCTGAAACCTGTACGAATCACCCCGCCGTCCTTCATCGTCGCCGGCGGTTCGGCCATCAGGGCACGGTCTAGCAGCTCCTGCAATCCGGTCAGCGGCAGCAGCCGGTCGCGGACGGAATCCAGCTCCGGAAACTCTTCTTTCGTGAGCGTCGCCCGAAGGGCGGGCAGCACGGTCATGGAATCCCTTAGCGCCGCAAGGTCCCGTGGGCCGGCCACACCGGTTGCGCAGCGCGAGGTCAGCCGTTCCAAATCCTGGATGCGCTTTAGATGCGAGGATAGCTCGTCCCGGAGCATGTGCCGATCGCGAAGGCAGCCCACTGCATCGAGCCGGACATCGATCGCCGCCCGATCCAGTAGCGGCTCGGATAGCCAGCGCCGCAGCATCCGCGCGCCCATCGGGGTGCTCGTGGCATCGACCACGGAAAGCAGGGTCATGCGCCGGCTGCCGTCCGCCAGGTTCTGCGATATTTCCAGGTGCCTCCGCGCGGTCACATCCAGGCGCATAAAGTTGTCCACCGAATAGCTGGCGATGGAGGCCAGGTGCTTGGCCGTCGCGATCTCGTTTCGCTTTAGATATCCCAGCACGGAGGCGGCCGCTCGCACGCCCAGTGTGTACTGCTCTATGCCAAACCCAGCCAAATTCTCCACATCGAACTGGTCCAATAACATGTTGCGTGCGGAGTTGAGCGACGGCGTGGAATCCACGCGCGTGATTGCCGCCCCGCTCGCGCTTTCCGCCAACTCGGCAAGCTCTTCGCAATCCGTCGGCAGCAAAAGTTCCGAGGGACCCAGGCGCGCCAGCTCGCCCAGCAGCCGCTCGATGGACTGCTTGCCCACGATCTCCGTCGCCAAGAATCGGGCGGTGGAAATGTCCACATAGCTCAGGCCGAATTCATTCGCGCCCGGCACCGCCGCCGCCAAGTAGTTGTTCTTCGAAGAGTCCAGCATGGAATCCTCGAGCACCGTGCCCGGAGTCACGACTCGCGTCACGCGCCGCTTGACCAGCCCCTTGGCCAGTTTGGGGTCCTCAACCTGATCGCAGAGAGCCACCTTGATCCCCTTGGCCAGCAGCCGCGCGACATACCTCTCCACGCTGTGATGCGGCACCCCGGCCATCGGTATCTTGCCGTTCGGACCGTCGGACTTTCCCGTCAGCGCGATCTCCAGCTCCCGCGCAGCCACCTCCGCATCGTCGCCGTAGAACTCATAAAAGTCGCCGACGCGCATGGCGAGCAACGCCTCCGGAGCCTGTTTCTTGGCCTCGAAGTACTGCCGCATCATCGGGGTATGAGCCTCTATCGCCGCCATGTCCATAGGTTCTACATCTCAATGCCATTAACCTGTCGCCGACGGCGGTTTGTGACAGCCTTAGGGAAAAAACTCTGAATGTTCCCGAAGTCGGTCAAGGCGCATCATTGGGCTGGGCTGGCCGCAAGAGCCGATCCGGTTCGGTCTCACCTTCGGTGGCAGGTCGGAGGAGGGAGGACGGGTCGTCGGTCGTGGAGGCGGCTCGGAGAAGGCCTGCGGCGTGCGCGGACTGAAGAATGCGATGGCGAACGGCTTCGGCAGCCTTCGCGGCTTGTTCTCTCACTTCCTTTGGCACCGAATCATTGGCGAGAATGCCGTCCGCAACGCGGCCCAACGGCCAAAGCGCCGGCCCGAAGGAGCTATGCCCAAGAACCTTGCAAATTGCAATCACGACCCGCCAATCCAGCGGTCTTTTCTTCCATCCGACCGGGATAAGCAACCAGAGTAGGTTGCGAAGTTCCTGCGGCCGCAGCTCACTCATTTCGTCATCAGTTAGGTCTGCGCTTCTCGAGACGAGATGCTCAGCGGCTTTCGTCCCACATCGTTTGTCACGAATCGCGATCGTCAGCGTACGCAAGGGAATCGGCTCCCGGGCGTCCAAGGCCGAGTCGATGGCGCGGCGGGCCGAGGCTCGTTCTCGTTTGTAGTGCCAAACGATTTGCCAACTTATGACGACGCCAGGAAGCGCCATGAAAAAATAGAACAATGGATATGGCATTCTATACCCAAGCTTCAAAAAGCCATACCAGATCAACACGGCAAAGAAGTAGAAAATGCAACCGTCGCGGAATTTGGCCAAGCGTGGTACTCGAGACGGATGATCCGAGCGGCCCACCCTCGATAGGGTGGCGAGGGAAGACGGAGCCACCTCCGCGCTGGTATCCCTTTTCAGCTCCGCCACAAAGTCCTTGAGCGTGATGTGGCTTGGCACGATGGTTTTTGCTCCACAAATGGGGCACACCCACGCGCTCGGCCCCCATTCCTCGAGCTTGACCCGCTCGCAGTTGCAGTTCCGGCATTTCACGGCGTCGTCAGATTACCCACGAACCAAGGGCCGAACGGCTTCCGCACTTCTTGATTGCCGATCAGTCATCCGCCCGCGTTGGGTGTTTTGCCTGTGTCTTTCGCATCTACCCTCTTGAACTGGCTGAACGGAAAGCTGTCTTGATATATTTGGCCGTCCGGCAGGACGAAGTCGAACTCATAGTAGTCTTGAGTTCGTTCGACAATGAAGTCGGTGGACTTGGGGTCTTGCTCCTTGAACATCTGCTTTGCCTCGGCCAGATCCTCGACGAAATTCATCGGAACTCCATCCATCATAAAGCAATATCCATGACTGGGTGTGTTCGTGACGTGAATCCTCTCAATCGTGGCAAACGGATCGGGGATCAGCATCTGCCCCAGCGCGGCCTGCATGGCCGTCTGCTGCGATCGTGAAAGATGGTCAACCGGCAGCCCTTGCTCGGAAATGGCTCGTTCCCGTTGTATCGGATGTAAGAAGCCCCAAAATCTCAAAGTGAAGAAATTCGGCGCCATCATATCGCCCGGAATCTGCATGCCTTGCGGCCAAACGAATTCGTCCGCGCAAATGACCCGCATTTGCGCCTCGCTGAGAGTCGCACAAAACGACGACCATCCGTCCAGGCCCGCAGGCATTTGTTTCACGAATTTATTCAATGATTTTTCCGAAATATCTTCCGGTCGATAGAAGAAGTAATTCCGGTCTCGAAAGAAAACGACGTCACCTTCAAGAGAGGTTGAGAACTGCTTGCTGTTGTCCAACAGCCATTTCGAGAGATCGCTTCCCGGCTCGCTGTATGAGGAAAATGAAATTCGAAAGACCTCTGCCACGTAACCCATTTTGGATTTGGGAGCAAATGACTTTAGAACCATCCCAAAGTGCATGTGCGACCACGGCTCTGCGTATTCGGCCGCCTCGGTCGACTCGTTCAACTTGTCATTGTGCTCGAAAACTGCCTGTTCTTCCGCTTCTGACAGAAATCCCGCGGCTTGCGTAACGGCCTTGTCGTTCCAAAGATGCCACGTGGTCGCGGGTGGATTCGCAAATCCTGATCGGCTCCCCATACTGGTTATCAATGTCTGCAATCCGGTTTCAGACCGAAAGGACATAGTAAAGCAGGTGTCGTCAATCGGCTTTGACAGGTCTTCGGCGTCAAATGCATCCAACATGCTTTTTTGGGGTAGAGGACCGGAATAAAAACCAGACCCCCAATGCGAGAGGCTCATGAGGGCATTGAAGTTTGGCGGCAGCTTGAACGGCCCTTTCTGTTCACCGGAATGCAAACGGATCTCGCCGCCTTTCCAAAAATCATCCCACTGTTTCGGACTGAACTGCTTCGCAACGTAAGCGGTCAAGTATTCATGGAGGCCCGGTTCTACTCGGTTGGAACCAGTCGAATTGCGATCAATCAGAGATTCGATAGTTTTTCTTGCATGCTCTCGCATCATCTGCTCATAGTTTTCCGGAAGGGAGGCTATCTGTTTTTTGAGCCGATTCTGATCGTCTTTTCGGATCTCCGACTCAGCGGCCGCCTTCGCATCCTTCATGCGCTTTGCCTGTTCAGCCGTCTGATGCAACCGGTAGGTCCATTTGGGCTCTTCGCCTTCCTTGACCCACGAAAGGTCGAGCGCCTTTGCGATGGCCTTTAGCGCGGCGTCTAGAGTTTGACCTTTCAAAAACACGGCCAATTTGAGATCGGCGACGGCTGGATCGACGCGCAAGGTGATGCCCGCCTGTTTGGAAAGCTGCTGTGCTACCACGCCGACGGGCATCAGCTCGGTGCTGAGCTGCACGGGAGTTTGGAGTCGCTGATCAGACGCCCCCAAAATGAACCACACCAAAAGTAAGACCTGATGCATTGTCTAGCCTCCTCGACAAGTATGACACTCAATCCGCATAGGGGCGATCATTCTATCCCTAGACAGGCGGATGCCTAATGACTGGAACTGTTGAGGGCCTCTAGTACGACCTCAGTTGTCGGGCCAGTAAGGGCATTAGAACAGAGGGCCTGTTGGGGAATGCGGCAGTAGCAAACCATACGACCGCTGATAGGAATCGTAGCTTCACAGCTGATCTAGTCCACAAGCCCGCCTCAGCAAAATAAAATGTTCAATCGGCTCGTATCTAGAATGGCCGATTACATACCAAGTAAATGGCGGAAATACTAGCTTTCCATGCGCGTCTATCCAGAATGGGTCGAAGGTATGAGAGCTCAAACTCTCTTCCCTCAAAAAAATGAATTCGTTAGGAATAACCAACCCATGACAGCGAGCGCATCCCAAGAAAAGGTATTCGTTCATGAGGTATAATTTAAACCTTCGGTAACGCGAATAATCTGCTGACAAGAACTTCAACATGGCAACAAAAATCTCAGACATGTTGTAACCCTTAATCGCTTGAAAGGTAGAAATTATTTCCTCGATTTGCTGTTCGGTTTCGGCAATTACTGGACACTTGGATAGTAACGCGACAATCTCCTGGACGTGGCGCTTGGAATCTGGATTATCATTTTCATAATCTGCATTCACACCGTTGATCATGCTCAATTTCGAGACATGGTTATGTTGCACCATATGGGATTGCATAGATGCATTGATATGTGGCTCCGAACCTTGACCAATGATTATTAAACTGCCGATTAATAGCAATATCTGCATCGGAACCTCAATTCGTTAGGGAGCTTTCAACTTCCTAGGCGCCGACTTTGTAGATGGCCGGCCGGTAGGTGGGTAGGAGCAAGGGGATACCTGCCTGTTTCGCCGCCGCAATCCAGAGAGTCTTGGCCTGTAGGACCTCCCGGACCGCTTCCTCCGGAGTAGCGCCAAAGGCTGAGCAATGCTTCAGGTCCGGGACATCCGCGATATAGCCGCCGTCCTCTTCGCTATAGAATACGTTGATGTGATGGGCTTTCAATTATTCTGGACTGATAATTCAAGCTTCCAATTGTCGTCTTCAACACATCGTACCCCGGTCTTGGTCATCGGCGGGCAAGGGAGGGTACTCGGGGTCCAGGTAGAATCCCCCGTACCGGTGGAGGAGTACGATTGATGAACCTGATTTGGCGGTGGTTGGTGACTTCGCTCAGCCTCTATCTGACATGCCTGGCGGGGCACACGCTCAAGTTGGGGTTGGGCATTGACGAGAAGGACCCGTGGCGCATCCTGCTGGCGGGCGCGGCGATCGGGCTGGTCAACTCGTTCATCATCCCGGTCTTCCGCCTTCTCACCCTGCCCATGCACTGTCTCACCCTCGGCCTATCCACCGCCATTGTCAACATCATCCTGTTCTACGTGGTCGGCAACATGAACATGGGAATGCGCGTTGATACGTTTTGGGGGGCGGCTTTTGGGGTGATCGTGGTGTCGCTCATCAGCTCCGTTCTCAGCTTCATGCTCCCCGGCAAGGAGAAAAAAGATTAGGGCCAACTACACGCGGGTCTTAGTTGTCGGCGGGCGAAACGCTATCGGCGATCCGTCCCGCGTCTACGGACTGGCGCCCCCCGGCAAGGAGAAAAAGGATTAGCCGACGCCTGTTCCAGATCGTGCTGCTCACCCTGCTGGGGGTGGCGGCCGTTGCCGCGGCGCTCATCATCGAGTTCACGGTCGCGGTCGGCTCGGCCACCGACTGGCTGACCCAGACGGTCACCGATTTTCTCGCCGGCATCGTGGCCTCGCCCGACCATCTGCCCATCGCCCGCGCCATCACGTCCGGCCTTTTGGCGGTTGGCGGAATCGGTCTGCTGTACGCCTCCTGGGTGCAGGTGATTCGGGGCCTTTCGCGCGTCATCAACCCCAAGATGGAAGGGAAGGAGTTCGACGCCTATTACCGAAAGCGGACGCTGCTCGGCGGCCCCAACATCGTGGTGGTCGGTGGCGGGACGGGGCTTTCGACATTGCTGCGGGGCCTGAAACAAAGAACTTCCAACATCACTGCCATCGTGACGGTAGCGGACGACGGGGGACATTCCGGCGTGCTGCGACGGGAGATGGGGATCATCCCGCCTGGGGACATTCGCAACTGCCTGGTCGCGCTGGCGGATGCCGAACCGAGCATGACCGCGCTATTCCAGCACCGATTTGAAGAGAAGGCCGGCGGTTTGGCGGGACACTCCATCGGCAACCTGCTGATCGCCGCGATGACGGAGATCGAGGGGGATTTCGAGCGCGGGGTGAAGACTCTCTATGAAGTACTTAATATTCGCGGGCGCGTGCTTCCCGCCACCCTCAACCATGTGGTGTTGCGGGCCGAGATGGAGGACGAAACGATGATCGAGGGGGAGACGGCGATCGTCGATTCGCCCCTTCGGATACGGAAAATCCATCTTCATCCGCCGGATGCCAGGCCACTCGATGAGGCCATCTGCGCGATCAAAGAGGCCGACGTCGTCGTCATCGGGCCGGGTAGCGTGTACACGAGCGTCATCCCGAACCTGCTTGTCACTGGAATTGCTGACGCGATCTGCGCTTCGCCTGCCGGGAAGGTGTATGTGTGCAACGTGATGACCCAGCCGGGAGAGAGCGACGGATTTACCGCCAGCGATCACGTGCGGGCGATCGAGGCGCATACGGGGCGGCGGGTGTTCACCCACGTCATCGTTAATAAGGCGGTGCCCAGCGAGCCGCTCGCCGAGAAGTATCGCGCGTCGGGGCAGGAGCTGGTGTTGCCCGACAATGATAGACTGAAGGCGATGGGATTGAAACCGATTGTGGGGGATTTTATCAGTGAAAGCGACGTGGTGCGGCACGATCCGGTGCGGCTGGCGGACGCGATTTTCCGGCTTGTGGCGGCACGGCGATGAGTGGGACGCTTGTGGTTCTTTCGGGACCCTCCGGGGTAGGAAAGGACACAGTAATCGAAGCCTGGAAACGGGTCAATCCGAAGGTGCGGAAGGTGATCACCTGCACGACAAGGGCGCCGAGGGAAGGGGAGGAAAACGGGAAGGACTATTATTTTTTGTCGGAAGCGGATTTCCAGAAGAGGGTGGATGCCGGGGACCTGTTGGAGCACAAGATGGTCCATGGCAAGAGCTATGGCACGCCGAAGTCCGAGACACTATCACTGCTCGCCGATGGGTTTGTCGCGGTGCTGAAGATCGATGTTCAGGGCGGGCTGGCGGTCAAGGAGGCGCATCCGGAGGCGCTGCTGCTGTTTCTGGACGCTCCCAGCCTAAAAGAATTGGAGCGGCGGCTGCGGGAGCGCAACACTGATTCGGAAGAGCAAATCGAAAGCCGATTGGAGACCGCGAAAAAAGAGATCAAGGTGGGGACGAAGCAGTACGATTATCGCGTGGTCAATGATGCGGTCGAGAACGCGGTGGAGCGGTTGGAACGCATTTTGTGGCTCGCAAAGAGTCTCAGCGAGAGGGGGTACACGCCTGGACGTGGCGGAGAAGAAGAGTAGGGTTCTGCTGTGTGTCACCGGCAGCGTCGCGGCGTATCGGGCGGCCGACCTGGCGCGGGAGCTGATGCGTTCCGGCGCGTCCGTCCGGGTCTGTTTGACGGAAAGCGCGCGGCGGTTTGTGACGACGGAGCTGTTCACCGCGCTGACCGGTCAGGAGGCATTGTCCGATCTTTGGCAGGAGCCTTTGGCACACATTCATTTTGCTCGCGAGGCGGATCTGTTTTTGTGCGCCCCGTGCAGCGCCCACACCATCGCGAAATTCGCCCACGGCCGCGCGAATGATCTGGTGGCGGCGCTGTTCTTGGCGTACCGGGGCCCGGTTCTGGTTGCTCCCGCGATGAACCCGGCGATGTGGGAGCATCCCGCCGTGCGCGCGAACCTCGCCACCATGCGGTCCTGGGGCATTCGCATTGTGGAGCCGGGGGAAGGAGATGTGGTTGCGGGCGAAACTGGGCTTGGCAAGTTGGCGCCAATCGAACAGATTGTCTCGGAAGCTCTTGCAATGCTGCGAACGGGCCAAAGTCTGGCGGGCAAGCATATCGTGGTGACCGCCGGAGGGACGCGCGAACCGATAGACCCCGTCCGGTTCATCGGGAATCGGTCGTCGGGGAAGATGGGCTATGCGATTGCCCGCGCAGCGCAACAGATGGGAGCGCGCGTGACGCTGATTTCCGCCCCAACCGCTCTGGCGCCGCCCTTTGGTGTGACGGTTCTCGGGGTCGAGACAGCGGCGGAGATGGCCGCGGCCTGCGAGGAGGTTTTTCCGGCTTGCGACGCTTTCATCGGCGTCGCGGCCGTATCGGACTTTCGCGCGAAGGACACCCGCTCTGGAAAGGTCAAGCGCGAAGACGGCCTGGCCCTGCAGCTCGAACCCACGGAGGACATTCTCGCCTCCCTTGGGGCCAAGAAACAAAAGCAGGTCCTTATTGGATTTGCCGCTGAAACGGGGGAGGTACTCGCCAACGCGAAGGCCAAAATGGCGGCGAAGCGATTGGACATGATCGTTGCCAACGATGTGCTGGCTCCTGGCGCTGGATTCGAGGTCGACACCAATCAGGTCACGTTCCTGTTCTCCGACGGAACCTGCGAAGCATTGCCGGTTCTCTCGAAAGATGAAGTGGCCGCTCGCCTCGTGGAGCGGATCGCAAGTCTTATCCCAGCCACAAGCTGATTGCGGCGTAATCTTGCGCCCGATCGCCAAGTCCACACGGAACAACGTCCACGTCTTCCCAAATCCTCGGCCAACAATGTTCGCGCATCGACTTTGTAACCGTTGCCAAATATTCATCGCCGGCATGGATTGCGATTGTCCCGAGAATGATCCGCTGAAGGTCCAGCGTCTGCAACAGATTTGCCAGGCCGATGCCGAGATAGCGGGCGGCATCCAAAACCACTTCTTTCGCCGTCGGATCTCCCTGCTGGAACATTTCGATTGCCTGTTTGCCGGTCACTTCTCTTCCGAGCCGATGAGATGCGTTGCGGCCGATGGCAGAGCCGGAAGCCAGCGCTTCCAGACAGCCTCGCTTTCCACACAGGCAGTCGGGTCCGTCAGGCAGGATCGTCGTGTGACCGACCTCGCCCGCCATTCCTTTCTTTCCGCGATAAAGGCGATCATCCAATATCAGTCCCGCGCCAAGGCCGGTGCCGACGGTCAGAAATGCGAGCGAATGAAGCCCGCGCCCCGCGCCAAGTTTCCACTCCGCGACCGCCGTGGCATTGGCATCGTTTTCCAGCTTCGCTTCCAGGTACAGCGCCTCTTCCAAAATTCTCTTCGCGGGAATTTCGTCCCAGCCGGGAAGATTTGGGGGGGACAGGATTAGGCCCGCCTCGGCATCGAGCGGTCCTCCGCACGAAACACCGACACCGACAACATATTGCTTGGAGATTTGGTGCTCTGTCAGGAGCCGCTCACCGATGGCGGCCAGCCGGCGCACAACCGCTTCCGGATTGGGTTCTTCGTCTGTCCGAAACTCCTCGCGCACGATCAGGTTTCCGTCTTGCGAAATACAAGTCGCGCATTTTGTCCCGCCGATATCGATGCCGATGATGTACGGAATGCTCACGATTTCTTCTCCACAATAATCGGGCCGCGGGTAAAAGTCTACCTTCGCATGCAATACAATAGCACCAATGTCCCGCGTCACAGTCATCCTAACCAGCTACAACCACGAGCGCTATCTGCGGCGGGCGATCGAGAGCGTTTTGGCGCAGACGCGAGCGGCCGATGAACTGATCATCGTAGATGATTGCAGTCGTGATGGTTCGGGAGAGATTGCACGCGAATACGCCGACCGGGCGCGGTTGCTGCTGCTGGAGCAGAATGTGGGGACCTATGCCGCGCTCAATCGCGCCATCGAAGCGGCGACTGGGGAATGGATTGCGATCCTGAATTCCGACGACTTCTGGATGCCGCGAAAATTGGAAGCACAGGTTTCGGGACTGGACTGCGACTTCAGCTTCTCGAACGGGCATTTTGTGGACGACAATGATAGCCCTTGCGAATATCAGGCCTTTGGCAAGAAGCTGAGCGGTGTGTTCACAGATCCGCCTCCGGCCGGGGTCTCCTGCCGAATGATAGATCGCCTGATCTACCACAACTATTGCTTCCCCAGCTCTGTACTCCTTAAGAGGTCGCTGTGGGAAGCGGCAGGGAAGTTTCAGGAGAATTTGATATGTTTGGGAGATTGGGACCTGTTCTTGCGAATGGCGAGGCTCACCAAATTTTGCTATGAGGACAGCGACTTGGTAGGCTATCGCGTGCACGACCGGCAGACAAGCCGAAACATCGATCAGATGAACATGGAGGAGGTTGATATTCGCGAGCGATTGATCCTTGGGCACGAGGAAGAATATCTGGCGACGGCGGACAACCCTGCGTCGATGCGAAAAGCGCTGGCACATTCCGCCGCGGCACTCGGCACGCAATACCACATGCAGGGCAGGGCAGGGGACGCCCGGCGCATGTATCTTCATTCCCTCGCCCGCAACCCGATGCGATGGAAGAGTTTGCTGCGCTTCTTTCTTGCGTGCGCCAAATCAAGAATCTCCTCCCCGTAACGCTGCCTTCCAGGCGGCATTCAACCTTGCCAGAGCGCTGCCTTCCAGCCGGCATTGGCTCGGAGCTAAGAAGAAAGTTGGGCGTCCAAGACTGCGGGGGCATGGGCCAATGCGTCGGCCAGCTTCGACGGATCTTTGCCGCCTGCCTGCGCAAAATCGGGCCTGCCGCCTCCGGAACCGCCCGCGATTTTGGCGACTTCGCGCACCAGGTTGCCGGCGTGCGCGCCCATGGCCTGAGCTTCCGGCGATACTTTGGCGACGAAGAGAACCTTGCCATCCGACTCCGCGCCGACCAGCACCACTGCCCCTTTGTTCTGGTTGGCGAGGTTGTCTGCCACAGTCCCGGCGGCGCTTGCTGGCAGGCCTTCCAGCTTTTGCGTGACCAGCGGCACACCTTTTACATTTGTGATTGTCGCGCCGCTTTGCCCTGCTCCGCCGCTGATCGCCTTTTCCAACTGCTGCCGCAGGTCGCGAGCCTCTTGGTGCAATTTTTCTACCGCCGTTTTGAGATCATTTGGGTTGGATTTCAGACCCGTAGCGATGTCTTTGACGAGGCTGTCGCGTTGCAGCAGATAATCATATACGCCTTTGCCCGTGACTGCCTCGATGCGGCGCACTCCGCCCGCTGCGCTGCTCTCATGCGTGATTTTGAACAGGTCGATGTTGCCCGTGTTTTTCACATGACAACCGCCGCATAGCTCGATGGAAAATCCGGGCACTTCGACCATTCGCACCGTGTCGCCGTACTTCTCGCCGAACAGCGCCATCGCACCCTTCGCCTTTGCCTCCGCGATTGGTACGTCGTTATAGATGGTGACGTCGATTTCGCGGAAGATCCACTCATTGACGAGTCGCTCCACTGCGTTCAACTCCTCCGGTATCATAGCGGCGCCGTGGGTGAAGTCGAATCGCAGATAGTCCGGGGCGACGAGCGACCCTGCTTGCCGCACATGATCGCCCAGGGTTTTTCTGAGCGCGGCGTGGAGGAGATGTGTTGCGGTGTGGTTGCGGACGATGTTCCGGCGTCGCTCCGCGTCCACCTCTGCGGTGACATCCTGGAACAGGTAACCGGATTTCAGCAGTTCAATTTGCTCTTCTCTGAAGGGCTCCGTTCTGGAGGGCTCCGTTCTGGAGGGCTCCGTTCCATCGGAGCCATTTTCTTTATCCCCCTCGGCTCCGATGGAACGGAGCCCTCCAACTATCGGCTTGTGGCTGCGGACGACCTCGCACCGGTGCCACCAGATGCCTTCGGCCTTCTGCGTATCCACGACGCGGAGCTCGAATGCGTCGCAGAAGATTCGGCCCGTATCACCGACCTCGCCACCGGATTCGGCATAGAACGGCGTCTCGGCGAGGGCGACATCGAACTGCTTCGCGGGCTGATCGTCGGCGAGGAAGACGGGGCTGATTTGTACAAGTTTCGATTGAATACTTGTACAATCATATCCGACGAAATCCGTGTACGGCTTAGCATCACTTGCGGTGAATAGCATAACTCTATTGGTAAATACCTGACCAGTGATTTCCTGGTGAGAGCGGGACCTTTCCCGTTGATCTTTGAGCGCGTGTTCGAAACCTCGCTTATCGACGTTGCCACCAAGCCGCTCCGCTAGTTCTTCTGTTAGTTCTAATGGGAAACCGAATGTGTCATATAGTTCGAAGGCGATCGCACCAGGCAGAATCCATGGCTCGAAGATTCCGATTGCCGACAGCATGGTAGGGCCGAATTCTAGAGTCACAACTTTCGCCGTGCCGTCTGGCATCCGGATGGCGAGTCCTATTTTCGGCGAGATACCATCGTAACCAATACCTCCTGGCTCGGACCCAGGAACATTGCTAGCCCACAACTGGTTCATCAGATGACCAGTCTTTAAATGAAAGTGAATGGCTCCATCAGTAACCGTTCGTCTAAATAATGACTCCTCACTGTCAAGGACTGTCTTGATTTGATCAAACTGGTCAGAAAGCTCCGAATAATGATCGCCTAGGGTTTCTCTTGCGACTAAGGCGACCTTGGACAAGAAGTTCGCCCTAAATTGCAAGTAGAGCTGACCCTTGAGCACGGCCCGCCGTATTAGTCTGCGCAGAACATATCCTCGTCCTGTGTTAGCTGGAAATACACCGTCCGCAATGCAAAACGAAGCTGCGCGGAGGTGATCCGTGATAATCCGTGCGGCGGCAAGTGCCGATGGATCGGATAAGTCATTCCCCGATAGCTCCGACACGCGGTCCATGATCGGCTTCATCGTATCGATCTGATAGACATCGGAAAATCCGCCCAGCACCGTGGTCGTTCGCTCCAGCCCCATGCCGGTATCGATGCACGGCTTCGGCAGCGGGACCAACTCCACATCTTTGGTCAGATCATCCGGATCCGACCGCCGCTCGAACTGCATGAAAACGTTGTTCCAAATCTCCAGCCACCGACCAGCGTCCGCATCCACCAAATAGTCCCCCGCCAACTCGGAATCCGGCACGGTCTGAAAAAAGATCTCGGAACAAGGGCCGCAGGGTCCGTTGGGGCCCTCCGACGGCGCGCCCGCCGGCCAAAAATTTTTGTCCTCGTCTAACCGCACAATCTTCGATTCCGGCAGACCCAGCTTGCGCCATATGGCAAACGCCTCATCGTCATCCTTATAGACGGTGACGCACAGCTTGGCCGGATCCAGCGCCAGCCATTGCGGCGAGGTGAGAAATTCCCACGACCATTTCAGCGCATCTTCCTTGAAATAGTCGAAGATGCTGAAGTTCCCGAGCATTTCAAAAAATGTAAGGTGCGATGCATTCCCAACCTCTTCAATATCGGTCGTCCGAAGGCATTTTTGGCAACTGGTGATCCGCGGGAACGGCGCCTTGGCCGCGCCGCTGATGTACGGCTTGAACTGGACCATACCCGCCGATGTGAACAAGAGCGAGGGGTCGTCCGGCACTAGGCTGTCGCTCGGCAGGCGATGATGGCCCTTGCCGTCGAAAAACTCCAGGAATTTGCTGCGTAGCTCTCGCGCGTTCATGATGGAGCCGGGATTCTACCCGTAACCCTGCCTTCCAGGCGGCATTGGTCGTTGCCGGGAGGATGCCAGCGTTACATGTTTGGAATCAGCCGGAGCAGGGAACAGCCGTGTGGATCCACATGCGCCGAGTAACTGCCTCGAAAGACCCCAGCATCCTGCCCCGCCCAGACGTCCCGGACGAGGCAATGCTGACGATCGGGAAGCCCCAGACTCTCCCACGCCACGCCAATCAGCCGCTGCTCCGTCTGCCGATTGAAAAGCCCCACCCCAATCGACCCATCCGCCAGCGGCTTGGCCCACACCTCGCCGAACAGCCAACTTTCACCCACCCGATACCCCTGCCGCCCGAGCGGGTCCTGATTGATCGCGATGGCCTCCTGGTTGGCCAGGATCCGTTTCGTCTCCGTCGATATCGAACGCACATCGCAGCCAATCATTAGCGGCGAGGCCAGCAGGCACCAAAGGCTGAAATGGGTCCGATATTCCGTATCCGTGCAGCCCCCTTGGCCGACGTTGCCTTTGCCATACATCCCGACCACCAGCATGTCGGGATCGTTCCAATGGTTTGGGCCGGCATAGCACTCCAATCCCTTCTGGCCAAAACCGGTCTTTTCGATGCTCTCCCAGGAATCGACGAAGTCCGGGGTCGTGCGCCACATGTGCCCGCCGGCGCTTGCCGCCCATTTCCACGGCTCGTTGCGTCCCCAATTACAAATACTGTATACTATTGGTCGGCCGGTGGAACGGAGCGCTTGCCCCATGCGGCGATACAGCATCGGGCCGTCCACGCCTTCCGGCTTGTAGCAGTAATCGTGTTTTAGGAAGTCGATCTCCCAAGCGGCAAAGGTTTGGGCATCCAGCTCCTCGTTCGCGAAGCTGCCCGGCATTCCGGCACAGGTGTGGGTTCCGACGCACGAGTACATGCCAAACCTCAAGCCCAACCTATGCAGGTGGTCCGCCAGCGGCTTCATGCCACGGGGAAATTTATGCGGGTCTGGCTGGAGGCGGCCGTCCTCGCCGCGCCCCAGTGCGTGCCACAGATCATCGAGCACGACATAGCGATATCCGGCGTCCATCAGGTGCTCGTCTCGAAAGGCTTGCGCCGTCTCGCGGATCAGTTCCTCAGAGATGTTGCCGCCGAAGGTGTTCCAGGAGTTCCAGCCCATGGGGGGAGTGGGTGCGAGCATGAGGGTATGGTTCTGCGCGGGTCCCGCATTCCTGCTTCTCGCCAGAGTCCGATAATAAGTATTATGTTAAGTACAGGCTTCTGGTAGAATGCAAGATATATGACCCTTCGGATAAAGCTTGAACAGGACTTCAAGGCATTGGCAGCTAAGAAGGCAAAGGAAAACGGTCAATCCATAGAGGAATTCTGTGAAACCGTACTTGAGACGGCTCTGCAAAGGGAGATTGGCCGGACGGCACCGACGAACAAGCATTCTGCGGCTAAAAGTGATAAGCCGGTCGGTGCGAGAATAGTCGAGAGTCTTCGCAGGGCCGGGGTTATAGGCAAACCTTGGCCCGAAAGCGGGCCTGATTCGCAACTGAGTGGGCCGGCACTGGCGCGTCGGCTGCGCAAAAGGTCATCGGTCGGCAAACGATTTTCAAAATGATGCTCCTTGATTCTGATGTTTGCATCGATATTCTGCGCGAATTTCCACCGGCGATTGACTGGCTTAGCAGGCTAACGGAATACCCATTGATAGCCGGCCCCGCAGCTCTTGAACTCGTTATGGGTTGCCAATCCAACAATGAACTTCGGCGCTTAGCGGCGTTCCTGAAAAGGTTTGAGATTGCTTGGCCAAATGATATCGATCAACAGAGGGCGTTAAGGACGATCAGTAGGCACTACCTCAGCAATTCAATGGGCGCCGTTGATGCTTTGATCGCGGAGACGGCCAAAGGGTCGAAGCTGATACTTTGCACTTTCAATCTGAAGCATTTCAATGACGTCGCCGGGCTCAAAATCCAATCTCCCTACAAGCGAAGCGGAAGATGAATCACGATTGGGACATTATCGTCTGCGGTGGCGGGACGGCGGGGGCGGTCGCGGGGATCGCCGCCGCGCGGGAGGGCGCAAAGACCCTGATCGTCGAGCAGTTCGGCGCGCTCGGCGGCACGCAGACGCAAGGTTGGGTCACCCCCATGATGCCCAACTTCATCGGCACAACCCAGCTATGCCAAGGCCTGGACGCGGAGATACGCCGCCGCCACGCCGCCATCCATCCCGGCCCGCCGGAGGAGCACAACGCCCAGTCTTGGTACAACCCGCACATCGTCACCATGATTCTGGACGGCCTGGCGGAAGAGCACGGCACTTCCCTGCTTTTCCATTCCAACGTTATCTCCGTTACTAAATCTGCCGACGGCTGGATCGTCACAGTCGCCAACAAGAGCGGCCTCACCGACCACGCCTGCAAGATCGTCATCGATGCCACCGGCGACGCGGACGCGGTGCGGCTGGCGGGCGGCGAACTGTTTTCCGGCGACGACGAGGGCCGCCACCAGCCGATGACCCTGCGCTTTACCATCGCCAATGTGGACTTCGCCGCGGTTGCCGCCGACCTGGCGACGCTGGGCATCAACACCAAGCCGCCGCTTCTCTATTGCGGCTTTGCGGAGGCGACTGACAGCCCATTGGGCGATCGCGTGCGGCAGGCCTTGGCGGATGGCGTTTTGGAAGAGGGCGACTTGGGCTATTTCCAGTTTTTCGGAATTCTGGGGCGGCCCCGAGAGCTGGCGTTCAACTGCCCGCGCCTGCTGGGCTTCGATGGCGCGTCGGCGGAGGACCTGTCGCGGGCGCAGATTCTGGGGCGAAAGAAAATCCACCGCATTCACCAATTTCTCACGCGCTATATGCCCGGGTTTTCGGATAGCTACGTCGGGACGATTGCGCCGATGGTGGGGGTGCGCGAGAGCCGGCGGATCGTGGGAGAGTATGTGCTGACGGAGGAGGACTGCCTTTCCGCGCGCAAGTTCGAGGACCCGGTGGCGAGGTGCAACTATCCGGTGGATGTGCACAATCCTTCCGGCCCCGGTGTGGTGCTGAAGAAGATCCCCGCCGGGGATTATTATGAGATTCCCTACCGCTGCCTCATTCCAAAAAACCTGCCCAACTTCCTGGTCGCCGGCCGCTGCCTGTCGGCTACTTTTAATGCGCAGTCCTCTGCCCGCATCCAACCCGTCTGCCGTGCGATGGGCGAGGCCGCAGGCATTGCGGGGGCATTGTGCGTGGTTCGAAATGTAATCCCGACTGCACTTGCGTATCCAGAACTGCTCGAGCGATTGGACTGCCGGGAAATATTCGCGCCGCGCTAAGTCATCGCAGTCGCTCGTCGCTTCGCTCCTAGACTTTGTTGCGAAGTCCTGCATGTCGCACGCACGGCGGGTGCCCAGAAATGAAATCGCGCCCGAGCTACCTGTTGACGAATTTCGTGAGAATCTAATGCAATTTCGCCAAATCTAGTGTCAGAGACTTGACAGCCTACAACCGCTTGAATCACAATCTGGCGTTAAGTTCTAATGTGGCCAGCCCGATTGGGCCAGATCGCTGTACGTTGCAGTATGACCTATCGAGACTTGACCGCAAGATGCCATTCGCGCCGTCGGCCCGAAGCGGCCAGAACTTTCCATTAGATCATAAAGGAGAAGCAATAATGAAGGTCAGCTATGCTGTCCTAGCAGACGGAGCGAATGTGTCCCTCGAGGGCAAGCCCAACATACTCGGCGTCCTCGATACAATCAATTCGCCGGTATTTCCGTGCAACTATCCTGCACTAAGTCTCGTGTTCGGAGTCGAACTGGGAGCAGCGGAGCGCGTGGATACCAAAGCCCTGGAAGTCATCATTATCGATGATGATGGTAAGGACATTGCCCACCTAAACGGGCAGTTCCCGCCTCGAGATGAAAATCAGCGGCACCGTACTACGACGCATTTGGTCGTGAATTTCGCGGGCCTTTTGATTCCGCATCCTGGCTCGTACAGCGTCAACATTCTTGTCGCTGGCGAGGAGAAGGCGACGTTACCATTGACGATCAACCAATTGCGCCCGGACGGCCAACGCCGAGCGGGGTAGCACTCGACGAGTAATGCGAATTTCGCAGAAGTGAGCTATTGAACCGCACTCGGGCGTAGTTCACAACGACTACGGAATCCTTTCTAGCCCTCCGGGTATCGCAGCCCGGAGGGCAATTTGTTTTTTGTGTAGTTCCCGGGCCCCTGCATGAACGTTTGGGTGGCGGGTAAACTTTTGTTATGACAAGCGGGACAGCTCTAACGAAAGAGCAGCGCGACTACCTGCTAGAGTCCGTCATTCCGTACGAGTTAGTAGGCGTAATTGACGGGGCATCAAGGACGGCAAATCCCAAACTGGACCAGCAGATGCGGAATCATGTCCTCGATTCGTTCGCCATCCACGCAAGGAATTTGTACGATTTCTTCTTCCCCGGACCAAACCGAAGGGTCGGGGACATCACCGCAGACGCGATCAGCCCTGGGTTCCAGCCTGTCAAGGACCACAAATTGGACCAGCAGGACGTGTTTGTCAAAGCCAGCACGCTTGTTGCCCACATTTCGGTCGAACGCGTGAATAAGCTGATCAATCCTGAGTACACAGAATGGCAGCACTGGGGTGTAACTCGCATCGCCGCGTTCTTCTACAATCTTGGCTGCCAATTCTATAAAAGCACTGGTCTGACGTATCCTCTACCGAAGGCGACTCCGACACCGAAGTGTCACGTGATCCTGCTTTCTGACATTGAGGATGCAGGTTTGGAAATTGGCTTTGTAGGAGTTGTCGTTGACGTGCCAAGAGCAGGAGAAGTAGAGGTCGGCTTTGCTGTAAATGGCGGACTGGGATGCATATCAAAAAGTGTTGTGGCGAGCGAATCGTATTTCCTCGTACTCGCTCAGTACGATGTGTCAGGGTCTAGGGTATCGGCGGGCGGTGGGTGGTCGGAGGGAGTGAACCCCGACACATCGCAGTTGGCGCCATGACGACCAATCAATGCACTGCTCGCGGTCCCGACAGAGACCCCCAGTCAGTTGAACGATGGATTCGTCAGAGCCTCTCACCGACGTGATTATTGAGGTATACCATCATCCCCTTCATCCGATTCGCCTGGTAATTGGGGTTGTACCTCCTCGGCGAGCGCAACGGTCGCATCTTCTATGAGGTGGCGATCCTGGAGTTTACCAAGTCCCCTAAGAGGTAGCACGATCTGCTGGCTTGTTAGAGAGCGAATTTCATCGTCGGTGTATCCCAAACTTCTGAGGATATCAATTCGCTCGCGTACGGCTTGATTTTCTAGGATCGTGTTCTCATGCTCTGCCTTCCGATGCAGAATGTCGTCTCGCCATTCCTTGTCCTTAATTCGTTCGTGTCGATCATTCACATAATCCCTTATGGTCTCCAAGGGGCTGAGGGCACCAACAAATTCCCAAAATCCAGGCGACGCAAGCTGCACGGCCGACAATTCGAGTGGCACAGCGTCGAAGAATGGATCGATAAAGTACTGAGAGCCGGGATAGCCCAGCAATTCGTAACCGAATAGCGAAACCAGTTTATTCTGGCGGGGTAAAGGAATGTACTGGTCGATTTGCTGAACCGCCGCGACGAATGAATCGAATCGGGATATCGAGTTGTAGGCCTGCTCAAACGATAGCAATATATCCCTCGCATCCTCGACGGCGATGCCACCGTGGCTATTTAATCGCAATCTTGTCATTTCACTTGGCATAGGTGTCTTCACCCCTCACTTCTCCACGCTTGGCGAAGGATATTATGCCATCCTTCGACAATCAAATTGTTGAGAGGCTTTCTGGATCGCGTCGTTGGGGCCACTGCAGCCCACTCGATGAGCGGCTCATGGTCTTTGCACCCACCACAGATTCTTTTGAACCAAGGGTTCGGCAGAGCCGCTCAACAATATGATTGCCGAGCGATGCATTCCGGCGCGAAAATGGCCCGATAGGAGTATAATGTCGGTTACGTTTTACTTTGTTTTGGAGGTTTGACGTGAACACCAGACTTACTTGGCTACTCGTTTCAGTTTCCGCCGTTTCGCTACTGTTTTCCGGCGCCGTCCTGGTTTCCCGGCCACTGTCCGCCCAAAAGGTTGACGCGATTCCTCTATGGAGTTCACTGCCGAGACAGTCGGAGCTGTGGAGCATGTCCACACACAACCACCCCGGAGCTACGTGGGTGCCGTACGACACCCCACCAACAGCGACTTGGTACTTGGAGTTCACCGTTCCAAAGACCGGCCCGCGCCCTGTTGTTACCCGCGTTGGAGGAGCGTATGAGAACACCCAGTATGGCGTTTCTTACTACAATGACTTGACGCGCCGACGATCTGACGGTGTTTGGGCGTACGTGTTTTTTTTGGAGTCGTATGGCGAGCCATCTCTTGTCACGAACGGACTCCTCTTGCTTCCGGGGCAGTACCGCATGACAGTTTATTTTAGGAACAGCATCGGCGAAGAAGCGCCGGTTTCCGATCCCGAAGCGTTCATTTCTGAACACGACTGCTACACGATGTTCCTGAGCGGCTACTGGGCGTTGCCCTGAGAACACCACGGCCACTTGGTGAATGCGGACCGGATGTGTCGGGGTCTTGGGTATCGGCGCGCGATGGGTGGTCGGAAATAGTGAACCCCGGCACATCGCGGGCGGGGGGTAGGCGGCCAGTTCGGGGCCGGTATCCGGCGCAACAATTGGTCATATAGGACTTATAGGACTTATACGACCTATAGGACCTATGCGGCCTATTGGACCTATAACTCCGGAGGACTGGTGCCCTTGACGGGGGAGTGGGCCTTCTGATACGCTTTCCCCATGTCCGAAGAGTTGCTGCCTGCTCACGGCGGCTATCGCAATCTGAAAGCTTTCCAAAATGCGGAGATCGTGCATGATGGCACGGTGGAGTTTTGCAAACGATTCCTGAGGGCAACGGATCGAACATCGGACCAGATGGTGCAAGCGGCGCGGAGCGGAAAGCAGAACATCGTGGAAGGAAGCGCGATAAGTGGGACATCGCGTGCGTCGGAGCTGAAATTGATTGGTGTCGCACGTGCAAGCCTCGAAGAACTGCTGAATGATTATTTGGATTTTCTCCGGCAGAGGGACTTAGAGGTTTGGGAGAAGGAGCATCCGAAGGCGGTTTTTATCCGGAAGTTGGCATATAGGACGAATAGGTCTTATGGGACCTATAGGACTTATATTGAGGAAAAGCCTGGTGATACCGCCGCCAACACGCTGATCTGTCTGATTCAGCAGACCTGCTATCTGCTCGATCGGCTGAAGCGGCAGTTGTCGCAACGCCTGCTCGAAGAGGGTGGCATCAATGAGCGGATTTATCAAGCGAGGCGGAAGCAGCGCGGCTACTGAACACGAATTGGTCGTATAGGTCCTATAAGTCATATACGTCCTATAAGACCTATAGCGAGGCGAGGCGATACAGGATGTGCGCGTAGATTTTGGATAGCCTGATATAAGAAGCGATGGCGATGCGTTCGTTGGCCTCGTGCCCGGGGCCGTCGCCGGGGAAGCCCGCGCCGATGGCAACGGTATTGGGGACGGCCCGCGCATAGGTGCCGCCGCCCATCGTGCCCGGCTCCAACTTCTCTATGCCCTCGTCCTTGCACACGGATAGGATTGTCTTCACCGGCTCCCTGTCGAGCGGCACAAACAGCGGCTTGCTGTCCGAAAACTCCTTCAGCTCCCACCCATGCTTTTCGCGCATTTTCGCGTTCTTCTCCAACAGCATGTCGCCGGTCCACTCGACGGGATATCGGATGTTGTACAGCGCCTCGATCACTCCATCGTGAATGGAAAGAAGGCCCCAGTTGGAGGTCAGCTCCCCGGCCACCTCGTCGCGGCCATGGATGCCCAGCCCCACGCCGCCCGTGTCGCCGGTCGCATAGATGGGATCGATCCAGTCGCTCCCGCCGGCCAGCGGCAGATCGGTCAGGACGCGGAACAGGCGGTTGACGGCGCTGTCCCCGCAAAACGGAGCGGCCCCATGCGCGGGCTTGCCTTGCGCCTTGATCGTGATTTGGTCTCCGGCGCGGCTGTACGTGATGTTCTTGTCCCAGCACTCGCCGAGAACTTCCATCGCCTTGTCCAGGTCTTTGTCGGCGCCGGTCAGGGTTGCGGAGGCATATTGCGGCACGATGTTCGGCCTGCTGCCCGCCTCCCCGCTCACCAATTTCAAACCCTCTGCGATCGGCTGCTTCATGGTCAGCGTTAGGTTGGCGATACCCTTTTCGGCATATATCAGTGGAAATCCGGCGTCGGGGGCGAAGCCGTAGGTCGGGGCCTCCTCGTGCTCGAAATAGTGCTTGACGCAGCGGAACCCGCTCTCCTCGTTGCAGCCGAAAACGATACGGACGCGGCGCTTGATCGGGACCCCTGTCTCTTTCAGTGCGCAGGCGGCGAAGTAGGCGGCAAAGCTGGGACCCTTGTCATCCCCTGCCCCGCGGGCGTAGATATATCCGTCGTCTATGGTCGCGCCGTACGGGTCATATTTCCAGCCGTCGCCCTCCGGCACCACGTCCAGGTGGCAGAGCGCCATCACCATCTCCGGCCCTTCGCCGAACTCCGCGTGACCGGCATAGCCGTCCAGGTTCTTGGTGCGGAAACCGGCTTTTTCGGCGAGGCTGAGGGCGTGGTCGAGCGCGCGGCGGCATTCGGGGCCGAATGGGGCGCCCGGCGCTGGGTCGGCCTCTTTACTGGGGATTCTCAGTTGGTCTTGGAGGGCTTTGACCATCTCGTCCTGATGGTTGTCTATCCATTGTTGGAGTTGCGTTACGGCGGGGTCCATGGCGAGACAGTTCTGCCCGGGGGGCGGGTGTCCTTCCAGAGTGATGGGGTCTTGGGTATCTGCTGACCGGGGATATCGGCGGACGAGGACCCCAACACAACAGCCATTTGGCTACTCCGGAGTGTTGGGGTCTTGGGTATCTGCGGATCGGGGATATCGGCGGACGTGTACCCCAACACATCAACCCTTTGGCTACTTTGGAGTGTTGGGGTCTTTGGTATCTGCAGACCGGGGATATCGGCGGACGTGTACCCCAACACAACTTCATCCTTTCATGCCGGCTGGAAGCCAGCGTTACTTTTGGCCGGCGAGGATTGAGTCCACCACTTTGCACCATTCGGACTGTTTCGAATAGTTGGCCCCGTGCTCCGTCTCAATATCGTACTGGTCCTGCATCTGCTTCCACTTTCCGTTCAGATCGCGCAAGGCAGATTTCACTTTGTCGGTCAAGTCGTTGATAGCATCCGTCTCTGCCACCCCGGTACCGACCAATCCAGTAAGAACATTATGGTATTCGGTTTCCCAATAGAGGGTGATTGCAAAATGGTATTGCTCGTGGAGCAGAAGATGCTCGGAGTTCTTTCCCAGCTTGACACCCGACTTCGTGCGATCCATCACGCAGCGGATGCGGGCCACCTCCAGCATCACCGACCACTGACCAGAGTCGTCCTTGACCGCCGTGCCGAACTGGTAGTCGCCGCTTAGGCGAGTGGTGATATATGCGTCTTCAGGCCCGGCCGGCGCCTCGCCCTTAAAGTCTCCCCAATCCACATTCCGATACCGGGCCGCGGTATCGATCTCCGGAGCGGGGTGAGACGCAGCCAGAACGGCAATCACAAGAACCCTCGGCGACAACACCATAGCAGTCCTCCTACGCAAGCATTATACAACCTGATTCGGACATTTCAAATGGGTAACTCGGGTAAAATGGTCGCCGCGAAGGCGTGGGAGGAAAATTCTTGGTCGTTGCTTACAATATATTTCTTTGGTTGGATCGAATTGTCGCCCTATTGTTCATCGCGCTGGTGACCATGCAGGGCGCAAAGGCCGGCGGGTTGACGGGAGCCTCGGCCTCGGTCCGAACGACATTCAAGGGGAAGGCCGGTTTTGACGACTACATGTCGAGGGTGACGCTGTACCTGGGGCTTTCCTTCTTCGTCATCACGCTTCTTGTTGAGGTGTTGGCGCACCGTGGCGGCAGGTAGGCAGGCGTCAGGCGACCTTTTCGAGGCTTTCCACTTCGCCATTGACGCGATCCGCCCAGTTGCCATCCGCAAGAGCCAATTCCTCGGGCTCCGGCTGGGCCATCCGCACCATTCCCAAGTAAAATCCGACCGCTGCGCCAACATAAACGGCAAATCCCAACAGCATAATGACTTCCCTCACGAAAGAATCTTCGGCGGCCCGATTGCCGAACTCCACTCTATTCCGCGAACCCAAACGGCTTTTCACACGTATTTCTCCCTGATATGATCCTCGCCACCCTTCTTCTCGCAACCCTGCCGGCAACCGGTATCGAGCTGAGCTACACGCTCACGGTCCCCCAACCCGGAACGAAGAAGGTGGAGATTAGCGGCAGCCTCATTCTGCCGAAAGAGCGGCGGTTCTCCTTGGTCATCGGCCAAGGCCAGATGTATCCGTTCCAGAAGTTTGGCGAATATGTGGAGGATTTGGAAGCCGTTGTGGACGGAGAGCGGCTGAGGCCGGTCCGAATTTCGCAAGACGCCTGGCAGATCCCAACGGGTAAACGATGTGACTTCAGTTACAAAGTGCGGCTCGAGCATCTGAGCGGCGCGTATCAGCAGTCGCTTTCGGAAATCCCCTACTCCGGCCCGGACTTCCTCACCTTCCCTACCATCGGCCTGTTCCTGCGGCCTTCGGAGGATGTGCGGCCGGTTAAGTCGGTACGGATTCGCTACAAAATGCCGGACGGCTGGAAGGTTGCAACCAACATGCACGTCCAACCGGATGGAAGGTATGAGGCGCGAAATCCGGGTGCGTTTGGGCAATATTCGTTCGTGGCGCTGGGCCGATTTGCGGAGGCGTCGCTGGATCTCGGGCCGACGAAGGTGCGGGCGATATTGTGCGGCGACTCGTATGGCTTTCCCAAGCAGAGCTTTGGAGAGGTAGCCGGCAAGGCGGTGAAGGGGGTTCACGATTTCTTCGGCAGCCTGCCCGAAACGGAGCTTCTGCTGATCGCCGCGCCCTATCCGGGATCGAAAGACCGTGCTGGTGTCAGCTTTGGCGGCAGCGTAAGCCGATCTGAAGGGATGTCCATGATGTTGAGCGTGGACGAGAAGATGGGCCCGAAGGAACTGAACACTCAGGTCGGTCCGCTCATCGTCCACGAAACCTTTCATCTGGGCAATCCGTCCTCAAACGTTCCGGACACCTGGTTTCGGGAGGGATTCACAACCTACTACCAGCACGTCATCGCGGCCCGCCTCGGCTTCCTTACAGAGGACGAATTTGTCACAGAACTATGCCAGCGCAGCCAGAACCATCGAAGGGTCCCGCCGGTATCCTTGGAAGAGGCGGGGAAGCGCATGTTCCAGGATCGCCGCTGCTACGAAGATGTGTACACCGGCGGCGCGCTGATGGCATTCCTGCTCGATGTCGAAATGCGCAGGCGCGGATTTTCTTTGGACGAGGTAATGCTCCGCTTGTATCGGGACTATGCGCTTCGCGGCAAGGATTTCGATCGCGCCGTCATGGGGCGGATCGTCACGAAGATATCCGGCGTCAATCTGGCGGAGATGATTGATCAGTATGTCGAGCACGACCAATGGCCCTCGATCGAATCGACGGTGCGGGAGTCAGGCTACACAGTGGAAGTCAAGACCGAGCCGTACCAATTGGGGGTGCCGCTCAAGTCCGTCGGCGATGACGGCTACAAGGTCAGCTCGATACCGTCTGGGATAGATACCGGCCTGAAAGAGGGCGACGTCATCGTCGCGGTAGATGGCAAATCGGTTCACAATCGCGATCTTCTGATGGCAGCGCTCAAGGGCGATCCGGCGGGCGACCAATTTCAGCTAACCATCAAACGCGGCGACGCAATGATGAACATCGCCGTTACTCCATACCGAATCACAAAGGTCACCGCGCACAAGAAAGAAGGCGGCGATACATCCGTCATCGACGCAATCGTCAGCGCTGCTCACTCGCAATAAGGGTCATAAACTCGCTGCGCGTTGTGTGAGAATCGCGAAAAACCCCGATGACGTGGCTCGTCGTGACGCTGGAGTGCTGCTTTTCAATTCCTCGCGCCATCATGCACAGGTGTTTGCCT
Source organism: Fimbriimonadia bacterium (assembly GCA_041483895.1). Lineage (GTDB taxonomy): Bacteria > Armatimonadota > Fimbriimonadia > Fimbriimonadales > JABRVX01 > JBGPGO01. The sequence continues at coordinate 47,571 of JBGPGO010000016.1, forward strand.
TCACACACCACGGCCACCCCCTGCGGATGGATCGCCGTATCGAGGGCCTCGGCAACCTCCGTCGTCAGCCGCTCCTGAACTTGTAAGCGCCGCGCAAACATTTCCACCACGCGCGCGATCTTGCTCAGGCCAACGATCTTATCGTTCGGAATATAACCGACATGGACGCGGCCAAAGAACGGGAGTAAATGGTGTTCGCACAGGCTGAAATACTCGATGTTGCGGACGATGATCATCCCCTCGCCGGGCGAATCGAAGATGGCGTCGTTCAGGATGGTCTGAAGATTCATCTTGTATCCGCCGGTCATGTAGCTCATCGCTTCGGCTGCGCGCTTTGGGGTCAGCGTGAGACCCTCCCGCGCCGGATCCTCGCCAATTTGCGAAAGAAGCCCGGAGTACAGCTCGGAGAATTGGCCCTTCATTCGCCGGAGTACTCGAAGACGTTATTGGAGGTCTCCCGCACTATGACGCGCGCCAGCTTCGCCGGCACCTTGTCGACCAGCCGCCGCCATATCAATCGCGTTACGTTTTCCGTCGTCGACACGAGTTCTTTGAAGTCCGGAAGGTCCAGGTTGAGATGCTTGTGGTCGAGATAGTCCAGGACCTCTCGCCCCACGCATTCATCCAGTTTGGCGAGGTCCGCGAGCATTCCGGATTTCGGATCGATCTGGCCGGTCACCGAGACCTCGAACGCGTAGTTATGGCCGTGGCCGTGCGGATTGCTACACGCGCCGAACAGCTTCACGTTCTCCTCCTCCGAGAAGTGGGGAGAATAGAGGCGGTGGGATGCGGAAAATTCGTATCTGCGTGTCAGGAGCATGGCCCCTTCCTTCCTGGTGGGTTCGTAATCAACCCATAACTCATCCGATTCGGCAACGACGAGCCGCACCATTTCCGTTCCGGGGATGCCGGGCGACAGCTCGCCCCATGCGAAGAGCGCCACGTTCTCGAGGGTCGGGATCGTGTCGAGAAAGGCCGGCACGTCGCGGTTGATCCAGCAGTCCCGAAGGACGTGAACCACGCTCTGTTCGAGCAGCTTCGCGACCTCCGAGATGTTGACGACCATGCCGGTCTTGGGATCGGGGTCGCCGGCGATCGTGAGCAAAATGCGATAGTTGTGGCCATGGGGGGATTCCCGCGCGGCGATGCCAAACAGGCGCGCGTTTTCCTCGCGCGAGAGCGTGGGGATCCAGAAGTTATGGGCGGCCGAAAACCCGGCCCCGCGGGTGACAAGAACACGGCTCATGGTTGACTCCAACGGTACCACAATTTCGTTCGCCAACATGGCGCCCGCCAGCGTTAGCTTGCGCTGGGTCACACGCCAGGGGCAGCTTGCAGCTACCAATATTTGCTGATCGCATGGATAGATTCGCAGGGCAGATGAGTCTACATTATAGGTCACAAAGAATCCGGCGCTGGAGCCAAGTTGGTATTGCACCTAAAGGAGAAATCTGGATGAAAACTCTTTCCACCGTCCTGGCCGTCTCGGCATTGGCAGTCGTCTCCGGCCAGGCGCAAACGCTGTGGAACCACGAGCGGTTGTCCAATGAAAGTCTGTTCGCGGGACAGAGCACGAACTGCTTCATCAACGCAAACGGTGACGTGGCGTTTACAGCGAGCACATTGAGTAGTTACCAAAGCGCCTGGAAATATCATTCTGGCACTGGAACGCTGATCAATCTCAACCAAGCGTACCTCGGAACGGCCTCCACCGGAACGAGCTACGGAATCAATGCCTCCGGCGAGGTCGCGTGGGTGGGCGAAACGGCCAGCTCACTCTCTATCAACGCCGACGGCCACGATTTCTACGCACCGCTCTTCCCGCCGGACACGAATAGGAGCCACGTCACGATTCGGGGAATCGACGACGCGGGTGATCCATTCTGGTTGTATCAAAAATCCGGCGTCTCCCGGGTGTTCCAAGGGGGGATGGAGATCTCCGGCGGCGCGACGATATCGGCTGTGATGCTTTATGGGACAATCGGCAAAGGTGACACCCTGTATCGAGCGACAGATTCGGCCGGAAATATCAATCTTTACAAGAACGGCACGAACTTCACGGCCCCTCTTCTCGGTGATCTGCAGCTAGCTCCCGAAGGGGTTCTTGGCGTCAACGGCAGCGTTCTTTGGGCCGCGCTCGGATCGACGACGGATGGACGTTTCGACATGTTTCTCAACGACCAGAACCTGACCAAAGGGCTGTTTCCCACCATGAAGGGGGGGCATCCCGAGGCGATCAACTCATCGGAACAATATCTGTGGATCCGCTACGATATGGACAACTCGGCGCACATGATGAAGGGGATGGAAGACCTGACAGCGGAACTGCCGGAGCTTGGCATCGACGGCGCCGGGCAATTGAGGAATTACATCAATGATAACGGGGATGTGTTCTGGGAAGCAGTGAGCAGCCAACAATATGGTTTCATGGCCATACTCAACGGCAAGAATCTCACGACAGATATCGTGGGAATCCCCACCGATTTCCACATGACAGGTTTGGACGGTTCCGGTAATGGTGTTTGGTATGCGTCGGGTCCCAAGGTTCCTCAACGCAGCGTCTTCGTTAATCAGTTCAATCTTTCCGCAGACGCGTACGGCGGCTTCAACTATGGTGCGGCCGCTGGGCTCGCTGTGGGCGTCAACGGCCAAGTGCTTTGGACGGCCCAGGATCCTGACGGCACGTCCTCCGTCTGGCTCTCCACCCCCGTCCCGGAGCCGGGGATCACCGTCCCCGCGATGCTGGTTGCCGCGGGGCTGTGGCGAAGGCGGCCCATCATGCGCCGAGCTTGACCCGCAGCGCGTTAGCAACGACGGAAACCTTCGCCTCCAAGTAGGGGGCCGGCTCCCCATCGATCTGGCACAGGGGTCCGGCGTCGCAGCGGATTTGGAACGACGTTCCGCGGAACACCTCAACGCGGCGGCTGCGGTCTGCAGTGGCCAGGCTGCCCGCCAGAGCCGGACCCATGATCCCGCCCTTCCACACGCCGCCCGGCCGCACTACCGCCAAGTCCAAGAGTCCATCGGAAATCGACGTCTCTTTCGACACCCGCATCCAGCCGCCATATTTTGGCGCGTTGACGGCGGCCACGAGCAGGGCTTCGCCCTCGAATAGCAGTCGAGTGTTCGGGTCTTTGGTATCGGCGTTCGGAAGGGTATGGGTAGCAGTGGACCCGAACACATCAGGGTTGCTTCCCTCTCTTGTCGGCTCTGATGGAACAGAGCCCTCCACTGTCACGTGCCAGGGTTTGACGCGAAATTGGGCGGCGATGGCAGCCAGCATGAATGCGCCTCGGCCCAACCACGGCTTCCAGCGATCAGCCATCGGTACCACGATCCCGTCTATGCCGAAACCGACAGAGGCCACGAACCAACGGTCTCCGTAACGTCCCAAATCTATCGTGGCCGTGGTGGTTCCCAGGCAAATTTCGGCGGCCCGCTGGTGATCGTTCACGGGTATGTGCAGAGCCTGCGCGAGCACGTTACCGGTCCCGCAGGGGATGAGACCGAGGGCCGCGTCCGTCCCAACCAATCCGTTGATAACCGAGTTGACCGTTCCATCGCCGCCGACCGCAATTACCGTGTCGTAGCGGGATGCTAGGTCGCGGGCAGCCGCCGTCGCCTCCAAGGAGTCACGCGTTTCGCAAAGCTCCGCATCCGGAAACAGCCGGTGCATTGCTAGGTTTCTCGCCCGCCGCGCACCCCGATTCCACACTACCCCCACGCTCATACCAGGCAGTATAGCCGGATGTTTCCAATACCTCAACGAGTTGCCGATCAAGGATTGCCATGGTACAAAGTCGAATGGGGAGAGAAGAAATTATGATCTGTGTCCTCGCTGCCATGGTCGCGCTGAGCGCCCCACCCGCCGGAGCCAGCGCCATTTCATACGCCGCCAAAAAACTGGGGTCCACCACCCTGCACGTCGTCACCATCGACCTCAATAGCTATGATGTGAAAGTAAGCGGCGTCGTTTCCAAGCGTTTGGGAGTTGCCGAGCCGGTCGGTCAGATGGTCCATCGCGCCCGGCCCGCTGTTGCCATTACCGGCACCTTTCACTCTTTGCAGACAAAGCGGCCCGTCGGCGACATCGTAATTGATGGGGAGTGCGTCAATTGGGGCCATATTCCTAGCTGTCTCGCCATTGACTGGTTTGGGAAGGCAACCATCGTCCATCCGGCCTGGGGCTGCACGCAAAAGTGGCGGGACTACGAATATGTGCTGGGAGCGGGTATTCGCATCATGAAAGGCGGGGTGGTTGCGCCGGATCTGAAAGGGCGCAAAGACGGCAGCCTTTCTAAGCCGAACCCCCGCGTGGCGGCCGGCATTACAAAAGACAACAAATTAATCCTTATCGCAACACGAAAAAAGATGACACTTTCCGGCGTTGCGAAGGTTCTAAAGAGCATGGGCGCCCGAGAGGCGATCTGTTTCGACGGCGGCTCTAGTGTCTGTCTGTATTACAGAGGCAGGATGGTGTTGCCTACCGGAAGGCGGCTCACCAACCTGCTCGTAGCGTATGATCGGCCGGAACTGTACCGGCAGGTCAAAAGTAAGCTGTCACCGCAGCGCGCAGAAAAAATTGCCCGGTAGGTTTACCGGGCAATGAGGTGAAGAGCACTGCGCGATCCGCGGTCATAGGAGGGGCCCCGAGATTTACTCGGGGCTTCTCACTCAATCCTGTGACTTGCCGAGCGAGTAGAATGTTCCCAGGGTATTTCAGAAATGCACGAATTTTCTCGTTGTTGGGCGGAAATCGACCTCGACCATCTTCGGCATAACCTCACGCAGCTTCGGGGTCTGGTTACCCCGGGCAGTATGTACTGCTTTGTGGTGAAGGCGGACGGCTACGGACACGGGCTGGTGGAGGTGTCCCGGTGCGCTGTGGAGCATGGGGTCGATTGGCTGGCCGTTGCTACAGTTGGTGAGGGAATTACCCTGCGAGAGGCCGGGCTCTCTGCGCCCGTCTTGGTTCTATCCCCCGTTTCCCCGTTGGATGCCGACGTGCTTGTCCGGTATGACCTTCGCAATATGGTGGAGGAGGCTGAGGCTGCGAAGGCCCTCTCCGTGGCGGCCCAGCGCCAAGGGAAGACCGTGAAGCTGCACATCAAAGTGGATACCGGAATGGCGCGGTTTGGCGTCCAACCGGATCAGGCCGCCGATCTCGCGCGATTGCTGTCCGGCCTGCCGGGGATCGAATTGGAGGGCATTGCAACGCACTTCAGCAGTTGCGCGCTGGATTTGGACTACACGGCGATGCAGTACCGAGAATTCGAGCGGGTCCTTGCCGAAATTGGGGCCGGCGGCGTTGACATCCCTATGGTCCACTGCACCAACAGCGCCGCTCTCATTCGGTTCAACAAGGTGCAGCGGTCGATGGTGCGCAGCGGCATCCTGGCGTACGGCATCCGCAATGTTCCCTGCCCCGAGGTGGATTTGCGGCCCGCGATGACCTGGCGGACGCGGATCATGGCGCTGCGGGAGATACCGGCCGGGAAGCGGGTGGGATACGGCGGGACTTGGATCACCGAGCGCCGCACCCGTCTCGCGACGCTGGGCACCGGGTACGCCGACGGGTATCCGAGGGAGCTGAGCAACAAGGGCTCCGTGCTGATTCACGGCAAGGAAGCGCCGGTGCGGGGGATTGTGTGCATGGACCAGGTGATGGTGGACGTAACGGATATTCCGTCAGCCAAGCTGGGAGAAGTGGTCGGGCTGGTGGAAGGTCCGGTTACCGCCGAGCGCCTTGCCGGCTGGGTCGGCACCACGCCGCACGAGATCCCTTGCCGTATAACCGGTCGTGTGGACAGGATCTATCTGCATCAAGTGGCTTCCGCGCCCGTCCCCGTCGCGACAATTGCGGGATAACTCTCCCTGCCCCAATTGCCGCCAGCGACCCTACCGTACGAGCTATTAACCCTGCGGATCAGCGAACCGGCAATTGCCCCTGATTTGGCCGCTTTCTCCAAGAATCCACTTGACGGATGGCGGTTCTCGCTATAGAGTAGCCTTGTATTTTGTTTTCTTTTTGTGTTCAGGAAAGCGAGTAAGAGATGGATTTACGAACCTACCCTGTGATGGTTTTCTTGGCGTTGTCCGGAGCCGCCTTTGCCCAGGTATCACAGATGGGCATCGTGGTCGATGGATACACCATTACGTGGAACAATCCGAGCGGATCGAAGATCATCAACATCGATTCGCCGGCCGGCTATCACCTGTCGGGAAGTATGAAATTCGATGGCAGCCTGTTGAGCTATGCGCTGATCTTGAATGGTGGCCCCGCTACGGAGGGCAACATCAACATGTGGTACAAGGCTCCAGCGAGCTGGTTCGACACGATTAATTATTGGGGCAACACTGCCGCAGCGCTGTTCTACGGCACGCAACTGGGGATTGTTGAAGGCAACACTACGCTTGGCACGGCCTACAACAACGGCAAAATGCTCGGCGACGGTTGGAAGTTTACCAACTTGCCGGGTGAATCGAGTTCGTTCGAGCAACACTTCCCGTTCACCAAAGAGCCGCCAAAGTACACGTACAGCATCAATCTTTCGGTCACGAAACCAACCGGATTAACGATCGACACGCGTGGATGGGCCGGCATTGGCATCGTCCCCGAACCTTCCTCGATTGCCGCGGTGACTATCGGTCTTGGCCTGATGATTCGACGCCGCGTAAAGCAGCAAGGATAACAATCCAATCCGGCGGTCGATCCGCCGTGAGGGATAGCGAGTGGCCGGTAATCGGATGCTCGAGGTCTAGCCGAAAGGCGCGCAGCGCCTGGCCGTCTAGAGACCCGACGCTCCGATTATCGGCTTTCTTGGTTCCATACACTTTGTCGCCGAGGATGGGAAGGCCGATGGAGGCCAGGTGGACGCGGACCTGATGGGTCCTGCCTGTGTGCAGCGTGGCGATGAGAACGGCATGCCCGATAAGTCTCTCCGTAACTTCGAAATCCGTTGTTGCCGATCTGCCGTCCGCAACAATGGCCATTTTCTTTCGGTCATTCGGGTGCCGGCCGATCGGCGCATCGACCCGGAACCGGTCCTGCTGTGGGCTTCCAACGACGATACATTCGTACTTTCGCGATACCTTGCGCTCTTGAATCATCCTGGCAAGTTTCGCGTGCGTCGCATCTGTTTTCGCGACGAGCATCAGCCCGGCAGTGTCCTTATCCAAACGGTGGACTATGCCAGGCCGGAAGCTGCCGGCAGCCTCTGACAATGCGCCGCCTCGCCCCAGGAGCGCATTCACCAGAGTTCCCTGCCGGTTCCCCGCCGCCGGATGCACGACCATACCGGCCGGCTTGTTGATCACCATCATGAATTCGTCTTCGTACACGATGTCGAGCGGTATGTCCTCTGGAGTGAGGTTCTCGTCCGGCGGCGTTTCTCGGAGCTTCGCGCAAGTTACGATGTCGCCGGCCTCAAGTTTGTGGCTTGGCTTTGCCGGCCTCCCATTGACGAGCACTTCCCCCTCCTCGATCGCGCGCTGCAATCGGGAGCGGCTATGTTCGGGCAGCCGGTCGGCCAGGTAGCGATCCAGCCGGACGGCCGCTGCGATACTTTCGACGATAGATCTGTGCGTATTTGCCCCCACCCTAACCCTCCCCCGCAAGCGGGGGAGGGGATTTGCATGCTCCCCCACCCTCCACCGCAAGCGGGGGAGGGGATTAACCAGCCCCCCCTCCCCCACAAACGGGGGAGGGGATTCATCCGCCCCCTACTCTCCCCCTCAAGCGGGGGAGGGGATTAATCTTCGCAATGGTTAAAGGCGGCAGGTGTGGCCGCGCACCTGCCTTCGACAACACCCTCCGCGGCATGCGAACGACGGCGACTCCTACCGGGAGCTCTGCGGCGCACGGGGCAATCGGTTTACCGTTGCTTCCTTCCGGACCTGGCGGGGTTCGCCGCCGCTCCGTCGCGCAGTGCCCGATTGTCAACATCGCCGACGAACGTCGTTTCGCGAGGGGCAACTGCCTAGGGCGGGAATTCGACCCCGCTATAGCGGATTGCGGGAACAGGGCACCGCTGGCTCCCCATCTAGCGCGGCCACAGCCGCCGCCTCAATTCTCTAATGCTATGTCGATTTCGCAGGCCCAGGAGTTCCGGGCGTGTTGGGAACTACTCGATACTTGGGCGCCTCTTCTTGTACCTCTACGAACCCGGGCGTTTCGACGACAACCTTCTTATCGCGCCATTCGCCCCGCTGCAAAATCTGGTCCTTTGTAATCGTCAGGGTGCAAAGGATTTGCCGCAAAGACGGGTCGTCTTTCGGGATGTTCAAGTATCGCTTGTCATCCATGGCTTCCCCATTCCAACCGAGCCGATCTTGAATGCTTGCCGGCGCCCATCGCGGAGACCACGAGAATACGATATCATACTTTTCGGCATCGAACGGATACATGGCGGGATCCTTCGACATGTTGATCGTCCGTGCAAATCGCTTTTTCTTGTTGTACAAATCGTCCTGCATGTAAGTGACGTCCTTCGGCAGCTCCGGAGAAAACGGCAGCTTTTCGTTTTCCGCCAAATGCAGGTCGTAACTTTGATCCTTCAGGACGATCCGGACCCTTGCGCCGATCGGGGCGAGCCCCAACGTCCCCACCACCCGAATGACGCCCGGCTCGGTCACCGTTATTCGCGCTCCAAAATCCATCTGCTCCAAGGGCGGCAACGTCGTGTAATGGCCTGCCGGACCATAGTCGCCACGCTGTTTCGCGAAATAGCCCCGCGCGGCCATGCGAATGATATGCTGGTCAAGATTCTTCTCAACCGTATCTCGCCCGATGCGCGCGGATTCGTTGCCGGGATAGTCGTCGAGAATCTTTTGATTCATATCGAGAAGCTCGTACAGATAGTTCAATGCGTCGGATATCTGACCGTTCTTGTAATAGGCATGGGCCAAAATGTCGCGACGGGCGAGCGGAATATCCTCAAAGTTTTTCGCCTTTTCAAATGCCTCCACCGCGCCCTTATAGTCCATGATCTTGTGGTACTTCATCCACCCCAGTTCGAACCACAGCTCATACGTGTTCTGATTGTTGTTGACACCCTCGCGCAAGAGCTGCAAAGCCGGGACCAGATATCTGCGATCGGATCGCTGGTCCTCATCGGTAAAGTTGTAGCCCATGTGCCACGCGCCGGTCACGTAGACATCGATCTGCTTTGAATCGAGCAGCGTGACGAGGCGGACAAGCGGCAGGATCGCGTCATAGTTCCCTTGGTGGAAGAATTCATCGGCCCGCACCCACATGATGCCAGCCAGCACCTCCCGAAATCCGCTCAGCGCGACCAATACCTGTTCCGCGCCCAAACCTGGGACGGACAGTTTCGGAGGCGCATAGTATTTCTTCCAAAACGGATCGATTTTCGTTTGCAGCACAGCTTGAGAACCGAATAGCAAAAGGAGGACAGGAATGGCCCACTTCATCCGCTTCATCAGACCTCTCTCCGATCGAAGATCACGACGGCGAGCGTGAGCAAAATGCCGGTGTAAAAGACCGCGTACAGGATCACCTGAAGGTTGTACACCTGTGTGTTGGCAATCATGGATCCCGGATTGATAATCGGATTCTGCACGTTATAGTTCGCGAAGTTCGGCAGCACGTAGTGGATCAGGGTGGCGCCGAAGCGGGTTAACTGATTTTCCGTTGTGGAGAGTGATTCGAAGAGCGGGTTCGCCAGGTTGCCGACCATATAGATGCCGAAGCTGAGGAAGAAGTTGACGAGGGGCGATACGAATGTGCTGAAAAACATCGCGACCGCCGCCAGGATCATCATCTGCAGAAAAAACAGAGGCGGACCGGCCAACAGGTTGATTGGGAGACTGTGCTTCGACAGATAATAAACCAGCAAAAACGTGACGGTCATGAGGGCCATCATCATAAGGATGGTCGCAAGGCTGCCGAGGAACTTGCCGAGCAGGAATTGATGCCTTTGCACCGGTTTGGACAAAATCGTGTAGATGGTCCTGCGCTCGATCTCTTGCGGAATCAGGCTGATGGTGAGAACGACAGCGACCAGCGCGCCAATCATTTGGATCACTCCCAAGCCGAACGAGAGCAAGACCGTGGTTTCCTGTCGCGGGGAAAGCTGATTGAGGCCGGGGGTGATGATGAGAAGGCCCACGCCGAGGAGCAGGATTACCAGCAACACTTTTCGGCGGACAGCCTCACCCAGGGTCGTGGACGCAATGGCGTAGATAGCGCCCATTAGACGCCCCCTCCGGTCATGGTCTCGACAAAGAGGTCTTCCAGCCGTTTCCGACGAGGGATGACGCTGTTGATCTGTGCGTTTCCGGTGCGAAGCAGGTCCAGCACCTGGTTCACGCTGCCATCGTCCGGCACATCCACAATCAGGCGGCCGTCGCTGAGCGAGACGATTGCGCCGTTGCCCTGCAGCTTGTCGTGCATCTCTTGGCTCGCATGGTCGGCGATAACTTCCACCCTTCCACCGGCAAGCAGTTCATCGAGCGTCCCTTCCTTCACCACATCCCCTTTATCCATCATCACCACTCGATCGCAGATCCGTTCCACATCCGATAGTTCGTGCGAGCTGATGAAAATCGTTTTTCCTTCGTCCCGGAGCTGCAGGATCAGGTTCCTGATTTCGATATGCGCAACGGGATCGAGGCCGCCGGTCGGTTCATCCAGGAAGAGAATCCTCGGTTCGTTCAAGAGGCATTGGGCTAGACCGATTCGTTGCTGCATGCCCTTGGAATACTGGCCAATCGGTTTGCGCGCGTCACCGGCCAGACCGACCTGTTCCAGCAGCTTCTCAATCCTCTGCTTTCGTTCCAAACCGCCTATATGGAAGAGTCGGGCATAAAAGTCCAAAATCTCCGCGCCGGTCATGTGGTCGTAATAATACGGCTTCTCGGGGAGATAGCTCAATTGATAGTGAGTTTGGACGTCCATGCAGTCGTGGCCCATGATCCAGGCTTGGCCGGATGTTGGATAGATGATGCCGAGCAGAATCTTGATTGCGGTAGTCTTCCCTGCTCCATTGGGACCGAGCAGACCGAAAATCTCACCCTCTTTGACTTCGATATTGAGATTATTTACAACGTTTCTCTTCCCCGTCCACCGGGAAGAATAGGTCTTTGTTAGGTTTTCTGTTCGAATGGCAGCCGTCAAGGGCGCCTCCTGTCTGGGCATTCCAAGTGAACCTGAATTATACTGGCCGCTTGGATTTGCTGTCAACGAAGGGTATTTTCAGCTACCCGGTAGAAATAATGTGCCTTGATGTAGGCATTTGCTCGCTTTTTTTCATTGCAATCGAACCAAATCGTGTGGTAAACCCGTATATAAGGTTGGATAACAAAAACCTAACAGACCGCTCATACTCTCGGTGGTCTTAACGAATTCCACCGTTCTTCGCGAGAGGAACGAAAGAGAGAACGAGTCAGGTCGGAAAAACAGATTGCGGGAATGTGCTTTGCTCTCCTTTCGGCATTCCCGCATTTTTTTGTCTGGATTTCTGACGATTTCAGATTGAAAAGCCTTCCCTTTTGCACTTGCAAGGCGCGGGACAGCATTGGGACGCCGCATCGAATTGCCGACCCAGAGTCCCGCGTGGGAGGGTTGGATTCTTATCCCTTCACCGTCGTACTTTGAAGGGGGCGGGAATTTCTGACATCCAATCGTTATGGCATTTCCGCTGTGGTCAAACGCGGGCCTTTGGAACTGGCGGACGGAAGAACATCGGCAAACTGGCCCGCGCCGACTGATTAATTGCCGCCGCCGCCAAAATCCCCACCGCCTCCAAAGTCGCCACCGCCACCGAAATCTCCCCCACCACCGAAATCTCCGCCTCCACCAAGGTCCCCGCCTCCTCCAAAATCCCCGCCGCCGCCAAAGTCGCCGGATGAGAAGCTCCCCGCATCGAGATCAGGACCGCTGGAGGGAGCGCCACCGATATAGTCCGGCGGGGCGCTGCTCCATCCACCCCAGCCGCCGCCCCAATCGCCCCAGCCGCTGTAGCCGTAGTGGTTGTAGCCGCCGTAGCCCCAGCCGTATCCATATCCACCCCCGTACCACCAATTCCAGGGCGACAGAGCGCTAGAAAGAGCCGAAATTGCCAGATAGTCCCAGAGGAACGAGCGGTCGTTATACATCGTCATCGGGTTGTAGCCTTGGACTTGGTACCAGGGCATCACCTGCCCGTTTTGGTTCAGCGTTCGCACCTGAGCGTTGCCCTGTTGCGCGGCCGCGAAGCATTCGTTGCAGGCCAAAACGGATCGCCGGTTGCCTCCAATCGTCATGGTGACGGGCGTCAGCTCGCTTGCCTGGCACGGCTTGCTGCAGAAGAAGCAGGTGTTCTCAACCGGCTGGAACACGTCGCCTTGCTTACCGTCCAGCTCCACGCCCGCTCCGGGAAGAAGGGCTACCGCGGTCCCGCCTGTCGCGGTTTCGATGTGCGCCTTTCCCGCCTGGGTATCGCGTTGCGCATCTTGGTAGAAGGCAATCGCCTGGCGATATTGATTCGTGGTCGGCTGCTTTCCAACCCGATTGTCCCCTTCCGTCAGCTTTGCGGCGGCCTGTTGGCGGACCTTCATCAGCTCATCCGCATCCTGCCCCTTGAACATTCCTTCATAGCCGTCCATATAGCTGATCCCCTCGATGGCGCGGCCCTTTTCCTGCGCGGCGATTTTCTGCAGCCTGCCGAGCTGCATCTTCCGGTTGGCGATGGTCGCAATCACAATGAACGCGATGATCCCCACGGGAATGGCGATGACCACGAACCAGACCGAATTCTTGGTTGTCTTTGCCGCTGAAATCCGAGAATTGAGGGCCTGGACATAGCTGACGAGCCCTTCGGTCGTCGGCTTGGTTCCAACGAGCGACAGGCTTTCGCGGGTGATCGAGTCCAGCTGTTTCCGGTTCAACACGTCCGAGTAGGCGCCGACGCCCCGATTGGTCATCACGACGACCATGCCGTTCTTTATCCCCAAAGCTTCCATCAGTCCCTTGGAATAGCTGACCCGATCCTCCTTGCCGGAGCGCATATACCGCGCGGGAAATGTCCGGCTGGAGATGATCACAATCTTTGTTGGGACCTTGCTATTTTTTGCGGCCGCCTCCAACTTCCCGCGGTCGAACAGATGATCACTTTCCGCTTTCACCGGGATAAACACGTCCGAGGTTCGCAGCACTTCGAGCGGATTGTCGGACCGCAATTGGGCAAGCACAGGACCGATTAGCGATACGGCCAGCGCGAGGACGAACAAAACACGAGAAAGCCTGTTAGTCATCATCACCCTCCATTACGCCGTTTTCCGGCGGACGGTTGCGAATTCGCGTCGCGAACAGTTTGGCCTGCCAGTAGGTTAGAGCCGGGATGGCGAAAAAGGCCAAAACGATGCCTGTCTCCGGGCCGGACCCGTTGGCGCCGAACAGCCGCGATATGATCAGGAGCGAAACAACAACGAGCGGCAGCGTCGCGATGAATGCCGCGCGAAAAGCGATGTTGTCGTATTCTGGCAGCCACCGCACGCCACATTTGAGGCAGATGAATGTGAAATAACGAAACGTCACGTATGTGAATATGCAATAGCCGACGACGGCGTACAGGATGCCGAATATCTCCATGCTACGGTTCCAGGCCTACGGCTTTGAGCGTGTGCTTGGCGTTTCGCAAGTGATGATCGAGGCTGAGCGCTTGGTCGAGTCCGTGTGCGCCGAGAAGCTCGCACACCTTTGGTTCGCTTTCCAACGCTTCGCGGAAGCTGCCTCCGGCCCAGGCGGCTGACGCTGCCCGCTGAACGATAGCATATCCCTCTTCCCTTGGCAATCCCTTTTGGACGAGCGCCAACATGACATGCTCGCTGAATACCGTGTCGCCCAGGAGGCGCAGGTTGGCCATCATTCGCTCTTTGTCTGCGCGGAGGCCTTGGAGGATGGAATTGAGCTTCGTTACCATGAAATGGATCAGGTGGAAGCTGTCCGGCAGGATGATCCGCTCCACGCTGGAGTTGCTGAGATCGCGCTCATGCCAGGTGGCGACGCTCTCCAACATCGCCAGGGCGTTTCCGCGAAGAACGCGGGCGAGGCCGCAGAGGGTCTCGCTGTTCCACGGATTCTTTTTGTGCGGCATGGCGCTGGAGCCTGTTTGGCCCTGCGAGAACCCTTCCTCGACCTCGCTTATCTCCGTGCGTTGCAGGTTCCTCAGCTCGGTCGCGATCCGCTCGATGGTTGCGCCGAGGCCCGCGAGGCAATTGAGCAAGTTCGCATGGCGGTCGCGGCTCACGATCTGCGTCGCGGCCGGATCCGGTCTCAGCCCCAACTGAGTGCAGACCGTCGCTTCGATTCTTGGATCCAGCGTCCCATGGATGCCGACCGCGCCGGATATCTTGCCTACAGACAACTCCTCCTGGCAACGCACAAGGCGACCCGACCAGCGGGACAGTTCAGCGTGCCACCCGGCAACTTTGAACCCGAAGGTGATCGGCTCGGCATGGATGCCGTGGGTGCGGCCCATCATCGGCGTCTCCACATGCTCCTTCGCCATCCGGCCCACCGTCGATTTCAGATTCGTCAAGGCGCCGTTGACAACCGACAACGACTCTCCCAGCATCAGCGCAAGCGAAGTGTCGATGATGTCGTAGGACGTGACGCCGAAGTGGACATATCGTCCGGCGGGCCCCACCTCCTCCGCCACGTTGCGCACGAACGCCATCAGGTCGTGGCGGGTCTCCCTTTCCAACTCCGCCATTCGTCCCAGATCGAATTTCGCCTTGCTCTTGATCTCCGCGACGGCCTCCGCCGGGATCAGCCCTTCTTCCGCCAGAGCCTCACAGACAGCGATCTCCACCCGCAGCCAGGTTCGAGTCCGCGCTTCCAAATTCCAGATTGCATCGATTTCCGGGGTGCTGTATCGTTCAATCATCGGCTCTTACGGTACCCCCAACACGGTGAGGAATGTCGGCACGTCATGAGGCGCCGAAACCTCGAGCCCTTCGCCTACCGATCGGATGGCCCGGCCCAGCACCGATCCCTCTTCTCGCGTCCAGTGGATCAGCGTCCGCCTCCAAGGCGAGCGCTTGATGACCGCCGTTCCGATCCATCCGGTCTGGACCTGTTTGAACCGCGTGACCACGATGGCGTCGCCGAACCGCAACCGGACCTCCGGCTCTTTGGCCGCCTTCCCGTATGCGACCTTTGGTTCCGCTGCCGCCAACTCGGGTACCCCACTCGCCATTGCCGCAAATCGAAGGTATGTGTCCAGTTCCGGCCCAACGATTCGCACAATGCGTTCCGTCACAACCACGCGATAGCGGCAGGCCGACATTCGATCGAGAGCATCCGAAGCGAGCATCAGCGCGTCCGCACAGTCATCGCACCCCTCAAGATGCTGCAAACCCGCCGGATCAGCGAGGCCGGCAGCAAGCTCCTCATCCCCCAGGCAGTCGCCAACCGCCGCGCCGCTGCCGCGCAATCCGGCGCGGATCAGGCGCTCCAGTTGCTCCCATTCGCCGTTTCTAGCCATCGTCTTCCTCTTGCATCAGCTTTCTCAATTCGACCAGATTTCTATGGTGGATCTGCCGCACCGATGCCTGCGTGCGGCCCAAATCCCGCGCAATGACGTCATACCCATCGTCCGACCAATACCGCCTGCGAATAAGCCCCCGGCACTCCGCATGTTCCAACCGGCCGATCATTTGCAGCAGCGCAACCCGCGTTGGCACCCGGCCCAGATCGGCATCGGCGACCGCGTACTCTTCCAACTTCTCTTCCCGTACGTGCCCGGCAAGAGCCGCGTTCCTTCGCGCCAATCGCCCGGCGACAACCGCCAGCCAATGCTGGAACGGGGTCCCCGGACGAGCCGCAAACGTCCTCAATCGATTCCATCCCGAATCACCCTTCAGGTGAACGTACAGATCTGACAGCAGGTCCCCAATCGGCATTTTGCATCGGCCCGCTACCGTTCGCAAGAGCGGCTCGTTGCGGGCGGTCAATTCTTTCCATAACTCGTTCGCCTCCTCGTCCGCGGCATCGGGGATGCGGGCGGCCAGCCGTTCGTCCGTTTCCCCCTTCAGCCCCCTAGACTCGTGCAGCGCGCTCATTTGTGACAGCTACTCGAGACTTTTTTTCGCGACGGCATCGGCCATGTCGGATTTCATCTGTTTGAACCTGTCTGTGAGGCCGGGATCGGCGGTGGCGAGGATTTGGATCGCAAGCAGTGCGGCGTTCTTCGCGCCGTCGATGGCGACGGTGGCAACTGGCACCCCCGGCGGCATCTGCACGGTGGCGAGGAGGGCGTCTTGCCCCTGCAGTGCGCCGGCCGAGATGGGGATGCCGATGACGGGCAGGTGGGTTTGGGCGGCGACCGCGCCGGCGAGATGAGCGGCGACCCCGGCGGCGCATATGAAGACCTTAATGCCTCTGCCTGGCGCCGCGTCGACGTATTCGGTGAGCAGACGCGGCGCGCGATGGGCGCTGATCACCTGCCGCTCGAACGGCACCTCAAAGGACCGGAGCGCTTCGTAGGCCGGCTCCAGTTTCGGGTTGTCGGATTCGGAACCCATCAGGATGGCAATGAGAGGATTGTTCATTCCGTTGCAGTTTTACCCGGACGGGTGGTTGCCGGGCACGCGCGGATGTCACGTGGTCGGGAACAGACCGATGTCTCTTCTGTAATTCATCCCCTCAAATGAAATCAGACGGACTGCCTCGTACGCTCGAGATCGTGCATGGGCAAGAGATGATCCGGTGGCGCTGACGGTGAGCACTCGACCGGCGGCGGTCACTAAGCGGCCGTCTTGCATCGCGGTCCCGGCATGGAATATGATCACATCGTCCAGCATCGCGCAGTGCTCCAAACCAGAGATCGGCTTTCCCTTCTCGTACATACCGGGATAGCCGCCGGATGCCAATGTAATCGCGATGCAGTGGGACTGCGATAGCATATCTGGCGACGGGGGCGCATTGCCGATCGCAAGCGCGTACAGCAAGGAACCCCAATCGCGATCATCAAGTCGCACCAACGTCTGGGTTTCCGGATCCCCGAAGCGGCAGTTGTACTCCAGACATTTCGGCCCATCGGCGGTCCGAATCAGCCCCGCGAACAGTGACCCGACGAACAGCCGGCCCTCCGCAGCGAGCGCCACAGCCGCCGCGTCACAAAACTCTTTGCCCCAGTCGCGCAGCGTCCCGTCATCGATCTCCCCAACCAGCGTCCGCGCTCCCATGCCACCGGTGTTGGGGCCCTCATCGCCATCACAGGCGCGTTTGTAATCCTGAATGGGCGGCAGCAGAACCCCGCCGCCCTCACCCCGCAGAGAAAAAATGGAAACCTCCGCACCGGACAGCCGCTCCTCTATGACCACCGTCTCTCCCGCCTCGCCGAACGCGCGGTCCACCATCATCTCGTGGATCGCCGCGAGCGCCTCCTCGAGCGTCGAGGTGACGACCGCGCCTTTCCCAAACGCCTCACCGTCGGCCTTGACAACTAGCTTCCTACCAGCGGCATATTGGGCTTCGGCATACGCCCGTGCCTTTGCCGCGTCCGTGAACGACTCGAATGAGGCCGTCGGAATGTCGTGTTCGCGCATCAATCGCTTTGAAAACGCCTTGCTGCCCTCGACCTCGGCGGCCGCGGCGCTCGGACCGAACACCGCAACCCCTTGCCCCCGAAGATGGTCGGCCAGCCCCGCGATCAGAGGGCCCTCCGGCCCAATCACGACGAGGTCGATGCCCAACTCCCGACAGTAGTCGGAAATCCCATCGAAATCGGCGTGTGGGAGATTCTCCGCACACTGCGCTGTCCCAGGATTACCCGGAACGCAAAACACTTTGCGGACGGATGGGGCGATCGACAACTTCCAGCAGAGGGCATGTTCGCGCCCGCCGCCGCCGACCACCAAAATCCTCACTCGCCGCCCCGTTCGTAGGAAAGGAACCGAGCAAATTCCGGCTGGAACGCCAATGTCACGAGCCCCGTCGGTCCATTGCGGTGCTTGGCCAAGTTCACTTCGACCTTATCGGTGGAGGTACCGTCAGAAGGCTTGTACTGCTCTTCGTCGCTGTCTTCCCCGTCCCCGGCGCGCTTGTAATAGGAATCGCGGTACATCATCAGTACAAGGTCCGCCTCGGCCTCGATCGAGCCGGATTCCCGCAGGTCGCTCAGCATGGGCCGCTTATTCTCCCGATGCTCCACGTTTCTGGAGAGCTGGGACAGGGCGATCACCGGGACCTCCAGCTCTTTGGCGATGCGCTTGAGGCCGCGGGCGATCTCCCCAATCTCCTGCGTCCGGTTCTCAGTTCTGCTGGCAGAGCGCATGAGCTGCAGGTAGTCCACGACAATCAGCCCAAGGCCGTGCTCGGTCCGAAGCCGCCGGCATTTTGCGAGAACCTCCAACGTCGAGAGTTCGGAGCTGTCATCGATCCAGAGCGGAATTTTGTAGAGCCTGTCGGCGGCCTCATGAATCTTCTGAAAATCCTCGGTCCGCAGGTTCACCGTCCGCGTTCGCTGGGAATTGACCGGGGCTTGGGAGCAGATCATGCGTTGGACCAGTTGCGATGCTGACATTTCCAAAGAGAAGAACGCGACCGGCAACTGCTGCCGGAGCGCGATATTCATGGCAATGTGCAGAACCAAAGCCGTCTTTCCCACCGATGGCCGTGCGGCGACGATGATGAAGTCCGAAGCGTACAGCCCCGTCGTGAGCTGATCAAGATCGGCAAATCCTGTCGGGATTCCCATCTGCTTCTTGCCCGTGTCGAAAGCCTCTTGAACCTGCTCGAAGTACTCATGGATCAGGTCGTTCGCGCTCTGGAACATTCGCCCGATGCGGCGTTGGCCGGCCTCCATGATTTTGTGCTCGGCCATATCGAACACGGCCTGGAAATCGCGGTCGGAATGAACCAAGGCGCGTATCTCATCTGAGGCGGATAAAAGCGAGCGGAGCATGCTGTTCCGGCGCACGAGCTCGGCGTAGTGGCCCGCGTTCGCGGCTGTCGGGACAGTGTCCACCAACTGCGTCAGGTAGTCGATGCCGCCGGAATCTTCCAGAACCCCCCGGTGAAGCAGCTCATCTTTCACGGTGATCACGTCCACCGGCTCGCTGCGATCGACGAGGGAGCAGATGGCGTCGAAGATGGTCTGATGGATGGGGCGGTAGAAGTCCTGCTGTTTGCACCGTTCGAGCGCAAGCTCGACGGCGTTGGGGCTCACCATCATGGACCCGAGAACCGACATCTCGGCCTCTAGGTCGTGGGGCGGTAGGACTTGCGCCGCCGTGACCACGGCTAGGCCTCTACGGTGGTGATTTCTACCGTAATGTTCGCGTCGATGTCCTTGTGCAGATGCACTGAGACGGAATGGCTCCCGGCAATCTTGATCGGATGCAGCAGTCCGATATTGCGTTTATCGACATCCACATTGAGCTTCTGTTTTATCGCGGCCGCGATATCGGCCGCCGTGATAGCCCCAAACAGCTTGGTGGAGTTCTTTGCGGTCCGGCCGTCCAGGGTAATCGTCTGACCGTCCACCTTGGCCTTCATGTCCTCGGCCTGCAGTTGCAGAATGTCGGACTTCTTATCTACCATTTTGACGCGGCCTTCATGCGCCTTGCGATTTGCGCGCGTTGCCTCATGCGCCATGCCTGTGGGGATCAGGAAGTTTCGGGCGTAGCCATCGGCCACCTTGACGATGTCCCCTGCCCTGCCGACCTTCGCGATGGTCTGATTGAGAATGATGTCCATATCTTGTCCTACCTTTTACCGCTCGACGGACACGCCGAACACAAAATCATTATCTTGGAATAGTCGGTCGAAACCGAAATATGCTCCCCAATTTGGGCCCATTCTGAACCGAGATCGCAGGTTCAGGGTGGCATCGTTCGGATCAAATAGGTCCGCGGACAAGCTGACCCGATGCGATAGGTCGTAGTCTACCCCAACCCCGACTTTTGAGGCGTACAGGCCATAGCGGGTCCAGAGATTATCCAAAGCTTTTACCTTGTACTGGAGGTTTATCTTATTGGTCTCGGTCGCGTCATACACGCCTGCAAGAGCGTAACTATCCTTACCGATTGGATACAGGACGCTGATGTCCGTCCGGAAAAGCCCGACGCCGGTATTTCGCTGGAAGTCGAGCTTGATTTTCGGCTCTTTGAATTTGGGGGTGGAGATGGTCGGCACGCTTTGCGCGATCTCATTGAGGCGGTTTAGCAACCTCTTGGCCTCATCTGCAACGTCCGCGGCCTGCTCCACAAGGCCGTTGGCTTTCTCCGAGAAGGTTTTTACGTTCGAGGCGATCTCTTTGCCCGTCGCCGCCATCTCGTTGCCTTTCGCGGTCAGCTCACTTACGTTTGCCATCGTCGCGTCAATGTTTTGGCGCAGTTTTGGGTCGTCTACCAGTTCGTGCACGGATTGGACGATCTTGTTGGTCTTGTCCATCGTGTCCTGGATGGAATCGAGAAGCACCTCGGCGCGGCTTTTCCATTGCGGATCCCGGATGAGATCGGTAGCAGAGGCGACGGCCACGGTGGCGTCATGCGTGGCGCTGGCAACATCACGGATGATTCGGTCCAAGATCGCTTCATGGTCGCTGGAGAATTTGTTGAAACGGTGCGCGAGGAGGGATATCTCGGTACTCGTCTTGTCAGCGTTCGCCAGGATGCTCTTGATGCGGTTTTGATATGCTTGATCGTTCAGCACCTTCTGGAGAGATTTCAAGGTGTCCTGAAACGCGATCAGGGTTTTCTTGCCCTCAGTAATAATGCCTTCCAGCGATTCGCCGAGAACGCCCTTGATCCGGGAACCCGGTGGCAGGTTGACGGTCGAGACGGCGGGCGGAATGATCTCTACCCGCATGTCTGTGGGAAGCAGCACTCCCGTCGGGAGCTTCGCATACGATCCTTCCGGGATAAGCTGGAGTTTGTTGATGGATAGCGTCGCCTGAGCACGGCGGGCAGTTGCCAGGCGAACTTCGGTCACTGTGCCGATCTCCACGCCGGTCATCATCACCTTGGCCCCTCGTGTTAGCCCACCGGCGTTATCCAGATCGACATAGATGGTGTAGGTTGAGGCCTGTTTGAATTTGGCGCCGAACAGGGTATAGACGCCATACGACAGGCCGAGGAAGATCAGCACGAGCAGACCCACTTTCCAACCGGCAGCTTGCATGATTACCCTCCATAACCTTCCAAAGTGTCCGTTCGATAGGCCCGCAACAGGTCCACCACCTCCGGCGCGCGGCTGTTCATGATCGTGGTTCGATCCCCGAGTTCGATCACCTTGCCCGCCGCGAGGACCGCAATTCTGTCGGCCACGCGAAAAACGCTGTTCACGTCGTGCGATACAACAACGGAGGTTACCCCCAATCGCCTCTTCATATCGGTTATGAGGTAGTCGATGGAGTAGGCCGTGACCGGGTCCAGCCCGCTCGTGGGTTCATCGTAGAAGAGAACTTCTGGCCCCGGAGCGATGGCCCTTGCCAAACCGACCCGCTTTCGCATGCCGCCTGACAGCTCATCCGGATACAGGCCCCCCTTCCCTTCTAACCCAACGAGCTTCAGTTTCTCATCGACCAAGGCCGAGAGCTTCTTCCCCCGCAGTCCCAACAGGCGCTCAACCCCAAAGGCCACGTTTTCCTGGACCGTCAGGTAATCAAACAGGGCCGCGTATTGGAACACGAACCCCATTCTGCGGCGGAACGGCAGCATCCTCGACTCGCCTAACCTCCCGATGTCTTCGTTCTTGAACAGCACTTTTCCCGAACTGGGTCGCATCAGGCCCGCCAAGCACCGCAGCAGAGTGGTCTTGCCGCCACCGGAGGCCCCCATCACCGCAGTAGTTTGACCGGTTGGGAAATCGAGCGTCACTTCATCGAGAACCAGGGTCGCGCCGAATCGGACAGTAAGTGCCTCAATCCGGAGCAGTCCATCCATGCGTGCAATGTACCCCGTCAAAATTTGCTGGGAGCCGCGCCGAGGCCCGCCCAAAGTACCGGATACAATATTGCCGCTGGTTTGTTAGAATGTACAAAGATCGATTGAGGTGAACTCGTTGAAGGTCCTATCTGTAGTTGTTGTTTCCATTCTCGCGGTTACATCCATTGCCCAAATTGTCCCCGCGAGCCCGGTGCTTCGAGAGCTTTCCCGTCTTTTTGGCTCGAGTTGGACCACGCTTTCTTTGGGCCAGGCCGGCGAATGTTTTGTCGCTACCGACAACCAAGGGCATGTCTATGTTACGGGGCACCTCTACAATGGTGGGCCAAACGGCATATTTTACGCCTCGTCGGATTGGGGCACGTCGTTTCCGATCAGTCGGCAGTTCGGCACCGCCTGCTGCGATTTTCAGACTCGCGTCGGGCCGGATGGCCGCGTCTACGTGGTTTATATGAACGATTCGATTACGGGGATGCGGTGCGCGGTTTCCAGCAATTTTGGCGCGTCGTTCTATCAGGACAAGCAGATATTGTCCGGCAGCTATGACCGCGAATGGTTCGATCTTCGCGGCAGCCAAATCGATATTGTCTACTCAGACGGCTACATCGGCGGACCGACATCCATCGGCGTCTACTATTCGACGAGCATTAACAACGGCAACACGTTTACCGGGAAGATCCGTGTTGACAATGAGGTAACGGGAACACAGGCGGTGGACCCATCGCTGATTTGCAACAACGGCACTATTCTGGCCGGATGGAACACCAGTACGGACAGCAACACCTGTGCGAAGGTCCGCGTGTCCCGTTCCACGAACGGCGGCATCAGCTTTCAGGACCACACGACGATAGGCACCTTCAATGGCGCGATCGGGGATACGCAGGAACGGTGGATGGCGCAGATCCCGATGGTTGCCGCGCCGAACAACGTGTTCTATGTCATCTTCCAGAACTACGCCATGGTCAATGTCGATGGAGTGAACCGCAAGGCGCTGCTGCTCTACTATCGGCGGTCACACGATGGTGGACAGACCTGGGAACCGGAAAAAACCGTCGCGCCGCTCAGCGACATCAAAGCCTCCATCCGCAATTATGAGGCGCACAAGGTTACGACGAACGCCGCGATCTTCCCGTACTACATCCAGCATGAGCCATGGGCCTGCATCGATTTGGAAGGGAATGTCCATGTGGTTTGGTTCGATACGCGGCAAGGCCAGAATTCCACGCAAAACACGAAATGGCAGGTCTACCACGCGCAATGTTCTTCCAGCACGGATGTCTGGAATCAACCGGACCCGATCGCTCCAGCGTTCGTATGCGTTATGCCGAACCTTGACTTCATCGGGTGCGCCGGGGACAGCCAGTACGTGTACTGCGCCTGGATACAGAGGATCAGTCAGACCAGCACTTCATGGTCATTTTACGGCAATATGTTCCTGAGCAGACGGCCGATCCATGCCTACAAGAAGGTTCCGTAGGCGACGCGGGTGGGCGCGCCGATTGCCGTCCAATAGACCGGTTACAATCAGGCGAAAGAGGTTAGATCGTTGAAGCACTATCTTGCGGCCGGTGTTGCGATTGTCGCGATCTCGTGCAATGCTCAAGTCGATCCTATAGGCCCAATTCTGTCCTCGGCGGCTAATCTAGTGACCAGGCCGTGGACGACGGTTGCGCTGGGCACCGCAGGCGAATGCTCTGTTTCGACGGACAATCAGGGCCATGTCTATGTGACCGGGCACATGTACCAGGGAACATACAACGGCGTAATTTTCGCGTCCTCGGACTGGGGATCGACGTTTCCGATCAGCCATCAATTTGGGAGCGCCTGCTGCGATTTCCAGAACCGTGTTGGTCCGGATGGGAGCGTCTACGTGATGTACATGGGCGGCCCCCCCAGCGGGATACGATGCGCGGTTTCCAGCGACTATGGAGCTTCGTTCTACCAGGACAAGTCGATCCTTTTAGGCGACTACGACCGCGAGTGGTTCGATTTCCGGGGCAGCCAGATTGACGTGGTTTACTCGGACGGCTACATCGGCGGACCGCCGTCAATCGGCGTGTACTA
This sequence comes from Fimbriimonadia bacterium, assembly GCA_041483895.1. Taxonomy (GTDB): domain Bacteria; phylum Armatimonadota; class Fimbriimonadia; order Fimbriimonadales; family JABRVX01; genus JBGPGO01. The sequence goes on from JBGPGO010000016.1 coordinate 71,529, forward strand.
TTCGACGAGTGTCGACAACGGCAACTCGTTCACGGGCAAAGTTCGTGTCGATAATGAGGTCACCGGAACGCAAGCAGTCGATCCGACTCTAATTTGCAACAACGGCATTATTCTGATCGGATGGAACACTTCAACGGACAGCAATACCGTATCGTCAGCGCGCGTTTCCCGTTCCGTCAATGGCGGCCTGAGCTTCCAAGACCACACGACGATCATAAACTTCGCTTCCGGCATTGGGAGTAGGCAGGAGCGATGGCTGGCGCAGATTCCCATGGTGGGCGCGCCGAACAACGTTTTCTATATAATCTATCAAAACTATGCGATCGTGAACGTCGACAGAATTGATCGGAAGGCGCTGCTTCTCTACTATCGCCGGTCCGCCGACGGCGGAGCGACCTGGGAACCGGCTAAGACGGTTGCGCCGCGCAGCGACATCGAAAACTCCATCCGGAGTTTTGAGAAACACAAATTGACGACCGATGCGGCCATCTTTCCCTATTACATTCAGCATGAGCCGTGGGCCTGTGTGGACTTGGACGGCAACGTGCACGTTGTCTGGTTCGACACCCGCCAAGGTCAAAACTCCGTCCAAAACAGGAACACGAAGTGGCAAGTCTTTCACGCGCAGTGCTCATCCGACGAGGATGTATGGACCTATCCGGAGCCGGTTGCCGCCCCGTTCGTCTGCGTGACGCCTGATTTGGATTTTATCGGCTGCGCGGCGGACAGCAAGTATGTCTATTGCGCCTGGATTCGGCGGATCGATCCGAGCGATCGGTCATGGTCGTTTTACGGCAACATGTTCCTCAGCAGGAGGCCGATCAACGCCGTTTCGAAAGTTCCCTAGGCGACGCGGATTTGCGGCGTCGGCAGCTCTTCCACATCCAAGCCGGGGAGGGTTACGGCCACCAGTTCACCGCCGTCGGGGTTGGCGGAGACTTCTATCTCCCCATGCAGATCGCGGACGATGGAGTCCGCTATTTCCAGCCCGCGCCGTGTTGCAATGTCAGGCTGGGAAGCGCGCCGGCCCCTCGCTCCGAAGATCGCGCAAGCCCGTGAAGGTCTGTTCCCTAGCCGCTCGGTTCGGACAGTGACCTCGCCACCGGGACCGGCGGAGGCTGCCGCGGACAGCATAAGACTGGTGAACACCTGCTGCAGAGAGGAGGCAGGACCGAGGACCATCGGCAGGTCTTCCGCCAACTCGACGCCAAGTTCCGTGCCCTGGGCGGCAACGGCAGGTTCAATCAGCGTAAGTGTGTCCCGCAGCACGTCGTTGATGTTCTGCGCCCGCGAATGGCCGGCATCCGCTTTTGTGTACCGCAACAGGGCATCTACCGTGTTCTGGCATTCACGCGCGGCGTGATCGACGCGGCGCAGCGCATGGAGCATTCGCTGCTGGTCGCTCGGCTCCATCTCTCCGGCCTCCGAACTGCCCAGCTTCGTGTTGAGATAGGAGGCAAGCTCGATGACGGACTGCAGCGGGGCGTTGATCTGTTTGGCGACCGTGTCGGCGATCTGCCCGACCGAGACCATCTTGCCGGTCTCGACAAGCTCCTTCGCATTCTCGCGCAGTTCATCGAACGCCGCATCCAGTTCCGATTTGAGCCGCAGGTTCTCCGCGCAGAGGTTCCGTCGCTCCAGGGCCCGGTTCACGGCGAGAGAGGCTTCTTGGATATCCGCGAGCGGCTTTGTGAGATAGTCGAACAGGTTGCCCGCCCGGACAGCGGCAAGAACATTCTCCAAGGAGCCGTGAGCGGTGAGAACGATCACCTCTGTCCGTGGCCACCGGTGTTTTGCGGCCCGGAGCACGTCCAGGCCGTCGGCGCCGGGCATGCTCATGTCGGAAAGGATGACCGAGAACTCTTCCTGTTCCAGCGACGCGATGGCTTCCAACCCGTCCGCGGCAAGACAGATTTCGTGTCCGCTCATTTGAAGCTGCCTACCTAGCAATAATCGCAGGTTCTGTTCATCGTCCACGACGAGGATGCGAAGTGGTTTGTCGCTATTGATCATACGTCACCAAAATCCATTCTCGGCGGAGTGCTAGACTCCAAGCAGATGGCAGATGTCAGCGAGAGGCTATTTCGTTGGTCGGAGCGGCTCCGGGCGATCGCCCAGACCGGCTTGGCCTTTGAACCCCACCAATACGACCAGGAGCGATACCGCGAGGCATTGGAGCTGGCGGCGGAGATGCAGGCGGCTTCCATCGGCGATGACGCAGGCGAATTGTCTGCGGAGTGGCTTTCCCGAATTCAGCGAGGCATGAGGGGCTACGTGACCCCGCAGACCAGCATCATCGCCATCGTGCTCAACGAGAATCGGGAGCTTCTCCTACTGCAGCGGCCGGATTCCAAGGGCTGGTTCCCCCCAGCCGGCTGGGCGGATGTAGGGCGAACCGGGGCGGAAGTGGCGGCCAAGGAGGTGGCGGAGGAGACGGGGTATTGGGTCCGGCCCACGTCGTTCCTCGGCTGCTACGATAGTCTGATCAACGGGATGTCGCCGATTCACTTCTTCTGCCTATTCTGGGGCTGCAGATTGGAGGGCGGGTCCTTGCGAAGGAATGAGCTGGAGGCCCTGGATATCGGCTGGTTTCCCCAGGATCGGCTTCCGGCCCCTCTGCATGGGGGCGATTGGTGGGTTCCGATGGCGTATGGCTGGGATGCGAACTCGCCAAATCCTATGTTCGATGAATTGGGCGAAGACACTCTGAAGGAGCTATGGAAATGAGCGATGTGACAACGATCCGTTGGGTCGGCGGTATGAAGTTCACCGCAAAGGACGATTGGGGCAATGAGATGTTCGCTGATTCGGGTAAAGAGCACGGAGGCGAGGAGAGCGCGCCTTCGCCGGTGGACTACCTCTATTTCGCTTCCGGCGCCTGTACGGGTATGGATGTGGTGAGCCTGCTACACAAAATGCGGCAGGAATTGACGGACTACCGCATCGAGATCATTGCGGACCGGCGCGACGAGTTCCCCCGTGCCGTCGAGAGGCTAAAGGTCGTTCATCACGTTAAGGGCAATAACTTGGATCGTGAGTTGGTGGAAAAGGCGGTCCGGCTGTCGGATGAAAAGTACTGCACGGTCCTGGCCAGCCTGCGAATCAACGTGAATGTCGAATCCGAGCTTCAAATAAAGGAATAAGGGCGGCAAGGGTTCTTGCCGCCCTATTTCGAACCGATGAAACGGCGAGAACTACTTGGTTGGAGTCTCGGTAGTCGCCGGCGGCGTCTCTTCCTTCTTTTCGCCGCTGCAGCCCACTACGGCAATGAGTGCCGAACCGAGAACCAGGACTGCCAGAGCCTGGGCAATAATCTTCTTCATCTCTTTTCCCTCCATAGTTCAGCGGCGCGGCTCAAAAGGACCCCGCCCTGAGATCTCTCTAATAGACTACTCGTAATACAGCCGAGATTCCTACCGGGTTGCCGCAAAAACATCAGAATCGTCGATTACATCATTTTCTTAACGATAGCTTCCGCCATCTCCCAGGTACCCACGGCGGTCGGATCGTTTCTATCCAGCTTCAAATCGTAGGTCACATCTTTCCCTTCCGCTATGACCGCGGCAACGGCGTTTTCGACACGGTCGGCCGCCTCTTTCTCCCCCAGATGGCGGAGCATGAGGACGCCGGACAGGATCACCGCCGTCGGATTCACTTTGTTTTGACCCGTATACTTAGGGGCGGAGCCGTGGGTTGCCTCGAACAAGGCCGCCTGCTCACCGATGTTTGCGCCCGGAGCGACGCCGAGGCCGCCGACGAGACCGGCGCACAGGTCAGAGAGAATATCCCCGTACAGGTTCGGGAGAACGAGAACATCGTAGTTTTCCGGTCGCATAACAAGCTGCATGCACATCGCGTCGACAAGAACTTCCTCGTATTGGACCCGGCCTTCGTAGCCTTTCGCGACCTCGCGGCCGACCGCGTAGAACAGGCCGTCGGTAAACTTCATAATGTTGGCTTTGGAAACCGCGGTTATCTTCTTGCGATTGTTGGCAACGGCATACTCGAAGGCGTATTTGATTAACCGCCGGCTACCCTCTTCCGATATCGGCTTGATGGAGATTGCCGAACCGGGCCGAATCTTGCCCTTCGACATTTCGATGATCTGATTGGCCTCGGGCGTGTCTCGGTCCCACTCGACCCCGGCATAGAGGTCTTCCGTGTTCTCTCGCACGATAACCAGATTGATGTTTTCATATCGGCTGCGAACGCCTTTATAGCTCTTGCAGGGCCGGACGCAGGCGTAGAGGCTCAACTCTTGCCGCATGGCGACGTTGATGCTGCGAAATCCCTTGCCGATAGGGGTCGTTATGGGTCCCTTGAGGGCGATTTTGTTCTTCTTGATTGAATCGAGCGTGGATTGGGGCAGCAGCGTGTCGTAGTCTTTCAGTGCGGCCTCGCCCGCGATCACCTCTTCCCAGACCAGGGCCGCTCCGCTGTTGTCCAAGACGTGGCGTGTGGCCTTGCAGATTTCGGGTCCGGTGCCATCTCCAGGGATAATTGAGATTGTGTGAGACATTTACATTCCTTTCTAGAATGGGTATCCGTTCTCGTCCAGCGTGGCGCGGGCGATCAATCGGTTGAGCGGCAACGTGTCCGTAAGGTCGGTTGTTTCGTACGCCTCCCGTTTATGCGGGTCAGCGCCAATCGCCATCAGAATGGACGTAGCCAGTCGGAGCGAATCGTCGTAGGCGGTTTGCGTGAATACGGAGGCTACCGCTTGCGCGACGGCGGTTCCAAGGCGTGTGACCCTGGCGACGACCGATTCCATGCAGTACAGCTTGCATAGCAGATCGGTCATATCCGCCAGCACTTCTTGCGCCTGAGCCTTATCGGGCGCGGCAAGACATTGGATGGCGCAGTGCAGGGTGAGCATTCGCACGCTGCCGACTCGAACGGATTCCGGATCGTTTGGCGCCGGCTGTTCCAAGATGGCATCCAACGCCGCAACCAGTTTTGCGCGGCCATCGGGATCGTCAAGAAACGGCTTTAGCCAACGGGCGGAAGCGAATATGCGGTTGATTTCATTGGTGCCTTCGTAGATGCGGCTCACGCGGGCGTCGCGCCAATGCCGGGCCACATCGAATTCCTCGGTGAACCCGTAGCCACCATGAACTTGGATCGCCTCATCGCAGATATATGCCTGCGTTTCGGAGCAAACGATTTTCGTGAGCGAACACTCGATGGCGAATTCCTGAGCGGCGACGGCGTTGTCATCGGCCAGGCGCGGGCTTTTCGAATCGACCCTGCCAAACGCCTGATCGACGAGGTCCGCGGTTCGGTACAGAATGCTCTCCGAGGCAAAGTAGTCGGTGGTCATCTTGGCCAACTTGCGCTGGATGAGCGGGAACTCGCCGATGGGCTGGCCGAACTGCTTGCGCTCTTTGGCATAGATGGCGGAAAGGCGAAGAGCTTCCCTCGCCGAACCCAACGCCATCGCCCCGAGCTTAAAGCGGCCGATGTTGAGGGCATTCAGGGCAACCTTGTGGCCCTTGCCGACTGCGTAGATCACGTTCTCCGCCGGAATCTTGGCATCGTCCAGCACCAGGCGCGCCGTCGATGAGCCTCGCTGGCCCAGCTTGTGCTCTTCCCGATCGACAGACACGCCAGGGAAACTGCGCTCAACGATGAACGCGGTGAGCTTGTTGCCTTCGACCTGGGCAAAGACGATGAAGCTTTCGGCCCACTTGGCGTTCGAGATCCACATCTTGGTGCCGTTGAGCGTGTAATGGCTCCCGTCGGCGGAGAGGACCGCCTTCGTTGCGGCGGCCAGGGCGTCGCTGCCGGACCCGGCCTCGCTGAGCGCATAGGCGCCGATCCACTCGCCATTGCACAGCTTCGGCAGGTATTTCTCCTTCTGCGCCTTCGTGCCAAAGAGTGAGATGGGAAGCTGGGCTATGCCGCTCTGGACGCCGATGGAGACCGCGAACGAGCCGTTGCCGGAGGCCATCTCTTGGATGCGGGCCCCCATTTTCTTGCTCAATCCGAGGCCGCCGTACTCTTCCGGCGCGTCCGGAGCCGCCAGACCCAAGGCTGCCGCCTTTCGGAGGAGGGTGACCATGAGCCCGTCTTCCTTGCCATCGAGGCGGTCTTGAACGGGGATGACCTCGCCCTGGCTGAACTTGGCGGCGGTCCCAGCCATGAGGCACTCTTCCGCCGTAAACAGTTCCGGGGAGAAGATGGTGTCGGGGGGAACGGGGCTAAGGACAAAGTCGCCGCCCGAGGCTTTGTTCGTGCTTGTGGTCGTCGGCATACGGAGCTCCTTTTGCGCTGGCGGATTGTACCGTTTTGGCCCCTACTTGTGGAGGGCCCCGTTTGGAGGGCTCCGTTCCATCGGAGCCGTACGCGCATGCTGTGACGGAGCACAGCCCTCCAGGAACGGAGCCCTCCAAGAGTTCCGAATCAGGTATCCTATCGGGCCGTCGGGGTGTGGCTCAGCTTGGTAGAGCGCTGCGTTCGGGACGCAGAGGTCGGAGGTTCAAATCCTCTCACCCCGACCATCTTCCGTGTTGCGGCTGTGACGGAGCACAGCCCTCCAGTTCTTACGCCGCAATATCGTCCCAACGAAAACTGAGCCCGAGATCGGCTTTGCGCCAGAGAAGCGCCTGCGGCGGCCGGTGTTTCCGGAACAGCTTGGTCAGTCCGCACGGAGGAATCGGGTCGGATTCGAATGGGATTCGCAGCATTCCAAAGTCGCTCATCAACTCCGCGTGCCTCGCCTCCAGTACGATGGGCTGAAACCGTTCCTCCGATTGCGGGGCGCCACAGGCGTACAAGAGGCCCTGCGTGGCCAGATGAGCGCCCGCATCGAGCAGCATTTGGCCGTCGGCCTTTGAACCAACGATGGAGATGAGCTGATAGTTTTGTCGGCTTACGCCGAAGTATTCGTGCGCTTCGCGAGAGAGGATTCGCAGCCGGGGATGATCGCCGTGGCGGTTGACCAGCTCGCGCCTCTCCCAGCCATTGGCGACCAGCGCGTTCATCCGGCAACCGGCGTCCAGCAGCACGTCCACGAAATCGATCGATCCGATGTGCAGTACCGCCGCCTCTACCATTGGCAGCCACAGATGGGCGCGTATCTCCTCCAAATGCACCGCCCATATCTGTTGGTGGCGGCTTTGAGGGCTTTCGTGGATAGTGATGGGCTGGGTCTGGTTCATCCGATGTCTCCAAGAAACCTATCGGCGAATCGGTGGAATAGCTGGAGTGATTTGTTAAGCTGCCGAAAGAGCCCCCCCCCCCCCCCCCCCCCCCACCGCGGGGGGGGGGTTTTTTTTTACCCCCCCCCCACCCCCCCCCCCCCACCCGGGGGGGGTGTTTTTTTTTAAACCCAACCCACCCCCCCAAACGGGGGAGGGGGTGCATATGTCCCCAAAGATTGAGGGTTGCCCGTCAAAGAGAAGAACCCCAGCCCCCACCAGCC
>JBGPGO010000017.1:0-77807 GCA_041483895.1 Fimbriimonadia bacterium
AAGTGGGGAGGGGACTATTGGATGCCGCGCGCGGTGGCGGCAACTTTGATGCGACCGGTCTCCCGACCGAGTCGCAAGTGGGGAGGGGACTATTGGATGCCGCGCGCGGTGGCGGCAACTTTGAGCAGCTCCTCTTTGGACAGCCCCGAGGCGGTGAGAGCCAACCAACTGCTGCCGAATTGCCAAACGAGGGTGAATCGCTGGAACGGACGGTCGATTTCGTACAGTTTACCGGCAAAGCTACCGATCTGGACCTGTTCGGCCTTCGCCGCCAATGAGCGGGACACGACGGCGCTGGTCGGGTCGGAATGGTTCGATTGATAGAGAACGAGAGCTGTTCCTTTCGAAGGACCGATGAATTCGCTCACGAACATCCCGTCGCTGATGGAGGCGACTCGCACGGTGGTGTCGACCTGAGGCCGCACCCAATTTGGTTCGCCGCCGCCTTCTGGCGACTGTTGCTGGTTGAACTCTTTTTCCGCAATCGTCTGTTGGATTGCCGCATCGTTCTCCGTTCTGCTTCCTACCGGTATGGCGGCAATTGCGGCGGCCTGTTCCTCTGTTTGCTGTTGCGCCAGCGCGAGGCTTATCTGCGCCGGCGAGCCTTCCTGCGTTTGGCGCCCGGTGCGAACAGTTCGGATCTCAAATGTCCGAATGGGGGGCCGGGACCAGCTTGTGGCGAACTTCATGCCTTCCGGCAGCGCAATCGCGGCTACCCAGGACTGGCTCTTTTGCTTGACCGCCAGCGCCTGCAGAGCGGCGAGAAACTCCCGATCGCCGCCTAAGGAGTTGATCTTTTCGAAGGCCTGCGGAGAGACGATCCCAGGAATTTTCTGAGCGGCCGCGGGCACCGAGAACTGGGAGGCGGCAATCGGCTGGTTGACCGCGAATTCCAATACCTCTCGCTCCGCGACCACATTTCCCTGCTCCAGCGATTGGCTCTTTAGTACAAGACCATACGTGTCGTCGATCCATAGCTTTTGCGCGTAGGCACTGTTGCCGTCGCGAGAGGTCAGGACCACCCAGCAGGTGCGGTCCGCAATCTTCTCCTGCCCTTGCAGCCTTGCTGGCTTTCCGTATTCGCGGCAGAAGACTTCCTTCGGCGCGGTAAACAGGTCTTTCGGCAGTTTCACCGGGTTCGCCATGGTCAGCCGATCGCCATCGAACGGTTCGGACAGCTCTAAGGAGGCGTTGAGCGCGGGCGCATAGACAAACGAGCCGGCTGCTGTCTGGAGTTCGACATGAGGCGTATCGGCGAAGGCCCCTCGGCAAGGAAAAATCCCTTCCACCCGAACGTTCTCCCCATCCCGGAGCAACGTGAAGGTCTTGGTGCTGACACGGGCGCCCGACTCCCGGACCTTCATTTGGACCGTGCGGACGTTGTCCCATCCCTGCCGGCCCCATGCCGCCGACAAAAGTACCAGCGGTAACAGAAGTACCATCCTTCGAAAATTGAACATGCCCGCCTCCTAGGTGGGGATTATTCCATGTTGGGGCGGTTCGAGTACACTTTCATTATGGCCGACCGACCCCGCCTGGCAATCGTTATTCCCGCTTACAATGAAGAGGAACGGCTTCTGCGCACCTTACGTCGCTGTGCGGAATACTTGGATTTGAGCCCCCACCCCAACTCTCTCCCGCAAGCGGGGGAGGGGGTTAAGGCAGCCCCCGATGCCCCGGATGCGACCGGTCTCCTGACCGAGTCGCAAGCGGGGATGGAACTTGTGGACGCGACTCGGTCAGGAGACCGGTCGCATAGTGAATCCTTTGACGCGACTCGGTCAGGAGACCGGTCGCATCCAAATTACACCGTCACCATTGTCAGCGATGGCAGCACTGATGGCACCAATCGGATCGCGGCCGAATTCGCCAAGGAGCATCCCAATTTCAAGCTTCTTTCCTATGAGCCGAACCGGGGCAAGGGGTGTGCGGTCCGCAAGGGCATGCTGAACGCGGAGGCCGACCTGCTGCTGTTCATGGACGCCGACCTGGCCACGCCGCTGGAGGAGTTGACGAAGCTGGAATCGGCCATCGAAGCGGGCGCGGACATCGCGATTGGTTCCCGTCCGTTGCGCGAATCAAACTTGCTTGTACGACAACCGTTCTATCGGGAATGGCTTGGACGAGGCTTCAACAAGGCGGTGCAGCTTCTGGGAGTGCCGGGCATTCAGGACACGCAGTGCGGGTTCAAGCTGTTCAAACGGGATGCGGCCCACGACGTGTTCTCGCGCTGCACGTACAATGGGTTCTCGTCGGACATCGAGGCTTTGTATATTGCTCGAATGCTTGGTTACAAGATCGTAGAGGTGCCCATCGCCTGGGCGCATCAGCCGGGCTCGAAGGTCAGCCTCCTGCGCGACGGCGCCCGGATGATGTGGGACCTGATCAAGCTGCGGTCCAAAGGCCGGGCCAAATTTGCCGCTCGCCGGCCGGAACGCGCCTAGCCCCGTGTATGAATGTCGAAGAATACGACCGCCTTTACCGCTATGAAGACAGCTATTGGTGGTTTGTCGCGCGCCGGGAACTGGCGGTCCAGCTTGTTCGCGATGCCGCGCCGGAACTGATCCTAGATGTGGGCTGCGGGGCGGGGGCGGGGGCAAGGGACCTTTCGCAAATCGGGATCGTTGTGAGCTGCGACCTGAGCGATTTGGCTCTGGGTTACTGCCGAATGCGTGGACTGGGCCGACTCGCGAAAGGCGACCTGCAGCGGCTGCCGTTCGCATCCGATTCCTTTGACTGTGTGGTTGCGTTGGATGTGATCGAGCATGTGGAGGATGACGCGCGGGCCTTCGCGGAGATGGCGCGAGTGCTGCGGCCCGGCGGGAGATTGGTGTTGACCACGCCTGCCTATCCTTGGATGTGGAGCGGCCATGATGTGGCTCTGCATCACTATCGGCGCTACTCGATGGGACAGGTGGAGCGGCTGGCCCGGTCCGCCGGCTTCGAGAGCATCGGTCAGAGCTATTCTGTTTTCCTTCTCCTTCCCCTCGTTGCTTTGGCTCGTTTGCTCTGCCGGGGTTCTAAGAGGGCAAGCCTTTGGTGGCCAGGGGGCGTTGTCAATCGGCTCTTGCTGGGGCTGATGCGGTTTGAAAACCGGGTCCGGGGCTTCGTGGTCTATCCGTGGGGTGTGAGCATCGTCTTGGTCGCGGAGAAGCGCTGATGGTCCTTGAGGCGTTCGCCGGGCTGATGGGGTATGCGGCGCTGATTGAACCCGGACTAATGGCGCACCGACGGTTTTCCATCGAGCTTCCCGGACTGCCGGAGGGTTGGCGAGGGGCAACGATCCACTTCGTGACGGATATTCATTGCAACCGATGGACGCGGATGGAGGCGCGGATTCAGAAAGCGCTGTCGGAGCCCGCTGATCTGATTCTCCTTGGTGGAGACATCATCCATGACAATGCTGCGGTCGGACATATCAGACGGATCCTATCGACTGCGCGGAGCAGGCATGGGGTGTTCGGAGTCTTGGGAAACGCGGAGCGGAAAGGCTGGGTTGATACCGAGGGGGCGGTTCGAGACTTGGAGGCTATTGGCGTTGAGATGCTGGCCAACCGCCACGTTTGCCTCGAACGGGATAATTCCGTTTTGCGGCTTGTCGGCGTCGACGATCCGTACAAGGGTCGGCCGGACCTGGCGGCGGCGCTGCCGAAAGAACCTGGTTTCCGAATCCTGTTGGCGCATGCCCCGCAAATCCTTCGCGATCCTTTGGTGCAGGATGTGGACCTGATTCTGGCCGGACACACGCACGGGGGCCAAGTTCGGCTGCCGTTCTTCGGACCGCTCGGGGCTCATAGCGCGTTTGAGTTCCGGTGGTCTGCCGGTCTTTTTCCGCCGGAACGCATTATGAAGGCGTTTCGATACGCGCGAGCGCCGACCCTTTACGTCTCCAAGGGCATCGCAACGGGCACAATCCACTTCCGATTTTGCTGCCTGCCGGAGATTCAGACGATCACGCTCGTGTAGGAGCCGCCGGTCGTGTGACGAAGCAGAACGCATGATCACGATAGCAAGACCTGATACCGAGCGACTTGGGCAGCTTCTGCGAATTCGAATGAAATGGACCCCCTCTGAAGTGGCCCATTTTGCCGAGGCCATTTCCGGAATCGTCGATCCGATTTGCGAACAATGTGAGCAACAGCTTTCCCGATTGGAACAACGGATTGAAGAGTTGGAGCGGAAGGGTTAGGCAAGCCGCCCGAAAGAAAAAACGTCCTCCACCATTCGGATGTCTCCATGGGCGTTAATATACCGCTCCGCCTTCTCGACGTCCTCCGGGGTAAAGCCGTACAGTCGGTAGGCGATGAGGTCGATCAGTTCGCAGACGTCATCGACCGGCTGCCCTTGCCGCTTTCGATCGGTAGCCTCTTTTGCGAGCCATGCGAGCAGGTCGTGCACTTCCATCGGCACTTCCCTTACCGGTCCTTCCGGCAGGCTGCGGCCGAGTTCCGATTCGAGAAACTGCTGGTAGCGTTCCGGCGTCACGGGCTAACAATAGCACAAGATCAGGCGGTTAGGCGATGGTCGTTCGGCGCAACGGCGATGCGGTTGCGGCCGGAGCGCTTCGCAATGTAAAGGGCGTTATCAGCGGCCTTGACCAAGTCATTCGGGTTTGTGAGGAAGTTGGTGTCGAGGGTTGCGACGCCGCCGCTGATAGTGAGCGGCTCGCCGCTTGGAAGAAGATTCTGGACCTTCTCGCGAATTCTTTCCGCGAGGACGGTGGCTCCCTGTAGATCGGTGTGAGGCAGCCCGATCGCGAATTCTTCTCCGCCATATCGCGCCGCGAAGTCGCTTTCGCGGACGACCTGTTGGATCACCTGGGCAACTTCACGAAGGGCCACGTCTCCGGCCGGGTGGCCTAGGCGGTCGTTGTATTGCTTGAAATGATCCACATCCAGCATAATCACGCTAAACGGAGCTGAATACCGGACTGCCTCGGAAAAGGCGGAGGCCAACCGCTCGTGGAAGCTTCGGTGGTTGAGGGCGCCGGTCAAACCGTCTGTGAGCGCAAGCTGTTTGAGGCGCGAGTTCAGTGTTTCCAATTGCGAATTTTGCCACTGGAGGCGCTCGTTCAGGTCTTGCGACTCCATGCCGTAGTTGATCATTTGGTTGTGCAGGGTCTGGAGAGTCGCGAACTGCGCCTCAATCTCCTGTTTCTGCTGATCGGTCTTGAGAAAGGCTTCGTCAAGCTGTATCGCCATTGTGTTGAAGCTCTTGGCCATTGAATCAAATACATCCCCCGAACCGTTCTCATCTACGCGCGTTCTGAAGTCGCCATCCGCAAGGGTCTTTGCCCTGTTGGCGAGCAGTTTGAGCGGATTTTGGACCATTCTCGTCAACGGGATTGCGATCAGTAGCGCTACGACAACAGCAAGGATGGCGCCGACGATTGTCCTCCATCGCAAAATGATGTCCCGAAATGCGGCATCGGGATTGGGATCGATCGTGATCAATGTGGCGACCTTGTGGCCTTCTCGATCCATTATGGGCGTCGCGACGGCTTTCTTGTGGCCGGCCAGATCAATGACCCGTTCCTCGGTCGCCGCCTTGCTCCAACTTTTGATATCGTCCGGCGTCGCATCGGACGGAAAGGTTCCTTTTGCGAACTGTTCGGCCCCGGAGCAAAATGCGACCGGCCTGCCGATCGTGTCAGCGATTCCTGCGACAAAGTCGTTGTCAATATACCGCGCGAACAGGAGAACTCCGACCGACGGCCCTTTCCCATCCTTCGTCAGGATCGGGGAAGCGGCGACCATTGCAGGCCTGTTCCCCAGAAGCTCCAACCCTGAGCAGGCTCTGCCGCGTGCGGCGGTTCGATAGGCGTAGAGACTTTGCAGCTTCCACTCTTCCTGATCCCCCGTGATCCCACGGCGGCCGAGCAACGTGCCATCCGGAGCCGCGACGCGTATAACGGACGGGGGAATGATCCATGTAGCGTCGAGGAGATTGGTCTTGATCCAAGCCGTGTCGCGCTTCTGGGCTGCTTCGTAGAATTCTTTCCACATGCAATTGTCGTCGACCAACTGTCCGAGCGCGGCAGTCTCTTTATCCATGGTCCGGCCCGCGACCTGCTGAAGGACCGTCGCTTCGGAGCGGTCCTTTTCTTCCATGGAACGAGCTGTAATCCATTGCACCATGTATCGTTGGCAGGCGGTAAGCGCCAGCAGACCGATAAGGACGGTCGCCGGCAAACGAATATGAAATGGCAGCCTTCTCCAGTATTGCGACATCGCCCGCAAATCCCTTCGCCTAAGACCAGCGTTCGTAGACGCGCCGATGCCTGTCGCCGCGGACGTCTCACGGCAATACTTCCATGCCGCCAATTTGATTTCCCCGGTTAATTGACGGGGCTTGCAGTGCGAATCCCGGCGACGATCCGGGCAAGCGTTTCGGCGGCACGAACCGGATCGTCCGTTGAGTTTGCGCGTCCGAAGCTGAATCGGAGGCCACAAACCGCATCTGCGTCGCTCTTGCCGATGGCGGTGAGAACGTGCGACTTTTCGACAGCCCCGCTGCTGCAGGCCGCCCCGCTGGAGGCGGCAATGCCTTCCCGATCCAGCGCAATCAGAACGGTCTCCGCCTTGGCGCCGGCAAGTATGAGGTGGCTGATACCGGGATGGCGTTCGACCGATTCGGCGGTGATGCGGACATCCGGAATTCGGTCCTTGACTTCCTGTTCGAATCGGTCACGCAGGCGTCGGTTGGTGGTATCCAGCCGCTGCACGGCTTTGGCGAAACCGGCAATACCGATCAAATTCTCGGTCCCCGCGCGCCGCTCGCGTTCCTGGCCGCCTCCGACGGTGATCGGGTGCAGCCGCAATCCTGGCCGGATTGCGAGGCAGCCGACCCCCTTCGGGCCGTAGATCTTGTGGGCGGAAAGGCTGATCAGGTCGGCGGAGTTGGCCGAAAGAGGCAGAAAGCCGAATGATTGGACGGCATCCATCAGCAGCGGCGTCTCTTTTTCCCGGCAAATTTGGTGGATGTCCGCAATGGGCTGGACTGTGCCGATCTCGTTGTTCGCGTGCATGACACATACGAGCGCCGCCGGCTCCGAGAGCAGTTCCCGGACGGCATCCGGATCGACAACCCCGTTGCTGTCTACCGGTATCTCGACGATTTCGCACCCGAGTTCCTGGGCGAATTCCGTCGCACGGATCACACAATGATGCTCGACCGCTGAGTACAGGATTCTACAGCCGGGGTTGGCGAAGGCAACTCCCAGCACCGCCAGATTTGCCGCCTCGGTGCCGCTGGCGGTGAAGCAGATGTCGGCCTGTTGCGCTCCAAGAGACTTTGCTATCGAATCACGTGCATCGTCCAGCAGGGCGACCGCTTCCCGTCCGAAGGCGTGCTGGCTGCTGGGATTGCCGAAGACCGCAGTCTGGCACTCGGTCATTGCCTCCCGCACTGCTTCGTCAACCGGCGTCGTTGCCGCATGGTCGAGATAGATGCCTTTCACAAGGTCAATTGTACATGGGATGCGGCTTTCTAGTTCGGCGCATGAAGACTCTAACTTAATTTTGCGCGAAACGGCCCAGTTTCTCTTTTCTCTAACATGATGCTAACGATGTGCTAACAGGCGAGCCCCAAAATTGCCCGCATTGACATGGCGCGGGAAGCGCGTGGGAAGGAGAATCGACCGTGCATATAGTGAAGCGTTTGGCTCCACTTGCCCTCCTCATGATTTGCGGAATTGCGGTGGGTGCAAGCAACGATCGATCCAGCGACGACGCGGCGGCCAAGAAAGCGAAAGTGGCCGCGGAGGCGAAAGAAAAGTTGGTCGAAATGGGCATCCTCAATGCGAAGGCCAAGGACGTGGCGACGGGCGTGAAGACATTGGTGAAGGACGGGAAGGTAGGAACAGATGGGGATTCCGTCGAGTTGATGAAAGCGCTGCTGCAGCAGATGGACGACATGAAAGAGCAGATTTCGAAGCTGCAGGAGGATGTGACGGGGCTGTTGGGCTGGGTTGAGGGTCAGAACGAGAACCTGCCGATCATGCAGAACGATATCGCGACGATCAAGAAATCTACGCCGACGACTTATATTCAATTTCAGTATTCAGACAACCAAACTAACGGCAACGCGGATGGCTTTGCCATGCGACGGTTCCGAATCGGCCGAAAACTGACGATTGATCCGAGAACGAAGGTCAAATTGTCGTTCGATGTCGCAACCGGGGGTCAGCGACTCGCCGCAGAGCTGAAGGACGCCATTTTGGAGTACGACATTCAGCCCTCCGACGTGACCGTCGGCACGGAACTTTTGTTCGGCCAACAACCGCTCCCCATCGGTTACGAGATAGAACGATCCTCTAGCGATCGGGAATTCCCAGAGCGGTCGCTTTACAACCGGACGATGTTCAACGGCGAGCGGGATCGGGGCGGGCAGATCAAGTATGGCATCAGCGACAAGGCGTTCATCCATGCCGGAATTTGGAACAGCATGACGATCCAAGATCCGCAGCAGGTGGCCGCCAATTCGTTTGCCAATGTCGGAGGGATTCTCGCCGGGACCGCCGGTATCCGAGTCTACGACGTTCACTATGATTTCGGCCTTGCCGGTTTCTTTGGCGAGAGGCCTGCGTTCACCGGTGGCCCGGCCGGCAACCAAAAAACCACGGACAAGGTCAATCGGCAAATCATCTATGCGGACGGTTCGTATGTCGGCGTTTTGTTCCCCCAACTCACGCTGCGCGGCGAGGTGATGCTGGGGAAGGACCGAGTTCCGACTAACGCATCAGATGGCACTCCGAGATTCCTTCACGAAACGAATGTTCTCGGCTGGCACGGGAATGCTATCTGGAATGTGAACTATCGCAATCAGGTGGCGTTGAAGTTTGAATACTTCGATCCGGACCGCAATTCGCGGAACGACGGCACGAAAGGCTTTGGCATCGCATGGATCCACTACCTGAATCCCGGCGTGAAGCTGACTGCCGCCTACGAAATCTTTGACGAAGAGGGGACCGAGTCCCGCAACAACGTCACGACCATTCGAATGCAATTCAAGCTGTAGTTTGAGAAGGGAAACATGAGTAGATGTTTGAGCTTGGCGATAACTGTTGGGTAGACCGGAGGCTAAGCCTCGATCAAGGGCTTCGACACGTTGAAGCCCGTGAGGCGGCCGACGGAGGACTACATACGCGGTAAGTTTGGGTAGGCTATCGTTCGCGTGAAGTAAACACGTTAGCCAGATACAAATATTGGGCTTATCCGTTTCGAATAGGTATAATTGCGAGACGGAGTGCAACTTTTCAGTCGAATGTGGCATAATACAAAGTAGAAACGTCTAAAGGTCGTCCCCGTCTTCGGACTGGGCGGCAGATCCTGTGGCCACGGAAGTGGCCGCAGTTGATATTTGAGGCTAAGATTTGTGGATTTGTTATGTCGATGAGGCTGGGGATACCGGCGCATTGCCAGCGGTACCCGATCCGTTAGGAAATGATCAGCCGGTATTTGTGATTTCCGGCCTCATGGTGGCTGTCAATCAACTCGATACGCTAACAAACGAGTTTCTCAAGGTTAAGAGGCAGTTCTTCCCAAAACTTCCATACCCCTCCGCTAATCACCTGGATACCATCATTCCTGAGATCAAAGGCCGCGATCTTCGAAGGAATGCAATGACCGGCAACCGAGACCAAATACGTCATTCGATTGGATTCCTCGATCATGTGTTGCGACTACTTGAACGATGTGACTCAAGGCTAATGTCGCGAATTTGGGTTAAGCCTCTCGGCGGCGCGTTTGACGGTAAAGCGGTCTACACATCATCGATGCAAACCGTGTGCAGTTGGATGGATCAGTTCCTATCCGGCATTGACGACACCGGATTTTGCATCGCCGATGCTCGCAATAAGCCGAAGAATGTGAACGTTTCCCACTCAATATTCACGAAGAAGTTTCAAGCTTCGACCGCTTTCTATTCGCGGTTGATTGAACTGCCAACATTTGGTCACAGCGACAATCATGCTCCGATTCAACTTTGTGATATCATCTGTTCCGCGCTCCTATATCCCATAGCGTGTCACGTATACTGCGACGGCTATGTCGCGAACGTCCATGTCCAGCCAAATGCACAGCGCCTGAAGCAACGCTTTGCCGACAGATTGAAGCACCTTCAATATCGATTTCAAGATGGCGATGGGAGGTTTAGAGGCGGTATTACGGTCTCGGATCCTCTTGAGAAACGCAGTGCGAGGCTGATGTTCTCATAGCATTTTTGGGGAACTTTCAATCCACGGCGCAGGGCCACTGATTGGCGATGCTCTTCATTTCGACTGGGAAGTTGCATTGATTCTCGCCAACTCTTTTAGTAAAAAGTCGACGTTTTTGAACGGATCGCCGCCGGTTCTCTTCCACCTCACCTTACCCTCACCGTCGATGAGGATCGTCGAATGCAGTTCAATGTCCTCAAAGTCGTCGTACGATGCAAATCGCCGTGCGTTTTCATGGTTCGTGTCGGACAGCACCGTGATCTTGATGTCTTTGAGCGCATTGGAGGGCTTTGTTTGCGATGGCGGCGCGCTGCAGACAGCCAACACCTCCGCATTCTTCTGCTCGAAATCCGTCATGCGCTTATTCATCGCCTCCAACTGCTCGACGCAATGCACGCAGGAATCGCCCAAGAAAAAGATAAGCACGACGTTTTTGCCGCGATAGTCTTGCAGCCGGATCGGCTTTCCGTCCACGTTGAGAACGTCCAATTTGGGCGCCGGATAGGGCTGCCAGTTGCTGGGGCCAATCGAGTCGAGGTCTGCCGGGCGATACACGCGCTCCTTCGCAGGCGTCTCGGCGACCGGTTTTGCAGTAAGCCCGAGCGCCTTTACATCTGCCATCCATTTCAATCCGGGATCGCAATTCGACCAAACGTACATCAGCCGTCCTGCGTAGTGTTCGGCGTTCATGCGATCACCCATGGCGTTGTAGGCCTTCGCAAGGCCGGCCAAGGAAAACCCGTCGTTCGGTTCGTTTTTCAGCGCACGCTCATAGGCTGCAACAGCTAAGTTGAACTCGCCGCTTCGAAAGTACACATCTCCCACGAGCCGCATGATCGGCCAGGGTTCGGACGGAGGATCGTCCGTGTAGTTATGATTGTCTCGCTCATCCTGCTCCATTTTTGCCGCGTCGAGCAGAGCGCGTTGGCCGTCGAGTATATTGCCCTCGGCGGCGAGCAACAGACCCTCTGCGGTATGGAACTCCGAGCCCAGATAATTCTCCGCCGATTTATCCTTCTCGAGGCGTTTGTCATACATAGTCTTTAAGGATGCGTACCTCTCCTTGGCCTGGACCATGTCCCCTTTCCCCAGATTCGCCAGCGTCTCCGCATAAGCCTTGCTATAGTCGTCGTCTTCGTTTCCATCCCGCCAAGAGATCGTTCCCGGTTTCAAGATGTCGTCCCAGCGTTCGAACTTGAGCAGGGCACGCAGCAGGCCAAATTTTCCCGCCTGTGTAAACCCGTATCCATCCGACGGATTGAAGTCGGGGTCTTGCGGCGCTGCCATCAGATCCCGCGATCCTTTGATCGATGCTTCCGCCATGCCAAGTTGTTCTTGGATGTAACAGAGATAGTTTCGGTTGTGCGCGTAGTTCCAGGTCTCGAAGGGCAGGGCCAGGCGATCGTTCATATATTTCAGCTCGGTTCGGGTCGCCGAATCCATCGAGATGGCCGCCTCGTGCCACATTCCGATCTTGCTGTAGATATGGCCCGGCATGTGGCGCGCGTGGCCGACCGCCGGGGCCGCTTTGCCATATTGTTCACAACTCTTGAT
Organism: Fimbriimonadia bacterium; assembly: GCA_041483895.1. GTDB lineage: Bacteria > Armatimonadota > Fimbriimonadia > Fimbriimonadales > JABRVX01 > JBGPGO01. The sequence goes on from JBGPGO010000017.1 coordinate 11,771, forward strand.
CGCCTGAACGGACGAGACATGATCCCAATTGTGGATGCTGGCGTGATGCGCGCCGGGATGCATCGGATTCTTGGCAAGCACCTGATCGATCAAGAGCTGGTTCGTGAAGGCGCTGCCCTGGCCGATGTTGTAGAACGCCAAGAGAGCCTTTGCCTCGATATCGTCCGGGTACTTCAATACGATTGCCTGCAACTTGTCCACGATGACAACGGTGCGATTGTCCAGGTCCTGAGCGTAGCCATATTCCCAGGCCTCGATGTACATTCGTTCCCGATCGGTCACCTTGTCCTTGCGGCGGATGGCTTCGTTGAGAAACTTGCGATATCGGTCGGTGAACTTCTCGTCCAAATGCTTGGGACTGCGCGTAAACCAAGTGAACCCGCAGCGGGCGAGGCCCCAATAAGCCATCGCGCAGTCCGGGTCCAATTTGAGGCACCAGCGGAAGGAGCGCTCGGCCTCCTCGAACCAGAAGGAGTGCAGGAGCGCGTTGCCCTGGTTGAACCACTGTTGCACCTCTTTGTTCTTGCAGGTGATCGGAAATGGGGTGTTTCCGATGCCGTTCATCACCCAAGGCTTCGTCCGCATTCCGGAGTCGAATGCCGAACCATGCTTTGAATGGCCGGGGTCTTCATCGGCAACGGCGGCAAGCATGATCGCTAGGGCAACGATGAGGGCGACGATGAGTTTCATGGTGTTTGCTTGGAAAATACTGGATCGTCGCGCTTCCTCCTGCATTCGGCAGACCCGTGGAGATGCCTGGCCATTGGAACGCTTCCATGTGGAAAGTGAGTTCGGGAGGGTGGCTGGGTTACGCCTTCTACGTTGACTATGCAGACAGGCGATATCTTTGTTCAAGAGGGTCTCATCACGCGGGAGCAGCTGGATCAGGCAATGGAGGTCCAGCGTGAATCCGGCAGCGGTGAGCCGATCGCGCGTCTCCTCGTAAAACTCGGGATCATTTCGGACAAGGATCGGCTTCGATGCACCGGCAAAATGTGGGGGGTCTCCTTCCTAGACCTTCAAGAGATTCCGCCGGCGCCGGAGGCCATCGGTTTGCTCACCGGCTCCGTCGCTCGCCGCCTCAAGAGCGTTCCCGTCCGCATTTACGAGGGCATTCTCCATGTCGCGATGGTCAACCCGCTGGACGTGTTCGCCATTGACGAGCTTCGCGCGACCGCGGAGATGGACGTTGAGCCGTTCATCGCCTCGGAAGATGACCTGGTTGCCTGCATCGCCGCCAATTACAAGTCCGAGGACGATGTCGGCTCTGCCTTGCTGGGGGTTATTTCTGAGTTCGAGGACGACATCCATGTCTCGGACCTCGAACACATCGAAGAGGATGACCTTACCGCCGATAAGCTGCGCGAACTCGGCGGCGAAGCGCCCGTCATCCGTCTTGCCAACCTGATCATCGCCCAAGCCATCGCCGACGGAGCCAGCGATATACATATCGAGCCGCAGTCGGATGGTGTGAAGGTGCGGTACCGGATCGACGGAGTCTTGATGGACGCGATGAGCCTTCCCAAGAAGCTGCTGGCTTCGCTGAGCAGCCGATTCAAGATCATGTCGGACATGGACATCGCCGAGAAGCGAGTACCGCAGGACAACCGCATCGGCGCCACCGTCAACGGGCGGCCCTACGATTTTCGCGTATCCACACTGCCAGTCATCTATGGAGAGAAGATCGTTCTTCGCGTCCTGGACAAGCAAAGCATTTCGATTGGGCTGGAAAAGCTGGGGTTCCTTGAAGACACGCTCGAGGGCCTGCGAAAGCTCTGCGCCCGGACATACGGGATCTTGCTCGTGACAGGTCCAACCGGTTCAGGTAAGTCGACGACCCTCTACTCCGTCCTAAACCAGATTAATACCGGCCTCACGAACATCATCACGATCGAGGATCCGGTCGAGTACGAATTGGCCGGTATCAATCAGTGCGGCGTGAATGTGAAGGCGGGAATGACCTTTGCCGCCGGATTGCGAGCCATGTTGCGCCAGGACCCGGACATCATCATGGTCGGCGAAATGCGAGACGAAGAGACCGCCACGATTGCCATGGAGGCGGCGCTTACGGGTCACTTCGTTCTGTCAACGCTCCACACGAACGACGCCACGAGCGCGCCCAACCGCTTGGTGGATATGGGCGTGGAGACCTTCCTCATAGCGTCCTCGCTGATCGGGGTTTTGGCCCAGCGGCTGGTCCGAAAGGTCTGCGTCAAGTGCGTCGAGGAGTACACGGAGAACTGCGACACCCTTCGTCGATTTGGGTTCCGTGTTTCGGATGCGCTAGAGGCTGAATGCGGTGGAACACTCAAACTCTATCGGGGCAAGGGCTGCGACCATTGCAAGGGGAGCGGATACAAGGGCCGTTCGGGCGTCCATGAGCTTCTCGAATTCACCGATGAAATTCGCGACCTGGTGCTGAAGAAAGAGCCGTCCCACCGGCTGCGGGCTTTAGCTGAGCAGACTACCGGGATGCGAAGCCTCCAAGACGACGCGCTGGTAAAAGTATTACGTGGGCTGACGACTGTGGAAGAAGTAGTCCGTGTGATTTACAGCGGTTGAGGTACTGAATGTCCGCATTGCCGAACCAACAAGTAGCGATCGATGCCGTCCTCGCCCAGGTAAAAGACCTGGCGGTTCTGCCACAGGTCGTGTACAAGATTCTGGAGCTTACGGGCAATCCGACCGCATGTGCCTCGCAAGTTGAACAGGCTGTCTGCATCGACCCAGGGTTTAGCGCGAGGGTATTGAAGCTCGTCAACTCGGCCTATTACAGCCTGTCCAAACCTGTCGGATCGATCAAGGACGCCGTGATGTTTATCGGGTTCAAGTCGCTTCGGCAGCTCGCGATGACGATCGGCGCGTTCGACATGTTCATGGGAAAGATGGACAAAGGCAGCATGCGGCGCCGGCTGTTGTGGCGGCATTCGTTGGATACGGCGACGGTCGCACGGGAGCTGGCGGCACGATTTCAAGATGTCAGTCCGGATGAGGCCCACGCCGCAGCCCTGTTGCACGACATCGGCAAGTCGATGCTGGAACAGTATGGCTATGTCAGCTATGAGGCGGTGGAGAGCCTGATGGACATGGGGATCAGTCCTCTCGAAGCTGAACGGCAGGCGCTTGGCGTTGACCATTGCACGATGGGAATGGCGGTCGCGGCGCACTGGCGGTTCCCGTCTTTTCTTACCGAATGCATCGGATGCCACCATGTTCCCGGACCGGACATGGACAATCCGCAGCTTTGCGCGATCATCGCGATCGCAAACGCATTTGCTCATTTACATAGTTCCAAAGAGGAGGCGGTCCCTCGCGATCGCATCCCGGATTGGGCGGCAAATCTGCTGGGTCTCAACGATCCAGCAATCGCCAATGCCACGTATGAAGAATGCCGCAACGCCATCGACCAGTCCGCCGCTCTGGCGGGCGCGTTTTGAGAGGAGTCAGGCACGATGTCCGAAACCTTTGACTGGAAAAAACTGATACCGGCCGATCTTAAAGGCCCATCGCAGGGAATGGCCGAGGCGTTCGGTCAACCGGACCTGCGCGTTGAGCCCGGAGGAGCATCACAAGTGTCCGAAAACATCCGGCCGATCAGCGAACTGCATATCGACGACCTTCTTCGCGAATGCGTCGAGAGAAAGGGCTCGGACCTCCATATCACCGTAGGACTTCCTCCAACAGTGCGAATTGATGGCGAATTGGTGTCCCTCAGCTACGCCCGGCTGGAGGACAATGACACCCGCCGACTAGTCTACGACGTTCTCAGCGTCGACCAGCTCAAGCAGTATGAGATGACGCACGAATTGGACTTTGCGTACGGCGTCAAGGGTGTTGCTCGATTCCGATTCAACGTGTATATGCAGCGTGGCGCGGTTGCGGTCGCGATGCGGGTAATTCCTTCGCGGATACCGAGCTTCGAGGACCTTCGACTGCCGCCGGTTATCCGGGAATTGAGCAAGCGGTCAAGCGGTCTAGTTCTGGTCACTGGGCCCACGGGATCAGGTAAGTCCACTACGATCGCGACCATGATCGACGACATCAACTGCAATCGGACTTCGCATATCATCACAATCGAGGACCCGATCGAGTATCTGCATTCGCATAAGAGCTGCATGGTCAATCAGCGCGAGGTGGGATCGGACACGAAGGCCTTTGCCAACGCGCTTCGAGCCGTTCTTCGGGAAGACCCAGATGTCATTCTGGTTGGAGAGATGCGCGATTTGGAGACGATTACCGCCGCGCTCACACTTGCCGAAACGGGCCACTTAGTATTCGGTACACTGCACACCCGGAACGCCCCGCAGAGCATCGACCGAATCGTCGACGTATTTCCACCGGAACAACAGGAGCAAATTCGTGTTTTGCTCAGCAACACGCTCGAAGCGATCGTCGCGCAGCAGCTCCTCCCCATGCTGGGTGGAGGGCGAATTGCCGCGATCGAGATCATGGTTGCAACCGCCGCTATTCGCAACCTTGTCAGAGAAGCGAAGACCCACCAGATGTACTCCAGCATCGAGACGGGCCATGAACATGGCATGCAAACGATGGACCGGGCGCTTGCGGACATCCATAAGAACGGGTACGTAAGCTATGAGGAAGCCGCTCGGCGATCCATCGACAAAGACACATTCTCTCGCCTGGTAAAGGGCGGATAGGCTTCTTTTAACGCGAAATCCCCTCCTGAAGGAGGGGATTCGTGGTTCTGGACTCTGACGATCAGAAGTGCGTGATCCGGACGTCCATGAAGTCCATGCTAACAAGGTGACCGATCAGCAGATTGGTCTGAATCCTGATCCTCATTTGACCGGTGTTGGAAGTGTAGTCGTTCGGATCGCCGGGGAGATCGACCGAATATGCCGTCTCCGTTGGACTCAACGGATTACTTGTCGAGGCAATGGCCCACGAGTTTGACGCCCACTTGTAAACGTACAGCTTGGCGCCGACCGCAACGGTAGATGCCGCCCTGAAATCGACCGTGCCCGCAAGTTTGGTGTTGATCCCTACGTTGAATTCGACATAGTAATCGCTTCCGAACTGCTCATACGTGCCTTTGCCGGCGACAGTGTACGTTAGGACGACGCCATTGTCGGTCAGCAACACATTGTTGTCGTCGGTGAGAAGTGATGTGTAGTCGCCTGAAAGGATATTTCCCTTGAGCATCGTGACGCCGGAGGGATAATAGGTATCTTCGGTCGGAGGCGGGCCGATGTTGTTAATCGCATTGCTGAGATTAATCCGGCCATGGGCGACGAAGGTCCCGACGTTATCGCAGGTGTTTTCCAGGGCGGCTCGGACAATCTGAGCGCTGACCTTGGAACGAGGGCCGCCCAACTTGCTATAAACCAGAGCTGCGGCCCCAGCCACATGCGGGCAGGCCATCGACGTACCGGAAAGGTTCGTGTAGCCGCTGCCGTAAGTTGAGTAGATGTTTTCGCCAGGGGCAGCCACATCGACCCAGCTGCCATAGTTCGAGAAGCTGGACCGCGCATCGGCACTGTTGGTTGAAGCGACGGCGATGGCATTGGCGTACCAAGCGGGATAAAACGGCGCGGTGCTGTTATTGTTTCCGGCGGCACAGCAAACGACAGTTCCGCCATTCCAAGCACTGGTAATCGCCGATTCCATGGCGCCGTCACCGCCGCCGCCCAGACTGAGGCTGATGACCTTAGCTCCGTGCGAGGCCGCATATCCGATGCCAAGCGCCACGTTCGATGTGCTGCCCGAGCCGCCGCTATCAAGTACCTTGACGGCCATCAGCGAGCAGTTGAAGGCGACACCGGCGATGCCGACACCGTTGTTCGTGTTGGCGGCCGCGATGCCCGCACAGTGCGTGCCATGTCCGTTATCGTCCAAGGGGAAGTCGTCATTATTTACGTAGTCATGACCAAGGGCCACTTTGCCGGTTAGGTCTGGATGGTTGTAATTGACGCCGGTGTCGATTATGGCGATCACTGTTCCGACATCTCCCGTCCAGGTATTCCACGCCAAATCGCACTTGATCTTCTTCGGTCCATATTGCGAACCCCACGACGGATCGTTCGGCGTGAACGTGGCATGGACAACATGATCCGGCTCAGCATACTTAACGTTCGGCTGCAATGCAATCTGGGCAATCTTGGCGAAAATGTCGGTATTGGCCGGATATTTGATTCGGACCATGTATATTTCCGGTGCGAATGCATCGACTGTTCCACCAAACATCTGTGAACCTAAGGCTATTTCCGTTCCGTTGGCCTCTCCGAAGAATCCAACGACAACGGTGTTCTTTACGTATTCAATCCCATTCTTATCGCGGGCAATTTGCAGGGTCTGTTCCTTGCACATTCCAGTGCAAAGGAACAAGATCGCAGCACCCACGACCGAAAGACTGCGGTAAAAACTCATTATAAGATTGCTCCTTCATCGACGCTTTAGGACTCAAATCGCCAGGCAGAATGCGGCCTGACGGTACGAGGGCTTAAGACAGTATACAGGAGAAAAAGGTTCCAGCCCGCCTCTTAAAGGCACCAGGCCTCCGGTGGAGGGAGGCCTGGAAGGGCTACGCTGCGAGAATAGCCCAGGGGATGAGTCAATTCAATTTTTGTGGTCTGCGACTCAGCGTGCATTGGCATTAAACAGGTACCGAACAAAATCCGTTCCCGAAAATTACGAAAATTTGCAGGGAGCGGCCAATCCGCCTGGATTCCGTTGGCCGTCGGGATGGTAGTGTATTCCGTGCTTAGTTTTTTGCGGAGAATTTCGACGCTGCTGCCTGGCATCATTGCCTGTGCCATGCTCGTCGGCGGTTGCGGGTCCGGACCGTCAAAGTCAGCCGCTGCGAGACCCGGCATGCAGGAGACATCGAAACCGATCGACGAGCGTCCGTGGGCCGATTTCGAGCATGAACTGGTCCGTATTGGGACGGTTTCCCTTCAAAAGCACAGCCACCGTGGCGGGAAAACCGCCGCTATCTACGGCACACCGTGGGCCGCGGAGGCGCTGAAGAAGTACATCGCCGGCCCGCGCACTTGGCCGGGGGAGTTCCGGACCGGCTCCATGTTTGTGCAAAGCCACGAGGATGGCACCGTGTACGTCATGAGAAAGAGGCCGCTCGGCCGCCTATCGAACTCGAAGGATTGGTATTTTGCCTTGGAGCGCGAGGGCAGAATCATCCTGCAGTCGGGTACGACGCCGGACAAGACCATCCAAGAGGCCTGTATCAATTGCCACGCAACGCTGGCAGCGAAGTCGGATTGGGTTATTCCGCCCGGGCGCTCGAAATAACGATCCTCCTTCGAACACGCCAAGCCACTCCCAGCAGGGCCGCTCCCGTGCCGACAAACGTTGAGGGTTCGGGAATCGGCGGTGGCGGGCTGTGACCCGGATGCAAGAAGATCAGTCCAGGCAGGAATCCCAGCCAGCCGGGGATGCCGCCCACAGCCACCGGTACGATGGCCTCTTTCCCCGATTCTTCGATGACATCCGGAGTCTGTACGGATATGTCGGGAATGCTGGGGATGACAGCCGTCACCATTGCCGGCTCATCAAATTCGAACTCCGGCTGTGGACTTTGAACCACCTGGACGCGATCCGGCTGCATCATCTCGTCGATGCTGGTTGATAGCGGCAGGTCCGGGTTAAGGTCGAGCGTGACTGGTTCCGGAGTGAAGACGCTGAACTTCCAGATCATCGGGTTGCCGCAGGAGAATTTCAGGATCGGCACACCCATCGAATTGGCCCAAACGGCTGTATGCGCCTTGAGCACGAATTCTCGCACCCGGATCTGCCCATTCGGAGTTACGTTGTAGACATCGAAGCGGCCAGCCCTGTCGAGCCGTATCTTTGCCAGCGCCGAAAACAGCCGGATGACTTCGGCGGGCGAGATGCCGAAGTGCCTCACATAGCGATCCATCACCTGCGGGTCCTTCTTGACCAAACGCACCAGCTGCGCGGTCGAGTAGGCAGGCTGATTTAGGAACGCGTTCGGCTCGATGGCGAGCGAAGGCGTAGCCAGAGTTAACCAGGTTACAAAACAAAATATTGCAGCGTATGCCCTCATCAAAACCCATCCTCTCTAACAAAACAGACAAAGACGGGACCGTCCAGTGCAATTGCAAGTTCGGTTCTATTCTACAATAACATCCTGCAATTCCTATGCCAGAGAGTGCAAGAACCGGTAGGAATCGAATGCGAACCGGCAATTCTGACTGTTGCGGATTCGGCGGCCCTGCAATTAGTCGGATACCAGGCGGGCAATTTCCACAAGCTGTCTTAGCAGGGGCTCTGCTTGGGCGAGGGGCCACTGGGTTGCGGGGTCGGACAGGGCCCGCTCGGGATCGGGGTGAATCTCCATAAAAATGCCGTCCACTCCGGCGGCGACGGCGGCGCGGGCGAGTGGGGGGATGGCTTCGCGATTGCCGCCGGATACCGTTCCCGCCGCGCCGGGCCGTTGGGCGGAATGCGTGGCGTCAAATATTACGGGGACGCCGAGTGAGCGCATGATAGGCAGACCGGCCATGTCGACGATGAGGGTGTTGTATCCGAACGTGGTCCCGCGCTCGGTGAGGGCGATTCCCTTTGCGCCGGCGTGCCGCAGCTTGTCCACGATGTTCTTGCAGTCCCAGGGCGCGAGGAACTGACCCTTCTTGACGTTGACCGGCTTGCCCGTTGCCGCGGCGGCGAGAAGCAGGTCGGTCTGTCGGCAGAGAAAGGCTGGGATTTGCAGCAGGTCCACCACCTCGGCGACTGTGGAGCATTGGTCGGGAAGGTGAACATCGGTGGTGACCGGAACTCCGAATTCGCGCTTGATAGCCGAGAGGATTTGCAGGCCGTCGTCCATTCCGGGACCGCGCGGCGTGTCACCGGAGGAGCGGTTGGCCTTGTCGAAGCTGGCCTTGAAGATATAGGGGATCTCCAGCCGGGAGGTGATCTCTACGAGGGCCGCGGCAACTGTCCGGGAAAGATCGAGGCTCTCGGCGACACAGGGACCGGCGATGAGCGCCAGCCGCCCGCCGCCTATCTTCACCCCGCCGACTTCTACGACTTCCATGCGCCTATTCTGGCACGCGGGCTGGTGTCGTGGTCTTGGTTGTCGGCACGCGACCGGTATCGGAAGCAGTGAACCCCGACACATCGCATGATGAGCGGCCAGCAAGGGCGTTTCAATGATATTCCGCCGCAAATTCTCCCGAATCTAACCAAATCTTCACAGTCTAGGCCGTATGCTTTAAGAATGACTTTGACCGCAAGCAATGAGCTTGGAGGTACGGAAGTGACGAAGGCCTCCATTTTGGTGGTAGACGACGAAGAGGACATACTCGATCTCGTTCGGTTCAATCTGGGGCGAGAAGGCTTTCAGATTTCGGAAGCGGCGAGCGGTGAGGCCGCGCTGGCGAAGATCAAGCAGAAGCTGCCCGACCTGATCATTTTGGACCTCATGCTGCCGGGGCTCGATGGCTACGAAGTTTGCCGGGCTTTAAAACGTGATCCCCGAACGGCCCAAATACCTATTATAATGCTAACTGCCAAGGGAGAAGAAGCAGATATGGTAGTCGGCCTAGAGCTAGGGGCAGACGATTATTTACCGAAGCCGTTCAGTCCGCGGGTGTTATCCGCGCGGGTGAAGGCGGTCCTGCGTCGCTCCGTGGCGCCCGCGGCAGACGAGACGGCCACACTGCGAATCGGCAATATGACGCTCGATCCGCGCCGGTATGAAGCCCGAGTCGAAGGCCAAATCGTCAATCTCACCGCAACCGAATTCCGAATCCTTCACTATTTGGCACGCCGGCCGGGGTGGGTTTTCACCCGCGACCAGATCCTGACCTCGGTCCAACACGGGGAGTACCCGGTGACGGACCGTTCCGTTGACGTGCACATCGTTTCTCTCCGTCGCAAGCTTGGGACTTGCGCCGAAATGATTGAAACCGTTCGTGGGGTCGGATACCGGTTCCAAGGGTAGCGCCTTGCGCCGACCGGGTCTCGTCTCCCAACTAGCTTCCACTCACTCGCTCATCCTCGTTCTTGCCGTCGTGCTTGTCACCGTCGCTTCTTGCTTCGTGTGGGAACGGCCCTATACGCAACAGATCGCGACGTCGCTGGAGCAAGGGACCAAACTGCTCGCTCGGGACGCCGCCGAACTGATCCCCACAAAGCGGTTCGATATCTTGACGGTTAATTGCGTTGACGCGGCCGCGGGATCGCCTCTGCGATTTTCGTTCATCTTGCCTAGCGGCGAGATCGGAGCCGATTCGGCGCAGTACGCCGAGCGCGACAGGGCATTGGCGTGGCCGGGAGTGCGTGAGGCGCTGTCCGGCCGAATTGCGCGATCCGGCACGGATATGGAACCGTCCGCGTCGGAACAAATGTTTGTTTGCGCCCCCGTGAAATCCGGGGACGAGGTGATCGGGGTGGTGCGCGGCAGCGTTCTGACCGCGGCGTTCCGCGAGGTGACGGTGGCCGCATATAGCCAGATCGCCATCATCGGGCTGATCGCGCTGGTTCTGACGATCACGCTGTCGGTCCTCACCCATCGCAGGATTTCCCGGGATGTGTCCGTGATTCGGACCGCCGTTCGGCAGCTCGAATCGGGCCAGGCGCCGAAGTTCCCTCCGATCGATTCGGAGGAGATTGTCGGCCTGGCGGAGACCCTCGGCGTAACGGCCCGAACGCTAAACGATCGATTCGTCGAACTGTCACGCCAACGCAACGAGCGGGAGGCCATCCTGACCAGCATGGTGGAAGGGGTCATTGCCGTTGACCTCCAAAATCGAATCGTTCTGGTCAACGATGCCGTGGGACATCTGCTTTCCACTTCGGTGACCGATCCGGAAGGCAAGCCGTTGGAGGAGGCTGTACGCAATGCCGACCTGCACCGATTCGTCGCGGGCGCCCAGTCTTCGCGCGAATTGGCGCAGGGGGAAATCGTCGTGAGGGACCCCAACGAACGGATCATGCTGGCGACGGCGACTCCGCTGCAGGATGCCAACGGCGGACGAATCGGCACACTGATCATGCTGAACGATGTGACTCAGCTCCGGCGTTTGGAGCGGGTGCGAAAGGACTTCGTGGCCAACGTGACCCATGAGCTGAAGACGCCGATCAGCGCAATACAGGGCGCGGTGGAGACGCTTGGGGATGGCGGACCTCTTGACATTGAAGATACGAAGCGGTTTCTGGATATGATTCTGCGGCATTCCAACCGGCTCAATGCGATTATCGACGACCTGCTGTATTTGGCGCGGGTCGAAGAGGAGGAAGGCCGCTCGACGCTGGATTTGGAGGAGGCGCCTTTGATGCCGTCCTTGCGCGGGGCGGTTGTGAACTGCACGAAGATGGCGATGGATGCTGGAATTCAGCTTCGTCTGACGGGCTCCGACGAGCTGCGCGCGGCCATCAACGGGCCGCTCCTGGAGCAGGCCGTCACGAACCTGCTGGAGAACGCGATTCGATACAGCGGGCAAGGGAAAGAGGTAGCGGTCGAGGTGGAGCGGGTGGATGGGGGGATTGAGATTCATGTGCGCGATCAGGGGATCGGGATAGAGGCACACCATCTGCCTCGGCTGTTCGAGCGATTTTATCGGGCGGACGCGGCTCGAACCCGGGCCTCCGGCGGGACGGGGCTGGGGCTGGCGATTGTGAAGCATATCGTGCAGGCCCACGGCGGTGAGATCGGCGTGACGAGCATCCCAGGCAAGGGGTCCGTGTTTACGATACGGCTTGCGGCCTAATCAAGAGCTTAGATGCGACCGGTCTCCTGACCGAGTCGCAACGAATTCTACGATACGATTGGCGGCTTAATCCCGAGCCTAGATGCGACCGGTCTCCCGACCGAGTCGCAACGATTCTTTAGGTCTCCTGACCATACTTGCGACGCGGTCGGGAGACCGGTCGCATCGGAGAAGACCCCCACCCCAGCCCTACCCCGCAAGCGGGGGAGGGGGATTAGGGATCAACATCCCACACCGAAGTTTATGAATACGATATTCAGGTCCTGAAGGGTGACGACTCCATCGTGGTCCAGGTCCTCGGGCAGGCCGGAACCGGTCTCGCCGAAATGCAGAAAAATTAGGTTCATGTCGAGCAAATCTACGCAGCCGTCGCCGTTTACATCACCCTGCGGGAAGTTCTCGAGCGCGAAGAGCTGCGCCTCCTGCAGCTGCACCCAGTTCTGATCCACATCGCTCACGATGCGCGCGTACCGCCCCCTTACCGGCGTGAAACTGTACTCACACCGATTGCCGAGCCCGGTCAGCCACTGCAGCTCGAAATCCCCGGCCTGGCGGGTCAGGTCCCAATCGGTCTCCAACGGAACAATGGTCTGCTCACCGGCGAACTTGCCCGTCGTAGAGACCTCCAGATGGAACTGGCTGAACCAATCGTGGGTGTTTCCGGCATACGAAAAAATGATCGCCTTGTAGAGCCAGTAGTTCTTTTGCAGGTCCACCTGCCACCACTGGTTCGCGAGGCCCAGCGGATACCAGGTGCGCGTTGGATCGGTCGTATCCCCGTTGTTGGCGTTTGCCGCGTGTTGCGCGTCGCTGCTTGCCGTCGCGGGTTTGCCCAGCGCCACGTCCACGATCCCGAGCGTGGCGCCGTCGGGCGGAGGGAAGATGCTGGTCAGAAACGTGTAGGTCGCGGCGTCGGTCTGCCCGCTCCAATACGCGAGATTGGGTTGGATGATTTCGAGCCAGCGGTAGTCTTCTTGGCCGTCTTTCACGATTTTTATCATCATCAGCGCGTTGGCGCCGACGACGTTGATCTTGCCGAACGGATTTGCGCGGAGGGTATGTCCGGTGGCGGTGGTAGTCGTCGGCGTCGATCGGTTGGGAAGCGCCATGCGCCCGTTCCAGTCCGACATCCCGGTTATCACCGGGACGTTCGTGATCTGTTCGTTATTCTCGTTCTTTTGGTAGATGCTGATCTGGGCATCCGTCAGCGGGTCGCCATTGATATCGTATAGCTGGATCGTGTTGCTGAGAGGCACGTCGTACATGAACTCGCCGTAGTAGCCCCGCCGCTTGTGCAGGTTCCGTTGGAAGAAGCCGGCGGTATGGGAGTCATAGTAACTGCCGTCGAAACCGGGCCACACATAGCCCCCGCCCATCAGCCCCGCCGCGTGGAAACCGTGTCCCGAACCCAGCTGCGTGCCGTCCAGACGCATGATGTGATTCCAGCTAGGGTCCAGGTTCATGCGATATTCGTCGATGGCGCCGAGCTGGTGGGACAGCTCGTGCACGAGACCCCAATCGATGGAATTAATGATGGCATTCACATAGGTGTCCCAATCGAGCTGCTTTTGCTCCAAAGTGCTCCCATAGGTGGTGAATTGCCATCGTCCGTCGTTGAGCAGAACGTGCGGATCGGCGTCCATGTACGCCTGCCAATTGTTGAGGTTGTTGGGATCGAACGGCACGACGTTGATTTCTTCCACTCGAATTCGTTCGGTGATGCCGTTCGGGGCGACGAGCTGGTAGATGGAATGAGCGAAGTCAAGACGCATCGCGTCGAATTGCCACCGAAGCCAGTCCTCGAATGATTTGGTGCCGAAACCGTTGATGCGGGCGTTGAACCGGTCGTATAGTCCCTGCTCGATCCAAATGCAGAAGCTCAGGCCGTTGGTGTAGTCGGCGTAGGTGTTGTTTTGGATGTACAGGTCCCCGATCTGATGGTCGGGATCGACCTGGATTCGGACCTTGTGATCGTCCAGGTTCGGCGGCCAGGTCCATTGCAGGGTGACGGTCACAGTCATGCCCGGCGCGACGTCACCCAAGTACACCTGGTTCTGCGGCGTCTGGGCCACGTCGTCGATGTACCATCGATACGCGAAATTGGTGGCCGCCGTCGTGCCGTGGTTTCGTATTTGGGCCGTGAAGGTGACCGCCTCGCCAGGGTTGGGCCAATGCTGGTCCAGGATCGGGTCTTTCCCGCCATGCGTCGATGCAAGAGAGGGGATGCCGTTTCCGTCGTATTGAACGTTGTATCGCCAATACAGCGGCGAGCGGCTGATGCATCGCACGCCCAGATCGACATACGCTTGCGCGCCCGAACAGGCGAGCACCGAAATCGCGACCGCCCACTTCACCATACCCGTCCTCCCTTGCCAACACGGCGCCGGCGTTTCTATTGACGGCTGCCGGGTTGCGGCGTTTCATACAGGATATCGCAGGTCGGCCGCAAATTCGATGCGACCGGTCTCCCGACCGAGTCGCAAGTATGGTGAGGAGACGTCAAGAAACTTTGCGACTCGGTCGGGAGACCGGTCGCATCTAACTTGATCTTCGCAGGAAGCGGTGCTCTGGCAACGAATCCCCACTAGCGTGAAACGATTGATTGGCGCGCATATGTCCACTTCGAAAGGCTTCGATGGGGCAATACGGGAAGGAGCCGAGATCGGCTGCGACTGCGTTCAGGTGTTCACGTCCAGCCCGATGATGTGGAAGGGCAAGACGATTAAAGAGGAGGACGTGGCGAAGTTCCACGCGGCGATCAAAGAGACGAAGATGGGGGCGGTGCTGACGCACGGGATTTACCTGATGAACCTGGCCTCGCCCGATGCGACCATCTTAGAGCGCTCCAAACAGGCCTACGTGGAAGAGCTGACGCGCTGCGCGAAGCTCGGCATCCCGCATGCTGTGGTCCACGTCGGAAAGCACATGAGCTCGGGCGAAGAGGCGGGCGTCAAGACGCTTGGAGAAAGCATCGCATGGGTGCTAGACAATTCCGAGGGGTCGGATATCGCGATGGAGACGGACGCGGGACAAGGGACCTGCATCGGGCACAAGTTCGAGCATTTGGGCAAGGTTTTGGAGATGAACAAGGGCCATAAGCGGCTTCGGGTCTGCATGGATACCTGCCACATCTTTGCCGCCGGGTACGACATCCGCACGCCGGCGGGGTTCAAGAAGGTTCTGGACGAGTTCGACAAGATCATTGGGCTGGACTGCCTCATAGGGATCCATGCCAACGACAGCAAGTACCCGCTGGGCTCGCAAAAAGACCGGCATCAGCATATTGGGGACGGGGATATTGGCCTGGAGGCGTTCCGGTTCCTGGTAAACGAGAAGCGGATCGCCCACGCGCCGATCTATGTTGAGACGCCGGAGATGGAGACGATGCACGCGGAAAACGTCCGCCGGCTGCGGTCGCTGGTGAAGTAAGCGGGGATTGAAAGGTTTGAGCCGATGAGTCCGCACCGCGAGACGACTCGCAGCCGCCCGTTGGCATCCCGACTCTACGGCACTCCGATCTTGGCGCTCTGCAGCCAGGCCCCGCCCATATCCGTGACCTTCGTGTTGAACGCCCAGTCGCCGCTGGCATTGGTGATCTTCATGACGAATAGGTTCTTGCCTTTCCGAAGCTGCACATCGATAACATTCGGCTGGTGGTGCCACTCGCGGTTGGCCGACGACGCGTAGAGCAACTGCCCGTTGTGCCAAAGCTTGAGGCCGCCGTCGCGTTGGTTCCAGATCTGGGCGAGCTGATCTTTGTCGGACTCGACCTCGAACGCGGCGTATACCACCTGGTCTGTGGTCAGTTCGCCCAGGGCGTCGGCAAAGCACATGTACTTGCCCGGCGCGGAGGCCAGCTTCCAGGGCCGCCTGCCGTTCAGCGTCGCCAGCTTCGCCCCAATCTGGGCCTCGTCCGTGAACGCGTGATCGAGGCCATGGTCGGGCTTTCCTTTGGCCGCGAAGGGTCCGAGCACCAGCATGTCGCGCACGTAGGGGTTCAGCCAAGGGTTGTTGGAGCGGCGGGTGCACGTGAGTTCGCGCCACATCTTGCGGGTGACGTACTCGCGCATGATCTGCTCGTAGAACGGCAGCCAATACTTCTGCCCTTCCTTAAGCCCGAAGACGCCCCACAGCTCGCTGGCGCCGCCGCCGTCCGAGGTCCAGTCCATGAGGTCGTCGTAGCCTTGCACCCAGCCCAGGGCCATGCTGACGCAATGGAGCCACTCGTGGAGTTGGACTTCGCCGTCGGGACCCGTACAATTGCCCGCGCCACAGTTGAAGCCCACCCAGGTCGCCAGCTTGGTCTCGGGGAACGCGCCCATGGTGCCGGCGAGGCAGCTCCAGTTCAAGGGGTCGCTCTTCTCGTTCTTGTCGCCGGCGGCCTTGGCGTAGGCGAAGATGCTGTCTGCATCGCCGCGCTTCATGCCCTTGAGCGCTGAGGCGCAGGTGCTGAATCCAGGGTAGCCCTCCCACGAGGTCAGGGGCTTGTCGACAATCTCCATCTTCCATAGGATGCGGAGGTTGCCGTCGGTGTACTTCCACACGAGGTCCTTGAAGCCGTTCATGCCTTGCCGGATGCCTTCGATCTCGTCGTCGCGGAACTTGTAGACGGAGTGCAGGTCCTTGCCCTTGTCGTCCTTGTGCTTGACGTCGGTGTTGCGAAACACGAGGACCTTGACCTTCCACTCGCCGGCTTTGGCGGGGTCGGCGTTTGGGGGCACCTTCGCGCGAAGCTCTCGCAACTTAGCGAAAAGGACGGCTCGGGTGGTCGTCTTCGTGTCGGTGTGGCCCGAGTCGAGGATGTCCTCGTACAACTGAAGCGCCTTGGCGAAGTCGCCTTGTTTATCGGCCTCGACGGCGGATCGACGCGCGGCGTTGGCGTCGGGCAGGAATGGGACGGTCTTTGGCGCCTCTAAGGCGCTGAGAGCAGGCAAGGCAATGGACATCATGGCTATCGCGGCAACGATCATGGCACAACCTCTCGGGACTGGTATGCCCACATTATGGCGTCGGACCTGCGGTGGCCGGTGCGCCACAGACAGCGAATGAGGAGGCAATGCACGATCCTCATCCGCCCTGATCTACTGGGCCGCTAGAAACTCACCGCTCAGCCCATTAGAAATGCACTTGCTGATCGCCCCAGCATGTTTGTAGGTAGTCGATCTGCGCGGCATGGGAAAAGGCATGAATCCCCGGCAATTTCATCAGGAATGTCATCGGCATGGACCAGCCCAGCGAACTATCAAGAGTAGTGCCGATCGCTTCAGGAGTCAATGTATCGAGGGCAGCGATCACTTCGTCCGTGTTCTTTCGGAACAGGCTCTCCATCTCGACCCGGCTGGTTAACACCTGTTCCGCGGCCTCTATTCGCGCCACGAACTCGGGTATTTCATCGCCGGTTGGGAGCTTCCGATCGCGAATCATCTGTGCAAAGCTGCCGGCACAAAGCGCTGTGTGCGCGGCAATCCGGATGGCGGACTTTGCTGTCGGCGACGGTGTCCAATTCAGCTTGTCGTCCGGTACAAACGAGAACGTCTTCAGGAATTCCTCCATTCCATGCACTGCGCTCTCTTTATAGGAAGCAACCAGACTTTCCACTTTTGTCATCCTTCCTCCTCATGCCGATTCTGTTGCGTTTCGGCGGGGCCGCTGATGGTTTTACATCAGACGTCATCAGATTTGAAATAGAGTCGAGCAACCTCGGCAACGGCTTGATCCGCATAAAGTGCCTTCTTAGAGCTCTTTGGATTTCCAGGATCGAGTAGCCGGATGTGGCACAAGTCTGCATTCGCCTTTATCTGATTCAGGACTTGTATAAATCTCGGATCCGCTTTGAATTCCGAATGGTCATCCTTTAGCTTAGTGACGAGCGATTTGTAGTCCAGCGGAAAGACTGTCCTGATGTCCTCCTGGGAGATTTGAACCTTTGGAGCCAGTGGATCATGAGTAAGGGCAAGCCCGGTTGTAGCTGGAGTGGAACCACTGGTTTGAATCGGATTGATTTGAGCATTCATGGGACCTATCTGGGCAATTCGAGCGAACAAATCCGTCCATCTCCGTTCGACAGAAACTTCGATGTGACGCATCATTTCCGCAAGTTCGGGATACTTGATGCGTTCGGACTTTGCTCGGTACCGGTAATAGATGTCTCCCTCTTTTATTTCACCCACATTCTTAGTCGCCATCACGGGCTTTCGGAGGGCCGGCGGCGCATAAATGTAGCCAAGGGTCACTCCATGGAGCAGGAACGTCCCTCGGACATAGCGCACCTCTGGTGAAAAGTACTCGTTTAGAAACCCCGTTATCGTCGCATCATCCTGCTGTTCAAAGTTGGCGGTGAGCAATCCGACGAGCTCTCTCGGCTGATTCTTGACGCCGAAAATGAGATACCCACCTGAAGAATTTGCGAAGGCCGCTAGCGTCTTGCTGTAGCTGTCCTTCGACCCCCAATTGAATGCTTGCTTAAACTCGATGCTAGACCCCTCTCGGGCCAATACTCGACGTGGGGACGAATCGTCGACCTTCAACCGGCGGACAAGAGTGGTCTCGTGGTCTTCACCGATTTCCGCTTCCTTATGCTGTGCGCTCGTGTACTTCTTCACTTGCGTCATTCTTTTACCCGAAGAAGCAACACAAGTTCCCGACACATCGACAAACCCTGGCGGGGGGGGCATCTGTCCAGCGGCCAGAACAGGGCCTAGGCGAAGCTTGGAAATGGCCGAGCGAAGCTGGAAATGAGCCGTCAGTCCTGGGAATGACCGCCTAATCCCGCCTCGAGTCGATCCGGTGCGACGCTGCCATGAGGATTCTGGGTGCCTCCGAGGTATCCTATAACGGTTTCGGGGTAGGGTGAGCTCAGGTTCTTCGCAGCCTCGGCCGAATTAGGACGCCATCGTCGCGGCTGAACCGTCTTTCTAGTCGGAACGTAGGATCAGCCGTGTTTGGAAGGAAGCGTTATGGGCCGAATGAAGCAGTCGAAGCACAAGTACAGACCAACCCTCTTCGACAGCATGCCGGTCCCTGACGATCAGAATGCCTACACGACGGCAAAGCACCTCACGAACGAGGCAAGCGTCGAGCAGTTCTTTGTCGCCCCTTTGCTCAAGGACCTGGGTTTTACGCAAGGGGACATTAAGCCCAAGACGAGCATTAGCGAACTTACGGTTTCCAAAGGAGCACGCAAGCTCAAATACAAACCGGACTACGTCCTACTCAGCGGCAAAATGCCAGTTTGCGTTCTGGATGCGAAGTCGCCCAACGAGAAGATTGAAGACTGGATAGAGCAGTGCAGCGGCTATTGCCTCGCTTTGAATCGGACAGTAACAGGAGCAAACCCGGTCCAGTATTTCCTGCTCACCAATGGATACCGAACAGCTTTGTACCGCTGGGACGCTGAACAGCCAATTCTTGATCTGAACTTCGCGGACTTCAACTACGGCAACGCTCGGTTCGATGAACTCCGCTCCCTCGTCGGCCCAGCGGGCCTTAAAGCGGTGCTTGCAGGGTTGGCCCCCCTGCCGACCGGCCAGCACGTATTCAACCGCGTGACAGGAGAAAAGGCGAGACAACTCTTCGCCCAGTGCCACAAGGCGATCTGGAAATCCGAGGTGTGCTCGCCCTCAAAGGCCTTCATGGAGTTCATCAAGCTCATGTTTGTCAAGCTGGCCGAGGATAAGCGGTTGCGGCGGTTGGAAGAAACAAAAGCGGTGTTTGCCGACAACTCGGCGAAGATTTCCGTACCACGCCAGTACGTGCGGTTCTCCTCTCGCTGGATCGACAGTCGTCTTGAAGACGGGATCACCAACCCTATCAACGACATACTGTTCCACCAGTTGCGAGATGAGATCGAGAGGGGTATCCAGCTTAAGGAAAAGAAGCGCATCTTCGACACAAACGAGGAAATAGACCTGCGTCCCGATACGATCCAGGAAGTAGTCCGAAAGCTCGAGGGCTTTGACCTATTCGGGATTGATGAGGACCTGAACGGGCGGCTCTTTGAGACGTTTCTCAGTGCCACGATGCGTGGTCGCGACCTCGGGCAATTCTTCACGCCTAGATCGATCGTGAAGATGATGACAAAGCTTGCCGACCTCCACGCTGATCGCAGTCGGCAAGATCGGATTCTAGACGGATGTTGCGGCACAGGAGGGTTCTTAATCGAGGCATTGACCGAAATGCGGAACCGAATTAGGGAAAACAATTCATTGTCCGAGAACGAGAGGGACAACCTTTACGGCATCATCGCAAACCAGTGTCTGTTCGGTGTTGACTACGGCAAAGACCCCCCACTAGCGCGGATCGCACGGATCAACATGTATCTGCATGGAGACGGCGGCAGTCGCATTTACTATGCCGACACGTTGGACAAGTCCTTCTCCGAGCCATCTGCCACGCCACACGAACTAGCCCAGAATCTCACCGAGATACGAGACGAGCTGGAGGACGGCAGCTATTTCGACGCTGTGTTAACTAATCCACCTTTCTCAATGGCGAAGGAAGCGAAGAACCCAGCAGAAAAGAAGATCCTTGAACCATACGCCGTGGCCCACGATGGCGCGAAAAAGAGGCTCCGGAGCTCCGTCCGGTCGAGCATTCTATTCATTGAGCGGTACTTCGATCTCTTGAAGCCGGGCGGCTACTTGATTAGTGTTCTCGATGACACGCTCTTGTCGAGTAGTGATTTCCGCTTTGTCCGAGACTTCATCCGAGAGCACTTCCTTATTCGTGGGCTGATCTCGTTGCCTGGTGATGCTTTCCGACGCTCGGGCGCACGCGTCAAGACTTCGGCAGTGATACTTGAGAAGAAGCGTAAAGCAATCGACAAGCAAGCCTCCTGCTACGGCTACTTTTCTACGGCGTTGGGTGTCGATGACCTAACGCCTCGCGCCGATAGTCTATCTATCGCACGAGCGCGCGATGCCGCGACGACCGAGATGGACAAGATCGTTGCTGAGTTTCGGAACTTCATGGCGAAGG
Source organism: Fimbriimonadia bacterium (assembly GCA_041483895.1). GTDB lineage: Bacteria > Armatimonadota > Fimbriimonadia > Fimbriimonadales > JABRVX01 > JBGPGO01. The sequence goes on from JBGPGO010000017.1 coordinate 32,455, forward strand.
GCACGGCACCTCTTGTGTTGCCGCCTAGTCGGTTCGCGGATCGGCTTGACCTGAAGTTTTGCGCGCCGACGCTGAACCGAAAAAGCACGAACTGGAAGAAGGCAGGCTTTGAGGTGCGACCGCTCTCGAAGGTGCTAAAACTAATCAATTTGGAATGGACTCCAAGCGACCACCCGGATGAACTGCACCGTCTCCTGAAGGTTACATATAATGGCGACTGCCAAGTGGAGCGTGAGATTCTGGGTAAGCAGAGCAAGGCGTCAACCTTTTACCGTGTCAAAAAAGGCCAACTTGTGTTCTCTACCATTCGTGCCACGGACGGCGCAGTCGGGATCGTTTCAGCAGAATTGGATAGCGCGTTTGTCTCGTCGACAAGCTTCAATGTCTTCGATGTTGGCGATGAAGAGACGACGGCATATGTGTGGTCGGTGTTGCGATCCTTCGAGGTTCGCGCCGATCTCCAATCGCTTTCTCCAGGCACAAACCGATACACATCCTACTGGCCAGATATTGACATCGTTGAGATACCTTGGCCTGACGCCGCTACGCGGAAAAAGATCGCGAAGGCCGCGCTCAAGGTTTTAGAAGCTCGTCGTGCTGTCGGAACGCTCGAGTCTGCCGTTGACGATCTATTGAAACCGCTGGATATCAACAGCGAGGACTCCAAGTCTCGATTCAGGGCGTCAAAAGCACCCACCTAAATGAGACGGTCGCTAGCCGAAAGAGTAACGGTTGCAAAAAGCCATATCGGCCTTTTCTTTCGTTTGTTCGAAACGTTGTGAATGGCGAGATCGAGGATGTGGCCGCTGGTTGCCGCTTCGAGCGGGAAGGCGGGCGGCACTCAATTTGGCTCAATCCGGCAAACGGCGCGTCTGCGGCTATTCCGCGGCATACCGAGTTGAAGCGGAACACCGTACGGCAGATTTGCCAAGACCTTGGCGTGGAGAAACCGCTTGGAATGTAACCTAAAAGACCGGCGCGATGCGCTCGATCAGCGTCTTGGGGCCTTTTGCGCGAAGGGCTTGATCGCGCCGATAGGCGGTCAGCTCGTGAAGGGCATCCAGGACCATCTCCCGCGCTTCTTCGACCGTCTCGCCTTCGGAGACAGCACCGGGCACCTCCGGAATGAAAGCCGTAAAGCCGCCTTCTTCCGCAGGTTCAAACACGATGGTGATTTCGCTGTCCATGAGTCTATTATACGCCGAGGACTCGCAGTCGGCGACTCGAAGGTAGGATTTCTTCGTTAGTTTGCCTTTTCTTAATTCTGTTCGAAACGTCGTGAATGGCGAGATCGAGGAAGTGGCCCGCCGGTTGCGAATCAGTGAAACGGACGCACCTCGACCGGCGCCCGACAGGCGACGACGGCCTTGCGTCCCCACTCCACCGCCTCGGCCAGGTCAGCGCATTCCAGCACCCAGAAACCGCCCACGTGCTCCTTGGTCTGAAGGTACGGTCCGTCGGTGATGAGCACCTCCCCATCGGGCTGCGCCCGTAGCGACTTCGCGTTGCGTGCCGGTTGCAGGCCGTCGGCGGAAATCCTGACACCGGCAGCCACCATCTCGGCGTTGAGCGCGCAGATATCGCGGACCATCGCTTCGTCCTCTGCGACAGACGGGTCGTAATCGTCTGGGTGGTGAATTGCAACCAAATACTTCATGACTTCCCCTTTAACGGTCTTCGGGCGGGCCGGTTGCCCTGCCTTCACGTTATAGTGGCACGGCTACGACAAATTGTCCAAGAATTCCTCCGGCCGCTCGACGAGCCCGGGGCGGACCGGATTCTCGTGGATGTAGTCCAGCTTCTGCCAGAACACCAGGATGTTCCTAAAGCCCACGATCTCGTGGATATCGGGAAGCCGGCCCGCCACTTCCGGAGCGCCATTCTTGAGCTGAGTGGCCGCCTCGCCGACGACGAAGAGCTTGCGCTCTACCATGGCGCGGAGGCCCTTGTCCTTCAGATAGTCTTCTTGGGTTTTGCCTTCGAGAAACTCCAGAGCGTCACGCCCGTTCGTCAGGATGTCCTCAAGCCAAAGTCCAGGGTCACGGCGCATAGAGGGTCACTGCGCCGGCTTCGGCGCTGCGGCGGAGCCTGGAGTTCTCGAGCAGGTCCACCTTGCGCCCAAAGAGCTTCTGCATGTCTTCGAGCAGCCCGAAGTATTGCTTTCCCAGCCTCATGCTAGCGGGAGGCGCGTCGAACTCAACCAGAAAATCGAGGTCGCTGCGTTTCGGGTCGAACTCATCGCCGGCGGCAGACCCGAACAGTCTCAAACGCCGCACCGCGTATTGGCGGCACAGCGATTCCAGCTTCTTCCGGGTCTCCAGGCTCACCTCGAACGGCATGATCGTTATTGTAGCCCAGCGTCAGTCCGCATGAAACACTTCTTCCATCGGCGCTCGCCATGGCTGTTCCAAACCTAATACCCACACTCCCTGGCCGCATCCCCAAACACCCTCAGATTCTCCACGGGTGTGTCGAAGAAGTGGTCCGAGGCGGACATGATGTAGCCCCCGTCCCGGCCGAAACCCTCGAACAGGCGGTGCACCTCACTCCGGATCTGCTCGTGCGTGCCCGTGGTCAGCACGTTGAACTGATCCATGCCGCCGATCATCGCCATCCGCCCGGCATAAAAATCGCGGACACGAGAAGGCTCGGCGATGTTGCCCCCGACCCCGGGCGGCGACAAGGTCTCCGACGCGTCGGCCTCGTTCTCGACGATCTGATCGAGGATGTGCATCATGCCTCCGCACGTGTGGTAGGCGGCGATGTGGCCGGCCGCGTGAAGCGCGCGGTGCATCTCGCGGTCGTACGGCAGGCAGAACTCGCGGTGAAAGCCGGGCGAGATCACGGTGTCGCTGCCCGCGCCGCCCCCCGTCTCGATAATGTCGAACCGCGCGCCCACGAGCGACTCCTCGATGAACCGCAGCTTCTTGTTCAGCAGCGCCTTCAGCAGGCTGTGCAGCCACGCGGGGTCGTCGATCCCGGCGAGCACCATGTCCTCAAGGTTCATCAGGCAGCATGCGTGCTGCCAGCATCCGGCCTGGTCGCCCCAGACGAAGCCGCGCAGGATCCCCGCGTCTCCTACCCGGTCGTACTCCTTTTGGATCGCGTCTTTGCTCAGGCGCGAGACGGGCATGTACTGGTCGATCAGCTCGACGTCCTCGGGCCGCTTGATGAGGTACTCGGTGATCCAGGTGGTGCGGTCGTTCGCCTCGGTCTTGTAGGTCAGGGCGCCCCCCGGCGTGCTGACGGTGTGGTGCACCACGCGGTGGAGGGGGTCGGAATCCACCAGTTCCGCCTCGTCCCGCCAATCGGGCATGGACGCCACGAACCTCTCCGCGTCGGTGATCCAGAACTGGCCCATGGCCTCGAAGTACTGGATCGAGGCGTCGAGGCCGCAGACCTTGAAGGCGTCGAGGGGGTCCGCGCCGCCCATGAAGGTGTCGAGGTGGTATTGCTGCCACTGGTGGATCGTCGCCGGCAGGCGGTCGGGCTTTTCCCGGTGAAGGGCGGCGAGCATGCGGTCTTTGCTGGTCATGTTGCCTCGGGGTATGAGTACAGACTTCGACGCCGCGAGACCCCAATCCTCTTGGCTCTTCTCCATCGCTCACCTTGCGTGGGCTCCGCTCAGGACAAGCTCTAACCCTCCCTCGCAAGCGGGGGAGGGGATTATCGCCGAATTCATTATCCCTTCACAGTCGCACTGTGAAGGGAGATTCTGGGGAGTTGGCCTGTAAGCCGGGTTCTGTATTTGTGCGGCGATCTATCTGGGACCCATGTCGCCATGGGCCTCAAGCAGCCTACCCGGAGGGTCAGCGGGCCGCTTCATCCCCTCCCTATTTGGCCTTGCTCCTGGCGGGGTTTGCACGGCTGCCTTGTTGCCAAGACACCGGTGAGCTCTTACCTCACCATTTCACCCTTACCCCCTGCCCGGATGATCCGAGAACCCCCACCCTAGCCCTCCCCCTTGCTCGTTCCTCGCAAGAGGGAGGGGATCTGGGACCATTCGGGCAAGGGGCGGTATGTTTCTGTTGCACTTTCCGTCGAGTCGCCTCGCCCGGGTGTTACCCGGCGCCATGCCCTGTGGAGCCCGGACTTTCCTCCCCGGCCGAAACCAGAGCCACCGCCCGGCCAACTCCCTCCCCTATTCTACGTTGTCAGTGCCAAAGATAAGAAATACACTTTTTTTCGTCGGAAAGGTAGCTTACTGGGTTAGCAATCGGGTACATAAGCCGCGTACCGAAAAGCTCGGTCTATCAGGGACGGCAAAGTTCCAAGTGATCCGCCCGCCAAGAGGCTGGGTGGACATGCGTACCGGCGATGTCTCGTCTCGGAGATGCGAGGCATCGACTTATTACTATTGGAGATGCAGCTAAAATGAGAACCAGAACACCGGCTGTTCCGTTCTGGGAATCGCTTGAGATCGACGAGCGACGCCTTCTCGAAGGCGCCGGCCGCGTCAGCAACATCGAGAGGCGAACACTTCTTTACTCGCCCGGAGATCCCAGCGAATCCATCTATATCGTCAAATCCGGCCTCGTTCGACTCGTCCGCTCGGTCCAAAAGGGCCGAGAATTGACCCTCGCTCTCTGCGAGAAGGGTCATCTGTTCGGAGAGTCGCCTCTGTTTGAGGAAGGCCCCCGCACTCACTATGCCGAGGCGCTGCTGGACAGCGAAATCCTCGAAATCCCGGTTGCAAAGTGCCGCGCTTTGATCAGCAGCACGCCCGGTCTTTCGATGAAGTTCACTGCGGCGGTTTGGAACCGGAGAGCGGAGACCGACCAGCGCATCGAGGATGTAATCTTCCGAGATGTCCCCGCCCGCCTTGCCCGCTCGCTCATCTGGCTTTCCGAGAAATACGGAGAGACCAATGGGAAAGGTACCGTCGGCATCGGCCTTCGACTGACCCACCAGGAGCTTGCGAGCATCGTCGGCACCACGCGCGAAACCACAACGCTTGTCCTCAACAAGTTCAAGCGCGAAGGTCTGATCGGTTCCTCTGGCAGGAGCCTGTTCATCAAGAAGCCCGATAACCTTCGCCACATGGGCGATTCACCGGGACGAAGATAGCGACCATTGGAGGCTGCGGCCATCGGTGACAAACCGAATCGATCCGTCTGTATCTGTTCGCAGAATATGGATGCTTCGATGCCGCAGCCTCTCCATCACTTCCGCGCTGGGGTGGCCGAACTGGTTCCCTCGTCCGCAACTGATCACGGCGAATGTCGGCGCTACCTTGTCCAGCCATTCTTCTGTCGATGCTGTATCGCTTCCATGATGGCCGACCTTTAGCACGTCCGCTCGGATGTCTCGTCCCGTCGCGAGGATTCTCTCTTCTGCCAACGCTCCAGCGTCCCCGGTAAACAGAAACCGTCGCTCCCCAAACCGCACTCGCACGATGACCGACGTGTCATTCATCTCTTCCACCGGATCGCTAGTCGGTGATAGCACCTCGATCTGCGTTCCATCGGACAGATCGATCTCTTGTCCGCGATAGGCCTGTTTCAGACGCATCCCGTTGGTTCGCTCCCTGCGGCTCAGATCGCACTCGATGCCATTGAACAGCACGAGCTGGACGGGGACCGCGGCGATGAGCTGCTCCGCCCCTCCAATGTGATCGGCCTCGGGATGCGTCCAGATGAACAGATCCACACGGAGGACGCCAATTTCGCGGAGCGCCTGGAGAATGATGGCGGAGCTGCTCCGGCCTTCCTCGAATTTCGGGCCGGCGTCGATGACGATGATCGCTCCGCCCGGCGTTTTGACCACTGCCGCGTCCCCTTGCCCCACGTCGAGAAACCGGACCTGCAGCTCCGGATTGGCGGCAGGCCAAAGGAGCGCGGCGACCGAAGCGCCCCATATCCCGACCGCGCCGAGCTTAAGCCACTTCACGCTTCGGCTCCCGAGCCAGACCGATGAAGAGCAGGTAGTACGGCGCCAGCCAGATGGGGCTGAACAGCGGGACCAACACGCTGGACCAAGAGAGTCCGCCGATGGTAGAGCTCACGGCGGCAATCCAATTCGCGCAAGGAGCCGCAATTCCCGCGAGCCAAAGCGGCTGCCATCCCGGCACGAACGCCAACATAGGCCCGATAAGACCCGCGATGAGACAGGGCGCAACGAATGGCGCGCAGAGCAGATCGCCAATCACAGACAGTGTCGGCACGCGACCGAAGTGGTAGGCGATGAGGGGGCCGCTGGCCAACGTCGCGACGAAGGTGGTTGCGGCCGCCGTGGCGACCCAACGCAGGACCTGTCCGGAAAGACGGTCGTGCGACGATGGGATTCTTTGTCCCAGCCAACGATTGATGGCGGGCATCCAGAGGATGAGGCCCCCGGCGGCAAAATACGAGAGTTGAAAGCCCGCATCCATCACTGCGGACGGATCGGTCAATACCTGATAGATTCCGCCTGCGCCGAGGGCGGTCAGTGCGTCGGAGGGCCTCCGGACGATGGGCGCCGCGACGTATATGATCATCGCTACCGTCGCGCGCATGACCGCGGGGGCCGCGCCCGCAGCCAACGCATAGGCGATAAGAATAAGTATGCAGGCGAAAACCGATGCAAATCGTGGCAGAGGCAACAGAGAGAATATCCAGTTCACCAGGATTCCAAGAATGGCCACGTTCAGACCGGATGCCGCAAGAAGATGATAGACGCCCGTCCGTTTCATGTTGTCGCGAATCGCCATCGGGACCGATCCTGGGTCGCCGAAAACGATGGCGGTCGTCATCTTGGCGGCCTGCGGATCCATGGAGCGGCGATAGGCCGTCTCCATCTGCGAACGAACTCGATAGACAAGGGCGCGGGACGGAGTGTCGGAAGGCGCTCTGAGGTGGACGCTAAATGCCGTTACGTTTGCGTAAACTTGAAGCCGGCGGCCGTACGCGGGCTCAACCGGATTGACTCTCCCACGAATCTCAATCCGATCGCCGGGTCCAAAACTGCTGCCCCTCGGCAATGTGACCATGATGTCCGCTTCCACCGGCTCACTGTTTTGGGTTTCGAGATGAACCTTCCACCGGTTGGCGCCGACAGGCCAATCCAACCGGCCTTCCAAAACCGACGCTTCGTTCACGGTATCGAATCGCACCGGTGAGTCCAGTGTGAATGCCTGTTGTTGGCCACTGGCAAGTCCCCCCGCGCCCGCCGCCAGCGCGCATAGCGTCATCGGCCACCACGCGCGCCATAGGCCCGCAACGGCAGCCAGTCCGGCCAAGAGGAAAAGGGAGATGTTCCCGCACAGAATGAATGCCGCCGACCCGGCGACGAGGGCGAGGGAGACCTGAAGGAGCGGGCGCGGCCTGATCGTCTCAAACATTGGGAGTGAATCGGCATGCCGGGCAGAGGTCCGCTCCGGTTGCGTAGCGCGAGCCGCACCGAGGACAGGTTTTGTACCGCTCGTCCGCAGCCCTCCTGGCGTTGGATTCTTTCACGGACTTTTCTATGGCCGCAAAGAGCTCCGTCAAGGTTTCGTACCGGTTTCTTTTGTGAGGGCGGACATGTTGGACTTCCGTCTCTTTCTCCTTCGGGGCTAGCTCGCCGATGAAGGTGCGGATGTCCCGAACGATCTCTTTGCCGATCGCCTCGTTGATTTTCACGCGGATCTGTTCGCGGCGAAGGCTGATCTCCTGGTTCCAAGCGCTGTCGGTCACGGCGACCCAGAGCGTGTCCCCTCGCATCTCCGTAGCCCTCGAGACGCGGGCAAGATGCTCACCGACCGCCACATCCCATTGGGCGATGGCCGACTGCATCAGGAGCGGCCGCTCCCATCCGAGACGACGGACCACGCGCACAAGCGCCGAACCGGTTTGAATCAGATTGCTCATTCTTCGGAGAGTATGCTACCGCACACGCGCACCAGCTTGGCGGATTGTAGGACGGACTTTGGCAGTTGGCCCGGTTCCGTGCAGGTCATGATCATTTGCGCGCTGCCGGAAAACAGCTCCAGCAGGCGCCCTCTGCGGCCTTCATCCAGGTCCGACAGCACGTCATCGAGCAAGATGACGGGAGTTTCCCCGGTCCGTTGCTCGGCGATGGCAGCCTCCGCTAATTTGAGCGCCAAGGCGGCGCTTCTCTGCTGTCCTTGCGAGGCAAACTGCCTAACAGACTTCTGTTCGATCGTCAGATCGATGTCGTCCCGATGGGGGCCGCGGGTCGTGTTGCCGCGCTTGATATCCGTCGCCCTCGATTCCGCAAGGGCCTGCGCGAAGGAGCCCGCCGGGGCATCCGGCTTGTAGGTGACGCTCAGAACCTCGCTATCGCCGGAAAGCGCCTTGTGCATATCAGTTGCTTTGGGCGCGATGCGGTCGATCCATTGCGTCCTGGCGCTAATCAGTGGTTCTCCATATCCGATCAGGTGTTCATCCCAAACGTCCAAATCCATAACCGACCCGATACGCTGGGCGAGATTGGCGACGAGGCCGTTTCGCTGGGTCAGCGCCCGCTTGAATCGGGCCAGATTGGTCGCGTACGAACCCATCAGTTGCGCCAGCTCCACGTCCATGAACTCTCGGCGAAATGCGGGCTCCCCTCGCACTATATTGAGGTCCCTGGCGCTGAAATCAACCGTATGCAGCATTCCGATGATGTCAATCGTCTTCGTGAGCGTCGCGCCGTCCACAGATGCTTGCTTCTTGCCGCCGAGCGGAAAGCTGACGGCGATCTGCGTTTCCCTTCCGCTCTTGTCCAGACCGCCTTCTACCTGGCAGCCTTCCGAATCCCAACGGATGAGATCGGAATCTCTGCCGCTGCGAAAGCCTCGCGTCGTGGAGAGAAAGTGCATCGCCTCGAGAAGATTCGTTTTCCCCTGACCGTTCTCGCCGTGTAGAATCGTTATGGACTGCGACGGTTCCAACGTGGCGTCGGAATAGCTGCGGAAGTCGGTGGCATGAATGCGGAGCAGTCTCAATCGGCGTTCTCCACAATGCTTATTGATGCTCGAACCCATAGAGTCTTAATACTTATTATTATAATACAAATCGCAGTACTCCCCAAAGGCTTATACAGATGGCGGAAATGACCAAATTATCAGCCGCAAAACTTGATCTGTCATTCGTTAGAAAGTTGTTAGAAGAGTGTGGAAAACCGGCCCTAGAGTGTGGAAAAGGAATCAGTTTTCCACACGTTCGTCATCCGGCCCGACTTCTCCCCACTCTCTCCACCCCTATTCCACAGGTCTTTCCCCGACCGCGTCCATGCCATAATGAGTGCCCTAATGACCGGCGAGAATGCCCCCGCGACGTGCCGTCTTGTGACCGTCATCGTACCCGTCTATAACGAAGAAAAAACGGTCCAAGACCTGATTCGGAGGGTTCTGGATGCGCCATTCGAAAAAGAGCTGCTGGTGGTCGACGACGGCTCGACGGACGGAACCGCAGCGCAGGTCGAATCGATGGGCGACGAGCGGGTACGGCTGATCTGTTCTAGGAGCAACAATGGCAAGGGCGCCGCAATCCGCGAGGCCATTCCATACGCCAGGGGGAAGGCCATCGTGATTCAGGACGCCGACCTGGAATATGATCCCAACGAAATACCCCAAGTTGTGGGGCCGATTTTGGCCGGGCAGGAATCCATAGTGTACGGCAATCGCTTTGAGCGTGGGTTTCCGAAAGGAATGGCTCTGCCGAACCGGGTCATCAATTGGATCCTCGCAAAGTTGGTCTATGCCCTGTTTGGCTACCCACTTCACGATGAGGCGACCTGCTACAAGGCGTTTCGCACGGACCTGCTGCAGGGAATGGAGCTGACCTGCCGGCGGTTTGAGTTCTGTCCGGAAGTGACGGCGAAGGCGCTGCGGGCCGGAGAAAAGATCAAGGAAGTGTCCATAACTTATACACCACGGAGCAAAAAGGCGGGGAAAAAGATACGATGGTACGACGGCGTGGCCGCAATTTGGACGTTGATAAAGTATAGGTTTTCCCGATGAGCAATAGACTAAAGGACGCAACGAGCCCGTACCTCTTGCAGCACTCCGAAAACCCGGTCGATTGGTATCCATGGGGTTCGGAGGCGCTGGGGCGGGCGGCGAAGGAAGACAAGCCGATTTTCTTGTCCATCGGCTACGCGGCCTGCCACTGGTGCCACGTGATGGAGCACCATGTTTTCGAGGATGCCAAGATCGCGGAGCTGCTACGCGCGGGCTTCATCGCCATTAAAGTGGATCGGGAAGAGCGGCCGGACATTGACGCGCAGTACATGCTGGCCTCGCAAATCCTAACGGGTGGCGGAGGGTGGCCGCTTTCTGCCTTTCTTACCCCGGAGCTGAAACCGGTCTTTGCCGCGGGCCGATATTTCGATGCGGCGCAGTTCACGGCGCTCATTGGCAACGTCGCGCGGCTGTGGAAGGAGCGGCGGGCGGACCTGATTGCGGATGCCGAGCGGATTTCGGATGCGATCCGGGAGGTCGCTCGGGCGCGGCGGCCGGGGCTGGTGGGACCGGGCCTTATGGACAAGTATGTGTCGCAGATGGCTCCCCGTTACGATCCAAAGCACGGAGGCTTTGGCGGCGCGCCCAAGTTTCCTTCTGTTCCGGGCCTATGGCCGCTGCTTGGCAGCGAGATGCTGGACGGGACTTTGAAGGCGATGGCGCGCGGGGGTATCCACGATCACGTCGGCGGCGGGTTTTTCCGATACTCGACGGACGAGCGGTGGCTGGTGCCGCATTTTGAAAAGATGCTCTACGACCAAGGGCAGCTTGCCTCCATCTACGCTGCGGCCTTTGCGCTGAATCCGGACCCGGACTACCGCGCGGCGGCGCTTGGGATTGGCGAGTTCGTGCGGCGGGAGTTGACGGATAAGGGCGGCGGGTTCTATTCCAGTCTGGACGCGGACAGCGAGGGGGAAGAGGGGAAGTTTTACGTTTTTGCCGTGGACGAGATTCGGGCGGCGCTTGGGGCGGAGGCGCAGCGGTTTTCAGAGCTGTACGGCATTTTGGAACGCGGCAACTTCGAGGATTCCAATGTGCTGAGTCTCGTCGATCCGCAATCGCCGGTTGGGGCGCTGCCGGACCAGCGGCAACGGCTGTTCGATGCTCGGTCGAAGCGCGTGCGGCCCGCGACCGACGACAAGGTGTTGTCCGGCTGGAACGGGCTGATGATCGAAGGGTTAGCGCGGGTAGGGCGCGTGTTTGCGGACGAAGCATCGACAGAGGCCGCCCGCCGCGCGGCGAACTTCGTGCTCGGAACCATGAGGCCGGATGGGGTGTTGCGCCGCAGCTACCGCAATGGAAAGCTGAGCGGTCCAGGCTATCTTTCGGATTACGCTTTCGTCATCAATGGCCTCCTGGAGCTTCCCACGCAAGCGGGGGCTGGGGATTACCTCTCGGCCGCCGTCTCGCTGGCAGAGAAAATGGTGGAGCCATTGTGGGATCCGATCGGTGGCGGGTTCTTCGATTCGGAGGAATCGCCCGATCTGTTGGGACGGATGAAGTCGGGCGAAGACGGCGCGGAACCGAGCGGAAACGGCGCGGCGGCGCGTGCCCTCCTTCGTCTTGCGGAGGCCACCGGCGATTCGAAATGGCGGGACCTGGCCGGGGCAACGGTCCGCGCATTTGGCGGCCTAATCGAAGCGCATCCCGCCGCCTTCCCCAACCTCGTCATTGCCGCCCATGACCTCCAGCAAGAGACCGCCGAGGTGCGGGTTTCGTTGGAAGGTTCGTCGGTCGTCATCGACATCCCCGAAGGCTGGCACATAGCCACCCACGGCGACGGACAGACTATGGGCCTAAACATCTCCATCGAATCCCCCGGCGCCACTGCAACACCCGACTATCCGGCTGGCGAATACGACGAAACCCTGGACCGACAGGTCTATCGCGGCCGCGTGGTCGTCCCGATCGGAATCGACAAAGATGCCGCTGTGGCGATCACGGTCCGCTACCAGCCATGCACCGAATTCTCCTGCCTGATTCCGCAAACCATGTATCTCCCCTAACGCCGCTCCGTGTTCGGGAATCCCGATTACGCCGGTTTCGAGGACGATTCTCCGACAAGGACAGCCCTCAGAGGCGTGGAGCTAAAGGGCCTGTCGGGAACGCGGTCGGAGGTGACCGCCATAGCGGATCTGGTGGGGGTGGCGGGTTCACAAAGCCATCGAGGAAGGCGAAGGAAACCTCGGCCGTCGATAAAATCCATTACGTAATAAGTACCCATCTGTCATTTAAAATCCCGACACACAGAGTCTTCTAGGATTCGTTAGAATATCTCAGAAAGTGGACAAGCCGGTCGAGTTGACATTCACCGGCGACAAGAATCTCGGCTGCGGCTGCAGCGTGGTCGTTAAGTCTCTTAGTATCCGCGGAGATGTATCTTGTTAGTGGAGCGGGTTCTTATATTGATAGGAGAAGACCATGTTTGCAACAACCACCTTGACCGACTACGCCGTCGCCGACTCTGAGTTGAAGAGTCTCGACATCATTGCACGTTCACCACTTTTTATCAAGACGATGTTTATCGGATTGTCGCTGTCGCTAGCCAGCCTTGCGGTTGCGCAAGACCCAATCCGCTTCCTCTTCGCCCCCGCCACGCAGACGGGGCTAGCTCCATATAACGCCGCGCTGGCCGACCTCGATGGCGACGGAGATTTGGACGCGGTCACCGCGGACTATGGAGACGGTGAAACTAGCACCGCCACGGTTCTGATCAACCGGGGGGACGGCACCTTCCTCGCCCCGGTCTCCTATTCGGTGGGCGATGGCGCCGTCGATGTCAAGCTTGGCGACTTCAACGGTGACGGCCGTCCCGACATGATCACCGCGAACCAGATGACGGGCCAGAACTTTGGCACTCGCAGCTACTGTACCGTCCTCATAAACAACGGCAATGGCACGTTCGGCAATCGTCATGACTACGATGTCGGTTTCAACAGCTACTGCGGCGCTGTGGAAATCGCTGACTTCGATAAAGACGGGAAGCTCGACTGGGCCGCAGCGGCCATGTGGGACGGGTACATCTATGTCTACCGCGGGTTGGGAAACGGCACTTTTGCGCTCCGGAATGCGATTCCCGCTTCGGAGCCGACCGGCGTCGTGGCGGCCGACTTCAATCGCGATGGCCGGATTGACATCGCGTTCCATACGGTCAACGACCTTTACGTAATGATGAACAACGGAACGTCTTTCGGGTCCCCCGTCTATTACGACAACTGGCCGGCGAACGTCGCCGACCTCGCGGTGGCAGACTTCAACAAGGACGGCGCCCCGGATCTCGTATCCGTGGGGTTCCAGACGACGGTCTTCGTCAACGATGGTTTCGGGGCATTCAGCTCCAAGATCACCTTCCCGGTCGCGGAGACCACGACCGGCGTGATTACCGGAGACTTCGATGGCGACACGTGGATTGACTTCGCGGGCGCCAACTATGGGGAGAACTCCGCCTCCGTGTATTACAACGACGGCAACCTCGGCTTTCATGATAAGCGGAACTGGGGGGTCGGCTTCGCCCCGAACGGCCTCGCCGCAGGGGACCTGAACGCAGACGGCAAGCTGGACATGCTCGTCGTGAATAGCCAGATGTCCCAGGACACCGCCACCGTCGTGCTCAACGAAGGCGACCGGAACTTCTTGGCGCGGCGCGAATACGCGATTCGCGGCTATGGATACGGCATCGACATCGGGGACCTGAACCGCGACGGTTATCTCGACGTGGCGACCGCCGTTTACGTCGGAAACGCGGATCGCGTGACGGTCTTTTACGGCACCGCCGACGGCTCATTGTCCGCACCCTACGACGTGGAAGTATTCGGCAACAACATTCCCACCGATGTGGCGATCGGCGACCTCAACGCCGACGGATGGCCAGATCTGGTCGCGAGCATCTTTAGCCCTGGGAACAGCATCCGCGTTTGGCTCAACCGTGGGGACGGCACGTTCAATCCCAGCGCGAGTTACGATGCCGGAGGCAACCCCAGCGGCGTCGGCATCGGTGACCTGAACGGGGACGGGAAGGCCGATATCGTTTGCTCCAATGGCTCATCGAACGACAGCAGCGTGTCGATCTTTATCAACAAAGGCAACGGCACGTTCAAGCCACAGATTCGGATCGGCACTTTGTCCCGACCAAGCGACGTCGTGTTCGGAGACTTCGACCGGGATGGAGACCAGGACTTCGTGGTGACCCACGTGGGTTCCAGCTCTGTCTTGCTGTTCCGAAATATGGGCAGCGTGACCTTCAGCCTCCAGTCGTTCAACGCCGGAGAAGTGCAGAGTGGCGGCGTCGTGTCCGACTTCAACGGAGACGGGTGGGTCGACTTTGTCACCGGTGGCGGGCGCCTCAAGTTCCTCCCCAACATCGGCGGCAACTTCGGACCGGCCGTCGAATCCCCCATTGTCGCGGCCTACGTCACGGCCGCCGATTTGGATAGGGACGGCCTCCTCGATGGTGCGGGCACGAACGGCGTCAGCAGTTACGTCAACTTCGGGCCGGGTGCGGGCAACGGAACGTTTGGGTTCGAGGGGACGATGGCGGCCGGCTACAACGTTGGCAAGATCGTGGCGGGAGACATCGATCACGACGGATTCATGGAGCTGCTGACGGCCAATGGCGGGCGCTCCATCAGCGTCTTCACCAACCGAACCTTGGGAACGCCCTGCAAACCCGACGTCATGAGCCTTGAGAACGGGACCGCGATTTCGGGCGGTCTTCCGGAGATCCTCCTGTGCGACGACCGCACCTTCGACGTGCGTCCTCTCGCCGCTGCTGTGGCGCCGTCGCCGCCGCTGAGGAACGGGAGTAGGAGCGAATATCCGATCGCGATCATCGTCGAGGGCACTTCCCCCATAGATTCGCCCTCGTCGCTGGCTATGGTAATCGAGAGTCGAAGCAGCGTTTCTGGGGTTGGCCAGGTCGCGAGTCTTTGGGATTGGTCCGCGAACATGTACCGGCAGATCGACTCGAGGCTCCTAAAGACCGTCGATGACAGCCTCGTGCTGCTCGCCACCGGCGACTTGCGCCGATTCGTGCAGCCCGGAACGAACAGAATACGAGCGATGCTGGGTTACCGCCCCTTCGCTTCGTACGTCCCACCAAGCTGGGTCGTAAAGGTCGACCAAGCCGGCTGGCGGATCATGCCGTAGGCCCACCAAGACAGTGGCCCTTGTGCACGCCGTCTAAGCGGCCGATAGCGACGGTGCATTCCGTCCAAGGCACAATTTCCAGGCGCACGGTCCGAACAGTAGGTTCATAGCGGGTTGTTAGAGTACCCGCTACAAGGGTCTGGCAAGTCAAGCAATGGATTTACAGTTCGGCCCATTCTTGGGGATCGATGCCGGCCTGCCTGAGAACGGATCGAAGGGTACCGATGACGACTTCACGATGTTTCGGCACGGTTGCGGTACGTGTTACCGCGTCTTTGGTTTTGGCAAATTTGACGTGGCTACCCTCTTGGCTCACTTCATGGAAGCCCGCGGCCAGAAGTTTTCTGCGGACCTCACGATAGGGAAGCGGTCTAAGCAGCGGCTATCTCGATTTCGAACGGGATTAGTTTCGGAGCGCTTGAAGCGGTTGGCGGTGTGAAATGGAGGGTCAATGCCTCTTTTAGGTTATCGAGGGCCTCTTGTTCTGTCTCACCTTGGCTGGCGACATCCACCTCGATGCACTGCGCGACATACCAATCGCCCTCCGACCAGACGCTGGCGGTGAACTTCTGCTTCATCCCTCCATTATACATGGCGCCGGGCGATGTGTCGGGGTTCACTGCTTCCGGCCACCCATCGCCCGCCGACACCCAAGACCCCAACACATCCAGAGGCTGGCGATTTGGCGAGGGGCGTGGTAAGATGAATTTCAGTTACTTGCGTGCGATTCAGAGCTGGGTAGGAGGTCGAACTATGAACCGGTGTGGGCGTTCGTGGGGTTGTGGCTGGCGAGAGGTGTTTTGCTTGCGGATAATCGGGACGGTCATCGTGGGCCTGTTCCTAATCAGTACCGGCATGGCTCAGCAAGGCACGACGGTCCGCGTATCGGTGTCCTCCTCCGGGGCGCAAGCAAGTCCGGGCATCGCTGACGACTTCACTCCATCAATCAGCGCGGACGGCCGTTATGTCGTCTTTACCAATGTGGCCGACAACCTTGCGCCCGGTGACGCGAATGGTAAAACGGACGTATTCGTTCGCGACAGGATGTTGGGAACGACAGAATTGGTGTCGGTGTCTTCGACCGGCGAGATCGGCAACTCATGGAGTGGAGGTTCGTCTATCAGTTCCGATGGTCGCTATGTCGCCTTCAATAGTTCGTCGGACAACTTAGTCATTGGGGACACGAACGGCGCCGTTGACGTGTTTGTCCGCGATCGGTTGCTGGGGACCACTGAACTGGTTTCCGTCTCGTCCACCGGGGAACAGGCAGATGCGGACAGCTCTCTCGGCGGGCTAACGATCAGCGCGGATGGCCGGTATGTCGTTTTTGACAGTCGCGCGACTAATCTCGTCGCCGGTGACACGAACGGCCACAACGACGTGTTTGTTCGGGATCGACAATCGGGGACTACCGAGCGGATATCCGTATCATCTACAGGCGATCCTGGGAATTTCAATACGGTCGGTGGCGTCTCGATCAGCGCAGACGGCAGGTATGTCGCATTTGCAAGCGCGTCAACCAACCTTGTTGAATCAGACACGAACGGCGCGATTGATGTGTTTGTGCGGGATCGCAAATTGGGAACTACGGAACTGGTTTCCGTTTCATCGACAGGAGCGCAAGGCCATGGGTTGAGTTTCCCACCAGTCATCAGTGCGGACGGAAGATTTGTCGCCTTTAGAAGCAGCGCGAGCAACTTGGTTGATGGTGACACGAACAACGGCACAGACATCTTCATTCGCGACCGGCAACTCGGAACAACAGAGTTGGTATCCGCCTCCTCTTCCGGTCAAATTGGGAACGGCCAGAGCCAAGATTTCTCAATGAGCCCGGACGGTAGATTCGTTGCTTTTTCCAGTTCCGCGAGCAATCTGGTCCCGGGGGACACGAACGGCCGATAAGACATATTTGTTGCTGATCGACAACTTGGAACGTGGCAACGAATTTCGGTCTCCACAGACGGGGACCAAGGAAACGATGGTAGCGGCTATGCCGCGATTTCTGCGGATGGGCGATTCGTCGCCTTCAACAGCTCGGCAAGCGATCTGGTCGCGGGGGATACGAATGGTTCCGATGACTGTTTCGTCCACCAGATCGGTTCGGGGGCTGGATGGGGTGACGCCGAGATCACGCTGAGTGGTCACCTAACCCCTGTGGGGTACGTGGGGACCTTGCCTGGGAGCATCTTATTCGAATTTCGAAAACTCGGTGACACGGCGCCATTCGATACCCGAATCGCCGCCGTCGCTTTGGATGGAACATACACGGTCACGGCGTACACGCGGCAGATGGATGCCAGCGTCAAGACTTTGTCATGGCTTCGCCGCACCGTTTCTGTCGATGCCAGTTCCGGCCCTGTGAGCGGACTGGATTTTGCCTTCACCATCGGCGACACGGACGGGAACAACGCCGTGGACATTGGGGATCTGAACTCGGTTCTCATTGCCTTCGGACAGACGGACGATCCCGCCGATGTCGATGGCGACGGGACAGTTGATCTCCCGGACCTCAACTTTGTTTTCGTCAACTTCGCGACCGTCGGCGATCCGTAACTGTCTGCAGCGAAGCCGGTGGCCGCGTTTTGAAACATGCCAAGCATTCCGGCGGTGATGACTACAAGTAGCAACCGTGGCATGGGTATCGGTTGAAGACCAACGTGGGGAATGTGAAGTTGGTTTTGCGGGGCTAGGCGCGCCTCCGATCGGGGTGCACCCTGACGGGGGACTGGGAGTAACGGTGGCCTCGAGCCCGCATTGGACATATAGGACCTATACGACCTATATGTCCTATCGCTGAGAGTTGGCCCGCTGGCAGCAAAGGTCAATGCCGGCAAGATGCCAGCGTTACAAGGGACAGGTAAACTGCCCGCGTGACGGAGACGCCTACAAGCGGCAGCGTGGCCCGGGCCTCGGGGCTCATGATCGCCGCGATCTTTCTTTCCCGCGTGCTCGGACAGGTGCGCGACACCGTCATCGCCTATAAGTTCGGACAGGGCGCGGACGCCGACATGTACCGCGCGGCGTTTACCCTCCCCGATCTGTTTTTCTTTCTGCTCGCGGGCGGCGCTCTCTCGTCGGCCTTTATCCCCGTCTTCTCCGAGTACCTGCACAACAAGAAAGAGGAGCAGGCATGGGAGCTGTTCAGCATCCTGTCCTCGGTTATGGGGCTGGCGGTGGTGGCCATCGTCATCGTCATGGCGGTGTTTGCCGTGCCATTGGTGCGACTCGCGTTCGCCTTTCCGGAGGCGCAGATCCAAGAGACGGCACAGCTCAGCCGCATCATCCTACCGGCTCAAATCGCGTTCCTGATCGGCGGTCTGATGTTCGGGACGTTCTACGCGCGGCACCTGTTCCTGATGCCCGCCCTTGCGCCGAACATCTACAACATTGGCATCATCGCCGGCGCGCTGATCTTGACGCCGTTCGTCCACCCGCCGATTTCGGGTTTGGTGTGGGGCGCTCTGGCGGGAGCGTTTCTCGGCAGTCTGATCCTGCCCGGTTATGTGTTCTTCCGGACGGGCGGGCAGTTCCGGCCAAGCCTCCAACTCAAAAACGAGCAGGTAGTTCGGGTGTTCAAGCTGATGCTGCCGGTGATTCTGGGCCTTTCCCTGCCGGGCGTGTACGCGATCGTCGTTCGGTCCATGGCGTCGTGGTCGGAGGTGCCGGGGTCGGTGGCGGCCATCGAGAACGCCAACCGGCTTATGCAGGCGCCGCTCGGCATCTTCGGACAGGCGCTCGCGCTGGCGGTCTTCCCCAGCCTCTCGCTGTTCGCCGCGCGCAAGGAGATGGAGAACTTTTCAGGCACCCTCAATCGCAGCCTGCGCGCCGTGTTGTTCCTCACGATCCCTGCCGGGCTGTTCCTTGCGCTGTTTCCGGAGGAGCTGCTTCGAGTGCTGCTCCAGTACGGCAGGTTCCATCCGGAGGACACGGCCTACGCGGCGCAGGCACTTCGGATGTTCGCCATCGGGGTCCCTGCCTGGTCCGCGCAGGCGATTTTGATGCGGGGCTTTTTCGCACTGCAGGACACGATCACGCCCATTGTCCTCGGCACCATCACCACCCTGATCTTCCTGCCCCTGAGCTGGTTTCTGCTCAAGTCCCCGCTCGGTTACGCCGGCCTTGCTTTGGCGGTTTCCATCAGCGCGACGCTCCTTTTCGTCTCAATGGTGTTCGCCATGCGGCGCAAGCAGGTGGACACGGAGTTCGGAAAGCTCGGTCGAATCATCATCGCCTCGCTCTTCGCATCGGGGGTGGCGGGAGGAATTGGTTGGCTTGCTTGGTGGGGCATCCACACTTTACTGGCCCACGTTCTGCGCCAACCGAATCTTCTGTCGGCGGCGGGAATTCTCGGGGCCTTCCTCTCCTTGTCGTCGGCCTATTTGCTGATGGGGAAGGTGCTAGGCATCGAGGAAACCAAGTACGCCACCAATATGATCGCCCGCCGGTTCGGGGCCGGCAAAAATAAAGTCATTTGACGGATCGGCAAATGCTTGATACAATGCGGTGGGAGGATGAATTCATCTTATGAGATATTTACCGGTCCTTGCACTCGTTTTGCCGGCCCTCGCGGCGGCGCAATACAATTTGGACAGCTCCAAGTGGAGCCAAGGCGGCCTCGTGGACGCCCACTTCAGCAGCATCCTTTATAGCTTCGACCAACTAGACTATCCGGTCGCCATTGACTGTTCCCAATCGATCCCGTTTGGCGAGGATGGGAACGCTTCAACGCTCAGCATGACCATTGACGTCGGCGCTTTGAGCGGCGGGCAGATCAACTACATCGCCACCGCCACAGGGTCCCTCAATACGGCCACCGGCGTGTTCACCACCTCGGTCAACCAGACGGGTCTCAATGTCCCATTCACCGTTAACGTAAATGGGACGAACTACAACCTGGTGATGACCAGTGTCGCTGTCACGATGAACGGCACGGTGTCTGGGAGCAATAGCTGTTTCATTGGCAACTCGTGGCGAAATCCTGGAAGTCTTCTTACCAGTGACTCGGTTACTTCCAAGGCGACGATCAAAGGGTATTTCGACGTCATATTCCATCCGACTTGGACTTTCACAGCCGAGAACTTTCGGGTTACTTCTGAACTGTGCGATTGTCCGGGGGTCACGATCGGCGGGACCATCGAGCTGCAGAACATCAGCTGTCCGCCCACAGGTCAGCAGGTAGAGGTGATCGTGCGGAATGGCACCACATCGGAGACCTCCACGGCGACGCTGGATTCCGGAGGCGGCTATTCTGTGACTACGCACATTGCGGGTCCGGTCACGGTATTGGCGAAAGGCTCCCATTGGCTGCGCGCGAAAACCACGGCCAATACGTCCGGAGGAAACGTCACGGGCGCCGATCTGTCCCTGATCAACGGGGATGTCGATGGAGACAATTTGATCGGCCTGCCGGACCTCAACGCCATCTTCATCGCTTTCGGGTCGACCGACGGCGGACCGGAAGATCTGGACTGCTCGGGCCAGGTCGGAGTTGATGACATGAACATTGTGTTCATCGGCTTTGGGACGCTCGGCGAAAACTAGGTCCTTTCTCGGCACTGCTGAGAGGGGGATTGGTCAAAATTAGTACCTGTTAGCCCATCGACTAAATTTAGCCGATGGGCTAAATATTGATCAAGGCTCTGTCTGGCCCGTCTTCCAGACGATTCAAGGTCGGCGAACACGGCCCCTAGTCCATTCGCCCTAAATGCCTCGGTGTGTGTTGACTAAAATAGACAACATAGGTAGAATATCGTCTACTAATCAGGCACATAGGGCGGAGGCGGCGATGACATTCAGTTGCAGCGCGTGCGGGGCCGAGCATCTGGCGGCGGGAGAGCACTGCGAACCGTGCGACCGGTTTATTGGGGCGCTCGAAGGGCTGCTCGACCAATATGAGGACCCGCTGCCGGCGCTCAAACAGTTCTGCCAGGACGAATTCGATTGGGTGGTTTTCGACGGCGAAGAGGAGTACGAACAGGACTGCGTGGACCGCATGCGCGATCTGCGGGATGAGGGAATCGGCTTATGAGGCAGGCTGCGAAGCAGGGGGTGGATGGCGCCAAGACCAAGGCGGCTGGTCGGCGTCGTGTCGCGGCCAAGGCGGAGGAAACGCAGGCGCTCTCTTTGGAATCTGCATTCCTCCGAGTGTCTGAGCGGCGAGGAACGACCCCGAGTGAGCTGTTCACGAGCGTGATTGACTCGGGGCTCGTCGCCCAGGCGGAAAACGGGCATGGCTGGGCGGTGAAGATGCTCCTGGATGGCCTGTGCGGCGACGGGGTCAGCGCGGATCCCGACCCACCACTCAGCCCGGCCGCGGGACTGCGGATCTACGAGATTGTGCGGGAAGAGAAAGGGGAATGATAGGCCCCCACCCTAGCCCTCCCCCGCAAGCGGGGGAGGGGATTTCTTGTGACGGCCTCTCGTCGAGAGGTGGGTCGCGCAAGAAGGCTTTGGCATCCATGACAACGGTGGAAGCGACACGATTGTCGGCTGCCAGCTCTCTTGCGGCCTACGCCGAAATCGTTCACGGCCTCTCGGCTGCGCCGCATCATCGCGAGTGGATCGAGGCGCTGGAAGATCCGGATCGCAAACGGATTTTGATCACCGCGCCGCCGGGGCATGGTAAATCAACCTGGGTGGCCGTCATCTATCCGGCCTGGCGTCTCGCGAGGAATCCGGCGGAGCACATCGTGCTGACGTCCGTCACGGATAACCAGGCCGAGGACCGGGCGAGCGCCGTCGGCTCCGTTGTGCTGTCAAAAGAGTATCGCCGTCTATTTCCTCATGTGCGGCAAGGCAAGAGATGGACGCGCGGGGATTGGGAGCTCGCGAGATCGCAGGTGGACGACAAAGACGCCACGATGTTCGCCTGCGGCGTGGGGAGCTCTTCGCTGATTGGCAGACGGGCGGATTGCATACTTATTGATGATCCGATGTCGGAAGAGACCGCGCGCAGCGCGATTGGCCGCGAGGCGCTTGCGACATGGTTTCGCCGCACGCTGCTGACCCGCGCCGCGGGCGACGCGAAGATCGTCTGCATCATGACCCGATGGCATCAGGACGACTTGGCGCCGGTTCTGATCGAGGCCGGATTCGAACATATCCGAATGCCGGCGGAAGATTACTGGTCGCCGGGCGGGGCTCTATGGCCAGAACTGTACCCACCCGAATTTCTGCTCGAAAGAAAACGGGACATGGGGACTGCGCTATACAACTGCATGTATCTTGGCGACCCGTCGGGATTGGAAGGCAGGCTGTTCCGTCGAGAATGGTTTGAGATCGTGCGGGCCGCGCCGGCGATCACGCACGTTGTGAGCGGATGGGACCTCGCGGCCAGCACGCGAAACGAGTCGGATTATTCGGTGAAGACGACTCTCGGTCTCGGGATCGATGGGAGCGCCTATGTGCTCGGCGTTTGGCGAGAGCGGAGGGAGTTTCCTGTCATCCGCCGAGAGATTGCGTCACAGGGGGTTTTGGACTCCGTTGCCGCGGTCGGCATCGAAACCAACGCGTTTCAGTTGGCGGCGGTGCAGATGCTCAAAGAGGACCAACTGCCGTTTCCGATACTGCCAATCTCCGCCGACAAAGACAAGGTGAGTCGCGCTTTGGAATGGATTGCCGCTGCGGAGGCGGGACGGATCAAACTGGTCTCCGGCGGATGGAATGACGCCTGGCTTTCGGAAATAACCGGCTTTCCCGATTCGCCGCACGATGATCAGGTGGACAGTTTCGGCGTGGCATGGCGGGTTGCGAATCGATTCCGTGGAAGTCGGCGGGGACTGTTGGCGGGCGAAGAGCGGCTTGCGTCCGCATCGATGGATTGGTAAGGGGGAATTATGGCTGGGAATGGTGGGTTGTTCAAAGAGCGGGCGCCGTCGTTTTCGAGCGGAGTCTTGGCATCCGCCCGGTATCCGATCGGCAGCGGTGGGGAGCCGATTGTCGGCTATGATGAACTGCGCCGGCGATGGTCGGTGTTGCGCAAAATCGAACGGGATCCGGTGGTTTCCGCCGCGCTGGCGTTTAAGAAATGGCTGCCGGTAGGGGACGGTTGGCGGGTCTATTCGGCGGACGACAGTCCGGAGGCCGTCAAACAGGCGGAATTCGTCCGGTGGTGCTTCGCGCAGATGGAGGGGACGGTCGAGGAGCTGATCTCGAATGTGCTCGATGCCGTTGCGGTGGGCTTTAGCGTTGTGGAAAAGGTGTACCGGATCGTCGACCGGGGAGAATACGCGGGTTTTCTCGCGCCGGTCCGGTTCGTTCCGAAAGACCCTTCCACAATCGGATTCGAGCTGGGCGCCAGCGGGCAAGTGGAAGCGATCACATTTACGGTTCCGGGTAGAGCGAATGCCGAGCCTCTGCCGCCCGAAAAGTTCATTCATTTTGTGTACGAAGGAAAATATCGAAGTCCGTACGGATGCGGCGATCTGGTGAAAGCCTACCGCTCGTGGTGGTCGAAGGACAATGCGCTACGCTGGTGGGCGATGTTCGTCGAAAAGTATGGCGTTGTTCCCCGAATCGGAAAATATGAAGACGGCGCAAGCCAGGAGTTTCAGCAAGAGCTGCTGGACCAACTGAAGGTCTCCGCGGCGAACACGGAATTTGTCGTGCCCAAGTCAGTCGAGCTGGAGCTTTTGCAGCCGGACGGAGATGGCCAGGCATTCGAGCGTTTTGTAACATATCACGACAAAGAGCTTGCCAAAGCGATTCTGGGAAACACGCTTCTCGTGGATGAGGGACAGCGGGTTGGCAGCATGGCGCTCGGGAAAGTGCACTTGGAGGTGCTCCGGGCGCAATTGCGAAAACTGAAGCGCATATTGGAAGACCGGGTTATGGGCGAACAGATCATTCGCCAGATTATCGATATCAATTACACCGCAACCGACCGATATCCCAGATTCGTGCTGCCGGATGCCCGCAAAGAGGAGCTGACGGAGCTGGCGAAAGCCATCGCGCTGATGGTAGACAAAGGAATAGTAGAACCGACCGAACCCTGGGTGCGGGAATGTCTCGGATTTCCCAAGCAGGAGGAGTATGCATCCTAACATGACACGTCTGCAGAACGCCATCGAAATGATTCGTTTCGGCAAAATCACGGAGATACACATCGCCGACGGAATACCGCTGCGATTCAGAGTTGAACAGATGATTGATCTGAGCCGTGACGAATCGGTTGCCGCGCTGGATCAAGACGGTATCGTGCCCAAGAGAAAAGCCGGTCCGCAATTGGACCGGCTGACTCGTAAAGCAAGATTAGCAGGTTAATTCTTGCAAAGGATCTTGATGTTGCCACTGGCCACATACCCGACACGCAGATGATAGAGCGTACCGTGTGCGACATCGCCGACAACCAATGCAATCAGATCGATGCTAAAAATGTTGTCGGTGATAACGGCTGCCATCTGAGCAGGCTTGCCATTGTAGATCACCTCGGCGACGAATGCGGCGGCGGCAAAGTTCCACGCCTGGGCGCAAACGAACTTGCCGAACCGAGTGACCCGCACGTCTATGCGGACAGGGCTAAGTGTCGCCGCGCGCATTTTACCAGCGACCGGCCAGAATTCCACATAGTGGAAACGGCCAAAGCCAATGCCATTATTTACGCCGGCAACCCAAAAATCGGCAGCCGCCTGTTTGCCGTCGGAAGTCCAGATGCCTGGCGACCCATAGGCAATCATGCTATCGGCAAACGCAGCGCCAACTGCCGAAACGGCTACAACGGCAGCGATCAAAGTTCTTTTCATTATGATTCTCTCCTTCATGAATGAGATGGCCAAATGGCCACGAGCGGTTCGCGCAATCAACGCGTAATCCTAATAGTAACACAGTAGTACTTCTCGGTCAAGTTTTGCCAGGTGAGTTTTGTACATAATGGTAGTAGTACTTGTGGTAGTAGTACTGATAGTTGTTTTGACAGGAAGATCATGATCTGGCTTGCTTTACCAGATTTTCGGTGACTGTCCTTGGAGCGGGTCGGGACCAAAGTCCTAAAGTTTCATTCTACTAGACGCACGTCTGGTATACTGTTGTCAATAGGAACGCGGGATGGCTTCGGTTCGGCGGTAGACGTGTAGCGAAGCGGAAGAAGCGATTGGCAAAAGGCTGGCCCGACAAACGGGAGGTCTTCGGCGAGATTGGGCGCCGAGGGCCTCCTTATTTTTTTGAAGGCGGGGTGGAATGCGAGAAGTGATTAAACACGCAAAGCTGTTTGAGGCGGGAGTCTATGAGGACAAAGGGCTCGAAATGACGGAAGAGGACATTGACGAATTGATCGAGGCATCGGGCCCAGTGCCGCTTACGATCGGGCATTTGGATCCGGAAACGGAGAACCCGCTGCGACTCGGTGTTGTGAGCGGCCTGTATCGGAAAGGCAAAGAGCTGTTTGGCGTGATCCGATTTGTGCCGGAAGCATGGGCGCTTGCGGTCAAGTCCGGCGCCCGTTGGCTGTCGATCTGCCTCGACATGCTGCGAAAGCGGCTAGTGGAGGTTTCGCTCGTTACGAATCCACGAGTCAGCGACGCGAAGGTGAAATTCGACTCGTCGGAACCGATCGAATTCACCGTTCCCTTTGACACGACGCTCGATGATCGCGCGTCCGTGGTGCGTCAATCGATTTACGATGCGTATGGTCCCGACGTGTGGGTTTCGGAAGTGTACGATGACAGTGCGATTGTTGAACGGGGCGGCGAGCTTTGGAAAGTTCCTTATCAGTTGAATGCGGACAATGTGGCTGTTCTTTCGAATCCGATACCTGTAGAACGCCAGTATGTCCCGACGAAATTCAACGCCCAGGTCGTAGAGGCTTTGGGCCGGGAACGCGAGGCCTTTCGGCGAGTGCGACGCGATCGGATGGAAGAAACAATACTGCAGTGGAAGCGTGACGGCAAGCTGCTGCCCGCCGGCGAGAAGACGGCGCGAAGGATCTTGTTCGGTCCCGCGGATGGCGCGGAGCTGTTTCAAAAGTTCCTAGATGATCAACCGGCGGGTCTTCTGTTGCGAGAGGTCGTTCCGTTTCATGGGGAGTCGCTCGACGGCCTCCCCGAACTGGATGCCTCGGAGGCCTCGTTCTGTGACCGATCGGGGATTCCTCTGGACGAGTACCGGCGCATGAAGGCGGGACCGCCAAAGAGAAGGCGCTGAAATCACGCGTCTTCGGCTCTGACGAATGAGAAGTCAACTTGAAGGTAGTTTCAGGAGGTGTGATCGTTGGCTGCATTGACAGCAGATTTGAATCATCCCATAAAGGATGGCGTGATCGTGAGCCAAAAGATGGCTGCGGTCAAGATTTACAAAGGCGCAATGGTGGGTATGGCGGATGAAACCACCGCAGGCGTACCTGACACAGGATACGTGACAAACCTGGCGACCGGCACAACCAACGCGATGATATTTGTTGGTGTGGCGGAAGAGATGGTGGACAACTCCGGCGGCTCCGCCGGCGCGAAATCGATCAAAGTACGTCGGACCGGGAGATTCGTCTTTCCGAAAACCTCCGCGGTACAGGCGGACGTGAGTCGGGAGTTCTACGCGTCCTCGAATCAGGACCTAACAACAACGGCAACCAAGAATGCGAAGGTTGGCAAATGCACGGCATTGATCGACAGCAGCCACCTCGAAATCGCCATCAGCAACTACGCCTAAGGAAAGGGGGACAGATTAATGCCTGTTGCAAATTCAGACGTCACTGACTTCATCGGTCCGGTCCTTCGGAACGATTTTTATGAAGCGTACTATCAAGCGCTCGACGGAGCGGATCAGCGCGGAGTTGACCTGCTCTCTTCGACCATCGCGGTGTCCGGAAATACGGCAAAGTTTCCCTTTGCCGGCGATATTCCGCAGATGAGCCGATGGTCGGACGAGCGCGCCTACGACGCCTTCAGCACGTACAGCTATTCCGTGACTCTCGGGGATCCGTGGGAGGAGACCGTTGCCATAAAGCGGACGGCGCTGCGCGATGATTTGACCGGCCAGCTCCGCCAGCGAGCGCGGGATCTCGGCGCGGTGGCGATCTCGAATCGCCTCAAGCAGATCATCAGTTCGCTGGAGACCGGAATTTCAAACAAGTGCTACGACAGCCAAAACTTCTTTGCGACCAGCCATCCGGCAAGGTCTACGGACGGAACAAGCACCACCTATGGCAACTCCGGAACGTCCGCCCTGGATGCGGCGAGTTTGCAGGATACGGTGCAAACGATGCGGCTATTCACGTCGGATCAGGGCCATCCGTTGGGCATCACGCCATCACACCTTTTGGTCGGTCCCAACCTGGAATGGCGGGCACGGCAACTCCTCGAATCGCCCGTCGTGATTGTCAACGTGGGGGACTCAGCGGTCGGTTCCGGCGCAACGGCGGCGACGCCCTATAAGAACGTTCTCGTCAGCACCCTGGAGCTGATCGTCAGTCCTTGGATCGGCAACTTCCATTGGTACGTGATGGACCTGATGAAGCCCATCAAGCCCGTGGTGTTGGTTACCGAGATGGGCGAGCTTATCGAGTTCCAGTACCTGGAAGAAGGCAGCGAGCATTCGTTCAAGCGGGACGAGTTCGTGTTCGGCGTACGCGATCGTTTCGAGATAGGGTACGGCCTGTGGCAGGTCGCGTACTATCAGGGAGGCACGGCCTAGCATGGATTGGCTGCAACTGGCTGGTCTTTTGAGTCTTGGAGGGGTGGTCGGCGCAATCGTTGCGCTGGCCTCCGCCGGGGCCCGTCTGAAGACCGATTGGGAGACACTGCGCGATTCGCTGGTCCCGTATTTGACACAGCGAAACGCCGCCGGCGATATCGATGCGGAGTTCCTTCTTTCCGCCATCGGTCCGGTGGATGCGGATATGAAGGCGTCGGCACAAGCATTGCGATCTGTGCAACAGAGAATCCGGCGGTGAGCATTTCGATCCCCGTCGCGGAGATGAAAAGCGCTATCGAAGGATTCATCGCGCTGGCTTGGACCGACGTGACAAGTCCCATCAAATACGAGCGACAGGCGGACAGGATTCTTTTGGACAAGGCGGTGACGCCGAACGCGGCGGTCGTCTGGAGAGATCCGGAATCCCAACCGCCGTGGTCGCCGGAGATCGGCACCTACCTGTTCCCAATCGACGTGTACTACCTGGTTCAGTCGGAGACCCCTGGGCAGTTGGAGTCGACGGTGCAGGGCAAGGCCCGGGATTTTTTGAACCAAGCAATTGCGGCGAGGAATCGGTGGGCCGGCGTACCGGAAATGCACAGCTGGAGATTGGTAGGCAGTGAAACAGAACACAAGCGCGCGGACGCCTGGCGTGCATCCGGATGGGCAAGCGCCCGGATCGCGCTGGAGGTCCAACTCGACTATGAAAAGTGATGGCCGTGAAGGGGTCACCCTGTCCTGGCTGCAGTTCGGTATCGGCGTAATGGGTCTGTTCGTTACGATGTTCAGTGGTTGGCATTCGATCGTAACGCAGTTGGAAATCAACACCGCGGTGCAGCAGCAGGATCTGTCGGAAGTAAAGACCGCTGTGAAGGAACAATAGTCTGTGTTGACCGATTTGCGCGATCGAGTCGTGCGGATGGAAGAGAGGTCCAAGCGATGAGCTACTTTGCCGATGCGGATTTGACGGAGCGGATTCGTGGGACGAACGTGACGCCGACCTCCGGGGAGATTAGCGCGGCGCGGGCGTTTGCGGAGGGGTATGTGGATGCGGCGCTGACACCGAAATACAAGTGCCCCTTCAACCCTGTGCCGGACCTTGTCAAGTTCATCGCGCTGGACATAGCGGCTTACGACGTTCTGTGCAAGCATTTTTCGATCGAGGACCCGAACGTCGGGGATCTGATCCAACAGTTTTGGTCCCGGGCCCACGAGACGATCGCGCGGCTGCAGGCTGGCACTTTCAACTTGCATGACAACGCGATCGTTGACGAGGCCGCGGAAAAACAGATCATGGCTTCTAAGACGACCGACCAGATTGTGGTAACCGACGAGGCGCTCACGGACTGGTAAGGGGAGGAATGGATGGCGCAACGACTGATCGCGGAAGACGCGACGATAACGATTACGCCGGGTGGTCCGGATGATGGGAGCTTTACCGCCGGCACGCCGGTTACGCTGAAGTTCCGGCAGGCCCGGTTTATCTTTGACAACGAACTGGTGGATGTGACGGCGGCCGGGGATCAATACCTGTTCCACCGGATTGCGCACAAGGATTTCACTGTTGTGTGCGAGGGATTGGTGCATACGACGAACACCAACTATCCGGACATGACCTACCTTGCTTTCGGCAACGACCTCGCGCGGCTGACATGCACGCTGATCGGGTCCGGCAAAGTGGTTACGATAGACGGGATGGTTCAGAAGCTGTAGCTCAATGTTGATGAGCCGAACACGGAGAGCATCACGCTGAAGCCATACGGCATCGCGCCGTCGCTGGCGTAATGGCAATTGAGGTCCAACGGATCGATGATCTGAGAACATTGATCCAGGTAGCCGCCAATCAGCGCGAGGCGCGTTCTTTGGCGGTGCACTTCAGTGGACTGTACGGCTTCGAAGTAACGCCGGAAGATGTGAAAGTGGCATCTGTGATCGCGGGGTGCTCCGGGAAATCGCTTGAGGAGATCGTGCAGCTATCTCGGACGGAGGGCCCGTTGTTGGTGGAGACGCTGCGCAAGTGCAATGAACTGAACGGGTGGGAGAGTGGCGGAGGCCCTTTTGGGAGTGCCGGTGGTGGGACCGGCTCCTCCGCGCCTCGCTAGCCGGGTTGGGACGCCACCCGTTCGAACTGGCCCACCCCGGCTCGGCGTTGCCCCGGTGGGCGTTGGAGGAGGTGATGGATGGTCATTGATTTTGGTCCGCTATTGGAACCTGCGGCGACCTACTTTGGCGAGATCGATCGGTTGGTATCGGCTGTGAGTCCTGTTGAAGAAATGCCGAACCCCGAAGAGCCGCTCGCAGATGGCAACTTCGGCACAGCGCAGCGGAATTGAGAACATATCTCGACCCCGGTAAATCCAAAGGGCGACTTCCTCCGGACGGATGCAGCGCCGGGAAGAAAACGTGGGAAATCGGAAGCGGCCCCGCATGTTGCTCGCGCTTCCGGCGCCGGTCCCTCATCGGAGCAGGTTGACCTCCAGCGCCGGACAAACGAACTGCTGGAGCGGATGATTACGGCGATTACCGCAAACGGATCACCGTCGCGAAGCCGGGCCCATTGGATCGGACCGTCGATCTCCGAGCAACTGGCAACGGACCTATAACTACAGATGTCACTGCAACTCAACCTAAACATAAACGGATACGATCTGATTGAGGCCGGATGGGGAAAGACCCTATCCGCGCAGCAGTTCGTCGTCGATGGGCCGCTGGACAAAGACCTATGGCGGGAGCCGCTGACGGGCGCGCTGATGCTGCGGCCGGCGCCGTTCTCGGCGGAGTGGCGGGAGAGTCTTTCGTTCGAAGCGAGCAAGCTGGACGCGACCGATTTCCATCTCCAATCCCCCTATTGGGAGACGATCCTGACCAAAGGCGGCGACAGCGATCCGTTTCTCTCCACCGTTTATGCCGCGGGCAGCACGACATCCGGAATCGAATACAGCACCGGGATAGACATCGCAGGCCTGAAGACCAGCTACGGCGATAGTCTCGTCTGGGCGCTGCAGTCGAAGACGAATTCGGAGCTCAACCAGGGCCTCTACGCTGAGGTCCGGAACTTTGGATACAACTTCGAGAAGGTCTCCAACTACCTGGCGATCATGTTTGGCCAATACGCGATTCGACTTCAAACCGACGGCATCGCCATTCTATATAAGTATAAGCCTGCCGCAAATAGTTGGACATTTCTCAAAGAAATGCGGTTTGCGGGTCAATCGGAACAGCACGGGACAAGCCTGTCGCTGCTCATCCTTCCCGTTCTTGGAAACCGGCTGCATTTCTATTTTTCGACCGGCCGCGCCGTCAACGCCGCCTATGACAATCAGCGGTCGCCCGGGCCGCGCGACAGTTACTATTCGTACCGGATGCCGATTGAGGAAGAGACCTGGGACAACAGCGCTAAAGTGTGGCGGGTCGTCGACCAATCCCCCATCCGAGTGGCCGTAGCGCCGGGCCGGCGGTACCTGATGCAGATGGGCCGCGTCGTCTTTCCGACCGACGCCAAGTCCGCGACGCTTGGGCACGATGACCTCGGCCTGCCGCGATCGAATGACCCTTCGGCGACTCTCTACGGATACGCGCCGGGAAATTCAAGCGTGGACAGCACGATTCTGGACAAGACGACCGGTGTGGAATTCCTGTCCGGAACGGATACCAAGCCGCAGCCAAGGGTAACGCTCCAGGCAGCGTCCAACGGCATCTGGAGCCCGGAGGTGCACGGAGTCGCCCTTGATTTTCCGGAGCTTATCTTTGCCATCAGCCGTAGCCAGATGAACGCTTCCGTGGACGTATTGCGGGTCCGCTTGCGGCTTCATAATGAGCTGGAACCTCAGGAGATGGAGGTCTATCTGCGAGATCCGATTGGGGCGTACTCGTCGCTCCGCGAATTGGCCTCCGTTCCTTCCAAACTCGCTTTGGCCGGGGGGATCGTTTTTCAGGGCGACAGCGTGCGGGTGGAATCGCTGGATGCTCCCGGCCCGCCCGTCGTGCGCCTGCGATTTCGGGACGGATGGGAGCGATTGGAGCAACTGCAATTTGGTCCGGAGATCAACTACGACGGAATGCTTCACACGGACGTGATTCGGCGCGTTCTCAACCGTGCCGGCTTTCCGGATGGTTTCATATCAATCTCGGATGACGATGTTCAATTGCCGGGAGGCGGTCAGTCTACGGGCGATCCGAATTCGATTCCATTGAGCCCGGCGGCGAACGATTGGCGATTTGCCCCAAAGCCTCGTGACACGCCCGCCGAAATCGCGAGACTGGTCGCGAAGCAGTTTTCCGGCTGGCGGCTTCGGCATGACGGCGGCGTTTGGCGCTATCAACCCAAGCCCGGCTCGACGACGCCTTCCAAATACGTTTACCTCACTACAGGAGGCTATAACGGATCCGGCCACAGTGCCGCGGATCGGATTCGCGCGTTCGATTATCGTCAACACAAATTTCCGCCGGACTTCAACACGCTGTACGTTTATTGCGCGGATGCGACGGGCGGCGAGGTCCGGCGCGTGACGACGATTGAACAGAACGAGCCGTCGATCACTGATTCCGGAAGCGATGACTACGTCGGGCGAGTTTCGGAATCCCACATTTCGGTATCGTGGGCGCCCACGCTTGGGGCCTGCTCCCGCGTGTCGCGATTGCTGATGGAAGAGAGCGGGCACGCGCGGCGCGTGGTGGTCTTCACCGGGGAATGGAAGCCGGGATTCGTGCCGGATACGATTGCTGAGTTATTCGGGACGAACAACGAGTCGCTGGGGATATTTCTTCTGGAAGAAGTGGAGATATGGATCACGCGCGATTGGGATGAACTGTACGAAGCGACCTATGTCGCGTCCCGTTTGGTTGCGCCGTAGCGCTGGAGGAGATCGATGAGACCACAAAGCGATTGGATTCGGCGGGCATTGCGAAGGCATGCTCGAAAGCAATATGTATCGGAGGCCGATGGTCCGTTTACGAGCGGAAACCTGTCAACGCAGAAGATGGATGTTTTGCGCCTGCCGCTATCCGCCTCTGCGAGACTGGATGCCGGCAACGATGGCGGCCTCTTTTTGATAGGGCTTTCCCTTGTGGGCGGCGAGGATGTTATTGGACTCTGATTCGGCCCAGTAGCGTTGGTAGCCGCACGCTGTAGCTTGCTCCGGGTTCGGACTCCCTCCTCCGCTTGCGGGGGAGGGTTGGGGTGGGGGCGTATCGCTGGGTTTCAACGCGTCTGCGCAAGCTGAAGCGTGCGGCTACCGGTTGATGACAACAAAGGAAATCCACATTCCATTTCATTGACGATCGCATCGTCAAGACCGCGCAAGCTAAGGCATGCGGCTACCGGTTGACGACAACAAAGGAGAATTTGTGGCGGCGGATATTTTTCGCACTGGCAGGACGCGGCGGCTGACTCTTACCTTCGACTACGAGATGCTTGGGTTATATCGCGAGATATTCCCCGTCGGTCCGGGCTTCATCGCCCAGACCGGCATGGCGGTCCACTGGATGGGATTCGAGCTTTGGGGCGGCGCACTCAATGACGTCTGCGGCCAGATCCCGACCGGAGCTCCCGGCAGCGGTTTTCTCCCGCCTCCGGCGGGCGGACCGTCCGGCATCGTGTATGTGTTCCAGCTCAAGCTTCCCGCCGATCTGGGCGTTGGATGGGGCAATTTTTACAATCAGTATGGTCCCTGGGGCAGCCCGGGCCATCAGTACCCGGTCGCCGCGTATCAGGAGATGCCGGATGCGACGCCGACGGATTTCAGCGCGAAGGGTTCGGTCACGCTCTATATGGACGTCGAGGAATGGAAACAGATTAGCGTCGACTTAGCCACGCCCCGAGTCCTGCTGGATTACCCGACGAGCGGCGCGGGCCCCGCTGACGACGACTTTGTGGGGCTTTCGACTTTGGGATACTTTGAGGGCCCAAAGGCGGGCGGCGAATATGGCTTTTCGATCGCGATGACAAACGGCAATGGCGCGAGCTTCTCTGGATCGATTCCCGCCGGACTGAGCGGCGCGGAACCGGAAGCGCACCGGTCGATTGCCCGCATTTTGATGGCGCCGTCCGGAGACGATCCGATCGCCGCCAAAATCAAAACTATGAAGCTGAACGGAGACCCGATCGACTTCGACCTTCTTCAATACAGCAGCTCGCCGGTCGCCGTCAGCGGAACTTCCGGCGGTACGATTAACTTCGATGTGGATCCGACAACCGTCCTTGGTCCGTACCAGGCGCGGTGTGACTGCACGCCGGATACCGCAATTCACATCGATGGCCTAACCACGCGCTTGTTTGAGCAGAATTACGGCGCATCCGTGGATGTCAGGCGGTCTTGGGCCGATACTCCTTTGCTGTCCTGCGCCAACGGCGTCTACTCAGGTACCGAAAGCTACAAAGATGAGTCGGTTTCCGTGCAACTATGCGACAGCATCGGACCAATTGTACTGCAATCCGCTCTCGTGCAAAAACCGGACCTGTTCGTATGGCTGGACAACGCCTGGATGGTGGCGAATGGGGAAATGCCGCAGGATTGGCGCATCCTCATCGCGGATGATTTTTCCTGGGCGCCGTTCTCACTCATGCATCGGTCCACAAGCCTGATTGATGATTTCAATAGCACTGCCGGATGGAGCGGTGCGAACGTGACACTCAGCGTTGCGAGCGGCGCGATGGTGACGAAGGTGAGTGGCGGAGCCGGTTCTGTGACAAAAAACTACTCCGAAGACGCCTCTCAGTATAGACGGCTTCGCCTCCGCGCGAGAGGCTCCGGCTCATCTACCATTCGCGTCCGAATCAATGGCAGCGGGCTCTATTCTTGGAATGTTGCTGTCGGCCCGATCTATCAGGAAATCGTGATCGATTTATGCGCTCCCGGCGGATCATCGGCTCTCTATGATCTGACCGACAATAGCTATGTCGCTCCCGGCGACTTTTATGGACCGCAACAGATAGCAAGCATCGCATTCGAGGACCTCCAAAACGGTCAGACATACTACTTCGATAGAATTGAATTTATCCGAAGCGGCAGCGCCACCTACACTCCACTGCCGCCCTTCGATGAGAGCTATGTCGGAGATGATGGCATTCGTCGGTATCGAGTATGTTGGGGCCTTGCAGACCGGCGGCAGGTGTTTGATATGCCGTACCGGAAGGATGACACGTTT
This sequence comes from Fimbriimonadia bacterium, assembly GCA_041483895.1. GTDB lineage: Bacteria > Armatimonadota > Fimbriimonadia > Fimbriimonadales > JABRVX01 > JBGPGO01. The sequence continues at coordinate 67,292 of JBGPGO010000017.1, forward strand.
GTCAGCGTCGCGGCGCTGATATCGGAGATCCAATCGCACGACGCATACGATATGAGAATCACGGCGGTCGCATCGCCGGCCAGCGACGCAACGAACTACTATTTCAATCACTCAGCCAGGCCCGCGGCGTTCATGGCGACCGAAACCTATCAGGGAGGCATTCGACGCAGCCGCGTGGACACGCCGATGGGGGGGGTTGTCCTCCGTGCAGTGGCTGCTGCGATTCGACAAAGTGGAGATCTACCCAGGTATCGGAAATCCCGCGGGCAGCTTTGGGGGGGCCTATCCGTTGCGATTTACCAAACGGTTGGAAATGACGGCGCATGGCCTTGTGCTCGACAATTCCGCTCACCACGCGGCGGCAGGAGCATCCGTCGATTTGAAGCTGGGGAGCGGGGTCCAGCAGACGGTGATTGCCGATTCGGAAGGTTACTATCGCTTCGCCCCGTTCAAAACATTGGCGGGTTCCTGGAAGGTTGCGTCCGGGACGAGCGGCGACGTCACGCTTTCATCCGGACTGACGGACAGAAAGTACCGATGGGCGGGGCTGGCAAGCAACACGGCCTTGGTCGCCGGCCCAACAGCCATCGTCGCCGACAAGACCGGACGCCTCTACATCGCGAATGTGGATGATACCAATCTCTGATGCCGGCGGATCGACATCGGCGGATCAGCGCAAGACTTCTTGGTGGAATCCGGCGTAGAGCAGGACGGCATCGGCATAACCTGGGCGCAGCCACATCAACTGTTTGTCATATATCTGTTGTCCGGCTCAATCCATTTCCGCAAATCAGAAGATGACGCAGCGACATGGGAGGAAGCGGTGGAAATATTTGCAAGTGGCGATTATCCGAATATAGCCGCCGATCCCGCGAACGGATTGCTGTATGCGTTTCGGCACGATGGCAGCGATCTGGTAAGCAAGAGATCGGTGGATGGTGGCGCTACATGGCAGAGCGAAATAGTAGTTGTATCATCCTGTCCAGCCCAACAGTGCGGCGTAACCGTTCGGCCGGACGAGTCATATTCGATATATGTATCATACAAAGATGCGGGTGGTGCGATCCAAACCGCGATCAGCAAGGACAACGGACTTACATGGGGGTAACGCATGGGATATAACCGATTGACCGATGGCGGTGTGCTGTCGGCAACGCAACAGAATCAAAACTGGTCGGATATCGAGGCGCTGTCGGAAATAGGGGAAGGATTCTGCGTTTTGTCGGGCCTTACCCTGGCAGCGGGGTCTGGATTGTCGGTTGACGTGGCCGCCGGGCAGGCCGTGATCAATAAACTTGTGACAAAGAGCGCGGAGACGGTTACGGGGCTGCCCGCCTCAACAACAACATATCTGTGGCTTCGCGATGACGGCGTCTTCACGCAGACATCGAGTCTGTCCCCTCCGACCGGTGCACATGCGCTGCTGGGGTCCGTGACGACTGGGACTACGGACGTCACGGGGGTTGACAGCGCCATAGCCTGGAAGGGCCGGCGCGTCGAGGACGCCACGAAGCTGATTGCGGGTCCGAATTCTCTCACCGTGGTCCTGAACGCACCGCAAGTTGGTGTTGGAACCGATTCTCCTTCGGACACGCTGCACGTTTCGGGCATTGCGCGGGCGGATGCGATCTCTTTGCCGGAACGGGCATCGCCGCCCACGCCGGTGGCGAATCGAGCATTCTTGTATTCCAAGGACGACAGCGGCGACACAGAGCTGTTTTTCTGTGATGACGGAGGCGCGGAAGTTCAACTGACACGAGACGGCAATATCGCCGTCGCGGCCTACCTGCTCCTCGCCGGCGGAACCATGGGAGGGAACGTCGTGATGGGAGGCAGTCACAAGCTGACCGGATTGGCCGCCGGAACGGCGAACGGCGATAGCGTGCGATACGAGCAGTTGATGAATCATAGCATTCGAACTTTCGGAATCAATGCATTATCTTATCTCCAGCTTCAGAATACGACTAGATACTATCCACTGAATGGCTATCGAGGGCCGAGCGTGGGAAATGAAGCATACGTCCAGGTGAAGATGTATGAGAAATCGTATCAGTTCAAGAACTTGCGAGTATATGTCAGTGCGAACACGACGAGCGCGTCATCCACTGTCAAACTGCGCGACGATGGCGCGGATAGCAGCTTGGTTGTAACGATCGGCGCGGGGCAAACGGGATCGTTTGAGAATGTATCGGACACTCCCACCGTTGATGCCGGATCGCTTTGCAACTACTCAGTGTTTGCGGGAGCGGGGGGAACGGGATCTATGACAATTGAATCAATACAGGTTGACGCGGTGAGCAGCTAATGGTGATACGATGGAGTCCGGATACGTGTGATTGTGTGATTGACATGGATGAAAACGGCAAGTATGTCGGAACAGTTGCGGTGTGCAAAGAGCCGGCGCACAAAGCGGCAGCCGGGGATGGCGGCCATTTAGCCGTGGTGATCGGCCACCAAGCGCCATATAATGACCTGGGAAAGTACTCTTCTGACAAGTCGGAGGACATGCAGCCGTGGGACTTCGACGAGCGGTCGGAGAAGATAAGGGACGTGCAGGCGAAGGCGTCGGCGGCGAAAGAGGCCGAGCGGGATAGGATTCGAGCGCTTGGTGCGTAACGATGGATGGAATGGACGATAGCGGCTATTTGACGAGCGCCCACCCCCTGTTTGAGGTGGAGATGGAGCGCAGGCGCAGGGTCAGCCAGACGGCTTTTGGCAGCTTGGCGGTTGGGCTGTTTGCGGTCTGCGCCTTTCTTGTGGCGTACATTCCACTCGTTGTAATTCTGTATGTGCAGCTTGCGCCGCATCCGCCGCCATTCAATTGGGGCGCGGCGTTGGTAGTTGGCGGCTGTCTGACGCCGCCGTATGTTGCCTTGCGGCTCTTGGCTCGGCGGCTCATGGTGGGATTTGCCCGCCTCGATGAGGCGGAGCGGAGGGTGCCGGCGAATTCCGATGCGCGGCGATTGCCGCTGCCACGGGGGTACTGCGGTCCAGCGCTCTTGCGGCGGTCCGACGAGCCAACGACGGATCTGTTACGACCGCACGAACTCTCGTAAAATCGCCCGTACCCATGTCGCATCGGTATTTGGAATCCTAATCGGCAGTGCGACCAGCTCGTACTCGCCCTCGGGCGCATCTCGCAGATCCAAATTCTCCAGAATGGCGATACCGGCTTCGCATAGCCGGAGGTGGTTGGGCAGCGTCTTGCTTTCGGCGGCATCGACCGAAGGGCCGTCCACCCCGATCAACACCGCGCCCATCCGGACCAGCCATTCGATCGCCGTACCAGGCGGATAGGTGAACGATGGGTCGAATTTCGAAAAGTCGGAGAGGCTGTTGCGAGTCTTGAATAGGACGCGTCGTCCCGGCGAGATGGTCAGACCCGCGAGGCGATCCCAATCGTCGATCTCGATCACGTTGGCAGGGCCGATGAAGACCTCCAGAGGGTGATCCGGCGCGCCGTCTTTGTAATGATGGGGCTGGTCTATGTGCGTGCCGGCGTGGGCGCTGGCGGTCAGGCAGGTGACGTTGCACACGTCGCCGCGCTCCATGCTCATCGTCACGCTGCGCGAAAACGGCACATCGCCGGGGAAGACAGCGGTGGTTTCGTCGAGCGGCCGAGAAATGTCGATGATGCGCACAAGCGGGGGATTCGATAGCCCCCCACCCTATCCCTTCACCGGCGCACACAAGGGTCTTCTCTTTCGCAAGCTAAAGCGTGCGGCTACCGGTTTGGATTCTGCGCAAGCTAGAGCGTGCGGCTACCGGGATCGGTTGTATGCGGTGAGTCGATCTCTGCGCCGAGCCAGTTCGCTGTGGTAATGAAGACCCAAGGTTGCCGCGTTCTCCCGCGCCCAATCGGTTAGTCGCGTCTCGCCGGCCGGAGCGGAGTCCGTTAGCAGGAGATTCTGCATGAGACCGGTGATTTCGTCACGCGTGATGATGACATCGCCGACGAACCAGCCCATCGCGCGGGTGGCCAAATATGCGATCGCCGGCGGGACGGATAGAATGCGCCGCGGCTTTCCAATAATCTTCCCAATCTCCTCCGCAATTCCGCTATAGGTGAATGTTTCCGGGCCGGTAGCGTCGATGACAACATTCTCGCGAAGCGCGCCCTGCTCAATAGCCAGTTTCGCCAGATCGTCGACATAGATCGGCTGCATCCTGTATTGCCCGTCGCCGAACACGCCGAAAACCGGAAACCGGCGCAACGCCCAGGCGATGTTGTTTATGAAAATGTCCTCTTTGCCGAACAGCACCGTGGGACGCAAAATTGCATACGACAGTCCCGACTCTCGCAACGCACGCTCCAACCGCGCTTTACCACTGAAGTACTCTAGGGGAGAGTCCTCAGACGGGTTGGTGATGCTGACATGGACCACGCGCGGCACACCCGCTCTTTTGGCGGCGTCGAACAGCGTCATCGTGTTGGCAACCGCCTGCGCAAACGTAAGGTTCCGGTAGTTGAAGCGCACCCAATAGGTGATGATGAACGCCTCCGCCCCATCCAATGCGTGCGCCAGACCGTCCGGATCGCCAAAGTCCAATGGCCGAACATCGATTTTGCCGTGCAGACGATGGGCGCGATTCGGGGAGTTCGTGAGCGTCCGAACCTCATGCCCGGCGGCCAGCAGGCGCTCGGCGATGTACTGGCCGGAGTAGCCGAACGCACCGGTTACCACGTGCACGCTAGCGACCCAACCGCCCTCGGAAATCATCCGCCGTCAGCCGCAGGCCTTCGTCAAGCTTCGTCGTCGGCTCCCAGCCCAGGATCGTGCGCGCCTTGGTAAGGTCCGGCCGGCGGCGACGGGGATCGTCCTGTGGGGCCGGGTAGACGTGCTCGATCGGCCCCTGAGAACCCGTCACCCGCAGAACCGCCTGGGCAAATTCCAGCATCGTGAATTCCTGCTCCGAACCGATGTTCATCGGCAGTTGGTAATCCGAAAAAGCCAACCGCCAAGCGCCTTCCAAGATATCGGAGACGTAGCCAAAGCTTCGCGTCTGCAGCCCGTCGCCGTAGATGGTGAGCGGCTTTCCCTGCAGCGCCTGCATTAACAGATTCGGCACGACGCGTCCATCGTCCAGCCGCATCCGTGGACCATATGTGTTGAAAAATCGCACGATCCGGACATCGAGGCCATGGTAGCGATGATAGGCCATCGTCATCGACTCAGCATACCGTTTCGCTTCATCGTACACGCCGCGCGGCCCGATCGGATTCACATTCCCCCAATACTCTTCCCTTTGCGGGTGCTCCAGCGGGTCGCCATAAACTTCCGACGTGGAGGCGAGCATGAACCGCGCGCCCTTGGCTTTCGCCAGCCCCAGGGCCTTATGCGTACCTAGCGCCCCGACCTTCAATGTCTGGATGGGATACCGCTCGAAATCCACCGGACTGGCAGGTGAGGCAAAATGAAAAATGAAGTCCACCGGGCCCTCGACGTCGATGTGCTCGGTCACGTCAAACCTTACAAATTCAAATTGGGGATTGTCCATCGCATGCGCGATGTTATTAGTACTGCCGGTGATCAGGTTGTCCAGGACGAGCACGCTCCAGCCCTCCGCCAGGAGACGGTCGGACAGGTGCGATCCCAAGAAGCCGGCGCCGCCGGTTATGACCGCCCGGGGCATTGGCACAGAATCCGATAGTTCATAGTTGGCACAGATGTACCCGGTTTTTGACGAGAATGGCTGTGTGATCTATCGAATCAAGCGTTTCTAAGCAGCCGGCTTGCGAATTTCGGACTGAAGCTCCATCCACTCTTTCTCGGATTCTTCCGCCTCTTTCGCACGCAAAACTTTGTTGTCGGCCTGAGCCTTCTCGACGACTCCATTGATCCAAGCAAGGGCCTCTTCCGAGACGGTATCGAAGCGAACGTCCACTTCAAGGCCGGAGGTGGGATTGTCGTGCTCGCCGATCACGCGGATAACTTCGCCCATCACGATGAACCTCGAATCCGCCGTTGTGAACCGCACCCCAAGGCGGGTTCCCAGCCGCAGCCGAATACGCCCGTTCAACCGAGCGGAGGTCGTGCTCAGAGCAGAAACTTGGGACGGCAGCGTCTTGATTCCTTTGCCTTCGCCGGATGCCAAGAGGAGAACATCAGCCGGCAAGGAGGTTGGCGCCCGTACCGACTCGTCGTATACGACGACATTCCAAGCCTCGGGCGGCCGAATCGCGAACGCAAAGCCGCGGCGGCTTCGCTTGAAGTCCTCGACCGTTGCCATCGCGCTTTGCTCGATGTGACCGTCATCCAGGGCAAGCTGCACCTGCGTGCCGCGCAACGGCTTCGCCGATAGGGTTGGGATGACGAACCAGACGAGGTCCGGGTCCACCGCGACAACCATGCAGTTGACCGGGTCGTCCAAAATGCCTCGCCGCAAAAGCCGCAAGGACAGCCGTTCGCCGACCGTCAAAGGGATAAACTGATCGCCGGTAGCACGTGTCACCATTAAGTATTATTCCAGTCCGGCAGAGGTTGACAGCCGGTAGTGTCACTAGTGATCTTCGTCAACCCCTCGGCCTAAGTGCAGGTATAAACCCCTACGGAGGTGCATGATGCGAACGTGCCCAAACTGCGGGACCGGGCTAGAGACTATCAACTTTGCCGGGACCGCGATAGATAAATGTCCGAAGTGCGCGGGAATCTGGTTTGACGCGAGTGAGTTGAAACGAGTGAAAGATGGAGATCCTACGGGTTGGAAGGAGATCGAAGACCAGATCGCGCCGCTGCCCGATAAGCCGATTACCCCCGACCCGGCCTGGAAGGCATGCCCCGCTTGCCGCCAGCCGATGTACCACTACCGGTTCATGCTCAACTCGGACATCATGCTGGACCAATGTACGGCCTGCGACGGGATTTGGGTGGACGATGGCGAGCTAGGCCGGATGCAGCAGTTTTTGGATGAGTGCGCCAAGAAAGACCAAAAGCTGCCTGCGGAGGCAATCGCGATGGCTGGGGAGCTGGAGGCCAGAGCGCAGATGAATCGGGAGCGGGCACAGTCCATCATGGCATTCAATCATATCTTCATGACTCGTTTGCCCTTCATGGGCTATTTCGGCCCATGACTTCTGCCGAGGATCGGGCGGTCGCGTTTTGCCGCGGCTGTGGGCAAATCTGTCCTGATCCGATTCCCGAACCGGGCCATTATTGGCGCTGCACCAACTGCAACAAACGGCGACGCATCCTGCGGGCCGATCCGGTCCATCGCCTCAAGGTCCTGATGACATGCGTGCGAAATCCCATCGACGCTGTGGCCAATCCGGCAATCGATGGCCTGGTTGTCTTTCGCGAGCAGGTGTTTGGGCCGCTGCTGACCGAGATCAAGAGACGGCCCCAACGGGCGTACGAAATTGGCGCCGCGATGGGCCGGATCAATAAAGAGATGGCGTTTGAGATGTTGATGAAACAGATGCCAAATTCGAAGTGGAGCGCCTGTGTCACTTTGGTTGCGGCATCGCCAGTCCTAGTCATCACCCTGATATTCTCGATCGCCTCTCATGCATTTGCGCCTTTCCTTTTTGGTCTTGTTTTCGGACTCACGCTGTTTGGGCTCGGGCGAAGCCTGGTTGCAAGCGCCGCGCTTGGGGTCCCGCTGGCGCTGTGCGGTCTCGGCGATGTGCGCGCCGTGGGGCCGTTGGCGCGGGCTTACGATTCCGCGCACCTGCCGAAAGGCGCCAAGAGCGGATTGCAATCCCTTTTCGAAAAAGTAGAGGAGCGAAATGCCGGCGACTTTCGAAAAGAGGATCTGGAGATATTGGAAACACTGTGCATGGATGTTGATGCCGGGTTCGCCATCGCCGCCATCCGGGCGCTCGGTAACGTGGGAAATGAAGATACCAAATTCGATAACGTCCTCAAGATCGCGACGGTCAATAGCGATCGGGGCAAAGCGGCCTACGAAGCAAGAAAAAATCTGAAAGAAGCGATCGCGCGCCGGAAAGAGGCGAAGACTCTCTTACGCGCGGCGGATAGCGAAGACATGGATCCGAAGCGGCTGCTCCGCCCCGCTACGGAAGGCGAAACGCATACCGACCAGCTTCTCCGACCCGCCGACCGAGATGCCTCGTAGCCGTGGGTCGGATTGCAATTATGCCATCACGTGCCCGTACCCAAGACCCACGTGGCAACCATTCGATAACCTCCCAACGTGGGTCTTAGCAACTTCTCGCAGCCGAGGGTCGCATTGGCGCGGGGTTTTCAACGTCCAACCACCAAGACCCACGTGGCAACCTCGCGATCACCTCTCAACGTGGGTCTTAGTTATCGTCATTCGATCAGTGGCTGCCAGTCCGACCCACGCCTACTCTGCCGGACCTACAGATGCACCATGGATCGGTCCACCGCCATGATCAAAAAGAGAAGCGCCAGATACAGCATCGAGTACTTGTACATAGAGACCGCATGCGGCCGGTCGGGAAAGCGCAAGAGCTGCACGCTTCGGGCCAAAAGCAGCGCATTGAGCAGTACCGCCGCGACCAGATAGACAGGCCCCAACCGCCCAACCATCGGCAAAATCGAGACGACCGCCGTGAGGACGGCGTACAGAGAAATCTGAATCACCGTCGCCCGATCGCCGTGGATAACCGGCAGCATAGGCACCCCGGCCTTCGCGTAATCGTCTTTGATCAGCAATGCCAGCGCCCAGAAATGCACGGGCGTCCACAGGAAGATGATGGCGAACAGCCACCAAGCAAGAGGACTCAGATCGTTTGTCACCGCCGCCCATCCGACCAGCGGCGGGAACGAACCGGCGGCGCCGCCGATCACGATGTTCTGCCACGTGCGGCGCTTGAGCAGCATCGTATAAACGATGATATAAAACACCAGCCCCGCGAGCGCCATGAGAGCGGCCAACAGGTTCGAGGCCAGCGACAGCAATATGAAAGACCCGGCGCCGAGGCAGAACCCAAATACCAATGCGTTGGCGGGGGGAATCAAATTTGTTACCGTAGGACGGGACGCGGTGCGCTTCATTCGCTGGTCCAGGTCCCGTTCCAGCACCATGTTGATCGTGTTTGCCGCGCCCGCCGCCATATAGCCGCCCACTGTAACGGCCATCAATAATCCGAATCCAGGCCATCCCTTCGCCGCGATGAACATGGCCGTGATCGTGGTGAACAAGAGCAGGCTGATAACGCGGGGTTTCGTTAATGCGACATAACTTTTCCACGTCGCTTTCATCGGTGTGGCAGGAGTCTCCGGAGCTTGGGACTCAACCGGCACGATATCTTCAGCCATCGCGGAAGCAACGAACAGCACCAATGCGATCCAGAGAACGTCGGCGGCCAGAAGGTGCGTGATCTGCAGCCAGATCGGCGCTTGCAGAAACACGTTCATCGATCCAAGACCGGTCTGGACAACGAGCGTCCACACAATCCAGTTCGAGAAGCGCTTCACGTGATCCGAGGGGCGTAGGTGGCTGAGGAGCCCGGCGTTTAGGATCAGATAAAGGGCGACGGAGATCGCGATCATCGGGTGCAAAATACGCAGCCGGATCAGAAAGTGCGCCGTCGGGGAAAGGTCCAATTGCAGGTTCTGTGCAAACGTACCACCGGAGAAGAGCGTATCACCCAGCGCCGTCACCGCTCCGCTCGCTCCTAAGAAAAGCGTTCCCAAGAGCGCCAGCAGCAAAGCCCAACCCACCGCCCCTTGCCCGCGAATTCGGATTGCCGATCCGCCGCTTGCCCACCAGGCGGTCAGGGTCAGGGAAGCGAGTAGCAGGAAGGTAATCGAAAGATGAATGGACATCATGATAGCCCGGCCGACCGAAGCGTCCTGATTGACCCATTGGAAGCGGACCAGCCCCGCGCCGGCGAGAGCCTCGGTGACGAGGAACAGCAGCGAAAGGGACGCGCCCATTCGCACACGATGCTTGGCGGGATAGGCTCGGAAGGACCAAACGATGAGGGCAAAGACCGCCAGCAGCGCCAGCCCGCTGGCCGCGCGATGGCTGAACTCGATCACTTTCTCAGCGCTTTGGAATACCGGTAGGACTTCACCCCCACAGAGCGGCCAATGACTGCCACAACCGGCCCCGGAGAAGGTCGCGCGCACGAACGCTCCACCAAGAATGACGAGCAGGTTGTACGCCAGCACTCCCCACGCAAAGTGATGGAAACGAAGTCGTCTCATGCGGTCAGTTCACCCACCGGACAGAGAATACCTGTTTGAACCTATGGGATGCCAATTCCAGCATGCCTACCAGTGCCAGATGCCCAGGCTCCCGTTATAATACCGCTGTTCGTATTGTCAGCTAGCAACTGTTTTGGAAAGAGGAGAAAAATGCTTCGACGCATGTTCTTGGTCCTTGCGACCGCAGCGATCACAACTACAGCTTTCACTGATGTCGGGGACGGCAACACTTCCGGGAACACTGGAGGCACCACCAACAACGGCAATTCATCGAGCACCGAACTGTGGGTGTCCGGACAAGACGGCCACACTTACGGGATGTTTGCGTTCAACGAGTCGACGGGAACGACCTTCGGCCCATCCAAATGCAAGAGAAC
>JBGPGO010000018.1:0-68107 GCA_041483895.1 Fimbriimonadia bacterium
CGTTGCAGTTCCACCGTCGATTTCCTCCATGGCATACCTCCATTGTGTCAACGATGTCTCCGAACATGTGTCAACGATCTATCCAGTCTGAACACAAGCGGGGGAGGGGGCTATCCAACCCAGCGCATCCAATGTTGGGTGGGGGTTCTTCTGAAATGCCCTCCCCTTTTTTCAGGCGGCAGCCTGGAAAAGGGGGAGGGTTGGGTGGGGGTTCTTCACGGGGCTTCACACTCATCGAGCTCCTCGCCGTCATCGCCATCATCGCCATCCTGGCCGCCATACTCTTCCCCGTGTTCAGCAGCGCGAGGAAGCAAAGTCACAAATCAGCCTGCGCGAGCAACCAGCGGCAACTGGTCCAAGCCAACCAGATGTACTGCGATGACACCGGCCGATACGCCCCCGCCGCCCAGGACCTGTTCGAATTCGACACCAAGCGATGGTTCGGCATCAGAGCAGCGGATGGCAAGTTCCAGCCGAAGAGCGGCCCCCTGGTTCCCTACCTCAAAGATGGCGGGCTGCTGCGAAAATGCCCCTCGTTCGAAACGACAGTCGGATTCGACAAGGGCACCGGCGGATACGTCTACAACGCCCTCGGCGTCGGTTCCCTCACCTGGGACCTTGGATATGTGGCCGAGGCATTCCATAGCTCCCGCAAACCCTCCGGGATCCGCCGGCCCAGCGAAGTGGCCATGTTCGCGGACGGCGCGCTGGACGTGGGCAAAGGTCTGGCCGAATACGCGTTCCTCGAGCCCCCGCCGGAGGTCCTCAAACGCATGGGACAGACCAATCCCCTCGATCCATCCATCCATTTTCGCCATACGGAGACCGCGCTCGTCTCCTTTGTGGACTCGCATGTAAAACCCAAGAGAATGGACGAATCGGCAGAAAAGAGCCTCGTATATCCGAACGCAGCGCCAGCGGCGCACAAGATCGGCTGGTTCGGACCCGTCACGGGCGAAACTCCCTATACCCCGGACTAACACTTGCCTCCGCCGGCCATTCTCGTTATAATGAGCCTGTGGCGAAACAGCGCGGGGTATCCGATGTCGAGCAATTGCCGACGGATGCCGTAAAAGGAAACGATGGCTGGGTCGTTATCATCTTCAATAACGATCACAATTCGACGGATGAGGTCATCGCGGTCTTGATGGCCGCAACCGGGTGCGCCTACGATGAGGCCTACTGCGAAATGTGGGAGGCCCATAATTTTGGCCGCGCGACCGTTCATTTCAGCGGCGAGGCCGAATGCCGAGAGGTGGCCAAAACGGTCTCCTCCATCGGCGTAAAAACCGAAGTGCGCAAGGAGTGGGACTAACCGATGGCGGATCAAAAAGGCGGTGCGTCGCTGCCGGAAATCGAGGAGAGCGGTCCCGGAACCGGCTCCGGCCATTGGGTGGTCATCGTCTACAACAACGATCACAATTCGGTGGACGAAGTGATCCAGGTCCTGGTGCTCGCCACCAAATGCGGCCGGGAAGAGGCCGAGATGGAGACGTGGGAGATCCACAATCTGGGCCGTTCCACAGTGCATCACGGAAGCCAGCCCGATTGCGAAACGGTGGCGGCGGTCATCGGCACGATCGGCATTCGCGTCGAGGTTCGGGAGGAATAAAGGGGACCCGCGCCTAACTACCAGCGTATCTTTGGAGGCCGAGCAGCCTCTTTGGTGAACAGGAGATGCGCGAAGTATGGCTGTATCGATAGTTTTGCGTGCCGGGGCCTTCCTTGCGGCGGGAGTCCTGGCCGCAATTGCGCTCGGCAGCGCGATGCAAGAAAAGAAGGCCGATCCTCCCGCCAAGAATCCCTCGGAAGGGGCGGAATATGTCGGAATGGGGCCCTGCATCGGATGTCACCAACGCTACCACGAAACCTGGAGCGATACCGTCCACGGCAAGCTGCTCCTTTCTGACGATCTTCCGAAAGAGAAACGGACCTGCGAAGCCTGCCACGGACCTGGGAGTCTGCACATCGAACACGGCGATCCAACAAAGATCGTTCGGTTCCCGAAGCTCGACACCAAAGGGACGACAGCGATCTGCCTCAAATGCCACCAGAACCTGATCAACAGCCACGATTTTCAGCGCACGCCCCACGCGATGAGCAAGCTCAAGTGCACCACCTGCCACAACCTGATGGCGGAAAAGGCGCCAGGGCTGTTGAAGGAAAAGCAGGAAGATCTCTGCTTCAAATGCCATGCGACAATCCGGGCCGCCACCAACAATTTTTCCCATCATCCGATCCCGGAAGGCACGATGCATTGCTACACCTGTCACGACGTCCATTCCGGCAAGCACGACTACATGCTGCGGAACGATGTCCGAGAACTCTGTTCCAAATGCCACGCCGATCGCAAGGGGCCATTCGTCTACGAGCACAGCCCGAACCAGAGCGGATTCGGCGGCGACTGCACCACCTGCCACAACCCCCACGGCTCGCCGAACCCTAGCATGACCATCATGGCGGACCGCGGCCTCTGCATGCGATGCCATACCGGAATGACGAACCATCAACCTGAATTCACGTGCACCGCGCCGGGTTGCCATCACTACATCCACGGGTCCAACTCCAGCGACCTGTTCTTTGGGCCATGAAAAAACTCTTCCTACTATTCTTCGCGGCACCCGTTGCGGCCTACACCCAGGCTCAACTGCAGGTCTGGGGTGACATCGCCGCCGCCCTCCAGCAAGTGAGCGGTAGCCGCTCATACTTCGAACGCTACGCGCAAATGCCGACCAACATCGCGTCGGACCGGATCCGACTTTGGTATACCGTGCCCGGCGACCAGTTCTGGCGATGGGACACGGAGCGGCTGATTAGCACCCGAAGCTATATCACGAATGGCCGCATTTATGGCCGAAATGTGCTGACATCCTTGAAGCTCGGGCAGCAATCGGATCAGTTCTACGTCCGTGGCGACAACCGTTTCACATGGACCCGCCAGCCAATTCTGTTGACGCTGCCGGCCCTGTCCGGGTTTCTACAATGGAGCTACGATTACAGCAAGCTGGATGGACCGACCGGCTTTCTGTACGAACCGGACCGCATCGACCACGCCACGCAGTACGGCAACTTCAAGACCGAAGAGTATGGGATGCGCTACTTCTTGCATGCACGGGATTCGACGATCGAGGCGAGGGGATCGGAGTACCACTTCACCGATCACAGCGGCCTCCTCCCGAACTCTCGATCAGTGGCCGGCGAGATCTCGGCGACGCACGAACTGGGCAATGCGGGATCGATTCGCCTCACCGCAAGTCAGGTCGCGACCGATCTGCTTTTCTCCGCCGGCAGAGCGCTGGTTAACCGCGCTTTTCGGTTCGAATATGTTGCCGTCCCGGCCGACAATTGGGCGTTCGATGCCAGCTTCGGCAGCGCCTTCAACGACGCCCGAATCACCAAAAACGGCTACTCCCGCCGCAGCTCCGGCGGCGAGATCCGGCTTTCCTACTCCGGAATCCCGAAAACATCGCTGCGTTTCGGCCTGGGACGCAAGGAGTTTCAATATATCAGTCGCAATCACGACGAGACCTTTGAGCCGCGGGTGTGGCAATACAATGCCGCGCTGCGCTCCCATCCGCTGCCGTTTGTCAATCTCCAGGTCAGATACCGAGACCAAAACAATGAGCATATTCCGCCCGCGCAATTCAACGGCGACTACTCTCTCGACCCGCTGATTGCAAAGCGCATCCGGCTGCTCAATACCGCCGCCGGATTCACGCTTGGCCCCAGCACGATCCTGAATGTCAGCTACGACTACGAGCGCCGCGATAATCCCATGCGCCATACCGAATGGGACACGGACCTTGCCATGATTTCGTTCTGGTCGCAACTCAAACAGGGATGGAGCCTGAGCATCGACGTGTTCCAGCAAAAATTCCGCGCGTTGGAAGTGGAACAGATACCGAACCTCACCGGATTCAAAGGATACGTCGCCAGTCTGTCCCATTGGGTAAACAGCCGTATCAGATACTCCACCGGTTTCGTCGCCGGCCGCCAGGATGGCACGCTAACCAACGCCATGAATCAAAAATGGTTCCTATCCGCGCGCCAGGCCTTTATCGGCTCCTCCGACATCGGCTTCGAAATCAACAATCAGCTCTATTCCGATCATCGGGAAGCGAGCCGCGACTATCGCACGTGGGGCGGCCGAATCGGGTTCGCGTTCACCTTCTAAATTGAAGCGGGGGCGACAGTATCGCCCCCTGATGCCGTTTCCTCAAGGAAAATGGTCTATCCCTTTATGCTGATGCGGAGAGTGGCCAGGTCTTCGCCGACTTTGCGACGAAGCACGAGGTCATACGAGCCCTTGGCAGCCGTAACGAGATCTTTTAGTTGGTCCGGCGTCCGCAGCTTCTTGCCATTGAACGTTTCGATCACGTCGCCGGGCTTGATGCCGAACCGGGCCGCCGCGCTCCCGCGCTCAACGTCCGTGACAACAACCCCTTGAACGCTCGACGGAAGGTTGTACTCCTTCAAAACATCCTTTGATGGCTCGGCAACCGCAACTCCAAGCCGTCCGGAAACGGGCGGTCCGAAGCTGTCGCCATCTCCGCCGAACGGGTCGACAAATTCCTGACCGCCGCTGTTGTCTTGCGCGATCTTCGCCGGCTTGCCGCCGTTGGTATCTACATCGAGCGGAGACCCGATCACTTTGGCGTCAACGGTCATCTGCTTGCCGTTCCGAATGAGAGTGATCTTGGCATCCTGGCCCGCCGGGATGTGCAGCAGCTTCATTCGCAGGTCGATGGCCTTCTCGATCTTGGTGCCGTTGATGTCGGTAATGACATCGTCTTCGCGAATACCGGCTTTATATGCGGGCTCGTCCTTCGTAACTCGCTTTACCAAGGCTCCTGCGTCGATATTCAGCCGATCTTTGTCCTCGGGAGTGATATCCGCAGGTTCCACACCGAGATAGCCGCGTGAAACCTTGCCGTTCTGAATGAGCTGTTCGGCTACGTCGCGCGCATTATTGATCGGGATGGCAAATCCGACGCCGACGCTGCCACCCATTTCCGAAGCGATGGCCGTGTTGATCCCAACCAGTTCCCCATGAATATTGATCAGCGGACCGCCGGAGTTGCCCGGATTGATGGCCGCGTCGGTCTGAATCATCGTGGGGTAATAGCGCATCGTGCCAACGAGCTGATCCGGTACTCCTTGCGAGCGGCTGAGGGCGCTGATATGGCCGATTGTGACAGTGTTCTCAAGTCCGAACGGACTGCCGATCGCGATGGCGAACTGCCCCGCCCTCACGCGGTTGGAATCTCCAAACGGAAGGGTGTGCAGGCCGTTGGCGTCAACCTTGACGACGGCGATGTCGCTTAGAAAGTCTCGGCGGACCGTGCCTTCCATCTTCTTGCCGTCGGAAAACACGACGGTAACCTTGTCCGCCCCCCGCACCACGTGATCGTTCGTCAGAATCCAGCCGTCGCTTCGGACAACCACGCCGGAGCCGGTCCCTTCGACGACATCCGGACTGCCGATCCCCGGTCCAAATTGAAACATTCGGGATCCGCGCGCGCCGCCGTTGTTCGTGATCGTATGCTTGGCCTGGATGCTGACCACGGCCGGCGACACCTCGTCCACGATCTTAGCGAACGCGTTCTCGATCGTTCCGAGCGCGTTCTCTTCCGCCATCGTGAGTTCAACGCGAGACGGCGGCGAACCCGCCTTGGCCGTTACAGCGTTGTAGCTGATCATCCCGACTGTAGCCGATGCGCCAACCAGCATGCCTACGGATAGGTACATGCCCGCCGGGGTGCGAAACAGGTTGCTCAACCATTTTTTCATTTCTTGATTTACCTCCGCCAAAAGACTCAATAGTTGCTAGACTTTGCAAGCCTCATCAATTGTTGAACGCGATTCCAATCAACTTGCGATTTCTCAACAATCTGGTGATCCGTCAGACCCATGAATCGCCAACGGGCCAATTCCTCGATGCTTTTTCTAGATTCTTTCATGACGGCCATAAGAAACGCCGTCTGATCGAAGTCCATTCCCCGATCTAATATTCGGGTTGCGACAACCTTTTCCACGCCCATTGCCTTGGCCACATTCGTGGCCCATTGCTCGCGGCGGACCTTGCTGGCGCTCTCAAATGATCGTACGAATTCTTTCATGCCTTCTTCGCCCAGATCGGCGATGATTGTGTATTTCGTGCCGCGATTGCTGAAAACCATAGTCCGATCGGCCCCGGTAGAGTTCGTCACTCGCAGCGTGCTCATCATGCCGGGCGACTGGTACACGGAAGCGTTCGCCAATCCGTCGGAATACCGCAGCGCGGCCGCTTGCCGGTCCCCGTTGGTCTTTGCCTCCGCATAGATGAAGGTCATTCCAAACGGCAGCTTCGCCGGCGCGATAATGTCGAAGCCCACCTTTTTTCGAAGATCGGAGAGCGTGTAGCTCACGGCCTGCTTCGCGTGGGATCGCACTTCGACGGCGCATCCAAACTTGGTGCTGAAAGAATCGGCGGGAATCTTCTTTTCAAAGTTGGGGAACAGCATCTCGTCCACGTACAGTTTCCTGCCATCGCTGCCATTAACCTGCATGCGAAGGATCACATGATTGGCCGTGTCGATCCAATAATAGCGCTCGAAAGCGCCCTTTTGCTTGGGCTTGGCCACGAGCACTTTCGCTTCTCGAGAACCGATCTTCTCTGACCGCAAGTAGGTGACGTTGTAGTTGGATCTAACCAGCGTGGCCCGCCGCGCGGCGGGCAAGGCCTTTGCGAATTGACCAGGGGAAGGCTGAACGTCACAGGAATTCGTATATGGATTGTAGGTCGTTCGCGCATAGCCGTCGTCGACAACTACCAGGCCTTTCAGCCGCAGTGGCGATACGACCACCTTTCGCACCGCGCCATCCGAATTCTGTTCCCAGGAAAGCCGCATCTCCATCATTCCGGTGGGTTGCGCCACTACCATTCGCTCGATCGCGGAGACCTGGGTTTTCGGGTGTTTCTCGAGTGCGTCAACAAGCAGATCCACAGGGGCCTGCACCGGCAGCACGACGACGTAAATCTGAATCAGGAAGTTCTGAATCAGTATGGTCATCATACCCTAGCTCTGCTCCGATTAGTTTCCAAATCCGACCGGCATGGCATCTGTTCGAGGCGTCGAAAGAAATGGAAATTCACCATTTCGTTCGTTGTGATCTCGATACCACATCTCCCAATCGGGATCGGCTGACGGCGCGGCCATGCCGATGGTGGCGCTCGAAGTACCCTGTCCTTGGGTGAACAGGTCTTGGCGTTCCGGCGTGATATAAATCGCAATCACGGCAACCACTCCGACCGCACCCACCGCCCACGAGAACAGATCGCCTTTTGCAAATCGGACCAGGCGATTCCAAAGCGGTACGGTCGGTGTCTCTTTGGCGCCCAGCACTGCCGAAACCAATCGATCTTCAAATCCGATCGGGACACGGGGAACACCGAGCGAACCAAGAAGCTGCTTCGTCTGCACGATCTGTTCCAGCTCGTGATCGCAGCCGGCGCATCGGGAGAGGTGGTTTCGAACCAGCAGCATCTCTCGGCCGGTTAGCTCCCCATCGATATAGCACGACATTCTGCTTTGTACGTATCGGCAGTTCATTCCACACACCTCTTTTGAGTCGAAACAAGATCGGGCCGTTTCGCGGCCAGGGTATTCCGCAACAGTTTTCGCCCTCGATGGATCCGCGAACGGACGGTGCCGACGGAGCACTCCATAACTTCCGCGACCTCTTCGTAAGACAGCCCTTCAATATCCGCGAAAACAACGGCCCGCCGAAATGGGGCGGGCAGTGAATTGAGGGCAACTTGGAGATCGTGGTCCAGCACGTCTGCCATGATCACCTGCTCGGGCGTCATGGCTTGGTCGGGGAGATCCCATGCGAGGCCGCTCTCCCCATCTTCCGTCCGTATCGGGTCATCGAGCGACACGGTCTTTACCCGGCCCCGACGTCGGAGGGAGTCGATATGGGCATTGGTCATGATGCGGTACAGCCAACTGGAGAACGGGAGCCGGCTATCGTACCGCTCAAAAAACCGATATGCCCGGACGAAAGCTTCTTGAACGAGGTCTTCAGCGTCCGATTCGTGCCCCGTCATTCGGTAGGCCAAGCTGTACGCTTGGCGATGGTGCTTTCGCAACAGGTCTTCAAATAAAGATGGGTCGAGAGCAGAAATTGTGGCTGCCTCTTGAGCAATGGTCGTCATTCTTCGCCTCTCTCCTTGCGATTTACGTATCCCCATCTCGAAAAGTTCCTTTTCGCACCATTCCGAAGATGAACCGGCGAAGCTGCCGGTGGTTTCCGGGCGCCCCCCCGGTATGAGCCTATTATAACGTATCGCGATCCCGTGGGATGCGGTCAGGATTACACTCCGAAAATCCACCCATAGTTGCTTTGTTATGCGAAATGATGTTTCCGCGCTTTCTCCCCAGGTTGACATTCCGTTACAACCCGGTGTATCATACGGGTGGCGAGCTAGTTCTGCCGCATCATTTGCTCATATTTCATTAATACTAGCGTAGGATCGCGTCGAACATGCGTTGTTTGCCGGCATTGCGTAGGATAGCAAGGAGAACTTGACATGCCTCAACGCCGCAAGCGTACGCCCAGTGCATGGCGGGTCGAGTGCCAGTTGATCCGGTACGTTTACGAGTTCCCGGATATCACTCGCCAAGAACTGGCGGTCCGTCTCGGACAAAGCCCCGCCGCAATCTCCCTCGTAATTCGCCGACTGATCAACGCCAAATGGTTGCGGGAATCCGGTCGCGCTGTCTCACTGGGTGGCAGGCGCCCGGTGCAGTTGCGGCTGTCCTCGGATCGCGCCCTTATCGTGGGTCAAAGCATCACCTCCGAGGGACTTCGTTCCATCGTCATCAATCCGGACGGCGAAATCGTGTCACAGGTCGCATCCCGCCAGCCGCCGACGGAAAAGTCCCTGGCCTCCGACATTGTCAGCGGGATCCGCGAAGCCGTCAAGCAGGCAAATATCAAGCAAGACCAGATTATCGGAGCCGGCATTGCTATCTCCGGACAGATTCACGGGGAGACGGGGATTGGCCGCTTCGTCGCCGGCCTGTCACCCAACGAACCGTGGTACCTCACGGATCTGCTGCAAAAGGAGTTCGACAACAAGGTTATCGTGCTCGATCACGTAACTAGGTCGCGGTTGGTCTGGGAAGTCTACAACAATACACAGCTGCGCGATCAGACCATTCTCATGCTGGACTTCGATTCCGAGGTTGGCGCGGCGCTCTCTTCCTACGGTGTTCCCTACCGTGCGTCCGATGGAGCGCCAATCGATATCGGCAGCATCATGGTGAGCGCCAACGGACGCGGCGGCCAAGCCATGCGGCCCTTGGCCGAAGCCGTTTCGGTCAGAACAATTTTGGCAAAGGCACGGCGGGAGCTGGAAATGACGCCGACGTCGCCGCTTGCCGACATCGTCGAACGGGATTCGAAACGCCTCAGCGCCTCATCGATATACAGGGCCTCGCAAGCGGGCGATGCCTACTGCTATCGGCTGGTCAACGATGTGAGCGAGGCAGTCGGTCAAGCGGTTGCCAAGCTGTGCTCGATCCTTCGACCAACAGCCGTCCTCATCACCGGCCAATTGGTCACGTCCGGCCTCATCAACCTGGATGTGCTCCGGCGCATTGTCCGGCTGTCCGTCGAACCGGCGGTGTTCGACAACCTGCGCATAGTAATCTCGGAGACCGAGGACTGGGCGCCGGCATGCGGCATCGCGCACATTGTCTTGCGCAAATGGCTAGAAACGTTGGGCCAACCGATGAACGGAATCGAAGACTAGGCGAGATTCGTTAGTACTCGAGTGAAGAGCGCATCGATCTGCAGCCGGACCGTGGCGTTGCCAAATATCGCGTTGCGCGCCTCGATTGCGGCCGCCGCGCTCGCGGTCCAGTGACAAACCGGGGCACGCTCCGACAACGCTTTCGCAAAAGCCGCCGCGCGAGGAATTTCGAGAACGAACGGTTCTTTCCGAACCGAAAAATGCATGACGTCGCGCAGGAATCGGGCGAGCATGTCCACGCATTGGGCCATCGCCAGTCTTCCGCCCTTTTCCCCATCCTCCTCGCGACAACTGTCCGCCAATGCGCGGAACGATTCCCCCAACGCCAGCGCCTGAATCGGCTTGGCCTGGGCAAAGGCCGAAGCGAACGCCACCATTTCATCCGCCAATCCGGTCTGCCGATCCTGCAACAGCCGAAATGCTCTGCCCGGATGTCCGCCCGATTCGGCGGCAATCCTCTTTGCCTCCTCTTCAGCCACCTCGAACTTATCCACTAATCCCTGGGCCAACTCCACCACTGCCACCGGCCCCACGCTGATTGGCGAGCATCGGGAGACAATGGTGGACGGCAAGCGATCGGCGTTCTCTGTTGTAAGCAGGAACCGCATCCACGGCGGCGGCTCCTCAAGCGTCTTGAGGAGCGCGTCGGCCGCGCCGGGCAACATCCGCTCGGCTTCCCGAATCAGAACAACCACGCGCTTGCCCGAAGACGGAACGGTGGTCGCGCGCGGAAGCACTAGTCGCCGGATCGCCTTGATCTGAATGGAGTCCCCTTTGTCGTCCGGATCCAGCTTTTGGCCCGGATAGATAGAAACAAAGTCCGGATGACCGTCGGATTCGAATCGGCGGCAAGACAGGCATTCATCGCACCCGGTCCCCTGTTCGCACAGCATGATCTTGGCCAAGGCCCGGGCGATGGTGTTCTTGCCGACCCCATCGGGACCGCTAAACAGATAGGCGTGGGATTCGTGACCGGCGGCAATGTCTTGCGACAGAGATTCGATCAGTCGCTTGTGCCCGATGATATGGGAGAGAGCGGCTAGACTCGTTCGAATCTCTCCACGTCAATAACGAATGTGATTGCGCCGCCAACCGTGACCTTCATCGGCGCTGTAGGGAGGAACGTGCCGATCGGGGCGGCGTCTGGGGGCAATGCGTTCACATATTGCTCTCTTGTATGGCAATTCTCGCGGAGCAGATCCATAACGGCCTCGATCTCATCAGCCTCGGAACCGATCAGCAGCGTCGTGTTCCCTTCCCGCAGGAATCCGCCGCTGCTCGCGACGGTTGTGAATTTGAACCCCGCGGCCAGCAAAGCATCCGTAATGTTGTTCTTGTCGCGGTTGTGAACCACCGCGATGACCAGCTTCATCCGTCCGCCTCCGCCACCATATTATAGCCCTTCGCGGTTAGCAACTCACTTACGATGCCCCGTATGCGGTCCTGAATCGGACCCGAATCGCCGTCGGCCGGTATCACCTGAATCCTCTTTTCCCGCTTCGCCAACTGCAGAAACCCATCGCGGACTGCCCTGTGGAACTCGATGTCCTCTCCGTCCAACCGGTCCTTTGCGTCCAGGCGCGCCAATCCCGCCTCTGCGGGCAGATCGAGCAGCAAGGTCAGGTCAGGCAGCAAATCGTCGGTTGCAAACCGATTAAGCTCCATGGCGCGCTCGAGCCCCATTCCGCGGGCGATGCCCTGATAGACAGTGGTCGAATCTACATAACGGTCGCACAGCACGATGCTGCCCGCCGCAAGCGACGGACGGACGATCGTCGCGACATGTTGAGCGCGATCGGCAAGAAAAAGAAACAACTCGGCCTTTGGGACCACATCGATCCCGGAAAGAAGAATCTCGCGTACCTTGGCCCCCAAATCGCCAGCGCCGCCCGGTTCCCGCGTAGTGACCACGGGCAAAAGCATTGAAAACAGCCAGTCCGCAAGCAGTTGAAGTTGGGTGCTTTTCCCGCTGCCCTCCGTCCCCTCGAACGTTATGAAACATCCTGTCATTTATAGATGGGGAGGATGCGCACGTACCGCTCCGGCTCCTCGCCAACGCTTTCGGATGTCAAACGCATCTTCGCAATCGCCAGGTGCTGGATGCGGCGCAGATAGCTGTTGCGCGGAGTAAGGTCGAGCGCCGCTGCGCTTTCCAGCACCGCTTCGACCCCGGCTTGCGCTTCCCGCACGGCGGTATCCTCCAGCGGCACCGCCTCTTCGCGCTGGAACAACTCATCCAATGCCCCGGCAATCTGCGTATAGGTGTTGCTCTTTACCACCACCATCGGTACCTTGCGGTCCACCGCTTCCTGGAGCTTGATGGGCTTGCGCTGATAGGTCGTCTTGATGGCCAGAATGGCGTCGGCCTTCTCGATATCGTTGCAGATCGACGCCGGGTATCGCCGCTCCCGTATCGCGCGCTCCAATCGGGTGCGTGCCACGCCGTAGGGAAAGACGCGCAGGATGGATCGGCGGCGATCCGGTTCGGCAACCGGCCTCCGCTCCTTCGGATGGTCGTCTCCGCCTCTTCGCCGTTCGGGGGCCGCGGGAGCGACCGGTTCGGCGGCGGCCTCGGGCTTTTGGACGATTTCGACCTCTCCCATCGGCGTCTTCACGCGGATTTCCGGTCTAGGTTGCGTACCGCGTAGGAGCAGGTCCACGGTCCGCTGCACGTCGTGATGGAGCGCCAGTTTATCGTAATCCAATAGCTCGATCACAACATCGAACGTCGGAGGAGCCTTGCGTTCCAAAACCGTCTTCTGCGTGCCGCGCCGTCTTGCCTCGTCGTCGGAAAGCGTGACCGCCTGGATGCCGCCAACCAGATCGCACAGGGTCGGGTTGCTCAGCAGATTCTCAAGCGAAATTCCATGCGCCGTGCCGATCAGCTGAACGCCGCGTTCCGCAATCGTCCGCGCCGCAAGAGCCTCCGCCTCCGTACCGATCTCGTCTATCACAATAACCTCAGGCATGTGGTTCTCGACGGCCTCCACCATGATCTCGTGCTGGCGGGCAGGCTCGGGCACCTGCATCCGGCGGGCATTACCAATCCCAGGGTGCGGCACGTCCCCGTCTCCCGCAATCTCGTTGGAAGTGTCAACGATAACGACACGCTTATCGAACTGGTCGGCCAGGATGCGCGCCATCTCTCGCAGCTTCGTCGTTTTGCCGACTCCGGGCTTTCCCATGATCAGGATGCTCTTGCCGGTCTCGATCGTGTCCTGAATAATATCAATCGTTCCGTATACCGCCCGGCCAACCCGGCACGTAAGACCAATAATCTTGCCGGACCGGTTGCGAATGGCGGAAATTCGGTGGAGAGTGCGTTCGATGCCGGCGCGATTGTCCTTGCCAAATTCCCCGACCGCGCGAACGACATATTCGATATCCTGCTCGCGAACTTCCATCTCCGGCCATCTCTCGGTGACGGAGTAGTACCGCGTTTCCGCGGGGCGGCCAAGATCGAGCACGACCTCGAGCAGCCGATCAAGATCGGGGCGTTTGACCAATCGGTCTCGTATGTGCGGAGGCAGCGCCTCCAGCAATTTGTGGAGCCCTTCAATGATCGCCTGGGAGGACTCCGGTGTCTGCCCGTCGCGATTTTCCTGGTTCTTCATAAACTCTAGCGTTTGAGATAGATGTTTCGCAAATTGTCCGGCATGTCTCGCACAATGACATCCAGCTTGCGCGTCTCGCCCTGACGCGACACTTCAAAGGACAGCGATTTCCCAACTCCCGCCTTGTTGATTTCGGCCGAAAAGTCTTGCGCGGTCTGCAGCTTCTTCCCATTAGTCGACAGGATTATGTCGTTATCCTGCACGCCGGAGTCGGCTGCGGGCCATCCCGGCAATACACGGCTGATAATAACTCCGTAATCCGGCACATTGCTGATACCGGCAACCCGCTCAACCCGGTCCCGCCACATGGGATCCGATAGATCTACTTCCGACACGATGGACACGCCCACGAACGGGATCGGCAGCCGCTTGTGCTCCAAGAGCGCCTTCGCAATCACTTTCACTTCATTAATCGGTACGGCAAATCCCAGGCCGATGCTTCCGCCGGTCGTCGTCGCGATTACTGTATTTATCCCCACAACCTGACCCGCGATATTCGCCAGGGCGCCGCCGGAGTTGCCCGCGTTGATCGCGGCGTCAGTCTGGATCAGCTCCGTCAGACCACCCCCATTTTGTGAGCCGATCTGCCGATTCTTGGCACTCACCACTCCCACGGTCAAGCTGTTTTGGTAGCCAAGCGGGTTGCCAATCGCCATCACCCACTCACCTACTTGCAGCGCGTCGCTGTCTCCCATCTCGGCGGCGGGCAGGTTCTTGGCGTTCACCTTGACCACGGCGATGTCGTGCCTGGGGTCGACGCCAACGACAATGCCGTCATATTTTGCCCCATTGATCAGCCGGACGCCGATCTTCGTCGCGCCTTCCACGACATGCCCATTCGTCACGACATACCCGTCCGCAGAAATGATGACGCCGGACCCCTGGCCCTGAAACGGCTGCGTGAAGTTCCAATCCTCCCGCACGCCGGCAACGTCGATCGCCACCACGGCGGGAGACAGGGTCTTGACAGCCGCCACAAAATTCGGACCGGCGGTCAGGGTGGATACTTGGCGAACAGGTTGGTTCAAGGCATCGATCGCGTTCTGCGCGTTCGGGTTGCCCTTTGCGCGGTCCAAGTAGATGAACGTGCCCACAGTTGCGACTGCCAGCAAAAAGACGACCCATGTGATTCCGACGTTTCTGCGCATTACTTTCCTTCACGAATCTTTTTGAGGACCGAAACCATCTCTATCGCCGCGAGGGCCGCATCCGATCCTTTGTTCCCCATCTTCGCCCCGGCCCGGCCCAATGCCTGATCCAGGTTGTCGCAGGTCAGGATGCCCCAGGTGATCGGCACCCCCGCGTCGAGGGAGACCCGGCTGAGACCGTCGGAAAGAGCGGACGCCAACCCTTGGGCGTGCGGCGTTTCCCCCTGCAAAATCGTCCCCAATGCGATCAACGCTTGAAATCGCCCGGTCATCGCCATCTCCCGCGCTGCGATAGGGACCTCCCAGCATCCGGGAACCCACACCGCCTCGATATGGGTGGCCGGAATGCCATATCGCGTCAACGTGCTAGCCGCGCCTTCGAGCAGTTTGCGCGTAACCAATTCGTTCCACCGGGCGACGATGATGCCGAACCGGCCGGTGACAGCGTGCAGATCGCCTTCGAGAGTGGTGATTGCCATGGGTCTCCTATTCGTACGATGAGACGTCGGGATCCGGTTTCACAACCGCCGATTCCGGAAACGTGTGGCCAAGCTTCGTCTGCTTCGTACGCAAGTAGGTCTCGTTATGCTCGTTCGGTGGGATTACGATGGGAACCTGCTCGACGATCTCCAATCCATATCCCTCCAGCCCGGCCACTTTCTTGGGATTGTTTGTGAGAAGCCGAATTTTCTTGAGACCCAGGTCAACGAGAATCTGCGCGCCCGTGCCGTATTCGCGAAGGTCGGCACGAAATCCGAGCGCGGCATTGGCCTCGACCGTATCCATTCCCTTGTCCTGCAGAGCATAGGCTTTCAGCTTGTTCAGCAGGCCAATCCCTCGGCCTTCCTGGCTGATGTAGAGAAGGACCCCGCGCCCTTCACGGGCAATCATCCGCAGCGCGTCCTGCAGCTGATCTCCGCAGTCGCAGCGGAGCGAATTGAGCACATCGCCGGTTGTGCAGCTGGAATGCACCCGCGTGAGGATCGGCTTACCGTCCGCGATATCCCCCATTGTGAGCGCGATATAGGGATTGTCATCCAGCTTCGCTTCATACGCATGCAGTTGAAAATCGCCGTATTTGGTCGGGAACTTGATGGGCGGGCAGGCCCGTGAAATCAGCTTCTCGCGCCGGCTCCGATACTCGATCAGGTCGGCTATTGTGACGATCTTGAGGCCGAACTTCTTCCCGATCTCCTGCAATTCCGGCAGCCTGGCCATCGTGCCGTCCTCGTTCATGATCTCGCACAGCACGCCGACCGGCTGCAGACCGGCCATGCGGGCAAGGTCGGTGGTCGCCTCCGTATGGCCGGCGCGCCGCAGCACTCCGCCCTCGTCCGGTCGAAGCGGCAGGATGTGGCCGGGGCGGGCAAAATCCTCGGGCTTCGCCTTCAGGTCGCACATCAGGCGGATGGTAAGAGCGCGGTCGTGGGCCGAGACGCCGGTCGTGATGCCGTTCGCGGCGTCCACCGTCTCCGTGAACTGGGTGCCAAGCTTCGCGGTGTTCTTGGCGACCATCAGGTTGATGCCGAGCTGCTGCAATCGCTCCGTTTCGCACGGGACGCAGACCAGGCCGCGGCCATGCGTCACCATAAAGTTGACCGCCTCGGGCGTCACCTTTTCGGCAGCCATGATGAAGTCGCCCTCGTTCTCCCGATCGGGGTCGTCGACGACGATCAGTATCCGGCCCTGGCGCAGTTCCTCCAAGGCCTCCTCGATTGTGGCAAAACCCTCTTTCACGTTCGGTTCCAATGTTATCATACGTTTCCAATTCTACCTCCGTCGCCCGAAGCGGCATCCGTCAGACAGGTCCTCCTGTTGAGGGGGTCGCGAGTGGCAGCATCCCCTCAGACAGGTCCTCCTGTTGAGGGTGAGCAATCAACAAATGGTGTAAGATATCCAGATGGGTCGTTACGCCACTTCAAGAACGCCGCCGGGGCCGGTCACCGGACCCCCTCCACAAGAGGACCTGTTGAAGGATAAAAAGTGCAATCCCGAGTCCGGGTTGATGACGGTGTCAGAGGTTCTGCTGCTGATGACCGAACTGGTTGCCCAACGAGCCTCAACAGGAGGACCAGTTGAGGCATGAAAATACAAGCTGATTGGCGGATGGAACAAT
Organism: Fimbriimonadia bacterium; assembly: GCA_041483895.1. Lineage (GTDB taxonomy): Bacteria > Armatimonadota > Fimbriimonadia > Fimbriimonadales > JABRVX01 > JBGPGO01. The sequence continues at coordinate 16,678 of JBGPGO010000018.1, forward strand.
ACTGTGCCATTCGGCCACGAGCCTGATCTGTTCAACGCGTGGAACGGACATTGGTAGTGTAAGGAGGGCAGTCTCATGAGATTCGGATGGATGGTTTGTTTTGTGTTCGTTGGCGGTTGTTGTTTTGGGAGCAAATATGACCACAAACTACTACTTTCGGGAGCAAATTACAACTTGAGCGACGGGTACCTGAACGAGAATGGTCAAACTCTACTCTCAGCGAGGGTTGGAAACTACTTCGGACTGTATTTCGATGGCCAAGATTACTCAGCGTCCATCGCACACAATGGGCTATATTCCCGGGGTCTGAATGCGCACGGCGATGTTGCCTGGGACTTGGAGCGCGCGGACGGCAGGTGGAATGTCATGCTGGATGCGTCGCCGATCGCCACCGGTCTCAGCAACGTAACAACACGGAAACTGACCAACACCGGTCATGTTCTCTGGGATTCGTTGTTCGATTCTATCGGATACACGTTCATTGATCGGGAAAACCAGGATGACAAATATCAGGCGTATGACAGCTTCAGCGGTGGCCTGAACGACTCGGGGCAAATGCTCTGGGTGCGCCAAACGCTACCTGACGCGCACTATGGCGTCTTTATCAACAATAAAGAGGTTTCGGGGGGTGTATACGGGCCGGACAGGCGATATAGTGCAACCCAAATCAACGCTCACGGCAGCTACGTTTGGCAGGGGGCCCCTCCAGTAGAACCCTACCATCAACATGTATGGCTGAACATGACCGATATAACCAAGAAGTATGTAGGGGATTTTCAAGCTCAGGCTGGCGCGGTCCTGAATGAAAACGATCAAGTGCTCTGGTGTTACGCAGATGCTATGAGTCGAGTACATGTTATGCGCGATGGATTTGACGTTAGCGCAATTGCTGGAAACGACGTGGCCTTAGAGCCGGAAGGTCTGGCAATGAACGATTTGGGAAGCGTATTGTGGAAAAGCGGTAGTCACAATTTGCTCCCTGAGCGTGTGTGGGTTGACAACTATGATCTGACTGGCGATCTGTTCCCGGATCGGGACTATGGCGACGTAAGAGGACTCGCCCTCAATAACAAGGGACAAGTCTTGTGGTATGCTAACGTCAATGGAAAGCTGAACTATTATCTTTCAACGCCGGTGCCAGAACCGGGTTCCATCATCGCTGTGACGGCCGCGCTGACCGTATTCCTCCGCAAGCCAAAGGGGTATAAGCCAAACCCCACGCACAACTGACAGCTTCCCGCCGGCAACCCCAAACCCGGCAAATTCCGCCGCCAAGGGAAATCCGCTCGTCCCAATAATCGACCTTGTATGACACGAGGAATCTATGCGGGAGCGTCCGGAATGTTAGCCCAGCAGCAAATGCTGGATGTCATTGCCAACAACCTCGCGAACATCAATACCACGGGTTTCAAGAGCGACCGAGTTACATTTCGGGAGGCGCTTGACCGGAGCGTCTACTCTACGGGGGATCGGCAGCCCAGATTGCTGGGCCGCCTGGGCAGTGGGGCCTTGGTCGAGGGTTCCGCGTTCACGCCGGACCAGGGCCCCAGCATACCTACGGGGAGGACCATTGACGTAGCCATCGAAGGCGAAGGCTTCTTTACCGTCCGGACTCCCCAAGGTCTGCGCTACACACGCGACGGCTCTTTCCTCGTCGATTCCCAGCGCCGCCTTGTCACAAAGGACGGCAACCTGGTTGTCGGCCAGAACGGGGATATCACGATGCCGCCGGGCTCCGACGCCGGAATCAGCGACACCGGTATTGTGATGGTTAACGGACAAAAGGTGGATAGCCTGGCAATTGTAACGGGCAGGTTGAAAAAGCAGGGCAAGGGACTGTATGCGGGGAGCCCGCAGCCGGTCGCGACCCCAACGCTAAAGGCGGGCGCATTGGAAGGGTCCAACGTGAGCGCGATCCAAGAGATGGTTCGAATGATTGAGACGATGCGCGTGTTCGATGCGAATCAGCGCGTCGTGCAAGCGCAAGACGAAACGTTGCAGAAAGCGGTTAACGACCTCGCGCGATTAGGTTAGCTGGACCGCCCGTAACGCTGCCTTCCAGGCGGCACAATGGGTGGAAGCGATCGTCCCGGAATGAATGAAGGGACGGAAACGGCGCGAGGCGACCCAGACCCTGGAGGTCGCCGATGAGATCTTTGTATACGGCCGCGGCCGGCATGGCCGCGCAGCAGTTCAATCTGGACGTCATCGCCAACAACCTGGCGAACGTCAACACCACCGGTTTCAAGCAGTCCCGCGCCGAGTTCCAGGACATGGTGTACCAACTCATGCGAAGCTCCGGCACCCAAAGCGGGGCGGGCATCAACAGTCCATCGGCCCTCGAGGTCGGTCTCGGTGCGCGCATTGTCGCCACCACCAGCCAGTTTGAACAGGGCGCGCTCCAGACCAGCACCAACAAGTTCGACATGGCAATCCAGGGCGACGGCTTCTTCAAGGTGCAGCTCGCGGACGGGACCTTCGCCTACTCCCGGGACGGCAGCTTCAAGCCGGACGCCACCGGCCGCCTCGTAACCAGCGATGGCTTCCCCATTCAGCCGGAGTTTCTCGTACCGACCGACGCCGTTTCCTTCACGATTGGCACGGAAGGCACGGTCCAAATCCAGCGCGCGGGTTCCGCGACAGTCGAGTCGCTGGGGCAGGTCTTGCTCACGAAATTCCCCAATCCCGCGGGACTGGAAGCCGTCGGCCGCAACCTATACAAGGAGACCGCGGCCAGCGGCACGGGAACGGACGTGGCGCCGGGATCGCAAGGCGTGGGCAGCATCACCCAATATGCCTTGGAAAACTCCAACGTCCAGATCGTTGAGGAGATGGTCAAGATGATCCTCGCGCAGAGAGCATACGAGATCAACTCCAAGGCCATCCAGACCGCCGACGACATGCTCGGCACGACCAACAACATCAAACGATAATGATCTGGCTATTCCTCACACCGCTTAGCGTGAATTGGGAAATCAAGGGCGAAGGGCTGTTCCGGCTCCTCGACCACGAGCGTCCTGTATATAGCAGGGACGGCCATTTCTATGTCGGTAAGGATGGGGCGCTCCACAGTCCCATAGGCCCCGCCCTCGACCCTCCGGTTCGGGTTCCGAAAGATACTCTGTCGCTCCAACTCGGACCGGAGGGGGAGATTTATGCCGTCCCGTCCGCCGGGAAGGAAGAGATCGGTCGGCTTTCGCTCGCCCGGTTCATTTCGGGCCAAGACTACCCGATCGTCGGCTGCCCCGGCACAAACGGCTTCGGCACAGTAGACGCGGGCCGTCTTGCCGATACCAAATCAATTGCCGAATCCATGGCCCGCGTTGTCGCCGACCACAAAACAACCACCGAACCCATGGCTCGTGTTGCCGACGACAACTTCGCAATCGTCGTCCCAGGCAACGCCTCGGTCAACGGCGCGGAAATCCGCCTGCAAGACATCGCCAACGTGGACGACGCCCGGATCAAAACGCTCTCCCTTGGCTCTTCCCCACTGGCGGGTGGGACACGCACGCTGACCCGCGATCAGGTGATGACCAAGCTGAAGGCCGCAGGGGTGGATGCCCGGCTGGACATGCCTCCATCGATAACCATCACCCGCGCCGCGCAAGACATCCCAGCCAACAGGTTCATCGACGCCGCAAAAAAGGCGATGGCCGGCGTGGAAGGCTTTGACGAGAAGACGTTCCTCCCGTCCACATCCGGTAAGACCTATCGCACCCCCGCCGGGGCGATCGAGATAACCGCCGGCCAGCCTGTGAAAATCGGCCAGGGGTGGGCGGTCTCCGTGCAGGCGGTGCAGGATGGCAAAGCCGCCGTTTCCGTCCCGGTGCGATTCCAACCGGCCCCCGCAGCCGCGACCCCAATCGTCCATGCGGTAAAAGTCGGCGACCAAGTGACCGTCCGGTGCGAGAGTGGCGCCCTTGTCTTGGACACCATCGGCATCGTCCGCCAAGCGGGCGCGGTCGGCGAGCAGGTCAACGTCACCATCGTCTCCACCAAAAAGCTGATCCGCGCCGAGGTCATCGACGCAACGACCGTGAGGGTGATTCCATGAAAACAGTTCTTATCGCATTCGCATGCTGTGCCACCTGCGCTTTCGGACAAAAAGACGGGTCGCTCTGGAACGACAGCCAAGGTGTTCCCTTCCGCGATACGAAGGCGGCCAAAGTCGGCGACGTTCTGACCATCCTGATCACCGAGAACAGCTCCGCCACATCCAAGGCGGAAACGAAGACCGCGAAGGACGAATCGATGTCGACGACCGCCGGCCTCGGTCCCATCCTCAAGCGGCTCCTTCCCGAATGGGGCGCGAGCGGCAAAGAGGCAAGCAACGCGACGGGAAGCACCTCTCGAAGCGGCTCCCTGAGCGCAAAGATGAGCGTCGTGATCAAGCGCGTCCTGCCCAATGGCTCGATGGAGATCGAGGGCAAGCGCGACGTGATGGTCAACAAGGAGGTCCAGAAGCTGGTCCTCACCGGCATCGTCCGGCCCTACGATATCGGCCCGGATAACACGGTTCCCTCGTACCTGATCGCCAACGCGGACATTCGGTACGAAGGCAAGGGCCCGATCGGCGACAAGCAGTCGGACGGCCTCATTATGAGGGCGTTCAAATGGCTGTTCGGAGGGCTGATTAAGTGAAGAAACTAATCATTCTCTTGGCGCTCGGCGGCCTCACGGCGCACGGGCAGGAGCTGTCCACCTCGCAGTCCACGCGCATCAAGGACATCGCCACAATCCGCGGAGCGCGAAGCAACCAGCTTACCGGCCTTGGCATCGTCGTCGGCCTGGAGGGAACGGGCGATACGAAGGCCACGCCGCAGCTCCAGCAGGCCATTGCCAACTTGATGCGAAAGGCCGGAATCCAGGTAGAGCCGGCCCAGATGAGCCTCAAAAACTCTGCCATCGTTTACGTCACAGGGGAGCTGCCGCCGTTCGCCCAACCGGGGACCAGGATCGATGTGAACGTCAGCAGCTTGGGAGACGCGAAGAGTTTGCAGGGCGGGACGCTGCTGCAGACGCCTCTGTTTGGCGCTGCCTCGCAGGAGATCGCTTATGCCGTCGCCGCGGGGCCACTCAGCATCGGCGGCTTCAACTTCTCCGCCGGAGGCTCTTCGGTCCAAAAGAATCACGTGACAGCCGGGCGAATTCCCGATGGCGCCATCGTCGAACATGCGGTCGATTCGGAGTTTCTTACCAACAAGCAGCTTTTTATTCAACTGATGAAGTCGGACTTTACGACCGCCAACAACGTGGTGGAGTCCATCAACAAGGCCTATCCGGACTATGCCGTACGAGCGTTGGACAGCGCGACCATCCGAATTTCCGCCCCGGACGTGAAGATGTTCGACCCCGTCCGATTTGTCTCCGAATTGGAGTTGCTTCCGGTCAAAGTGGACGTTCCGGCGGTCATCGTGGTTAACGAGCGGACGGGCACGATTGTAATCGGCGAGAATGTCAGGCTCCGTCCGGCGGCCATCGCGCACGGTGGGATCAGCGTCACGATAACCAAGACCAACACCGTTTCCCAGCCGCCGCCGCTCACCGGCAACAACGGCACGGCCCTGCCGGTTGAGAACACGGAAGTCAAAGTGAAGGAGAGTCCGGCCCGGATCGCCTTCCTCGACGGCATGCCGACCGTGGCGGACGTGGTCAAGGCGCTGAACCTGCTTGGCGTAACCCCTCGCGATCTGATTTCCATCCTCCAGGCCCTGCGGCAGGCAGGCGCTTTGCAGGCCCAAATCGAGGTGCAATGATGCTAATTCCAGCAATCCCGGCAATCTCCCAGGCGAAAGCGATCGCCCAAAAAGGGAAAGAACTACGAAAGGCTACCCAGGGATTGGAAGCCCATTTCGTCCATCAGCTCCTGACGGCCATGCGCCGGACGGTTCCGAATCAGCCCGGGGGCGCGAACGCCATCTACTCGGACATGATGGATGAGTCGGTTGCCAAGCAGGTCGCCGAAAACGGCGGCATCGGCATCGGCAACCTGCTATACGACAAGTTGGCCCCGGTCTTCTTGCGGGGCATGAAAGCAAAGGATGGCCAAAAGTGACAACGCACCAGCTCGCACAGCTTTGGACGGAATGGATTGGGCGGGCCGAATCGCTGCAATCCGCTCTCGCGGAGCAAAAAGAGGCCCTCATCGCTCGGGAGATGGACCGGGTCGAGAATCTGATTCCCGTCGTCGAAGACCGGCGAACCGCGCTCCTCGATGCGGACGAACGGGCGAGAGAGGCCTGCATCAACCTGGCTGCCGAACTCGGGGTCGGCGCGTCGCTGCCGGCCATCGCCAAGAAGCTCCAACCGTTGGAATCGGCCCGGCTTCGGAACCTGGCGGCAAAGGTAACCAAGCACGGCGAGGCGATACGAAACGCCCTCATCCAGAACCACGCGCTGGTGGAGAATGAGCTTTCCTACACGGCCGTCACCCTCTCGCTCATCGGCCAAGCGCTGCGCGAACCGGCCACGCCTTACATGGGGTCCACTGAACCTGGCGCACTGTCGCTGGACAGGAAGGTATAGCCATGCCATCATCATTCTTCGGCATCAACATGGCGGGGAACGCTCTGCGGGCATTCCAGAACGCGATGCTCGTTACGTCGAACAACATCGCGAACGTAAACACCCCGGGATATTCGCGCCAGTCGGTGCTTTTCACCGAGACCAACCCGCAGACCTACCAAGGCATTCGCCAGTTCACATTCGGCGGCGGCGTGGACGTCTACAACATCTCGCGTATTCGGGATAAGTTCCTGGAAAATCGCTACGCCCAGACCAGCCAGGACCAGGCGAAATACTCGACGCTCGCCGGCCAGCTCAAGCTTACCGAGACATCGTTCGGGGAGCTGTCTTCCACCAATGGCATCTCGACGAAGCTCGACAGTTTTTTCAACGCATTCCAGACCCTCAGCAGCAATCCAAGCGACCTCAGCATCCGGTCAACGGTGCGAGACGCGGCGAGCAGCCTCGCGAGCCAGTTTCGGAGTCTGAGCGCCGATCTGTCGCAGCAGCGGACCGGCTCGACCGACGAAATCACCTCGAAAATTGGAACGCTCAACGATCTGGCCACGAAGGTGGCGGACATCAACAAGCAGATTACCGCCGCCGAGGGAGCGGGGTCATCGCCGAACGACCTGTACGATCAGCGGGACACCATCGTGCGCCAGATGTCTCAATTGGCCGACGTGCGAACGAACATCACTTCCAACGGGACGATGCAGATCTTCGTGGACCAGCACACGCTCGTGGATCAGGGTGGCGCGCACGCGCTCTCAACGAACATCGACTTGGCCACCAATACCATCGACGAAAACGGTCTGAAAATCCGAATCACCGGCGGCGAAATCGGCGGGTCCTTTGACGCGCTCAGCAAGCTCAGCGGCTACCAGACGAACCTCGATACGCTGGCAAGCGAAGTCATCACCCAAGTCAACACGCTGCATAGTTCGGGCTATGCGCTGGACGGCTCGACCGGACATGACCTGCTTGCAGGCACGAGCGCAGCAGACATGAACCTCAGCGACGACGTGAAGGCAAGCGCTTCCAACATCGTTGCTGCGTCGCTAAACGCTCCGGGAGATGGCAGCCTCGCACTGGCGATTTCCCAGCTTCGGGACCAGAGTCTTGCCAATCTGAGCGGCTCCACGTTTGGGCAATATTACAAAGATTTGGCCATTGGGGTGGCCACCGATCTCAACACCGCGCAAGGGGCGGCGGACGCGCAGACCGCCATCCGAGGCCAGATCGACGCCCAGGTCCAGGCGACGTCGGGCGTCAACCTGGATGAAGAGATGACAAATCTGCTCAAATACCAACGCAGCTACGAGGCGGCCGCGAAGATGTTCACGATCATGGATCAGGTGATATCGGAAACCATCCAGCAGTTCGGGAGGTAAGAATCGATGAGAATCAGCACGGACTATCAGTTCACATCGAGCACAGAGCAGATGGGCAAGGCGCTGGAACGGATGTTTAAGGCGGGACAGGTGGTCCAGACCGGCGTCCGAGTTCAGAATCCTTCGGATGACCCGTTCGCGGCTTCCGTCGTCCTTGGCCTCCAGAGCGCCCTCAGCAATAACCAGCAGTACCAACAGAACATCAAATTGGTTCAAGGCAAAATCAACTCCAGCGAATCAGCGATCAGCGAGGTCAGCGACCTGCTCAATGAGGCCCGGACGCTCACTTTGGCCGGCGCGAATGGTACTAACGACCAGCAGGGTCGGGACGCGATGGTCGCCCAGATCAGCCGCATTCAAGAACGATTGGTTCAAATTGGCAATACGGAATACGTCCCTGGACAGTACCTATTCGCGGGGACACAGGTCGCAACGAAACCTTTTACCGTTTCTGGTGGGGTAATCACTTACAATGGCGACACCAACACGAACAACGTCGAAGTGCAAAAAGGCCAAACGCAGAAGTCCAACGTGGTTGTAAACCAGATGATTACCGATATTTACAATACGCTGGAAACCGTGAAAGCGGACCTGTCCGGCGGGAATCTCAATAAGCTCGGTACGGAAGACCTGGATGCGATTGATGGCGTGAGCAAGACTACACTCGCGACGCGGGGAGATTTGGGCTCCCTGTTGCAGTTGCTGGACGCCACCACGAAGCAGCTGGGGACGCAAGAGGATAGCCTGAAGTCCCGTATCTCGGATAACAAGGATGCGGACCTGTCGCAGGCGATAACCGAGTATACGGCGGCGCAGAACGCATACCAGGCGGTCCTGGCGACGGTTGCCGGGATGAACCAAGTGAGCCTTGTAAAGTTCATGACCGGGGGCATTTGAAGTTTATGACCGGGGGATAGAGCTGGCCTATGATTGTGAAGACAACGCGATTTGGCGAGATAAATCTCGAAGAAGAGGATCGGATCACTTTGGCGGATGGGATGCTGGGCTTTCCCGATTTTCGGGAATATGTCCTCATCCAGCACCGGGAAGGCAGTCCGTTCCGGTGGCTGCAGTCGCTAAACGAGCCGTCTCTCGCGTTTTTGGTCGTTCCACCCGCGCAGATTCTCAACGACTATTCCCCGACAATCGCCGAAGAAGAGGCCGCCGCGATTGGCGTTGGAGCGGATTCCCCGCTCCTTACGTTCGTCGTGGTGACGATTCCGAAAGGAAATCCCCACGGGATGACCGTTAATCTTGCTGGGCCAATCATAATTAACCCGGAGAACCGCTTCGGCCGCCAAATCGTCGTGGAAAACACGTGCTATGGCACGAAGCATTCGGTTCTGGAGGGATTGCAGACGTTCCGTCAGGTCGCGGCGTAGAATCGTCGGCTGACGAGCGGAATTTTGGCGCATTTTGCGCGCGACGAGCCAGGGAGGGCCGACGACAACATGTTAGTGCTGACCCGCAAGGTCCACCAAAGCATTATGATCGGAGACAGCATCGAGGTAGTTGTGCTGGAGGTCCGCGGCGAGCAGGTGCGGATCGGCATCCGGGCTCCCAAGACCGTCCCCGTGCATCGGAAAGAGATTTTCGAACAGATCCAGTCGGAGAACGAGGAAGCCGCCAAGACACAGCCTGAAGACGTCCCCGACTCGCGGAGCGCCTAGTTCCCTTCCAGCGGCGTTGCCGTCGCCGCCGCCACGATCATCCATCGGGGCTCTTTGAAGAATATCCACCGTCGGACCTCAGTTTTCTTGAACCGCAGCTCAAGGTCTTGCACCTCCTGCGTCTGCCGCTGCCCTAGCAGTGTGTACGCGAGATGCACCGTCCCCAGATTGGCGATCGCCTTATTGCCGTTGAGGTTGATTTTGGGTGGTGAAACCGTCACGTTGATGTCTTTGGCCCGCTTCAGCGCCGAGCGAACCCATCGAACTGCCTGGTCGCCATTCATGCCCTCGATGTTGGCGTTCTGGGCGATGTAGTCCGTAATCTGACTCGGCTCGCCGGTCTCCGCCGCAGTCTTCGCTTGCTCAATCAGCGCCTGGATCTGGTCCAGATCCGGAACAGGCGGCTCCGCCAGCACGGTCGCCACCCTTGCAAAGAGCAATATCGCCAGAATTCCAGCGCCGATGAGCAGTTTCTTTTTCATAAGTCCTTACACAACTATGGGACGGCCCATGAGGGGAGTTTCGTTCAGAGGGTCAGCTCGAAGGCCAGGTCGCATCGATCGCAGACGATGCCGGCGCGCTCGACGAAGCCATGCGCGCGGTAGAGCCCGATCGCGGTGAGCATTTGCGTGTGGGTATCCAGATGGATCATCTCGAATCCCGATGATCGCGCGAACGCGATGGCCTCTCCGAGCATGTGCTTTCCCAGTCCCCTGCCCCGCCACTCGGGAAGCAGGTACATCTTGCGCAATTCGCATACGTCTGAGCTCAGTTTGGCGATCCCGACGGTGCCAACAATCGTTCCTCTGAGGTCGGTGAGCACCCAGAACCGGCCTCCGGAATTGTTGTAGTTGGCTTCGACGTCCAAGACATCGGCATCGGTATCCACCGCATCGAATTCCATGCCGAAGCTGTTGAGGACCCCGGTTACGACGCCGACAATACCCTGGGTGTCGCCATTGGAAGCTTGGCGGAAGATCGGCTCGCACATCGCACTTATCGAGCCATGCCGATGCGGGTAAACGGTAGGAAGATGAATTCCGCGCGGCCGATGACGCGCCATCGCTGCGTGAGGCCCCAATATCTGCCGTCGCTGCTGAAGGAACGGTTGTCCCCCATCATCAGGAAGTGGCCAAGGGGCAACGCCGCCGCCGGCTGGCTCCAAAGCTTGTCCTCCAGACCGCTAATGACATCGTGGATAGAGCGCCCGTTGATGCTCACACCCTCATGGGGGTCCTTTTGGAGCTGGATGTAGTACGGTGTGTCGGCGCGTCCCAGTTCGTGGATGATCATCTGCTCGTCCTCACTCAGCAGGCCTGGAGTGAGGTGGATGATCTTGAATTCCCTCTGTATATCCGAGCCGAGGTACTTTTCCTCCACCTTTTGGTCGTTGCGATACAGATAGTAAGTGCCGGTCGCCGGATCCAATCTGGTCTCAATCTTCATTCCGGGGACGCCGATGCAGCGCTTGATGAAGTCCGTCTGCCCTTCCACCTGGCCGACATTCAGGGCCTCCCCCGGCGCCCGGAACACGACGATTTCCCCGACCCGCGGGTCCCGAATGCGATAGATGCCCTTATTGACGATGAGGTAGTCGTTCTTCATCAGCGTCTTTTCCATCGATTCCGACGGGATCCAGAACGTCTGCATCAGGTAAGGCCGGATGACGAGAAAGACGAGAATGCCGGCGTAAATGATGGCGTCTGCCAGATCGGCGACGAATCGTCCGGCTTTGAAGCCGGCCGTATCAGGGGCGCGGGCGGAAAGAAACAGCGCGCCGACCCGAACGATGGTCGCGATCAGCATCACCCACATCACCGTGGAATGGGGCGCCCTGGCTACCGATTCTACGAAGGCGGCAAGGCCGCTCGGCGCGGATTCCATCGACTAGCGCTTCTCCTTGATGCGGGCTGCCTTCCCAATCTTCTTCCGCAGGTAGTACAGCTTCGCCCTTCGGACCTTTCCCTTGCGGGTGACGACGAACTTGGCGACGCGAGGAGAATGGAGCGGGAAGCTGCGCTCGACGCCGATGCTGTGGCTGATCTTGCGGACGGTGACCGATTCCGCGACGCCGCCGTGCTTGAGGCCGATCACCGTGCCTTCGAAGACCTGAATTCGCTCCTTGCCGCCTTCAATTACCCGCACATGTACCTGGAGAGTATCGCCCGGGGCGATATCCGGCAGGTCTTCTTTGATGTTTTTTGCGGCCATGGAGGCCAAAATCTCACCTTGGTTCATCTACTTCACCTCTCAACGCATCGGCCAGCAACCGAACGTCATTCTCCGTAATCGGCGCGCGCGCGAACAGATCGGGGCGAACAGTTCGCGTCTCTAGGAGCTGCCTGGCGCGTCTCCATCGTTGGATATCGCCATGATGGCCTGACAATAATACCTCCGGGACGCGCCAATCGCAATACTCTTCCGGCCGAGTAAATTGCGGATAGCCCAAAAGTCCGTCCTCGAAGCTGTCCTGGGCAAGGGATTCTTCGTTCCCCAGTACTCCTGCCAGGAGTCGGGCGATGCCGTCGATGATGACGAGCGCCGGCACCTCCCCTCCGGACAGAACGTAATCTCCCAACGATATGACCTCGTCGGCGACGTGCTCTGCGATGCGATGGTCGGTTCCTTCGTAGTGCCCGCAGATGAGAATGAGCTGTTCCAGCCCGGCCCACCGCTTCAGGTCTGCCTGGGTCAGGAGCTTTCCTTGCGGTTCCAATAGGACGACCCGGATCGCGGCCCGCTCCGTCACTTGCGGCTCGAACACTTGCGACTCGGTCAGGAGACCGGTCGCATCTAGCGGGAGACCGGTCGCATCTGCGGCCGAGATCCCCTCCCCCGCTTGCGGGGGAGGGTTAGGGTGGGGGCTCTTCATCCCCTCTCCGACTTGCGACTCGGTCAGAAGACCGGTCGCATCTAGAGGGAGACCGATCGCATGCGGGGGGTGGGGGTCTTCCAAACACCTCCGGACCGCCGAAACGATCGGCTCGACCTTCATCACCATCCCCGCCCCGCCGCCGTACGGAACATCGTCCACCGTCCTGTGCTTATCGGATGTAAACTCGCGCGGATCGGTGACTTCGATGGCCAGGACGCCAATCTCTTGCGCCCGCTTCACGATGCTGTACCGGACAGCATCGCGGACCAGTTGAGGAAAAATCGTTAGAATATCGATGCGCATAGTCGTTCGCGATTGTGGCTTATTGGCCGAATTGACCGAAAGGATCAAATAGGATAAGCTAAGCCCAAACGCTGGCCCAAAAGGAGACATCCATGAGAATCGCGGGCAGTATCGCAGACCTAATCGGCCACACCCCCCTTGTCCGCCTGAACCGGATCGGCAAAGGCCTTCCGGGCGATATTGTGCTCAAACTCGAATTCTTCAACCCCTTATCGAGCGTCAAGGATCGCATCGGCGTTTCGATGATCGACGCGGCGGAGCAGGCCGGAAAGATCAACAAGGAAACGATTATTGTCGAACCGACGAGCGGCAACACCGGCATTGCGTTGGCGTTCGTCTGCGCGGTACGGGGATACAAGCTTCTCCTTACCATGCCGGAAACTATGTCCATAGAACGCCGCAACATGCTGAAGGCCCTCGGCGCAAAGTTGGAATTGACCCCTGGACCCGGTGGCATGCCGGCCGCGATCGAGCGCGCGATGGAGATAGGGAAGTCGGATCCGGATCGCTACTTCATGCCGCAACAGTTTCAGAACCCAGCCAATCCGGATATCCACCGCAAGACTACGGCAGAGGAGATTTGGAATGACACGGAAGGCAAGGCCGATATTCTGGTCTCCGGCATCGGTACCGGCGGGACGATTACCGGTGTCGGCCAAGTGATCAAGCAGCGGAAGTCCTCGTTCCAGTGCGTCGCGGTGGAGCCGGCCACGAGCGCGGTTCTTTCGGGCGAACCGAAGGGGCCGCATCCGATTATGGGGATCGGCGCCGGCTTCATTCCGGACATCTTGGACCGCGATGTGATTGACGAAATCGTCAAGGTCCCGACGGAAGGCGCGATCGAAATCACGCGCCGGCTTGCCCGGGAGGAGGGGATTCTGGCCGGGATTTCCAGCGGCGCGGCTCTATGGGCGGCATTAGAAGTCGCGCGGCGGCCTTCCAGTAGCGGCAAGATGATCGTCACGATCATCCCCAGCGGGGGCGAACGCTATCTGTCGACGCCGACCTACTCCGACCTCCCGGACGCCTGGTAGCGCCGCTCGAAGAACCGACAGACCAGCCACGCGCAGCCAACTCCGAGCAGCGCCCCGCCAAGAACGTCGCCTGGGTAATGCAGGCCGCGATAAATGCGCGAATAACCGATCAGGGCGGCAACGATCCAGGCCGCCCAGCCAAATTTGGACCACCTCGTCTTGCGCGTCGCCCACCAGACGACGTAGGCCAGGGCGAAGGAAGTTGCCGCGTGGCCCGATGGGAAAGAATAGGCATAAATCAACTCGTCGGGCGCTTTGAAGCCCAGGTCCGGCGGGCGTGGGCGGTTCACCAATCGCTTGATGACCTGGTTCAGCCCGCCGCTCAGCGCATAGGACCAAAGACCGGGCCAGAACAGTTTTTGCGCGAACGATTGGCCCCACCATTTCCGATAACGAAATCGTCCAGCCACAATCACGGCGACCAAACCGATAGCCTGCACCCAACCGAGTCCGAGACAGGTGATGAACCAAAAGACCCAAGTCAGCCACTCGGGATGCGGAACGTCGTTGAGGAGCCGAAACAGGTCAAGGTCCATGCCAGCGAGTCTACACGGTTAAGTTACCAGGCGCGTTGCATTTCTAGATGGTCTATAATCCAGAGGAATGAAGCGGCTTTTGTGTGAATGTGGCGAAAAAGTTGTGCGCAAGGACGTTGTGCAGCAGGAATACTTCGTCCGGCAGTTCGGGCCGAGCTTCGTTTACGTCAAATACCGGTGCCCACGCTGCAATCGGATGGGTGAGCAGTATGTGCGTCAGGAAGATTGGATGCCTGCCGCGTTGGAGACCGCCATCGTGACGGCTTTGGAAGCCGCAGTAGAACCCTATTTCCCCTCCCACGGTCCCATCACGGAGGATGAGCAGTCTTCGGTCCGCGACTTCTTGACCCGATCGAATCCGCTTGATAGCCTCAAGTTATTTTTCCACGAGAATTAGCTGCGTAGGCGTGGGACAGCATTGAGACAACGCACCGAATCACCGATCCAAAGTCCCGCGTGGGAGGGTCGGAGTGTAGATGTCCCATTGTGTTGGTAATTCCACCGTGGTCAAACGCGGGCCTTGGGTATCGGCAATGCCACAGATTCGGCAGTCCGGCCCGCGTCTACCGAAGTATTAAATGATAATCCCTTCACAGTCGCACTGCGAAGGGACAACTACGAAATGCGGCGATCTAGTTCAGATGCTTGCTCAGCGCGGAGGCGATGTCTTCCTTGCTCCGAGGACCGACGATCTGCTGCGCCACCTGGCCGTTCTTGAAGATGAGCAAGGTCGGAATGCTCATGATGCCGTACTGCATACCCAGCTCGCGCTCAGCATCAACATCGACCTTTAGAACCTTGGCCTTGCCGGCAAACTCTTCCGCAACGGCGTCAACATACGGTGCGATTGCAAGACACGGGCCGCACCAGGTTGCCCAAAAATCTACCAGGACCGGAACGTCCGACTTCAACACCTCTTGCTCAAAATTGCCCGTCGTCACGGCAGCTGCATTGCTCAATCTACGCCTCCTTTGAACGTGCGGCCCATTGTAGCCGCTATCTAATCTACGTGTCGAGTCGGCCGCCTCTTCCCTCGCAGGCCGATAATAGGGATAATGGAACCGATTGGATCGCAACACGTCACTATTGGAAGACGAATTTCCATGAGTCGGAGGAAGAGGCTTCAGGTATGAGAACAAGAGCCATTGTAATAGCTATCACACTGGTCGCATTCGGCGCGCTGGGCACGGTCGGAGACGCCCAGAAGAAGAAGCCCGCTCGGCGGGACCCCGTGGAAACGGGCATGCTGGGTGTCAAGCTTCTGGATTCGCACACCGACGTTCTTCGCAAGTGGGGCAGCCCGACGCGAATTGTGCCTGTCAAGATGACGGACCCGAGCCAGGAGGCCGCCGGTGGCGGCGGTAATCCGTTTGGCGGAGGCCCGCCCGGTATGCCGATGGGCGCCGGGGGCGGCGGAGTCGCTCCTCCCGTTGGCATGCGCGGCGGTGGCGGCGCTCCGGGAGGCCCAGGAGTTGCCGGCGGTGGCGGAGCCGGTGGGGCTGGGGGCGATCAGATCGAAGATATGACCACCAGCTTTACGCGTTGGGAATATGTCCGCGGCGCGGTCAATTTCGCATTCCTTATCGACGATCAAAACAAAGTGATCCAGATCGATACGTTCGGACTAACCGGTCCCGGCCGCACTTCGACCGGCATCCGTCTCGGTTCCACCTTTGCCGACGTGATGAGGGTTTATCGCAATCCGGACGAGTATGTTTTCAAGAATGGCGTGATGCAGGTGAAGTTCTTGGCGAACAGCCACGTCGCGTTCCAATTCCGACAGATCAACGGCGTACAGCGCGTAGTTTTCATGACGGTTGCCATTGGGAAGTAAACTGACCATGTTATGGCCAGGGACCCGCAGATTGAAGAGATACGCAGCCGACTAAACATCGTTGACATAATCAGCGCTACCGTCCGGCTGAAAAAGGCGGGCAAGGATTGGAAGGGTTTATGTCCGTTTCACGACGACAAAAACCCTTCTTTCGCTGTCAGCCCATCGCTCCAACGCTATAACTGCTGGGCATGCGGCAAGTCCGGCGATATTTTCACCTTCGTACAAGAGACCGAGCATCTCGATTTCCCGCAGGCGTTGGAGAAGCTGGCCGGAATGGCGGGCGTCACGCTGCGCAAGGGTTTCGCCGGTCCCGCCCGGGAGACGGACGGCGTGCAGGCGAGCCTTGCCGAAGCGGTGGTCTTCTTCCGGGAACAGCTTTCCCGATCCCAGATGGCGCAGGAGTTTCTTGATAAACGGGGTGTTTCCAAGGATATGTCGGACCGATTCGCCATCGGCTTCGCGCCCAGTTTCGGCGACGCGTTGGCGACCACCCTTCTCAAGCGCGGCATGAAGCTGGAGGACGCGCGCCGGGCCGACGTGGTAAAGCCGGAAGGAAACGGATTCGCCGATCGGTTCCTTGGGCGCCTGATGTTCCCTATCAAAGATGTGCAGGGGCGGCTGGTCGGCTTTGGCGGTCGGGCGCTGGGGGACTCGCAGCCCAAGTATCTCAACACACAGGACACGGAGCTGTTCAAGAAGCGGCGGCTCCTGTATGGATTGGACCTTGCCAAGAGCACCATCGCGAGCGAAGGCTTTGCGATCTTGGTGGAAGGGTATTTGGATGTGGTCGCGTGTCATGCCGTCGGGTTGGCGAACGCGGTCGCCGCGCTCGGCACCGCGACATCGGAGGAACACGGCGGAATATTGAAGCGGTGGACGGATAAGGTGGTGGTGATGTTCGATGCGGACGATGCAGGCATTCGCGCGGCGCTGCGATCCGCCCGCATTTTGTCGGAAGGCGGATTGGAAGTTGCCATCGCCAAACTGCCGGCGGGCGAAGACCCCGATTCGTTGGTGAAGAGTGGAGGAGCGGTGCGGCTGCGACGGCTGGCCGAAGATGCCGTCTCTCCCATCGCCTTCGAGCTGGAGAACATGGAGACGCACCACGACCTAACAAAACCGGCGGGAGCGGAAGCTTATGTCAACCAGGCGATCACCGTGCTTGCCGCCGTAAAAAGTGAATTGGAGCGGGACAAGCATATCGAGCAGGTCGCGCGGCTCTTGCCCAGTTTCCATCTGGATCGCAAGCGCGCGGAATCTGTCGTGCGGACTGAGATATCGCGATTGACGCGTAAAGAGGCAAAGGCCACGGTGCGTATGGAGGGGCCGCCGAAGGCGAAGACTCTAGGCGCTGTGGACAAGGCGGAAATCGGCTTGATCCGCGCCGCGTGCGATCCGGAATGGGCGGGCGTCGCCTGGCCTTTTTTGGACCCGGAGCTGTGCATCAATCCGGAGCGGCGCGCGGTGGTTGAGGCGCTGCACGAGGCGTTTCTTTTCGGCCCGCCCGAAGGATCGGCGGCGGAGATTTTGGGAGAGGTCGAAGACGAGCAAGCATCGCAGACGCTCACGGCAATTTTGATGATGGAATGGGAACCGCTCTCCGAGAAATACTTGGAGGACCTGCATTCTTACTTGGTTCGCATGGACAAGCGACGCCTGCAATCCGAGGCCGCCCGATCCTTTACAGAAGAAACCGCAAAAAGCGATCCCGCATGGCAGGAATACTGCAAACATCGTAGCGAACAGTAATCTTGGAGGGACCCGGTTCCATCGGAATTTGGAGGGCTCCGTTCCATCGGAGCCGGGCTCGATGGTTTCGGCTCCGATGGAACGGAGCCCTCCAGGGAAAGTTAGGGGGCACAGACCCATTGTCTGAATCTCTACAGGACAGACCCGAACTCAAACGGCTTCTGGAAGAAGGCAAGAATCGCGGCTTCATCACCGTCGATCAGCTCAACGCGCGCCTTATGGAGCAAGACCTTGAGGTCCTGGATGAGATATTCGGCCTGTTCGAGCAGGAGAATGTACAGGTCCTGGATGAGGCCCCGGACAGAATCGTCGCGCAGATTCGCGATATTCCCGAAGAAGCGGACCTGACCGGCGAGGACATCGCCGCCATCGAGGGTTCGGCGGTTGAAGACTCTGTACGAATGTGGTTGCGGCTCATCGGCCGCGTTCCCCTTTTGCGATACGACCAGGAGCTGCGATTGGCGCACCTTATTGCCGAGGGGCACGAATGGGCGAAGTGGGCGCTGGTCGAGGCCAATCTTCGGCTGGTGGTTTCCATTGCCAAAAGATTTACGGGCCGCGGGCTGGGTCTTCCCGATCTGATTCAAGAAGGCAACATCGGGCTGATCAAGGCTGTTGACAAGTTCGATCCGGACAAGGGTTTCCGATTTAGCACGTACGCGACATGGTGGATTCGCCAGGCCATTTCGCGCGGCATCGCCGATCATGGACGGACGATTCGGATCCCGGTGCACATGGTGGAAACGATCAGCCGTCTGGTGAAGGCTACCAGCAAACTGGTGCAGCAGTTTGGACGCGAGCCGACGCTGGATGAGATCGGGATCGAGTTGGGCGTGCCGGTGGAGCGGGTCAGCGAGCTGCTGCGGATCGCGCCGGAACCGATGTCGTTGGAGACGCCTGTCGGCGAGGATGATTCCAGCCATTTGGCCGACTTCCTGATGGATCAGACCACGAAATCCGCGGACGATATGGCGACCCGCATGGCGTTGCGCGAGCGGATCGACAAGGCGCTTGCGTCACTCACGGATCGGGAGCGGTCGGTGATTGGGTTGCGCTATGGGCTGCTGGACGGGAACGCCTATACGCTGGAAGATGTGGGTCAGATCCTGGACGTGACGCGGGAGCGGGTGCGGCAGATCGAGCAGAAGGCCCTCCGCAAGCTGCGGCAACCCAAACACAGCCGGAATTTGAGAGAGATTGTGGACGATTCGTCGGCTTAACGCTCGCCGACTTGACAGACCAGCTACACCTTGTTACAATGGTAATATGATGAAGAGGTTTGTAGGTTTCCTCGCGCTCGTCTCCGCCGCTCAATGCTGTGCATCAGATCGTCTGGCCCAATCCCCTTATCCGTGCCAATATGGTCCCGACTTCAACTCTATGATATCGCTTCACCTGACCGTATCAATGCCGACGATCGCCACTTGGAACACGGGCTTTCCGATCAGCTTCTGTGACGAAGAAGGAAACTACTACGGCACGAGGTTCCACGACTCGCCTCTTGGCCTGATCAAGCGTGATCCGGCTGGGAACATTCTTTGGAGCCAACCCAACATTGAGCCGTTTTTGGTGCAGCAAGACGGCTCCGCTATCGGCTTTATGGGGAACCGGACGTCTCTTGTCCTAATTGACCCGAACGGGAACATAATCAAGACGGTACCGGCAGACTATCAGGCGGCTGGTTACCATGCGCCGATCGCGCATCGAGACGGTGGAGTTACCACTGGCAAGGATCGTTGGGATAATGAGCTTATTCTACTTTACAGTCGGCCGGAAGAACGCATCATGGACACGCAAGGAAATGTCTGGATTCTCATTCATGAAAACGGATATGTATACGTCGGCAGACTGGACGATGCGGGAAATGAAGTGGAAAGAATTAAGGTCGGTGACTACACGAGTCAGGAAACAAGACTTGTCACTGGTATCGATCTTAAGAAGAATCTGTATGTCAGTAGAGACCATGCAACCGTTCTTAGCCCGGATGGTCAGGTATTGTTTCAGTATCTGAACGGAACCTACCCTTCTCGGTTCACTTTGGTAAGCGACGGCCTCTCGATTTTTGAACGATATGAGTACCCGTACTGGTACGACATCGGCCTCACACCGAATTTTCAGCAATTGGACTTGGCAGGAGGTTACTGGGACCCGGACTACCCCCAGGGCTCATCTGTGTCCAAATTCGATGGCTCGGGGAATGTACTCTTGTATTTCACGCACCATTCCACGTTCGGTACATCTTGGACGGAGACCTATCGAGCACAATCGGGCGAGATGGGAATATCCGTAGGTACTGGGGCCGGTCCTGACTATCGTCGGTATGCTAGCCGATTTGTTCCGCATCCCGACGGTTGGATGATAGCTTCAGAAGAACTTGTGCGCGATGGCGGCGTTTTTGACAACACATACTTTTATGCGCCGCCGGAAGGGTTTATCGCTCATGCAGATCTGAAAGACGGAAATGGTGGCGTTGCGGGAATTCAGTATAGATACGTTGTCGCCGTTGCAGCGGGGGACACGGTAACAGCCCGGCGGATCACTGTGGCCGGCCAATCGAATTGGAAATTCTACACTGCGCCGGGAAACTATCGCGTGCTGGTCTCAAGTCCGTTCACCTTAACGGAAGTCGTATATCAAAACGTCTCGACCGGCTTTCCAGACGTTTATGTGTTGCTCCCTGCCGGCGACATCGTGCGCGATAATCAAATCAACATCTACGATTTGAACGCGGAATTCATGGATCCGATCGATTTGAACAACGATGGCGAGATCACTTCAGCCGATATCCTAATCATCTTCAGGAACTTCGGCCTCCGGGGAGACGAATAGCGGCAACATAAAGTCAGTTCGTGCCGTGGACGAAGCCGTAGAGGCGGACTTCCAGCGGCGCGAGGGTGAGGTCCACCTTGCCCGCCGCGAACTGTTTGCCGGCGGGGAGGACCGGCTGACCAATCTTGTACGCCTCTGGTACCGTGAAGCTGGTCTTTACTTCCTTATCGCTCGGGTTTACGACAAGAACGTAATAGCTGTTATTCCATTCCCACGCCCGCGACGCCAAATCAGCGACCTTCAACTCCACCGATTTGCCACCGAGGACCAGCGGGATCACATGCTTAAGGTCCGAGCACAGTTGCGTCACACTGCCCCAGTTGCGCATGAAGTCCGGCTTCGCCTTTAGGTTGTAGTAGGAGTACATCATCAGCCCATTGGAACCGCTCGCCACCGACAGGAACGCCATCGCGCGCATCTCCTGTTCGGTCGGGCCGCGCATGTTGGAGCCGGGCTGATAATCGCCCTTATTATGGATCTGGACCGCAGACCATATCGGCTTGCCGGTGAGGGTTGCGCCTGCGATCCAGTCGGAGACCAGCGTGATCGGGTTCGTCGGCACCGGGTAGGGATCGACGCCGATCACGTCCGCCGCCTTTACATATTCGTAGGCCGACACCGGCTGGTTGGTGATCGCGAAGCAGGGATGATCGGGATCAATGCTGGTTATAAGGTCGTAATTCTTTTGCAGCTCGCCGACGCGGTCCGGCCCGGCCTCGTCGCTCATGTACCATGCGAGAACCGCCGGATTACTCTTGATCGCCTCCACCACGCCCTTGAGAATCTCCGTCCGATCGGTCCATTGGTCGAATTTCTTGGGGCAATACTTCTCCCAGGGATACAGGTCCTTGAGCGACGGGATCACTTTGAGTCCCACGCTGTCCGCCGCGCTCAGATATTTCTTCAGATCCGCTACGCTGCCGGTGAGGAAGCCGTAGGGGATGACGCAGTTGAAGCCCGCGTCCGCCATTTCTTGCAGCCGTTTCTGGGTCTCGCCCTCTTTCCAACCCATGCTGTCGTACACGCCGAGCGGGAAGAATGGCTCGCCGCGGACGACGAGAACATGGCCGTTGAACCGGCTGATTTTGGAGACGGGTCCGCCGGCCGTGAGAGTGTCTTCGAACTTTCCGCGAACCTTGCCTTCCGGGCTTTTCCAAACCGCCTTGAACTGATACTTCCCTTCCGGCAGTTCTTCGACCGGGAGCTGGAGATTCCATAGATTGACCGGTACCGTGAAGGTCTTGGTGAACAGCTTTCCTTGGCCTTCGAGTGTTGCTGTTACGGTTGCCCCCTGTTCCAATCCGTCTTTGGGGAGGCGGGCGGCAAAGAGCAGCGACTTTTCGCCATCCAGCCGGTTGCGGAACCAAGGCTTTAGCAGCGTGACGGACCAATCGGTCTTTTGCACGGGGATGACGGTGACATCATCGAACCAGGCCTCGCCGGTGCAGCCTTTGCGCGCGTAGCAGATCAACCTTGCCGTCGTCGCGTTCGGTGGGCAGACGGAGCTGAAACCACTCACCAAGGTCCAATCCGCCGTGCCGCAAAGCCCCTTGGGATAGGAGCCGCCGAGGAACTTGCCGTCCTTGTCGTGCCACTGAAGGGCGATGGTGGCGCCGCCGTCGTCCGGGCCGGCGATATCCTTCGCCTTGATATAGACCGAGAACTGGTAGGCGGTATCGCGCTGGGTCGGGATATCTTGGGTTGCGAGCAGATAGAGGCTTGCCGCACTGTTTTTGTAATGGAGACTACCACGGCCTGAATGCGCGACCGATCCGTCGAAGGCATAGACCGGGCCGAGCGCCTGCCACGGTCCAATGCCGTCAAAGCTAGGATTCTTGGCTAGGTTCTGAGTTTGGAAGCTGGCGATAAGGATGAGGATTGATATCATTTCGGCTCCAGAATTGGCGGATTACTATTATTTTCGGGTGATTCGGGCCCGCACATGGATACGAATTCGGAGGGCAACTTCTATCCCGGTCGGGGAGACCTTTGCTCTGCGATAATTTGTCGTCCTTGCTGGACGAAGGGTCATTCTGAGCCTGTCGAAGAATCTCTTTCAGAACGTTGCAAGCATGCGAAGGCTCCCGAAAGAGATTCTTCGACAGGCTCAGAATGACTTTTTGCCGTGCGCTCGGGATGACCCTTTGTCGGGCGCTCAGCAATACGAATCAGGAAACTACTTCTTCCGATTCTCCAGATATTCCGCCTCGGCGGCGTCGAGTTCTTCGGCGGTTTTGCGGTGCTCGGGATTGTCAGCGGGCTTCGCGGCCGCCTTGGGCGTGCTCTTCGCGCCTTCGACATCGTCCACCTTCACCAGCACCTGGAAGCTGAGGTTGATCGCCTTCTCCTCGGGGGTCAGGCGCTTGCGGCCCTCCTCGGACAGGCTGTCCATGAACTTGGTCTTGATGCGCCCCTCGATATGCTTGTGCATCTTGGAGATGCCCTCCGGCAGCAGATCCCGATTGATCCGTATCGCCACCTCGCCGTTGTCGAACAGGCGCGTGACCTCCCCTTCCAATCCGCCGTAATGCGGGAAGAACGTGGAGGACTCGATTTCCATCGGATCCGCCTCCCGCTTCTTGATTCGCACTGTGTCCCCAACTTTTACGCTCGCCAATATCCCCTCCGGAACCGGATTTTACCCGGCGGGTGCCATACTCTGCCCGTGCAGGACTTGGGGATAGCCATCGCCGTCGTGCTGGCGGCGTACGTCATGAGCCGTTGGTTGCGGAGCCTTCTCCTGTCCCGCACCGTGCTTCCCACCCGGCAGGCAATTGTCCATGAGTACTGGATCTGGTCGCCCGTTGTCGACCTTCCGCAGATGGTGGCTCTCCATCGCCGGCTGATTCAATACAATCCGTACAACCAGGGCGAGGAGATGGCGCTCTCGACCTCCGAGGGGCTGCTGCTCTCCGACATCCGTCTGCACATCGGGATATCGACGCGGGCGAAGAACCCGCATGTGTTTTCGCCCCAATTTTTCTCGGACGAGGCGAAGGCGCCGGTCGGCGCGGTGGAGGCGATGGAGAAGTCGCAGGCGCTCATGATCGCGCGCTTTGCTTCCGAGCAGCCGATGCCGGACCGGGGATACATCCATTTTTTGACGCATTTGGCGGATGCGCTGGCCGACTATGCCAAGGCTGACCTGATCTATGACCGGGAGGGGCTGCGGTTCTGGACGCGCGAGGAGTGGAAAGCCCTGATGATGCGCGACAACGCCCGGCCGGATTTGGACAAGCACTATCAGGTCCATGCGGTGGAGGAGCCGTCCGGTTGGTGGATTCATACGCACGGCCTGCGAAAATATGGGCTGCCGGATTTGGAGATGATCGAAGTGAGCCGGGAGCAACGGACGGCGTGCACGGATATCATTCGACAGATGGCGGAGCGGGCGATCGCCGACCCTTCGACGCTATCGGATGGTGAAGTGGAGTATTACGGGCGGCAGCATCGGGTGGTGTTGGTGCGTGGGGAACGGGGCAAGCGGCACCATCGTGGGTTGGTGCTGGGTGTCGTTGACACGACGTCAATCATCGACCAGATTACCTACGAGCAGTAAAGATCCTCCATTTTCATTGACGATCGCATCGTCAACCACTACTACCTTTGACGATGCGATCGTCAATGAAATTTTACGTATCAAGAGTCGTTGGGTTGGAAGTGCCGGTCGAGGGCGCGGCGGGCAATGTCGCCGGAGAACCCGCGGCGGGCGAGCATGGCGTAGGCTTTTTGGCGGTCGTCCGGATCGGGATCGCGGTATTTTTTCTGCAAGACTTTCAGGGCGAGCAGAAGTTCCTGGTCTTCTGACCACTCCACCTCAATAGCAGTTTCGGCTGTATCCCGCTCGATGCCATCGGTGCGCAACTTTTGTGAGACGCGATAGGCGCCATATCCTTTTCGTCGCTCCTGCTCCACGCGTTCACGTGCGGTCTTCTCGTCGTCGATGAGTCCGGATTCTTCCAGACGCGCGACGACCGTGTCGATGGCGTCTTGTGGGATGCCTTTGCGCGTTAGGTGGCTGATGACGTCCTTTCGCGAACGCGAGCGCCGCGCCAACGCGCGTAATGCGATCGCCAATGATTCCGCTTCTTTCGCCACTTAAGACCCCCACCCCTTCGACAAGCTCAAGACAAGCTCTAACCCTCCCCCGCAAGCGGGGGAGGGGATTGCGACTGTCGATGCGACCGGTCTCCTGACCAAGTCGCAATTCCATCGAATCTTCCGCGATGCGACCGGTCTCCTGACCGAGTCGCAATTCCATCCGCGATGCGACGGGTCTCCTGACCGAGTCGCAATTCCATCGATCCTAGAACCCCCACCCAACCCTCCCCCTTTCCCAGGCTGACGCCTGAAAAAATGGGAGGGCTTCTTGAATTACTCGATCTCCACTACCGCCATGTTGCGCTCAATGCCTTTCGGGAAGACCTCCTTCGCCTTCGCGCGCGTCTTCTGATCGATTTCCGTCATCAGGTCCGGATTTTCTTCCAGATGCAGCCTGGCATTGTCTCGGCCCTGACCCAATCGAACGTCGCCATAGTTGTAGTAGGTGCCGGTCTTACCGATGATGCCGGTGGCCAACGCGATGTCGACCAGGTCGCCGGATTGGGAGATACCGGTGCCAAATAGGATATCCACTTCGGCGGTGCGGAACGGCGGCGCGACCTTGTTCTTAACAACTTTAATCTTCGTCCGCGCGCCATATTGCTCCGTGCCA
Source organism: Fimbriimonadia bacterium (assembly GCA_041483895.1). GTDB lineage: Bacteria > Armatimonadota > Fimbriimonadia > Fimbriimonadales > JABRVX01 > JBGPGO01. The sequence goes on from JBGPGO010000018.1 coordinate 42,126, forward strand.
CGCTTGAGCACTTCCCCGCGACGGACCTCCAGCCGCAACGATGCCCAAAACTTCAGAGCGCGTCCGCCGGGGGTGACTTCCGGATTGCCGTACATGACGCCGATCTTCTCGCGCAATTGGTTGATAAAGATCGTAGCGGTGTTGGATTTGCTTACGCTGCCGCCCAACTTGCGGAGCGCCTGGGACATCAAACGGGCCTGAATGCCGACGAAGGAATCCCCCATCTCGCCCTCCATCTCCGCCTTCGGAACCAACGCGGCCACAGAATCCAAGACGACCACATCCACGGCGCCGCTTCGGATCACCGCGTCCATGATCTCCAGCGCCTCTTCCCCGGTCGCCGGCTGCGCAATGTAAAGCCCCTCGACGTCCACCCCCAACTTCTTCGCGTACTCCACGTCCAGAGCGTGTTCGGCGTCGACGAAGAGCGCCAGTCCTCCGGCCTTTTGCGCCTCCGCAACAATGTGCAGCGCGATAGTGGTCTTGCCGGAGCTCTCCGTTCCGTAAATCTCTGTAATCCGTCCGCGCGGAACGCCGCCCACCCCGATGGCAAGGTCCAAAGACAGCGAGCCGGTCGGGATCGCCTCCACCTCCGGTATCTTCTGCTGGCCAAGCTGCATCACCGCGCCGCGACCGAAACTCTTTTCGATCTGCGTCAGCGCCATCTCTAGCGCGCGTTTCTTCTGTCCGTCGATTTCGATTACTTCCGGCATGTCCTCACCTTTGCAGCGGAAACGCTGCCCTTTCAATATACACCGACCCGGTCGGTTCCAGACGACTTTCCATCAAAACAAATCTTTGCGGCACGGTCTCCGCCAACCTTTCCAGCGGGCAGCTTGCGAACGCCTCCGGTACCCCGCGAACCGGCTCCTTCAACCGCGCCAGCGTGATGTGGCCCCGAAATGGCTTCCCCTCGGCGGGGATGTCTATGTATTGTAGACGGTCTTCTACTGCCTTTGCAAGAGCCGCCATACCATTTTTTTCACAATTTTCAACCCCGGCCCAGAGCACATTGGGCCTCTTTTCGTTCGGAAAGGCCCCCCAGCCCTCGGGCGCGAACGGACAAACCGCCGCCTCGATGCCCGAAATGGCGTCTACTATCTTCGGCGCCCTGTCCTGCGAGACCTCCCCAATGAACTTGAGCGTGATATGCATCTTTTCCGGCGGCACCCAACTGATGCGGCCGTTCAATCGCTTCTTCAACTCATCGCATCGCCGGCCAAGCTCCCTGCGAACCGGCTCCTCGATCTCCAGCGCTACGAAGAGGCGCATCCGCCGTCCAAGATGGCCCGCCGTAGCATCGTGAGGGCGTGCTGGGTCGAACGCAACCGGACAATGTCTCGCTTGCCGGGAAAGACATGGCGGCTGACGGCCGTGTCCTTGCCATCGGCTACTGCGATGTAGACGAGACCCACAGGCTTTCCCGCCGTCCCGCCGCCCGGCCCCGCGATCCCCGTGATTGCCACAGACCAATTCGCGCGCGTCTCGCGCATGGCCCCTTCCGCCATCGCCCGAGCGCACTGTTCGCTCACCGCACCGAACTCTTTTAGGATCGTTTCTGTCACTCCGATCATGTTAACCTTCATTCCATTGGAATATGTGACAAAACCGCCGAAAAAAATATCGCTGCTGCCGGGAATGCTTGTGATGCGCTCGGCAAACCCGCCGCCCGTGCAGCTTTCCGCGCAGGTCAGCGTTTGGTCTCGCTCGCGCAAAAGTTCATTCACGGCGGCCTCCAGAGTCGTATCGTCCAGGCCGTAGACGGCGTCGCCCAAGATCCCACGAACCTTTGCCTCCATTCCGTCGAGCAGCTTGCCGATCTCCGCATCGGACGATGCGCTCGCCGTCAACCGGATATGGACGTCGCCGGGCTTGGCCAATGGCGCTACCGTCGGGTTCTCGTTTTTTAGAAGTTCGCGCAGCCGATCTTCTACAATACTCTCCCCAAGACCCGCAATTCGCACAACCCGCGAGACGATTTTGACGCCACCTCCCCTACTCGCCAAGAAAGGCCGGACATGATCGTGCAGCATCGGCACAAACTCATGCCGAGGGCCGGGCAATGCGATCACAATCTTTCCGTCTTTTTCGCAGATCAGACCGGGGGCGGTGCCGTTCGGGTTCGGCAGGGGACGCGCGCACGCGGGCCGCATCGCCTGCCGAAGTTGCGTATTAATCCAGGTATAGCCCCGAATCTTAAACAGTTCCTTCAATTGCTCGATCAGCACCGGGTCCTCGATCAATGGATCGTCGAGCGCGGCAGAGATCCCCTCCCGCGTCAGATCGTCCTCCGTCGGACCGAGACCGCCGATGGTGATGACGATATCCGACCGCGCCAGGGCCTCTCGCAAGACATCCGTTACGCGAGAAAGGTTGTCGCCGACCGTCTGCCGTCGAAGGCAGGATATCCCGACCTCCGCCAGGCAGGTGGCCGCGGCGACGGCGTTGGTATCCGTGATCTGGCCCAGAAGCAACTCGGTGCCAACGGAAACGATCTCGGCAATCATCCGGCCAGACCAAGTTTTTCAGCATCCCGCGACATGGCGGCGATGCAGTTGGCGATATGCTCCTCAAGAGGAATTCCCAGCTCCTCCGCGCCGTTCACGACATCCTCCCGATTGACCCCCGCCGCGAACGATTTCTGTTTCAGCCGCTTCGTTACGCTCTTGACCTCGACATCCCGAACGCACCGGCTTGGCCGCACGTACGTAACGGCGGTAATGAAGCCCGACAGCTCGTCGACGGCAAACAGCGTCTTCTCCATCAGGGTCTCGCGCTCTATGCCGGTCCGTTCGTTGGCGTGCGATCCGATTGCGCGGATCATCTCTTCCGGCCAGCCCTCATCGCGCAAAATCCCCATTCCAACAATCGGATGCTCGTCCAGCGACGGATGCTTCTCGTAATCGAAGTCGTGAAGCAGGCCGACCATCCCCCACTTCTCGACATCTTCCCCAACCTTCTCAGCGTACCAGCGCATGCAGGATTCCACCGACAACATGTGACGGCGGAGGTTTTCGCTCTCGGTATGCTCGCACAACAGCTTCCAGGCATCGTCTCTCGTTTTCATTGTCCCGATTTTACTACGGTACACTGCCGCCGATGCGCGTTCCGATCCTTTGCTACCACAAGATCGGGGATCCGGCGGATCGAAGCCTGAACGTCAAAGAAGAGGATTTCCGCCGGCAGGTGGGATTTCTATCTCGCCGCGGCTACCGTTTCCGGCGGCTGGACGAATGGCCGCGATTGACGGAGGGCAGCGCGATTCTAACATTCGATGATGTGTACGCCACGACAGCGGAATGCCTGCTGCGCATGCCGGAACTGACCGGGACCCTGTTCGTAGTCCCCTCAATGGTGGGGGGGGCAAGCGCTTGGGATGGGGACAGCGCGCGGCCATTGGCTCATTGGGGCCAGGTCACCGCACTATTTGACCGGGGATTCGAGATCGGTAATCACACGTATTCTCATGCCGATCTTTCGAAAGCTACGAACGTGGAAATTTCGCGCGAGATTGAAGAGTGCGAAGAGGCTCTCAGTTCCCGATTCGGCGGCAACCCGGCCACACTTGCCTACCCATACGGCCGCTATGACGGCAGGGTGATGGAAGCTCTGGAACGCAAGCGATACGCAGCAGCCGTTACGACAAAGTCCGGGATTGCTTCCATCAAGGGCTGCCCCTTCGAGCTGCCCCGGATAAAGATCGGATACTCCGACGGCGTTGCCGGACTGATGTACAAGCTGTACATTCGGCCCCATTTGGGATCGCGTTCGCCGATCCCTTAGATCGCTTCCACGGTCCCGTTGTGCCGGGCGCGCTCGGCCGCAAACACCATCCGATGCGTTTCCAGCGTCTCATCGGGACCGGAAAGAATTCGGCTGGGATTGCGATCGGCAACCGCGCCGATGAACGAATCCATAATTCCATAATCGCCGCCACCATGCCCGGCGAGAGCGCCCGAAGACGTTTGCCGCGTGTCCAGTTCACTGGTTGTGTCCCGCAGGAAATCGTTATGAATGATCGTGTGCTCGTTGCAGATCAGTTCGCCGCGCGTGCCGAAAACTGTGGTTTTGCGGCCGCCCTTCGCAAACGCCGTCATCGTAAACGACGCGGAACGGCCGCCTTCGAATTCCATGCTGACCACCTGATTATCCACCACGTCGTTATCGCACGCGTACACGCATTGGCCGTACGGCCCGGTTTCAATGGCCTCCAAGATGCTCTTCTTCGTCACATCCGGCGCTAGCACATTCAGCGGCCAGCCGCGGCGGCCCTCCTCAAAGAACCCCATGTAGATCTTTTTCGCCGAATAGGGGCAGTCGGGTTCGACGCCACAGGTCACGCATCGATCGGTGGCAACCGCCGGCTGGTCTTCCCTCCGAAAGTGCTTGAGCGAGCCAAACGACGAAATGCGCAGGCAGCGGTGGCCCATGATATGTCGGATCCAGTCCAGGTCGTGGCACGATTTGGCGAGCAGCATGAAAGAGGACTCTTTCTCGTTGCGCCAATTGCCCCGGACGAACGAGTGAGCTTGATGCCAATAGCCCACGCCCTCAAGGTGCTGGATAGAGACCACGTCGCCAATCAGCCCGGTATCCACCATGGCCTTGAGCTGCTTCGTGAAGTTCGTATATCGGAGAACATGGCAGACGGCGAAGATGATCCCGTGTTCTTTCGCGGCGCCCACGATTCGCCGGCAGGCATCTTCCGTTGGCGCCATTGGTTTCTCGAGGAGCATCGCGTACTTTCGGTTGGCGAAAGCGATCGCCGGCTCTTCGTGATGGGCGTCGCCGGTCGCGATGATAGCGGCGTCGGCGAACCGGTCACGGGCGGTAAGCTCTTGCCAGTCCGTGGCGACGTTGGCTGCAGGGATATCGTATTCTTGCGCCATGCGCTCCCGATAAAACTCCCTCGGCTCGGCGACCCCGACGACGCGCATCCGATCCGGATGGTGCTTGGCGAACTCGGCATACCCGGTCCCGCGGCTGTCCGCCCCCACGATAACGACTTCGACTGGTTTCATCCCGGCCTCCTGTTGATATCCCTTGACGTTCGCAATGTCAAGGGATAGGGGTTCCATCTGAATGATCGGTTTCCCGTCTCAGCCTGCCATAATTTTCCGCCATGAGCGACAAGATTGGGCGGTTATTTTGGTTTGAGCATCATTCCCGGCGGAACCAGGACGCGGCGGAGTTCTATCGCAAAGTGGTCGGCTGGGTGGCGCACGGTTGGCCCTGCGGAAGCCTGCCGAATAGAACCCCCACCCTCACCCGATGATGTGTCGGGGTCCGCGTCCGGCAATACCTGTCCGACGAGCAGGTCCAAAGACCCCGACACGTCCCCACCCTAACCCGAGGGAACTCGTGGGGCAATCATGCGTTAAAATGTGCGAGGGAGGATCGAATGGAAAGTAAGACGGAAATCGCGACGTTTGCGGCGGGGTGTTTTTGGGGAGTGGAGGCCGCGTTTCGCCAGATAGACGGCGTTGTGTCCACTTCGGTCGGGTACACGGGCGGGGATTACGACAATCCGACCTATGAGGCTGTCTGCTCGCATCGCACAGGCCACGCGGAGGCCGTGCAGGTGGAATTCGACCCGACGAAGACCTCCTACGAGCGGCTTTTGGGCGTTTTCTGGGCCAGCCACGATCCGACGCAGGTCAATCGCCAGGGGCCGGATGTGGGGTCGCAATACCGGTCGGCCATTTTCTATCACTCACCGGAGCAGGAAGAGCTGGCGCGGGAATCCAAGGAGATATTGGAGAAGTCCGGGCGGCATACTCGGCCGATTGCGACGGAGATCGTGCCGGCTCCGAAGTTCTGGGTGGCGGAAGAATATCATCAGCGGTATCTGGAAAAACGCGGCCTGGCGTCCTGCAAACTTCATTAATCGGGCGTGTCGGGGTCTTCGGAATCGGTATCAGAGAGCATTCGGCGGACGAGGACCCCGACACATCTCGGAGACGCGAACCCCCTGTAGCTGTGGGTTCGCCTAGTAGATGCTCTCGGACGACGACAACACAAACACCCACAGCGGCGACTGCGACATCACCGCAGGCCTTGGGGAAATGCCAAGTGAGGGGATATCGTCACGCGGACCTGCGCCTACGAAAACACCCAGCGGCGATGCCATGGGGTGTTTGAATTGGGAAAAAACTATCCGCCGGACCCGCCGATTGTCCCGCCAGAGCCGGCGCCGTCCTTATCCTTGGCGTCTTTATCTTTGGCAGCCTTATCCTTCTTTTCCTTCTCATCGTCCATCTGCTTGATGGCCTTCACGATAATATCGTGCTTCTTGCCCTTGGCGAAGATGTTGAGGCACTGCTCCAGCATTTTGCGCTGAAGCTCGTATCGAAGCTGTTCTTTTTGCTCAGCCGATAGATCCGTCCGATCGGATATGACCCGCATTTCGGTCCGGCACTGCTCGACGATCTTTGCAATGCGATTGACGCTCGGAAAGTCATCGACAATTGCCGTTCTCCGCATCCAACTGTCGAGGTCCAATTCGTACAACTGGCATTGGTCAGCGGTCATGAACTCTTCGGCCTTAAGGCGATATTGTAAGGCGGCGTCACCGCGGATTCGTTGGGAGTCCTTCTGGCTCAGCTTTTTCCCCACAGCTCCTTTTACTGCCGTCTCCTCGGCATCGTATGCGTACCAAAGCTGCGCGCGCTGCCAATCCTGCAGATGGTAGGTAGCCGCAATTGGAACCGGCAATTCCCAGTTGGCAACCGATGTTATGCGTCTGATGTCCCAATCTGAAATCGCGTCCGGCGACGGAGGTCCCACCTTCTGGCAGTAACCAGGATCAAGCAGGCAAACCGTGACGATCCCGGCGGCCAACAGCTTCGTCATTTTTTTGCAGCCTTCTTTTCATCGGCATGAATCCTGTCCAATAACTTAATTTGAAACGCAACGATGTTGCGATGGCTGCCCGGTGAGAGCTGAGCATATTCGCGTTCGTGCATCTCACGATAAACCCAATATATGGCTTCAACTTTTGCTTCAGGGGACAGATCGGTCCGAGCTCCTATCGACCGGAGCTCCTTCGCCGCCGCAACCATCAGTTTAGAATGTATCAATATTCGTTCAGCATCCTCGGGAGTGGTTTCTGACGTGCTTCGATGCTTCTCGTACCTGGACAATTGATCGGAAGTCATCGTGGCTTTGATGGCGTCCTCGTACTTTCGCGACTCGGTAATTTCATTGTGGACCTCATCTTTCCAACTCCGATCCTCCCTATCGGCTGCTTTTATGTTCGATATCATCACATCCCAAGCGGCCCGCAATTGGTGATATTGCTTATCTGACAAACCGTAGCGATGCGTGAGATCCGCCGGTTCGGCCAAATTCCGGGCAAGCACAATGCAAGGAGTAGACGGCAAATCGATGTGCGGTGACGCAGGCGGACCCATCATCTGGCAGGCATCTCGCGGCGAAGAAAGGCCGTCCCGCAAGAACGCCGCGGGCATCGGAGTGGTCGGCCGAGGAGAGAGATCGCCGCACGGACAGGAGGCCACAGTCAATATTAGAGACCAAATGTGGAGCATAGGCGTCACCTGTGATAAGCGCCCCTCGAACGTGTCGCGGGGCGCTCAACTCTCAGAAACTAGCCGCCGGAGCCGCCGGTTGTGCCACCGGAGCCGCTACCCTCTTTCGGCTTATCGGTGCCGTCAGCCGGCTTGCCGTCCTTATCCTTGGCGGCTTTATCTTTGGCAGCCTTATCCTTCTTTTCCTTCTCGTCGTCCATCTGCTTGATGGCCTTCACGATAACATCGTGCTTCTTGCCCTTGCCGAAGATGGTGAGGCACTGCTCCATCAACTTGCGATTGAGCTTGGCCTTCGCCTCATCCTTCTCGGTTCTCGAGAGGTTTGGGTTGCTCTCGATGTTCTGAATGTCTTTTCGGGCCTGCTCCGCAGCAGTGGCAAGGTTGGCGGCCTCGTCCGACGTGATTTCGGTTTCCGCCCTCCTATCGAGCTCCTTTTTGTACAGTTCGTACTGCTCCTTCGTCATCACCTCTTTGATCTTGACCCGATAGTCTTCCTTGCTCTGGATCTGAACGTCGAAGTATTCCTTCTTGGTAACCTTCTTCGGATCCACCGCCGCGTTCGCCTTTTCCATCTTGTCATAGGCTACTTGGAGCTGCTTCATCTGGTCTTCTGTCAGTTTGTATTTTCGCTCAAGCGCCTTGGGGTTTTCCCAGTCCCCAGAGCCCGGAGTCGCGCCAACGTTCAAATTCGGCTTCACAACCTTACCCGGCTGGGTGGCCGGCTGGCCTTTACCAGGGTCCTGGGGTTGGGTTGTCTGTGAAAAACCGGCTGTCATAACGCCAAGCACGGCCAAAATCGTAATAATCTTCTTCACTGTCTTCCTCCTTTTGGAAGCCACCCGCCCCGGTTTCTACTTGCCTGGGCCGGACTCGCCTGCGTACTTAGATGTTTCCACTCCGGTAGACCGTAACACACAATCTAGGAGATAAACCGGTAGACCTACCACGTTATTATAACACCCATCTAGGCGCGCGACGAAACTTGCCGCTCCACCTTGTATACCATACGCTCCAGCCTTATCAAAAGGTTCTCCCGATTTGACATATTCCCCAATTTCTTGGTTCCCCAGATTCCGGAATGTTACGAGGGTGGTCTCACAGGCCCGTATCGTGACCGTAGGGGTGACGACCGCGATGCCGGTAATCACCCTGTGCGTTTTGCCGGACAGAGCCCGAAGCATCCCCGCCGCATCTCCCGGATTCACCGGCTTGCCGAGGATGCGTCGCCCCAGAACAACCAACGTATCCGCGCCGATAACGATCGCATCGGGGAACCGGAACGCGACCGAATTTGCCTTTTCATGGGCCAGGCGCCGTGCCGTCAGACACGGGTTCCAAGTGCCCAAAGAAGTCGCTTCGTCGATCTTGCTCGGACAGATTTCAAAGGCGGGGACAATCAGTCGGAGCAGCTCTTGGCGCCGTGGGGAGGCCGACGCTAGCACGATTCTCACCGGCAGGCTAGTCGCCGGCCTGTCCCGCGTTCAGGAACACGATGGCGAGATCATAGAGATCGACCCTGCCACTGTGATCGAGATCGCCTTCGCTGTCGGTCTCCGCAAAGTGGATCAGGATCTCATTGATGTCGAGAAGGTCCACCATGTTATCGTGGTTTGCATCGCCGTTGACAAGTTCAAAATCCATATTAAGGGGACCACCGGTCAAATCGACATTGTTGACGGTTTGGCGAAGCCAGCCGTCGAACCGCACCGACAGTTTGTACTGTCCCGGTAGAACGGGGACCGGTTCATATTGGCCGTCCGCCCCAACAGTCACGATCGCCCGGTTTACGAGTTCGTCGGTGTCTGGACGGCGGAAACTCAGGTATCCGGAGGCTTGGCTCGTCGGCCTCAGGAAGTCCAACGTGAAGTTCCCACCGAAAGGAGTTCCAAGTCCCGAATTGCGAACGACGAAGTTGACCTCGTCGCTGCCGACGTTGCCGCACTGATCGCTGGCCTCCACGCGGAACGTGTGCACTCCATCCGCCAGAACCAGCGTGTCGATTGCCTGCTCCACGTCGTCTGGACCCAGAGTTGCGAAGAGAGCGCCATCGAGCACAACCTGGCATTGCACAAGAGACACAAGATCGGGGTCGTTATTCACCGACCATCGGATGGCGCCGGTTCCTTGCAAATATGTCGTTGGCTTTTCGATAGTGACGATGGGAGGCGTCCGATCTACGACGAAATCCACCTGGCGTATTCCCGCGTTCGCGCCGGTTGAGCAGCCATCGCCACTTGAACCACCCGCCGCATCGTATGCGACCAAAAGGATGTTGTGGTAGCCGTCGACCAGGTCGGCCACTTTAATCGTGCGATGTACCGACGCGGTATTTGAACTGCCGCCACCGCTGGCCACGCGATGACCGTCAATGATGAGTCGCCACAGCGCGACTCCGCTCACGTCGCTCATTGTAGCGTCCACCGAAATCACATTATCCAGCTTGCCGAAGCACTGTTGGTCGGGCGAGATGGTGAGGTTCATGGCGGGTCCGAACGTATCGATTGTGATCGCCACTGACCTACTGTACTTCTCCTGGTTCTGCTCATCGCAGACCGAGACGGTCAAAATCGCGGCGCCGTTGGGAAAAACCTGTGGGTAGCACAAATTCAAACATTCCGACCACTGACCTTGTCCCGCTCCCGGTTGGATGGTCGGCCCTTGCAGTCCGACGGAAAAACCGGAGTCGAGATTCATAAGGGTAAGGCTCAACTGGTCCCCCGGCTCGAGGCCCGCATACCGCGCGATCAATTGCGTTCGGCAGGATACGTTGGCGGATGGCAACGGGGAATCGATGTCAATGGAACGGGAGGCATGGGCGTCAGCGACCGCAATCAGCCCTACAATCACTGCAATCGCACGCCGCCCGAACTCCATAAACTCTCCCCTACAAATAGAGACCACCGAAGGTGGCTGAAGATATTATGCCCCAGAAATCCAATTTTGGCAGGGAAATTTGCTATCCCGTGGAAGATTTCGACCTGATCGAGGAGGATTCTTATGTTCTTTGCCCTACTTTCCCCGTTCGCTGTCGTCGATCCCATAACGATTGAGATCCCCGCCAACTCGCCGCCGGTCGCATGGGCGGCATCGGAGCTGCAAAGGCAAGTCCAGGAAGCGAAAGGTCAGGGCGTCATCGTCCGTAGGCCCGATTTGAACCATCTTTTTGCCATCCGAACAAAGGGGGATCGGACGGCAATCACCGGACCCGGCGAGCGCATCGACACGCCCGAATCCTACCGGCTCATACCGACGCCGAACGGAATGCGCGGTGTTTTTTCCGACGACACGGGTGGAATGTACGCTCTTCTGGACCTGGCGGAGCGAGTCGATGAAAAGGGGCTGAAGGGCCTAGAGATAAAGGTACCGGATGAGCACAAGTCGGCCATCGAGTTCCGCGGCGTCAATCCGTTCCTCAGCATCCCGATGGCGGATAAAGATGGCAATCGGGATTGGGACCATTGGTGGTTCACCGACGAGAACTATTGGAAAGGGTATTTGGACCTACTCGCCAAGTCTCGCATCAACTGGATCGATATGCACGCGATGTTCGATCTGCAGGTAACCAGCTTTCCGAACGCGTGGGTCTACTTTGTGATGAGCGAAAAGTACCCGGACGTTGGCGTGCCGCCGGAACAGGCCCGAAAAAATCTGGCCATGCTGGAGAAGGTGTGCATGATGGCGAAGGACCGCGGCATCCGTTTCGCCCTCATGAACTACACGGGCGGCTGGAACTGGCCCGGCGCCCGCAAGGTCCCTGAACGTCCGGTCGCCGACTTCATCGAGTACTCCAAAGAGGGGCTAAAGCAGATTGTAAAGGGCTGCCCGGACCTGGCGATGATTGGGTTCCGGATCGGGGAATCCGGCTATGGCGAAGATTTCTATGCCAAAAGCTACCTGGCGGGACTAGACGAGTTGGGCCGTCCCCTGCCGCTCTACACTCGCACGTGGGGCGCCAACAAGAACAAGCTGATGGAGCTTGGCGGCATGTACCCGGACAAGTTCATCATCGAAATCAAATACAACGGGGAGCAGATGGGCCCGCCCTGGCACCTGGCCGGCGGACGGATGGCCGGATGGCGGGACTATTCGTATCAGAACTATCTGTTCTATCCCCGGGCCTACAAGGTGATCTGGCAGATTCGGGCGAACGGCACCAATCGGGTGTTCCAATGGGCCAACTTCGCGCACATCCGGGAGTGCGTCAAGACGACGAACCTGGCCGATTCGATTGGATTCTGCGTGGAACCGATGAGCACCTACTATCCCCTGACCGACTTCCTGCACAAAAAGCCGCTGTATCGCTGGGAGTATGAGCGCAGCCCGCTTTGGTATCTGATGTGGGGACGGCTGGCCTACGACCCCGCGACTCCGGAAACCGTTTTCCGCCACGCTGCCAAAGAGCATTGGGGCGCGAAAAATGGCGACAAGGCGTACGACCTGCTCCAATCCATGAGCCGCATCGTGCCGACCGCCAAGACCCAGTATTCCCTTGGTCCCGACCATCGCGACCACGCGCCGGAGCTCGAATGGGGCGGCTCGATTGCTCAGTGGGCCAACGGCCTGCCGTTCGATACATTCTTCGCGATGGGGCCGGCGGAGTACGCGCGGGAGATGCTGAGCGGCAACGTCACGGGCCGGAGAACCCCATTGCAGGCGGCGGCGCTGCTTCGAGGCTACGACAAGGCGACACGGCAGAAGGAAGCCGCGCTCCCCGGCGGCAGCGACGCCCTGGACGATCTGAAGATGGACGCGAAGATGCTGGCCGACCTCGGCGACTACTATGCGGACCGGCTGGAGGCGGCCACCCAATACGCGATGGCCGAGGAATCCGGCGACCAGACGGCGATGGAGTCGGCCAAGAAGCTGACAAAGGCCTCCGAGCATGCTTGGAAGACGCTGGCGGACCTGGGGGACGAGACGCACAAACCGTTCCTGGACCGCCTCCGGATGCACGTAGAAGACTATCTCTGGTCGAATTCGACAAGGAACTTTGCTCAGGATGACAAGGATTTCCGGACTATGCTGGTCAGCGACTATGTGACCAAACCGGTCACCAAGCCACTTTCCGACAGCAGCCAATTGCGCATTACTATCGAACCGATCGTTATGGAACTCGGCGCCTGCGGAATCCGAGCTAAGGTTAGTGGACTGAAGGCGAACGAGCGCATTCGAGCCGTCAATCTCCTATGGAAACCGTTCCGCTCCGAGGTCGGTTGGAGCCGAATTCCCATGGACCCTGCAGGAGATGGTTGGGCCGGATCCGGGAAGATTTCTCCCGAAGGCGCCATGTATGGAGTGGAAGTTATCACCAATCAAAGCGCCACTATTGCAAGGGTTGACGGAGTCCGACCTTACGGCGTCATTGATCCTTGGAAAGCAAAATAAAAGCAAATCAAACGGACGGCGCGCCTCTCCAAGGGAGGGGCGCGCCGTTTCGTACGCTAACGATGAGCAAAGCGGGCGTCCGGCAATGCGAGCGCCGGCCAACGTTATTCACATCGCCGGACGCCGTCCGGTTAGATCTTGCGGTACTCATCACAGGTGGCCCGTCCGATTGGCAGCCACTCTCCGGCGGTCTGCTCTGTAACTAGGAAGACTCACGAACTATCGAAATCTATGCACCCGTGTGGAAAAAAAGATTCCAAGCGATGTCGAAAGGAGTCTAGAATATAGTGTCCAACCACGAAATGTAGTGCCCGCTCCGGCGGCCCTCCACTAGATTTGCAATTGGGTTCCACGGAAGGGGATCGGCTTGTCGTTCGCTCATCTGCACGTCCATACGGAATATAGCCTGCTCGACGGGGCCAACCGAATTCAGGACCTTGTCCGGACCGCTGCCGATATGGGGATGCCGGCGCTGGCTATCAGCGACCACGGCGTGATGTTCGGAGTGATCGACTTCTACAACGCCTGCAAAGAGCATGGCATCAACCCGATCATCGGGGTAGAGGCCTATGTGGCGCCCGGCGGACTGCGAAATAAGTCCGGCGCGTTGGCGCAAAAGCGATACCACCTGCTCATGCTCGCGAAAGACATCACGGGTTACAAGAACCTGATGAAGCTTTCGACAATCGCGGCCATCGAGGGCTTCTACTACAAACCTCGCGTGGACAAAATGCTGCTGGCCGAGCACGCCGAGGGTCTGATCGCCACCACGTCTTGCCTCGCCAGCGAGGTCTGCTCGCTCTTGATGCAAGAGGGCTACGAGGCGGGCAAAAACGCCTGCGCCGAGTACCGCGACATTTTTGGACAGGACAACTTCTACATCGAGCTCCAGAACCATCTGCTTCCCGAGCAGCAGCAGGTCAATGAGCATCTTATCCGCATGTCCCAAGAGCTGAAGCTGCCGGTCATCGCGACGAACGATGTCCACTATCTGCGCCGAGAGGACGCCGGCTCGCACGACGTAATGCTCTGCATTCAGACCGGGGCGACGGTGGTAGACGAGAACCGGCTGAAGTTCAGCACCGAGGAGTTCTATCTCAAGTCTCCACGCGAGATGGCGGAGCTGTTCAAGGACCACCCTGCCTCCCTGGAGCAGACCCTGGAAATCGCCGACCGCTGCAAGCTGGAATTGGATTTCGATCGCCTTCAGCTCCCCACGCCGGAACTGCCGGAGGGAAAGACGGCATTGGAGCATGTCGAATCGCTGTGCCGGGAACGGATGCGCGAGATGTTCCCTTCCGGCGACGACACGCACGAACAGCGGCTGCGATACGAACTCGGCGTCATCGAAAAGACGGGATTCACAGACTATTTCCTCATCGTCCGGGACTTTTCCAACTTCGCCAAGGAGCAGGGGATCTATTACGGCGTCCGCGGGTCGGCGGCTGGGAGCCTGGTCAGCTACCTGCTCGGCATCACGGAGTTGGACCCGGTGGCGTGCGGCCTCACCTTCGAACGGTTCCTCAACCCGGAGCGCATCTCCATGCCCGATATCGACATGGATTTCGAGGACGAGCGGCGGGAGGAAGTGATTGACTATGTAGTCAAAAAGTACGGCAAGGATCATGTCGCGCAGATCATCACCTTCGGCACGATGGCGGCGCGGGCGTCCATCCGTGATGCGGGCCGGGCGCTGGGCGTACCGCTTCCCGACGTGGACCGCGTTGCCAAGCTGATCCCCTCCCTGCCGGTCGGCATCACGATCGAGCAAGCCCTGCAGGAAAGCTCCGACCTCAAAAGCCTCTACCAGCAAGGCGGGCCTCTGCAGAAGCTGATCGATACGGCGCAAAGCATCGAGGGAATGGCCCGGAACGCCAGCACCCACGCGGCAGGCGTCGTCATCTCCCGCGATCCGCTGGTGGAAAACGTCCCGCTCAGCAAAGGCGGCAACGACGAAGTTGTGACCCAGTATCCGATGGCCGCGCTCGACCAGATCGGCCTGCTGAAGATGGACTTCTTGGGTCTCTCCAACCTGACAGTGCTGGCAAAAGCTCTGCGAAACATCGAGAAGCCGCTGAAGGTCGAAGACTTCCCGCTGGACGACAAGAAGACTTACGACATGCTGACCCGCGGCGAGACGGTGGGAGTGTTCCAATTGGAAAGCGGCGGGATGCGGCGGGCGATCATGGAACTGAAGCCCAACTGCGTGGATGATCTGGTCGCGTTGGTCGCGCTTTACCGGCCCGGTCCGATGGCGCAGATACCGAAGTATGCGGCCGGAAAGCACGGGGCCACGGTCGCCTACCTTCATCCGGTATTGGAAGAGGTGCTGCGGCCCACGTACGGCGTGATCGTCTATCAGGACCAGGTACTGCAAATCGTGCAGGCCGTCGCAGGCTTCACGCTCGGCGAAGCGGACGTTTTGCGGCGCGCGATGGGAAAGAAAAAGGCCAGCGACATGGACAAGATGCGCGCCAAATACTTTGAAGGCGCGGCCAAGAACGGCATCGACGAAAAAAAGGCGAACGAGATTTGGGAGCTGATCGTTCCCTTCGCCGGCTATGCCTTCAACAAGGCCCACGCGTATTGCTATGCGATGATCGCCTACCGGACCGCTTATCTCAAAGCCAACCATCCCGTGGAATACATGTCCGCGCTGCTCGCGGTCTATCTCGATTCGCAGGACAAGGTGACCTCCTGTATCGAAGAGTGCCGGCGGCTTGGCGTGGAGGTTCGCCCGCCGGACGTGAATTTCTCGGGCATTGACTTTATCGTCGAAACAGGCGCGGTCCGTTTCGGTCTCGCTGCGATCAAGGGGGTCGGCGGGGCGGCGGTCGAGACGATGTTCAAAGCGAGGGAAGAAGGGCCGTTCGAGAACGTTTTCGACTTTGCGGCGCGAGTGCGGGCGGTGGGAACTTGCAACAAGGCCACGCTGGAGTCTTTGATCAAGGCCGGGGCGTTCGACGCGATGCACGGCAATCGAAACCAACTGCTTGCGAACATGGCGCTGATCCTGGGCCACGCCGACAAGCTGCACCGGGACAAGCTGGCGGGGCAGGAGGCGCTGTTCGGCGAGAACGGGCGGCAGCGGCAGAGCGAGACGCCCATCATGACCGACGCCGAAGACCTAAGCCGCCTGGACAAGCTGAATTTGGAAAAAGAGGTTCTTGGGATATACGTCTCCGACCATCCGCTGCGATCGGTGGCGCATGTGATGGACGAGGTTGCCACCTGCACCGCGGCCAACTTCGCCGAGCTTGACGACGGCGCACCTGTGACGGTGGCCGGCGTGATCTCCGATTTGCGGCGCTTCCGCACCAAGACCAAGAACGAGGAGATGGCGACCGCCACTCTGGAAGACATGTCTGGAACGGTTCGTATGGCCGTTTTCCCCGCCATCTTGGAGAAATTCGGTTCGCTTCTTTCTCGCGGCGCCGTGCTGGCGGTTCGGGGGAAGGCGATGCACCGGGAGCGTCCCGGCTCCAACCAGCGGGAGGTCGAACTGCGGGTGGAGTTCATGGAGCCACTTGTTCCGGGCGAGGCCGATGCCGCGGGGCCATCGCTGACGCTTCAGCTCCATCACGCGACGCGGGAGCAGTTGCGGGAACTGATCGAGGACATGAGGCGCCATCCGGGCGAATGCCGCGTCCTGGTGCACGTCCAAAATAACGGCCACTCTTCGATGTTCCGACTGAAAGACTACGTCGATCCGGAGCCCGCCCTCCTTGACCGCCTGCGTTCGGTATTGGGACCTAAGGCGGTTCGGATTCAATAAATCCGGTAGCCGCGGTTCCTCGTTCCGACAAGTTATCAATATCCGACCACAAGAACCGCGTGGGAGGGGCGAAATTGACGATCTCCATCCTTGTAGTCAAATTAGACGGGATTACGCAGTTCTTGTGGTCGTCGATTCGACCTGTTATCGCAATGAGGAACTGCGGCTACTTTGATTTGCCTGGGAATTGCGCAGTTCTTGTGGTCGTCGATTCGACCTCGTATCGCAATGAGGAACTGCGGCTACTTTCATCGGGTAAAAACCCCGACACAAAAACCTACACGGCCACCTTATCCGGCTCATCGGACTGCACGAAATTGCAGGTCTTGGACTGGCACTTGACCCGTTCGCCATGGGTCTTGGTGTTCGACAGCACCATCGCGTCGCCGCACGTCGGGCACTTTTCCCCCGTCGGCTTGTCCCACGTCGCCGTCTTGCAGGCCGGGTAGCGCGAACAGCTCCAGAAGGTCTTGCCCTTCTTCGATTTCTTCTCCACCATCCGCCCCTCGCCGCAAGTTGGGCAGGGGATGTCGGATGTGACGAGCGGCAGCGCGGTCTTACACTTCGGATAGCCGGTGCACGCCAGGAACTCGCCGTTGCGCCCCGTCTTGATCACCATCGGCTTGCCGCAATTGGGACACACCTTATCGGTGGGCTTATCCTCCGGCATGATTTTCCCGTCTACCGACATGGCCGTCTTGCATTCCGGATACCCGGTACAGGCCAAGAATTCTCCGCGCCGCCCGGTCTTGATCACCATCGGCTTGCCGCAGTTCGGGCACATCTTGTCGGTCTCTTTGTCCGCCGGGCGGTCGAGCGAGATGATGGTCTTGCATTCCGGATACCCGCTGCAGCCCAAAAACGCGCCGCGCTTGCTGGATTTCACCACCATCGGCTTGCCGCAGTTCGGGCAAATCTTGTCGGAAACGATATCCTTTTGCTCCCCGTTGCTGGCCCCGCTCAACCGAACTTCCAACGGGCCATAGAAACCGCTCACGACAGCCACCCAATCCCGGCCCTCCTCCGCTATCTGGTCCAGATCGTCTTCCATCTTCGCCGTGAACTGGATATCGAACGTGTCGGGGAAAGTCTCCACCAGATAGTCCGATACGACCTCGCCGAGAGGCGTTGGCGAGAACACTTTCTTCTCCAAAGTCGTATATCCGCGGTCGACGACGACGGACAGAATCGTCGCATAGGTGCTTGGCCGGCCGATGCCATTCTGCTCCAACGCCTTGACCAGCGTGGCCTCCGTGTATCGCGGTGGCGGCTGCGTGAAGTGCTGGTCCGGATGCAGGTCCAGAAGCCGCAGCGGGTCGTTTTCGTTCAGCAACGGCAGAGGCGGATTTTCGTCGTCTTCCACTTCCATCGTATCCTTGCCCTCGGTGTACACGGCGGTAAAGCCCGCGAAGGTCGGAACCGATCCGGTCGCGCGGAAAATGTAGTCGTTGGCGCTGATATCGACCGTGGTAACGTCGCTCAAAGAATCGGCCATCTGGCTGGCGATGAAGCGCTTCCAGATCAGGTCGTAAAGCTTGAACTGCTGTGGCGAGAGGAACGATTTGACCGCATCAGGCGTGCGATGCGGATCTGTGGGCCGGACGGCTTCGTGCGCGTCTTGGACCCTCTTGCCGGCCTTCGCCTTTCGCCCGCTGCCCACATAATCCGCGCCAAATCTGCTTCGAATCAACTGCTCCGCCGCCGTTTTCGCTTCATCGGCGATCCGGGTCGAGTCGGTTCGCATGTAGGTGATGAGACCAACCGATCCCGCGCCGCCCAGTTCAATCCCTTCGTACAGCTTCTGGGCGGTCTGCATGGTCATCTTCGCGCCGAAGCCGATTTTTCGGGAGGCCTCCTGCTGCATCGTGCTGGTGATGAACGGGGGCGCCGGGCTGCGTTTTCGCTGGTTCCTCTTGATCGACTTGACGATATATTTCGCGCCCTGCAGCTCGCCCAAAATCCCATCAGCCTGCTCTTGGTTGGTGATCTCGAGCTTCTTTTCGCCCTTGGAACGCAGGTCAGCCTCGAACGGCTGGACCTTGTCCTCCGGCGTCAGCTTGGCCGTGATAGACCAATACTCTTCCGCCGCGAAGGCCCTGATCTCGCGCTCCCGCTCTACGATGAGCCGCACCGCCACCGACTGCACGCGGCCGGCGCTGAGCTGTTTGTTCCCCAGCTTTTTCCAGAGCAGCGGGCTCAGCTTGTACCCCACGATCCGGTCCACCACGCGACGGGCCTGCTGCGCGTTCACCCGGTCCATGTCGATGACGCGCGGGTGCTCCAAAGCGCGCTTCACCGCCGACTCCGTGATTTCGTTGAATTCGATCCGCTTCGGGTCTTTGAGGTTCAGCGCTTCCTGCAGATGCCAGGCGATCGCCTCCCCTTCCCGGTCCGGGTCGGTCGCGATATAGACCTCGTCGGCCTTCTTCGTGGCGTCTTTTAGCCGCTTGATGTGGTTCTTGCGATCGGTGAGCGGGACGTAGGTGGGATGGAAATCGTGCTCTAAATCGACGCCGAATTCCTTCTTTGGCAGATCGCGGACGTGGCCATAGGAGGCCTCGAGTTCATATTTGCCCCCCAGGAGGTTCTTCAGCGTCTTCGTTTTCGCCGGGCTCTCAACAATAATGAGCGGCTTTCCCATCGTCACTCCTTCTCAGTTTCCCTCGCTCCGCTTCGGGACAGGTCGTCGGCAAGCCTACCGACCGCTTCCCCGCTTTGTCAACCGTGCGATACCAAGTATCGGCAGATTGGGACCCGTCTATTCAGAACGAGATCGGGCGCCCGTCATCCGGAATACCCAGAGGATCAACCGTTCCAGAAGGCGGCTGATCTTCGTCCCAAAGAACTCTTTCGGATGGAGCGGAGCGATCCAGATCGTCCGGATCCCGGCTCGATTTCCACCCCAAATGTCGGTGAGAAGTTGATCTCCGACCATGGCCGTCTCCTCCGGTTTGGCGCCCAAAATCTCCAGCGCGTCAACGAACCCGCGCCTGCTCGGCTTCATTCGGGCACGGACAAATGGGATGCCGAAACGCTCGGAAAGCTCCCGCAGCCGGCCAGAATTCCTGGTATTCGAGACGAGGCACATTTTTATCCCCGCCTCTTGTGTCTTGGTCAGCCATTCCACGATCTCTTCCGGCACTTCATACGAGCGCCACGGCGTCAAAGTGTTATCAAGGTCCAAGAGCAGAACTCGTATCCCGGCGGCAAGCAACGTCGCCGAATCCAGATCGACGATGTTGTTGACGTACAGATCGGGACACAGCTTCCGCAAACCGATCGGCGCCTTGGAGCGATCGAATTTCAGTGGCGCACGCTCCGTATGTTCTTCCGGTGCTCTTCAAACGTAGACGCAAACAAATGAGTTCCATCTCCCTTAGCCACATAATACAGGTAGTTGTGCTTTGCCGGGCGATAGGCGGCTTCCAGCGAGGCGAGGCCGGGATTGCAGATCGGAGTTGGAGGCAGGCCCTTGATCAGGTAGGTATTGTACGGGGTCGGCTTTTTCAGGTCGGCGAAAGTGACCTGTGATTTCCATTTTCCCAAGCCATAGAGGACGGTCGCGTCGATTTGCAACGGCATACCCTTTGACAATCGGTTGGCGATCACTCCGGCAACAATTGCCCGCTCGCTTGGGACCTTCACTTCCAGCTCGATCATGGAGGCGACGATGACAACGGTGGCGAGTTGGGACGACCTCTGGATGCCTACCTCACCGGCTCTCGATTCGAAGTTCCGTAACATGGCCTCGATTGTCCCCCTTGCACCGAGGCGCTTGCGAAAGAAATAGGTGTCGGGAAAAAGGTAGCCCTCAAGGTTCTCTTGCGGCGTTGGGAAGTGCAATCCGGTTGTATATTGTGACGGTCGGTTCGTCGCCCGCAAGAACGCCTCCGAATCACAGACCTCCGCTTCTTCTAGCTTCCATGCAATCCAATGTCGGTTGCGGCCTTCCGGTATGGTGACTTGGGCGACCGTGTTCTCGTCCGAGTAGATGCTGTTTATGGTCGTTCGAGCATCCTTCTGAGGGGAGACTTCATAGAATCCTTCCTTCGGAAGCCGATCGGCTCCGTAGGTGTAACGAAGGAATAACATTGCGATGGATGCGTTCCGAATAAGCCGCATGCGTTCCAGATCATGGAGCAGATGGGGCCAATCTTCGCCCGGCTTGACGCGGACGATCACAGCTTTGCCGGCGCCCACGGGTTTCAATTGGTAATCGAAGTACCCTATCGACCCGCACACGATGATCCCCAGCGCGGCGAGGCAGCCGCAGCCCAACCTACGAAGGCGTCGTTTCATTCAGGAACTCTTGGAGGATGATGCTCGCGGCCACGCTATCGCCGCTGGTAGTGCGCTTTTTCCGGCTCACTCCCGCTTCAATCTGCGCGGTTTCCGCCTTTTGCGTTGTGAAGGCCTCGTTTTGAAAATGGATTGGAAGTGCGAGATGACCGACAAAATCCCGAATGCGCCGAGACTGCTCTGTCTCGCCTCCATCGGCATTCAGCGGCAGACCCACGACGATGGCCTCCACCTCATGCTCCCGGCACGCCGCCATCACCCGATCGACATCCGCCGCCAGATTCCCGCGCCGCTCGATCACTTCCTTGGGAAACGCGATGCCGATCTCATCATCCGCCGTCGCGACTCCAATGCGCCGCTCTCCCACATCCAGGCACACATATCTCATCGCGCCGCATTGTACCAAGCTATTTCATGAGACGGTTCTGCACGTCGGTAAGGAGACTGCTCGCGCCGATACGGAAGTGGGCCGAGGTCAGCCACTCCGCGCCTAGCTCCTCGCGGACGAGCGCAAGCCACTGGATAGCATCCTCGGCGGTTCGGATGCCTCCCGCCGGCTTGAGACCGGTCCGGAGCCCTGTCCGCACATGGTACGTGCGTATCGCCTGCGCCATCGCGACCCCTGCATCCAGGGTCGCGTTCACCGTTTCTTTTCCCGTGGAGGTCTTCACAAAATCCGCCCCGGCCATCAGGCAGGTCAGCGCGGCCCGGTAGATCATCTCCGTGTTGCGAAGCTCGCCGGTGGCCAGAATTGCCTTCAGAACGGCCTCGCCCGCCGCCCGCCGAAACTGCCGCACCTCATCGAATAGTTCCGCCCATCGACCTGTCAGAGCGTGGGACCGGCGGATCACAAAGTCCACCTCGTCCGCTCCAGCCTCTACAACCGCCGCGACCTCGGCCACCCGGATGGGAAGCGGGCTGAGGCCGTGTGGGAATCCCGCCGCCACCGACGCCACCGGAATCCCCGAGCCGGCCAGGCGGCGTTTGGCGGTCGCGATAAATACCGGGTATACGCAGACGGCGGCAACGCCGGCCGCCATTGCCTGCTCGCACACGGCTTCCACAACGGCGTCGGTATCGCCCCCGTTCAGGGTCGTCAGGTCCATGAAGGTGATAATCCTACGGAGATCGTCAGTTGAGGGTATCGAAGAAAACTGCCGGTCGGCGGTGGGAGTGGAAGGCCGGCTTTCGAGCCAGCTTTCGTCGTAAGGGACGCCGGCATTCATGAAGGCAAGTATTCCACATCCAGTCTGAGCAATTCCCATCCCAGCAAAGCCAGCAGGAGAAGCACCGCACCAATTCCGGCTTTCTCATTCGGCAAACGTGGAAATAACCTGCTGAGACTGGTATGCGTCGAATGCGGTAGGAGAGTACGGATTGGCGGAAAAGGTACCGAAACGTACCAATTGTTGGCATCGGCTGAAGCTACGTCAGAAGATGCTCATCATAACAGCCCTAGGGATGACCGTCCTCGTGGGGCTGATATCTTATTTCGCCATCCTCCATTACAACGATCTGTCCGAAGCTCGGCTTCGTGAGGATTCGGACAGCGCCGCGGATTTGGTCGTCCGCGTCCTAGACTCTATCAAGAACAACGCCATGCTGACCGCCGCGGACTACGGAACCTGGACCGAATGCTACTCCGCCGTGCAAAAGCACGACGCCAAGTGGGCGAAAAGCAACTTCGAAGGCGGTTGGGTGGAAGCGACCTATAGCGACCTGATGGCCCTGGAAGACCTGCAAGGAGACCGTGTGTACGCGCACGGAGATCTGGTCAAGGATCCTGATTTTGAAATCCCCGATGGAATGTTGATTCGCGCCAAGCGAGGCAAGGCGTCGACGACCATAATGCAGTACGGCGAACACCTGATGCTGGGCGCGGTTGTTCCTGTGGTGCGGTCCGACGGATCGGGCAATCCGATCGGCGTAGTTGCCTTGTTCCGTCCGGTGGACAACAAGATGCTGGGCGAACTCTCTCGAATTTCCGGCAAGCAGATCGCGCTCTGTATCGGCGACAAGCTGGTTGCGAAGAGCGAGAAGGCCGAGGAGACCTGGACGACAAGCAAGGCCGTGGCCGACACTCGCCTGCCCGAGTTTCGCACGCAGGGCGGGGCATACGTGGCGGCGCTGCCGGCCAACGATTCCCGGCCTGGCGACCTTTACGCTCGGTTCCTCGTCCACTCCGGATACGAGGGCATCGGCGAACCCACGGCAATGGCCACCTACCGGACGGTAATCGCCAGCATCATCGTCGTGCCGCTGTTCGCGATGCTCGTCACCCTGCTGGCCATTGGAATGATCGCCAAGCCGCTGGGCAGGCTAAAAGAGGGTGTATCGAAGTGGACCGCGGGCGACTACTCCTATCGCCTTCCGGAGATATCGCGGCAGGACGAAATCGGCATGATCCACGCGGGAATGAACGACTTGGCGCAGAGCCTGGAATGCGCTTTCACAGAGCTGGAAGCGCAGATGGAAGAGACATCCGCCCAGAACGAGCAGCTTCAAAGCCTCTACACCATTTTGGAGGGTCGGACGGCACAGCTCACAGATGCCAACCGCAAACTGGAACTGCTTGCCCAGACGGACGCGCTCACGGGCCTGCATAACCGCCGATCGCTTTGGAATCAGATGGATGTGCTTGTGGAACGGATCGGTGCATCAGGCAAGCCGATGGGATTCATCATGATCGACGCTGACCTCTTCAAGGCCTACAACGATAAGTATGGTCACCAAGCGGGCGACCAATTGCTCGTCCGATTGGCATGGATCATTCGGGACGAGGCGCGAGCAGGCGACATCGCATGCCGCTATGGCGGCGAAGAGTTCGCCGTCGTTCTTCCCGGCGCAAATCTGCAGGCCGCCAACATCCTCGCCGAACGCCTGCGGATCAAGGTTCATGACAGCGCCGATCCCTACCAATCGATCACGATAAGCCTCGGCGTTGCGGAGTGGGGGCCGGAAATGACTTCGCCCGCGGACCTGATCGGGGCCGCCGATCAGGCGCTCTATCGCGCGAAAGAAGCGGGTCGGAATTGCGTGCGCGTCGCGGTCGGGCCCGATGAGGCGGCGGCCTAGCCTCCGCCTGTCTTTGGCTTCTCTCCTTCCTTTTCCTTGGGCGTCGTGCTCTTGCCGGAGCCGGGCCCGGCGCTCCAGCTTTCATCGCCCTCTTTGGTTGATATCTCCATCCATTCGACCGTGAAATCGTCCTCATTGCTCGCGACATAGTGGACGTTGCCGTCCAACCGCAAAGTCTCTTTTATGTCGTCGAGGACCGCCTTATTCGCCGTTATTTCCCGCCATGCGCCTCCGGGCAGGTCCTGCCGAGCATGGACGTGCCCGTCCAGGTTGGCCACTCTCTTGTCGTCCGCATAGAAATAGGTGATGACATCAGAGGTCGCGCGGACCGGGAAGGCCTTTCCGATCTTGCGGGAGTGGAGCGGCTCATCCCACTCATCGCCCTCTTTGGGAAGCAGCTTCATGTCGGCGACATCGGCGGGCTTCGGCCACATCGTCATCGTCACCCCATCGGTAATCGTGGCCTTCTTGATCTTCAGCTCGATAACCGTCTTTTTCGAAGTGATATCCATTCGGGGACTTCGCATTGCGCATGCGCCCGTGCAGTCGGCGATGTCCGGCTCCTCCTGATGAACGATGAGGTCGGCGCGGAAAAAGGTGTCGTCTTCGTCAATTGCCTCGGCCCCGACGTATGTCGCGACCGGGGGTTTGGAGGTCTTCTTTATGCTCTGCCATCGGTACACGAAACGCCGCTTTTTGGGCTTCTCCTTGTCCGCCTGGAAGTTGACAAGGCCGGTCCAGGAGCCACGGCCCAACGCGATTTCCCTGGTCGCGAGCCGCACACTGCCTCCCGCCGCTTCCACTTTGCCGCCGGATAGTGTCCCAGAAATGGGTTTGGGGAAGGTGAGAAGCGATGTGGTCTCTTCCCAGGTCGCGGTCTCTGTGGCGACCTCCATATCCTTGGTTTTGAGGCGGGCGACCCCGATGCATTCCGCGCGTCTCTGGTTTGCGTCCCATCGGACCAGTTTCGCCTCGAAGTTCGCGACGGGCTTGCCGGCGTCGTACAGCACGCCCTGACTGCACTCGCGAAGCCAAATCTCGCGCTCGTCCCGGCGCACGTCGATTGTATTCACATCGAATCGGCAGAGCGGCGTCTGACCGTCGTACGCGGCAACTTTGACGTGATTTAGGCTGATGGCGTACGGGTTATTGAATACGGACCCAAACTTATTTCTATAATCCGCGAACGGGTCTACCGATCGCAGCCGCATGGCGCCCAGATAGAGGAGAATGGCTGCCAGGAGCCACAGGAACGCGATGCCAAGGGTGCGTATGGAGCTCACAGTCTTAGTGCCGCCTTGCCATTCCGGTGGAGCGCAGCGACTGAGGAATCTCTTTCAAAACGCACCATACGCCTCATGACCGGCTCGCCACAGGAAGGTTCTGAAAGGCATTCCTCGCTCCGCTTCGGAATGACAATTGAATTCACACCGTGTTTACGGAAAGTTCGGCTGTGGCGGCGGCTGATTGGATGGATAGATTTTGATGTCACCAATATCTATGATGCCTTGACCGAACGGCCCCGTCAGTGGCGCGATGGCATAAACGGTCGGATTCGCCAGATATTCCGAGAGGTTGTTCGGCATTTGGTAGACGTCAACGTTGTTGATGCCGGTCACGCGGGATTTGTATTGCGCGATATGGGGGTGAAAGCCCGCGGGCGGGATGATGAAGATGCCGACCAGGTCCGCCGGCGGGAGCGCCAGGTCATGGCGGGTCGGATCCAGGTTAATCGGCGCAAAATTGACGGTCTTGAGCGTGCCGGGCTGGGCCGGATTCCCATAGACACCGACAACGGTAGCGCCCTGAACACCAGAGACTCCCGCGCCGCTCTCCTGAACGACGCCAACCCGAAGGGTCGTGCGGCTGTCGGGCGGGCTTCCCGTGCCGCCGCCGCCGCC
>JBGPGO010000019.1:0-59544 GCA_041483895.1 Fimbriimonadia bacterium
TATCCTCGCACTCCACCTTGATCGTGTGGTTGCCGTCGGTAAGGGTGGTGGTGTCGACGGTACAGGTAAGCGGCTGACCGTTCGGCACCGTGCATTTCAAAACGTTGTCAATATAGACCCTCGACTCACGAATTGGCGTAGTGGCGGGGATGTTGTCACAGGTCCAGGTTATGGTGGCAGAACCTCGCAGGCAGCCATTCGGCCCGGTGACGTTGACGATGGGGGGCGTGGAATCGATAAGGATTTCCTTTGGACCGACGGTGGTCAGGTTGGGGAACGACCAACAAATAGAATTGTCGCTGTTCACCAAGACCTCATCGTCCGTCACATCAAATTCTATGCTGTACCTTCCGTCGGGAACGATCGAAGCGTCAAAGAA
This sequence comes from Fimbriimonadia bacterium, assembly GCA_041483895.1. Classification (GTDB taxonomy): domain Bacteria; phylum Armatimonadota; class Fimbriimonadia; order Fimbriimonadales; family JABRVX01; genus JBGPGO01. Next base: position 380 of record JBGPGO010000019.1, read on the forward strand.
CCGGCTAAATGCCATGGGGCTGGCATTTTTGCCCCCGGTCTCGTTTATTAGGCCTGAAATCTCATACGAGCCGATATTGCAGTCGTCGCTCGCAGAAAAACGGACCTCGACATTCGTGTCCGATCTGTTGTAACAAGGCTTAAAGGGGATTACTTGGAAATCCGCGACGGGCGGAACTCGGTCGATTTTTACTCGTACGCTGTCCCGTGCGATCACGTCCTTGGGGTGATTTATAGTATCTATGTTTCGTATTTGGGCCTCCAAGTAATATACGCCGTCGGGAACGGAGCCGACGGGATCATTCTTGAAGCTTACACAAGGTGATAGAGTAAGGTGTCCACACCCACTTACGCACTGAAACGAATCACTACGTACTTTGATGTTGTCAACAGTCTTATCGGGTTCGGAGTCCAACCATCCGACAACAAGAACCTCGTAGCCGGCCGGAGTGTTAATCAGGGTATCTAGTAGGACAGCCAAAGCATCCGTATGTTGAGGGTCATTGGAGAGCGTCGAATAGCAGGGGATGCCTGCGGAATCGTCCGGCGAACGGATGATAATTCCACTGTCCGCCGAGAATAAGGCGCCCCCAGAATCGAGCGCGCCATTGGCGTTGGTCTGCGCCCACCCCCCGATTGCGCAGAACACCAAAGCCGATACAATTATCGACCGCAAATACTCCATTGCCCTCTTCCTTCCGTTAATCAAAACGACCCTTCGGTCAAGGGTTTACTGCTTCTCGAAAGCCAATTCTAGCGACGAGGGCTGACCTAATCATCCACCCATTACGTTCACGACTGGCAAGCGATATTGAACGGGCCATTGGCCACGCGCAAAAACCCCTAGAATAACCACCTACATTCTACATGCAAAATTGACATCCGTCAATCACTTAGCCATTAAATCCCATAGTCTAGTCAGGTTAATGGCTGTCCGTATGACTGGCAAAGAAAAAGCCCGGGCTGTCAAGCCCGAGCAATTCTAACAGTATTGGAGGTTTGTTAGTTCTCTCCAATCGACATGAAATTCAGCATTACGAGATTGAAGTCTTCTGCGCCGACCTGCCGATCCCCGTCAATATCACCGGGTAGATCGCCGGTTTGGAAGAAACTCACGAATACCACGTTCAAATCCAGCAAGCCGACCTGATTGTCTCCGTCGGCGTCTCCGGGGATGAGCTCTACGTCCTGACCGGTGGAAAGTTGGCAGGGGACCGGGTTGGGCAGGTTGTACATCACCACTTTCGCCGTGAGATAGCCTTTCGCGCTGATCAGTATCTTAACTGGTGTCTGGACAGGGGCAGAGTTGCCGAGCGGAACCAGATAGAATCCGTTCGATGATTGAGGAGCCCACGTGTCAGCAAGCAAGACGTTGTTCGCATCGAATACTCGGAAATGCAGCTTCGCAGCCGACTGATCGAGGACAAGATTTGGCTTATTATTCCACCATCCTTGCATCGTCACGAATTGCGGAACATTCTGGTAATCGGTCTGGTATTCGTAGGCGCCTTTGTCAGCATATTTGATGGTCCAGCCTCGGCTGTTGACCGGCCGCATCGCCCCGGCGAAGTCGCTTGCCAGATTATTATTCATGCCATAGTCGCGCCCAGGGCTGTCCGGCGTAAGCTGGAAGCTAACGGGGTCGCTGAGGTAAACGCGGTTCAAATACATTGGATCTTCTTCCAGCACCGACCATTTGAAGTTGTCAGCATCGGCAGGATCGTCGAACGTCCCGTTCGTATTCGCCCAGGCGCTGCAATAACCGACATTGAACCCGGTGCCGGCGTTTCTGCCAATGGCAGCCTTTGGTCCGGAATTATAAGTATATAGTTCATTTCGAAGAACTGCGCTAGCGCTGTCAAATATCGATAGCGCAGACACGCCAACCGTGCTCCGATTATCACTAACCGTATTGTTCACAAAGTAGGCCGCTGAGGCATAGCCATGTACCGTTATTGCGCCAGTGCCGGCGACATTTTGCGTTATCAAATTGTTGGCAATTGTGTTGGAAGTGTAATAATAGCAGTCCAGCGCGGCCCCAAAGTTCGCCTGGTTGGATGTGATGATGTTCTGGATAATGTTCAATCGCTGGACGCCATACATATAAATACCGCCACCGCCCTCGGTCGTTGTGGAAGTCGCAACGTTGTTCCGGATTGTGCTCCCCGATATCAATCCATCCCCGCTCCTTAACCCTATGCCTCCACCCTTGACGGCCTTGCAATTCTCGACATCCAGTTTCGAGGCGTTCACTACCGCTCCAACCTCATAGAGGCCGCCCCCGATCGCCGCGCTAAGGCATTTGCGTATCGTGACGGAATCGAGGGTCGTGGAGCCGTTTGTGATAGAGATACCGCCACCGTTCCCTGATGCCGTCGTCGTGCAATTCGTCACCGTACAGTTGCGAATCACGGCGTTCGTGGCGGAATAGAGGTAGATGCCGCCTCCATGCCAGTTGATCGTTCCATTTTGGACGGTAAGCCGGTCCAGGACCGTACCGTCGCAGGAGTCGACGCGGATGGGCTGATACAGCCCGCCGCCGTCAATCACGGTCGCTCCACCGCTCCGCTGGCCGAGAGAGGTCTCCGAGCCGTCTTTCTTGAAGCCGCCGTACAGCTCCACTCCGGCCGTCGAGATCGTCAAACTCTCAAAGTAAGTGCCTTCTTGGATCCAAATCTGTGTCGGGCCGGAAACGGCTGCCAGCGCTCCTCCAACGGTTCGCTTGGCTGCGGCCCAGCTCCCGCCGCTGTTGCCGTCGTTGCTGGTTTGGGCTTGGGATACTCGAATCACGTTCACGGCGCCGACAGCCGCGGACGTGAAGACCATTGTGGCTAGAGCAAGCCAATGCAATACGTTACAAAAATTCCTCGAGTTCACGGTGCCGCTCCTTTTAGAAGGGTTCATCTGGCCCAATGGGGGCCATCAAGCCAGATTTTTCCGTGCAACCGTGCCAATTGGTCTGGTAACCATTCGGTTCTTTGCATAACCTGTATATTGTCGGGAGACCGAGTGGCATCGTGCCAAATATCGTGATTCCCTGGAAACACAGGTAGTTGAACTAGGTTTTTATAAGGGTTCTTTTGCATTTGTTGTTATGAGGCCGCCCCTGGACTAAGCCCAGGGGCGGCAATTGAACTAACTAATCTAGTGCCAAAGGAACGAGTTGGCCTGTTCGATCAACAGACATCCGACCGGCTCTTCTACAGAATCGATCATGTATCCCGTCTCGAACCGAACGTCCTTCAGGCCCTTCTCCGGACCGTTGATGTCGATGAAGTCATCGAAGGAGGTCGAGGCAAAGGCAACGACCGTCTCGAACTCCAGCAGACCCTCAAGCGGATCCGAGTTGTCGAGAGCATCCTTCAACGCCTGGACGACATCAGCCGCGATCTTGCACTTCTGGGTGCGGCCGATGGCCACGGTCGCGAAGTAATCGATGTTACATCGAATTACGTCTTTGTCCGGGAGTTCGACCTTCCAGCACATCTCCTTCTTGATCGGCGCGCCGATTCGGCCGGTCACCGGGTCGCGAATAACGTACTGGACCTCGAGAGTGTATAGAGTGCAGGGCGGCGAGAACAACAGGCAGCGATCGCCGAGGCATCGGTCAGTAAGCAGTAGCTTGAAGGCTACCTGGCAGACTGAATCGTCCAAGTTTGTGGTGTGAGCCACGCTCTGCTGCTTGAAGTTGGTGTTGAGTCCAGAACCGGGACCGAACGTGAATGCACCGCACTTGTAGAGCGGAGTGACCTTCGATACGGTGACGGTCTGAATGATCAGGTTCTGATCGATGGTTACGCCATTGCAGTTCAGAACGTCGCGAAGCGTAATATCATCGATGTTGAGGACTTCCGGCCTATAGAGCTGCTTCGTGACTCCGTCGAACGGATCGGTTACGGTACCCGCGGTTCGCCAAATCAGGTTCGGCAAGATGACGCAATCGCACTCGCCAACGAACCTCTGAAGCTTGAAAGACTTATTGGCCGAGTTGCCGCATGTGTCGGTAGCGGTAAGCACAAACGTATGGCAATTGACGTCGCCGGGCGTATAGACGGAGGAACCGGATGATCCGGAGCCGTTCGTCGTGCCAAGGCCCACTGTTCCGCCATCGACCAGCAGCGTCCAAGTCACAGACTCGTTGAAGCTGAACTGAATGGTGAACGAGGTGGTACTGAACTTGACGCAGACGTTCGGATCGCCGCTCGGATTGGTTACCGTTATCGTCGGCGGAGTGTTGTCCACGGAGAAATTGACAATCGACGAGGCGCCGGTGTTCAGGCAGGCATCGTCGACTTCAATCTTCATCGTGTGAGGTCCGTCCGACAGGGTCGTCGTATCCAGGCTGAACGAGTTCACACCTTGGACAGCCGCCTGTGTCTTCTTCAGGACGCCGTCGATGAAGATTCGCGCATTACCGAGGGCTGTCGTGGCAGGGCTATTGTTAACGTTGAAATTAACAGTAATGGTCCCCTTGAGACAGGTCCCGGGTGAGTTCAGCGTTACGATAGGCGGCGTACTGTCGACCTGGAATTCGATTGTCTTTGTTGAAACGTTCGAACCGGTCGGGCAGAACGTCGCTGTATCGTCGCCAACATTGTCGTGAACTTCGAACGTAATCGAATAGTTGCCGTCCGGCAAAAGCGATGCATTCAAGGTTCGGTTGAAGTCATAGCTGTTGGCCGCGCCGCCGGACTCCACGATTGCGCCGGAGATCTTATAGGATCGGATTTTGCAAGCGTCGCTGGCTGTGAAGTGAACCTGAATGTTCGTGTCCTTTGAACTATAACAGGACTTATTCGGGTTCATCGTCACGTCGATTGTCGGCGGCACGCGATCAATTTGGATCTTCTCGGTGTCACTGAACAATACCGTACCATCGGAAATGCGCCGGACCATCGCGGTGAGTGTGTAGACACCGTCCGGGATGCCCGCAAAGTCTAGACATGGCCGCAAAGTGTTCTGGGCACAACCGTTCGGACATTGAAAAGCGTCGCTTTGGGTCTTTTTCGTCGGATCCGAGTCCAATGTCGCGATCACGATTACTTCGTTGCCCGCCGAAATGTTTTCGGTTTGAATTTCGACGAGGACCTTCTGACTAAAACAGAGTATCCCGAAATCGTCGACGGGCGAATTGATGTTAAGTTGGTCGTTGGCAGCGCCCGTGCGCAGATTGATGTTGTTTCGGTCGTCGTTGTTCCCATTTTTATCCTGGGCCCAACCACCAATCATGCCGAGAGCCAACGCTGCGCAACATAGCGAGCGTAAAAACTGCATTGCCCTCTTCCTTCCGTTTACTACAGAATGTGCGCCTTCCGGTTTACATCTTGCTCTTTAGCGCCATCAGAGAGCCAATTCGGCCGTAAACCACACAGTCCCCACTCGGAGCCAAACCCCTCTTCGGCTGCCACGGGGGGCATTCAAACGCAATAACCCCCAAGAGACCACTCTTTATTGTACATGCAGAATTGCGATACGTCAATTTTCTGGCAAAGAAAAAGTATAGTCTAGTCTTGTTACCTGGAGGATGCTCAATCGTCTCCGCGCTCCGAAAAATGGATCAAAATAAGGTTCAAATCCAGATTCCCCACAATTCCGTCCCCGTCTATGTCCCCCGGCGAGCCGTCCTGACGCAAAAAGTCCACAAATACCTGGTTGAGGTCCAAGCTGCCGACGACGTTGTCTCCGTCCGTGTCACCAGGCATCAGGACCGTGGGAACGGTCTGGTCCGGGAACTCGATACCCGGCGATAGGTAGGCCGGGAGCGGTGAAGGCACGTGCGGCATCAAGAGCTTCTTCTTCAAGTAGCCTTTCGCGCTCATTAGGATTTTCAGCGGCAGGGCGTAATTTTGCGAATTGTCGATCGGGACGAGATAGAAGCCGTTGGCTGACCTTGGCGCCCACATATCCGAGATGAGCTTGCCTTGACCGTCATACACCTCGAAGCGGAGCATTGCCTGCGAAGGACTGCCGGCGTAGCCGTCGAGTTGAGCATATTGTTGAACCGCTTGGTATTCGAATGCGCCTTTGTCGGCATACGAGACCGACCAGCCCCGGCTGTTTACCGGCCGCGCAGCCCCGCCAAAATCCACCGATAGATTGTTCTGTCCATAGTCGCGGACCGGGCTCGTAGGGGTCAGTTGGTACGAATCGGGGTTGCCGAGATAGGTTCGATTGAGGTAGAGCGGGTCCTCATACAAAACGGCATTCTTGTTGGTGTCGGCATCCGCCGGGCTGTCGAATGTCCCATGCGCGTTGCCGAACGCGCTGGAGTATCCCCAGTTCCAGTTCGAGGTCAGATCTCGGCCCAACGCTGCCTTTGGACCTGAATTGAACGTGTATAGCTCGCTTCGTAGGATGGCGTTGGCTGTATCCCAGACATAAAGACCTGAAATGCCCACCGTGCTGGTATTGTCGCTCACCGTGTTGTTATAGAAGTACGGAGAGGAACCATAGCCATGGACAGCGTTGGTCGCGGTTCCAGCGCGATTCAAATTGATGACATTGTTCGAAATCGTGGTGGTCGTGTAATCGTAGCAATCAAGGGCGGAGCCGTAGTTTGCCTGGTTGGAGGAGATGACATTCTGCGCGATAGCGATCCTCTGGACGGTCCTCATGTAGATGCCGCCGCCGCCTTCCAAGCCAAGAGAGGTCGCGGTATTGTGTTGAATCAGGCTGTTCTTGATCACACCGTCTCCGTTGATCAACCCGATCCCGCCGCCAACGGGCGCCGAGCAGTCCTCTATGAGCAGTCGATCCGCATTCAAGACGGCTCCCAGCTCATACAGTCCGCCACCGGCCATTGCGGCCTGGCAATTCCGGATCGTGACCCTTGTAAGCGTCGCGGAGCCGTTGATCACGGCGATGCCGCCCCCGTTGCCGGTCACCGTCGTCGTGCAGTTTTCGATAACGCAGTCCCGGAGTGTTGAGTTGGTTGCCGAATAGAGGTAGACGCCGCCGCCATGCCAATTCACGGTTCCACGTCGAATGGTAACCCGATCAAAGGTCACCCCGTCGGCACTATTTACTCGGAGCACGCGGGTTTGGTTCAGACCGTCAATTACGGTGGCGCCCCCGGATCTCTGGCTCAAAAGCGTTTCGGTGCCCTTGAATCCGCCATAGATCTCGACGCCGCTCACAGAGATGGTGGCGCTGTCATAGTAAGTCCCTTCGCGCACCCATATCTGGGTCGGGCCCTGGGCGGTTCCCACGGCGGAGCTAAGACTTGTGTATGCTCGCGTCCAACTCGTCCCGTCCGTGTTGTTGCCGGACGGGGACACGTAGACCGTCTTGGCCGCCGATATGGCGACAACGCCGATCGCAAAGACCAGCGTCACAAATCTCCGCATACACCCCACATCGAATTGATTTTCGATTGTCTGATCCTTACGGCACGGATTTAGCATTAAACCGCAGTTCCCAAACTGCTTCGAACGACCATGATAACCGATCACTTGCATCTTCGCTAGTCACTTCAAAGAGATTCCATGCCGATCATCAGACATTGAACCAGCGAGCCCTGTTCCTTATGTAGGCAGAAAGGCTTATCTGTTTTAGATATCCGCCAACATGCTCTCTAATTCTAGCCAATTCTCCACCAAATGGGTAGAATCATGCCACAAATGCACAGGCCTACCCTGTCGATCTTAACTTCCTTTGTGGCCGCCGCCACAGTTCTGGGTGTCTTTTATTCGCACCAGTGGTATGGTCCCGTCGGCGCGCTCAATCACTATCTGTACGCCATACGCCAAGAGGACCAGGCTACTATGGACCGCCTCGTTGTGCAGCCCGGACCGAATCTCACTTTGGCCCAGCTATCGGTCTACAAGCGGGCGCTCAAATTCAATGTGGTCCGTACCCAACAAAGGGGTAATCTCTCTCGCGTGCAAATGGAATGCGTATTCCCCCCCGCCAGCGATCCTGTCGTGGTAGTGATGTTTTGGGTCCTGCTAGAGACGGACGGTCAGTGGAAGGTGGATTGGCGCCAAACGTTTATGGCCAATCCGAGGACATTGGGATGAGAATGTCCTGGAGAGTGATCGCGGGCTGGCTGCTCGTTGTGGCGATGGCGATCAGCATCGTCTTCCTCATCTTCTCCACCTCCGGCTCTCCGACGGGTGCAGCCTATGAATTCATCCATGCGGTTGCGAAAAAGGATGCCGCGAAGGCGGCCGAGCTGACCTGGCTGCCACCGGGAAGTCCCCCCGCAAAGCAGCAATGGGAAACGCTGTTTTCCGGAAAGCTCAAAAACTTCCAATGTCTGCCGGATCCCGCGCCAATCATGGCCGAACCAAGCGGGAATAGCGCCTTGGTGAAGATAACCTTCCACCTGGACCCTTCCGGCCCAGTGCGCGAGACGGACCTGCAGATACCGATGAAGCTGGTTGATGGAAAATGGAAGGTGGATGTGACGCGGACGGCGACCACTGTTTGGCCGGCGCTGCCCAAGTAGGGCCTAGCCTTTGCCGATTTCGATATCAAGGGCTGCGGGATTCTGGGCAAACGACATGATGAATCCGCAGACCGTGCACATCCTGGTCTCGACCGGCGTCTTTCGAACCGACACCCCGTACATATTGCGGTGTCTGCCATGGAATTCCGCGACGTGCTCGTTGTCCTTCGATGCGATCAGATAGCCTGGGGCGGTCTCGCCGCCGCAGAGCGTACAGGTGTGGTTGCCATTCTCAGCCATGATTCAGATCATTGGAAGGCCTCGGCCGCTCCTTAACTGCCGAATCGGCTAGCTCTTGAGCGTTTTCACTTCTCGGCGGATCGTTCGGATGGTGATTGTGTTGGTGCCTTCCATCCCCGTAATGTTGCTGTCCAGCCGGCTTTCGGATTTCTGGAAGACACCGGTTTTGATATCAAACGATGCGTCAACTTCCAACGTAAATGTGCCGGAGTAGGTCGCCTTTCTGTTTCCCGACGCCATCTGCTCCGCGACGTCCGCCTTCATGCGCATGGTGACGAAAGCGATCTGCTTTCCACCGATCGTTTTGACCGCTTTGAGTGTCATTGTCATGGGTACCGTCCGCGGATTAGCGGTTGCGCCCACCATTGAGCCGGTGTCGATGCTCGCTTCCCCTTCCCAAGTCGCACCTACACCCACCCCTTGTTTCGGGAACACAATTCCCCAAAAACCAACGTCGATCCCCTGCTGCGTTCCACGCACCAACTGGGTCTCCCCGCGATCGTTGTAGAGCCGAGTCTCCCCTTGGGATTTGGCGTTGTCCTCCTCCTGTTTCGAAGCAATCGCGTCCAATTTGCCGTTCAGTTTGACCGCTGCCTTTATGGATTTGAACTTTTCCGTAACCTTGAGGAAACCCGGTTCGGTCTTCTCGGGAACCAAGGAAGCAACTCCGGCCAGCTTCTTATCCGCCCGGTTGCTTTCGGCTACGCCGGGGCTGCCTTGGGATTCATAGGCATCGGCGGTGACGTTGTAGGTCATCGGTTTGAGTCCGGCATAATTGTAACGAAGGACGTATTTAGGTCCCTTCGTTACGGGCGGGGGAGCGGATTTGCCGGGCGCCGGGTTCGATGCGTCAATCGGTGAAACGGCTTTCGTGTCTTTCGTCGTCTTCGTCCCATTCGTCGCGGGATCGGACGTTTTTGGTTGAGTTTCTGCCGTCTTTTGCCCTCCACAGCCTGCCAACCAGACCGCGAAGATGCCGGCCATGCAAATTGCTCTTAGAAAAGTCATATCTCTGCGCTCCCTTATGATCCGCTCACCAGCAGAATTATGGCATTCGGCTCCATCAGGCCGCAGACCCTTGACGAACGTTCGCTTTTCGAGGTAGATTCGCTATTCGCGGTAGTAGCGGGCGGCGGAACCCATTTGACCGCGCTTGAACCGATTTTCAACTCTGAACCTGCAATAAATACCGGCTTATCGGCCGTCAGGAGCCAAACACGAACCGATGTCGACTTCCACTCACAACCTCGTCGGCCAATTCGAGAGCAGCTACGTTCTCGCTCTCGTCACAGCAAAACGAGCGAAGCAGCTTCGCGAGGGCGCCCCTCAGCTTGTAGAATGCGAATCAAATCACTCGATTACGATTGCGCTGGAGGAGATTGCCCAGCACAAAATCCGAGCCGTTATGCCCGATCTGGTCGCGGAAGAGTTGCAGGCCCAGATCGACCTCAATGAAGAAGAGATTTTGAACATGGACGCCGGGTTGGCCCTGCCTGCTCTGGACGAGGAGGCGGAAGCCGCAGTTGCGCCGGCGGATCTTGCCGCGCTCTTGGACGATGAAGAGGAAGACCACGAAGCCGAGCCGGATGAAATCACCGCCGGCATTTCCTCGCTGGTCGGAGATGATGAGGACGAAGAGGTCGTCGATGAAGAGGTAGTGGGTATGCAAGTGCTCGAAATGGACGGCACTCCGGTTGTGGCCGAAGTCGATCTCGAAGACGACGAAGACGCTGAAGAGGACGACGCGGATGGAGACGGCGACGGCGACGGCGAGCCAATACCGGCCTAACTCCGCCGTATGAGCACGCAGCGCGACTATTATGAGGTATTGGGCGTCGGCCGTTCGGCGACGCGCCAAGAGATTCAAAGCGCCTATCGGCGTCTCGCCCGCGAACACCATCCGGACGTAAACCGCGAGGATCATGCGGCTGAGGAGCGGTTCAAGGAGATCAACGAGGCCTATCGCGTCCTGTCCGACGAATCGCAGCGGCAGCAATACGATCAGTTCGGCGCCGTCGGCGATGTCGCGCCGGGGTATGGCGATCCGTTTGCCGGTGTCCAAGATATCTTCGACATGTTCTTTGTCGGAACCGGTCAGCGAGGCGGCAGGCGGAGAACGGGAGGCCGGGCCGGCGGGGACATTCACCTCGAATTGAACATAACCCTGGGCGATTCCCTCACCGGAGTGGCCCGGGAGTTCAGTTTTCAACGCCTCATGACCTGCGAAGCCTGCTCGGGCTCGGGCGCGAAGCCGGGAACTCGTCCTCAGGCGTGCAGCCTCTGCCAAGGAACTGGCCAGACCCGCACGCAGCGGCAGACCGTTTTTGGTACCACGGTTGTCAGTTCTACCTGCCCTTCCTGTCGGGGTGAGGGAACGGTGATCGCCGATGCCTGCGCAACCTGTTCGGGAGCGGGCTGCGTCTCCAAGACGGTCAAGCAGAAAGTCGATATTCCCGCAGGGGTGGAGGACGGCGCGACGATGCAGGTCCCGTCCGGAGGTCATGACGGGGAACGCGGCGGACCGCCTGGGGACCTTTACATCTCGATAGACATCGATCCGCATAAGAGCTTCTCTCGCCGTGGAACTGTCCTCGCGACCGAGCTTAAACTGTCGTTCGTTCAACTTTCGCTGGGCGATACCGTGAAGATCGAGACGCTGGACGGCACGGCGGAGCTGGATATTCCGCCCGGCACTCAACACGGGGCTGAGCTGATCATCCGCGGGAAAGGGATGCCTTCGCTCGGGCGCAAAGATCGCGGCGACCTGCAGGTCTTCGTTAAATTGACGGTGCCGAAAAAGCTGACCGAGCGGCAGAAAGAGATCCTCGCCGAATTTGAAGAGGCCGGAGGCAAGCCTGCGCCTTCCCGCAAAAAGCCCAAGAGCTACCTCGACAAATTCAAGGAGACGCTGCGAGGCGAGGCCAAGGAGTGAGCTCCCCCAAGTGGCATGAGATAACTGTGTCATTTCCGGCCGCCTGTCCACCAGCTCTGGTCGAGGACCTATTCGAGGCATTTGAAAGTGGCGGCGCGCCGGGTGCGGCGGCCTATGAATCACCCAGCCGAGTCGTAACCTATATCCCGGATGGCCCGGCGAGTCGCGAGAGGCTGTCGGACCTGCGCTCCGCGGTCGCGAACGTTCAATCGAATTATCACCTTCCTGCAGAAGGTTTCTCTTCCGTTGAGATCGAGGAGACGGATTGGGCGGAGGCGTGGAAGCAGTATTTCAAACCCCGGCGCATCGGCGACCGCTTCGTGATCTGTCCGACATGGGAGATGGACCATCTCAGTTCCACGGAAAATGACATCCTCATCGTCCTAGACCCAGGTCAGGCGTTTGGGACCGGCGACCATCCGACCACGCGGATGATGCTCGAGCTGATGGAAAGCTATGTTGTCCCTGGCCAGACCGTCCTCGATGCGGGCGCTGGCTCGGGCATCTTGACCATCGCCGCCGCGAAACTGGGCGCCGCTAAAGTGTGGGGAAGCGAGATCGAGCACCGCTCCTCGCAGATTTCGCGTGAGAACATCACGCTCAATGATTGCGAGGCGTCCGTCGTGGTAGGTGACGGCGTCCGTTGGTTTCGCGGTCAGGTGGACGTCGTCCTCAGCAATATCATATCGGCCATCCTCATCCGCATCACCCCGGATGTCGCGCGAGTTCTGGCCCCCAGCGGACTCTGGATCCTCTCCGGCATATCGGAGCCAAACCTGGACGACGTGAGGCGGGCGGTCACTTTGGCGGGATTTACCATCATCGAAATAAAAGAAGAGGGCGAATGGCGTTCGCTGGTCGCGAAGCGCTAAGATCGCTGCCACGCTTCCATGTCTTGGCGGAGCAGATCACTGGTGGGCGCGTAAATCTGGAGCGCGAACAGGCCCATAAGATTCGAAACGTGCTTCGCCTTCGCGAGGGCTCGGAGATCGCGGTTCTTGATGGCACCGGATCGTATTACCGCTGCCGTCTGATTTGGCTGGAAAATGCCAATGTGTCCGCAGAGGTTTTGGAACGAGGCGAGGCCGGTACCGAGGCCCCCATCCAAATCACGCTGGCCCAGGCGATTCCCAAGCAGGACAAAATGGACCTGATCATACAATCCTGCACCGAAGCGGGAGTTTGTCGATTCCTGCTGTTCGAAAGCCGCCGCTGCGTCGCCCGATGGCCGGAGCCGAAGATTGCGGGACGCATCGAGCGGCTCCAGAAAATCGCCCACGAAGCGGCCGAGCAGAGTCTCCGGGCGATTGTCCCTGAAGTGCGATACACGTCCGATGTCAAAGAGGTATTCGTCCCTGGCGGGCTGCTGCTCTACGAAGGCGCGGAAAGGCGGATCGGCACAGTGGAGGCCGAAACCAAGATGACCGTGATTGTTGGACCGGAGGGCGGATTTGACGACGAGGAGGCGTCGAGCGCGGGCTGCATTCCCGTCAGCCTCGGACCACGGCTGCTCCGCACGGAACACGCCGGGCTATACGCGGTGGCTGCCATCCTGCAATAAGAATGGAGCGGGAAACGAGATTCGAACTCGCGACCCTCTCGTTGGCAACGAGATGCTCTACCACTGAGCTATTCCCGCTCGGGGTACCGCGGATTATACCAAAGCCGATCGGCCGAAGCAAGAATTTTGCGGTTTGTGCCCGGTCCGGACCCAGAAAGAGGTTTAATCCCCAACCCAGGAACCGTTGTCGCGAGCGCCCAGTAGAACAAGAAGAAATGGAAGAACCGAAACGCACCGCTTTGGTAGGCATGGATACGGCGGAACTGATCAAGTTCGCCGGGCGGATCGGCGCGCCTGCCTTCCGGGGGAAGCAGCTCTCGGAATGGATATATCGGCAAGGGGCCGACGGCTATGATAACATGACCAACCTGCCGGCCGAATTCCGGGCCAAGCTGGAGGAAAGCTGCGATTTGCATCCCCTCACTCTTGTTCAGCGGCAGGATTCGGTGGATGGCGTCACCAAGCTGCTGCTGAACACGCATGACGAACAGGGAATCGAGGCCGTCCTCTTGGACTGTGAGGATCGAATCTCGTCCTGCATATCCTCTCAGGTCGGCTGCGCCATGAAGTGCGAGTTTTGCGCGACGGGGCTAGGCGGATACACCCGGAACCTGACGGTCGGCGAAATCGTGGACCAGATTCTTCAGCTCCAGATCGCGACAGGGAAACGAGCTGATCACGTGGGTTTTATGGGGATGGGCGAGCCGATGCACAATTTGGATGCCGTGCTGGAATCACTGCGCATCTTCAATGAAGAGCTTGGGATCGGCTATCGCCGCATGCACGTTTCGACCGTTGGCATCGTCCCGCGGATTCGGGAATTGGCCGACGCCGGACTGCCGATCCATCTCGCCATCTCGCTCCACTCGCCGACCGATTCGGTGCGGACCGCCATCATGCCGGTGAACAAGAAGTGGCCCGTGCGGGAGGTGATCGATGCCGCGCGCTATTTCGTCAGCAAGACCGGCCGGAAGATTACGTTTGAATACCTGATGATCGACGGCATCAACGATACGGTGGAGCAGGCTCATCGGCTGGGAACGCTGATTAAGGGCATGACGGCATTGGTCACCCTGATCCCGTTCAATTGGGTGGACACGGCGAGAGGTTTCAAAAAGCCGTCGAGCGACCGGATCCGTCGGTTCCGCGCGGAACTGGAGCGCATGGGCGTTACTGTCAGCCAACGCAAGGAGCGGGGGCAGGGGATCGATGCCGCTTGTGGCCAGCTCCGTGGCAAGCATGTCGGCCGGCCTATCCCTGTAAATGCGCGCATTCTGAACGTCGTATGAAACGACTCGCGCTTCTTGCTCTGGTCATTGCTCTCGCCGGGTGCGGACCGTCCGGGGAACCGCCCAAACCGAACAAGCCGCTCGAAATACCGCATCAAAAATCTGAGGCCAAGGCCGTAAAGTCGGAGTACCAAGACAACCAGGGCCGGGGATGGAATCTCTCTGTGACCAAGGCCAAAGTGGAATTCACATCCCAGGTTGGTCAAGCGGAGTTTGAGAAGTTCTCCGGCGATTTTTTCGATCAGGGCAAAAAGGTCGGGTTTATTCAGGCGGCATCCGGGTCCGCTGATACGTCGACGGGAATCGTGAAGGGCGTCGGGGGAGTGGATTTTCGCAGCTACGTGCACAATACCGAGATCAAGGCGGACACCATCGAGTGGCGGAGCCGAAGAAACCTTATCATCGCATCGAACGCGGAGGTAAAACGGAAAGAGTTCACTCTGGGCCCGGTGCCGGCGATGTACGCGGACACCAGCGTCGGGACGATCTGGGTGGATAACCGGGAGGGAAAGTTGAACTTAGCATCGTTGGCACTGCCATTGATTCTGCACTTGCAGATTGGCGACGTCAGCTTCGACTATGCGACCGTCAACGCGAAGCTGGTTGACAAGAACACGTGGAGCGTCGTCGTGAAGGGAACCCCCGCGCATGTCGTTTCCAAACAGCAAGGTATCGATGTTACGGCGGCGAGAATGGACGTGACGCTTGTTCGAAATGAGAAATCCGGTGAGTGGATCATCACAAATTCCACCGCTTCGGGTGGGCTCAAGTTCAGCTTTCTCCACCTGGGAGAATCGGAAGATCAACGAATTCAGGCGGTTTCCGGCAGCTGCGATCACGGTGTATACACGTTCGATGGCAAGGAAAAGGTGCTTCGGTTGATCGAGAAGGTCGTGCTGACGATGCAGCATCAGGACGTCCAGGACCCGGGCGTGCGCAGCCAATCCGACGAAGCCGTCGTCCGACTGGACCCCAAGACGAATCAGCTCATCGCCTTTGACCTCAATTCCGGCAACGCTAATCTGACCCCCAAGATCAAACCGAAGAAAGACGGCGGCGCGTGATCATTCGGGCCGAGGGCCTCTGCAAATCCTATCGCGGAAGACAGGTCGTGTCAGACGTGTCCGTGGAGATGTCGCAAGGGGAAGTTGTCGGCCTGCTTGGCCCCAATGGCGCCGGCAAGACCACCACATTCTATATGGTGGTCGGCGCGGTCCGACCGCAGGACGGGAAAGTATTCCTTGACGATCGCGATGTGACCGGTTGGCCCATGCACCGCCGGGCGCGGGCGGGCATCGGCTATCTCCCCCAAGAGGCGTCGGTCTTTCGCAAGCTGACGGTAGAAGATAATCTTCGTCTCGTCCTCGAGCTGCGTGGATTAGACCGCACCACACGAAACAGAAAAGTACAAGAATTACTAGAAAAGTTACACATTTCTAACCTCGCAAAGCAGATCGGCCTCAAGCTCTCCGGCGGCGAAAGGCGGCGAGTCGAGATTGCTCGCGCCCTGGCATCGGAGCCAAAGTTCATTTTGCTCGACGAGCCGTTTACCGGGATAGACCCCAAGACCATCGAGGAGCTGCAGGGCATCATCTCCAATCTGCGCAAGGACGGCATAGGCATCTTGATTACCGACCACAACGTCGCGGCCACCTTCCGAATTACGGACCGGTTATACATATTGGTGGACGGCCATATCATTTTTCGCGGCACACCGGACGAGGCCCAAAAGAACGAGATGGTCAAGAAGCATTATCTTGGCGGCGGGTATTCCTAGTGCGCTTCCGGCTCACGGATGTGTTGATGACCAGGGAGTTGGTCGGACCTTTTCTTTTCGGCGTCGGCCTCTTCACGATGCTCGGGATGTCCATCACCTACCTATTCGCCTTCACAGATTATGCGGTGAAGGGGATCCCGCTGGGGCGCATCGTCCAGATTTCCATTTTGCTGCTGCCGGGAATGCTATCGAAGACCCTGCCCGCCGCGATGCTCCTGGCCTCGCTGCTCGCCACAGGCCGCATGTCGGGCGACAGCGAAGTCACCGCGCTCTATTCCGTCGGCGCGAATTTGTGGACGGTGATCCGCGCGGTTGCGGGCTGTGGCCTGTTGATCAGCATCTTCGCCATCTTGCTGACTGAGTATGTCGTGCCGAGGGCAGCATACCGGGCAAACGTTCTAAAAATGGACATCGTCAATCAGTTGGAGCAGAGTCCCGATCATCCCATCCAATTTGTGATCAAGGACGGTAAAAAGATTCAGTATATGGTGATGGCCCGCAATGGCGATTTTGCGAAGCGCACATTCTGGGGTGTTTCAATGGTTGGCTTTGAAAGTACCAGTCCGGTGCCCAGTACCTTCTACTACGCGAAGGAGGCCACCTACGCGGGAGGCGACGTGATTAAAATGCTCGACATGCGGCGGATGGACCTCGATTGGGAAGGCGTGAATTTGAACAAGACCCAAGCCGGTGACGTCAACCTGCCGATCGGCGCCGGCCCATCCTACCTGAGAGCGCTCTTTGCCACATTGGAAACGCAGGCAATAAAGGATCCGGACGTAACCAACATCGCCGCCACCCGTAGGAAGATCGACGCAATGAGAGAAACAGGGGCGAATCCCGAATCGATCCGAAACCTGGAGATGGGTCTTTACAACAAGATCGCCTTTCCGCTTGCGACCTTCATCTTTGCGTTGGTGGGCGCTCCGCTCGGTATTCGTCAATCAAGAACGAGCAACGCGCTCGGATTTGCGCTGGCGCTCGTTATCATATTTGCGTATTGGATGTTGTCGAGCTACATGGCTGTACTCGGCACCGGTGGGGCCATTCCGGCGTGGCTTGCCAGTTTCGGTCCCAACGTTGTCGGAATCATGTTCGCGGTTGCGCTCCTCATCAAGCGCGGAAAGTAAGAATAGAGGCAGTGTTATGTACCAGTGGCTGATTTGGCTAGGGATTATGCTGGTATGCGGAATCATCGCATATATGGGTGATACGCTGGGCAGGAAGCTAGGTAAGAAGCGCCTTACCATATTTGGGCTGCGTCCCAAGCGGACGGCGATCCTCGTCACCAGCATCACCGGCTGCCTCATATTCATCGTCGCGCTCGGTAGCGTCGTCACCATAAGCAAAGAGTACCGACAGTGGGTTACGAACGGAGTTGAGTCCGTCCGCGAGCTGGAGCGGAAACAGAACGAATTGCGAGAGCAAAACAAGCAGATGGGAAAAATGGTCAAGGAGCTGGACAAAGCCGCCCAGGAACTGAAAGATCTCAAGGTTTCCATCGGGACGACGAAGGACGCGCTGCAACGGGCCAAGCAAGAGCTGTCCGGCGCGAACGAATTGAAGAAGAAAATGACCGCGGATCTGGCCCGTGTCCGGCAACAAGAGAGCACGACCCGAGGCCGGTTGGATGCAACTCTGCAAGATCTCAAGACCGCCGACGAATCGCTTTCTCGGATCGAGGGTGAAAAAGGCCGATTGACGCAGCAGAACCAGGAACTGATCCGCCAGAACGGCGAGCTAGGCAAGCAGACCATCGAGCTGGAACGCGAAAAGCAACGCCTCGAACAAGGCAACAGCGCATTGGTCCAAACCAAGAACGACCTGACTGCGGAGACCAATCGCCTTCACCAGCAGTTGGAAGATGAGCGGCGGCGGTTCAACATCATGTACGATCAAGCGCAGGTGATCGGGATTAAGAACAAGGGTCTGCGAACGAGCCCGGTGCTGTTTCCCGTCGGACAGGAGGTCGCTCGATTGCCCGTCAAAGGCGGGGCCGCGATGCCAGAGAATCTCAATAGCCTAGACTCGCTGATGGCGATGGCGGAACGCGTGGCCAAAAGCGAAGGGGCATCTCCGAAGGAAGACGGCTCCGTAGTTTCTATGATCGAGCGGATGGCCGTCAACGATCAGGGCGATGAGGTGGTTATCAATCCGGAGGAAATCAAGATCGCGATGGCGCGGGAGATGCAGAAAGCCGTGGGCGATTTTGTGCTCGTGGCGTCGTCCGCCATCAACACTGTGCAGGGGGAGCCGCTCGTCGTAGACATCGGCTTTCATCCAAACCCAATCGTTTTCAGCGCGGGAGACGCGATTGCCGATACGGACGTCGATTCTTCATTTGACGATAATCAACTGCTCAGCAATCTCATCACCTTTCTGCAATCTGACGTCGCCGCAAAGAGCCGAGAGAAAGGGATGATTCCGATCACCGGCCCAAACCGCTCGATCGGCAATGTCACCTACGGCGACCTGTACTCGCTGCTAAAACGGATCCGGGAGGTGGGTGGAAGGGTCAAGGTGGCTGCCTACTCCACCGGGCAGGTCCGCGCGGCCGATCGCTTGGAGATCGGCTTTCGCGTGGGGCCTGAATGAACAGCCGCTCCGTGATAGCGATTGACCCGGGAACCGCCAAATGCGGCCTGGCGCTCGTGTCGCTCAACTCGAAGCACGAAGTACAGGTCATAAGGCATAAAGTTATACAAATCTCGGACTTCTGCTCCGAAATTTCGGCGTGGGTGAACGAAAAGGCGCCGGAAGCGTTCGTCGTGGGAACGGGGACCGGCTCCAAAGCGGTTGTGGCTGAACTGGGAGAACGGTTTCCCGATGCCGGCATATTGCTGTTGGAAGAGGCGTTCACAACGGAAAATGCCCGGAAGCGCTATTGGGAGGAGAATCCGCCGAGGGGTTGGAGGCGGTTCATCCCAAGGACGATGCTGACGCCGCCCGAACCGGTCGATGACTACGCGGCGGTGCTGCTGGCCGAAATGGCTTTGAAGGAAATGGTCGTAGAAATGAATTGAGGGTCAGTCCGGACCGCCCCATTCATATTATTTCAGCCGGAAAATATGGCGGCAGGGGACAAATGTTCGGTACTATGGGTTTCTAGAGGTACGGTGCCGTATCGGGTCGGGCCCAAGGAGTGGGCTTCGGCGCGGCAAAGAAGTCTCAATAAGGGATTGAGATTCCAAGGAGGGAACGGATGAACTGGAGAGTACTTGCAGGATGCGCGATTTTTTGCATCGGGCTTGCTTCGCCCGTGCTCGCGCAGGACAACTTCCCCGACACCCCGGAAAACCACTGGGCCTATCAGGATATTGCGCAGCTCAAGGAATGGGGCCTTGTCATTGGATTTCCGGACGGTATGTTCAAGGGCGGCAGGGCGCTCAGCCGCTACGAATTCGGCATGGTGATCCACCGCGCCTGGCTTCAATTCAAAGAGAAGTATGGAACGGCGGATGAACAGATCGCCGCGCTGGAGAAGCGAATTCGCGAGCTGACGATTCCCGAAGTGAAGCCGCAGGAGCCGGCCAAGGGCGAGGTCACCAAGCAAGAGTTGGCTGCCATCAAGAGCCAGCTTGACACGCTGAAGGGCCAGATGGCGGGCCGACAAGACTGGAAGGCGCAAATCGACGCCTTGCGCAAACTTTCTCAGAAATTTTCACAAGATCTCGCGAGCCTCGGCGTTGATGTTGCAGCGATGCAAAAGGACATGCGATCTGTTGAAGATCGTGTGTCCACTTTGGAGAACCACAAACCGCCGATTCACATCGGCGGGGACCTGAACGTCGTCGGTTTCGGCGGGATCAGTCAGACCGGCAGAGTTGGCGTTTCATGGACGGGCAATCCGGTCGGCGCGGATTCGGAAGGCAATCCGATCGGCCTAACGGGCGATCTTCACGTGGTCCACGAACTCGGCCTGAACTTTTCGGGCGAGTACGGACGCGGCGTAAGTTTTGAGGCGGAGGTCGTCTCGACGAGCCTCCTGCCGTTTGAATTTGGCACGTACAGCATGGTTGAGCCGGGCCAGCGAAAAGATGAGGCCGATAGCGACCTGATCCTTCACCACGCAACGGTGAATTGGAAAGACAACTGGTTCGGAAAGCCGGTTGAGATGACATTCGGTCGGGTGGGATATAAGAGTGACAACTACTTTGCTTTCGCCCGGCTCGATCCCGATCCTTATGTGGACATCTCGCGCTGGGACAACGGGAAATGGTATTTCGACGGCGGCATCTTCAAATTCGATATGGGTTCGGCCGATCTAAGCTTTTTCGGTGGCAAGCAGACGACGCGCAACAGCGTTCATTCGGATACCACTTGGGCCATGAACGTCGGTCAAAACTCGGGAGCATTCGATCAGCGAGAGCGGCCGGGTAATCAAAATCTCGGCAGCTTGGAGGTCGAGACCGAGGTTGGCACGGAACTGAAGTTCAACCTGGGCAACAAGAGCAAGGTCGGCGCTCAGTACATCCTGTTGGACGGCCAGCCGACGACTCTGTCGGCAACCAACGTATCCCAGGCGATAACGTACAACCGAATGGGATTGCTCGGCCTGAACGCTGAAATCAATCTCACCAGCGATCTGATGTTGTACGGCGATGTTGCCGACGGCAACCTGTATTTCAACGACCATACGCGGCAGACCGATGACAACGAGGCGTACGAGTTTGGTCTCGAATACCATCGCGGCGAAAAGTGGTCCCTCGGCGCCGGCTACCGATATGTCGCGCCGTTCTTCTCCGCTCCCGGCTATTGGGACCGGATTGGCTACTGGTACAACCCGCGCGACATCAAGGGATACGCGGTCTGGTTCAACTCGAAATTCAATAAGGATTGGGCCTTGTGGTTGTCCGGCCAATTTCTGACGGGAGCCAACGCAATAGCAAGCAGCTCCGGAAACACTTCGTTCGGCCTAATGGATGGCGACAAGATCTATTCGTACAACGCCTACCTGCGCATTCCGCTTACGGAGCGATGGAAGCTGCTCGTGGGTTGGGAAGGCCTGTTCTGGAACATGTCCACGCGCAATTCGCTGGAAATCAACGGCGGCGACATCGACGAGAACTACTATACAGTCGAATTCACGTACGACCTCGGCAAGAACACGACTTGGAGAATCGGGTATCAATACTCCGACTACGACAACAAGACCGGCTCGTCGTTCTACGATGCGCCGGGCGGATTTGGGTTGGACCGCCGAACGGGAAGCCTGATCTTCACACAATTTGGAGTTGGCTTCTGATCGGCCGGTAGGACCGATGACCCGCGCAATTGACAGGGACAGACAAGCGTGGTAACATGCGCTTACAACCAGGTTAGTATGACCAGGTAGGAACAGCCAGGGAACGGCCGCGGAAGGTAACTTAGGAGTTCTTTCGAACCCGCCGGACCCAGGCTCTCCGACCGATGATCTCAAGGAGGAGAACAAATGAAACGTACGCTGACTTTCTTTCTCGGCGTAGTTTTGGCTGCTGGAGTGATGGTTCCGGCCTTCGCCCAGAAGCCGGTTCCGGATGACGTTCCCCCGTATCACTGGGCGTATGACGCCTTGAAGCAGCTGTTTGAAGACGGTCTGCTCAACGGCTATCCAGATGGTTCGTTCAGGGGCCAGCGTCCAATGAGCCGCTATGAATTCGCGGTCGCCATTCATCAAGCATACATGAAGATGATGGGGAACGTTAGCGATTTGGACGGTCGAATCAACACCATCAAGGGTCAGATCGACGACCTTATGGCGAAGATCGACAAGATGAACACCGGCGGCGGCGGTGGTGGAGACACCAGCAACTTCGCCACGAAGCAGGAGCTTCAGGCTTTGAAGGACCAATTGGAAGGTCTCATGCGAGACACCAGTTCCATGAAAAGCTGGGGCGATGACATTGCCGCGCTTAAGAAGCTGAGCTCGACGTTTGAGCAGGACTTGGCTTCGCTCGGCGTTGACGTCGAAGCGTACAAGAAGGACCTTCGATCGCTCGGCGATCGGGTCACCGCTCTGGAAAGCCTCAAGCCGGCGATCATGATCAACGGTTCGTTCGACTTCTACGGTCGCGCCGCCCACAGCCGGGACGACGTGTGGGGCATTGACTGGAACGGCGCGCCGGTTGGATCCCGCTCCAACGGCCAAACCATCGTTCCGGTCGGCGTCCAGGACGACATTCACTTCATGAACGAGCTCGGACTGGTATTCTCCGGCGTCTACGGCCGCGACGTGCATTTTGAGGCCGAAGTCGTAGGTGGCAACCTGCTCGGATTCGAAGGCGGATCCCTAACATCGCAGTGGAATAATGGTAGTACGCCTCCGTTCCCGACCCGAAAAGAAGAGGGCAACGAAGACGTCTACCTGCATCATGCTGAGGCCGCCTGGAACACCAAGTGGCTCAACAACAATGTGAACGTTCGGCTGGGCCGCATCGGTCTCCAGCTTAGCCCGTATCTTCTCAAGCGACAGGATGTTGACTACTACGTCGATATCAAGCGCTGGGACGACGGCAACTGGTACTTCGACGGCGGTTCCGTGGACTTCAACTGGAACACGGTTGATCTGAACGTCTTCGGTGGCAAGACGATCAATCGCGGAAGCGTGAACAGTGCCAACATCTATGGAATGATGGTTGGAGATGTTCGAGTGTTCGAGGACTTTTTCAACAACACGGGCCGACCGGGCAACTCGCTGACGGGCGTGCTGGAAGTCGAAACGATGCTCGGCGCCAATCTTGGTATCAAGCTCGGCGACCGAGGATCCCTTCGAGGCTATTACAATATCCTTGACGGACAGGATTCGACTACAACCAGCGGTACGACCGGCAAGAACGTAACGTTCGACCGGCTCAACATGATCGGTGGAACCCTGGAATTTGCGGTTGGCAAGAATATTCACGTTACAGGTAACTTTGCCCAATCCGCATATTTCAATCGGGACAGCAGCCAGCTTAACAACGACAACTGGGCCGCTGACGGCATGGTCACATTCAACGCCGGCAAACTGAACGTTTTCGGCGGTTACCGAATGATCGGTCCGTACTTCTCAGCTCCCGGCAGCTGGGGTCGAATCGGCTATTGGAACAACCCAACCGACATCCAAGGATTCCAGGTTGGCGCACACCTTGGCCTCACGGAAAAGGTCAATGTTTATGCCTCCGGCGAGTTCTACAATGGAACCGGTCGAGCCAGCAACGGCACGAACGACGTTGGACTGCTGAATGACGACGATATCACCCGCATCCAGGCTGGTGTCGGCTTCAAATTAGCCGACAACTGGCACCTTGGCCTTGGCTGGGAAGGCGTATTCTGGAAGCTCGAACCGCGAAACAGCCTTGAATTCAATGGTGGCGACGTGGACGAGAACTACTATACGGCTGATTTCAACTATGACCTCGGAGCTGGAACCACCTGGCGCCTTGGCTATCAGATCTCCGATTACAACAACAAGACTGGGGACAGCGGCTTTAACACGCCGGGCAACCCGTCGAATCGGGCCAAGGGTGGACTGTTCTTTACGCAGTTCAGCCTGAAGTTCTAGTTCTGAAACAAATCTGGGCCTCGGCGGACCGCCGGGGCCCATTTTCATCCCTGCAGTGGCACTGCCAAGCCCCTGCCATCGTCTAAGAATTACAGGACAAGCAACAACGGGAGGTAACCCATGAAGCTTCGCACACTCGTTTTTCCGACAGCGATTCTTTTGATCAGCGCGGTATCTGTCGCGCAGCTGGACAAAATTGTGAAGGGCGCGGGCGCAGCCGCCATCATCGCCGCAACCGGCAAGGACATTGACAAGGCGCTGGACAAGCTGCTCAAGCATACCGACACGGCTTCGTCATTCACCAAAGTTGTGCCCATCGTATCCATTGGGAGCGGCGCCTTTGTCGGAGCGGCCCAAGTGATGGGCGCCAAGGTCAAAGTGAGCAAGGTCCAGGCCGTGGGACAGCTCGAAACCGCCATCCTCGGCAAGTCCGTCCGTATCAAGGGGCTGATCCCCATCACCACCGATAAGCCCGGCAAAGCCCTCGATCGGGTGGACGGCGTCGGCGTCTCAGGAATAATAGACTTGAAATTGTAGGTTTGTAGTATAATTTGCCCGGCGAACCGGGACGGTTGCCGGGCAAATGCTCAGTTTTGAACGGTTGGGGCTCAAGGAGGAGATTGATGAGACGCACTGCATGGGCGGGAATAGCTCTTTTGGCGGCATTTGCCTGCCAAACGACGGCATTGGCAAATCCGGTGGATTACACTAGTATTTTTACCGTTCAGGATGCATTCCCTGACGTTCCCGCGAACCACTGGGCCTACGAAGCGCTCAAAACCTTGCGAGACGCGGGCTTGCTCGTTGGGTATCCCGGAGGAACCTTCCAGGGCCAGCGGCCCCTCAGCCGCTATGAATTTGCCGTCTCCATCAACGCCGCCTACCAAAAGCTCAAGAACATGATTTCGCCCCTAGGTTCCCGCATTGACGAGCTGGACGCCCGAATCAAAGCCATTACACTGCCGGGGGACCGCGGCGCCGGGGGAGCCACCGGCGAGGTCTCCAAACAGGATCTGGCTGCGCTAAAAAGTGAATTGGATACGCTCAAGGCGCAGCTTTCGGGTATGGCCGGATATCAGGAGCAGCTCGATGCGCTCAAGAAGCTATCGGGAACCTTCGAAAAGGACCTGGCGGCGCTCGGTGTGGACGCCGCGCAGATCAAGAAGGACACGGAGCTGCTATCGCAGCGGGTAACCGCGCTGGAAAGCCGAAAAACCGGTGTCGGCATCAAAGGCGATTTCAACTCCATCGGAGTGGGCCGGCATAGCATCGACCACGAGCAGGGCGTAGATTGGACGGGAAATCCGGAAGGACTGGACAGTGCCGGCAACAAGGTCGGTCTGTTCCAAGATTTGCAGTTTGCCAGTGAATTGGGCCTGCAGTTCTCCGGGACCTATGGGAACGGAGTAAACTTCAATTCGGACGTGATCGTCAGCGGCATTTTGCCCTATAATTTTAACAGCTTCAGCACGCTATCTCCAGGCCAACGGCGGACGGCGGAGAGCACAGACATTTTCATCAATCGGTTGAACGCTGATTGGAAGGGCAACGTGCTTGGCAATCCGATCCGTGTCACCATGGGACGGTTTGGCTATGCCTTAGGGCCGTACGTCTTAAAGCGCATCGATCCGGATCCCTATGTGGATATCAACCGATACGATAACGGCGAATGGGGAATGGACGGCGCGAAGGTCGGCCTCGACTTCAATAACGCCAAAGTGACTTTCTTGGGCGCGAAGCAGAGCAATCGTGGCGACACGACCTCCACATCCGACTACACCATGATGGTTGGCGACAACCGCACGATGTTCGACCATGGGGGCCGGCCGGCCGGCGTCAATCAGGGCCAGATGGCGGTGGAGACAGAGGTTGGCGCCGATCTCAATGTGGGGTTCGGGGAAACGGCTACCTTCAATCTTGGCTATCTGGCATTGGACGGCCAGCGAACAGCGCTCGGGACGAAATTGGGCAGCACCGGCTTTACATACAATCGATTAGGTGTGTTCGGCGGCGGCGCAAAGGTTCATGTTATCGATACGGTGACGCTTAACGGCCAGTTCTCGCAGGCCCAGCTCTTTGAAAACGGCAGCAGCCGGCTCAATCGGGAGAATTTTGCATACGACGTCGGCTTGAAGCTGTTCGAGACCAATAATTTCAACTTCGGTCTTGGCTTCAAAGAGGTGCGACCGTTCTTTACAGCCCCCGGCGATTGGGGGAGAATCGGCTTCTGGCAAAATCCGACGGACATCCGCGGATTTACCCTCGGCGGCCAGTACCGCTTGACGGACGACTTCGATTTTACGGCGCAGGGCGAATTCTATCGGGGAACGGGCGGAGCCAAGGACACGCAGGGCACCGTGGTTGGATTGAGCACGGACGACAAGATCAGCCGCTATCAGCTTGGCGTCGGATACCGCCTGACCGAGCGGTGGAAGGTGATGCTCGGTTGGGAGGGCGTCTACTGGGACCTCCAGGCACGCGCTGCCGGGTTTGACGATCCAAACCTGCCGCCGTTCATCGGTGGGAAGCCCACAGAGAACTACTATTCGCTCGGCATGGACTACTTTATGGGCGCGAAGACCAAGATGCGATTCCTGTATCAGGTTAGCGATTACGATGGAAAGGGCACATCCGGCTTCAACTCACCGGGGAATCCCAGTTCGCGCGCCAAGGGCGGCCTGCTCGTGACCCAGTTCTCGCTGGAATTCTAAACCGCCTCGCCGGGAGTGGTATTATTCTCCCTACCGGCCTACGGGCCACTTTATTGCGGGGAGACATGCATTGAATTTTCAGCCGTTCACCTCTGAGTCCGTCACAGAAGCCCATCCGGATAAGCTCGCCGATCAGATCAGCGACGCTTTGCTCGATGCCTGCCTAAAAGACGATCCCAATTCGCGTTGCGCCATCGAGACGCTGCTTACCCGCGGACTGGCCGTGGTCGCCGGCGAGGTGACGACGGAGACCTACGTCGAAATCCCCGATATCGTCCGCGAGACGATCAATTCGGTCGGCTATGTGCACATGGACTATGGATTCGACGGCGATACCTGTGGCGTTGTGGCGGCAATCCAGCGCCAGTCCCCGGATATCGCGATGGG
Source organism: Fimbriimonadia bacterium (assembly GCA_041483895.1). GTDB lineage: Bacteria > Armatimonadota > Fimbriimonadia > Fimbriimonadales > JABRVX01 > JBGPGO01. The sequence goes on from JBGPGO010000019.1 coordinate 27,247, forward strand.
GGTGGATACGGGCGGCGCGGGCGACCAAGGGATGATGATTGGATACGCATGCAACGAGACGAAGGAACTGATGCCGGCGCCCATTACGATCGCGCACGCGCTCACCCATCGCTTGGCGGAGGTCCGACGCACGCAGGAGCCAAACCCGATTCTGTTGCCGGATGGCAAATCGCAGGTTACGATCATGTACGAGAACAATGAGCCGAAATACATTGACACCGTCGTCGTCTCCACCCAACACCGAGCGGACATCGCGCAGGATCAGGTGCGGGCGATTGTTCGGGAACAGGTGATCGATCCGGTGCTGAAGCAGTATCAGGACCTCATCGGCGGCGAGATCACCTATCACATCAACCCGACCGGCCAATTCACCATCGGCGGGCCGCAAGCCGATACGGGTGTGACCGGCCGCAAGATCATCGTGGATACCTATGGCGGCATCTGCCCGCACGGCGGCGGCGCGTTTTCCGGCAAGGACGCGACGAAGGTGGACCGCTCGGCGGCCTACATGGCGCGCCACGCCGCGAAGTGCGTGGTGAAGGCGGGGCTGGCAATTCGGGCCGAGGTGCATCTGGCCTATGCGATCGGCGTCGCCCAGCCGGTGGGATTGGCGGTAAAGACCTACGGCACAGCCACCATGTCCGAGCATGCGATTGCGGAGCGGCTTCGGGAGGTGTTCGATTTCAGTCCACGGGGGATTATCGAGTACTTCGATCTTCGGAAGCCGCAGTTTCTGCCGACCGCAAAGAACGGCCACTTCGGCAACCCGGCCTTTACGTGGGAGAACACCGACGCGGCAACCCGGTTGGCCTAAACCGTCCGGCCAACCGCCTCGACAATCGGCTTTAGCTCCCTCATGAGGGCCTCAAACTTTTCGATCTTGAGCGACTGCGGGCCGTCTTTGACCGCCCTCTCCGGATCGGGATGGACCTCAATCAAGAGCCCGTCGGCCCCGCAGGCCACCGCCGCCTTGCACATCGGCCCGACAAGATTCCAGCGCCCGGTGCCCTGACTCGGATCCACAACGACAGGCAAGTGTGACAGGACTTTGATGGAGGGCACCGCAGACAGGTCCAACGTGTTCCGCGTGTAAGGCTCGAAGGTCCGAATGCCGCGCTCACACAAAATTACGTTCGTGTTGCCCTTCACGCAGATATACTCCGCCGCGTGCAGCCACTCGTCCAGCTTGGCCGACATGCCGCGCTTCAGCAACACGGGCTTCTTGCCCATGCCGACCTCTTTGAGCAGGTCGTAGTTCTGCATGTTGCGTGTTCCGACCTGAAGCAGATCTGCATACGAGCTGACCAATTCGACAGCGCGCGGGTCCATCACTTCGGTAACGATGCGCAGCCCGGTCTCCTCTTTCGCCGCCTTTAAAATACGAAGTCCTTCTTCGCCCAACCCTTGGAAGCTATATGGCGATGTGCTGGGTTTGAATGCGCCGCCACGCAGAATGGTTGCGCCGGCGGCCTTCACCGCTCGCGCCGTAATCATCACCTGCTCCTCGGTTTCGACGGTGCACGGCCCGGCCATGATCGCGATCTTATTTCCACCGACCGGAATGCCGTCGACATCCACCTCGCTTGCAAACGTCCGCGCCTCCCGGGCCACAAACTTGTATGGCCGAACGATCAGCATTACCTCTTCTACATATTTGAGGCTTCGCAGGTGGTCTGCGTCCTCATCCTTATCACGATCCGGGGCGCCAACGGCACCGATAACCGTCTTTTCGACACCATAGATGGGATGGATGCTATATCCCATCTCAACAAGGCGGCCCTCCACTGTGGCGATCTGCTCCTTCGTTGCGCTGCGGTTTAAAACGATAATCACTGACCAAGAACCTCCCTGAATGCCTTTTCGAATACGGTCATCTGTTCCTTCGTGCCGGTCGTTACGCGAATGTGTGTCGGACGCCCGAATATCTGTCCGGGACGAATTATTACACCTTTTCGCAGCAGCGCCTCAAACAGATCGGCGGCCGATTTCCGCGTGTCTGCCCATGCGAAATTTGCATAGCTTTCGGTATGTCGCATCCCCAACGCATCGAGAAAAGTTGCAAGCCCGATCAACGCCGCCCGATTGGTGTCGATGGTTTTGCGCAGATGCTCGTTGTCATCCAGAGCGGCGATTGCAGCGGCTTGGCCGATGGACGAAACGTTGAACGGCATTCGCGTCCGCTCCATCGCATCGACCAGCCATTCTGGCCCGAACATGTACCCCACGCGCAACCCCGCGAGACCGTATGCCTTGGAAAAGGTACGCAGCACACACACGTCCCTGCCTTGCTTGAGGAACTCAATCGCGCTGCCTTCTTCCGGAAAATACTCATAGTACGCTTCGTCGATCACGGGCAATACGTGCGCGGGCAATGCGTTGATGAAGTCATTCAATTCCGTTTGCCGGACAAGCGTGGCGGTCGGATTATTCGGGTTGGCAATGATAGCCAGCCGTGTCATTGATCCGCTGGCCCCCGCCATTGCCGGCAGGTCATGCCGCTCATCTTCGGTGAGAGTAACTTTTACTAACTTTGCGTCGCATCGATCGGCAACCAAATAGTAGCTGAGAAAGGAGGGATCGCCGATCACCATCTCGTCGCCGGGATTCAGAAATGCCATCCCCAACATCGTCAGCAGCTCGTCGGACCCGCATCCCATCGCTACCTGCGACGGTTTCACTCCGTTGCGCTCCGCCAGCTTTTCACGCAGGTCCACCGCGCCGGCGTCCGGGTAAAAGTGCACATCGCGCAGCGCCCGCTCCATCGCCTCAACCGCCATCGGCGACGGGCCAAGCGGATTCTCGTTCGAAGCCAGCTTGACGACGTTGGCAATGCCGAGCTCCCGCTGCACCTCCTGGATCGGTTTGCCAGGGACGTACGGTCGGATGCGCAGGATATTGGGTCGGACGGAGTCGGCGGCGGTCATTACGCCTATTGTACCGGACCCGTTCGCGGCGATCTGGTTAGACCGGCCCACGACGCCGAAGGCGGCCAATCCAATTGCTCAGGTCGTCCATGACGGTATAGGTGCAAGGGATCACCAATAGGGTCAGGAATGTGGAAAGCGTGAGGCCGCCGATGACCGTGACGCCGAGCGGAGCGCGGAATTCCGAGCCGCGTCCGATGGCCAACGCGACCGGAATCATCGCGAAGATCAGGGCCAAAGTGGTCATCGCAATCGGGCGCAGGCGGATCGGTCCGGCAGTTAGCAGTGCCTCCTGCCTGTCCATCCCCCGCGATCGCAAAGTGTTCGTATAGTCAACGAGCAGGATCGCGTTTTTGCCGACGAGACCTACCAGCATGATTACGCCGATAAACCCAACAATGTCGAACGTTGTCTTCGCGATAATTAGTGCAAGCAGCGCGCCCGCCATCGCCTGCGGCTGCGCGAACTGAATCACCAGCGGATAGAGGATATTGTCGAACAATGACGCCATCAGCATGTAGACTAAGATCAGCCCGAGGATCAGCGCGCGGAACAGGAATGGCGCTTCGTCCCCCTGTACTTTGTTTTCCCCTTGCCACGTTTTCGTGATGCCCGGCTCTGGCAATCCAAGGCTGTCCAGCTTCTTGTCGATCACCTGCTGCATGTTTCCGGGATTGTAGCCGGGGAGAAGCTGGCTCGTTACAAGTATCTCCCGCTGCTTGTCGCGCCGATTAATCTTCGTCGCGCCAAATTCTAGTCGGGGCTTGGCCAGGTCTTGAAGGGTTAGCAGGCCGCCGTTGGACGCGAACGCGACGGGTACATTCTTCGCATTGTCGACATTGTTTCGGTCCTGCTCTTCCAGCCGCACACGGATCGGATATTCCTGTCCGTTTTCGCGATACTTGATGGAGTCGTCGCCCTCGTAGGAGATGCGCAGCGCGGCGCCCAACTGTTGCACGGATACATTCGCGTCGGCCATTCGATCCCTGTCCGCGTAGGCGCGAATTTCCGGTTTGCCTGGCTTGGAGGAAACGTCCGCATCCACGCATCCGGGAATCTTCGTGAGCATATCCCGGACTTTCGCCGCCGAATCCGCAAGTTGACGATTGTCGCGGCCGGACAGCGAAATGGAGATCGGCGCACCAAAGCCGAAGCCGCTGACGGCGCTGACGGTGAGAATGCAGTCCGGGATTCTGCCAAGGCTTGCCCGAATCTCATCCGCCACGTCGGAGTCTTTTCGCAGCCTGAGTCCTTTGGTCGGGGCGCCGGTCAGCGCCTCTCCCAGGCTTCGTTTGGGATAGAGCGTCACCTGAATCTGGGCGAATTGGGAACCCGAGTCTCCCGCGCCGAAAAACCCGGCGGTTGTCGATCCGACGGAGGCCAGCACACGCTCGACGTCTTTCGTCTTTGCACAGATTTTCTCTACCCGCTTAACTTCGCGGTCCGTCGATTCGAGCGATGTGCCGGCAGGGAAGATCATGCTGATGGAGACCTGTCCCTGATCCGTTCCGGGAGCAAATCGGAATTGAAAGATCGGCTGGCCTTTCTGAATTCCCAGAAAAGTCCCGAAAACTGTCGCGACGAAGAACATTGCGCCCCACATCAGAAACAGCCCGCCGGCCCGGAACCACTCTCTTCGAAATCTGCGCGCGACGCCAACCAATCCCAGGACCGCGGCGATTCCGACCATCGGTTTCAGCGCTCCGGTCGCCTGTTTCACCGACGCCGCGTAGCTGGGTACGAACGAGCCGCCGATCATCATGAAGATCGACACCAGCACGCCGAAGCCAAGGAAGAGCGTCAGCCATCGATGGCGAAGCGCGGCGGCAAGGGCCGAGCGATAAGAGTTCGTGATTCCGCCCCAAATCCGTTCGAACATGCCAAAGAAGCCGCGTGCCTCCTCAGCCTCCAAGTGCTCGCCGGCTTTGTACCAACGCGAAGCCAGCATGGGGGTCACAGTGAAAGATACGAACAGCGATAACAGCGTGGCTGTGGCGACGGTGATACCAAACGAGCGGAAGAACTGGCCGCTCACGCCGCCCATCGTGGAAATCGGAATGAATACCGCAATATCGACGAGAGTGATGACAATTGCCGCGAGGCCGATTTCGGACCGTCCATTGATCGCCGCGGTCTTCGGATCTTCACCCAAAGTCAGGTGCCTATAAATATTCTCCAAAACAACGATGGCGTCATCGACCAGAATGCCGACGGCAAGCGAGAGGCCAAGCATCGTCATTGTGTTGAGCGTAAAGCCGAAGGCGTTCATGACCATGAATGTGCCGAATATGCAGGTCGGTATCGCAAGCGCGACGATTATGGTGCCTCGTATATTGTGCAGAAATAGGAAGATGATTCCGATGACCAGGATAATTCCGAGCGCAAGGCTGACTTCCAGATCGGTGAGGCTCTCGACAACCTTTTCCGCCGTATCCGTTACTACGGTAAACGTGATGTCGGGGTACTCGCTTTTCAGCCGCTCAATCTCGACATGGGCGGCTTTGGAGATTTCAACGGCATTGCCTTGCGAGGTCTTTTGGAAAACCAACGTGATGCTCGGAACCCCGTTCAGGCGGTTGTAGGTTGTGCGCTCCTTCGTCGTGTCGGTAACCGTCGCGACGTTGGACAGGCTGATCGTCGGCCCTTTGGCGTTCGGATTGTCTCGGTTCTGCAACGGAATTTTTAGGTTGCGCAGTTCGTCAACGGATCGGAACTCGCCGTACACTCGAACGGTGTACTCGCGATTGCCCTCCGTCGATCGGCCGGCCGGCACGTTGAGCGTGGCATCATTGATCGCGCTCCACACGCGGGTGATGGGAATACCATAAGCAACGAGACGATCCTGATCGACCGCGACAAGAATCTCCCGCTCGTCCCCACCGTTAACGGCTATGCTGCCGACTCCAGGGATTCGGCTGAAACGATCCTTAATGCGCTGGTCAATAAGATCGCGCAGGTCGCGCGACGCTCTCGTGTTCGATGCCAAGCTCAGGTAGAGAACCGGTTGGGAGGTAGTATCAAATTTCTGAACCGTTGGAGCAAGAGAATTCTTTGGTAGCAGAGACCGGATTCCGTCGATCTTCGTCCGGACGTCCTCAAACGCGACATCGACTGGCGTGCCGATCTTGAAGGCGATGGTCGTGAACGAAGTCCCCTCTTGTGAGGTCGAAATGAGGCTGTCCACGCTGCTCACCGAGCTGACGGCGTCCTCAATCCTGCGGGTGACCAGCGTCTCGATCTCCTCCGGTCCCGCGCCCGGATAGCTGACCGAAACGGTGACGCTGGGGAAGGAAACGTCGGGATTCTGCTCCGTCCGCATTCCACGCAAACTCAAGAACCCCAATATGAGCGCGGCCAACATCAACATGAAGATGAACACAGGCCGACGAATGGCCATTTGGGTCAGGCCCATATCGCTCCCCCCTCTATTCCTGGCCGCCGGACGGCGATTTTTCGATGCTCACCTTGGCGCCGTCCGAGAGCGTATCCGCTCCCTTCACGACCACAAGATCGCCAACCTGGATGCCCGTCAGTTCGACAAATTCCGGCGAGGAAAGGCCCACCGTGACTTTCCGCGCATGCGCCACACCATTTTCAATAACGAACACCGAAGGCTCGCCCCCGCGGGAAACGATCGCGTCTTTGGGCGCCACGACGGCGTTCGGGACGTTGCGCGAAACGATGCTGCCTCGCGCAAACATCCCGGGTTTCAGCCTGCCCGCCCCATCGGTCAATGCGATTCGGACCGTAAATTGCCGCGCCTGTTCATTCGCAACGGGTCGGATCGCCGCCACAGCAGCGGAAAACTGTTGCCCTGGAAGGGCGTCGATGGCCACCGTCACACGCTGCCCAACCGTTATGTTACGAATTTCCGTTTCCGGCACATTGCCTTCGAAGTAAACGGTGTTCATGCTGATAACGCGGAGGATCGGCGCACCGGCCATAGCCATCTGCCCGGGATGCCCCGTCCGCTCTTCCACCTGTCCATCAACCGGGCTATAGATTCGCGTATTGTCGATCTGTTGCTTGGCAAGCTGAACGGTGGATTGCGCTTGCGCCACCGCCGCCCGCGCCGCCACCACCTTCTCCTTTTTGATCGTGTCGTTGGGCCGATTCGCCTTGGCCAAAATCAGATTCTGCTCCGCCTGCCGCACCTGCTGGCGCGCCGCGTCGATATCTTCCTTGCGCGGCCCGATCTGCAGCAGTTTGAGCGCCTGGACGGCCGAGTCCCACTTGGCCATCGCCTTGTCCATCTCGATTTTCGCCTGCTCAGCGACCCGACGGTTGAGCGCATCCTGCTTCACCAGCTCGGAATATCGGTCAAATTCTTGCTTGTTCCATTCGTAATCCAGCCGCGCCGAATCCACCGCCTTTTGAGCCTGGGCGATATCCTCCGGGCGGCTTCCCGTCTCCAGCTTGCGCAGGTTGGCGTTCGCCGCGCCGAGGGCCGCCTCCGCGCCCCGAACGCTCGCCTCGGTCTGAACCGGCGACATGGCCGCTTCCAATTTTGCCTGCGCCTCAGAAGAACGCGCGCTCGCCAAGCCCGCTTCAGCCTGCCGGAGCTGGGTCATCAATTCCGTCGATTCCTGTTCGGCGACGAGCTGCCCGGCCCGAACATGGTCTCCCGGGCGAACCAGCACGCGGGACAATCGGCCGCTCAGCTTCGGAGACAGATAGACATCTTCCAATGTGTTCAGACTGCCCGTGATATTGACGGTCTGTTGCATCGGGCGCGTTGTGACCGCAGCCACGCGCACCAGCGTTCCGGTGTCTCCCGGCGGCGGCGCCTTCTTGTCATCCGCGGCTTTCGATTGTCCCCCGCCGCAGCCCGCGAGCAAGACCGCAATGGGCAAAATTGCGACCCATCGTTTCATCTAAACCCCCTCTAGTCCCGTTGCCTTTTGCAATCGGGAATAGGCTCGAAAATAGTCGTACCGCGCGTTCACTTCATTCAAGCGCGCCTGTGTCAACGCTAGCTCGGAGTCACTGACTTCCAACTGGATCGCAACATCATTCTTGTATCGCACCTGGGAAAGGCGAAGGGCCTCTTCCGCTTCCGTCACGGCGGCGGCGGCGGACTTCAATCGGTCCCCCGCTTCGGTCAGCGCGAGGTAGTCCTGCTTGATCTCCAACGATATGTTCTGCTTGATCTCATCCAGCGATGTCTTTGCCGACGACAGGTCCGCGCGCGCTTGCGAGGTCCGCGCCTTCGTAATGCCTCCGTCAAAAATTGGGAACGACACAGACGCGACGCCGGTCAGCCGATCCTTTCGCGTGTTGAAGGGTGTCGTGTCGAAGTTCAGGTTCTCGGCCACGGAGAGATTCAAATTTGGATAGTTGCCTCGGGACTCAAAGCTCACGTTGGCCTCCCGCAGCCGCACGTTCCACTGGCTTTGCAGGACCTCCGGCCGCCGGGATAGCGCCTGTGCGGTGATGTCCGCAAGCGTGCCGGTCATCGTGGGGAGCTGCCCCGGTTCGGCGAGATCGAATTCCGTGTTCACATCCCGGGCCAGCACATTGTTGAATGACGCCTTTGCCAGGGCCACGCCGTTGACCGCCTTGATCAGCCGCTGCTGGTTATCCGCCACCTGGGTCTTGGCCCGCAAAATATCGATCTTGCTCGACGTTCCCGCCTCAACATTGACCTCCGCCACGCGCTGCCGCTCCTGCGCGTTCTTCACCGCTTCATCGGCAATCGCCACGCCGCTTAGGGCCTGCCACACGTCGTAATAGGCCAGCCTCACGCGCTCGACAACGTTGGTCTTCTCCGCCGCCAAGCCTTGCTCGGAAAAGTTCGTCAGGGCCTTCGCGCCCTGGACAGCCAACTTTTGCTGTCCGCCGAGATTGATTTGGTGCGAGGCCGTGATGGCGGCGGTGCGGTTATCCAGCGGCTGGGTCACGATCCGCTGCGTGATGTCATTTCCCTGGTCGTCTTTGCCTGGGAACTCCGCCACGCCCTGCTTGTCGTTTCGGGTCCACGTCCCGGTGACATCAACGCGAGGGCGCAAAGTCGCATAGCCTTGGTCCACTTGCCCCCGACTCTTGGCCACCTCGCTTGCGGCTCTTCGCACGGCGAAGCTGTTTCGCAACGCGATGTCGATGGCCTGGTCCAGGGTCAGCCTTTGGGGCGCTTGGGCCCACAAGAGCAGTGCCATGAATGCGGAAAGTACCATCCCTTAGCTCCCCTCCTTGAATTCCTTCTCCGCGCGCTGCAGGCTGGCCGTAAGGTATTCCAGAAACGCGCGCATTCCGTCCAGCTTGAACACCATTAGTCCCGGATGAATCGGGTGCTTCATCACGAGCAGTTTATCCCCTGGCACAAAGCCGAGCGCATGCCGGGCCTCGGCCGGGATGACGATCTGTCCCCGCTCGCCAACGGTGACGGTGCCGTAGAAACATTCATCGATGCTGGGGTCCATTTTGGAACACCTCCGTCCCACTCCGCCGCAATATCATGTAAATCATGCGAATTATACACGCCGCGAGAGGTCTCGCGTGCCCGAAAAGGGTCCAAAGTCCCACTACTTCGCGCTTCCCCGCCTTTCCAAGCCTGTCCCGAACGGAACGGAGGGTGAGGGGTACGGGAGGTTGGCGGTCAGGACTAGCTGCTATCGATCACGTCGCAACGAGATAGCGCAAAATAGTCGCAGGGTTGAACCATCAGAAGGGAGCACCAATGCGGAAGGTATCCGTTTCTCAAATCGATGCCGCGGTCGGGTGGATCGCTCTTGCAGCCGCATGCCTGGAGTTATCCTACGTCACTTTCCTCGGGAACATCATCCTGAAAGCGAGGTACCCGAACATAAATCTCGACGATCCGCAGATGATGGGGAAGTACTTCTTCTGTTGCCCAACCATAATTCTGGGTCTGATCGGCGGACTTCTCGTCATTCGCAACATCTTTGCCGGTTTCTGGTTCATCATGCTAGGCAGCATCGGTCCAACGCTCATGTTCCTCATGCTGACCAGTATGGCAATCGCTTTCGAGGGCGGTCTTCCGCATTTCCAACCAAACGGGGATTGGGAAATGGTCCTCTATTACTTGGTTCATCTCCTCTTGCTGCTCTATTGCATCGTTCGGATCTTTATTCGGCTGTTTACGAAGGTCTAGACCTTGAGCGGAAACTACGCGGGCTTCCTTGTTGAGGGGCTATTGTTTCTCCCTTCACAATCCCCATTGTGAAGGGGATTTCAATTTCTGAATTGACCCCCCCATTGAGCCCCATTGAGGCAAGGCGACACTGTACGCCGCAGGACAGGGTCTTGGGGTCGCCTCCACGGGTGAAGTTGCGGAGGCATGAAACTAGAATTAGGCGATGACATCGCGGAGGGCCTACTTTGGAGACTTCACGGCGCTGGTGATATGCGCGGACAGGACCAAAATTCAAACATGTTTGCCAATGCCGAAGCCTACGAACGATTCATGGGCCGCTGGAGCCGTCTCATTGCTCCCTTGCTCGTCGATTTCACTAATGTTCCGGATGGGGGCCAAGTGCTCGACGTTGGCTCAGGCATAGGGTCTTTGGCCTTTGAAATTGCCCAACGGAACGCCAAATCGCGCGTCGTAGGGATCGATCCATCCGCGGAATACGTCGCATACGCGAACAGCAGAAATGACTTTCCGGCTCGGATTAGCTTCCAGATCGGTGATGCCCAAGAACTGCATTTCGCCGATGCGACCTTTCGATGCAGTCTATCATTGCTCGTGTTCAACTTCATTCCTGATCCCGGAAAAGCGTTAGGAGAGGTGTGTCGTGTTACCGAATCAGGGGGCTGGGTCTCTGCGGCCGTCTGGGACTATGGCGAGCGGATGAGCATGCTCCGAGCCTTTTGGGACGCCGCCGCGAGCATCGACGCCAGGGCAGTACAACTTGACGAAAAGCACATGCCCCTGTGTCGCGCAGGGGAACTGTCACAGCTATGGAAGCAGGGCGGCTTGGAGAACGTTCACGAGCAACCGCAGGACATTGCGATGAGGTTCGATACTTTCTTGGATTACTGGGATCCGTTCCTTCTGGGGCAAGGGCCGGCGGGGTCGTACGTCCGCACCGTCCAGGGTGATCGGTTGCAGGCCTTGCGAGAGGCTGTGAAGCGCCGCCTCTCCATTTCCGACGAGAGTGTGGCTTTCACTCTTCCGGCACGTGTGTGGGCGGTGCGCGGCACGGCGCCGATTCATCGCTGACCGCCGCCCTGCGGGCGAAAAGGCGCTTCAACCCCAAGCCAATCACTTTGTTGAGGGAGTTCGGAGCGATCGATCCTCCATTTCCCTCCGGCTAGGGCCGAATGGCGACAACGCGAAAGCCGATGTGGTCGTAGCGCCGTTCCGGTTCAAACCGCAACCGAAAGGCTGACCGGCAAGGCCAGCCGTTGTCGGCCCAGCAGCCGCCCCGGCGCACTCGGGACACCGCCCCGTTTTCGCTTTTCGTTGCGGCGGCCTTTGCGGAATACAGGTCGGGATCGGTGCCGCCCGGCAGTCGCATGTGGTACCAATCCCGGCACCACTCGTAGATGTTGCCGTGCATGTCGTGCAGCCCCCAGGCGTTGGCAGGGTAACTGCCGACTTTGGCGGCCCGATTGAGCGACGGTCCTGGGTCGGCCCCATTGTACGGCTTCCCCTTGAAGTTCGCCTGTTTGCTGCTGAGCTTATCGCCAAAAGTGGTGGCCGTGATCGTCCCTGCCCGGCAAGCATATTCCCACTGCGCTTCGGTGGGCAGGCGAAACTCCCAATCCTCTGGGAGGACGCCGGATTGACGGCCGAGTACGGTGAGTTTATGGCAGAACGCCTCCGCCTCGGCAAAGTTGACGTTGCCAACCGGGAAGTCATCGCCAGCGGGCAACTGCGCCGTCAGCTCGCCCGGCAACTTTCCGATGACCCGTTTCCACTGCCCCTGCGTCGCTTCGTACTTGCCCATCCAGAATCCTTTGCTGAAGGTCACCTCGACCTGATCTTCGCCCGGGCGCCGTTCGGGTTCACCGCGCGGGCTGCCCATGGTGAATCGGCCTGGCGGGCACCAGCAGAGTTTGATGCCGGCGACCACTCGCTCTTCCCCTGCCTTCGAGCCATCGAAGGCCGAGGGAACGACCGCCTTGGCTTGGTCGTCCACTGGCGTCACCGGCACGGCACGGTGGCAGCCGAAACCGCCTGACGTGAGCAGGGCGAGGAAGCAAACTTGTCGCGTGAAAACCATGACGATTTTCCGCCTCCGAACCACTGAGACAGCAGCGGTATGCGTCAATGTACTCCGCAGTTTCCCGGAAGTCCTTCAAAACGCGGTTGCTCTGTCCGTGCATGTTCGGCCACCTGACGGGCATGCTGTCTCAGCCCATCGGGATCGGGCTGCCAGTTGGTCTTGACGGAGCTGGCGAATTCGGCCATGATGTTGGCTTCGATGCCGATGCTGGCTATGCCGTTCTTTTTGCATTCGGCGAGGGTGGTTCCGGTGCCGCAGAACGGGTCTAGGACCTGGGCGCCCGGTTCCAGCCTGAACTTTGCGATGGTGTCCCGTACCAAGTGAGGCGGGAAGGAGAGCACGAACCGGTACCAAGAATGAACCGCCTGGTCATTCGCCTGCAGTCTGTTTGCGTCGTGATTCCGATTCTCTTGTCTCGCGATTGCGTAGCTCATGTTGGATGTCCGACTGTGTGAGGGACGAGATATTGCACCCCGCCCACTCGTCCCCGATTCGCCGCGCGGCATTCCGAACCCTTTTCTTCGCTCGTACCAGTCTCGTAGACGCGGGTCGTCTTGCCGATACGAGATCGATTGTCGCCCCCAAGACCCGCGTGCGAAGGCCGGAACTAGTGATTGCTTCATGTTATGACAATCATGCGCTGGTCAAACGCGGGCTTTTGGCATCGGCGTAGGCAGGGCGACCGGTCAATTGGACCGCGTCCACCGAACTCGGGTAGCCTTGTCACAAAGCCAGCGAAGGCAAAAGGCAAGAAGGGGCTACGAAATGAAATCTTCCATTTGGCAGATTTTGGCTGTTGGTGGACTTGTCTTGGCACTCTCGTCCTGCCATAAATCCAATTCGAACTCATCTCTCAAATCTGTAGAAGCAACTGAGTTCGTGCTCCGCGACGGACGTGGCAACGTATGCGCAAAATTGACAGCAGGACCGTTGGGTGAACCAGACCTGGAAATCTATGGAACGAACAGAAACGTTCAAATGAGACTTGGGTTGGAGAGCGATATCCCTACAATATTGCTCCTATCCGAAAAATCCGAGCCCGAACTAATGATGCAGGCGCTTTCGAAGGGCACAATTGTCATTTACGGCAAGGGACGTCAGCCAAAGGTGGTGATTGATCCTGATTACGTCACCATCTGGTCGGACGACAGAACGTCGCAATTGTTTCTCGGAGCGGGGACCTTTAGCAACGGCGATCCGATCATCCGTTTCTTCTCCCATGGGAAGAAATCGTTTGTTCATGCGCAGAACTAATCGATCGTTGCAGTTGCATGCTCCATGGGTTCCCGCCATTGGGGCCAACGGCTAAATCAACCCCAACTCCCGCCCCACCGTCCGGAATGCCTCCAGCGCATCCGACAAGTCCTGCGACGTGTGGGCCGCCGAGGGCATGGTGCGGATGCGCGCCCGGCCCCGCGCCACGGTGGGATATGAGATGCCGAGGGCGAAGACACCGAGCTCGAAAAGCCGCCGCTCCATCGTCTGCGTCTTCTCCTCGTCCCCGATGAACACCGGCGTGATCGGCGTCTCCGATCCCATCGTGTCAAACCCCAAATCGGCGAGCGCCGCCTTCCACCATATCGTGTTGTCCCACAGCCGAGTCATCGGCGCCGGATCGTTTTCCATCACATCCAGCGACGCGATCAGCGCCGCGGCTACCGCCGGTGGATGCGATGTGCTGAATAGATACGGCCGGCCCCGATTGATCAACCACTCCTTCAGCAGCGAAGACCCCGCGATATACCCGCCGACCACCCCAAACGCCTTGCTCAGCGTCCCCAACTGAATGTCCACGCGCCCATACAGATTGAAGTGCGACGTGGTGCCCGCGCCGTTCTTGCCCAACACTCCGCTCGCGTGCGCGTCGTCCACCATAATCAGCGCATCATACTTCTCGGCGAGGGAAACAATCGCCGGCAAAGGGGCGATGTCCCCGTCCATGCTGAACACCCCATCCGTCACAATCATCCGCTTCTTAAACTGCTGCGTTTTCTTTAGGATATCTTCCAACTGATTCATGTCCTTGTGCGCATACACAAACCCGTCCAATTTCTTATATGCCGCGCCGGAAAGCCGCACGCCATCGATGATGCTGGCATGATTCAGCTCGTCGGAAATAATCACGTCCCCATCGACCATGCACGCGGGAATGCAGCCGGAATTGGCCGTGAATCCGCTCGTGAAAACCAGCACAGCTTCCACTTTTTTGAACTGCGCCAGCCGCCGTTCCAACTCTTCGTGCACCGTCATCTGCCCGCCGATCCAGCGCACCGCCCCCGCGCCCACGCCCCACTCCTGCGCGGCCTTGATGAACGCTTCGCGCACTTTCGGATGGTTGGCCAATCCCAAATAGTTGTTGGAGGACATGTTGACGATATCGCGGCCACCGATAACAACGCGCCCCCCCGCCGGGCTCTCCAGCGTCCGCGGGTGCTTGTACAGGTGCTGATCTTTGAGGGTCTGGACTTGCGATCCGAGCCAAGTTTGGAAGGTGTGATTCATAGCGTCTCAGTATATCTTGTGTTGGGGTCTTGGTGGTCGGTTCGTGTTGGGGTCTTTGGTGGTCGGCATTCGGGAGCGTGCGGCAGGCGTGAACCCCAACACATCCCACGTCTACGCGATGTGCCGTGGTTCTCGACTGCCGATATCTTGGGAAAGCCACAACCAAAGACCACGGCACGGGCCCGCAAAACGTGGCGGCGGACCGGATGGCACCCCTGCAACCCGGTCCGCCGCCGTTTCCCTCCGTTCGAGGTCAAAATCCTATTGTTGGATCGTAACCATTATCGTGCACATCGTCGAGAGGTGCTCCAACTCCCCGACGCGCTGCTTCAATCGAGCCGAATCCTCCCGCGCCCGTGCCACCTTGCGATCCAGTTCCAAAACCGTCTGCTGATCCTTAGCCTTGCCTATCCCCCTCAGATACTCCTGCTCCCGCAAAGCCAGATCATCGATCCCGCTTTTCAGCAGCGCCAGATCGGAAGAGACGTCCTTTCTTGTTGGCGCACTTTTTGCGACCTGCCCAATAGACCGCAGCCGAGCCAACGCCGCCTCCTGTTTCTGTCGGGGGACGCGGAACACGATCTGCTGCGGCCCGTTCTTGACCGGCCGAATCTCGGTTACCGCGGTGCCACCAAAGTCCGCTACCAGTTGGCGCAGCGCGCGAACTCCCGCATTTGCATTGGACCACTTCAGTTCCACCGTGGCTTCATGAACGTACACGGGGCGATGTTGCACGACGCGCTCCGTTCTTGCGGGCGGCGCGTTTTTCCCGGAATCCAGTGATGTCGCCATCGATTTGCTGTCGTTTTTCGCAATCTGTATCCGATTGGCGTTGATCACGATCACCGAAACGATCAGCACCGAGCAAGCTGCCGCCCCCGCCAAGCCGAGTCGCCAGAGCCTGGGCATCGTCCTGGGCCTGGGGGCCTGCACGGCCTCAAGAATCCGCGTGGTCAGGTACTCGGGCGCCTCGTGCTCGTCCAACTGACCCACCTGCCAACTCATCTCGGTCAGCTCATCCAGCAGGACCCGGCAGTCGGCGCAACCCATCAGGTGCCGCTCGACCTCCGCGGTCCGGGGTTCCGTCAATTCGTTGTCCAGGTACGCCTTCAGCTCTTCTTGTATATCGTCATGCCGCATTTGCTACGTTGCCTCCACTTTGGCATCGGTCAAAATCTCGCGCAGCCGTTTCAGCGCGTTGAACAGCCGCGACTTTATCGTCCCCACCGGCGTCTTCAGCGCCTCGGCGATCTCTTTGTATGTCAGCCCGTGCAGCTCATGCAAGATCACGACCGACCGATGCTTCTCATCCAACCGATTCAGCGCGTCCGCCACCACGCACCCATCCAGCTGCCGCTGCGCCGACCGGTCCGCGACCTCCCATGATGGCTCCGGCAGGTGCTGATGCTTTTCCTCCCGTAGCCGGTAGTTCTGGCAGGTGTTGAAGGTCACACGATAGATCCATGTCGAAAGGCTGGACGCGCCGCGGAACCGGGGCAGGCTTTTGAACACCTGGATGAACACCTCTTGGGTCACGTCGTCGGCCTCGCCGGGGCTGACAAGGCGGCAGGCGAGCCGGTACACGCGCGGCTGGAACCGTTCGAGAAGCTCCTCGAACGCCCCGTCCTCGCCCCGTGCGATCCGCCCGACTAGTTCCGCGTCTGGCATGTGCATACGGTTAGTACGATCCCGGCGGTCGGAGGGTTCATTTGGGCGTCAGACAGGGCAAGATGTGTTGGGGTTCACTACCTCCACCACGCTCGGCCCACCTGGAACCAAGACCCCAACACACCATCCCATCCCACAGTGATCACATTATTGAGGGTGCCCGCCGTTGCCCGAGGAATCCAAAGGGCAAGATGTGTTGGGGTTCACTATGTCCACCACGCCCGGCCCCCCAGAAACCAAGACCTCAACACATCATCGACCTGCCCCCGATGCATCAACAATCACATTCAGACGCCTCGATAGCTCCAGCCGCCGAGACCATGCCCGCGACTCTGGTCCCGCGCGATTAGTCTCGACAGGATGCCCTGTCACAAGTTTGAATCAGGTCTTGTTGCCGCACATCATCGTTGAGGCATGGCATAATCAAACGATAGAGGGACCGCAATCAACTACGCTACGGAGATGCGAAGCCATTCACCGCTTGTCGAATACCACGCGCACAGCACTAGACATCTGTTCAGGGGACACCGCAGCTTCGTAGAGTCGTATCACCGCACCAACATGGAGACCGATCTTATGGCTCTGAGCGTGGATTTCTCCGCCATATCTCAACACTTCTTTCGCCTTCTCATCTGTGAGAAAACCTGCTATAACTAATTCAAGTGAGAATTGCACCACGTCCGTCGCCCAATCTTCCGTGCGGTCCGCTGCTTCCGAAAGGTTTATTCCATACGGCAGCCTGCCGAATTCAGCGCAATTCTTCCTGATGAATTCTGAACCGCTGACGAGTATATCGCGCCTTTTTTTCAATAAATCGACTTTGCTATATGGTTGGCGCGATGCGGAGAAATCCACCTCGGCCAGAATTTGGGCCATGTGTGAGATGGATTCAATTGCTCTCGGTGACCATGCTGCGGCTTGAGGTGGCGACATAAGCTCCGATCTCAATCTTTGGACATTCTGCGCAATATAGCTACGAAGTTCCTTCTCGCCGTCCAACGTGGATGCGTAGGCAGCAAGAACTAGTATGGAGGAAAGGATTAGCTTGCTCATCGTTGAATGATACCTTTGACACCCCGCGATCCGGTCTTGTTAGCTTGTGCCCCGAAATGATTCCACCGCTGATCGTGCATACCGACGCCGCAAGCCAACAAATGCCTCGGATGCCCTACGAGCCACGTTCGTGAGGCTAATTTGGGAATCCACAATTTGATGGTGGAGGCACTTCAATCGACTCCTTAACGACTAGCTTTTGCCTTTGCACCTCACTCCATCACAAAAATGCCCGAAAATCCTCCGATGAGCAGTGTAGTGATTCACCAACTGTAACCATTAATCCCCTGCGATGATCGAACGTCGCATGCTACGGATGGCGTTCTTCCTCGCCTTTCTGATGGATTCGAGATCAATCGCGGGGTCCCACGCGGCATTTCGGTGCGCGCGGATATGAGCTTCTGTATCATAGTTCGACAATAATGTACTATCCGCTAAAATTCGACGATATGCCTCTAACGCAATGATCTCCAGTTCGCCGGCCACGCCGACCCAGCGATCATGCGCAATTCGGTCAGATTCATCAGGCCTTTTGGCTTGCTCCAATGGGATTGCGTGAGCAATGCAGCTTCGTATCTTGTAAGCTTGTCGAAATAGTTCCTCATAGCTAGAACCAGAAGATGTTAGCTTGGACGCATACTCTACAAAACTCTCCTTCCCTTCACGTCGTCCAGAAGCAATTAGGGCATCTATCGCGCGAACGAAATGAAAAGTCCGTTCCGGGATTTCGCTTTCCATCAAGCCATTCATCAGCGCCCTTGTTCCCCTTGCGAATCGTCGATAACTACCCGTGGAAAGGGCCGACATGAGCAAATTCGCTTGCGATTCCAGGGTGAGCAGCAAGTCTTCCGTCACAGGAGCATAGGGAACCTTTTTGTGGTAATAGAAGCTTCCGTAGAAATTAAGTTGTTGGATCCAAGTCTGCTGTGTGTTATGGCCCTTAAGAAAAATGATGTCGTGACCCCATAGGCGAATTCCGTTGGCAAAAAGACAGAAGATCAGCCGTCGAATTCTATCATCCAGTTCGTCGAATTCACCGTCGAGGACGTCTGGTTGTAGGGCTGGTTTTTGTACCACAAGCAGGACCCCTGACTCCATAAGGCGGTTGCACTGAAACCGACCTAGATCCTCCTTCCACATATCCAGAAGCGAACCTGGCAGTCTCTTGTGTACGCTCAGATGCGGTCCGAGCAGTAGTTCTTCGCCACGAAAGCTATTGCGAGTACACAGCATCGCTGCGGAAAACTTCGAATCAGGTACTAAGTGCAAAGGGTTGTCTGCTACCATGACTTGCTCAATTTACCCGCGACGCGCCGGAGTGTTCTCACCCATGAGCAAACTGTCTTCCGATCTCCTGACCGGGCAACTCCGGCCCGCAGATCAGGGCGCGCTAGCCAGGCACACGCTTGGCCCAATAGTCCTAAAGAGTAGACAAGCGTCTATATCAACTGGTACAATATCCCCCAACTGTGGCCACAGGATTGCAAAAAAGCCAAGTCATATATGACGAAACTTTTCCGGAGTGACAATCGGGAAACCGAGAACCACCCCCGGTTCATGCAGGGAGTGAGGCGATCCCGGCAACGGGATCGCCAAAACTCAAAGCCCCTTCACAGTGCGACTGTGCAGGGAAAAAATTTAGCTCATCTACGTCGGTGGAGAAGCATCGCTCCCACGCCAACACTGAGAATCGTCAAACTCGCCGGCTCCGGTACTACCGCGATCGTCACATTATCGACATCGATGCACGAGTCGCCCTGAAAGACTTGACCTGTGCTGTACAGTTCGAAGCTGTCGTACGTGTCGATCGGCAAGTCGAGGCGACGGTGGGTTGGGACGGACTGGAAATCAAAGGAGAAAGAAACGGATTGAATGATGTCCGTTCCTCGGTAGCCCCTGAGGGTCAGTGTGTTGACGCCCGGTTCGCCGGGAAAAGTCCAGACGTCGAGCCCGGCCGTTGTTGCAAGGGTGTCGGAAGTGAACCAGAAGGCGCCGATACAACCAAATGCCATATTGGGCCCAGGTACGTATGCTCCAAAGCCAAGGACGTTCGGGGGGCTCAGGTCTGGACCCAGGAGTCCGTCGCTTGCATCCTCGATAACGAAGTAGGTCGCGCCGCCTTCGTGAGTGATGACGTCGTGGAAGCGGATGCCGCCGTTCGAGAACATGTCGTAGGATTCGCCTTCGATCCTATCATCGAAATTCGCCAAGAGGGCGCTGGACATGGCCGCCGCCCCAAATAGCACAAGGGCAACGGCCGAACGAATTGAAGACGCGAATGGATTGGAGTGGAGCGACTTCGCTCCGGAGGACACTGAGAGCGCCGACTTCGTCGAAAGCGCAATCAGTTTTTCATAATTCATGACGTGATCCCTCCAGGATCTGGATGGTCTCGTCCAGGATTGGTTGGGCCGACATTAAAGTATTCTAATCATACATGGTGGATTATATAGTGATTTCTCCGGATTGTCAAGCTAAGGCGATATGATGGAGCGTCCCTCCTTGACGCTTGTTCATCCGGTCTCCTGACTGTGCAACTCTGGCCCACCAAGCCGGCACGCTTTGTCCGAAAGTCCCAAAAAGTATGAGGCGGTCCCGGTGCCGGGATCGCCAGATCTCAAAGTGAACTGACGCTGAGCGGCTTCACTTAGCCCTTCGAATGTTCTTAATGGTAATCGGCGGTGTAAGCGCCTGATCCCTCGCGGGCAGCTTCTGAATTCTTCGGACGACATCCATTCCTTTCACCACCCTCCCAAAGGCGGCGAAGCCCTGGCCATCCGGGTTTCGTTTGCCGCCGAAATCGAGTTCGGGTTGATCGCCAATGCAGATGAAGAAGTCGGAAGTTGCCGTGTCCGCCCCGTCGCGAGCCATCGAGATCGTTCCGTCGAGGTGCTTCAAACCGGTCAGATTCGTACGCTCGAGCTTGATGGGAGGGAAATCCTTCTTTTCGAAGTCGGGCCCGACACCGACTTGGATCACCTCAATCTTGATCTTCTTGTCCGGCTGGTTGTCCATCGTCACCGTTCTGTGGAATTTGCCGTTCTTGTAGTGCCCGGCGTCGATGTAACGGTAGAAGTTCTTCGTCGTCACGGGGGCTTTTTCAGGCTCGAGTTCAACCATAATGTCGCCTAGCGAGGTTTCGATAACGACTTTCGGCTTCGGGGACTGGTGCGCGAAAGGTAATAACAACGCGCCCAAGATGATCCACTTCATGTGCAAAGTATATCCGCCCCGAGGCGCCACGGTCTCCCAACGGCGGCTCCGTGCATGGGTCGGCACGTCCTCCCGTCAATCGTAAACGCTTAGCCCCTGTTCTAGATCCCCCAGCAAATCCTCGACGCCCTCTAGGCCGATGTGCAGGCGGAAGGCCACAGTGCCGGGCGACGGGCCGGCCCCACACACTACCAGGCTTTCGAACCCGCCCCAACTGCAACCTCGACGGAAATATTGGAGCCGGTTGGCGACCGCGCGCCCCTTCGCCTCGTCCGGGTCCTTTACCACGAAGCTGAGCAGCCCGCTGGCGCCGCGCATCTGCTTGCGAAAGAGTGCCGCCTGGGGATGGCTCGGCAGACCCGGATAGTTCACCTGGGAGATGGCCGGATGGTTTTCCAGCCATTGCGCGACCCGCAATGCCGTCTGGTAATGCCGCTCCAATCGGATCGGCAGCGTCCGTATCCCACGAATCATGAGCCACGAGGCAAATGGGTCAAGAGTCGCGCCCAGCAACCCGCCCTCGTTGTCGCCGATTGATTTAATCTTTTCCGCGCTCCCGATGCACATCCCCGCAACGATGTCGCTGTGCCCACCCAGATATTTGGTGGCGGAATGGACAACCAGATCGACTCCGAACGCAATCGGGTTTTGGAAATAGGGACTGGAATAGCTGTTGTCGGCGATGGTCGTAATCTCCCGCGTCTTTGCCATCTTGCAGATCGTCTCGAAGTCCTGCAGCTTGAACCACATGCTGGAGGGCGACTCCAAATAAAACACCTTTGTATTCGGACGAGCCGCTTCCTCAAACTGGCACGGGTCCTCGCCGGATACGTACGTCGTCTCAATGCCAAACCGAACCAGATAGTCCGACAGCAGCGCTTTTGTCGGCCCATAAGAGCCTTCAGCGGCGACGACGTGATCGCCGGAGCGAAGGCAGGACATGATGGCCGCCGCGATGGCCGCCATGCCGCTCCCGAACGCCCGCGCCGCCTCGCCGCCTTCCAACGCCGCCACTTTCTTCTCCAAAATGTCGGTCGTCGGGTTGCTGACACGGGTGTAGTTGTAGAACCCGGGCTTGCCCCAATCCTCCATCGTCGGGTGGTGAAACAGCGAATTCTGGTAGATCGGGGGGACAACCGCTCCGTTGTGCTTCGTAGGGTCCTCCGCATGGTGGCAGCAGAGGGTCTCAAAAGAGGGCCTATCGCTCATAACCGATATTGTACTTCCGCCGTATACCTATTGAGACTGGTCATAATTGCGGGGAGGAGGGATTGATGCCGCCGAACGATCGAATGCAGTCCGGGGGTGGGCAGCGAGAGGACGCTCAGTGGTCGGTACACGTCCTTACCGTTGCCGGCATCCCCATTCGGCTGCACATCACCTTTCTGCTTCTGCTGGCGTGGCTTGGGTACACGGCGATGCGGGGACCGGAAGGGATGTTCGCGGCGCTCTTCATCGGGGGGATTTTTCTCTGCGTATTGCTTCACGAACTTGGGCATGCGATTACCTCTGTCCGTCTTGGCGTGGGAACCAAGGACATCGTTTTGTATCCCATCGGCGGCGTCGCCAGCCTCAAAAGGCAGCCAAACCCCAAGCAAGAGCTGATCATCACCGTTGTCGGCCCACTCATCAACATCTGGCTGGGTGTGTTGTTTTTCCTCATTTGCGAGCTGCAAGCCGGAATCGTCCCGATAGAGCGGTTGGCTATGTTTAGGGGCAATTGGTATGAAAAGATGATGATCGCCAACTTCATGCTTGCCGGATTCAATCTTATTCCCGCCTTTCCGATGGACGGAGGAAGGATCCTCCGGGCTCTGTTGGCCATGAAGCTGGGTCAATACAGGGCCACCCAGATCGCCGCCACGCTCGGACAGGGGATCGCCATGATCATCGGTCTGTATGGGCTCCTATTTCAACCCATCCTGCTGTTCATCTCTTTGTTCGTGTTCCTTGGGGCCACAGCCGAGTTGCAGATATCCCGCAGCCGGTCGCTGACGGAGGGGGTTCCCGCGGAAGCTGCCATGATGACTTCCTTCGTTTCCCTAAAGCCAGGAGATTCGCTCCAGCACGCGACGGAAACGCTGCTGGCAGGGGCGCAACCCGATTTTCCGGTGATGCAGGGCGAAGAGCTGGTGGGATGGCTGACCCGTGAAGACCTTCTCCGCGGCCTGGGCAGGGATGGGAGGGACGGCTACGTGGCGGGCGCCATGCGCAGGGAATTCCCCACTGTGGAACCCTCCACCGATCTATCCGAAGTCGTGTCAATTCTCCAGCAGGCAAATCTTTCCAGCCTGCCCGTGCTCGATGCGCGGAAGGTGGCGGGGATGATTTCGGTGGAGAACATCTCGGAGTACTTCGCGGTCAAAATACAAACAAACAAACTATCGGGAACTGGCGGAACGCAATCGTAGTCTTATAGAAATTGAGAGGCCCTTGCTGTGGGGCAAAGGCCTTCTCAGGTCGGTATACAGATTGCGTTATCTTTGCTCTCAGCGGCGGCAACATTATGCGGCCGCTTTCTCTTTGGCGGCGAATGACCGCCATGCCACTATCTTAACCTAACTTTCGGTATTCCGCAAGGACGGTCCCAGTTTGGCCGCCCGCCATTTGCACTAAGTTCCGTGACACAATGGAGCCTGGGAATGAAGAAACGCTTGATTCAAACAGTTTCCGGCATTGGATTGTGGCTTTTCCGCGGCATATTCCGTGCCTTGCCGCATCGCACGGCCGTTATGCTCGGGGATCGGATGGGAGCCCTCACTTTTCGGCTATTTCGGAGAAGACGGGAGATCGCCGACATGAACCTGGGCGCTGCCTACCCGAATCTCAACATGGAAGAGCGGTCGGGAATTGCCAAACGCGTGTTTCGCAATTTCGGCAGGACCGGGGCGGAGTTTCTTCGAGCGCAGCGACTGCCGCCCGAAGCCGTGGATAAGATGATGGAGATCGAGAACCTCTCGATTGTTGACGAAGCCCTCGCCGCTGGCAAAGGCGTGATCGTGATCACGGCGCACTTCGGGAATTGGGAGCTTATGGCACGGCATTTGACCGACAAAGGCTACTCGCTATGCGTCGTCGCCCGGGATGCCAATGATAGCCGCACGAACAAGATCGTGAACGAGATACGCCGAGAAAACGGGTACGAGGTGCTCTCGCGCGGCAACGCCGCTCGGTTCGTACTAGGCAAGCTGCGCAAGAACGAGATCGTTGGAATCCTGCCGGATCAGAATGCCGGCGATATTTTTGTGCCGTTCTTTGGGATGGATTGCGGGTCGGTTTCGGGTCCCGCCATTATGCATATAAGAACCGGCGCGCCCATAATCCCGGCATTTTGCGTTCGCCTTCCGGACAATCGCCACCGAGTTGAAATCAAACCACCTCTCGACATTCGACTCACGGGTGATACCCAAGCCGATACAAGAACTATCATGACGCAGGTCCAATCGGCCATCGAACAGCAGATCCGGTCCTATCCGGATCAATGGCTCTGGTTCCACGATCGTTGGAAGGCCGCAAGAAAGCGCCAGTCGGAGATGAGCCATGCCGGTTGACATGAACGACATCGAGCGAGTCCTCATCGTCCGGCTGTCGGCCATCGGGGATGTCGTGCATACGATGCCATGCGCCGCGGCGCTGAAACGCAGCTTCCCGCACATCCACTTGACCTGGGCGGTCGAGGATCGTTGCGCGCCGATTGTCGAGGAAAATCCGTATGTGGACGCGGTGTTCAGCATCCCAAGGCATCGCTGGCGAAAGTCCCGGCTGCAACCCCAGACGTGGAGGGAGTTTTTCTCGCACATTCGCGACCTTCGCGCCTCCCGATTTGAGTTGGCGCTCGACCTCCAAGGACTGATGAAGAGCGCCTTTGTCGCGAAGGCCAGCGGCGCGAAACAGCGTATCGGCTACCACTGGCAGCGGGAAGGCGCCCGGATGTTCGTAAAGCCGATCCCCGCAAGTCCCGAGAGCAAGCATGTCGTCCAGCAGTATCTGGATGTCGTGCGGAGCCTTGGCGCGGTCGCGGAGCCGATCGATTTCGGCCTAGCGGTCAACCCGGAGGCAAAAGCAACCGTCCAATGCAAGCTGAAGGAGTTGGGTGTGGACGGAAGGTATGCGGTCATCAATCCATCCGCGGGCCGGAAAGACAAGCGGTGGCCGCCGGAGCGATTCGCCCAGGTTGTTGACTTCTTGGAGGCGGAGGGACTTCGCACGGTGCTTGTTGGCCACACATCGGATGCGCCATTGGAAAAAGAGATCGTGGCATCCAGCCGCGCGACCGTTCGGTCGCTCGTCGGCAAGACCGATCTGAAGGAACTGACGGCTATTCTCTCGCAGGCGACCGTTCATCTGTGCGGCGACACGGGATCGGGCCATATCGCGGTAGCGCTTGGGGTTCCTATTGTCGCTCTCTATGGCCCCACGAATCCCGAACGTAGCGGACCGTATGGCCAATTGAACGCAGTGATCAGCCGGTGGGGCGATTCCGACGATTCGTTGGCCGGGATATCCGTGGAGGAT
The DNA here is from genome assembly GCA_041483895.1 of Fimbriimonadia bacterium. GTDB lineage: Bacteria > Armatimonadota > Fimbriimonadia > Fimbriimonadales > JABRVX01 > JBGPGO01. The sequence continues at coordinate 52,313 of JBGPGO010000019.1, forward strand.
GTTCTTGAGAAGCTGCGACCCTTTGTGGCGGGGGTGCCATCTGGAACCTAAACGTATTCTGCTGATAACGAAACCCCGGTACATCGGGGATTCGGTTCTGGCAACCCCGGCGATGCGATCCCTTGCCGATCGGTATCCGCATGCGGCGATGGACCTGCTGACGGGCGGCGCCGCGGCGGAAGTGATGCGGGGCCTGCCGTTTTTGGCCCTCATTGAAGTGGTTCAACATGAGAGACGCCGAAATCCGGGGGAGCTGCTTCGAACGGCTGCCGCGCTACGGAGCCGCAACTACGATGTGGCGGTCCTGTTCGACCGGTCGATCCGGAGCGCCCTGCTCGCATTTCTCGCCCGCATCCCGGTCCGTGTTGGATTCAGCGTCGAATTCCGGCGGCCGCTGCTATCTATCCCCGTTCCCTATAGCCGCAGCGAGCCCGAACTGGACAGCCTTCTTCGCCTTTCCACTGCGGCTGGCGCCCAAACGACCACCCGCACTCCGGAGCTGACGGTGGGAAAACCGGAGATTACGGACGCCATGCGCAAATTCGATCTTCGACCGCCCCTCGTGATCATGGCCCCGGCTGCCAACGAACCGCACTTGCGCCAATGGCCCGCGCGGCATTTCGCTGAAACCGCAAACGCACTGGCGAAGGATGGAATGACTATCGTGCTGGTGGGCGCTCAGACAGAACAAGATGTGGCCCTTGAAGTGCGGCAAGGATGTCCGGAAGCGGTTAACTTGGCGGGGAAGACATCCATTCGGGAATGTCTGGCACTGATCGCCGCTTCGGACCTGTTCGTTTCTGGCGAGATCGGTCTTTCTCATTGCGCGGCCGGTCTTCGAACCCCATGTGTCACCATTCATAATCCGAAGAAGATTGCGCGATGGAGTCACGAGAACGAGATCAGCGTTGCTCTCTCCCATCCCGCTCCCTGCGAACATCCGACGCCGAACCAGTTGCAAGCCTGCCTTGCCGCAGTAACGCCCCATCAGGTGCTCGACGCGGCAAGCCGAGTGCGAAGAAAGAGCCAAGCGATTGTCACGTGATCCCGAAAGCAAGATCTGGCCACCCGAAACCGTTGCGGATCGTTGCGCGGCGTTGCGAACATCCGGATGCAGCATCGTGTTTACGAACGGCTGCTTCGATCTCATCCATGCAGGCCACGTCAAATACCTGGCTGAGGCAAAGCAGTTAGGAGACGTCCTCCTGGTTGGCGTCAACTCGGACGAATCCGTTCGCACGATAAAGGGTCCGGAACGGCCCTGGATGCCTCTGGATGATCGATTGACGGTCCTGGCCGCGTTAGAAGTGGTGGACGCCGTGACTTGGTTCGAAGAGCCGACGCCGGACAATCTCATTCGCACTGTTTTGCCGGATATTCATGTCAAAGGCGGAGACTACACTGCGGATGAATTGGCGGAGGGTTCGGTCGTGAAAGAGCTTGGAGGAAAGGTGGCTGTCGTGTCACTCGCTGAGGGCAGAAGCACCAGCAACCTCATTGCGCGCATTCGGGATTGGCTGCTCCGCGAGGGCGGCGATCTCGGCGGTGAGAGTCGCTAGGATCTCCTCTCGCCTATTCCCGGAAATATCCATCACGTTTCCAAACTTGACGCGGACAGGCGTCTTTGCCTTACGAGGTCTCAAAGAGCCATAAGGAATGATTTGGCTTGTTCCAATGATGCCGGCACAAATGCACGGTACCTTCGCCCTACTGAGAATCAACGCGACGCCGGGAAGCAATGACTGCATCACGCCGGATTCCGAGCACTCTCCTTCCGGGAAGATGACGACGCATTCTCCCTTTTTGAGCAGCTCTTCCGCACGCCGGATGGCATGCCGGTCGGGTGAGCCACGCTTGACCGGAAACGAACGGAATAGCTTCGCCACTACTCCGATCAGTCCCATCGACAGGACCTCCTCTTTCGCCATGAACCAGACCGGACGGGGAACGGCCAGGAACATCACGGGAGGGTCGGCATCCGAAATGTGGTTGGCGCAGACGAGAAGTCCTCCCGTACGAGGAACGTTCTTTGCCCCTTCGACCCGTAATGGACCGAACAGCCAATAGACGGCGCCCGCGAACAGCTTTCCAAGCGGATAGAGAACCCAGCGGAAAAACAAGGCTACGATTCGGGGGGAAATCGATGGTGTGTCTGGATCCGGCGGATCGTTCCTGACCGGGAGCGCATCACCATCGATTCGGACGTTGCGCCATCGCGGGTGAATTTTACGCCCTTCATGAGGGGCCCATCCGTCACTCCGGTCGCGCAGAAAAGTACGTTCCCGGCGGCGAGATCATTGACGCCAAACACGCGGTCCGGATCGCCGTCCAGCATCTTGCGCGTCCGTTCCCTCTCGTCTTCGTTGCGGAAATGGAATCGGGCCTGCATGTCGCCACCCATGCACCGGACCGCGCACGCGCTGATCACTCCTTCTGGGGCTCCACCGATACCCATGAGGGCATCCACACCGGACGATTCGTCGATGGCCGCAATCGCAATCGAAAGATCTCCATCCGGGACCAGCATGACCCGCGCGCCACACTGACGAATTTCGTCGATAAGCTCTTGGTGCCGCTCGCGCTCAAGTATGCCGATCGTGAGCTCGTTGACATCTTTTCCGAGGCACTTGGACAGCACCTTAAGATTGACCTTCGGCGGCAAGGTGATGTCAACGGCGCCCGCGGCGTCCGGTCCGACAACCAGCTTGTCCATGTAGATGTCGGGAGCATGCATCAGCTTGCCCTGCTCGTTGATGGTCGCCCCAATGACGCTGATCGCGTTCGGCGTGCCGTTCGCGCATAAATTCGTCCCTTCCAGCGGATCGACGGCGATGGATACGTCCGGCCCGTCTCCGGACCCGACCTTTTCGCCGATGTAGAGCATCGGCGCTTCGTCGCGCTCACCTTCGCCGATTACGATGGTCCCGTTCATGGGAAGGGAGTCGAAAGCCCGTCTCATTGCGTCGGTGGCCGCTTGATCCGCAGCTTTGCGGTCCCCCTTGCCGACCCAAAGAGCCGAAGCCAGCGCGCCGGCCTCCGTCACGCGTACCAACTCAAGCGCTAGGTTCCTGTCCATTTTCACTCCCCCGGCGTCGTTGCCGCCCCTATATTACTCTTCGGCTCGCACGAATTGCCGCGTTTTGGCAGCCTGTGCAAATTGCTTGGCCGTTGGTGTCATAATCGGGGTTACATCGGCGGCAACGATCGCCGGTGGACAGATGCGGTCGAAAGCCTTCGCGCGGCTCCTCGAAGCGCTGCCGCGCCGCTTTCGGACAACCCGTTTGCTGTTGTTGGAAGGTTCGATCCGCGGCCGGTCTTCGCCCCCGAGGACCGGCCACTTATGATCTTATCGGTTGGAATCGAGAAAGCCTCCGACGCTGAACGCCGGAGGCACAGGCGGCTCTCTTAGGCCGATACGTTTACAGATTTGCTAGTGGATCCGTCGTTGTCACCGTCAGCGTCCTTCGCTCCGCTCGCGCCACCACTCTTGTGATGTTGAGCTCTGGCGGTCTTGGCATCGGCTTGCAGAGTGGCGAACGCCTTCTGGGCGGCACTGAGATCTCCCGATTGAAGGGCGCTGCTAAGGGCGGCAAAGTCGTTCTGCAGCCCCTGAGGAGCTTTCGACGCCGTGCCTGGTTGCTGGATGCCCGCAAACGCCTTTTGAGCGCCTGCCAGGTCTCCCGATTGGAGGGCTTGATCCAAAGCGCGAAAGCTCTGGGCGCGTTGCTGGAAGTTAAGGTTGTTGGGAACACTGCCCACACCACCGATCGAACTGCTATCCATTCGTAGCCTCCGAAGTGTAACGAGCGATACTTGCGAACGATGGTTTCGACCCGCCATCGTCTCCGGCACTGTACGCTCTGGTCTTAGTCGTCGGTCCCGGTTCGCGAGTTTGACAGGCACCATCTGGCAGAACCCAAAAATGTACTTGGGGTACGGAGCGTCCCTTAAGATTATTTAAGCTTTTCTTCGAAGAACTGCACGAGTCGGTCAAGCATCGCGCGGTCCGTTAGCATGTCCGTTCCGTGGTTCGAGCCGGACTGCTCAACCATTTCGGCTCGGTCGCCCATTCCGGCTTTGATGATAGAAGGTCCGCCTTCCAGGAGCGAATCGTTCTTGGCAAATAATACGAGCGCATCGCCCTTGTATTCTTTGGCGGCGTCAGCGACTTGTAGTCCGAAGTAGTCTTTGCCGGGCGACAGGAGCGCGATGGCCTTTATCTCGGGGTGCTTGGCCGCGTATCGGAGGGCGTTGTTCGCGCCGTAGCTGGCGCCGGCGATTCCGATGTGTGTTGCATACCTGTCGCTGACGTACTTGATGGCAGCGTCGATCTCATCCGTTATGTCGCGCTGAGGCTCAATATGCGAACCCTTTCGCTCATTGGATCCACCGAAACCGATTCCATCCGGCGCCAATACCGTGATCCCTTGATCGAGAAATGCCTTCAAATGAGGCTGCCATGTGGTCGCGTCCTTATCCCACATGTGCAATAGGACCACGCCCTTGTCACCCTTAGCCGCAAGAAGGTAGCCGCTAATAGTTGTGCCGTCCTTCGTTTCGAACTTGACGTTGTATACTGCATCGGGCAAGACGTGGACTTCTCCCGGCGCTCGAATGTCCGCCGGCTTGCCGCAACCGGCCAGACCGAACATCAACGGGAACCACAGTGTCATGGGTTTCATGGACGGATTCTATCAGAAATCGCCCCGGTATAATCCAAACACATGGAAACACGAATTGAAAAAGACAGCCTCGGCGAAGTAAAAGTCCCCGGGAACGCATATTGGGGGGCCCAAACCCAGAGGGCCGTTGAGAACTTCCCCATCAGCGGCCTGATGGCCCATCCCAAGATGATCGACGCCTTTGTCATGGTAAAGAAGGCCGCCGCCGTGGCCCACAAGCAGCTTGGGCTATTGGGTGCCGAACCTGCCGACGCTATCGTGCAGGCATCCAACGAGGTGCTGCGCGGCGAGATGCGGGACCAGTTCGTGGTGGATGTGTATCAGGCCGGGGCGGGCACCAGTTTCAACATGAACGTGAACGAGGTGCTGGCCAATCGCGCGAACGAGATTCTGGGCGGCGAAAAGGGCGCGTACAAGCCGGTCAACCCCAACGATCACGTCAACATGGGGCAGAGCACCAACGACAGTTTCCCGACCGCCATGCGAATTTCCACCCGCGTGCTGATGAGCGAGATGATGCCGGTGCTGGACGCGCTGGAGATGGCGCTGAAGGAGAAGGCCAAGGAATTCGATCATGTTCTCAAATCGGGCCGCACGCATCTGCAGGACGCGGTGCCGATCCGATTGGGGCAAGAGTTCGCCGGGTATGCAGCGACGATTTACAAGTGCAAGCGTTTGCTCTCGCAGGCGGCGACCGAGTTGGAGGAACTGGGCATCGGCGGCAGCGCGACGGGGACCGGCCTGAATGTGCATCCCAAGTATCGCTATATCGTTTGCGATCTATATCGCGAGTGGACAGGGCTGCCGTTCCGGCCGGCGGAAGATATGCGCGAGGCGATGCAGAGCAACCTGCCGATGGGGGCGTTTGGCGGTGCGTTGCGAAATCTGGCGTTAGAGCTGACGCGCATAGCCAACGATTTGCGGCTGCTGTGCTCCGGCCCACTTACAGGGTTTGCCGAGATTACTCTGCCGGCGGTGCAGCCGGGGTCTTCCATCATGCCCGGAAAAGTGAATCCGAGCATCGCGGAAAATCTGAATCAGATCTGCTTCCAGGTGCTGGGGCTTTGCACGACGATTGATTACTGCGTGCAGGCGGGGCAGTTGGAGCTGAACGTGATGATGCCGGTGATGGCCTGGAACGCACAGTTCGGGCTGACGATTTTGACCAACGGCGTGCGAGTCTTCACGGAGCTTTGCGTGCGGGGGATCACGGCGGATGAGGAACGGTGCAAGCACTACGCTGAGACCTCCCCCTCCCTCGCTACAGCGCTGAATCCCACCATCGGCTACCAGGCCGCGGCGGAGGTGGTGAAACAGGCGCTGAAAGAGAAGAAAACCATCCCGGCAGTGGTGTTGGAGAAGGGGCTGCTTTCCGAAGAAGACTTGAAGAAGATCCTCGATCCGTGGAAAATGACCGAACCGGGGATACCTGGCTTGTAACGCCGGCTTCCAGCCGACAACAGATTTTTTCAGATTTTGCATGCCTCGGCAGGTCCTACTGTCGAGGCTGGGTTCGGCGGTGGCGTAATCGCGGGGAATGGTGTAAGATGCACACATGGCCCGATACCGCCATTTCCGCAATGCTACTGAAGCGGGCCGGTTGGCATTTGCTACGGAACCCTGTTGTCCGAACTGGTTGCCCTTCGAGCCTCAACAGGAGGACCAGTTGAGGCATGAAACTCAGCAAGAACGCCACGATAGGGTCCTTTGGGCGGGTGTACCACCTGTGAATCCTTAGGCTTGAAGAAATGGGAGAAATTTCCGATGAACAAGATTCTTGTGATGATTGGAATGTTGGGAGTGACAAAAATGGCGTTCTCAAGTTTTAATGCAAGGCTCTACTTCGAGAACCTCACTAGAGGTACCAGCAATGCCGGTTCGCTACTCACTGCGCCGGGGGATCAGTTGGCGATCCATTTCCATTTCGCTGGATCGGGAAGCGCTCCCAACAAATGGGGGATCATACAGATGGTGCTATGCGACAGCCCGGTCTTAGCTGCGGCCGACGCAGACACTTGGGCGACTCAGTTCAGCTCAGTGGTACCACCTGCGTCAGATTTCTTACATACACAGTTCATTGGGGACTCAAATCTGTACGATCACGCCAATGATGCCACCGATAACACTACGCCTTTCGTTTGCCACGGCAGTTACGGCAATTTTGGGGTGAATTCTCAAAAGAGCCGCGCGATGAATTGGGATGTCGTTCTATTTCAGTTCACTGCGGCTGGCAGTCCGGGTGACGTCTTGGACTGGTACTTTGATGGTCGGGATACGGTAATCGGTCTTGCCACCTTACTAATTACCAACACCAGCCTGCGGGTTGACTACACTGACAACCATGTCCTGATCGTCCCGGAAGGCGGAGGAGGGAGCATGTTTGGATTTGGCGCGATGGCGAGCATGGCGGTGGAGTGCCCCCGGAAATTTGAACCAATCTTTAGATTAGACTCTTTCCCTGAACAAGAAGGAAGGAGACTGGAAATTGAAGCAGAGCAGGTTCACAGAAGAGCAGATCGTCCGGATTCTCTCTGAGGGGGAGCGCGGAGA
>JBGPGO010000020.1:0-55511 GCA_041483895.1 Fimbriimonadia bacterium
CCCAACCCTCCCCCTTTTTCCAGAATCGGCAAACGGCTGGAATCGGCAGACGGAAAAAAGGGGAGGGCTTCCTCTTCCCTCCCCCGCAAGCGGGGGAGGGAAGCCCAGGGCAACAGCCGCTTCACAGTGCGACTGTGAAGGGATAAGGGACGCCTGTTGCGCGGAAACCGACTAAACGTGCACGGCAGCGAGGGAGATGTTGACTTCGTCCGGATCGAAATCACCAGGATCGAAATCGTAGCCGATCCAATCGCGATACATTTCGTGATCCTCGTGCGCCGGGTCGCGCAGCGCCTCGAGGAAATTGATGTACCCGTCCGGCCCCCCAACGTCCTCCGGCGGACAAGCGCCCGCACCCACCCAGCAGTAGGGGTACCGCTTCTTTCGGTTTGGCTTGCAAACTCGCTCCACCTCGACGTTGTGCACCCAATAATCGCCGTAGTCGTACACATACTTAAACGTGTACCCAGGCTCGGTGACAAACGTGGATAGCCGCACCCGGCGTTCGTCGATGGTATCAGCCCGTTCCAACTCCGGATTGACGATCCCATATTCCGAGTCGCCGAATCGGAATTCATGGAGGTGGCGATTTTCCCAACCCATCACGCGCTGAAACACTTGATGCAGTTTTGGCAGCGTGATCTTGGCCGGAACGAGCACGCGCCGCCAAATGAATGGCCGAATTTCATCCAGGCTGATCAACAGATGGCAGATTGGGCCCGTATCCACCATGACTACAGCCGGTAGTCCCCCGTGTGTGCGTCCTCGATGTATGCCGCGAGGAGGTCCACACTGGCCTGGAGGTCCTTCTTATGCACCATCTCGTTCACCGTATGGATGTATCGCGTGGGGATGGAAAGCGTGATGCTGGCCGTGCCGCCCCGCGAACGCTGAATCGCCCCCGCATCCGTACCGCCACGCGGCAGAACTTCCATCTGATACGGGATCCCGTGCCGCTCCGCGACATCACGGAAATGATCCACCAGTTTATGATTGCAGATGAGCGACCCGTCCATGATTTTGATCGCCGTCCCCTGCCCCAATTTGGTCACCGCATCCACGTCGGTCGGGCCGGGATAATCGTTCGCCAACGTCACGTCCAGCGCCACGCCGATATCCGGATCGATGTCATACGCCGCGGTCTGAGCGCCACGCAGCCCCACCTCTTCCTGCACCGTCGCGACCGCATACAGATCAACTTCATGGGTGCGCGCGGCCTTCACCGCCTCGATCATCACATACACGCCGACTCTATCATCCATCGTCTTGCACACATAGGTGTCGCCGCACTCTTCCATCTTGCGGTCCATCGTCACCATGTCGCCCAACCGAATCTTCTCTTTCACCTCATCGATCGGCATACCCAAATCCACGAAAAAACTGTCCAGTTGCGGCGGCTGCTTTCGCTCCTCGTCGGTCAGCATATGGATCGGTTTGTTGCCATAGGTAAGCACGCCGGGGTACACTCCCTTCGCCGTCGTCACCTTCACGCGCTGCGCAAACATCTGGCGCGGATCGAACCCCCCAAGCGGTTGCAGGCGCACAAATCCCTTGTCGTCCACATATTTGACCATGAAGCCGATCTCGTCCATGTGCCCCGCGATCATCAGCTTCTTCCGGCCACCCCCCTTCTTGAAGCAGACCACGTTTCCCAAGGCGTCGGTGGTCATCTCGTCCACGTGCGGGCCCAATTCTTCGCGCACGATCTCCCGTATCGCCTCTTCCCTTCCGGGTATTCCGGTGCCCTCCACCAACTTCCGCAGCAACTCGACGTTTGCCATGTTTCCTCCGTTTTTGCTTTTGGTTTCGGCGCAGTCGCGGGGTCCCCTGCCGGTAACGGTGCGGGGATGGCCCGCGATGAAAAACCCCCACCCTAGCCCTCCCCCTTGCTCGTTCCTCGCAAGAGGGAGGGAACTCTCGTATGGAATAGGGATGAACGTGTGGAAGCGATTTTGGTATCTGGCGGTCTTGGGGCTGGCCGAGTGGGTGTTCCTGCATGGACTGCCGACTGCCGGCCGCTCGTGGCCCCTATCGCGCCCGGAGGCCGCCTGGCGCCGGATGCTCAGCCCGGAGCAGTACCATATCCTGCGGCGGGCGGGGACGGAGCAGGCGTTTTCCGGCAAGTATTGGAACAACCACGAAGCCGGGAAGTACCTCTGCGCCGGGTGCGGGCAGAGGCTGTTCTCCTCGGAGACCAAGTTCGACTCCGGCACCGGATGGCCCAGTTTCTGGGAGCCGCTTGCCGGCGCCATCGCTACCCAAGACGATACGAGCTTCTTCATCCACCGGGTGGAGGTCCGTTGCAGCCGGTGTGGCGGGCATCTGGGGCATGTCTTCGACGACGGCCCCAGGCCGACCGGGCAGCGATATTGCATTAACTCCGGCGCGCTCACATTCCAACATGCCCGATAGTCGCTGAGGCGGGAACCTCAACGCCACCCGCGGCGTTTAGATGGGTGGACAACGAGGAGGAATCGATGAGCGACGGTACAAGAACCGAAGAGGAGTGGAGGCGACTCCTAACCCCCGAGCAGTATCACATCCTGCGCGAGAAGGGCACCGAGCCTGCCTTCACCGGCGAATTTTGGGACAATCACGAAAGTGGAATGTACGCCTGCGCGGGTTGCGGAGCGGAGCTGTTTTCGTCTGAGAACAAGTTCGATTCCGGCTCCGGCTGGCCCAGCTTTTGGACCGCACTCGGCAACGACAAAATCAAGCTGGAGGACGACCGCGGCCACGGCATGGTTCGCATCGAAGTGCAGTGCGCCAATTGCGGCGGGCATCTGGGACATCTGTTCGAAGACGGGCCCCAACCGACCGGGCAGCGATTTTGCATCAATTCGGCCTGCCTAACCTTTCAGGAGGAGGAATAGATGAAAGAGATTTCTGGAGGGCTGCGCTCCGTCGCAGCCGTACGGAATTGGCTGCGACGGAGCGCAGCCCTCCACGTCTTGGCAGGTGCCATGCGGCGACGACGGCGCGTCGTCCTCCACGCCTTGGCAGCCATGATCGTAGTGTTCGCCATCGGTGCCTTCGCCCAGACACCGAAGAAGATCGTCAAATCCGACGCCGAGTGGAAGAAGGTTCTGACGAAGGCGCAGTACCACGTCCTGCGCGAAAAGGGGACCGAGCGGCCATACACGGGCAAGTATTGGGACAACCACGAACAGGGCACATACGTCTGCATCACCTGCGGCCAGGAGCTGTTCAGCTCGGCCACGAAATTCGAATCCGGAACCGGCTGGCCCAGCTTCTACCAGCCCATCGCCAAGGGCAAAGTGGATGAACGCACAGACCGCAGCCTGGGGATGGAACGGACCGAGCTCCTATGCAGCCGGTGCGGCGGGCACCTCGGGCACGTGTTCGACGACGGTCCCAAGCCGACCGGCCTACGATATTGTATCAATTCTGTCTGCCTAAACTTCAAAAAGAAGTAGTACAATACTATTGATAGGATTGCAAGAGGAGGCATCATGAGATTTATCGTTCTAACGTCGCTGGCCGCAATGACCTTGGCGGCTTCGGCGGCTACGGATATCAAGTTTATGTCCAAAGGCGTTACCGCATTGTCAGGGGGCTATCGGCCGATCGGTTTAGCCGTGGGCGACCAGCGACCGGCGGGATTGACCGGCGGCCCGCAAGGCAAGGGGGTCTCCTATGCCACGCTGGCCTTCGGCATAGCCAAGAAGAACTACGTTTTTGTAATTAACGAAACAAATGTGGACAACCCGACCGCCTACTTCGATGCCAATGGCGACAACAAGATCGCCCCGACCGAGAAGATTGACTGGAAGGCCAACAAGTCCCAAACGGGCGATGTGGCCCTCTATATGGGTTCCGCGGCTGTCCAAGCCGGCGGCAAGGAATACGGCCTCGGCGTCTACAAATTCACCGCCGCGGAGCGGGCCCGGCGGAATAACATGCCGGACAAGGTGTTCTACTACGCCGACTATGGGTTGACCGGTTCGCTCAGCCTAGGCGGAAAGGCCTACAAAGTTCTCATCACCGACGGCGCCGGCACGGGCGACTTGGCGGCAGCGGGCGGCAATCTGATGATCGATCGGAATGGCAACGGCAAGTTCGGTGACAAGGGTGAGGCGTATCAGGCGGGTAAGCCGTTCAATATCGACGGCACCACCTATCAGCTAACAGGCCTTAGCACCGGCGTCATCGCCGTTGCAACGTCGAGGGAAACGGTGCCCGAGCAGAAAATGGCGCCGAACCTGAGTCCAGGGGCGTCTGTCCCGACTTGGACCATGAAGGATACGGAAGGGAACGCCGTCAACTTCCCAGCGGACTATAAGGGCAAGCTGGTCTTGCTGGACTTTTGGGCAACATGGTGCGGTCCGTGCCGCGCGGAGCTCCCCAATGTCGTGACCAACTTCAATAAGTATCACGGTCAGGGCCTGGAGATCGTCAGCATCTCGCTGGACCAGGCAAACCAGATCGATGCCGTGAAGAAGTTCGCATCGGAGAACGGCATGGCTTGGCGGCATGTGTATGACGGTAAGTACTGGTCGGCGGAGATCGCGGACCTGTACGGCATTCAATCCATTCCCGCCATGTTCCTCATCGACGGCAACACCGGCAAGGTGCTGGCGAGCGGTGGCGAGATTCGCGGGGAGAACCTTTCTCCGGCGATCGAAAAAGCGTTCACGGCCATAAAGCACTGAGAATCAGATGCAAATCATCGCAATCAATCCCTTCGCAGTGCGACTGTGAAGGGATTTTTGTAGTCGAACTCTGAGGTTTTTGTGTTCCTGATTTCACAAGAGAGTCGGCCCCTCCGGATATCCCTTTGCAGTCGCAAACGCATTAAATCCCTTCACAGTCGCACTGTGAAGGGCTCTTTCCAAGGGTAAAACGTCCCTGCCCCGTACCATGCAACCGGCGAAAAGCATCCATTTGCTTGACACAACTCTCTATCGTTGATAGAATGGAGCATACACTTCGGAGGAACCATGATGATACGCCATGCCTTTCTCATCTGTTCGGCGTGTTGGCTGTCTGCCTGTGCGCACGCCTCGCAAGCGATCCCGACCGGCACGACCATGCTCGGACAGAAGTATGCGCTCGGCCGAATGCTCGTCGGCTTCAAGAGCGGCGTATACCCACAGCTACGCCGGGGTTCCGCGATGTTTGGCGGACAGGTCGATCGATCGCTGGTCGGCGGAAGAGCCGTGGTCGTCCTCTTACCGACCTCAGTCAACCTCAGCACAATGCTGACGGTAGCCGCGAGCGATCCGAGAGTTCTCTATGCCGAGCCTGACTGGATCGTGAAGGGCCACGAAACCCCCAACGACCCACTGTTCGACTTCCAATGGAACCTTAAGAAGGTCGCATGCGAGTGGGCATGGGATGTGAAAAAGAGCAGCCTCGCCATCGAGATCGCGATCCTCGATTCGGGAGTGAACGTGTCGCACCCAGATCTCATGGGCCAAGTGATGGCAGGCGGGCACGACTACGTCAACAATGACAGTATTCCCAATGACGACAACGGCCACGGGACCATGGTGGCGGGGATCGCCTGCGCGGGTTCGAATAATTCGGACGGCATCGCGGGCGCCGCATGGCGCTGCTCCTTTTTGCCGATGAAAGTGCTCAACGCCTCCCTCGACGGGCTGGTCTCCAACGTGGTTGCGGCGATCGATGACTCGGTGGCCGCTGGGGTCCACATCATCAACATGAGCCTTGGCACAACATCCTTTAGCTACACTCTGCAAACCAGCGTCAACAACGCTCACTCGGCCGGCGTGATGTGCATCGCTTCCGCGGGCAACGACGGATCATACCAACCCGTCTATCCCGCGGCTTTCACCAATTGCATGGGGGTTGCTTCGACTTCGTACACAGACACACTGAATTCCGATTCCAACTATGGCAATTGGGTGAGCATTGCCGCGCCCGGCAGTTGGATCTATTCGACCGTGAACAACACGTATGGATATGGATCCGGCACATCATTTGCCGCCCCGTTGGTGGCCGGGATTGCGGCGATCATGTATCAGAAATACGTCGCGTCCAAAGGCACCGCCGCGGCCGATTCGATTCGGCAGCTATTGGAAAGCACCGCGGTCGATCTCGGACTGCCGATCGCGGGCGGACGCCTCGATGCCCACTCAGCAGTCCGCGCAAACGAGACCGTCGTCGCGACCTGGACGGCAACGTACGACTCCGGGTACGGCGATGATGAGGCGTTCGACGTCGTCTGCGACAGCTCGGGCAACTCTTATGTGATCGGTTCCACACCAGGCAGCTCCGGCGTCGGCACCGACAACAACGATTTCATTACTCTCAAATATTCGGAGGCAGGCGCCCTGATTTGGTCCACAACTCTGAACGAGGCCAATCGAAACGACATTGGTCAAAAGGTCGTTCTGGATCCTTCCGGAGCGTTGTACGTCGCCGGTTCAACCGAGAACTTCACGGGTTTTGTCGATGCGGGAATCACGATCGCCAAGATCGACCGCTCCACAGGCGCCGAAGTCTGGAGGCGCAGGATACCAGCCGGCGCGAATGGCACAAGCCACGTGGATGCGCTGATGTTTGATCCCGCAGGGTACGTGACGGTGGTCGGTTCGTTGCGACAAGGCACCGGCGCGGCGGACATTGTGGTGGCAAAATACGACTTAGCCGGCACGCAATCTTGGCAAAAGAGCATCGATCTCGGCCAACGCGAATCTGCCTCCGATGCCAAGCTCGATCCCGCCGGGAATACCTACGTCGTCGGCACAACCGGCGGCGCCGCACCGGATACCAACGATTGGGTCGTCCGGCGGCTCGATCCGGCAGGCAATACGTCCTGGACAAAGACGGTGGCCGGTCAAGCCGGGCAAGAGGACGGCGGCCGCTCCATCGCCGTGGATTCCTACGGCAACTCGTTTGTCGTCGGAGAGACCACCGATACGTTCAATGGACTCGATCGCACGACCATCGCCTATAACAGCGCCGGCACGTTTCTATGGGAAGACGACTACAATTCGCCAGGGCAGTACGACGTGGCAACACCGTCTTTCGCGGGCGTTGATCAAAATGGCGACCTGATCACCATGGGCCGGTCCGGGGCAGCAAGCCCAGCACCGCTCAACTTCACCAAATTCGATGGCCCATCCGGTAATCTCGATTGGCTGAGCGAGCTCGCGGGGTCTTACTCGGGCGTTGGCGATGCAACACTGGATGCCGACGGAACAATCTTTGCGTGCATGAACTTTGGCGCGGCCCTCGGCGCGGTCAAATTCGATAACGCCGGTGTTTTCCGGTGGGCCGCCGCCTATGCTGCAGGAGGAAACACAGTGTTGGGGAACGCCCTGGCCAATGGCCCGAATGACGAAACAACCATCGTCGGTCGGCAGCGAAACAACACGACTATGGACAAGGATCTTTTGGTTGTCCGCGTCCAAGTGGCGGAGGGCGGCGGAACCACGACCGGCACTCTGGGTGGACACATCGATCTCGATCAGTATGCCGGGACCGACCCGCTCATCGGTGTCATCGAATTCCGCAATCCAGGAGCGACAACAGCGTTGGTGACAATTCCGCTGACCGTCGATGCTGCCGGTTTCTTCGCGCCGCTCACCGTGCCGCAGGGCGTCTATGATGTTGCCGTCTACTTCGAGGGATGGTTGAAGAAGGTCGAGCATACCGTCGTCGTTGCATCGACACCGGTGGATTTCACCACCAGCCTCATCTGCGGCGACGTCGATGTCAACAATTCGATCGACCTCGGCGACATCAACGTGGTCTTCTTGAATTTCAGTACATCGGGACCGGATGGGGACGCCAATCGGGATTCGTCGGTAGACCTTGGAGACCTAAATATCGAATTTATCAGCTTCGCGATTCACGGTGATACGTAGTGGATTACAGCCGTTCTATCCCATCACAGTCGCACGACCTTTATCCCTTCACAGTCGCACTGTGAAGGGGCTTCTATTCCTGATCGTCGCTGATGATGCGGCCGTCCAGAAATCGCACTTTGCGATGCGCCCATGCTGCGACATGGTCCTCGTGGGTCACGACGATCACGGTGCGGCCCGACTCATTTAGATCGCGGAAGATGCCCATGATCTCGACGCCGGTAGCGGAATCGAGGGCTCCTGTGGGTTCGTCCGCCAACAGTATCTCCGGGTCGTTTACCAGAGCCCGCGCGATGGCGACCCGCTGCTGTTGGCCGCCGCTCAACTCAGATGGCTTGTGGTCCATCCGATCGGCCAATCCGACGGTCGCAAGGCATTCCCGGGCGCGACTCTTCAGCCGCGCCCGTTCGCCGAAATGATAGTAGGTCGGCAGCTCAACATTGCTAAGCGCCGAAACGCGTCCCAGCAAATTGAATTGCTGGAAAACGAATCCGATGTTGTTGCGCCGAACGGCCGCAAGCTCGTCGGCCGTTAGACTCTCAACCGCAACTTCATTGAGATGATACGATCCCGAGGTCGGAAAATCGAGGCAGCCAACGATGTTGCAAAACGTGGATTTGCCCGAACCGGAAGGCCCCATGATCGCGATAAATTCGCCGCGCTCGATATCGAGGGACACGCCGCGGAGGGCATGGACTTCCGTCGAACCCATCACATACACCTTCGTCAGATCGCGTATCTCGATCAGAGCCAATGGCTGCTACTTGCCTGCCGCCGCGGTCTTGAGCGCCTTCTGCAAAATGTCCATGTTGGTCTTGGCCCGCTCCTTCATTCGATCCTGTGGGATCGTGGAGGGGTTCAGAGGGTTATAGTCTTTCGGGCTCGGCATCTTGGACGGATCGAATCCTCTTTGGCCGCCACCGCCGCCGTTCCCCGTCCGATTTCCGCCATTGCCGCCGCCAAATCCGCCACCGGGCCCACCGCCTCCTGGCCCGCCGCGTCTACGGCCAAATTCCTGTTGCGCCCTCGCCATTACCTTCAGTTGCGCGGTCGTCAACGGCTTCGTGATGGCGGTGTTGATGGTGCGAGCCTCGGCATCGGTGATGCTCTTCTTAGCCTTCCACTTGTTGAGGACCGCCGATATCGTCTTCGCCTGCGCCGCCGTGAACTTGCTCTTGGAGTCCTTGGCAATCGCGTTCAATCCACCCAATGTCTGCTGTAGCGCGGAGACGTTCTTATGATTATCGCGCCATTTGCGCCACGCATCCATCTTGGCCTTCATGGCCGGCGTTATCTGGAAATCTCCGCCGCCCTGATTTTGGGCGACAGCCGTTCCCGCGATCGCGATTGACAATGCAATCGCCAGAATCATTCGCTTATGAAACATCCTTCATTCCTCCTGATAGTGAATTATTCAAATCGTAATGCCTCCACCGGGTGCAGCTTCGAGGCCTTGAGCGCCGGGTAAAAGCCGAAGAACACCCCAACCGCCGCCGAAACGCCAAACGCGAGAACGATCGCGCTCGGCTCCAAGGCCACCTGCCAGTTGTTCATGGTGGCAACAAGCCGCGATCCGCCAACTCCCAGCGCGACCCCCAACATGCCGCCGATCACCGAAAGCAGCAGAGCTTCGAATAGAAACTGGAACAGAACATCGTTGCGCCTTGCGCCAAGCGCTTTTCGAAGACCGATTTCACGTGTGCGCTCGGTGACGGACACCAGCATGATGTTCATAATTCCGATGCCGCCGACCGCCAGAGAAACGACCGCCAGCCAGGTGATCAGCGCCGTAAACGTATCCTGCTGTTCGTTCCTCGTCGCGGCAAGATCGGCCTGGTTGAAAATGATGAAATCGGACGCGGCGTTATCGCTCAAATTGTGCCGCTTCCGCAGAAGGTTTTCGATTTCTGTCTGCGCCCTGGCCATCGTGGCGAAAGACTTGGACTGGCATACGATCGTGTTCACGTTCTCCATGCCGAACAGGCGGCGCATCGCGGTGGTTGTCGGAACATAGACGGCGTCGTCAGGATTTCGCATCCCCTGCCCGCCCTTCTGCGCCAGAACGCCGATCACACGGTAGCTTTGGCCGGAAATTCGAATCGAATTGCCAACCGGATTGCGACGATCGAAGAGGGTGACCGCCACCGACGACCCAAGCAAAGCCACCCTGTGAAGCGACTTCATATCCGATTCCACAAAGAACTGCCCCCGCTGAATCGGATGGTTGGAAATGGTCGGATAGTCCGGGCCCACGCCGTTGATCTGCGTGTTTGTGTTTTTGTCGCCAAATTTGACCTGGGCCGTCCGGTTGACCTGCGCATAGACCTTCCCAACGGCGGTCGTCTGTTTCACAATCGCGGCCGCGTCTTCCAGCTTCAATGTATTCGTAGAGCCAAACCCAAAACTGATCTGTCCCTGCCGCTGCGAGCCCGGAAAGACGGTGAGCACGTTGGTTCCGAGGCGCTGGATGCTTGCGGCGACAGCCTCTCTCGATCCTTGGCCAATCCCCACCGCGACAATCACGGCGCCCACGCCGATGACGACGCCAAGCACCGTTAGTCCGGCCCGGAGGCGATTCGTCGAAAGTCCGCGCAGAGACATGAGCAAAGCCACCCACAGCGGCTCCCACCAGGGGTACCGCTCAACGATTGTGACCTGTATTTCGCCTCGCTTAACGTCCGCCGCGACCGCCACCGAAACCTCCTCCCATACCGCCACGGCCGCCGCCGCCGCCAAACGGGCTTCCACCCGTAGCATTTGCCTGCACCGGCGCGATCTCTTGCGCTACCACCTTCTCCCCAGCCTTCAATCCCTTCACGACCTCCACCGATTCATTGCCCTCAATCCCAATCTCTATGGAGCGATGCTCTTTCTTGACATCGACCAAGGCGCCGTCCACCGAATCCGGGGTCTTCGGCGCCGGCCGGCCACCTGTCGCAACATCAACATACGAGCCCTTGTCATCGCTCCGAACGGCGTCCGGCGGTACTGTCAAAACGTTCTCTTTCTGATCGACGACGAAATCGCAAGCGGCATTCATGCCAGGCTTCAGCAATCGGAACGAGGGGGAAGAATTGTCCACCTCAACCCGTACTCCGACGGTAGTAACATTCTGCAAGACTGTGGCCTGGGGATTGACCCGCGTCACCTTGCCTTCGAACGGAACGCCCGGATAGGCATCGAAGCTCACATCGACGGTTTGGCCTTCCTCGATGCTCGCGATATCCGTCTCGTCAACCGTCACGTTGACGTACATTCGCGACACGTCCCCGATCTGGACGATGGCGGTGCCGGTCGAGCTGAGCGAAAGGCCGGAGGTGATGATCGTTCCCTGTTCCACATACTTTTGCAACACAACCCCGTTTTCCGGAGCCGTCACGACCGTCTGGTTGAGCGTCACTTCCGCATTCTTCAGGGTTGCCTGTGAGCGGGCGATCGAGGCCTTTGCGGCATCGATATCGTACTTGCGAAGTTCGTTGTTCTGACGGTTCGCGATAGCCTGGTTCACTCCCATTTGCGCTCGGCGAACCGACGCTTGCACCTGTGCGACGGCGGACTTGGCCTCTTGCTCGGCGTTCTTGGCGGCTTGGATATCCGGCTGACTCTTCGCGGAAGAAAGCTGCGCCGCCGCCTGCTCCACCCGTGCCTTCATCGCCTCGGCCTCCGCAACTTGGGCGCCGACAATGGTCCGCTGATGCTCCGCTGCCGAATTCAGAGCTGCCTGGGCAACCTCTTTTGCGGCGTCCGCTTGTTCGGCTACCTGCTTCGAAACATAGCCAAGTTCGACTAAGTGATTCTGCCGCGCCGCATTCGATTCGGCCTGCTTGAAATTCGCCTGAGCCTGATCGTAGGCGGCCTGGGCGGATGCTTTGTCCACGGCCTGGGTCGCTTTGAGCTGCTCCTGCTGCTTCAAAACGTTGTTGTAATTCGCTAGTGATTGGTTGATGGCCGCGCCGGTAATCGTGGGCTGTGCCGCCGCCTGATCTTGAGCGGTCTTGTACCGGGCCTGCGCCGCCTCCAAATTGGCGTTGGCGGAATTGAGGTCCGCCGTCGCCGATGAGATGCTTACCTCGGAGGTCTGCTTTTGCAAGGTGTAGCTGATCGAATTCTGCTTCAATTTCGCGTCCGCGCTCTGCGTGTCGGCCCGTGCGGTTTGTTCGTTCACAAGGGAATCCGCCGGATCGATCCGAGCGATGTTCTGGCCGGCTTTCACTTCTGATCCGAGGTCCACATCGAGGGATAGAACCTTGCCGCCAGCCTTGGATTTTATGTCCACCACGGTCCAGGGCTGCAGCGTGCCGGTCGCCGAGACAGACTTTCTCACGGTCCCTTGCGCGACTTCGGCCAATACATATTGCGTCTCTTGCAGCGCGCCGGCCTGCTTCTTGCCGTACCAGATGTACCCGCCGACGGCAACAATCGTCACAACGGCGATCCACCAGATCCACCCTTTGCCGTTCTTTCGGGGGTGGCTCATCGGACCTCCACACAATAACGACCCGGGGCGATACCCCGGGAATTGGACAGAGTTCTCGAAATCAGGGCGAGTTCATGCATAAAAATGGTATTCCTGAACTAGTTTACGCTCAAAACCCCCGCCATGTTCACCAGCGAGGGCAAAACTACCCGGTAGCCGCACGCTTTAGCTTGCGTTCCGATCACGCTCTGTAGCCGCGGTTCCTCATTTAGACACCCGCCGGAATTGCCACGAACAAGAACCGCGAAAAGGGCAACGCCGGTAGCCGCGGTTCCTCGTTCCGACACCAGCCGGAATTGCCATGAACAAGAACCGCGAAAAGGGCAGCCCCTGTAGCTGCGGGTCCGAGCGCTGATGGCTCCCATTAACAGCAACCCAAGGCCCGCAGCGGGTTGTCGAGACGTCACCAATGCCAGACAATCCGCCACCCAAACTCGCCCATGGTCACCGTCTCGCCCAAGCCTCCGCGACTCAACTAACGCGCCGCAATTCGGCGATGACGGGCAGGTCGAAAAGCTCCTTGCGAAGAAGTCGAGCGGAAAAGTACATTACTTCGATGTTTTCAATATCATCGGTGGTCGGATTCAACCGGATGATAACACCATCGCCAAGCTCCTCGGACTCCTGCTCCTCGTACGGAAGGCGCGTGTCAATATACATTATGTCAGCCTCCCGATCGTATCGAAATGTCAGCTTCTTGTCCACTCTATGTCCACCTCCTCGGTCAATCGCCGAGTGATATATGCCGTTATCAGTCAATTTCTGTCAGGACTATCGACAACTACGGCTGCAACAATATACCTGCCGCCTTTGACTTCGTCGAACCACCTTACGAATAGCTTCCCGGACGGAAATCTCTTGCTTGTTCTTACCTCATCCGGGTCTTCAATTGTTGAATTCAGCTCCGAACGAAACCGTGGCAAAAGATCAGGATGCCTAAGCCCAATATGAGCCTCTCGCTCATCCGTGATTTCAACCGCGCCGTCAAGGTACGGGCAGGCGACCTCCTTCAATCTCCGATGAACCCTCTGAACGCCCCTCGTCCCGCGTACGTAGCCGTCTCCCCCAACCGCTCCTCGATCCGCAGCAGCTGGTTGTACTTCGCCACCCGGTCCGACCGGCACGGCGCTCCCGTCTTGATCTGCCCCGCGTTCGTCGCCACCGCAAGGTCCGCAATCGTCGCGTCCTCCGTCTCTCCCGATCGGTGGCTGATCACGCTCGTATACCCCGCCCGCGTCGCCATATCGATGGTCGCCAGCGTCTCCGTCAAAGTCCCGATCTGGTTCACCTTCACCAATATCGAGTTGGCGACGCCCAACGAGATCCCCCGCGAAAGCCGCTCCGTGTTCGTCACGAACAAATCATCCCCAACGATCTGGCACCTGGCGCCAAGCGCGTCCGTCATCGCCTTCCACGTGTCCCAATCGTCTTCCGCCAACCCGTCCTCGATAGACACGATGGGATACTTTTCAACCAACCCCAAATACCAATCCACCATCTGCCCGCCACTCTTCGTCTCGCCGTTCTTGAACTTGTAGCTGCCATTATCGAAGAATTCTGACGCAGCCGGGTCCAGAGCAATCATCGCGTCCTTCCGCGGCGTGTACCCGGCCTTTTCTATAGCCTCCACCAACAGGTCCAGCGCCTCTTCTTGATGCGCCAGCGAGGGAGCAAACCCCCCCTCATCCCCCACGGTCGTCGACAGGCCCCGGCCATGCAGCACCTTCTTCAGCGAATGATACACCTCGGTTCCCATCCGCAGCCCTTCCGCAAACGTCGGCGCGCCCAATGGAACCACCATAAACTCCTGAATATCCACATTCGAATCCGCATGCTTGCCGCCGTTCAGAATGTTCATCATCGGCACCGGCAGCACGTGCGCGGACGGCCCTCCAAGGTACTGGAACAGTGGCAGATCGGTGGCCAGCGCCGCCGCCTTCGCCGTCGCCAGCGACACCCCCAGAATGGCGTTCGCCCCCAGCCTGCTCTTTGTCGGCGTGCCGTCCAGCTCCAGCATCAATCGGTCCACCATCATCTGGCTGCACGCGTCGGTCCCAATCAGTTCCGGCCCAATCACCTCGTTCACGTTATGCACGGCCGTCTTCGTGCCTTTGCCGTCGTACCGCCCCTTGTCCCCGTCCCGAAGCTCCAGCGCCTCGTGCGCGCCCGTAGACGCCCCGCTCGGCACCGCCGCTCGACCGATCTCCCCAGTCTCCAACTCCACGTCCACTTCCACAGTGGGATTGCCCCGAGAATCGAGGATTTCACGCGCGAAAATGTCAATTATTGACGGCATTTGTCAGCCTCCTAGCTTCGCAGGCAGTATACTCCCAGGCGGATGATTGCCAGTCTCCGGGGCCAAGTGATCGAGATCGAGCAAGGAAGCGTCGTACTCGACGTCGGCGGCGTCGGGTACGAGGTGTTCGTCACGGATGCCACCGCGCGCGCGCTTCCCGAAGAACAGGTGACCCTTCACATCCGCCTGATAAACCGGGAGGGAGAATGGAGCCTCTACGGCTTTCAGGATCGATTTGATCGGCGCCTATTCGATTTGCTGGTCGGCGTAAACGGAGTCGGTCCAAGGCATGCGATGAGCCTGCTTGGCGATTTGGGCCCCTCGGTTCTGGCGGTCAAAATCGCTGCAAAAGAGGCAGGCGCATTGACGGTGGTCAGCGGAATCGGCCCGAAGCTGGCGCAACGGATCGTTTTGGAGATTTCCGAGCGGGTCGCCGAACTCGCGATAGGACATAAAGCCGTCGTACAGATGGAAACCCAGGGGCGGCCATCAGACGTCGAATCGGCGCTGGTCGCGCTTGGATACACGAAATCGGAAGCCCGAAGAGCGGCCGGCCAAGCGCAGGGCGACGAGCCCGAAGCTTCGCCGGAGCAGCTCGTACGAAAGGCGCTCGCGATAATCGCAGATGGAAACTGAACTCGACAGATTGGTAGAAAGAGAGCGACTGCCGGAGGACGGAAGCGAATCCTCGCTGCGTCCGCAGTGGTTGCGCGACTTCATCGGTCAAGAAAAGATGAAGGAACGACTCTCCATCTTTCTCCAGGCGGCTCGCGGCCGAAACGAGCCGTTGGACCACACGCTCCTATATGGTCCCCCTGGGTTGGGAAAAACAACGCTTGCCGGTATCGTGGCGCGCGAAATGGGCGCCGATCTCCGCGTCACCTCCGGGCCCGCCATCGAGCGGCCGGGCGATCTCGCCACCATCCTCACAAAGCTCGAAGTCGGCGAGGTGCTGTTCATCGACGAAATCCATCGTCTGCCGCGACCCGTTGAGGAAGTCCTCTACCCGGCGATGGAGGACTACAAGCTGGATATCGTGATTGGCAAGGGGCCGGGGGCCAATGCCATACGGCTCAATTTGCAGCCGTTCACCATTGTCGGCGCGACCACGCGCGCAAGCCTGCTCAGTTCCCCGCTGCGCGATCGCTTCGGCGTTCTGTTCCATTTCGGCTATTACGAATTCGATGAATTGCGAAAAATCGTGGACCGATCCTCACGATTGCTGGAAATCAAGTGTGATAACGGGGGTTCAGAGGAGATCGCCCGCCGATCCCGTGGAACACCGCGGATTGCGAATCGTCTATTAAGACGAGTCCGCGATTACGCCCAAGTTCGTGCGAACGGTCTCATCGACACCTCGGTGGCGCAAGATGCCCTGGGACTGTTTGAGGTAGACAATCTTGGCTTGGACCGCATCGATCGGGTAATGCTGGAAACGCTGATTATGAAATTCGGCGGAGGCCCGGTCGGACTCGAGACGTTGGCCGCCGCGACAAACGAAGATTCGGGGACAATCGAAGACGTGTACGAACCCTATCTGATCCAGTTGGGGTTCATCAATCGAACACCGCGCGGACGATGCGCGACGCCGCTGGCATACAAACACCTCGGCGAAACGCCGCCCACGCACCAGGAGGGGTTATTCCCGTCGGGAGAGACGCAATGACCTGTACACACTGCAACAGTGAAAATAGCGACGACAGCCTGTTCTGCAAAGCATGCGGACGCCGCCTGTTCGTCAAGAAACTGATTTCAGAGCAAATTGTCGATGTGGAAAAGCTGCTAAACGACGGCTATTTCGCGCTGGATGCCGGGCGGACCGGCGAAGCGTTGCTTGTCGTGGAAGGCATCCTCCGTTTGGACCCGACGAATGGCTCCGCCTGGTCGCTCAAGGCGCTCGTCCACGAGCGGAGCGGCGAGCGGGACGAAGCCATTGACGCCTACGAGCAGGTGGTCGCGCTAAACCCCGACAGCAGCCAGGACCGTCGCAGGCTAATGGAGCTGCGCTCGGCGGGTTCGGCTGCAGCAGCGAACCGGTCCAAATTCCGCGGCCCGTCGCCGCTCTTGGCAGGCATGCTCACCGTCGTCGTGCTTCTCGTCTTCATGCTCGGCATGGCCGCTTGGGTCATGAACGCACAGGCAGTCAAGAAGATGGCGGATAGCAGCCAAGTCAATGGAACGCCGGCGCAAAATCCTACCGCGGCCAATCCGAATCGCACGGCAGTTCCGCCGACGGCCAATTTTAATAACCAACCGAGTGCCCAGCCGCCGGCATCCAATACGCAGCCGGTTCATCGTTCGGATCAGGACAAATCCCTATCGCCGGTCTTTCCGCTGGACACCTCGAATTTCTCCGGCACCGCAGCGACGGCACAGCCGAAAGGCACCACCAAAACAGATAACGGCTCGGTTGTCCTACCTACAAGCACGACAGCGTCCAGTGGGAACAACTCGGCAAAAAAGCCGGACGAACCGAAATCGATCATCGATGTCCACGTTTCCGATGGCCAGCCGGCAAAGACCGCCGCCGGACCCAGCGTGGACCAGCAGTCGCTGAGCCTTCTCAAAATCGCGAGAACACAACAGCAGCAAGGGGACTACCGGACAGCCATCAAGTCGTACGAACGCGCTCTCGGCGGCGCACGCTTCAAAGGGTATATCTATCAATCCATTGGACTTTGCTACGACCGCCTGCGGGACGCCGGCAACGCCACCCAGGCCTACAGGAACGCGATTGACCAATACTCCCGGCAGATTGCCGATGGGTACGACGTGAACGGCGCGCGGGCCGGTGTAGAGGTCTGCCGAAGCTGGCTAAAAGCACAGGGCGCATGAGATTTCGGCTCATCGGACTCCTCCTCGCAACCGCCACCCTTTGTCACGCGCGTTCTTTGATGCTGGTCTATCAGCAACCTATTGCCGTCGGTGGAACCGGGGATCTGAACTTTTCATTGGTGACGCAAGTCAAGGCGGAACTGGATCAGGTTGGCAAGGTCGCGCCGCTTGTTTACGATGTGAATTCCAACGTCATCAAGATGGCGCTAGAATCAAAGCAGATCAAAGTCGCGCCGGCGGAGCCGACAAAAGACCAACTCATGGCAATCGCAAAAGGGCTCCAGTGCAAGTATCTGCTCATCGTACAGGCCCAAAAAGTGGACGAGGAGCTGCAGACGAGCGCCGAGCTATACCTCGTCGGTCGTTCGAAGCCGATTTGGGGACCGGTCAAGCAGACGTTTAAGGCCTTGGTCGGCAACACCATCGATTTCAACAACGCCTCCGCATCCGCCGGCCGGACGATCGCGCTGCAGCTCAACGATCCGTTGGCGAAAGAGGATGCCGAACCGCTCTTAGGCAAGCCCGATCCCGGCCATGCGGCGGAAAACACCACCCCCCCTGCCCCGCCGGAAAATAAACCGTGGACCGACGGCCTCGCGGCATTTACCGCCGAAGACTACACCGAAGCCGCGGCCCTGCTTCGCGAAGCCGTGGACCGAGACCCGCTGAACCCGGATATCCGCATCACGTTGATTCGGACATACGAGCGCTTAAATATGCTCGACCAGGCGATGGACGAGATGGACCGCTCCCTCCGCCTGCTCAGCGACGTGCCGAAGCTGCGGACTGTCCAAGCTGGACTGTTCCTGAGAACAGGCAGGCTCCGCGACGCCGAGGTCGTATACCGCACGCTTCTCATCAAGAATAAGGATGATGTCGACGCGACCGTGGGACTTGCGGAAGTGATGAACGCGCGGCTGATGCCCGCCGAAGCGGCACGCCTCTACCGCCAAGCCCGGCAAATCGCCCCGACGAACGCCGACTATGCGTGGGCGCTGTCAGAAACCCTCGCGATTGAGGGCGATTTCGAAAACAGCCTCAAAGAGCGAGATGCCGCGGTGGCGCTTGGCCTCTCCAAGGACGCCATCGCGATCCGGGAAAGATATCATCGCCTGATGACCATCGTCGGCGCTGCCGAAAACGAAATTGCCACTGCCGTGAGCGCCGTGCATGCCGATGCCGTCCAGGCCAAAGGGCACCCGGACCCCGACCTCAACGCCCGGATCGCGGACGTTCTTGTACGCACTAACAACCTCATCGCCTACCTGGAGCAGCTTCCCAAGCCGAAGGACCACGAAGCGAGCCATGCGCGGCGCGTATACGGCCTAAATCTCCTGAGCCAGTCCATCATCTCCCTCAAGCGAGGGGTGGAGGATGCCCAGGAAGACGCGCTGGACGAGTCCGCCTTGACGCGTTCCGAAGCGCTCCGAGAAATCGTGACGGCGGACAAGCTGTATCAAGACGAAGTGGCCAGCCAGCCTCCGATCCCGAAAGGCAAAGAAAAACCGCCCCAGCCCGGAGGCTAGAGCGGTATTCTGGATACCTTTCGGTACCTCGCATGGGAAAAGGAGGACATGCGTATATATTCCAACGTAGGTAGTTTTAACAAAGTTCCGAACGGGCAGTTTTCTTACACCATTTTTGCGAAAACTTCATCAGCATAGGGTAGCGGGATGCCGTCGGGGGAAAGCGCGGCCAGTTCCAACACCTGGATTTCGCCCCAATTCGCCTCCCTCCGCTTCCCCGCCACAGCCATGAGCCGAGCGTTTTTCTGCCCCACAACCTCGCCTTCCTTCACATCCTGATTCTGGAAGACATAGTCGCCGACGGTCATCAGATACTCGCCCGCGAGGGGAGCAAGGCGGGCGTCGCGCACAAACACCTCCATCTCCGTCTTCCGGAACCGATACATGCCGAGCGTATGCACCCAGGTCTCATGCTTGCCCTCCCCGGTGATGGCGAAAAGGGTGACGTGGGCGGCAGGTCCGGGCAGCGCGGGCCAGTTGCCGGGCGCGCGCCATCTGCGGACGCCGATATCTCTTATCATGCCGCCGGCCAGAGCCGAGATGCGTTCCGCCGCCATCTGAGTCATGTCGGCGATTCTCAGCGGGTCGGGTCCGATTTCGGCGATGGTGATGTCGGCGAGGGTGCATTGGCCGGCGATGATGCGCTCGACGTGGAGGCGTACGGCTTCAGGCTCCCGCCCGGCGCTCCGCCTCGCCTCGTCCGCTGCGCCGTCCTTCCACGAGAGGGGGCCGACGCTGAGATTGAGAGCTGCGTTTTTTTCCGGGACCACGATGCCATAGCGGCCGGGCTCCAGCCCCGCCTCCTTTAGCTGCACCTGGTCCTTGCTCTTATCGAGCGGGACGATGAAAGCGGGGATGGCTCCGCCGGCGCCGTTCGCTTGGGCAATGCTCAGCAGCGCGGGGACGCGCTCGGAGGGGAAATAGACCTGCACCCGCCACCCGGTCCTGTCGAGGGTGATGGGAACATAACGCCGCTTTCGAAAGGGCCACACAGCAGTTAGGATACCCTCCAGTAGCCACGGGTGCGAATTCCGGCTTCCTTTGGTGCACCACGATGCTGGGCAAACGCTCTCTCTATTGTTCGACTCTTCCGATAAATGGCATCCTTAACTCTTGGCAAAAGTGTCAAGGATGTCCTGTCAGAAGTATGAATCATGTCTTGTCAATGTACAAGTGTTTGTGGAGGGATGTCAATTGTTAGGCTGCACAGACACGTAGTTTGTTGCCTCCCTGAAGTTGTCTGGGAATTCGCTGGAGTGTACCAACCGACGCGTCACATGGGAGCCCTTCACTGTCAATTCGCAGCGCCATCCTTCCGAGGCGTCTGCTCCGTCCATGTAGACAACGCACCCAGTGTCGCCGTCGTCGAGTTGTAGAAGCGTCATAGTATTTACAAACGCCAGCGCAGCGAACGCCGACCGCGGTACTACAATCTCTTCGCTCCCATGGCGAATGCGCAAAGACTCCACCATTAGCCAAGGTTTGCGCTCCCGGGCTGAAAGGTGTTGCTCACCCCTAGCTCCCCACGGCGGCGAACTCGTTGCGGTGCGATCCACTCGGGATTGCACCAATATCGCGTTCCAGGCGCCAACCCGAGACTCTAGGGTGATCCGATCCTTGTCGCCCGCGTTTCTGTTGGCCCGCCCCGCGCCATTCGCGTGGCCCAACCAGAGTACGAGCGCAACCATCAGCGCGATTACCAGCACAGAAATAAGTAGTTTCCTAAGCATACTCTCAAACCTCCGGCACCCCCGACCGCCCGCCGTCATCCAGACGGTCTGGGGGTCTTCGACTAGGGGATCACGTGCAACGTGTTGTCCCCGCTGTTACCTATCCGTTTCCGAATCGCTTTCCCGAGGATTATGCATCCCGTAGACGCAGAATTGTCGCCCCGATTGTTATCGCCGTGGATGTAGAAGCCGCTCCGCCCGTGCATGTCGTTGCCCGGACTTGGATCGAGTGGCAGGCTGGGGCGCGGGGGGTGGTCCGTCGGAGCGCCGATACCGTTATTCACTCGTCTTTCTCCGCCGGCGGCTGATCGAATTTTAGTGAATGTAGCGCCGCGAGAATCTTTCCTCCGTCCCCAGCGTCGTCGGTTGTGCAAGCATATACGAAAATGAACCTGTTGTTCAGTTGTGCAGTCATCGTGTAAGCGGTTGCCTGGCCTTTGGCCCGATAAACGATCAGGAGGCGGTGCCCGACTCCGTTAGTCTCACTTTCTTGATATGCTTCGGAAAATCCTGCCATGCGGATGTTACTCGAATATTTTTCGGCGGCCATTTTGACCGAGACATCCGAATCTGGCTCAGAGTAGGATGGATCGACGATCCATTTGACTGTGAACGGTCGATCTGGCGAAACGTCTGCGTTCCATATCTTCGATCTAGTCTCGCTGGCGACGGTTCCTTGGCTAATTGCTAGTTTTGGCTCGGTAGGCAACCACACCGCGAAGCCGCAGTTCTCCGGCCGAAACAAGTGCCAACCTTGGAGCAAAGGTGTCGGTGCTTTTGCGCAACCCAGTACCAGGACTATATGGGCCAGGAGGACTGCAACTAATCCGGCGCTACAACTTCGACTGGGCAACAACTGGCCAGAGTTAAGTTGGCGATCCAGCAAGTCATTTCACCTCCTCTTGTGTAAGAGGACCGGCTCAAAACGCCTCGCAACTGAACCATCATCGGGAAACGAGGGAATATCACCCAGGACGGGGTGCCAGTCAATTGGAAATGACGGCGGCATATCGAACACGGGCCAGCCCGGGTATGGAATCGGATTCTTAGGGGGAGCAGGCGGAATACCGGGGAACCGCGGCATTTGATCGGATGGAATGGTCACAGTAGGAGGTGGCCAGAAGTTGGTCCCAGAACTGCCTCCCGATCCATGAGATGTCATTATGTCATAACCCGATGGATCAACGCAGTTCACCGGATCTCCGTCGCAGTAGGCATATGGCCTCTCGCTCAGCACGGTGTCTCGTGTGATAAACCGCCCGACATAGGGGTCGTAGTATCGCGCGCCAACCTGCTGGAGTCCGGCATCGCCATCGTCGCGGTAGCCCAGAGCGCCGACGAATTTGTTCGAGATGTCGGATGAGCCGCTAGTGTATTTTATGTTGCCGAATGCATCATAGATGTCCGATTGGATTACGGACTCGCCGTCGTTGGTGACTTTGCGGCTGCTGCCTTGGTCGTCGTACAAGGGATACTGATCGCTGCGTTTGAGCAGCCCGAGGCCGTAGACGGAGTTTGCCGTCCATGATGACCCGACGCGTTCGTTGACGAGCTCGGTGCCGTCGTACCAAAAGTGTGTGGTAGTGCCGCCGGCTGCTCGGCTTTCGCGGCGGCCGATGCCGTCATACGTGTAACTCTTAACGGGACTGCCGCCGGTGGAGATGGTAGTCAGTTGATTCTCGGCGTCATACGCGAGCGTATAACTGGTAGCGTCGACCGTGCGTGTCAGTTGATTGCCGTTGTCGTCATAGGTCCATGTGTGAGTGGTGGTTTCGCCGAGATACTCATGCAGGATCTCATCATCGTCTGAATAGTCGTAGGTGTATGTATCGTCCCCGACTGTCTTGCTGGTGCGGTTCCCGTTGCCGTCCACCTCATAGGTCTCGGAGTACGATCCCGTGCCGGTTCGAGTCGCGGAGATTAGATGGTGCATGGCGTCGTAGTCGAACGTCTGCGTATCACCGCCGATTTCATCGATCTCCGTGATCAGGTTGTCGTCGTTCAACGTATAGGTGTAACTGCTCAAGGTCGTATTGTTGCTGTTCTTGTTGGTCACGCCATAGATTCGGCTCGCGTCATCGTATACCTTCACCACATCCGTCTGATTCTGATCATGGATACCGGTCACATTGCCATTTTCGTCGTAAATATACACAGTCGTTCCCGCCTCGTGAACCGACCATCTCTCTTCCTTGTCGCCGATTGCCTGGATTGTTGGATCATCTTTGATTCCTCCCTATCCCCCGCTCCTGCCCGCGCGCCTGTTATTGACGATTGCATCTTACTAGGCGGGCAATTCACTCCGCGAGTCGTAATTATTTATGACCGACATTTGTTGGGCAATTCAGACACTTCCCGTCGAGCGCGATAGCGAAGGCTGATCGCTGGAGAGTATTCTCCCAGATCATCAGCGGTGACGGGGACGTGAAATGGTGTTCCCACAATCCGGACAACGCCACCTGCTCCTATTGGGTTTCTTCCCCCCTTCCAGAACCCAATCCCCTCGCGTTTCTCGCCGTTCCGCTATTCGCCGGCACGGTTCGCAGGATTGGGTTCCGCTACTTCGCTGCCCGCACCGTTACCTCTCCCACAACACCGCCCGTGTCGCCCTGATTCACAATCCGAATATAACGGGCCTTGCGCGGAGCGTTGCGATAGGAGACCGTCCACTTCTCGAAATCCGACGGATCGATGTCGCGCTGGTGGCCCGCGGCCCAACCCCAATCGCCCTCAAACCCGAACGGCTGCGTGATCTCCCAACTGACACCCTCGGTGTAGGCGTAGATGACAAACTGCCGCCAAAAATCATGCCGTTGATAAGTGGTGAGCGCCACTTCCGCCACCATCTGATCGGAACCCAAATCAATCACAACAAAGGAACCCTTTTCGGTCGGCAGAACGCCGCTGGACTTTGCATCCCCATCCACCATCTTCGACCCATCGGCCCCATTGGACAGCGTGACCTTCTTGCCCGCCGCGATGTTCGCATCCGAAATCACTGCCGAAGCAATATTAAATCGCATGTCACGCAGCATCAGCTCCCGATTGCCACGATGGTAGTCCACATTCAACTCCCACGCCTTCAGAAATTGCCACTCCTCCTGCCCGAACGCCCGCGCGCGCACCAGAAACACGCCGTTGCTGCCCACCACGTCCACGCGCCCGAACGGATTGTCCCGCAGCGTATGGCGGGTTAACGTGCGGAACTCCTTCTCCTCTCCCGTTGGGCGATTTGGCAACCGGAACACACCCTGCGCGTCCGTCGTGCCCTCGAACGCCGGCGGCTCGTCTTTTATTTCCCCGCCCTTCATTTGGAAAAAACTGAGCTGCAAATTCGGTATCGCCTTGCCCGCGCCATCGAGCGCGCGCAGAAAAACCAGCTTGGGCAGATCATAGATCGCCTCGCCATAGTGCCCGCGACGAAAGCCGAGCGTGGAATTGAGATATGCCACATCCCAACCTGCATACAGACCCGTTGGCTCATATAAGGGAAACTGGTCCGAAGGATCGCCATTCGGCTCGTTGCGGGGGACAATAGCGGACGGAACAAATGTGTCATTGCGCGTGTCGCCGCCACCCATCAGGCCGCCAAACGGATCGATATTCCCACGTGTCATATTCTTCATCCGTACCTTGCCGCGCGTTCCATCCGGCAAACTGGCATCCACATTCATCACATAGAGATCGATCAGCCCACATTGATGGCTGCACTCGTGCAATAGTCCCGTTTCGCATTGCAACAGGTTCGATTCCAGAAACTTCCGTGTATCTTCCCCCTGCCAATCGAAGCCCCATTCACCATCATAGAGAAAGTTGGGTTTTCCGCCCGGTGTGTGATTGCCGCCTTTGTCCAAAGTGCCATCGGGGACTACTATGATACGTTGTATCCGCACGCGTTCCAAACTGCCATCCGGCGCAAAGGAGAACTTGCTCTTTGCCATCCACACTTCGTTCCACATGGCAAACTGCCACTGCACCCAATCCTCGAACGAATAGGTCCCAACCCCATTTCGGTTCTTGCTGAAAAAATCATACACCGATTGCTCGACGTGGATGCCAAGGTTCAGGCCATGTGTGTATATCCGCAGAAAGTTGTTGTCAGCGCACGTCTCCGGCTCATCGGTCAAGACTTTGATCGCAACGGTAAATTCCCGATGATCTTTGTGCATGTCCTGCCAAATCGCCGGGGCCTCGATCACCACTTCCAGCCCCGGAGCGAGCGGATCGGTCACATCTCCATCACGAACCGCCTTGCCATTGATAAACCAAACATAGTGAAATTTGGAAATCGCTTTACTTTCGCCATGGTTGCGGACATGCGCGCGGTAGGTGACCAAATTTCCATCGCGCGGCCACTTTTGCGCGCCCATCAAGCCGGGCTTATCCATAATCCCGACGTCATCCTTATACGTATATGCGGTGGTCGGGTCGTATCGTTCAAACTCCGGCAGCCGCTCTATATATGCCACATCCAAATCTGCCGCATTGGGTTTCGGTGGTGCATCCGCATACGTGATAACCAGCGTCGGCCGCCCGACCGCAGCATCACTGCTCAGGAACTGTCCGGGCTCCCCTTTGGTGTCCAGCACCCATCCGTAGTTGGTGGCGCTCCGGTCGTACCACGCCTGCACGTCCGCTTCCAGCCCCAATATTACGACCTGCCCATTCGCATTGCTTGCCGGCGTGCCAGCCGCTGTGGGTTTGTCCGCCCGATCTTCGTCCGCCTTGAAGCATCCGCCCGCCGCCCAACGCTGCCCTTCCATCTGGCCTTTTGCCACTCGAAAATCCCACGTCGCCCCGAGCGGAGACTTCTCGCCGATTTTCATCTTGGGCCGTCCACACCCTTCGTTCCAATCCATCAGCACGCGGGTAACCGTGATCTCTTTGGGGGGCGTACCGGCCGTCGGTGAAAGAACCAATTTCGCGTTCGTAATGACCTTGCCGGGACCAATCGCCCGATTCAAATCACCGAACTTGATAAGAATCCTAGCATCCGGACCACTCACCAGGCGCGGTTCCCCGCCGAAGTTGCTCTCTTTCGCGCTCTTGGAAAGATAGGTATCGGAGCAGCTCCAATACTTGTATTCTCGAATGCCCTCCCACTGGACATTCGCGCCGTTGGAGAGAATCACGACCTTCTCCGGCCTTCCCGCCGGAACTTGAAGGAAAATCAGGGATGCGAACGCAAAAAACATGGAGTCCGGTTCGTCACCGGACGGCCGGTTCCTGCCCTATCCGCCGCAGAGCTGCCGGTAGATGGAGAGGACCCGCTTCACATAGTTCTGGGTCTCCTTGAACGGAGGCACACCGCCATACTTGCGGACCGCCCCCGACCCCGCGTTGTAGGAGGCCATGGCCTTCGCCAACCCCTCGATCGAGACAAAGTTCGTCCCCGGCACTTTGTTATTCTCCAAATGTCCCCTGATCAGCCGTACGGTGGCGGACATGTTCTGCTTCATGTCGTATGGGTTGCTTACCCCCATTCCGCGCGCCGTTCCCGGCATCAACTGCCCAAGCCCCGCCGCGCCCTTATAAGAGGTCGCTGCCGGACGGAATCGCGATTCCACAAGTACCAGCGCCACAACCAGGCGAGGATCGACGCCGTGCTTGTCGCTGAAATCCAAAAGAGTGCGGGCGATGTCTCCCGCCTGCGCCTCGGTCAATTTCGGGTTCACGGTGTGAATAAAGTCCCGATAGCCGGGCAACACCTCTTCAATGGGCCGCCAATCCGCGCGGTCCGCGTGCCGGGAAGCGGGCTGTACCGCGCGCTCTGCCCGCTCCGCCTTCCGCGCCTCTTCGGCCTGGCGGGCCTCATCTTCCGCTCGCCGCTTTCTGGCCTCCCAAGCGCCGATCTCCTGTTCGGAAATCGCGGCGACAAGGCGCAAATCCGGGCTTCGGTTGGGATCCCCGCCCTGGACTTCCACAATCACGCGGATGGCGATATTTCCCGTATTGAACCAGCTCGGCAGCGAGTCGCTCTTGATGTTCTGGGAGATGCCGCCGCCGCCCAAAATAAAGGCGCTGTCGCTTCCGATCGAGAAGGTGCCCATGATGCGGCCTGCCAGCTCGATGGTGGCGCCGTCAGCCGCCGATTGAACCTGATCGAGCGCGGTGGATGCTTTGATACCAGCCTGCGAGCGAAGGTGCAGATACTCCTGCAGCGTCTCCGTGCGGCTGATCAGCGGAAGGACCGCAACGAGGGCGGCGATTAGGATTTTCATAGGCGTTTTCTGGCGGAGAGATAGGGATTCGAACCCTAGAACAAGGTTTCCCCCGTTACCCACTTAGCAGGCGGGCGCTTTCGACCACTCAGCCATCTCTCCGTAAGGCGAAATTATACCAAATCCGGCCCAGATTATCGGTTGAATGCCGTGGGCCCCGGTTATCCGTAGGACGAAGGAAGCCGGC
The DNA here is from genome assembly GCA_041483895.1 of Fimbriimonadia bacterium. GTDB lineage: Bacteria > Armatimonadota > Fimbriimonadia > Fimbriimonadales > JABRVX01 > JBGPGO01. The sequence continues at coordinate 27,129 of JBGPGO010000020.1, forward strand.
AATTGGTTCAATACGGTAAAACTATCGGCGTGAGACGTATTTTCCCGTTAGCCATATTACTTTGCCTCGCCTCCTGCGGCGGACCGCTTGGAAAACCCATCAATGCCAAGATGTCCGATCTGATGCCCCTCGCCGTCGGATCGGAGTGGAAATACTCCCAAAAAGGGGGCACATCGCGTCAACCGGACCGCAGCCGCCGCGTGGTCAGCAAGACCACCTTCAACGGCAAGCCCGCCTTCGAATTGGAAGACAAGGACGAAGACGGCCAAAACTCGGCGCGCTATATCTATCGGCTGAACGACGATGGCCTCTTCCTGCACCAGTTCGATGGATATATGCGGAAAGATGCTGAAAACAGGGAAATCCAAGCGCCGCTCAAATCCGGCAGCTCCTGGCAGGTGGAGATTCCCGTTTTCTCCGGCGGCCACGCCGGAAAGGAACAATGGAACTACAGCATCCGCGGCATGGAAAAGGTGACGGTCCCCGCAGGCACGTTCCAGGCCGTCCGAATTGACTGTGTCAACAGCTTCTTGGATGAGGCGTCCCAGCTCTTTTATCGCAGGGCATGGTATGCGCCGAAGGTCGGGATGATAAAGCTGCTGATGGGAAACAGCCCGGAGCTCAAAGATAGTACGATGGAGCTCAAAAGCTACAAACTGGCTAACTGATCCGCACCGGCCTGTGCGTTTTTGCGGCCTGATACCCCGCAATCGGGACCTGCGCCGCCTTGAACCCGTCGGTACCGCTGACCGGAACGGGCCTACCCTCTTCCAGCGCGGCCAGCCAGTCCTCCATCAGCGCCGCGTCGATGTTGCTGCCATAGCCGATCTCTCGGACACGCATGTCCTTGTTCGAATAGGACAGAAACGCCTGGCCAAACATGTCCATCTCGATCACCCCCTTCGTGCCAACGACGTTCATGGTCACGTCGCCCCAAACCTTGTAGCTCACCGGGCGAGACCAGCTCGAATCGATGGTTGCGAACACCCCATTCGCGAACTGCACCGTCACCATCGCGATGTCGTCAAAATCGCCGTGGTACATACCGTTCCCGGTTTCGGCGTAAACCTCCACCGGGTCGCGCCGCAGCAGAACACGTAAAAGGTCCGAAACATGCACCGCATGGTCCATCATCGCCCCGCCGCCGGAGAGAGCGGGAATGTTGAACCAAGAATTCTGGGGCATCATCCCATGATTCGTCGCGCAGACCGCCAATAAGTCTCCGATTTCGCGGCTCTCCACCCGTTCCACAAGCCGCAGGAAGGCCGGCGAGTATCGGCACGGAAAGCAGGTGGCAAGCTGCACGCCCGCCGCATCACAGGCCGCCAGCATCGCGCGGCCGTCCTCTTCCGTAGTGCAGAGCGGCTTTTCACACATGATGTGGCACTTCTTGGAGGCCGCGATCTCCACCAAGGCTCGATGCTTCACATTTTCGCTCGCGACGCACACCGCATCGCACTGTTCGGCCAACTCTTCGTAACTGGAAAAGAGAGGAACTTCGTAACGGGCGGCCAGCTCTTTGCCGCGTTCGGAATTCTCATCCGCGACGCCGATCAGTGCTGAGCGAGGGTTCGCCTTGAGGGCGCTCGCGTATCCCCAAGCGTGCATGTGCGCCGTGCTGAGAATGCCGACCTTCATGCGCCGCCTCCCGGTGCGACCGGCACGCCCGTGCGCAGGCTCTCGATAGCGGCTTCCGAAATCGCGATGGCTTTTAAACCGTCGTCTACGGTTACGCTGGGCTGCGCGCCGCTCAAACAGCAATCGACGAAGTGCGCCAACTCGGTCCGATAGGGATCGTCCATCGGATGCAATGGACTCTCCTTTTGCGGACTTCCACCCGCGATCGTCGTTTGAAGATTCTTGGTTTTGCGATTATCATATTCGATCATCCCCGCGTCCCCGCACACCTCGAACGTCACGCGGGAACCGGCCGGATCGCACCACGTTCCTTCCACATGCCCAACCACGCCGCTGACAAATTTAAGAGTGACAAGGGCGTAATCGCACTGCGGCATTTTTCGATCGAGAAGCCCTTTCGCATAGACCCGTTCTACTTCGCCAAAGGTCCACCGCAGCCAGTCGAAGTCATGCAGCATCAGGTCGAGCAGCACGCCGCCGCTCTGGTCGAAATCCGCGAACCAGGCCCCGGCCCACGTCGGAAACGGTCCGCCGCGCCGGGTCCGAACCGCCGCCGGCACGCCGATGCCGCCGTCCGCTATGAGCTTCGTTGCGCGGGCAAATTCGGGGAAGAAACGAACCACGTGCGCGGGCATAAAAATCTTGCCGCTCGAATCAACAATCTGCTTCAGCTCTTGGCATTGCTCCACCGTCCGGCAGATCGGCTTTTCGCAGAGAACATGCTTCCCCACCTGCAATGCCCCCGTCGCCAACGCCAAATGTGTCGGCGTCGGGGTGCAGATGTCCACTGCATCCACGCGCTCCAGCAAAGCATCGAAAGACTCGGCGCCGGGGACACCAAATTCGCCCGCAAACGATTGCAGCCGCTCCGGGATTTCATCGTAGGCAACCGCAAGCCGGCATCCCGGCACGTTCTTGTAGTGCCGAGCATGCGTCTTTCCCATTCCCCCCAACCCGACCAAACCAATCGTCAACAATCCATCCCCCGTAACGCTGCCTTCCAGGCGGCTCATTTTTCATTGACGATCGCATCGTCAAACGGATTTCGTAGGCGCGGGCCAGCATGCCGATAGTCTTCCGTCCGCCACATCCAAAGGCCCGCGTTTGACCACGTCGGAAATTGCATGACGATTGCATTTCAATAATTCCGGCCCTCGCACGCGGGACTCTGAGTCGGCGATCGACAGGGTTTCTCAATGCTGTCCCGCGCCTACAAAGCCACGCAATCACCACGCAGTACTAGAAGGATTCTGCGCCGGTGCGGGGGGTCCTGCGCTGACGGGCGCGTCCCCCATCCCGCCAAGCGGCACGGACCGCGAAGAATACGAGCAGTGCGCTGAAAGCCGACCAGACTGAGGCCCAAAACACCGCCGGCATGTGAGTCAGGTTCCCCATCGCCTGCGCGTCGCTCACCCCCTGAGAAGGGTCGGCGCTGAACAGCCAATAAAACGCTTGGAACGACGCAGCGCACTGCTGAATCGCCAGAAACTGACCGACAAAAACCGCCCCGGCGATCGGCAAAAACTTCGCGGCAGCAAGCAGGACCACAACGCTGACAATCCCAATAGTAACGGGAAACGCCTCTCCCCGGACCAGCCAAATCATTCCAACCGCTAAAACCATCGCCCCGAATACGAGAAGCCCGCGCACCAGCTTCTCCTTCTGCGCCAGCCACATGAAAAACGCCCCGACAATCGCCGATCCCATGTATCCAGCGGAAGCCACCAACGCCTGATTGCCACCCAACACCTGCGTCACGCCGCCCGCGTTCTGAAAAATCATGATGTCCTTCACCTGCCCGCCGGTCAGGAGCGCGACAAGCGCGTGGCAATACTCATGAATATAGGTATTGATAAACGTGATGGGGCTGAGTGCGATACGGCCAACCGGCCAGTACCAAAGGAAGATCGCCGCCAGCGATGCCAAGAGCAAGGTCGTGCGATAGCTGACGCCCTCATGGCCCGTCAGGTGAGGCCGCTCGCCAAGCGCAGGGTCAAGTCCCAGGTTTGGTCCGGTTGACATGTCTCTACTACGATACCAGTTCTCGGCGCGTTGCCCTAGTCGCTCCCGACCATGCCGAAGTTGAGCAAGGGAATGACAAGGTCGTTCAGGTCCACAAAGCCGTCCCCGGTCAGGTCCGCCGGCGACCCGTATTGGGCGAAGTCCACGAGGATTGCGGAGAGATCAACTAGGTCTACGCTGTTGTCCATATTCACGTCGCCATTCACCAAGTCAACATCCAATCCGATTGCATCCCCCGCCGTTGTGTCGGCGTGGAAACTCTGCCCCAGCCAATGGGATTCCCGCGCCGTTATCGCCAAGCTTCCCTCCGGCACGGTCAGGCTGTATGAGCCGTCGATTCCCAACGGCGCATCGGAGTCCGAGTACAAGTATCCGTTCCAAGCCACGCGGAAGTGCGCGCTGGCCGGCGGCGACACCGCCTGGTCCAACAATTCAAAACCCAGTTGCCCGGAAACCACCTTCCGAGGGACAACCCGTTCGCGAAGAAAGATATCCTCCGCCCCATTCGTGTCATTCGTGACGAGATTGTCTCCCGCACTCGCAAAGACCACAAAACGCCCATCCAAACTGATGGCAGGCACGGAACTGATGCCGTTGGATTGCACCCCGGTTGTAGAAACGCTGACTCGCTCCGTGGTGTTCGCGACGCGATCGGCAACGAAAATGTCAACGGTGTTGTTCGTGTCGTTCGGGACGATATTGCCGGCGAGGCTCCAGTAAACAACGTATCGGCCATCCGCGCTGATGGCGGGGTAGTTGCTGAAATGGTTGGGCTGCCCGCCGGTGGTCGAAACCGATACCCGGCTGGTCGTCCCCAATTGACGGTCCCGCAGGTAGATATCGTCCTCTCTATCGCCGACATCTCCGACCAAATTCGTAGCATGGCTGTCGAATACCACGAACCGTCCATCGCCGCTGACCCCCGGATGCCGGGACCAAAAATCGGTCTGCTGGCCTGTGTTTGAGACGGAAACCCGCTCGATGAGACCCGTAACGATATCACGCACGAAAACGTCTTCCTGGCCATTGGTGTCGCCGGGAACGAGATCGTCCGCCGTGCTGCTGAAAACCACATGCTTTCCGTCTGCGCCGATGGAACCGGCAACCGAGTTGCCGTCGCCCGGAACCCCCGCCATGGACAGAGAGACGCAGAGTGTTTCCCCGGTCGCCATATCGTGCCAGAACACATCGGAGGAGCCGTTCGAATCGTTTGGCGCCAGGTTCGTCGCAAGGCTGTCATAGGCGATGTACCGCCCATCCGCGCTGATCGTGGGTCCGTATGAATTTCCATTCCCTTCCGCTCCATTGGTTGCTACCGAAGCCCGAACGGTCGTCCCCAGCAATCGGTCGCGAAGATACACATCCGGCTGTGAGTTTTGGTCCTCCGGCACGAAGGCCGTGCCGGAGGTGAAAACGACGAACCGTCCATCCGCGCTGATCGAGCCATAGCTTCCGTCGCCAAACTGCCCGCTCGTCGAGACCGATACCAATTCTGTCGTGCTGAGCAATCGGTCCCGCACATAGAGACCGCCACTGTAGTTTGGGATCAGATTGGTCGCCTGGCTCTGAAACAGCACGAACCGGCCATCCGCCGAAACGGCCGGTTTGTCGGAAGGGCCATCCGCCTGACCGCCCGTATAGGTGAGGGACGCGCGCGTCGTCGTTCCAGGCTGCGCGACAGCCAACACCGCAACGGCGAGACAGGTGAGCGTCCAGACCCCTTTCATACCATCATTATAAACCGAACCTGGCTAGATGTCCAGGCAGAAAGCAAGAAGCCCAGGGCCGGAGGCCTCGGGCTGCCTGAGAAAACCAAATTTGTTCGATGCGCCAGGGTCCTCGCCGTACGACCACTGACCTAGGGCCTGCCCCAAAAGACCCGGCGCTTACCGAATCTCTTCCGGCCACTCCACCTTCACGGCGGGCTCCGCGCTGGAATAGTCCCAATTGTCGCAGTCCAACCTGCGGCAATACAGCATCCGCTGCTCCTTGCCATCCGAGGTCTCCACATTCGCCATGTGAGCAAACCTACACTCCAAGCACATCTCCGGTTGAAGCAGCTTGACTATCCTGAGTTCCCTGTTCCCCATTTGCGCCGAACCGCCTTCCATGTCCAACATTATTGGTTCGTTTGTTCCGTTTATTGGCGGGCGGGCACTGAGGGATAATGCTTGGAATTGAGCGGGAACCTGACACCTTTGCGTGCTTGAAGCGTCTACAATAGTGCGGGGACAATCTACGGAGGGATGTCCACAATGGGTCTGGTGCGTCGAACAATCATAGGGATCGCTCTTGGCCTGGCCGCCGTTGCCTTCGGCGTCCAGGGCACCCAGGTTCGTGAATCCTTCGACGGCAGCTTCGGATTGGCCGAAGCGCAGCTCCAGTGGCAGAACATCATCCCCAACTCCGAGCGCGTCACCCGTGGCGGTATTCCCCAGCATTCCAGCGTGGACTACTACTTCAGCCCGACATTGGGCCAGATCCGGTTCCTGACCCCCCTGCGGCCCGGAGAGACGGTCGAAATCACCTACGAGGTGACGCCGGGCCAGTCCAGCAAGGTCCAAAGCGCCCTCCAGATGATCGACGCAGACTTCTTCTCCTTCGGCCCGGCCAAGATCGACTTCGTCGCGGGGCTCCAAGGAGGAGCGGCCAATTTCGTGGGGCTGAAAGGCGGTTTCGCGGGCCCGAGCGGATGGAACCTGACCGGCCAGTACCTGTTCGGCAAGGACCAAGGGCCTGACAACCGCATGATGATCCTGGCCGCCAACGGCGCCATGATGGGTGGAAAGTTCACCGGCTCCTGGACGTCGGCTGGATTGGGCTTCACTCCAAGCCAGGGAGTGAGCGCCAGACCTGGCGTCGATTCCCTGCGTGGGGAGTGGCGGAACAATGGCGCCAACGGCAGCGGCTACTTGACCTACGCCGGGGACACGTATGCGGACGGGACCGGCAAGACTCAGATCGGCGGCGGCGTGAACCTCTCTCTTGCGGAAAACATCAGTTTGGCTGCCTCCCGAAGCTACGTCGCGCAAGGCGACGCGGTCAAAATCAGGGACAGAATTGGCCTAAACTATATGCCCGCTCAGCTGCTCACCTTCGGGGTGGAGTGGAACGGCCAGGTGGGCGACGGCGGCACGACCCGGTTCAATGTTGACGTGAACAATCCGATCGCTCACGTCACCGCTTCCCACACGATGGCGGATGGCAGCGGCGACAGCAATATGGACGTTTCGACGGATATCCGAATGACACGCGGTATTCGGGTGCAAACAACAGCCCACGCACAGACCGGGTCCGATGTCACAGATACCAAGCTGTGGCTGGAACCCACCCGATCCCTCGGCGTGGCGGCCACCTACATGTCCGCGCCCGATTCGATCTACCCGGAAGCCAAAGGGGTAGAGGTCCGCTGGCAGCCGCGATCCGCACTCCAAGTGACGGGCAGTGGCCGCCGCAGGGACCTGCATGATGGGATCGATCCGATCGACAGCGTGATGGTCAACGTGGCGTTCCGGCCGCTCAAGGCGATTGCGCTCAACGGCTCGTACGCGGACCGGCCCGAAGACAAGATGGGTCTGCCGCAGGAATCGCAGCAGCGGACAATGGGCGCGACCCTCAACGTTGGCTCGCTGTTTGTCACAGGAAACTACATCCAAAACGATCCGCTCAGCGATCCAACGATGCGCCGCACATACCAGTTGGAAAGCGGCCTGCGGTTCAGCAAGCGCACCAGTCTGAAACTGACCTACGGCCAAGAGGACCTATTTGGCGACGCATTGGCCGACACGCGCACCTACGGCCTGGGCTTCCAACACGCCGCCGGTAGGTTCAACTTCTCGCTCGAAGGCGTAATGAAGCAGCCATATTTGAACGGCATCGCCACATCCGACCGAGAGATCCAGGGCCGGGCAAGTTTGGGTTTGGGCTTCTAACCACCCCGATGTGCCGGGGTCCTCGTCCGGCAATTCCCATCAACCGGCATCCACCAAAGACCCCGGCACAAACCTACGAAGCCGATGGGTCGTGCTTATACACGCCGAATATGTTTCCTTCCGTGTCCTTGAAATAGGCAAGCCAGCCGACCGTCGGAATCGGCATCTTCGGAACCACAACCGTCCCGCCGTGCGCGGTCAGCTTCTCGCACGCCGCGTCCACATCCTCCACCTGAATCGTGCATGTCACCGGCTGGGCCGGATCCTTGCGCCGAATGATCCCCCCATCGATGCCCGGCGCCGCCTTATCCCCGGTAAAGCAGCTCCAATACTCCATGTCGCCAAACCGCTCCATGCGCCAACCGAAAACGTCCTGATAGAACTTGTTGCAACGTTGCGGATCCTCCGCCGGAATCTCAAAATGAACCACTCGATGCATATTTCTTTCCCCCTGTCTGATTTTTGGAGGGCGACGCTCCGTCGTCGCCGGCCGTTTGTCATGTCCGCAGAATTTCGGCGACGATGGAACGTCGCCCTCCAAATTGCAAAAAGCCCTGGGACGAAAGCCCCAGGGCGGGTCGTTGCGGCAGCGCGATCAATTTCGTCTTCGGCCGCCGCCGCCACCACCGCCGCGGTCGTTGTCCTCGCGTGGTCGAGCCTCATTCACTGTCAGAGGCCGCCCTCCCATGTCCTTGCCGTTCAATGCGTTGATGGCGTTGAGACCCGACCCGCTGTCGGCCATCTCAACAAAACCAAAGCCTCGAGAGGCCCCACTGAACTTGTCCTTGATGATTGCCGTCGACGTGACCTCGCCGTACTCGCCGAACATCTCTACCAATTCTTCTTCCGTTATCGTAAACGGCAGATTCCCTACATAAATTCTCATTTTCCACCCTGTCGTGCTGATTGAACCGAAACCGGCTTGTCCTGGGGAGCCTCTGACATCTTGAGAGAAGAACCGAAGGAGTACAACTGCCAAACCGCTGCTTCAAAGAACAACGTTTGCGCCACCCGATAGCAGGCGGGCAACGTTCCGGCCATCACCAATATACCGTGATTGTATGCGGTTTACAAGCAGTTTTTTGGGATTTTGGGCCTGCGGGCGGTTGAGGATGCGATCGTCAACGAAAAATTGTGGCGTCCGGGCACCCCCTCTCCCGCTTGCGGGGCAATGCTCTCTTAACTCCCTCCCCCGCTTGCGGGGGAGGGTTGGGGTGGGGGCACTTCTGGAGCCGGTGAGGGGATTCGAACCCCTGACCTTCCGCTTACAAGGCGGGAGCTCTACCCCTGAGCTACACCGGCACGGGGTCCATTTTACACCAGGGAGAAGCAATGTAGCCGCGGTTCCTCGTTCCGACCACTTTCTCGAATCGCTCGGTAGCCGCGGTTCCTCGTGCCGACCACTGCTCGAATCGTCAACCACAAGAACCGCGTGGCAACCTTGGAGACAGGACCCGTCTGCTGGGTGTTGAATCCCCCCAATATGCCATCGATCAAGGAAAAGAAACACCGCCTGCCTTCGAGGTCGTATCAAGGTCAAGTTGCGGTTGCGTTCACCGTCCGCATCGAAGGCTCCGATGACGCATTCACCGACGCCGATCTCGTTGAGCGATTCAAAAAATATCTCGAAACGTCAGCAAAACGATACCATTGCCTCATCCCTATTTTTTGCTTTATGCCAGACCACTTGCATGTCATTTTCGAGGGCAAAACTGACAACGCCGATGCCAGGGAGGCGATGATAAGATTCAAGCGCCTTACCGGCAGGTGGCTAAGCGAATCTCGCAAGGCGTTTCGGTGGCAAAAAGACTTCTACGATCACATTCTTCGGCCGAACGAGGACGTGCGCAATCAGGTGCGATATATCGCCAACAATCCTGTCCGAAAGAAGTTGGTCGATGATTGGACCAAGTACCCGCACACCGGCAGCTTCGGGTATGACCTTCACGATTTGGTTGCCTACTCGTAGGTCGGTTGGTACGCGGTTCTTGTGGTTGGCATTCGAGAAAGTGGTCGGAACGAGGAACCGCGGCTACAGAGCCGGGGAATCAATGGTTCCAACGTTCCCACGCGGTCCTTGTGGTCGGCGATTCGGTCAGGGTCGGCACGAGGAACCGCGGCTACGAAGGGATTCGGTCACGAGTCAGAACGAGGAACCGCGGCTACTCTTTCCTCTTTTCCCATAACCGGCGTTGTTCGAGTTCAAATCCCTCATCGCTTGGCTCGTAATACGGCAAATCCCAATCGCCGTCGGGAAGATACCGCTGCGAAACCCAATGGCCGGGGAAATCGTGCGGATACACATACCCCTCGCCGCCAGAGGACTTCAAATGCGTCGGAACCGGCGGCGGCGGCCGATTCTGCACGTCGGCGCGGGCCTTGGAGATGGCAATCGTCGCGGCATTGGACTTGGGAGCGCATGCCAAGTACGTTGTCGCCTGCGACAGGCAGAGCTGCGCTTCCGGCCACCCAATCCGCTCCACCGCATGAAACGCCGCCGTCGCCAAAACAAGCCCCATCGGGTCGGCATTCCCGATGTCCTCGCTGGCCAAGATCACCAGTCGCCGAGCGATAAACCGCGGGTCCTCCCCCGCCTCAATCATCCGCGCCAAATAGTGCAGCGCCGCATCCGCGTCCGACCCTCGCACGGACTTGATAAACGCGGAAATCGTGTCGTAATGCTGGTCCCCTACGCGGTCATATTTCGGCGCGGGTCTCTGGATCGCCGCCTCCACCTCCGGCAGCGTAATCATTCCAGAAGTCAACTGTGCGGCGGCCTCCAAGATGTTCAAGGCAATCCGGGCATCCCCGCCGGCGGTTCGCACAATGTACGCCAGCGCATCCTCCGCCGCCTCGCGCCCCAATCCGCGTTCCGAATCGGCGAGGGCTTCCCGAACGATCTTTTCCACGTCCTCATCCGTCAGCGCATTCAGCACAATCATCCGGCAGCGAGACATCAGCGGGGCGGCCAGCGCAAAAGACGGGTTCTCGGTGGTCGCGCCCACCAATTCCAGCGTGCCGTCCTCTACAAACCCGAGGAGCGCATCTTGCTGCGGCCGCGAAAAGTGGTGGATTTCGTCGAGGAACAGCACCGTCTTGCGCCCGTCCATCTTTCGGTGCATCTTGGCCGCCTCGGCGATCTTTCGTATCTCCGCCACGCCGACGGAGACCGCGCTGCGAATCTCAAAGTAGGCGTTGCTGTGCTTGGAGATCACGCCCGCCAGCGTGGTCTTCCCGCTGCCCGCCGGACCCCAAAGGATGACCGAGCCCAGCCAGCCGTCCAAAATTGCCTTCCGCAACTTGGAGCCTTCCCCAACGATATGCCCCTGCCCCACAAATTCCTCCAACGACCGGGGCCGCATCCGTGCGGCGAGTGGCTGGTAGGCAATGGAATGTTCGCCGGGAGTTTCGAATAGGCTCATCTACATCATGAGCTCGAGCACGCGCGAGTGGTGGCGTTCTTGCGGTCGGACCGCCTCGCGGCAAGTCCGATAGTTCATCCAATACATGATCAGCGCCATGAGCTCCTCAACCGCCATGTCGTCCAGCGTCACAGATCCGAGGAACCCCGGCGAAACGGCAAGCTGCTCGGCGAGCTTGGTTAAAGACATGAGCCCATCGACCCCCATGCCAGGCGAGCGGGTATCGAACAGCACCGCGGCGACGGTTCCCAATGGCATGGTCCCCAATGTGTTGCCAAATTCCGTGTACATGGTATAGATGTGGCGATCCGGCGTGGTAGTTAGCAATCCGAGGGCCTCCGGAAGCACATCCGACTCCGACCAGGCGATGGAGGCTTTTTCCGAACTCTCCAGGTCCTCCCAATGGCTGACCAGAAAAAAGGACGTGGGATTGTCAAAGTCCTTGAACAGCCGCACGGTCTGACATCCGGGCTGGCTCATATAGAGGTCTCGCAGCTTCTCGCCGACCATCAACTCGGCATCGACGTATTCCGGAAACACCTCAACTTCAACCATAACGAAAATTGGCTTCGACATAGAGACAAACGATACCCGCTTACGGTCGCTGGCCGGAAGTCTCTAGGTACCGAAGGACGTACTTGCCAAGGATATCGGTCTCGACATTGACACGGTCGCCGATGGTCAGGCTCGAAAGGTTGGTATGTTTCCACGTATGGGGGATGATTGCGACGCTGAACTCATTGCCTGGCAACAGGTCAACGACAGTCAGGCTGATCCCGTCGATGGCGACCGAACCCTTGGGTACAAGCTCCTTGTAGAGCTCCGCGGGAAGCGAGAAGCGGAGCAGCCAAGAACCCTCCAGGGCTTCGATGCCCACAAGTTCGCCCATCCCATCCACATGCCCTTGGACAAAATGGCCCCCAAGCGCAGCATTCGCTCGCAATGGAAGTTCCAAATTCAGAGGGCAGCCTGTAGGCCGACTGCCGAGTGTGGTTTTGGACAGGGTCTCCTCCGAAAGTTCAAATTGCAGCCGATCTTCATCGCGAGTGACCACGGTCAGACAGACCCCATTAACGGCTATGCTGTCCCCGGGGCCAACCGTGCCGCCAATTCCCATCCGCACCCACAGCTTGCCGCCGCGCTCTGCCGCCGCCACAGTCCCGATGGTCTCGATTAGTCCGGTAAACATTGCACCCGTCCCTCAACCATCCAACAGTCATCAAACCACTTTATGCTCACGTTTTCCAGCTTCATCGCATCGGCAATGGTTGCGGCTCCGTCGGCTTCCACGGCAGACACTGCCTCCTTGCCGCCGATTAGAATGGGAGCAAAGAAGAAGCACGCCGAATCTACCAGCTTGGCATCGACGAAGGAGCCAATGATGGCGCCGCCACCCTCGACCAGCACCCCGGTAACACCCTGCTCCGCCAGGTCGGCGAGGACAGCGCTTATGTCCACCCTTTCCTTGTCGCCGGCCAATTGGGCCACGCGAACTCCTTTGTCTTCAAAGCGTCGGACCGCGTCCTCCTTTGGCTGCACGCAATAGATAATTGTCGATGCGTCACCGTTGTATATTTTCGATTTCGGATCGGACAAGAGATGAGTATCGAGCACCACCCGGATCGGCTGATTGTGAACACCTGGTATCCGTGCCGTCAGTAGAGGGTCATCGGCCGCGACCGTGCCTCGGCCAACCAGCACCGCCCCATGCTCGGCGCGCAAGCGATGGGCCTCTTCCCGCGCGCGCTCATTCGCGATCCATTTCGAATCCCCAGCGCGCGTCGCGATCTTGCCATCCATCGACAGCGCGGCCTTGATCGTAACCCATGGCCGCCCCGTCCGATGAAATTTGAGAAAGTGCGGATTTATCTGCTCGGCCTCTCCACGCAAAAGGCCGACACTCACCTTGATCCCCGCCTCCTTCATTCGCCGAATGCCACTCCCATTGATGTGGGGATTCGGGTCCTGCATCGCAACAACCACGCGGCTGACACCTGCCTTCACAAACGCATCTGCGCACGGCGGCGTCCGGCCCCGGTGGCTGCACGGCTCCAGGGTCACGTATGCCGTTGCGCCGCGCGCCGCATCGCCCGCCTGGTCCAATGCCACCGCTTCGGCATGTGGTCCAGTTGCATACTCATGAAATCCCTGGCCGACAACTTGGCCCCCCTTGACCAAAACGCAGCCGACGTGCGGGTTCGGCGTCGGATAGCCGCGAAGGGCCAGTTCCAGCGCCTGCCGCATAGTGCCAAGATCGGCATCACTCCAGGGGCTTGCCATTCGTCTTCTCTTGTTTCTTGTCGGAAAGAAGTCCCGTTAGCAAGTCTTCCACCGCCCCGCGCCGCTCATTTCGATAGCTGTCCATAACGGATTTCAACTCCCGCGCGCCGATGATGGCGATCGCTCCCAAGTCCAAGACGAGGCCGAGCAGATAGAGTACGGTCCATTTGAGGTGTTGCGCCTTCTCCAGATTCGATGCGTCGGCATGAGGCGCCGGAAGGACAAACGGAAAGGCCGCCAAGAGGCCGAGCGCCACCACTCCGAGAACCAAAACCCATGTCCTTCGGCGTTGCGAGGGGGTCAGACGAGCGCCCCTTCCGCCGCCTTTCGCAAATCGCGGATGGCATCGGCCACATTCGGGCTGCCGAATATCGCGGACCCCGCGACAAAAATGGTGGCGCCCGCGCGGGCGGCGATCGGAGCGGTCGCCAGGTCGATCCCGCCATCCACCTGTACGCGGCATTGGGGGTTGACGGCCGCCACCATGCTGGCCGCCTCTTCGATTTTTTCCGTCATCGCCTCGATATAGGCCTGCCCGCCGAAACCGGGGGAGACGGTCATGATGAGCAGGTGGAACAGATCAGGCAACACGTGGCGCACCATCTCCACCGGTGTATGCGGGTTGAGCGCGACGCTCGCGGTCGCGCCCAAGCCAAGAATCTGTTGAACGGTGCGATGGATGTCCGGGCACGCCTCCGCATGGATCGTCAGGTTGTTCGCTCCCGCCGCGACAAAATCGTGGATCAGGTCCCAGGGCCGCTCGATCATCAGGTGGACATCGAACGGGAGGCGGCTGCGATTCCGCACGGCCTTGACCAGTGGCGGACCGAAGGTGAGATTGGGCACGAACTTGCCATCCATCACGTCGAAGTGAATCAAATCCGCGCCGCCGCGATCGGCGATCTCCACCGCTTCGCCCAGACGGCCAAAGTCGGCGGCCAGTATTGATGGTGCGATTTGGACGCTCATTCGGTCGGCGCTAACCTCCTCCGAGAAATTCGTTTGCCGTCCACCAAGATCGAAACCGTCGCGCTGGTCCCGTACCCGCTTGCGGGCACTTCAAACTTGTCGCCGGGCCAATGGTAATCGTCATAAACGATTCGGGCCTCCCCCGCGTCTTTGAACTCTACCTCGACGTGAACCTGGTCACGCCGGCCCCTGCGCGGAACGCTCACGGGTATCGTCCATGTCCGCAGCTCGGTTTGATTCGGATCGGCATCCTGCGGCACCTCCGGCGACGTTCCGTTGCTGAGCACAAGCTGAATTCGCTGCGAGAGATCGACCTCTACGCCCGGTTTCGGTTCTTGCCGGATGACGGAGCCGGCCGAAACCTCCTCATTGTACTCACGCGTAGCGACATCAACCTTTTTGAAGCCCTCTCGCTCCAACGCCTCCTTCGCCCGACTCTCCGTGAGGCCCCGCACATCCGGAACGGTGAACTGTTTCGGCCCCAAACTGACCGCGACCGCCACTGAGCTGCCCTCCCGGACCAGCGTCCCCGAACCCGGACTGGTCGTGAAAATGGTATCGGGCGGGTAGTTGTCGTTGATCACCTGCTGCGCGACCTTGAGCTTGAGTTTGCGCTCATTCAAAATATTTCGAGCCTCGGCTACGGTTTTGCCGATGAGAGGCGGCACCTTGAGCTCATTCGGCTTCGTGACGTTGAGAAACAGAAAGGCCGAACCTCCGAGGACGACGAGAATGAATAGCATCGTCAATGAAAGGTTGATGAGATTGAGCGTCTTTTGCCATCCCGAATCGGTTTCGGCGACCGGGGCCGGCTTGCGGGCCGGCTGCGGTCGACTCGGCTTTGGTTGTTGCGGCGTTGGCTTGGACGGCGGCGGAGCAACAACCGCGACAGGAGTTGCCTCCACTTTGAGCCGTGTCTCGACGGCGGGAGCCGTGACTGGCGGTGGCACACCGGACGGCTTGAGCGACCAATCCAGCGCCTTGCCGAACCGAAGGGAGTCGCGCATGGCCTTCAGGTCGAGCAGCATCTCCCCGGCATTCCTGTATCGGCCCGCCGGAGATCGCGCCGTGGCCTTGTCGACCAGCTCTTCCATCATCTTCGGGACGCCGGGATTGAGAGTCCGCATAGACGGGAGGGGCGCCGCGCCCGGATCAACGAGGCCCCGCGCAGCCCCCGTGGCGACAAGTGGCCGTTCCCCGGTCAGCATTTCGAACAGAATCACTCCGAGCGCGTAGACATCGGACTCAGGTGTGGGCCCACCCTCCGCCTCAGGAGCCTCGTACGGGGCGTGGGAGGCCGTCAGGGCGGCATAGACCTCTGTCTCAGCCAGGAACACGTCCCGCAGGCCGAAATCGGTGATCTTGACGCCACCGTCCACACCCACGATGATATCCGTCGGCTGCAGCGCGCCATGGGCTTTCCCAAGCCGGTGGGCGGGGTCCAGGGCCTGGGCGATGCCAATGGCAGTGTCCACGGCAACAGGTACGCTGAATGGGGCGGTTCGCCGAATTCTCTCGGACAACGGCATGCCGGCGGCGAGCTCCGTGATGAGGAACAGATGGCCTTCGTGGTCATCAACGCCGAGGACGCTCGTCAACCCGGTTCCGGCCCAGTCGCGCGGGGCCTCCGCATACTCCTTCAGCGCCATTCGGATGGCCGGATTGGTGTTGAGGCTCGGCCGAAGGACCTTGATAACGACCGATCGGTTCTTGATCCGGTCGCGCGCCACGAAAGTCAAGAACGCGGCGCCCTCCCCCAATCTGCGTTCCAGCTCATACCGATACCGCAGCACCTGCCCGATCAAGGCTTTGACCTCGCAATCCAATACACCACGGAGGCCGCCAGCAGCAGCCAATAGAAGATCGTCAAAGCCGGCAGAGCCTGTTCATACCATGGCGCGGGATTCGGCGCCAGGCCAATCAGTTGAGACCCGAAATACCCGACGGCGAGCAGCGCGGTCCAGGCGATGCAATACACTCCCACCCATCGATCGCGGCGTTCGGTCATCGCATCTCCCGAAGGATGGCCGTGACCGCCGCCGGATCGACTCCCGGAACAAGCTCCACGCTGCCAATCTCTCTCGGCAGGACCAACGTCAACTTGCCGGCCACTACCTTCTTGTCCTTGTACATTCGGGTAACCAAATCGGCTGGGTCCAGATCGGCGGGAAGCCGCACGGGCAGAGAATAGCATCCCAGCGCGCCGGAGATCTCCCGCGGCACGTGTTCGCCACAAAGGCCCAGTCGCTCGGCGATTTTCGCCTCCGCCACCATACCTATCGAGACTGCTTCGCCATGAAGCAGCCGCCGGTATCCGAGCGCGGATTCGATCGCATGTCCCACCGTATGGCCAAAATTCAGCTTCGCCCGCACACCGGTCAGATCCCGCTCATCTTCGGCGACGACATCGGCCTTCATCTGGCAGCATGCTTGCACGATCTCCGCAAGGACCTCCGGATTGCCACTGAGAACTTTGGCGCGAACGCCAATCGCGAAATCGAGAAACGGCGCGCGCATGATCATGCCGTATTTGAGCACTTCCGCCATTCCGTTTCGAATATGCCTTTTCGGCAAGGTATGCAGCGTCGCGGTGTCCGCTATCACGACCTTCGGCTGCAAGAACGCCCCCGCCAGATTCTTTCCCGCCGGTAGGTCAACGCCCACCTTTCCCCCGACCGATGCATCCACCTGCGCGAGCAGGGTCGTTGGGAGTTGAATCAGCATGATCCCGCGGTGATAGACGGCCGCGACGAATCCGGCCAAATCACCGACTACGCCGCCGCCAAACGCGATCACCACGCCGCCTCTGCCGAATCCGCCATCGGCAAGATTCTCAACGATCCGGCCCACATTTGAAAAGCTCTTGCTGCGCTCGCCGGGGGAGACCGAGATGAACTGGGCTTTCTGACCGGCGAAAGAGAGGCGGGCGCCGTACCATTCCAAGAGCCGCGAATGCGTGACGACCACCGCCCCATCGGCGCCGCAATTCTGGATCGCCGATGGCAGCGCGCTCAACGAACCGGGCCCGATAAGTACGTCATAGCGGGCGCTTCCGGCCCGAACATTCACGACGGATTCGGTCAATGCTGCCCCCGCAACCATTTTCGATACTGCTCCACTATCTGTTCAGAACTCTGTTTGGACGACAGAAGTGTCGTCGATACTCTATTATGGGCGATTCGGTAATGCGGTTCGCGTTCCGCCATAAGGCTCTCGATTCGTTCTCGTAATTCCCCGGTCCCGGCCAGCATCGGCCGCGCGGCCGGGTCCCCGATCCGCTCGAGAATCGCATCGGCGGAGGCGGTCAGCTCGACGATATAGCCGAGATTTTTGATAATCGGGACATTGAGCTCTTGGCAGGGAGCGCCGCCGCCAACCGAGATTACGGACTGCCTCACCTCTTGCAATTCTTCGAGGCATTTCGTTTCCAGCGATCGAAAGGCGGACTCGCCATCTTCTTGAAAGATGCTGGGAATCGGCTTTCCGGCTCTCTGTTCGATCATGTGGTCGACTTCGATGGGTTCAACGCCCAGCAAGCGGGAGGCCAAGCGGGCAATCGTGGTCTTGCCTGTTCCCATAAATCCGATGAGGACGAGATTGTTGGTCATTTTAACGTGCGAACGGCAGGCGTCTTGTGACGCCTGCCGCATGCAAATCGGACGGGTGTGAGCCTACGGAGAACCGAGGCCTCCTCCGCGCGGACCTTCGTCTTCCGGAATCACCGTCGGCGTTACAAAAACGAGCAGCTCGCTTTCCTGTCTCTCATTCTTCCGGGATCGGAAGAACTGGCCGATGATCGGGAGGTCGCCAAGGATCGGGAAGCGGTTAGAGCTGATCGTATTGTTTTTTCGGGTCAATCCTCCGAGTACCATTGTTTCCCCATCGTGAATAATCCGGCTGACCGAGATCGACTGCGTCGAAATCTCTGGGAAGCGCGAACCGTCTGGGAACTGGCTGAACCCCGTGATATCCGAAATGGTCGGCGAAATCGTCAGCGTTATCGTATTGTCCCGATTGATACGAGGCGCGACGACGAGAAAGCTCTGTACCTGGAATGGCTGTGGTACGGTCGTGACCTGCAACTGTCCGCCGCCAAATCCGGTTGACTGCGTAACCGGGATGAAGAATGATTGCTGCTCTTGGATAATGCCCGGTTGATTGTTGAGCGTCGTAATCATCGGGGCGTTGACGATCTTGCCGTCGTTCTGTGTGAGGCTGGCCCGCAGGCGGCTGACTATGTTGCCGGAAGCGAAATTCACGAAGATCGGATCGTTGGTGACCGCGAAGGTGCCTGGAGTGTTGCCGGCGGAAAAGTTGACGCGGCTGTATGACCAATCGATGCCGAAGCTCTGAATTATGTTGGTGGTCGCGGTGATGAATTCAACCTTGATCATCACCTGCTGCGGCCGAACATCAAACATCTGTATGTATCGGCGAAGTTCCTCAATGGACTCCTCCGGCCCCTGCACCACGATGCTGTTGTCCGTTGGATCGTAGGTGACAAGGTCCACATCGTCGGGGATCAAGGTGTTTGCCGGCAGCCCTCCCCCCTGACCTGGTTGTCCCCCAGGCCCACCCGGTGCTCCGCCAGGACGGCCGCCTTGCCCTGGGCGGACTCCCTGGCCGAGCATGGTCTCGATGCCCGTTCCCAGATCGCTGGTCGGGCCGGTGGATGGCATCCCGTTGTCCGGTGTGACCGGCTGCGCACCCCCAAGGATCTGATTGGAGATCGGCATGTTGCCATACAATATCTGGCTGATCGGCGTGTGATAAACCGTATTGTTCTTTTGCTGATAGCTCATCATCTGGTCGGTTGTGTAGTCGAAAGGATGGGAGACATCACCCGTCAGCCGTTCGATAATGTCCTCCGGATGAGCATGCTTGAGGAAGATCTTGACGACCTCATGAGGCGTGCCGGCCTGCTTCACTGGTGCGACGGGAGATGTGACCGTCTCTCTGACAGGTTCGGCAAATGTCCCCTTGGTCGGAGCGTCGCCCGTAGATATCTCCTCATCCTGGTGATGAATGATGAAAACCGGGCCCTCTTCCAACTGATAGACGGCGCCGGCAGACATACAGATGTACTTGACCGCCGTTTCTAACGGCTGATCGTTCAGCAGTAGGTCGACCGGCTTGAACGGCTTATCCGTGGAGGCAAAGACAAATTGCGCGCCGGTCTGTGCCATGAGCGCCTGAACCGCGGCCTGAAGATCAGCGTGCTGCAGTTTTAGCGTGACCCTTTTTTGTAGGATCGGGTTGTCCCGTTGGGCCAACGCAGCCCCGTAGATGGCCAGGGCCAGCGCCAGACCAGCCAGATAACGCAAGTTCATTGTCTTCCGTCCTCCTCCATGAGATTGCAGTATTCTACCTATCGACCGCCGCCGCCCCGATATCCGCCACCGAAGCCACCGCCGCCGCCGCCATAGCCGCCCCCACCGAATCCGCCGCCGCCGAAGCCGCCCTGGCCACCGCCGTAGCCGCCCTGGCCACCGTAGCCGCCCTGGCCGCCGCCGCCGTAGCCGCCTTGACCACCGCTGCTGCCGACGATAGCGGTTGTAATCTCAGGATAGGGAGGCGCGGTTCCCTGAAGCAGGTACAAAATGAAGTTCGGATCCGCGTGGTAAATCGGGATGCGCACCGCTCGGTTTTTGGCCGACTTGGTCACATCCTCGGCCCCTTTTCCCTCATCGACGGTAGGTACCACGGCCGTCGTCTCTTCGCGCGGGACGATATCGTACACGCCCCCGGAGACGCGATAGGTGGCCCGAACCTGCGACAAAACCGTTCGCAATGCTGTGGCAAAAGGCACGTCCTTCAAGCGCACGGTCACCGTGCCCTGTACCGCCTGATCGATGCTGTAGTTTGCGCCGATCTGATCGAACAACAGCTTCAGCGCGTTGCGAACATCGGCCTGGTTCAATTCTATGGAAACCGGCTTATCGCTGGGATCGCCGGGCGCCTGAGCGAACGCCGGGGCCGCCAGCAGGCTCGCCAAAGCCACTAAAATCACCGCAAAGCCAACCTTTGCACTATTCATCATACACACCTCCACTGAGAATACGTTCCATTCCTCTGTCCGTTACGGCCATATTGTATCCTACAATCCGCCACGGCCACCACCACCGCCTCGCGGACCGCCGCCGCCGCCGAGCTTGCCGCCGGGACCGCCAGGACCACCTCGACCCTGAACGCCGGCGGGTCCACCGGTTCCGCCGGGACCGCCGGGACCCCCGCCCGCGTTCCCGCCACCCTGACCACCGCTCATATCCGCCAAGACGGTCGCCCTGGATTCCAGCTTCACCGTAACCGAATTCGGCCGGATCTTGCCTTCCCGAGTGAGGACCATCTTTTCGCCATCGATGGAGCGTACGGTCCATTCGCCGATCTTATCACCCGGTTTTACTACCTGGGTGTCGAATGCACCTTCGTTTTCCTGCTCGATAATGGCGGCAATCGCTTCTCCCCGAATGATGCCCGCCAGTCTACGATACGGCTGAACCTCGTACGGTTCCTGCTTGGGATGGACCGGTCTTGGCCTAGGCTGAACAATTACAGTATAGCCGCCAAGCGCGGAAAGCAGGCAACCTGGGCAACCCGCTTGTCCGAAGCGACCTCCACGGGAAGCAGCGCGAACGGATCCTTGCGAGAATTGGTTGCGACAACCCGCCGGACCGCCGTTTGCGCGGGACCGCCGAGCTCGGCTTCCGTCTTGCTCTGAACCTTCTGCCCGGCAACCGCCTTCGGCATCTCGACCGGCTCCTCAGCGCCATTTGCCTGCGCGCCCTGTGGCGGCGCGAATCCGGTGTTCGCTCCGGGGGGCTTCCCCGGTCCGCTGGGCGGAGTTCCCTTTCCAGGCATGAGGCCGCCATCACTTGGGCCGGTTGCAGTCGTATTTTCGCTGCCGCCGCCGCTGAAAAACATGACATAGGCGACCGCGGCCAAGATGAGGACGCCGAGTATGCCCGCTACCAAAACGATTTTCTTCTTGCCGTCGGCTGGATTATTGTTTGCCATAGCTTATCTCTCCAACGATTAGTACGTAATTATCGGCCTTGACTGCGCAGATTGCCTTTCAGCATTCTCCCGCCTCCTGGCGTTGCCGCTGGGCCGCCGGGGCCGCCCGGGCCGCCCGCGAAACCGCCGCCACTCTGATCTTGGCCTGAATCACCCAGCCAGTTGACCTGCTCCCCGTTGATCGAATCGCCTCTTGGGAACACCAAGACGGTGAGATCGTAGGTTCCCACCAGGTTCGGAGAGGTCCCGCTTAACTTAAGACCGTCTGCGAGGGCGATGTAGTTCGGAAATTTGTTCCAAGATTCGAAATGTTTCAGGATTTTATCGAACGTGCCGCGCACTTCGATACCCTTGAATGGATAGACCGCGCATGGGTAGCTCAGGCCTTTCCCGAAGTGAAACACGTCGCTGATCAGAATATTCGGGTTGTCCGTCGTAGGTGGAACACCGGGACCCTTCTGGATTGTCACGCCTGTCTTCCGAATGTGATTCGTGACATCGAGCGTCAGCTTTGTAATAAATGTTTGATACTGGGTCGAAATCTTCCACCGATTCTGGGCCAAGTTGATGGTGCTGGTCGGCGGGGACTTTCGAATGATATAGTCCGCCCACCCGCGCGTCACGAGGGCCTGCTCATCCTTCGCGTCTTGCACGCGCTTTTCCGCCATCGGCATCTTGGCAACGACACCCTGCAGGTCGGCGTTGTGCTTTTGCTGAATCGCGAGCGCCTGCGAATTCGGTTGGATCGACAGGAAGTAGAACCCGGTTCCGATCAGAATACAGGCAACAATTCCGCCCGCCACGATTTGCGCAAGGGTCATTCGTTTCATGCTTAGCCCGCCTTCCCCGGGACGCCGCCCGGCGTACCTTCGCCGCTTCCGGGAACACCGCCTGGGGCCGCGCCTCCTGGAGCACCGCCGGCCGGAGCTGTGCCACCGCCGCCGGCTGCCGCAACCAATGCGGCAAGCGGATTCGGCGGCACGAGATTGCCTTCGACCTCAGCGCGCAGGACCACAGTGGACCATGCAGGAGGAGCCGGACGACCGCCTGAGTTGTCGGCGCCCATGCCGGCATCCGCGCCGGCTCGATTCTGGTAGAAGCCTTCTCGGCTCACTTTCTTGACGAACCCGTCCCCTCGCCGCGCCAGGGAGATCATCACATCGGAATATTGGGCGTAATTTCCCAGGACGGCCTGCATCACCACAGTCACCGTGCCGGACGGGCCACTTGCCGCGCCGGACCCACCGGGCCCACCGGGAGCCCCAGGCGCGCCAGGCGTTTGGGAAACTGCTTGCGTTGGAGGGGCCGCAACGGCCTGATTCATGCCCTGGTCGCCCTTCATGCCGGGCCAAGCCGGAGTCCCACCGGAAGCTCCGTTGTTATCGGTTGCGGCCATGTTCAATACTCGAACATATCCTGGAAGACGATTGGCGACCTTGCGATACAACTCGGGATACTTTTCGTTATGCTTCTCGATGTACCAAGCCAGCTCCATATCCCGGAAGACGATGGAGTTTTCCTGGTAGATGGCGTCCGCTTCGGCTGCCTTGGACACAACGGCGTTCGCGTCCGTTGTCAGGCCGTCGGTCTTGCCCCTCTCCGTTGACAATTCGTTCTTGAGGTTATACGAATAGGATCCGAAGGCGAGCAGCGCAACCAGCGTTACTGCCGCCATGAACAGCAGCGCGGTCCGATTCCGTTTTCCTTGCCGTATATATCCCGGTAGAAGGTTGAGCTTCATGCTACAGGTTACTCCTCAAAGGCGTGCAACGCCATTCCTATCGCGACGTTCAATTCCAAAGCGTTCTCACGCAGATACTGCTCCGATTGTCGCCTTGTCGCCAGGTGCAGGTATTGCATCGCGTCCAGCATTCCCACCGGCACGTTGAGCGACCATTCCAAGAACCGGTCCAGGTTCTTTAGCCTGGCCCCGCCGCCCGAAAGCAGAACTTGGCCGACCTCTTCGCCGACCCCTCTTCCCGCGTAATACTCGACGGATCGGCGGATTTCTGAGGTCAACTCTTCCAAAATCGGCATGATCGCGTCGAAAATCTTGTCCGTGTCACCGCTCGATGCGGGAACCGGAGACGGTACGGGGGGCGGTTGCATTTGAGGCTGAGCCGCATCCGGCGCCGCTCCACTATCCACTACGGATGAAGCGCCGGCAGGTTCCGCGTCTTGCTCGATTTCGAAGGTCGGCCCTTGCTCCGATACATCCGCGTACGGGTTGAATGAGGTGGTCGGAGCGGCAGCCTGGGGCGGGGCGAAGCCGGACGGCTGCGCGCCTGGAGCGCCTCCGGCCCCAATTCCCAGCCGGCTCAACACAACCTCCGCATGCTTCAGCTTCATCTCTTCGGCCTCTTCTACAGAGATGCCGAACGCATCCGCAATCGCTTGGGTAAAACTCTGCCCGCCGAGCGGCAGCACGCGCGGAAAGCTCAAGTAGCCGTGCTTAAACACGTCGATGGACGTCGTGGATCGACCGATATTCACGATCATCATCGAGGTCTCCGGAAGCGCCGCCTCCATAGAAAGCACACGAGAAAGCGCGAGGGGCTGCACGTCTATCCCCATCGGATCGAGGCCGGCCTTCTCCATCACTTCGACGGAGGTGTCGATGCCGGATTGGGGCGCGACGCCGAGGACAACGTCCATCTGCTTTGTCGGATCGGGATGGGGATCGGTTTCCGGGACGCGCGCATAGTCGGAGACGATGGTGGTTTCAGCGAACGGAATATTCCGTTGAATCTCCCACTGCATGTGCTCCTTCATCTCGGTGGCGGTCATGGGCGGCACTTCCAACATTCGCACAACCACCGATGCCTGGCCCGATATGCCGAGCACGGCCTGCTTGACGCCGATACCGGCTTCCGATATGGCGCCCTTAAGTGCGCTTGCGATGACCGCGGGGTCGTAAATTCCGTTATGGTCTACACCCTCCGCGGGAGACGGCACGACTGCCGCCGCGGTGAGCGTGTGGCGGTCTCTTCCCGCCCGAAGCTCCGCAATTTTGATCGTGTGGGTACCAATGTCGATTCCAATCGCGGAACCTGCTGTTTTTGCCATAAAGGTCCATCTCCCGTTGCCGGCCCGGCGGGCTAACTATACAGTCTGCGGCCCGGTAAAGTCAATGTGCCGAGTTTGCGCTTGCCTTCCATAGCCAAGACGGATGAGAACGGCAACTGGTTCGATTGTCAGCCAACGGAATCCTCCCCCGCGAATGCGGGGAGGGATTTCTTGGTTTCAGGCGTTATCGGCCTCCGATGGGCGTCACGTCGAATCGCGGGCTGACCGTCTCGAAGTAGACATCCGATGCGCCGTTTCGCGTGCTGCTCCAGAACAGCCAGATGAAGTCCGGCCGGCCCGTCGTTACATTGACGACCGGATCGGCGAACGCGGTGACCTCGCCCTCGGAGATCGCCTTCTCGATCGGTACGGCGGTATCGTCCATTTCCGGAATCCAAGTGACGGTCAGGTTGACCGTCGACCGAATGGTACTGCCCTGCGACATGTAGGTAATCGAGATCTGATGGCCGACATCCTGCTGGCGGAAATAGATGCGTCCGCGAATCGGGTCCACGGTCGCAAAGCCTGCGCCGCTGAAGTTGATGTCGACCGGTAAATTCATCGGGAACGGGAGTTGTACGCCAGGCCGATACGTCTGCATGTACAGCGTCGTCGATTGGCCCGCTCCGGTTGAATGCCGCTTGTACAGCACCCAGTACCGATCGAGGCTGACGACATTGTTTGTGCCGGCCTTGTTATTGCTGCCCTCGCGATACGAGTAAGTCAGATCATAGATGCGTCGGGTGTCGATGAACGATACCGGCTCGGTATGGCCACCCACGTTGCCGAGCGGGGTCAGTCGAACCGTCCGAGGGGTATAGGTGACCTGGACGACGTCCTGCGCTCCCGGCGCCATATTCGGGAAAGTGATTGTGCCGGCAACCGGGTCGACGACCGCATATCCGCCGAGCGTCGAAACGAATCGCAAGGTGTTTCCTTGACGATCTCGGTCCACGGCGCCAAGAATATTCTTGCCGTTTACCAAGATCGAGATGCCGGGATTTCGCTCCCCGACCACCCAGTCGATTCCCCGCGTGCGCCATACCGTTCCGTTCTTATGCTCCGGCACGGCGACCTCACCGTCGATCTTGCCCTGAGCCTTCGGCCGGTCCCATTCCATGTTCCCGTCGCTATCCAGTCCGTAGGTCGCCATGAATATCTCGTTGGTGTTGCGGTCTTTCGTCACGCCGCTATAAACCAGATCGATGTCGCCGTTCAATTTCGGGACCGGGTATGGATCCTTAGCGCTGATCAGGGATCTCGGGACACTGATCGATTCTGCGCGCCTCCAAAGTGACGGACTGGCTAGGTCCGTAGTCTCATTAACGAACAGCCCGTAGCGTCCGGTCGTGCCGCCGTACCAGAAAAGCTTCCCGCCCTTCTGGCCATAACCTATCGGAATCGGACGGTACATGGGAACTCTGGAATCGACGGCCGGGATCACGATCGGCGTACCAGACATTTGACCGCTGGTCGAACTGATCTTCGCGTACGAAAGCGAATGCTGGTTGACCAGCTCCCCGTTCACGATGGTCGATTCGGTCGAATCCCAGAACATATATGGCGTCGGCATCGTCGTGATGTTGACCGGGAACACCGGCGCATAGTGGCTCGTCGTTCCGGTCGGCTTAGTCGGATACGGTCCGCTGCCCATTGTGAACCACTGTTGCTTGGTAGCGCTGGTCCAGTGGAAAAGGTCTCCCAACGGCGGCGGAACGATCGTTGCCGACCGCAGCGGGCTCCAACCGAGCACACCGGTAAACAGTGCCCAATTCGCCAACGCCCCGGAGTTCTTGTCCGTGTTCTGTCGAGTGTCGCGTTGCGAAGCCATGGCCACAACCAGCGCACCGGTCTTCGCATCGCGGTAGGCCGCCGGAGCCGCAGTCGCGGCCCGGAAGTTGCGATTCGGATTCGCGCCGAAGTCGTACATCGGCATCGTTCCCGCGTCAGGCAGAGTCGTCAGCCGAGATTCCTTGACGGTGAACTTCAGCTTCATGGACGGCTCGGTGATCGTCTCCCAAGCCCGCCCCGTCGATGGTTCCCAATCCAGAGCGATGTACGGTTTGTTGGCAATGGAGTCTTCATAAACTCGGATGAACTGCGAATATGTACCCACCGGCTGTCCGATCGGAATGCCAACGCCGATCGTTGGCGGCTGATTGTTGACCGCCAAGGTGCCGTACGGGGCGTCCGGGATTCGCAATGACGTCGGGCTGCGGTCTCCCGGTCGCGGTTTGTGGAGCGTGACCTGCGCGTTGAATCGTGGATCCAGATTGCTCACGATCACCTGGTCGGCGCCGAGCCACGCGTACGGAGACAGACTGTCACCAAAGAAGGCAACCGGCTGGAACGGCGGGTTGTTGTACTTGCCGCTGCTGTCCAAGTTGTGCAGGATTGACGCCACTCGCAGATTCAGCATGTTGACATTGCTGGGACTCTCAACCGTGAACGACTTGAAGAACTCGTCATACGTTATCGGAGCGCCGGACAGGAAGGTGCTTGGGTAGAACTTGCTGCCGTTCTGGCTCGGACTTTGCGGCGTGAACCCGCTGCCCGCAGACAATTGTCCCAAATCTACCGTGGGTTCCACGACGGAAAGCTTCTCATCCGGCGGTACCGTCAAGCGATCGTTCAATGTCCGGTACGCCTCCGCGCCGCTCGTCGGCTGATCGGCGCTGACAGACGTTCCCACTCCGGTCAGTTTTCGGTCGCTGTCCAGATCGACATATATCCAGATCTTCTGGTTGTATCCGTCGGCCATGTTTGCCGGCTGATAGAGCGGCACTTGCGTTTCGACATCCACCGGCAACCATGCGATCTGCCGCTTCGAGTAATCCGGATTCGGGTCGTTGACGTTAATGGTAATGGTCGGCGCCGGAAGAGTCGCCTGATCGGTCACGATGTTTACGTGGCTGCCAAACCCGTTCACCCCATTTGTCCATAAATCGACGTTTCTGCGGTCGATATCCGGATAGTCCGGACTCGGGTTTGGATAGCCGACGGGGGGAACTTCCCAGGGTAACGGTTTGATCACGGCGTTCGCGCCGCCGCTGAACAACAGGTCGCTTCGAAGACCCATGATGTATCGCAACGGGCGGCCCGTATTGAACACAAGCAGGCTTCGATCCGCAATCGCGAATCGCGCGGTTCCGTGCTGGCCGTGACTGACGTCGCCGTGCTGCGCGACGATGACTTTGGTCCCGCTGCCGTTGACCATATTCGCCGGCTCGGTCGGGTTGACGCCGCCGATGATGCTGGACAGGTCGATCAGACCGGTCTGCGGGTTGATCAGCGCGACCGATAGCGGGTTGGCAATGGGAAGGGCGGATTGCGCCATCTTGAATGGACCGACCGCCGCGGTGCCTGTGGGCTGGACCGTCGCCTCGAACCAGTACTGTTCGCCGGGCGTGTATGGATTCTGCCGATTGCCTTCAATCAGATACTCGAAGAGAGAGAAATCGGGCATGGCGTTCTGCGGGTCTTTTGGACCGGGCGCCTTGTAGTATCTCACCGGCGAGGAGACACGAACCGTATTGCTTGGACCCTTCAACTGGAACGTGACGGTGCCCGTGTGGTTCACGTCGAAGTTATATGCCATGAGATAGATGCGCTGGCCCCATTCGATGGCGGCGATATTCTCGGATTTTGCCTGGTATGGCGTGATCGGCGTGTTCTGATCGGATGGAAGCTGCCTGAGCGCCAGATAGTCTTCGCGCGTGATCATCTTCACGATCGTGTCCTTGAGCTTCGGGTCTGGGACAATCTCGTCTTTCAGGTCGACTTCCTGTGCGGGCGGCGTACCAACCAGCGCAATGTCATTGGCATAGCCCGTACCATATGTATTCTCGCTAAAGGCGAAGAAGCGTCCATCCGATCCAACGACATACATGAAGCCGTCCGCAACCGTGGTCTCGGCCCGGGCTACGACGCCGCCGGCCAGCTGAATCGCATAGTTGTTCTGCCCCGCGACCTTGGTGCTGTTGTAGGTCCGGGCCCTGACGCCGAGGAGCTCGCCTCCGGCAGTCGGGAAAAGGAAGGAC
>JBGPGO010000021.1:0-53278 GCA_041483895.1 Fimbriimonadia bacterium
CCGGCAAAGCAAAAAAGCAGGTCAACATCGCCGTCATGCGCAAACTCGCCAGCGCAATCGCGGCAGTCCTGAAGACAAAGACACCCTATGACCACAAATTGCTATTTTCCCCTTGACAAATCAAGACAGCATCTACAGCGGGAGCAAATTGCCGCCTGGAAGGCAGCGTTACGCGTGAGCTAAAGCTACCGAGTTACGCGGCGAGGCGGAGGGTGCGGCGGATGCGGTTGGTGCCGTCGAGAGCCGCCACCTTGTAGCACTCCGCAAACGTCGGATAGTTGAAAACGTTATCCACAAAATAATCGATCGTCCCGCCAAACGCCAGCACCGCCTGCCCGATATGGATCAGCTCCGTCGCACTGGTCCCAATCACATGAACCCCCAGCAGCTCCCGAGTCTCCTCATGGAACAGCAGCTTCAACATCCCAAAATCATCCCCAACCAACTGCCCCCGCGCGATCTCCCGATAGTGCGCCACCCCGACCTCATACGGCACGCCCGCCTTCGTGAGCTGCCCCTCAGTCCGCCCCACCATCGATATCTCCGGCAAGCTGTAAATCCCATACGGAACCAGCTCGGGCATCGATTGCACCGGAAGACCGAAGGCATGGCACGCCGCAGCCCGGCCCTGCTCCATCGACGTGCTCGCCAGCGACGGGAAGCCGATCACATCCCCCGCGGCATAGATATGATGCACGTCCGTCTGAAAGTTGCCGTTCACCCGCAGCCGCCCGCGCTCGTCCGCCTCCAGCCCGACCTTCTCCAACCCCAGCCCCAATGTCGCGCCCAACCGGCCCGCGGAATAAAGGAGCATTTCCCCATGCACATGCTTGCCGCTCTCCAGCGTCGCCCGCACCGTCCCATCCGCGAGTTTTTCGATGTTCTGCACCTGCTCGCCCATGCGCAAGGTGATTCGGTTGTAGCGCATCTTGTACTTCAGCGCATCGGCCACTTCTTGGTCCACAAAATCCAGGATCGTGTCCTGGGCCTCGATCAGCGTCACCTGCACGCCAAGCGCGTTGAAGATGCAGGCATACTCCACGCCGATGACGCCGCCGCCAACCACGATGGCGCTCCGGGCCAATCGGTCCGTAGTTAGCAGTTGATCAGAATCAAACACGGAAACTCCGTCAAATGGCACATAGGAAGGACGGCTGGGTGTGGTTCCGACGGCGATCACGAAGAAATCCGCTTGCAGGACAATCTCACGCTGGTCCTGGCGCGCAACTACCGTGTGCTCGTCCACGAACTCAGCCATTCCCGCGACGACCTCCACGCCGTTGCGGGCCATCTGCGATCGGATCACCTTGACCTCGGATCGGATCACTGATCGCGTCCGGTCCAGGATTTCGCCGATGTCCACAGGCCCGCGCAGGTCTTGGGGCGGGAGGCGCAAAACTGCCTCGCGCAGCGCCTTGCTGGGGATGGTACCGGTGTGGATGCACACACCGCCCAGCCAGTCGTCCCGCTGCACGATCGCCACATGCCGGCCCAGTTTGGCGGCCTGAATCGCCGCCTTTTGCCCAGCCGGGCCGGTCCCAATCACCACCATATCGTATCTTCGCACATTGGCTCCCTTCCACAATGGCAGTAGAATCGCCATATGGCGCTTCGACTTACGGACAAAGACCAGGCAATGTTGTCGGGCAAACACGGCCCGGCGACCCAGATGGCCATGCGGATTTTGGTCCGGATGGCGGAGGTTTATGAGGCCGATGAGCTTCTGGATATCGTCGGGGCGCACATCGACAGCAGCATCTATGTGGGCGACGCTGGGCTGGAGTATGCGGAGAGGCTGGCCTCGCTGGGCGCCAAAGTGTCCGTGCCGACCACCCTCAACGTGACCGGCGTGGACGAGCACCACTGGCAGGAATGGCCGGTGCCGCGCGAGTGGGCGGAGAAGGCCCAACGCCAGGCGGACGCCTACAAAAGCATGGGCGCCATCCCGACTTGGACCTGTGCGCCGTATCAGACAGAGCACAAGCCCAAGTTTGGGGAGCAGATCGCGTGGGGAGAATCGAACCCGATCGTTTTTGCCAACTCCGTGATCGGGGCGCGGACGGAACGGTATCCGGACCTGCTGGATGTCTGCTGCGCCATCACGGGCCGCGCCCCGGCGGTCGGCCTGCATCGGACGGAGAACCGGGCGGGGCAGATCCTGGTGCGGCTGGCCGATGTTCCGGAGCGGCTGCAGGCGGATGACAGCTTCTATCCGGTACTCGGGTATCTGCTCGGGCAGATCGCGCAGGATCGGGTGCCGGTGGTGGATGGTCTGACGGTAACGCCGACGGAGGATCAGTTGAAGGCGCTCGGCGCGACGGCGGCATCGTCCGGCGCGGTGGCTCTGTTCCATATCGTTGGGGTTACCCCGGAGGCGCAAACTCTGGAGGCCGCATTTCAGGGCCGTCCGCCGCAAGAGACGATGGAACTCACGATGGCGGACTTGCGCGCGACCCGCGAGCAGTTGTCAACCGGCGCGGGGGAGACATTGGATATGGTCGTGCTCGGCAGCCCGCACTTTTCCCTCGCCGAATTCCGCCAGTTGGCTCGGCTGGCAGTCGGCAAATCGCAACACCCGCGCGTACAGTTTTTGGTGACTACCAGCCGCATCGTGCGCGACGTTGCCCAGGCGACAGGCGTCTTGCAACCGGTCTTAGATTTCGGCGCGCGCCTCACGGTGGACACCTGCATCCTCGCAACCCCGATGCTCCCGCCGGAGATCAAAACCATCATGACCAACTCCGGAAAATACGCCTACTATTCACCTGGACTGCTCGGCGTACGCCATGTGTACGGCAGCATGGCGGACTGCGTGGAGTCGGCAATCGCCGGCCATGTCATTAGGGACGAAAGTCTATGGAAGTGATTCAGGGGCGGCCGATTGTCCCCGGCATGGCATCCGGCGAGGCGCTTGTGACAAACGAACCGCTGTCGTTTTGGGGCGGCTATGATGCCCAGACTGGCGAGATCATAGACCGCCGCCATCCGCTTTCCGGTCAGATCGCGGCAGGGAAGGTGCTGATTCTGCCGTTTCATCGCGGCTCCTCTACCACAACCGCCATGCTCTTGGAGGCTCTCCGCGCCGGAACTGCCCCCGCCGCGATTCTCACCACCGGCATTGACCCCTTCTTCGCCCTCGCCTCCATCGTTGGGGAGGAGCTGTTCGACAAGTCGATCCCGATCGTGTCGATCTCAAAGGAACACGCCGCAGCAATCCACACAGGCCAACGATTGGATATGGCTGAAGATGGCACGATCCGTAGCCGCGGATTCTCGTTCTGACCCCTGATCGAATCGCCACCGCCAAAACCCGCGAGTGACCACACCGGAAGATGCGATACCGTTTTGGAAATTACACCGTGATCACGCGCGGTTCTTGGTCATCCCGCTCGGAAGGGATGTCAGAACGAGGAACCGCGGCTACATTTAAGTCGCTCCTCTATCACCTTGACCGCCTCCGGATTGTTGTCGATCAAAATGAACTTCCGGTCCGCCTCTGCCGCTGCCACGCCGGTCGTCCCTGAGCCCGCGAAAAAGTCCAACACCAGATCTCCCGGATTGGACGAGGCCGCGATGATGCGCCGCAAAATCCCCAGCGGTTTCTGCGTCGGGTAGCCCGTCCGCTCCGACCCGTTCGTCGGAACGATGGTGTGCCACCAGGTATCGGTCGGCAGCTTGCCACGCGCGGCCTTCTCCGGCGTCACAAGCCCCGGCGCCATGTACGGGATGCGGTCGACGGCATCCTCATTAAAGGTGTAATGGGCCGGGTCCTTGACGTAGAGCAGGATGTTGTCGTGCTTCGGCGGCCACTTCTTGCTTGGCCGGCCCCCGTAATCGTACGCCCAAATAATTTCGTTCAGGAAGCACTCCCGCCCGAATATCCGGTCGAGCAGCACCTTGCAGTAATGCACCTCCCGATAGTCGATGTGGAAATAGAAGCTGCCGGTCGGCTTTAGCACCCGGTATCCCTCCCGAAGCCGGGGCTCCAAAAAGGCCAGGTAATCGTCGAAAACGTCCTCGTATGCCGCCTCCGCCACCACCTGCGTTTCGTACCGCTTGCCGCCAAAGCCAACCCGATCCCCGTTCTGGGACCTCGTGGTCTTGATCCGGGTCCGGCTCTGCTCCCTCCCCGTATTGAACGGCGGATCGATATAGATCAGGTCCACGCACTCATCCGGAAGGCTCCGCAGGATGGGTAGGTTGTCACCGAGGTAGACCTTGTTTTCCACGCGCCTATTATTGACGATTCCACGTAACGCCGGCATCCTGGCCTGCCCTCATACGTCGTATAGGTTGTATATGTCCTAAAAGTCCGATGCTGGCGTTACGATACAATGCCTGCATGAAGCTGTTCGCCATCCTGGGCCGGCCCGTATCCCACAGCCTGTCACCGGAAATGCACCGCGCGGCCTATAGGGAGCTGGGTATCGAGGCGGAATTCATGAGGATTGACTGCGGTCCGGACGAGGTGCCTCGGATTGCCGAGTTGGTGCGGCGGGGGGTCCTGGCGGGGGCAAACATAACCCTTCCGCACAAAGTCGCCGCATTGGACCTCGCGGACGAGGCATCGGAAGAGACGCGTCTGCTTGGGGCGGCGAACACGTGGGTCGGCGCGGGCGGCAGGTTGGTGGCGCACAACACGGACGGTATCGGATTTCTGAGCGGATTGAAGAGCCCCCACCCCAACCCTCCCCCGCAAGCGGGGGAGGGGGCTAAGACGGGCGGCCCGCAAGCGGGGGAGGGGATTTCGGCGGGGGAGGGAAGTCCGAATGCGCTCGTTCTTGGGGCAGGCGGGGCGGCACGGGCGATCTGCCTGGCTCTGCAATGCGATGGTTGGCAGGTCAAAGTGGCGGCGCGGAATCCAGAAAAGGCCGCTGCCGTATTTTCCGCATTAGGATGCGTTCTAATAAGATGGGACAAAAGTCACCTCGAAGCAATCGCTCCCTCGCTGAACCTGGTTGTGAACTCGACGCCGATTGGCATGGAACCACACGAAGGCGACAAACCCGACTTTCCATTGAGGAACCTGCCGCCGAATGCGATTGTCTATGATATTGTCTACCGACCGAGAAGGACCGCCTTTCTTTCCGAAGCCGAGCAATTGGGTTTGACCGTGGTGGACGGGCTGGAGATGCTGGTCGGTCAAGGGGCGAAGGCTTTTGAATTGTGGTTTGGCATACCGGCTCCCGTCGCCGCCATGCGGAAGGCTGCGCTGGAATGCCTGTAAATCTAACGAGTTGGTTGAGATTGTCCGAACTACTTAGGTATCTTGACCCGACTAGTTTACGTACGCTATTGATGACGACTAGAAATTTTGGATCGCCACTCAGACCTCTGGGGACGCCGGATCGTGTAGGTTCAGGCGCCTCACAAAAGCCCGACCAGCTTTTGGCGGCGCGTGCCTACCGAAGCGTCCGCATTGTCGCGTCGGTAGTGTATACTGAGCGGCGTCCGCACCCGGGTCGAAGTGATTTTTCAGTTCGACACCCCCGCAATACTAGGAGTGATCCGTAGATGGCGATGGCTCGCAGGCCCCTCGGCGAATATCTGGTCGAGAAGGGCTACGTTTCCCAAGAACAGCTTGTAGAAGCGAAACAGGTCCAATCAGCCACCAAAGGCGCCGACCTGGGGAAAGTCCTGGTTGACCTTGGGTTCGTCGGCGAGCGGGAGGTGTACGAAGGCAAAGCGCAAGAGCAAGGCCATCGGTTCGTCGATCTGGATCGCGAAGAGATCGACCGGAGCGCGGTCAACGTCGTCAAGGAACAGGTCGCCCGCGCCCACAACGTAATCCCCTTTAAGAAGGAAGGCCAGAACCTCTGGGTCGCCATGTCCAATGCCAACGACCTAAAGGCGACGGATGACATCCGAATGGTTTCCGGTCTTCGCGTTATCCCAGTGATTGCCGTTCCGGGAGCAATTGAGGACGCGATAAGAAAGAATTACGGCAGCTCGAACGGGGCCGCCAACGGCGGCGCGGAAACGAGCGGGTCAACCGGCGATCTGTCCGGTCGAGCCGACATGAAGAGCCTGATCGCCGCGGCGGGAGCGAAAGGCGATTTGGATGCCCTCAAGGACGACGACAAGGCCGCCATCGAACTGGCCGAGCAGGCGCCCATCATAAAGCTGGCCAATTCCATGATCCAGCAGGCGATTGACGACCGCGCCTCCGACATCCACGTCGAACCGGGCCAGCGAAATGTGCGAATCCGGTACCGAGTTGACGGCGTGCTCCATGAGGCCATGACCGTCCCGAAGGCCATCCAAGCCCCCCTCATCTCTCGCTACAAAATCATGTCGGAAATGAACATCGCTGAACGCCGCATCCCGCAGGATGGCCGTATCGAGGTTCGGCACAGCGCGAAGGAATACGACCTGCGCGTTTCCAGCATCCCAACCCCGTTTGGCGAGAAGATCGTCATGAGAATCCTCGATAAGACCAGCGTCTTGCTTGGTCTCGAGAAGCTGGGATTTGGGGCGGAAACACAGGCGAGGCTGGAAGAGCTGGTCAGCCAGCCGAACGGGATGTTTCTCTCCACCGGGCCGACCGGTTCCGGAAAGACGACCACCCAGTATTCCGTACTCAACAAACTGAATTCTATCGAGCGAAATATCCTCACGATTGAGGACCCCATCGAGTACCAGTTGAACGGCATCGCCCAGGTCGGCGTGAACCGGAAGGCGGGCCTTACCTTCGCCAGCGCCCTGCGCGCCTTCTTGCGGCAGGACCCGGACATCATCATGGTGGGTGAGATGCGCGACCTGGAAACCGCCGAAATCGCGGTCGAAGCGTCGCTAACCGGCCACCTCGTATTGTCAACCCTCCACACGAACGACGCTCCGTCGGCTGTCGTCCGAATGGTGGACATGGGGGTCGAGCCGTACCTCATCTCCGCAACCGTCATCGGTATTCTTGCCCAGCGACTGGCTCGGCGGATCTGCACCAAATGCATCGAGCCCTACGAGGTCAAGGCGATCGACCTGCGCCGCTTCGGCTTCAAACCGACCGATCCGGAAGAGATGGTTACGCTCAAGCAAGGCAAGGGTTGCGAATACTGCCGATTTACCGGCTGGCGAGGCCGGGTCGGTCTGTACGAGTTGATGATCATGAATGCCGAAATCGCCGAGCTGGTCGTGCGGCGGGCCCCTCTTGCGGATGTCAAAGAGGCGGCGAAGGCCAACGGCATGAAGGAATTGCGCGAAGACGGCCTGGCCAAAGTGCTGGATGGGATGACGACGCCGGACGAAGTCATGCGCGTGGTCTTCACCGCCGGCTACTAAATCGAGCTCAGTCCCGTCCCGGCGGAACCGGGACGCATTTAAGGGAGGTGGCGCCAATGGCGTCCGATGAAACTACGACTCCGGGTGGTCCCGGTCCACAAGGCGTCAAAGTATCGGCTGCGGTAGGCAGCCAAGTCAATTTGTACGGCTTGCCCGGCCAAGTAAAGAGACCTGCCGAGGCGACGGAAGGTGTCGTAGGCCCGCGCCGCATGGAGGATACGCATATTGACGATCTCCTCCAAATCGTCGTGGACAAAGGCGCATCCGACCTGCACATGTGCAAGGATTCGGAACCGGTCATTCGCATAGACGGAGCTCTCCATCGCCTCAACTACCATAAGATGACCGGCTATGACTGCCAGCGAATCATTTATGATATTTTGACGGACGAGCATATCCAGCGCTTTGAATCGACAATGGAGCTGGACTTCTCCTATGAATTAGTTAAGGCCGCTCGCTTCCGTGTAAATGTGTACCGAGACCGAGGCGCGATTGCTTCCGCCTTTCGACAAATTTCTTCCCGCATCCCGACGATTGTGGAGCTCAATCTGCCCCCGATTTTGGAGGAGTTGACCCGAAGGCCCCGCGGCCTGATCCTAGTGACCGGGCCCACCGGCTCCGGCAAATCGACGAGCCTCGCCGCGATGATCCACGTCATCAACACCGAGCGGGCCGTTCACATCATCACGATCGAAGACCCGATCGAATATCTGCACACGCACAAGATGTCGATCATCAATCAGCGCGAGCTGGGCCAGGACACGAAAGCGTTCCAAAACGCGCTCCGGGCCTGCCTTCGCGAGGACCCGGACGTGCTGCTGGTCGGAGAAATGCGAGACCCCGAAACGATCGCCCTTGCCATCACGGCGGCGGAAACAGGGCACCTCGTCTTCGCCACCCTGCACACCAACAACGCGGCGGAATCGATCGACCGTATCGTGGACGTGTTCCCGCCAGGACAGCAGGAACAGATTCGAATTCAGCTCGCGAACAACGTGGTTGCCATCCTCTCCCAGCAGCTTTGCCCAAGGGCAGGACAGCCCGGGCGTGTCCCGGCGATGGAGATTTTGATTGCCACCCCGGCGGTTAAGAACCTGATCCGGGAGAACAAGACCCACCAGATCCCCTCCTCCATCCAGACCGGAGGGAACTTCGGCATGATTACCATGGACCAATATCTGAGGGATATGTACAACCGCGGCCTCATCACTTATGAGGAAGCGATGTCGCGCGCGATGAATGTAGAAGAACTTAAGAAGATGCTCACCCCGTCCGGTGTGGCAGGAGAGGGTCGACCTGGCGGCGGCACAGGGCCAAATTCGGGCCCACCTCGCGGCGGCGCCGGGCCAACCTCGGCCCCACCTCGCCGAATAGATAGGTAGGAGGCGAAACAATGCCGGTATTTGCTTATAAAGTCAGAGGCTCAGATGGCGAATTGCAGGCTGGGCAGGTCGAGGCCGAAAGCGCAGACCTGCTAAGGAAGCGATTCGAGGAGCAGGGCCTGGCCGTGACCGAGGTCATCCAGGTCAAGGGCGCGCGCAAGCAGACCGGTGGCTTTGGCCGAGTCAAACTCACGACCCTGTCTATCTTTTGCCGCCAATTCTCGACGATGGTAGATGCCGGTGTATCCCTCGTTCGATGCCTGGACGTACTCGGCACCCAGACTCAGGACCCCCGCCTCAAGCGCATCCTGGCCGACGTCGGGGAACGCGTTGAGGGAGGCGAGAGCCTTTCCCGCGCGATGGCTCGGCATCCGAAGGCCTTTTCGAAGCTGTTTATCGGTCTCGTCAAGGCCGGCGAGGTCGGCGGCGTCTTGGAAGAGTCCCTGCAGCGCCTTTCCCACTTTTTGGAAAAAGACGTCGAGCTGCGGCGCAAGGTCCGCGCATCCCTTACCTACCCGATCATCGTCGTGACCTTCGCCTTTATCGTCGTAATCGGACTCGTGGTTGGGGTCATCCCGCGATTTGCCGACCTCTACAAGGACTTGAACATAAAAGAGTTCCCCTGGTCCACCCAGATACTGATCGATATCAGCCACGGACTCTTGGACCGCTGGTACGTTTATGTCGGTACCATCGTCATCGTGCTGGTTTCTTGGAGAGTGTTCGCAAGCACTCGTTTCGGCCGCCGAGTGATCGACAGGATGAAGTTGAAGCTGCCGGTATTTGGGCCGCTTCACCATAAGATTTGCTTGGCTCGGTTCAGCCGCACAATGGGCACTTTGCTCTCTTCCGGCGTCCCGATCCTCCAGGCGATGGAGACGGTTGCGGAGACGATTGGCAACAACATCCTGTCGGACGCTATCATGGACGCCCGCGCCCGAATCCGAGAGGGAGACCGAATTGGCGACCCGCTGGAAGCGAGCCGCATGTTCCCGCCGATGGTCGTCCACATGAT
The DNA here is from genome assembly GCA_041483895.1 of Fimbriimonadia bacterium. Classification (GTDB taxonomy): domain Bacteria; phylum Armatimonadota; class Fimbriimonadia; order Fimbriimonadales; family JABRVX01; genus JBGPGO01. Next base: position 9,676 of record JBGPGO010000021.1, read on the forward strand.
CGGGGTCGGGGAAGAGTCCGGTTCGCTGGACTTCATGCTCCAGAAGATTGCTGATTTCTACGAAATGGAAGTCGATTCGGCGATCGCGTCGCTGACATCTGCCATCGAGCCTGTGCTCATCGTTTTCCTCGGCGTGGTGGTCGGTTTCATCGTCATTTCCCTCTTCTTGCCCCTCATCAAGGTCATCGAAGAGCTGTCGAAGTAGCATCTTAATCCCCTCCCCCGCTTGCGGGGGAGGGTTAGGGTGGGGGTCTTTGTCATGCTGAGCCCGTCGAAGCATCCCTTACTTCGGGGGCGGGGGGAAAGGGACCCTTTGACAGGCTCAGGGTGACGGAGGACGCAAAATGAACTCCACGGCCTCCGCCAGGGTAGGGAAGACCGCCTCCGGCTGGGCAGGCAGGGAAGGGACGTCCTCCGGCCGGGTGTGGCCGGTGAGGACCAAGAGAGACCGGCAGCCGGCGGCATGGGCGGCAACCACGTCCTTCCATGTGTCGCCGACGTAGAACGTTTCGGAGAGCTCAAGTGCGAACTCCCGCTGCAGGTCCAGAATCATCCCTGGCTTCGGCTTGCGGCAGTCGCATCCGTCGGAGGAGAGGTGCCGGCAGTAGCGGAAGGCCGCGATCTCCCCGCCGGCCTCGACAACCGCCGAACGAATTGCCCGCTCGATGGCCTGGAGGTCCTCTTCCTGAACATGCCCGCGCCCGACTCCCTGCTGGTTGGAGACGACCGCGATCCGGAACCCGGCCCGGCACAAGCGCGCGATGGCCGGGGGCGCCCATGGAAAAATGACCAACTCGCCTACGTTCTTTACATAGTCGTCCCGGTCGGCGTTGATCACCCCATCCCGGTCCAGTAGAACAAATCGGTCCATTGGAGTCCATTATGGCTTGACTGTGTTGGGGTCTAGGCTGTCGTCATGCGGACGGCGTCTGAGGAAGTGAACCCCAACACATCAGGGCCATGCCGGATTGACAGATTCCACGTTCCCGGATACAATAACGATATTCATTCCTATCGAAATCATACGGAGGTCTTGAAAATGCGTAGGCGAGCTTTCACGCTCATCGAACTTTTGGTTGTCATCGCAATCATCGCCATCCTAGCCGCCATCCTGTTCCCCGTGTTCGCGCAGGCAAGAAACGCGGCCAAGAAGACGGCCTGCATCAGCAACATGAAGCAGATCCTGTATGCCCACAGAATGTATTGTGACGATTGGTATGGCTACCTAATGGGTGGTCGCGAGCATGGCCTTCCGCCCAATTGGGCCATCGAAAAAATGTGGCCCTCGTTCCTCCAACCATACGCCAAGAGCAAGGATGTATATCTTTGTCCGGCAGAGGCTCAAACACACTATACGGATCGCGGCGATGAAAGCCCATACAACAACCGTGGCTGGCTTTCCATCGGCTACAACGCCAGCGTTTCCATTTGGTACAACCCCGGCCCCAACACGCTGGTAAGGGTCAAGCAGCAGAGGATCAAGATGCCCGCGAAGACCGTCCTGTTCGCCGATACCCTGTCGGGTAGCGTTCGTGATACAACATGGCCGTACTACGGGTATTGCGCTGAAAACGTCGGGATCAACAAAGCGTATGAGGGCGAAGGCTCACCGTCCGCGGGCTGCCGGCTCGCCGATCGACATACCGGCAGAGACCAGGTTTCGAGACCGAGCGCCGTGGTCAACCTCGGGCTGTTCGACGCCCACGTCAAGTCTTATTCCTGGAGCTTCATTAGGGCGCATCCGGAAAGGGTGCCAAGCACGGGCGGCTGTGATCCAACCTATGACTATGGCGACTTTAATGACGCTGATCTGAAGTGGATGCTCTGGCGCGACTGCCACAATCCGAACTAGGCCATGACAGATACTACAAAGAAACTCCTCATGGTCTTGGCCGTTCTCGTCGTCGTCGGCGCGGTAGTTTTCATCGTCATGGGAGGGATGTCAGGCATGAACGGTCCCGAGCGGGCGAAAGGTGAGACGGTCAAAATACCGGGCGGTGGGGCGGGGGCCCGGGCCGCTCCGCCCGGCGCCGGGGATTAGCTTTGCCGTTCCCAGGGACGCTTCGGTAGCGGTGCAAGGCTCCCGGCCTGGGCCGAGAGCCGAAGAGCTTAGAGTCTCCTTGAGGATTTGGCCGATAATTCTTTTGGCAAGTTGGCCAAATTTGAGATAGAATGTATTATTAGCGCGGCTGGACAGCCGAGGTGTACGTTCTCTTTCATTCAGGAGGCAATCATCCTATGCGTCGATACGCATTTACTCTCATTGAACTGTTGGTCGTTATCGCAATCATCGCCATATTGGCAGCGATTCTCTTTCCCGTATTCGCCCGGGCTCGGCTCCAGGCGATGACGACTTCAGATATTTCCAATCAAAATCAGATTGGAAAAGCCCACATCATGTATAGCGACGACAACGGTGGTCAGATGGTCATTAGGGCCTATTACCACGACGTGACGGGAGCGCCCTATCCAAAGACACCTATTTGGATTGGCCTCCTAAAACCATACACCAAGGACAAAGGCGTCTACGCCGACCCTACGGCCAAGGGCACCATTTATGGGCAAACGTGGGAGACACGGCAGCACAACTCGATCGGTCTCAATACGAACATCAGCGGTTGGTACAACACTCAAACTCTCAAGCTTGTGATCGTTTCGATGCGGAAAATGAGGTACCCGACAAAGGTCGTCTTCAATGCTGACGGCTGTCCCGTCAATCCCCTCGATCCCAGTCGAGACGTTAACTGTAGGGGTTATTTGGCTGACAACCAGAACAACACCAACGAATGCGGCCTTTCAGCCGCAACGACCGGGTTGGGCGCCCGTCATAGCGGGAGTGGCAGCGGTGGGACCGTTGTTCAGTTCATGGACGGTCATAGCAAGAAATATGATGTCAAACGGATTCTCCCCAATGGGCAACCGCCACCGAGCACTTGCTGGCAGCAGGCCTATGTAGATATGAACGATGCCCATGTCAAGTGGCTGGTAATTGATGACTGCGTTTGGTGGGACTAGTCTATTCGGGGTAGTAATGCTTGCCAGGGCGCTAAAGACTTGGCGCCCTGGTGATTCCGATAGGATTAGGAAGATTGCATTCCGTGCCCGATTGCGCGCCATTCTTACGGAGCTAAGAAACTTATGAACAGGAATTCTTCCATTTTTGCGATCATTGCAGCAATCGTTATTATCGTCGCCGCGTTCTTCATTTACAAGAATGTTACTGGCGGAGGTGGCTCAGAGGCAACTGCAGTCGTGAAGCCGAAGAGCCCCAAAGATACCAACCCGAACTGGAGCCCAGATACAAACCGTCCGCCAGAGTTAGGCAAGGCTGGCGGCGGATAGAACGAAAAAGATTTTCAACCTGTTGACAATCCCAGATTTGACTGGGTAACATGACCTTTCTGTGCCGCAGGTGCCGTCTGCCGGTCGTTTGTCTGTCCGCGCCAATGTCGGAGGAGGGTCCGAATGAAGCAAATTCAGCACGCAGCGAAAAAAATCGGCAGCGTGCTCGAAGTTCCTAACCTCATTGAGATTCAATTAGACTCGTTCCGTTGGTTTCTCGAAGAGGGGCTTCCCGAGCTATTCAAAACGTTTTCTCCCATCTGGGACTTTACAAAAAGCAATTACATTGAACTTGTAGATTTCACTCTCGGTGAACCAAAGTACTCGATTGAAGAGTGCCGCGATCGCGATATGACCTTCGAAGCGCCCATCAAGGCCACGGTCCGCTTGGGTGGGAAAGAGCGCGAGGTCATCGAGTCCGAAGTGTATCTGGGCGACCTGCCGCTGATGACCGACATGGGCACGTTCATCATCAACGGGCGGGAACGCGTGATCGTGTCTCAGCTCAGCCGCTCGCCGGGAATCTATTTCCAGGATGACATTGACCTTACTATGGCCATTTTGGTCCTTGCGAAGATCATCCCGTCCGAAGGACCCTGGTTGGAGCTTGAATCGGACCCGTATTGGGTGGTCCGGACCACGATTCATCAGACCAAGAAGCTGCCCTTTACGCAGCTCCTCAAGGCCATGGCGTCGTTCAATGAGGCCCGCACGACGATCCACCTGCCCATAGCCGAGGCCATCCACCGCAAGCTGGCCGAGCCATTGGCGGATACAAAGACCGGAGAGGTGTTTGGGGCGGCCGATACGCTGATTACGGACGAATTCATCGCTTCGCTTCCGAAAGGGCTGCGCGAGGCCACGGTAGCCGTCTATTCCCCGTGCAACACCACGACCGACCTCGTTTGGCTGTTTGGGCGGCGCGAGGTGCTTCAAAATCCGACGCGCGAGGACCTGAACTATGTCCGCGTGCTCGAAGACATCAAGGACCCGGAAACCGGTGATCTGATTGTCGGCAAGATGGACCTGGTAAAGCGCGAAACCGGGGTCAAGATCGAGTCGCTTGGTCTCAAAAAGCTCAACATTCTGCGCGTCAATCGGTACGTCGAGGCCACGATCGAGCAGGACCCGACGAACACCACGGACGAGGCGCTGCTGGAGATCTACCGGAAGATTCGGCCTGGGGAGCGGGGCGATGTCGAGCTCGCACGGACGCAGCTCAACAACCTGTTCTTCGACAAGCGTCGCTACGATCTTGCCAAGGTCGGCCGGTTCCAGCTCAACCGCAAGCTCGGGCTCGACGTGCCGATCAAGGTGCGCAACATCACGGTCGAGGACCTCGTTCAGGCGATTTATTACATGACAAAGGTCCGGAACAACGAAGAGAGCTCGGACGACATTGACCACCTGCAGAACAAGCGGGTCCGGAGCGTCGGCGAACTGCTGCAAAGCCAGCTTCGCCTTGGCTTCATCCGCATGGAGAAGGTAGCCCGGGAGCGCATGACCACGCAGGACCAGGATCAGATTCTGCCGGGAGTCATCCTTTCCGTCAAGCCGGTTTCCGCGAGCATCAAGAGCTTCTTCAGCAGCTCGCAGCTTTCGACGTTCATGGACCAGACCAACCCGCTGTCCGAGCTTACGAACAAGCGGCGGCTGTCCTCGCTCGGCCCCGGCGGCCTGTCTCGCCAGAGCGCCAAGCTTGAAGTCCGTGACGTTCACCGAAGCCACTACGGGCGCATCTGCCCGATAGAGACGCCGGAAGGTCCAAACATCGGCCTTATCAGCCAGTTGACCGTGTACGCTCGCGTCGATCCGTACGGGTTCATCATGACGCCCTATCGGATTGTGAAGGACGGGAAGGTGACGTCGGAGATCAAGTACCTGTCCGCAGGCGCGGACGATAAGCTCCGCATCGCCCCATCGGACGTCGAGCTGGACGAAAAGGGCAGCTTCGTTCGCGAGCGGGTCCAGGTCCGCAACGCGGGCCTGTATCCCACCGTGCATCGGGACGAAGTCGACCTGGTTGACGTTACTCCGGTGCAGATGATCTCGGTCGCGACGGCTTCCATTCCCTTCTTAGAGCACGACGACGCGAACCGCGCCTTGATGGGCGCCAACATGCAGCGCCAGGCGGTTCCTCTGCTTCGCAGCGAGGCGCCGATTGTCGGCACGGGCTACGAGAAGCGCGCCGCGCAGGACTCGGGAGCCTCCATTATCGCCAGGCGGTCCGGCGTGGTCGAATATGTCACGAGCAAAGAAGTGCGAGTCAGGGCTTTGGAAAATGGGGAGCTGGACCTATACCGGCTGTATCACATGATGCAGTCGAACAAAGGCACTTGCTTTACCCATCGTCCGATTGTCAGTCCCGGCCAGCGGGTTGCGCAGGGCCAGGCTTTGGCGGACGGTCCGTGTTGCGATGGCGGCACGATGGCGCTGGGGAAGAACGTGTTGGTCGCCTACATGCCTTGGGGCGGCTACAACTATGAGGACGCGATTCTGATTTCCGATCGCATGGTGAAAGAAGACGTCTTCACGTCCATTCATATCGAGCGCCACGAGACGGAGGCGGTTGACACCAAGCTGGGACCGGAGGAGATCACTCGCGACATTCCAAACGTCGGCGAAGAGGCTTTGAAGGACCTGGACGAAAACGGCATCGTTCGCATTGGCGCGGAGGTTCAGCCGGAAGACATTTTGGTTGGCAAGGTGGCGCCGAAGGGGCAGGTCGAGATGACCGCCGAGGAGCGCCTGATCATCGCCATCTTTGGCAAAGAGGCGGAAGAGACCCGCGACGTTTCGCTGCGCTGCCCGCACGGGGAGCGGGGGCAGGTGGTGGACGTCAAGGTGTTCGCCCGCTTCAAGTACCAATGCCAGGCGTGCGGCCATGTCTACAACGAGAGCAAGAAGAAAGACCGCCTTTTCTGCGACCGGTGCGAAGGCGAGCTTCACCAGCTTCCGGGTGATGAGCTGCCGGCTGGGGTTAATGAGCTGGTCCGAGTTTTCGTTGCCCAGAAGCGACGACTGATGGAGGGCGACAAGATGGCCGGGCGGCACGGAAACAAGGGAGTTATCTCCAAAATCCTGCCGCAAGAAGATATGCCGTATCTGCCGGACGGCAGACCGGTTGACATCGTTCTCAACCCGCTTGGAGTTCCGAGCCGGATGAACATCGGTCAGATCCTGGAAACGCACTTGGGATATGCGGGCGTTCACCTCGGATGCAGCTTCCTCGAGCCTGCGTTCGAGTGCTCGACGGAGTCGGAAATCACGAACGAGATGGTACGGGCTTCGGACCTGATGCATCGCGGAGTGTTGGACGAATATGTCAATTCCGACCTTAAGTTGAACGTCGAATTCCCCGCGGTCGCGACGTATGCGGAGATGCTCAGCATCGTGGACGGGCATTTGAGGACGCTCGGCAAATTCCACCTCCATCAACTCTCGGAGTGGCTGGATGCGCCGGGGGTCCTGAAGGAAGCGGAATTGGCCGTCTTTGAAGAGAACGGCGTGCCGGAAGACGAGTCGGCGCACAAGGCGACCGAGACCTTTTACACGGACCTGATGACTCGCATTCGATCGAGTGTTTTCCGCCGGATCGGGTTCGACCCGGAGACGGGCAAGACCGAGCTGAAAGATGGCCGGACGGGGGACAGTTTCCGATCGGCGGTCACCGTTGGATACACCTACATTATGAAGCTGGAGCACCTCGCGGACGAAAAGGTCCACGCGCGCAGCATAGGCCCCTATTCGCTCGTGACCCAGCAGCCGCTCGGTGGAAAGGCGCAGTTCGGCGGCCAGCGCTTCGGCGAGATGGAGGTCTGGGCGCTGGAAGCCTACGGCGCGGCCTACATCCTGCAGGAGATATTGACGGTCAAGTCGGACGACGTGACCGGTCGCGTCAAGACGTACGAGGCCATCGTTAAAGGCGAACCAATGGGCGAGCCGGGCATTCCCGAATCGTTCAAGATTTTGGTGAACGAGCTTCGGAGTCTGTGTCTCAAGGTTTCTGTCATGGATCGAGCAGGCAAGGACATCGACCTGAAGGAGCTGGACGACAGCAACTCAGTGGACGATGCGCGCCTCGCACGCAGCGTTGGGTTTTTCGGGTAGTCACGGTTTTTGCAGCAATCGCTGGAGAGGAAATTAGTTACATATGGCTGATGTCAGTCTCTTTGACAAGATAAAAATTGCCATCGCGTCTCCCGAAGACATCGTTTCTTGGAGCCACGGAGAGGTCAAGAAACCGGAGACCATCAACTATCGCACATTTAAGCCGGAACGGGACGGTCTGTTCTGCGAAAAGATATTCGGTCCGGTCAAAGACTGGGAGTGCCATTGCGGCCGCTACAAGAAGGTCAAGTATAAGGGCATCATCTGCGAGCGCTGCGGCGTGGAAGTGTGCCGGCAGAAGGTTCGTCGCGAGCGCATGGGGCATATCGAGTTGGCCGCGCCCGTCTGCCACATTTGGTACCTAAAAGGCGTTCCTAGCCCGGTCAGCCTGGTGCTCGATATTTCACCGCGCCTTCTGGAAAAGGTGTGCTATTTCGCTTCATTTATTGTGATCGATATCGATCACGACGGAATCGAACAGCACCTGCCGGAGATTCAGCAGGCCATCGAGTATGAGAAGGTCGCCATCGAAGAGGGCGGCAAGCAGATGGAGGAGACCATCCGCGACCAGTTCGCCGAAGAGATTTCGGAGAATAAGGATGTCTACGACGAGCAGCACATCAAGGACCGGACGAAGGCGATCAACGACCGGATCAAGGCCGAATATCGAGAATCGGAAGAGCGCCAACAGGAGCTGACGGTCGCCATCGAGATCCTCCAAAAGCTGGAGCGCAGGCAGTTGATCGAAGAGGACAAGTTCCGCGCGGTCGACCGCATGCTGGACGTCGCGGGCCGCCGGACCGGCAACGACTTTAGTCACCTACTTCGGGCGGGGATCGGCGCGGCTGCTGTCAACGACCTGCTTGCCCAGGTTGATTTGGAGAAGCTCGCGCGAGAATTGCGGCATGAGATTGTCAGCACGCAGGGACCGCGACGCGCGCGCGCCATCAAGCGGCTGGAAATCGCCGAGGCGCTGCACAAGTCGCGCAGCCGGCCCGAGTGGATGGTGCTGACCAACGTCCCGGTCATTTCGCCGGAGCTAAGGCCCATGGTCCAGCTCGACGGCGGTCGCTTCGCCACGTCCGATCTCAATGACCTGTATCGGCGAATCATCAACCGCAACAACCGGCTTAAGAAGATCATCGAAATTCGGGCGCCGGAAAGCATCATCAACCACGAGAAGCGGCTCTTGCAGGAAGCAGTGGACGCCCTGATCGACAATGGGCGCCGTACCCGGCCGGTTGTTGGCAGCAACAATCGCCCGCTGAAATCACTGTCCGACATGCTGAAGGGGAAAGAAGGACGGTTCCGAAAGAACCTGCTCGGAAAGCGCGTTGACTATTCCGGGCGCTCGGTCATCGTCGTCGGCCCGCACCTGAGTCTGCACCAATGCGGCCTGCCGAAAGAGATGGCGCTGGAACTGTTCAAGCCGCTGGTTATGAAAACGCTGGTCGAGCGGCGGGTGACGCAGAACATCAAGAGCGCCAAGCGGCTGATCGACCGAATGCACCCGAGCGTGTGGGACAGCCTCGAAGAAGTGATCGCGGAGCATCCGGTACTGCTCAACCGAGCCCCCACTCTGCACCGGTTGGGTATTCAAGCCTTCCAGCCCGTGCTCGTGGACGGCAAAGCGATCCAGGTCCATCCGATGGTGTGCCACGCCTACAACGCGGACTTCGACGGCGACCAGATGGCCGTGCATATCCCGCTGTCCGCCAACGCGCAGGCCGAGGCTCGCGTCCTGATGCTCTCGACCAACAACCTGTTCTCGCCGGCCAACGGACGACCCATCGTGTCGCCGATTCAAGACATTGTGCTCGGCTCCTATTACATGACGATGCGCACAAACGATCTCAAGGCCGGGAATCGGACCTATGCCAACCCCGAAGAGGTGGACAGCCTCCGAGAACTCGGTCACCTCGACCTTCACCAGCCGATCAATGTCCGGGTGAAGAAGCCGGACAGCGAAGAGTTCAGCATCGTTGAGACTACGCCGGGACGCCTGGTGTTCAACGGCGTCCTGCCGCCGGCCATGCGGTACGGCGACGAGTACATCAACATGCTGCTCACCAAGAAGAACATCGCGCAGGTGATTAGCGATTGTCACAAGTTGTCGGGCTCTGAGGCGACTGTCCGATTGCTTGACTCGTTGAAGAATCTCGGCTTCAAATACGCCACCGAATCGGGCATCACGATTTCGATGACCGACATGGATCCGCCCGACGAACGGCGGGAGATCATCCACAAGACGGAAGAGGCCGTTGAGAATCTTGGCCGGCAGTACGATCGCGGCATGATCACCACCGGTGAGCGACGCCAAAAGGTTTTGGAGCAGTGGATGGGGGCGTACGACAAGGTCGCCGCCGCAATCATGAACGCCTTCGACCAATACAATCCGCTGAGCATCGTCACGGACTCCGGCGCGCGCGGTTCTGTCAAGCAGCTCACGCAGCTTGCCGGAATGCGAGGGTTGATGTCCGATCCGTTTGGCAACATCATCGAGGACCTGCCGATTCGATCCAACTTCCACGAGGGGCTGTCGGTATTCGAGTATTTCGTTTCGACACACGGCGCCCGAAAGGGTCTCGCTGACACCGCCCTGCGAACCGCCGACGCCGGCTACCTGACGCGCCGACTGGTTGACGTTTCGCAAGACGTGATCATTCGCCAACATGATTGCGGGACATTCGAAGGAATCGTCGTCGGCAGAATCGTCAACGAGGGCGAGGTCATCGAGAACCTGGGTGATCGCGTCGCGGGACGAACCACCTTGGTCGCGATTCATCATCCGGACACCAAAGAGCTGATCGTTGATCAGAACGCCGAGGTGACGGACGAGCAGGCCGAACTGGTCCATCAAATTGACGACACCTATCACAAGGCGTTGGTAGCGTTTCGGGCCGAGCTCGACGCTACCAAGGACGCCAAAGCGATTGCGGACCTGGAAAAGAAGTGGGGCAAAGTCCAAGCGAAATATGTCGCCGCCGGCTTCATCATCGGTGAGAAGCGGGTGCTGCAGACGCAGCTCCGGTCACCGCTAACGTGCGAGTTGGAGCAGGGAATCTGCGCCAAGTGCTACGGTCGCGACCTTGCCATCGGGCGGCTTGTCGAGATCGGATCCGCCGTCGGCATCATCGCCGCACAGTCCATCGGCGAGCCCGGAACGCAGCTCACGATGCGCACCTTCCATACAGGAGGCGTGGCCGGACTGGGAACCCTGACCGGCGTCAAGGACGTCAAGCGACAGCGCGGCGCCAGCATTCGAGAAATCATGTCCGACCAGGACCTGGGTCTGCTGCAGTTTAGCGAAGGCGAGCTGTTGGACCTGCGCGGCGAACAGCATCGCATCCTGAGCGAAGTCGTGGCGTTCGAAGCCCGGGCGGAAGGGACCGAAGGCAAGCCGAAAAAGGTCGTCAAGAAAAAGACCACGAAGCGCGCGAAGGCCGACTCACCGGAAGACGAATCTGATGAAAAGGTACATAAGGCGACCAAGTCGTGGATGTCCCAGTTGGTCAAGCTGCTGGAGACCGAAATCTCCGGTATCAACCGGGTTGAGGAGCTGTTCGAAGCGCGCCATCCAAAGGGCGAGGCGATCATCACCGACATCGGCGGCGTTGTGATGAACATCCACCGCGGAAATCGTGGCCGATGGGTGGTTATCGAGGGCGAAGTCAACATTGTTGACCGCAGTCCCAGCGGTAAGTTCGTGGCCGTCGACATCCTAAACCCGAAGTCCGGCGATATCGAGCTGGAGGCAGGCACGGAGCTGACGGACCGAATCATCGTGAAGCTTCGCGCGGTCGGCGTGACGAATATCAAGGTGGTAGACCTAATCCTCGTTCCGTACCGCGGGACGCTGGAGGTCAAAGAGCACGAGCAGATCAATCCGTCCGACCGGTTGACACTCGGTCCGCTGGACCCGCATAAGGTGCTCAGCCTTCGGGGCGTGCGCGGCGTGCAGGAATATCTGGTCCGCGAGATCCAGTCGGTCTATAAGGCGCAGGGCGTAGATATCAACGATAAGCACATCGAGGTCATCACGCGGCAGATGTTGCGCAAGCGCAAGATCTTCGAGCCGGGTGATACGCCGTTCCTGCCGGGCCAGATCGTGGACCGATTCGTGCTCAAACGCGAGAACGACAAGATCCGGATCATGCGTGAAAAGGACATCAAGCTGCGCTACGCCGATCCGGATACCGGCAACCAGAAAGAGCGCGATCCGAAAGAGGCAACCGCTTCTTGGGTCCTCCTTGGAATTACGGAGTCCTCACTTGCGACCGAGAGCTTCCTGTCCGCGGCGAGCTTCCAAAAGACGACGCGCGTTCTTACCGACGCGGCGGTGCGTGGCAAGGAAGACAATCTCGTCGGCCTGAAGGAGAACGTGATTATCGGGCGCCTGATCCCGGCGGGCACCGGCTTCCCGGCCTATCGCAACATTACGATCGATGTCGACAAGGCGCCGGATTGGGCCGAGCGCTCCCTGGCCGCGTTGGTCGAGCCGGCCCTATCGACGGACGATCTGGACGATGATCTGGAACAGTTCGGCAGTGGTCTAACGCTGTCGGAGCTTGCCGATTCTCAGGACGACAACTTCGAGAAAAACGGGGACGGGGTGAGCGATCAGGCCATCGTTGAGTTCCCTAGACCGGCGGAAAACCCCGCACCCGCCGACGCCGATAAGTAGCGACATCCCTCAACAGGTCCTCTGCACAGCGACACGACCTGTTGAGGTATCATTTTGGTAGGTCCGCTCATCGCACTGCGAAAGTTACCGGTTTTTGCCTCTCGAACCGATCGGGCGGATTTGTGATGCAGGAAACCGAATCGGCGATCTTCGGTTCAAATGTAACTATAACTACAGCCGTGATCTTGCATTGACCGCGTTTCTTCCTCCAATTGATCGGTTCCTCAACTTAAGGTCGCCCGTTTGCTCCTCAAAAGCGGCCACTTCGCGATTCAAGCCCTGATAAAACTTCCATGGGGCTGATTTCGTCTGATCATTGAACAGCTCGTCCGGCGGGGGTACCGGGTGTGGCTGGATGGCTATATTCGGTGTATACTGCCGGCGGGTTGTTACTCAATTAAGAAAAGAGGACAACCACCATGGTTCGATTAATTGCGTTGCTTATGATTGGGGGAGCGATGGCATCATCCTCTTCATTCGCTCAACTTTGGGGAACCTGGCCGATGGGCGGAAACGATATCTTCCACAGCGGAAGTTTCGCGTCCGCTAGCAGCCCGCCGACCTACACTTCCGGCGCGCAGAAGTGGGCAAAGACATTGCCCAATGGCGCCGTGGCGACAACCGGTGTAGTCATCGGCACGAAGGACGATCCAAACACCTACGAATATCGCTTCTATGTGGGAGCGAACGACGATAAAGTGTACTGCTACCAGGTCAGCTATAGCGGCGGTACCTTCTCCGTTGGGACGGATCCGGTGTGGACCTACACGTGCGACGGCGATCCTGTCGGGACGCCGGTCCTTGCCGAGGCAACCGAAAACGAAATCCAAGTCCCCTGCGTGATTGTCAGCGACGCTGCGGGCCGCGTGCACTGCATCGACGCTTCCGACGGCAGCAGGGTTTGGCGATCCTCCGGACTCACCGGCGCGAATGAGACGATCACCGGTCCAATTGTTGCCGACGACACGGTCTACGTTGGATGGGCCGATACCAGCGGTCACACGGGTAAGCTCATTTCCCTCTATCTGACAGACGGAACCGGGAAGTGGACGGGATCGGCCGCGGGCGAGATTGTGTCGACACCTGCGATCGGTCGCGCAGCGGAAGCCGAGGAGGAACCGTATCCACCGATCTGGTACATTTACACCACATCGAAGAACGCGAGTTTGGAGAAGTGGGAGGATACAGCGGCGTACACATCCGCCGTAAAGCTGTGGGAGTACGACGCCCCAAGTGGATCCCAGACCTGCGATTCTTGGCCGATGCTGTCGGGGTCTTCGCGTATCTACTTTTCCACCTACGACAACTCTAGTTCGGTCGGTCGAATCTATTCGGTCGACTTCTCTGGTCTCGGTAGGTGGACCGACCTAACCAACAACCGGGTGACGCAGGCGGAGGACTACAACGTCCCGCCGTCACAGCGTGACCTGGGCCGGCTCAACGCCAACATGGCCAATGACGAGGGCACGAACGCCAATCTCTTCCAGCTCACGATGGACGCTGGATCCGGGACTGGAAAGCCGACGGCGACCCGCATTCACGACTACAGAGCCGTGACTACGGGAGACCATAGAGCGAAGGGCTACGTGCAGGTGAAGATGAGCTCCGATTCGGACGAGCTCACATCGACGCCGATCTATCAAGCGCACCATTCAGGCAGCAAATACCTGTACTACATCTCAACGACCGGGAAGTTTTATGCCGCCGATCCGGGCGGCACCGCAATCATTAGCGGATTTCCCAAAACACTGAGTGAAACGATCCTTCGCCAGGATCTGGCGATGGACAACGACGGAGCGATCGTCTTCGTAACGACTGACGGAGATATCAAGGCGTACTGGGGAGTTTAATCCCCACTGACACTCGCGGCCCTTCGGGGCCGCGGGTCTCTACGTGGTGTCACCTGATTGGAGATGCATGATGCGGTACATTGTTGGAATCATTTCGATACTTTTCTGCTTGGCATGCCAGGGCCAAAACCAATGGAAGCATGAACAATTGGTAAAGGGGACACAAGGAGCAGAAGGCTCCGAGCACACTCACTTCATTAACGCTCAGGGGATTCCTTGCTATACGACGATTGCCGCGGGTGGTTATCGTGACGCTTGGGAATACAAAACGAACCTCAACTTCAAGTATCTGGGACCGAACAGCAATGGCTACACATTCGGGATCAATGACGCCGGTCAAGTGGCATGGGAAGGCGGCACGAGCGCCTCGATCTCAGTCAACGTCGATGGACACGACTTCTACGGCCCGCTGTTCCCTCCGGATCCGACGCAAGACCGCGTCGCGATTCGAGGGCTTGATGACGCGGGCAATCCTTTGTGGATGTGGCTAAAATCCGGCGTTACGCGAGTCTTCCGTGGCGGCCAGGAGATATCGGGTGGCGCGGCAATCTCCAACGTTATGCTGTACGGAATTAACGGAGGGGGCGACACGCTCTATCGGGCGGCAACGTACGACGATCAAGGAGACTACTATAACGATCTCTACAAGAATGGCTCCAACATAACGGCGGACCTGCTCGGGCCAACGAGAGTGGTGCAGGTTGGCACGCTGGGCTCAAGTGGAAGCGTGCTTTGGGATGCGCTCGGCTCAACGACGAACGGCATTTTCGACCTGTTCCTCGACAATCAAAACCTCACCGCCGGCAAATTCCCGACAATGAAGGCGGCTCACCCCGAGGGTATCAATTCAAACAACGACTTTATCTGGATTCGCATCGACAAGGATAATACCGACCACATGATGAAAGGGATGGAGGACATCTCGGCAGGGGTCCCGGGATTGGACATCGGGGGCATCCAACAGAACAAGAATTTCATCAACGATCGGGGAGATGTCTTATGGAATGCCTTGGATCGAAACTTTGGCAATATCGCGATTCTCAATGGCAAGAATCTAACAACGGATGTCGTGGGCATCGCCACTGACTTCAATGTGACGGGGATTGATCGCTTTGGGAACGGCGTCTGGTACGCGGCTGGTCCCAAAGTTCCTGTGCGAAGCGTGTTTGTCAATCAGTTCAATCTTTCCGCGGACGCGTACGGCGGATTCAATTATCGCGCAGCACGCTCCCTGGCCGTCGGCGTGAACGGACAGGTGCTTTGGGAGGGCGCGGACCTCGACGGCACCGCCTCCGTGTGGCTCTCCTCCCCTGTCCCGGAACCCGGCGTGGTTTTCGGCCTAACGATCTTGGCTGGGTTCGGACTGCGCCGCCGCCTAGGATAAAGCAGCCGAATACCGGGCACTGTCCCTCAGCAGGTCGTCCTGCTGAGGGGTGAACCGGCGTCACCTGCTGAACATGGTAATAAGCTCCACAATTAACAGTGGAGAACAACCATGGGCAAGAAGATCACTACCCTCTGCATGGCAATCGTCGGGATCGGTGGGGGCGTCTGGCTCTACGGCACCCTGCACGGCCCGACCGGGCCTCGGGTCACGGACCCGTTTTCCCAGCCATACAAACTGAGCCGGGACAGCGTCGCCTTCTATACGGAGGGCGACACGATGAAAACCATCGTCTACTCCGGCCCTTTCTATTGGGGCGCTACACAGCTGCCGGGGAACCGCGCATCTGAGTACGACGAAGCTCGCCGCAAGAAGATAGATGAAATGCTCGGCGAGGCGGCCAAGATTCGCAAGGCGGCCACAGAACTCCGCCCTGAACTAGACGCGATGCGCTCGCGCATATTGGATTTCCTGGCTGCGGGCTCAACCGACCGGGGATTGGCTGGATTCGGAGCGCAACTCCGCGATACGATGCTCCGGAACAACGCGGTCGAAGCCGCCAGTGAAATGATGCAAGATGCCGTCGCAACTCCGACCGCCAAGGACCCGTACGGCGTTGCGATGCTGGAGGAGCATCGTGTGATGTCCGCTGTTGCGACCGCGATCTGTTATCTGGACGATATCACTTTCCTGACCGCCGCCGCCGCCCTCTGCGATGAGGCCGGATCCGCGTCCTCCGACTCCAAGTTGAAACAGGCCGCGCAGACATTGGCCGGCGAAATGCAAAAGCTGGGTGGCGTCTCAGACAATGGCAGGCAACTCGCGGACTCAGTAGCGAAGATTGAATTCGGCTATCGCCAGATCCGAACAGGGGACTATCGGTATGCGAAGGGCGCGACGGAATATGTTAAGACGCACCTTCCTGCATTGCAAAAAGCTCTAGCCAACGCCAAACCAAGCAAGGATGTCGACAAGGACGACATCGCGCTGGCAAAGGCATACCTGTCGGTTTGCGGAAACTGGGCACAGGCACTGGACGGAACGTTGGCAAAGTTCTCGAAAGGCCTGATCTCGGATCGGCTGCTTGGGGGCGGGGCGGGCTTGGCGGCATGGGCGGACGACATCAAAGATGAGTACGCGAAGGCCTTTCGTGCCTTGAACTCACCTGCCGAGGGAGTCAGCGAAAGACGATTCCTGCCGACCTGGGACGAGACCAAGACCGCCTTTCACAAACTCCAGCGGGGAGTACAGCTAACCACCGACACAATGGGCAACGGCTGGGATGCAATGACCCGTGCCGCGGCGGGCGCCTACTATGGCGATACCTGGAAAGAGATTAAGACGGACCTGGCGGCAATTGGCAAGCGGCAGAGCGACAACTGGCAAGGTAAACCGCTCCAGAAAACCACGCTCCGAAAGGGCAAAGAGTATCTGGACGCGGTGGAGGCTGATGCGGAAGCAGCCGCTGCCGAATACGCCAAGTCCAAGGGCGCAGGCGCGTGGACGAGCTGGGGAGTGGGGAAGGTCGGCAAGGTCCTCGTCGGTACTTTCACGGGCGTTGGCAAAGGGATCATGCTCATCTCCGATCCCAACTCGACCACCGCCGATTACGTGGAAGGTTCCATGGAGCTGCTGCTTGCGTCCATCGGCGGATCGAAGACATTGCTGAAGGCGAGGCAGGTTCCAGGGTTCACGGTGGCGGCTGGGGAAGAGGCGCTTCAGGCGGGAAAATTGGGATGGGCGGCGTTGATGCGCAACCGCTTGGGGAACCAGATAGCCCGCCTTAGAGAGCTGATTCCAAATATGAACCCCGAAGAGCTGATCAGCAATAATCGAGAGATCATCGCGAAGCTCGTGTCCATGCGCGCGTGGGAAGACGCCATGGCCGTGCTGAAGAACGAGATTGGGGACGCCATGAAGGCGGGGATGAAGGCCGGGTGGGAGAACGCGAAAAGCACCGCCGCGCAGTCGTGGGAAGATATGTGGAAAGAGTACGGCCCCCGGACCCTGCGCAACCAGCTCGGCACCATGTGGCAAACGCTGACCGGAGAAGGCGTGAAGGACGCATGGGACAACTATTGGGGGGCCATCGCGGACGACTGGATCAAGGGCCAAGCGATCGCCGCAATGGCGGGGCCGAAGCCGGAGGAGATCGGTGGGACCTATGTCGGCACAGCCACATTTACCCGCATCGATCTGCCGAAAAATCCGCCGCCAAAGACGGCGTCCAAAGGCGAAGGCTGCGATATTGACCTCAACGACAAAGAACTGATCAAGGGATTATTGGACAAACCGCTGCCGATAACGATCGTTCTCACCCCATCGTCTGGGGATGCCGGTCATATCACGTTCGGTGGACCCTCATCCAAGAAGCGCAGCGCCGCTGTCTACCGCTACTATCCGGACGGCACCATCCGGGCCACGTTCAAGCAAGGTGGCGAACAGTTCAATCTGGACGCGCGCATCAAGGACAAGGCGCTAGACGGAACCCTATCGGGGAGCGCCAAGGGGGCGTTTGCTGAGGCGACGGTCACGGGAACGAGGCGGCCGTGACAGGTTATCTTCTGCTCCTTGCATTTGGGGCGGTCGTTTCCACAAGTCTGCTTGTTGCCTCGTTCATCCGTGTTGGTTTCTCGCGCGGCGCCGCCGTGCGTGTTGGACTTGCGTCGGTGGCCGGCGCGGCCGTTGGGGGCAAAGCGCTGAGCGTCGCTCTGCATCCGGGTGCCGGGTTTGCCATTGGGTCCGGTTGGTCGCTGGATGGCGGCGTCATCGGGGCTGTTTTTGCCGTCCTTGTGGCCACGCGATGCAATCTGCCGGCGCTGGATCGTCTGGCTGCGCCGTTTGTCGTCGGCCTGGTCTTCGCGCGGATCGGGTGTCTGCTCACGGGCTGCTGTCCGGGGGTGCCGACCGACTCCGTCTTCGGCATCCATTCCCCCGGCGCGCCGATTCTTTTTGGCCTTTCGCAGGCTCGGCACGCGTCGCCGGTGTATGAGATGGTGGCGGCCTTGGCCGCGTGGATCGTGGCCTGTTGCTTTGGGCCGCAAAGGCCGGGCGCCCACTTCTTCCTGTTCCTGTCGCTGTTTACCACCGCGCGCCTAGTTCTTTGGACATTGCGAGAGCCGGACCTGGCGACCGCGGTCCCACCGATGGCCCTTTCCGCCGCTATCATGAGGGCTTCTCTTTTCGGAATCCGTTCGGATTGGGACGGATTCGGAGCATGGTCAGCCTGGAAGGAGGGTTGCGCTTGATGGGACACCTCTTCATCTCGGAAGTACAAAATCCAAAAGGCGAGATGTCGTGTTTTTGGAGACTGGTTGCAAAGCGGCCCTCAACAGGCGGACCTGATTGAGGGATAGGTTGAGGCATCAAATCCGCTTTCGATCCGAATCCAAGACTCTAATCTCAACAGCCACCATCAAAATTCCGGTTTCAGCCGATAACAGACCAGCAAATCTCCTTTGTCGGAAAAAGTCATGTTTGCCACCGGTCCTGGCAGGCCGAAGATCTTCGTCAATCTCGAAGTGGAAATATCAAATATCCTGAGCTTGCCGTCGCTACATGCAATGGCGAGACTCTTACCGTCGTGGCTTGCTGAAACCATATACGGGGTACTTCGGCCAAATTGAATCGCAATCGCGACGGGTTCGCCATCCCCCGGCCAGATCATTACACCTGATTTCTTCAGAACGTAGTAGGTGGGCCGATCCGGAGCGTATGATAATGAAAGTACATTGTTCAGTTGCCCTGAGTGTGTGGCAGCTTTCAGTCCATTGGAAATATTCCGTACCTCAATTTGTCCGTCAACCACACTGTATACCCGGGAGTTGTCGTCAGATATGCTAAGGCAACTGGGCAGTGACTGAGTCGGGAGGCGAGTTTTCCATTCCGGCCAACCCCCCGAAGCATTCCAGATGCCTAACCAACCGAGTCCAGCAATTGCGACGCAACGACCATTTGGACTGCATGCTATCTCTCCAGCGTTAGCTGAATCTGCGCAGACAGACCTCGAGGATGGTCCTTCTAGTGGAATGATAGTGACCCCCCTGAACATACTGACGTACACCCGCTTCATCGCTGGATCCACAGCGACGAATCTGGCCTCGTCAGGTAGTGATATCGTGCTTAGTCCTTGACCCGACGATTTCATAACAGCCAGGTTGCTCTCGCCAGGTTGGACCGCAATTATTCTCTTGCCCCCATCAAGCCACTGAGCCGACCCCCACAGTGTTATGGTACTCGTCATCTTCGGATTCGCACCAACTGAGAAAACGATACTGCCAGAATTCATTACCGTCCTGCCGACAGGCCCCTTCTTGCAATTTGTGCAGCCGACAGCAAAAAGAGCCAGAAGCACCGCCCCCCAATTACGGACATACCTAATCTCGTTCACACCGACGTCCGCCAATTTGCGCAGATGCCTGTTTCACACATAAACCCTCCGGCAGAGCCGGGACTTGCATCGAACCCTTTCATGCGTTGGCACCTGCAATGCTCAGAAGGGGCCCGGCGGACAGCCTGGAATCTTCTCTGTGCAACGTCGGGCGAAGCAATAGATATCATCGTGGGGACTGTTTATCCCTCAACAGGTCCTCCTGTTGAGCGGGGTTGAGCAGCCACCCCGGACGCCGCTGTTACTTGGAGACTAAACCCGGCCCCGGCCACATCGATCCCGCGACGGAAATGCGCCATGTGGATATCTTACACCATTCTAGGGATTGTGTTGCAGTCAGCCTCCCGGAAGACCCTCAATAGGAGGACCTATTGAGGGATGCCAAATTTATCCCTTGTTCCTTCCACTCCTGCGCCGCACTAAGATATGCCCGACTCGAACTCAGAGGTCACTTTCAGATCCGCTGCAATGGTCACCAAAGCCTTCGGCACCAAACCTAGTGGTAGCCCTCAAGCGCGTACAGTTGAATTCAAGCATCTGGAACAGACCTTACGGCTCTACCCGCCTAATGTTTAAGAACCGCTTACCCCCTGACAATGATGTCCGATCCCCGTTCTTGTCATAATCACAGACTTGCAGCCACAAGAAGCATTCGCGTAAATCTGCATTCTTGGGAATCCAACTGAAAGATACCACTTGGTCGTTCCCGACACGGAATTCTACTTTCGAAACTTCGCACAACTCACCGGCCAGCTTCTCCTCTCCCACTTTCTTTTTGTCAACCTTAGTCTTTGACACTGCGTCTTTGAACGATCTTGGAACGTCGGAGGGGTTTTCTTGTATTACGGTACCATCAGGCTTCACTAGCGTCATAACGGTTTTACCATCAATGTATTTTGTGGTCCGCACGCCTTGATCACTGACAACCTTGACGACCGACGTTTTGCCGTTCGCGTCCAGCGTAACCGACCAATGCTGGATGTGAAACGTTCCCGCCGCAAGGTCTGTCGGCGAGTCGGATTCTTCGTAAGACACGCAATCTGCCTCATATGTTCGCCCAGCGCTTCCAATAGCATGCGGGGGAAGTAGTATAGAATTGATTACAAACCCAATTAAGAACAGCACTCTTTGCCTCCTATTTTTTCGTACTAAACCGCCATGTCGCCTCGACAGTTAATAGTGTATTGTCGTCACCGCCAAATTTGATCGTGATCTCCGGCCAATGTTTGCCGCCAAACGAAATCTGGCATGCATCTTTACAGACGTCTGTTAGGCAACTGATCCAGTCGTTACCTGCTAGTATACAAAACAGCATGCATTCAAGACAACTCAAACCGCCGCTCGGATCGATCAGCGCCGTTGGAGCATTCAGAACGGAGCGATAAGGAGTCCAAGGCCATATGAACACTGGATCTCTCGCCAAAAACGCCCCTAGATTCGGATCGTAGTATCTCGCCCTCAAGTAGTCAAGCCCGGAGCTGTCCGAGTAGTAGCCATAGGCCCCAACATACTGATACGGCGTCGCTGTGTTCCCGGTGCGATTAAATACCTCGCCATACGCCTGATACTCGAACTTGTCGGTGACGGTGAGGCTCGTTGTGTCGATCAGCTTCGTGGTGTTGCCCAAGGCATCGAACCGGTATACGGAATGGACTCCGTCCCTGTCTTCCGAAACCAACTTTCCGTTGCCGTAGCTGTAGTTCACGACTCCCATGATTAATCCGTCCTCTGCTGCTTCACATCATCGCCGTCCCAGACAAAGGTTGTCACACTCTGCATCGGCTCCCACTTCGACTTCCGCAGTTCATCCTTGCCGCACCTGGACGGTTCTTCTCGGTTGCAGCCTCCAGTCCTCACGGATTCATCTTGGCAGCCAATTTACCGCCAGGATCAAAAAAATCCTTCGATTTCGGATCCTCCAAGTGATATTCGTATGCAACGTACGAGTATGTACATTGGTTCCTATACGTCTCGCCGCCGGGATCTGCTGCAGTGTCGTATGCTATCCATCCATTCCCGTTCGGGTCGAGCCTAGGATCCTTCGGCACCACCCGATAATACATGGTCTCACCGACGGTGCCATCGGTGTATTCCACGCATTCCATTCCGAAGATCCCAACGGTCTTTCCGACCTTATAGCCATCGGGCATTCGGGTCTTGGGCCTTGCTGCTGTTTCAACGGTTCCTTCCTCTCCGTCAGCGGAACTGGAATAAACAATTTGCTTAGCAGAATAGAGGGACCGGAACACCGATTTATGCTTGCCATCCTGCCGCGTGTGCACAGTCAGCTCGTAATCTCCTTGTACGTAAGTGTCGCAATAATAGGGAAGTTGATCTCCCTCAGCCCACATCACGCCCTTGGTGTGATGGCATTTTTCCGACGCATCCTTGCCCGAGGAATAGCCTCCAAGAACAAGCACATAAAAGCCGGCTACGAAAACAAGCGAATTCCTAGAAATTGCATTCAATTCACTCACCTCGATTAGTTAAAACCAGTACCATAAGTAAGGCTCCCAGACAAGTGCTCGCTGCCACCAGCAGAGCCAGTAAGTTTAACCTTTTTTCCCTCAACTGGTCCTCTGTACGTTGACAAGACATGATTCACACTTCTGACAGGACATCCTTGACACTTTTGCCAAGAGGAAGGGATGCCATTTATGGGAAGTATCGAGCAGCAGCGGGAGCGATTGTTGAGCATCGTGTTGGACCAAGGCCGGTCGGTTTCGGAGGCCGCCCGCGAGGTCGGTTTTATCCCTCAACTGGTCCTCCTGTTGAGGGGGGTCCGGCAACCACCTCGGATAGCGGGAGAACCTCCCTCGGCATGCAGATCAGCCCGGACTCGGGGTCCCACCGCCCGGCCTCATGCAGATGGACGCTGGACCATGGGTAGTCCGTCTCCTTCAAACAAAGACCCCGACGAACAGGATTTTCGTGCATGTATTTGATCTTCTGCCAAAATATCTCGTCGGATTCGATAGGAAAACTGCGGAAGCTGACCTGCCAGAGTGTGCGCTGATTCAGTCCCCGTTGTAGGGCAAACAGCGCGTCGATATCCGGCGGGATCAGCGGCAACAATTGCTTTGCGGTATACGACTTCAGATTCTTGACGAAGGTTGAAACGTCCTTGTCATCGGGCAGTCTTGTTACGAAGTGTAGATGCTCCGGCATGACCACATTTCCATGCAAAGCGGCGCCATAGTGTCGGTGCACCTCGAACAGCAGCTCCACCATGCGGTCGGCCAGTTCCTTCGTCCGGAAGATGGGGACGAAGTCGAGGACCGTCGTGGTGACGAACACCAACTGACCGGCCTCGGCGACGTTCTTGAAGTGGCGATACCGCTGCATGTAGCAATATTACACCATTTGAGGGGTCTCGGCAGCAGGGAACCTCCCCGAAAGACCCTCTACTGGGGGACCTGACGAGGGATGCAAAGCCCAAATACCGGGTATACTGAACCCAATCCGGCGGCCGGTGGTGAACCGGGACGCCGGCTTGCATTAGCGTGGGAGGTCCCTTGATGAAAGCCCAGATCGGCGACCAGCGAATAGCCTTTATCGGCACCTATCCGCCCCGCCTTTGTGGGATCGCAACCTTCACCCAGGACCTGGCCGATGCCGTCAGCAGTCATTTGGCCTCCCCGGAGAACGCGGTCGTAACTGCCGTCACGAATGGCAGCGAAGTGGGCGACTTCGCCAGCCGCGTCAAATTCGTCGTCCAGCAGCACAATCTCAACGACTACAAGCGCGCCGCCGACTTCCTGAACTTCAGCCGCGTGGATATCGTCTCCCTCCAACACGAATACGGCATCTTCGGCGGCGATTGGGGCGAGTACCTACTGACCCTGCTCCGCGAGCTGCGCGTGCCCGTGGTCAGCACCTTCCATACCGTTTTGCAGGACCGCCGCCCGGTCCAGTCCCGCGTGTTCGACGCGCTTGTCGACCGCAGCGACAAGATTGTAGTGATGACCCACAAAGCCGTCGAGATGATGAAGGGCCACGGCGTTTCCGAGGACAAGCTGGTCTACATCCCGCACGGCATTCCGGACCTGCCCATCGTGGACCCCAGCTACTATAAGGACCAATTCGAGCTGCAAGGCCGCACTGTCCTCTTCACCTTCGGCCTCATCGGACCGGGGAAGGGGATCGAGACGGCGATCAAGTCGGTTGCCAAGGTCGCGAAGAAATACCCCGAAGTCTGTTACATGATCCTCGGCGCGACCCATCCGGAGGTCAAGAAGGTGTCCGGCGAGGAGTATCGGCTGGGTCTCGAGCGTTTGGTGAGCGAGCTGGACATTGAAGACAACGTGGTTTTCTACAACCGCTTCGTGTCGTTCGAGGAGTTGTGCGAGGCGCTGTGCGCCGCCGACATCTACTTGACTCCGTATCCGAATCGCGAGCAGATCACGTCGGGAACGCTGGCCTACGCGCTCGGGGCAGGGAAGGCGATCGTTTCCACCCCGTTCTGGCACGCCGAGGAGCTGCTGGGCGAAGGCCGCGGCCTCCTGACGGAATTCAACGATCCGGACAAGATGGCGGACAAGATCATCGAGCTTTTGGACAATCCGGTCGAGATGCACGCGATGCGAAAGCGGGCCTATCAGTACAGCCGCAGCATGGTCTGGCGCGAGGTCGGCCGGGAGTACGTGCGCGAGTTTGCGGGCCTTTTGAGCAATCGGGCGGAGATCCGGCCCCAGCCCGCGAAGGCAACGGCCATCATCGGCAAGAGGAGCCTCGCGGAACCGAATTTGGACCATCTGCGGCGGATGACGGACAAGTTCGGACTATTCCAGCATGCGACGTTCTTGGTGCCGGACTATTCGCACGGTTACTGCGTGGACGATAATGCCCGCGCGCTGGTAATCGCCACCAAGTATTTCCGCCTCACCAGCCGGCATGAGATTTTGGAACTGCTTGGAACTTATCTGGCCTTCGTCCGATTTTGCCAGAATCCGGACGGGAGCTTCCGAAACTTCGTCGCGATCGACCGGCGATTCCTGGACGAAATTGGCTCCTCCGACTGCCAAGGCCGCGCGCTGTGGGGGCTCGGACACGCGATTGCCTACGCACCGACGGACTATCAGGCGGTGGCGAAGGACTGCTTTGACATGGCGATGTCGGTGGTGCAGGATCTGAACCTGCGCGGGGCGGCGTATGCCATGCTCGGCATGTTCCGGTATCTGGACCGATACCCCGGCGCCATTGAGGTGCGGAACGCGCTGCAAATGCTTGCCGATCGAGTTGCGCGTCACTATGAGGTCGCCAAGGCCGAGGGTTGGGATTGGTATGAACCGATTTTGGCATACGATAACGGTGTGATCCCGCGGTCGCTGTGGCGGGCCAGCCAGGTGTTTGAGGATGAGAAATACCTTGAGATCGCGAAGAAGACCACAGATTTTCTGTTCGATATGTGCACACGGGACGGGCATATCAGCCTGGTCGGCTCGAACGGCTGGTATCGGAAGGGCGATAAGGAAAAGGCCCACTTCGATCAGCAGCCAATCGACGCCTGCGCTCTGGTATCGCTTGCCGCCGCCGCGTACCAGACAACGAAAGAGTCGCGCTATCTCAAGCTGATGCGGCTATCCTACGACTGGTTCCTGGGCGCGAACGATCTGAACGCTCAATTGATCGATTTTCGGTCGGGCGGCTGCAGCGATGGGCTCACTCCGAATGGGCCGAGCGGCAACCAGGGGGCGGAGAGCACCCTTTCCTGCCTGCACGCGAGCATGGTGATGCTGGAACTGCTGCCCGAGGAGTCCGAGCGGCGCACGGATGAACCGGTCGCAGCCTCGTAAATATCCATAAACCAGCAATCTTTTCCGCTGTCAGATATGCTTTAAGCGATAATAATGTGTTATCCGGTCCAGAAGGCCGGGATGCCCGCTGAAAGGATTGGAAAATGAGGAAACTGTTAGTTAGCGTGCTCACTCTATGTACCGCGGTACTGGCGGTCGCCGAAACGGACACCGGAATCGTCTATGGCTATGACAACGACATTTTCATTTTGCATCAAAATACCGTCCGTGGGATTCTCGACTTGTGGGTCGCTGGATCCCCAACCGGCTTCATTCTCGGTCACTTCTCCTTTACGGAGGACCCGCTCCTCGGCGGGAAGATCGTTTTTACGGCTACGAAGGGTATCTCCTTTAAGGGATACAAAGATCGGTTCTTCGGTAATGTAGCCGACATGTGGTTGGAGGGCCTGTTTGACAGCCAGGTCGGTTATGGGCGCCCGATGATCGCAAGGTGTTGCCTTACTGATCCGTTGAGGGATGCCCAGAATTATTTCGCGATCGAAATTTTTGATCCTCGTGACCTGAGCAAACCGGTCTACACTCGAGTTGGCCTCGCCACCAATACAACACATGTCCTCATCAAGAATGATGCCGGCGGGCTCGCGGACGGGCAGGGTTGGAGCGATGTCGGCCTAGCAACCAGCAAGGGGTTCGACGGTGGCTACTGG
Source organism: Fimbriimonadia bacterium (assembly GCA_041483895.1). Lineage (GTDB taxonomy): Bacteria > Armatimonadota > Fimbriimonadia > Fimbriimonadales > JABRVX01 > JBGPGO01. The sequence goes on from JBGPGO010000021.1 coordinate 35,899, forward strand.
GGGATCGAAAACGTCACGGCATCCTTCAGAGCGTACTCTAACGGCCTGTTTAGTTTCGAGCTGGAAACATCGAGAAAAGTCGGTTTGGTCGGTAAACGATTGAGGTCCTTCCATTGCACCAACAACACGATCCTCGGGAAAGCTGCGGAATTCTGGTTTGATGCGTGCATCGGATCGAGTGTGAAAACGGCGTACACCCCAGTGGTCGTACGTGTTATGGTAACACAAGCTAGCCTTACGATAAACCACGACTTCATGTATGTTGCGGTCTACGATCGCACAGACCTGACAAAGCCTATTTTTGAGCGCCTATACCTCAGCGGATACGGGCGGAACAAGATCCTTTGCAAGTGACAATGCCGCTAATTTGTAGATTCATTGCCGCAGGAGCAGGGCTGGCTCTTTCCGTGCCAATTGCTTTCCCGCCGGCATGGTGATGCTGGAACTGCTGCCCGAGGAGTCCGAACGGCGCACGGATGAGCCGATAGCGGCCTCGTAAATATCCTTAAACCAGCAATCTTTTCCGCTCCGAATCTTGCTGTTCGCTGTTATACTGATGACACTATTGACGGGGCCGGCAATCTGCTTGGTCGGCGCCTTCATCTTTGGTGTTCGTGCCTTTCGGCGCAATGATAGAAGGGGGACAGTTGACAATGCGTGGACATTTCTTAACGACTCTACTCGCCTTTGCCGGTATATCGGCAGCACAAGCGGCCAGCAATCTGGGCCTCGCTTACGGCGTGGACGCAAATATGGAGACAAACAAACACGTCACCGCCGGAGTCGATCTTTGGGTGGCCGGAACTGCATCTGGGATTTTCCTCGATCACTTTGTGTATGGCGAAGTGGGTGGCCAGTATCTTACATTTACCGCTGCACGCGGCATCTCATTCAGCTGCTATCAATGGCCGTTCTTTGGCCTGACGGCGGAGATATGGATGGACGGTACGTTTGGTCCAACGACGACCGGAGGTCCGCCGGTGGTTGCGCGATACCGATATTCCGATCCAGCCGGAAGTTCATTGCAGTTCAGCTACTTTACGATGGACATCTATGATTGGCGCGATTTGACGCATCCAATTTACTCTCGATTTGGGATTGCCAACGATAAGACTCACATTTTGTGTTCGGGCGATCCGGGACCAATATCCGGTGGAAACGGCGTGAGCTCCATGGGGCTTGCCTACGCGAATCTGTTCGTTGGCATCAGCAATCGCAATGCAAAAGGATATGCGAACTATCGCGTCTATTCAAACGGCATCATAGATTTCACCTATAGCTCAGAGGCCTTCGTTTTCATGGCCACACGTCTTCGATCCTTTCAATGCACGAATACGGGTCTTGTCGGCAAGCAGGCAGACTTTTGGATGGACGGCTACAGCGGAGTCGCCGCAGCATGTGCCCGCACCCCCGCGGTCGCGCACGTAGTTGTTACGCAGTCGTCCGGAGACCCTGGAATCGATCTTGTATTCATAGCGGTCTTTGACCCTCACAATTTGACGACACCGGTATACACGCGGCTTCTGTTCGGAAACGGGGGACAGAATCACATTTTGTGCAAGTGAGTTTGCGATTCGAAATACTTATGAAGAGGAGCGGCCATGAAAATCCTTAGTCGCAGTTGTTGGACGACATTGTTGTTCATTGCAGCATCACTTAGTTTCGCTGAGACACAATCAGGGATCGTGTTCGGCGGGGAGAACGAGGGCGTTACCAATCGAGGAGGCGCGCAATTTCATCTCTGGGTTGCGGGCACCGAATCCGGCCCATTGCTGGGATTTCTCAACTACGTATCATTTCCCAAACCGGGCGGAGGAGGCAACGTGCTCTATTTCACTGCTTACCGCCTTCGCTCATTCAGGGGCTACGAAAGTATGCTGTTCGGCAAAGTTGCCGACATATGGGCCGAGGGTCTCGCTGGTCCGGATCCTGGAATGGGCAAGCCGGCGGTTCTGCACTTTCGAGTGACCGACAGCGCGAAATTTACCGGACGGCTGGCGTACTTTACCGCCGACATCTTTGACGCGAACAGCCTCAACAAGCCGACCATCAGCGAAGTCGGGTACGACAACAACCATGTCCGAGTCATCATTGCGGACGGTACGGGACCCGAGGCTGGCGGCCAGTTGGGAAGCGACAATGGGCTTGCATATTCGAATACGTTTGGCGGCATCACGAACCGGAAAGAGAAAGTCACCGCTGAATTTTGGGTAGCGTCCAATGGCGTGATGCGATTCGCTTTGCTCGATCCCCATATCGGACTTGTGGGTACTCGCCTGAAGTCGTTCCATTGCGCGAACAATACGTTTCTTGGGAAAGCGGCCGAATTCTGGATGGATGGGTACATGGGACCAAACACGAAAAACGCACACACACCTGTAGTTGCGCAGGTCCTTGTCACCGACTCGAGTGCAGACTATGGCCTTGAATTCATGCTCTATTCCATCTACGATCCTTCCAATCTGACGACGCCGACGTATCAACGGCTGGTCGTGCGTAACAACGGCGACACGAAAATCCTGTGCAAATAGATTCTGTCAGCCTCGCAATTATGCAATCCGGCATTCTTTGGGGCTGACAGATATGCTTTTAGCGATAATAATGTGATCCCTGATACCAGGGGCGAAAGGGAGGAATCTGATGTTGAAGCAATTGCCGATTTTGGTTGCTTGCTTCGCGTTCGCGCAGATCGCGTGGTCCGACACGAATGTAGGACTCGTCTACGGCTCCGACACCTCGATGAGGACGGATCACGGCACTTCGGCTGTCGTTCAGGTATGGATTGCTGGGACGGAAGCAGGACCGCTCTTAGACCACTTCCAATATATCGACGACACGACGAAGCAACCGTCATGGCAGTTTGTCGCGTCGCGCGCCAGATCATTCAAAGGATACATCGAGCCGTTTTTCGGCAAGGTGGCGGACTTTTGGTTGGACGGCCTCCAGGAAAGCTATCCCGGCCAGTCTGGTCGGCCGATGGTCGCCCATGTTGTTATGACGGACCCATCCGCGGGCACTGAGCAGCAGATCGGATTCTTTCTCATTGAAATCTTCGATGCAAGAAACTTGAATACTCCCACGGAACGCGTGTTGGCGAACACGAACGACCGCACTCATGTTCTCATCTCGGACGACGCCGGAGGTATGCTCGGCGCGACTGTTAGCGACACGGGCTTAGCGTACAGCAACGACTTCTTTGGGTACACGACTCGGTACGAGATGACCGGCGCCGAATACAATGTTTCATCCAATGGACTTGCAAACTTTGTGTACGAATCAAAGGGGATTGTATTCCGTAGCGCCCGTCTCAAGTCCTTCCATTGCACGAACACGGGCTTCGTGGGGAAAGAAGCAGACTTCTGGCTGCGAGGTTACTTGGGCGCTAAGAATCTCACACTCGCCAATGCCCATGTGATCGTGACGCAGAGCAACGCAGGGTTTGAGTTTCTGTATATTGCCCTGTACGATCCGGTGCATCCGGGGGCGCCGACATACGAGCGGCTGGTAATCCGCTCCACTGGCGGCAATCATATACTTTGCAAGTAGTTATCAAAGAAAGGAATTTCTCATGAAAAGATTTTTTTGGAGCATGTTCGTATTCTCTGCAGCGCTGGCTGCGTGTTGGTCAGAGACGGATACTGGGATCGCTTATGGCATGGATCCCGGGATTTTCACGACTCAAGCCTCATTCTCCCTGATCGATCTATGGGTCGCAGGTTCTCCGGAGGGAGTGTTCTTAGATCATTTCCTTTTTACAGACCGTAAATTCGGCAAAGGCCCTGTGGTGTTTACCGCGACGAGAGGACTTTCGTTCAAGTGCTATACGGAGCCGTTTTTTGGCACGGTGGCCGACATCTGGCTGGAAGGTCTCTTCGGCAACAGTGTCGGTGGAGGTGGCCGACCGGTGATCGCGCACTATCGCATGACCGATCCGGCGGGTCGCTCGAGGCAATATAACTATTACACGATTGATATCTATTTGCCTGATAATCTGACTACTCCCATTTTCAGTCGAATTGGTGTCGGACGAGACTTAACCAGCGTTCTGTGCCATGATCCAGGAGCGGTTGCCGGTGGTCAAGGCGTGAGCAGCGTCGGTTTGGCATACAGCCCGAAATATCGCGGTGAAACGCTTTATGAGGTAATGAGTGCTGAGTACAGGGTGTATTCCAACGGAATCCTGAAGTTTCTATTTTCCGCATCGAATGGGGGTATAGATGACATTTTGGGTGTAGTAGGAAGCCGATTGCGTTCTTTTGAGTGTACCAACAACGGTTTCTTCGGCAAGCAAGCCGAATTCTGGATGGACGCATACGTGGGTTCGACACTCAAAACCGCTTATACACCGGTTGTTGCCCGCGTAATCGTTACCGCATCGTTGTTTCCACACGGTGTGGAATTCATGTACATTGCGTTGTACGATCGGCGGGATTTAACGAGTCCGATCTACGAGCGATTGTGGATCGGCGGATCTGGTCAGAACCACATCCTATGCAAATGATTTCGCGAAAAGGGTTTCGGTAAATTGACAAGATGAATGGGAGGAAAAGAACATGTATCGAACAATGATTAGCTTGCTCGCATTGTGCTTCTTTTGCGGAGTTGCCAGTGCAGAGACGGACATCGGTGTCGTTTATGGAGAAGACGATAGCATACAGACAGACCATGCCACCGACGCGTTCATTGCTCTTTGGGTTGCGGGGACGGCTTCTGGACCGATGTTTGGCCACTTCATATATGCGGACGGGACACTGCTCCACGGCTTTTCACAGTTTGTGGGGACCAGAGAGCTTTCGTTCAAGGGTTACATCGTGCCAATTTTCGGCAAAGTTGCCGATATATGGCTGGAGGGATATTTCGGTCCTCACAAGGCAAACTCCGGTCGACCAACGATTGGCCATTTCCGAATCAGTCATTCTGAATCGCTTCCGCGCTCGATTGTCACGGTGGATCTCTATGATGCAAACAACCTAGCAGCGCCGTTCCTGACGAGAGTGGCTGTAGCTAACAACAAAACAGCGGTCCTGATCAGCGACGACGCGGGCGGACCAAAAGGTGCGTCGTCGAGCAACACGGGTCTAGCGTACTGCAAGGAGTTTGATGTCACGACAATGCAAGGAGAAGGTGTCTGCTCCAACTACCGCGTCTATTCGAACGGCTTCGTAGATTACCAGTTCTTTGGCTACCCTTTCTATTTCCGAGGCAGCCGCCTACGGTCCTTCCAATGCTCGAACGACGGGTTCCTCGGCAAGTACGCGGAGTTTTGGGTGGACGGTTACGCTGGCAGCACTGATTTCGCTGGAAGTAAGGCATATACGCCCGGCGTCGCCCATGTATTGGTCACACAGGCGAGCAGCGGATCGGGCTTTGAATACTTCTATATTGCCGTGTTCGATCCTCATGACTTGACGAAACCGGTTTATCAGCGTTTTGGCGTCGGTCGTGCCGGTCAAAACCGCATTCTTTGTAAGTAGCTATCGTACGCTACAGTTTGTTCAGAATTGAAAGGAGATAGATATGACGCGATTTCTGATGATCGTTCTATCATCATTCGCGGCGCTTGGCATTTGCACGGCCGAGACAGACACAGGCATTGTCTATGGCAGCGATGACAACATGCCCACCGAACTGGGCAGAGATGCCGAGATTGCTGTCTGGCTGGCCAATGGACCGTCAGGACCCTTGCTCACGTTATGCAACTACTATGATCCCTCGGTCCCTGGCAATCTGGTCTACAACCTGTTTGCCGGGTCGCGGCTTGTTTCATTCAAGGGCTATATCGAACCGTTTTTCGGCAAGGTAGCGGATTTCTGGGTGGAAGGGTATTTCGGTCCGGAAAAGCAGGGACCCGGCCGGCCGACGCTCGCTCATTTCCGGCTCAATCGATGGGACGGTATTACCCTGGTCCGAACATTTATGATCGTTGATCTGTACCAACCCGGCAGCGCAACCCCATTCGTTCACCGGCTGGTCGGCTGCCATAACGTCGTTCGGGTTGTCATTTCAGACGATGCCGGGCCGAAAGAGGGAAGTTCGGGCGTGAGCAACAATGGCCTCGCCTATTCTCTGGGATTCCAGGGCATGACCAATCGGCAAGAGCCGGCGCTTTCAGCTTATACCGTCGCCTCGTCGAACTTCACCCGATTCGAGTATGCGGACACAAACATCTCCTATCGCGGATCTCGAATGAGATCGTTCCAATGCCAGAATGATACGTTGGTCGGAAAGGCCGCCGATTTTTGGCTCGACGGACACTTTGGGACCGGCAAGAATCCACTTACACCTTGTGTCGCGCACATTATCGTAACGGATAAGGCGTCACCCAACGGCTTCCAGTTTCTGTATATCGCTCTCTACGATCCGAGGAACCTATCCAGTCCGTTTTATGAAAGACTGGTCTTACGGAACAAGGGAGCGAATCACATCATTTGCAAGTGACGGAAGGGTAGGTATTGAAATGAGAAGATTGTGTTTGATGATATTGTTCGCCCTTTCGGCAGGGTTGGCGTTTGCCGAAACGAACGTCGGCATTGTATATGGCAGTGATGGTGATATTATCTTCACCGATCACCAGACATTGGAAGAACTTGATCTGTTTGTCGCCGCGACAGAATCGGGTCTGTTCTTCGATCACTTCCGGTTCTACGACCACAACAATTTTGTCAGAACCTACTTTACCGGCTCTCGGTTGATTTCCTTCAAGGGTTACATACTGCCGTTTTTTGGAAAAGTGGCGGATATTTGGCTAGAGGGCTACTTCGGAAACCAGCCGAATGGGGGACGACCCACGATCGCGCATTTTCGCATTACCGACCCCGTGGGTTTCGGAGTCCAATACAGTTTCCTGACGATGGATATCTACCTTCCAGGTGATCTAAAGTCGCCGATTTTCAGCCGTGTCGCCGTTGGATATGACTACACGCATGTGCTGATTGCCGACGATGCGGGACCGCCCGAAACGAGTCCAGGTTTCAGCTCCAACGGCATGGCCTACAGCAAACTGTATTTGGGAACAACGAATCGGCGAGAGCCCGCCGCCGCGGTATATCGCGTGGCGTCGAACGGACTGATTGATTTCTCTTATGGTGCGCCCAACACAGCCATTCAATCTGTGCGATTGCGGTCTTTCAAGTGCACCAACGCGAGCATTGTTGGTAAGGAGGCGGAAATCTGGTTCGATGCGCGATTCGGACCGAACGGCGACAACATGTGGACGCCGCGCATCGTCCGGCTGATTGTCACGCAGTCCGCATCATCGACCGGTCTGGAGTTCATGTATATCGAAGTGTACGATCCGGGAAATCTGTTGACGCCGGTGTATCAACGTCTGATTTTTGGAAAGTCGGGCCAAAATCATATCTTGTGCAAGTAGCTCGAACCGTGAGAATATTTCTCATTGGATAGATAGAAAGGTCACTGTCATAATGAAAAACATCATTGTTATAACAGCCGCCATATTAACCGCGATTTCCTATGCCGAAACGGACCAGGGAGTCGTCTATGGCACCGATTACAGCGCTATCATCGGCAAATCGGACATCGTAGGGGTTGATCTTTGGGTCGCCGGCACCGAATCGGGAGTATTGTTCGATCGTTTCAACTATGTCGATAAAGGCCCGACGCTCGCCATCGTCGCGACGATTACTGGCACTCGTGGTATCTCGTTCAAAGGCTACGTCGAGCCGTTTTTTGGCAAGGTGGCGGATATCTGGTTCGAAGGTCTGTTCGGCAACTATCCCGGAACCGGAAAGCCCGCGATCGTGCATTTTCGCACGACGGATCCTCCCGGTTCCAGCATGGTTAAGTCGTACATGACGATTGACGTTTATCAACCCGGCAACCTCAGCACACCGTACTACAGCCGATTTCTTATCGGAAACAATATCTTGAATGTGCTGATTCCCATCAATGCCGGGGGTATGGCGGGCGCCGAAATTCCGAGCTCAACCGGATGGGCTTATAGTCTTCCATACAAGGGATATACGAACCGTTACGAGCCTGTGCAGGCCTATTACAAGGTCTATTCGAACGGAATTCTTGATTTTGAATACTCCTCGTCGGCAATCGGTTTCATGAGTAAGCGGCTGCGGTCGTTCAAGTGTACGAATTCGGGCTTCTTTGGAAAGCAGGCGGAGTTCTGGCTGGACGGTTATTCCGGCCCGGCGGCAACCTGCGCGTTCACGCCGCAGGTCGCACGGGTTATCGTCACGCAATCTTCCGGGCCGCTGCATTACGACTTTATGTACATCGCGTTCTATGATCCGTACAACCTAACGACACCGGTTTACGAGAGATTTATCAACGGCGACGCGGGACAGAACCACATTTTGTGCAAGTAGCCGGCACAATCGGAATTAAGGAGTGATTATGATGAAACTAATTCTATCAGTTTGCGGCCTGCTCGCCCTGACGATCGCGCAAGCGGAAACGAACGTTGGCATCGTCTACGGTCATGACGGTGACACGACAACGAACCATGGCACGAATACCCTCTACACCATCTGGGCGGCAGGAACGGAAGCCGGGCCGTTCCTCGGTTACTTCGATTTTGTCGAATTTCCGCTGCCTCCTGGGCTGGCTACCACCCCCACCTTTCATGCGACGAGAATTCTCTCATTCACCGGGTATCGAGAGATATTATTCGGGAAAGTGGCCGACATGTGGTTTGAAGGGCTCTTCGACGGAGACTCCCGCGGAGGCAGCCGCGTTATCGCGCGGTTTCGCCTGACTGATCCGGACTATCCCGTCGAATCTCTCAGCTTATTTACGCTGGACATCTATTCCCCGAATAACATGACGACTCCGATATACAGTCGGCTCGGAGTGGCCAATGATGGCGTTAGCATCATGATTCGCGATGATGCCGGCTGGCTAAACGGCGGCTCCAATGCAAGCAGCAACGGGATGGCTTGGTCCACCGGGATAACGATGACCACGAATCGATTCGATACAGCCACGGCTTGCTATCGGGTGACATCGAACGGCATCGTTGACTTCAACTACAAGGATCCGCATATCGCGTTTCGGGGCGCTCGCCTGAAGTCCTTCCAGTGCTGCAACAATGGGTTTGCGGGAAAAGAGGCTGACATTTGGCTAACCGGATACTCTGGATCATGCCCCTCGGCAACCTATACGCCTCGTGTCGCGCACATCATTATCACGGCCTCAGCGAGCGCCGTGGGATTGGAGTTTATCTATATCGCCCTCTACGATCCGGTCAACCTTTCGACGCCGGTCTACGAGCGGCTTGGATATCGTCAGGTCGGCGGAAACAATGTTTTGTGCAAGTAGACGGTTGTTGGTAGCAAGCCACAGACAAATTGGAAAAGAAGGGACGACGTGAAACGAATAGTTTTATTACTGGTCGCAGCGTGCTGCTCGGCGGCTCACTGCTTCGGCGAAACCAAAGTCGGCCTCGCTTATGGGATCGACGATTCGTTGCTGACGGATCATCAAACATTTGCCAATGCCAACTTATGGGTGGCGGGAACAGCCGCCGGTCCGCTGTTTGGTCACTTTTCCTACACCGACGATACGGGAGGCGCGCCGACCTGGCAATTTATCGCCCAGAGCGCCCGATCGTTCACGGGTTACATCGATCCGCTGTTCGGAAGAGTGGCGGATGTGTGGTTGGACGGTTTCACGAACAACACCTTCGGAAATCCCTTCGGCAGTCCAACTGTTGCGCACGTCCGTATCTCCGATCCAAGTTCAGGAATCGGCCAAATGCGTGGATTGTTTCTCATCGAGCTATTTGACCCCCATAACTTAACGGCTCCGTTCAGGACTGTTCTGGCAATCACGGAAGACCAGGTAACGATTCTTCTCAAAGATGACGCAGGCGCTCAGACCGGTGCTAAGATCAGTCAGAACGGATTCGCATATAGTACTTATTTTCAAGGCGGCACCGATCGCGGAGAGAAGTCTATCGGGAACTTCCGTGTGTATTCGAACGGCATTGTCGATTTTCACATCAATGATGGACCTGCCGGATTCCGGGGAACGCGCCTCAAGTCATTCAACTGCACGAACACCGCATTTGTCGGAAAGGTCGCGGAGTTTTGGCTGGACGGATATTGCGGTCCGACGGAAGACAATGCTCACACGCCGAAGACTGCTCATATTGTCGTCACGGATCCGGGCAACTTCGTCGGTATCAGTTTCGTCTATCTTGCGCTCTATGATCCTGGACATCTTGACCACCCGACATTCGAACGTCTGGCATTTGTTCGCGCTGGGTTTATACATGTCATGTGCAAATGAGAGGCCGATTGGCGGGCATTTCGGGCCACCGACTTCGATCCGCCGGCCGGAACTGAATTTCGATCGGTCAGGGAAGAACAAAATCTTTTGCAAGTAGGTGAACAAATGTTACGCAAAATCTTGGCTGTAGTTTGCATCGCGCTTGCTTCCGTCGTAAGCGCAGAAACTCACGTCGGCATCGCATACCGCCCCGGTAGCGAAGGAGTGCGAACGAACAGAGGGTTTATGCTACTCAGCTTCTGGGTAGCGGGTACGGACGCGGGTCCGTTGTTGGGCAACTTTTCCTATACGTCCCAACCTGCCGACGATCTGGTCGCAACGACATTATTTGTTGCCACGCGCATCCGGTCATTCACCGGCTATCACATGCCGATATTCGGCAAAGTCGTGGATATCTGGTTGGAAGGCCTGCACGGAGCATACAACATGCCAGGCAGGCCCGTGGTTGCGCATTTCCGAATGAGCGATCCAGGCGAGAATTCAGGAGAGTTCGCATTCTTTACGATGGACATCTATTTGCCGGGTGACCTGTCCAAGTCGGTTCTCAGCGAATACGGCGTCGCATTCCCCAGCACCCGCGTTCTCATTGCGGACGATGCGGGCTTGCAGGCGGGCGGCCAATGGGGCAGCAACACAGGGCTGGCCTATACAAACGGCACCTACGTCGTTTCCGTGTCTCATTCAGAGATCGCGGCAACGCAATATCGTGTCTTTTCAAACGGCATTTTGGACTTTCTCTATGAGGACAAACACATCGGTTTCATCGGCAAGCGGCTCAAGTCATTCCAGTGCGCCAATAAGACCTTCTTCGGCAGGGCGGCGGAGTTTTGGATGGACGGCTGCATCGGACCAAACACAAAGACAGCCCATACCCCCGTGGTCGCGCGCGTCTTCGTAACCGACTCCTCGGAAGTGCCGGGTCTGGAGTTCCTGCTGATCAGCATCTTCGACCCGATCGATCTGACGAAGCCGGTATATCAGCAGTTCGGGGTTCGGACGAAGGGGGACAATCGCATTTTGTGCAAATGAGCCCGTCCCTGAATCAGATATGATTAGATAATTGTTGGAACTTGAAAGGAGTTGTCAACTATGTGGAAGACGATACTTGTCGCGTTATTTGCTGTGGCCCTCTTCGGTTCTCGCGCGCCAGCAGAATCCACCCAAGGCGTTGCGTATGGCAGTGACGCCAATATGGTCTCCGATCATCAGCAGATCGCGGGAGTGGAGCTATGGGTGGCTGGTACCCCCAGCGGTGTTTTCTTCGAAAACTTCCAATACATCGAGGGCTCGAACAGTTCTGGGTATGTGAATTTCACGGGTTACAGGGGCATTTCTTTTCGCTGCTACCGTGAACCGATTCTCGGCAAAGTCGCCGATTCTTGGTTGGAAGGTCTGTTCGGGACCCAAATCACGACGGGCGGCCGCCCGGCAATCGCGCATTTTCGTATGACGGACCCTGTGGGTGCCGGTAGCAAAATTACGTTTTGCTCGATTGAAATCTATCTTCCGGGGGATCTGACTACGCCAATCTTTTCCCGCCTTTGCAGTGCGAGTAATTTCTTGCATGTGCTTTGTGACGGTGATCCAGGGCCTATGACTGGCGGATCGGGTTGGAGTTCGAATGGCCTTGCGTATTCCAACAACTTTTCCGGTAGAACCACTCGGGACGAACCTGCGGATGCCGTTTACCGCGTCTATTCGAATGGGATCATAAGCTTTGCGTATGGCTGCAAAGGGATTGGGTTCGTAGCCAGTAGACTGCGGAGTTTCATGTGCACAAAGACAGGATTCCTTGGCAGAGAGGCGGAGTTTTGGATGGATGGGTATACGGGACCCACTCCGAAGGTCGCTAGGACGCCGGCTGTGGCTCATGTTTTGGTAAACGCTAACTTCTCTGATCTCATTGGATTCGACTTCATGTTCATCGAGTTCTATGAACCGCGGAACCTAATGAAACCGATCTATCAGAGATTGATTATCGCGCCGCCGGCTTCCAATCACATCATGTGCAAGTAGCAACGGAATTAGTACTCTGAACGAGCAACCCGATGGATCCGCTTTCCATTGCGTCTCCTCATCGGGTTCAATTGCTGCGTGGACTACACGATTGACCATGTGCGCGCGTTTCGGTTCCAACGCCACCATTTGACTCAGCCGGCCAACGGTATCTCAATTGCCGAACTGGTTCATAGCATCTGCGGCTGCCAGGCGCAGGTGTTGAGCGCGGCGGAGCTGCAGATCCGGGCCCGGATGCCGCAGGTGACGCGGGAGCGGATTCGTACGGCGCTGGCTGTGGACCGATCCATTGTGAAGACCTGGTGCATGCGGGGGACTGTTCATCTCTTGCCAGCTAAACAGTTGGGCATCTATCTCGCCGGACGCCGCGAGGCGGGTCTGCAGCGTAATGCCGGATGGCTGAAGAAGATGGGCTATGAAAAGACGTGGTTCGATGATGTGGTGGCGCAGATCCGCTCTGCATTGGCAAATGGTCCGATGACGCGGCGGGAGATTGCCGGGCTCGTTTCGCCGAATCTGCGCGATCTGATCGTCCATTCGTGGGGCGCAGGCATTCAGTTGGCGACGGCGGCAGGCGCGGTGGTCTTTGCCCCAGGGGAGACGAAAGATGTGCGTTTTGTTCGCATGGACCATTGGCTGCCAGGCTACTCCGATCCGCCCGAAGAGGAGGCGCAAAACGAACTGTTGCGTGGCTATTTGCAAACGTACGGTCCCGCGTCGCTCGGTGATTTCGCGATTTGGCTTGGCGGGACGGTCGGTCTCGGCCGAAAGATGCTGAATCGGATCGCTGACGAAGTGATCGAGATAGAGGTCGGCTCGCAGCGCCTGCTGCTGTTGAAAAAGGATTTGAAAACGCTCGTGACAGTGGCTCCGCCGACCGGCGTGAAACTGCTGCCCAACTTCGATCCGGTCCTGTTGGGGCACAAGGATCGTTCTCATTTGGTGCCAAGAAAACATCATGCGCAGGTGTTTCGCGTGGCCGGCTGGATATCACCCACGATTCTTCTCGATGGCCGGGTTATCGGGACGTGGGGTTGGAAGAAGAAAGGGAAGGGGATCGAGATCGGACTCGAACCGTTCGGTCGGCTGCCAAGAGAGGCGAAAGTTGGCATTGAAAAGGAGGTTGCCGACATTGGGCGGTTTTTCGACCAGCCCGCAATCAAGCGAGATCGCACTCGCTAGGCATCCGCATAACTCATCCAAATCTCAGAAATGACCCAGCGGCCTTTGAAATATCGAAATACAAAACGGAAGAGATCCATCTTGTTCTGCGAGGATGGTGGCGGTACGTCGACATAAATTGTCCCGGGCTTTTCCATGCTGACAATTTTGAAATCAGTTCCCATCGACCCAAACTCTGATATCGGGCCCTTATTCTTGTAGTGTGCCGCGAGAAGTTTCCTAGCTGTCCAGCGTTTCTCGGAATCAATTTTGTTCGTGTGAGAAATCACGTCAACAACGCTTACTGTCGCCCCGGGGGATCGATCGAAATATTTGTCAATGGCGTGCTTGTTTTTGCTACGCGTGGCCACTAGAAAAGCTTCAGCAGTTTTGCGTGGAAGATTTGGCTGCTTCGCAGGCGCGATTTGCAGCGCCGAAGCGGCGCCAGCAAAAACCAACACGGTTGCTATGGCGAAAAAACGCTCGCTGGTTCATGAAAGGAGTCTACCGCCACGTCTGGGGCTTCAGGCCACTACCAGCTTCTCTTCCGACTGCTCCTTGTCCATGACCGCCTTCAGCGAGGTCAGCGCAACCTCCACCTGCTGGGCGTTCGGCTCGCGCGTAGTCAATAGCTGCGTCGCCAGGCCGGGCCAAAACGCCAGCTTCGTGAAAAAACTCGCCCGGAACTTGCCCGCAAACCGAATGCACTCATACGCGATCCCCGCAATCGGAAACAGCAGCGCGATATGCAGCGGAATGCGGATATATGTCGGCGGCCTGGGTATGAAGGCGAACACAACGATGCTGATAAGAAAAACGATGATGACGAAGCTGGTGCCGCACCTCGGATGCAGCCGCGTCTGCGCCGAGCAGTTCTGGAGCGTCAGGTCCTTGCCGGCCTCCAGCGTGTTGATCGCCTTGTGCTCCGCGCCATGATATTGGAATACGCGAAAAATCTCCCGGTTTTGTCCAATGAGCGCGACGTAATCCAAAAAGATGAACAGCCGCAAACAACCGTCGAGCACATTAAGCTTCATGCTGGGCCATAAGTAGGGATCCCCGCGAAAAGCGTCCACAGCGGTCGTGGGGATGACGACAAAAACCATAACGCCGAACAGCAGCCCAAACGCCATCGCCCCGATGAACGCCGTGTCGTTGATGCTGCTGCCCTGCTTCTTGGAGTTCCTCGCCGATGCCTGCAGCGCAAGGACAATGAGGACAATGACCGAGGCGATAAGAGTGAGGCCCTTCGGTGACCGGATCCAATTCCAGACATCAGCGGCCCTGTCCACCAGCAGACCGCCAACCACCGGAACGAGGAACCAGGCAACCACCGCGTTGATGGCAAGGAAAATCGGCCAAAAAATCCATCGTTCCCTCGTCCGATTCACCCGCTCGTCCTTCGACGGCCCCTCGCCCTGCTTCTCCTCATCGAGCTGAAGGTTGGAGGCAAACTGCAGCGCCTTGATGCCGAGCGCCATCGCATCCAGCAGCGCGAGCGATCCCCGCAAAAACGGCTTCTTCAGCCAGGTCTGCCGTCCGATCCAGGTCTTTTCGATCGGCTCGGCCTGGCACACGATCTCCTGATTCGGCGCGCGGCAGGCGACAGCGAAAAATCGAGGGCTTCGCATCATGACGCCCTCGATTACCGCTTGACCACCGTACTGAAGGTATTCGCCCTTCGGCATCTAAAAACGTGGGCCCCGGTTGTTGGTCATAGAAAGGGTTGTTGTTATCCGGCCCACGGCTACTGTGGCTTGCCGGCCTTTTTGTACTTCTGCATGAATTTCTCGACGCGGCCTTCCGTA
Source organism: Fimbriimonadia bacterium (assembly GCA_041483895.1). Taxonomy (GTDB): domain Bacteria; phylum Armatimonadota; class Fimbriimonadia; order Fimbriimonadales; family JABRVX01; genus JBGPGO01. The sequence goes on from JBGPGO010000021.1 coordinate 51,147, forward strand.
TCGACCAGCTTCTGCTTGCCGGTGAAGTAGGGATGGCACTCCGAGCAGATTTCGATATTTACGTTCGGCTGATTGGAAATCGTCTGGAAAGTATTGCCGCAACCACAGGTAACGGTTGCCATCATCATCTTCGGGTGTATGTTCGCTTTCATTTCTAATCGTTCCTCGCTGAATTGGACACTCATTATACCTATACGACAGCCCAAACCTCATCCTCAGCATGGTCCCGGAACCCGGTAGGATGGGGGTTCGCACGGCCCGCTCCCGACTGGTATGCTGAATGTATGAGCACAGCGACCAAGACGAGCATACTCGGCAAGCTGGCATCCGACGGCATTTTCGAGACGGTTGACGGGATGACCCATGAGGAGACAATTCGGCTGACCAACGAGGTCTGCGCCCACAACTACCATCCCATCGATGTGGTTGTCACGCGAGGGCAGGGGCCGTTCGTGTGGGACAAGAACGGTAAGAAATACTACGATATGGTCGGCTGCTATTCGGCGCTGGCTCACGGCCACCTCAATGAAGACCTAATCGCGGTCGCGAACAAGCAGATGGAACGGGTGACGCTGACCTCCCGCGCCGTCTACACCGCCGAGATGGCGGTCTTTTTGGCCGGACTATGTGAATACTCCGACTCTGAGATGGCCTTGCCGATGAACAGCGGGACGGAAGCCGTCGAGACCGCGATCAAACTGGCGCGCAAATGGGGCTATCGCGTGAAAGGGGTGGCGGACGACAAGGCGGAGATTATAACGGCGGAGGGCAACTTCCACGGGCGCTCCATCTCCATCATCAGTTTCTCCTCCGACCCGCAATATCGCGAGGACTTCGGACCGTTCCCGCCGGGGTTTGTCTCGGTACCGTTTGGCGATGCTGGGGCCGTCGAGCGGGCAATTACGCCAAACACCGCAGCCGTGTTGTTGGAGCCGATAGAAGCGGAGGGCGGCATCATCGTCCCGCCGGACGGGTTTCTGGCCGAGGTTCGGCGAATTTGCACCCGCCACAATGTACTGCTGATTTGGGATGAGGTACAGACCGGGTTCTGCCGCACGGGGCGGCGGTTTGCGTGGCAGTGGGAAGACGCCAAGCCGGACCTGATGACGCTGGGGAAGGCATTGGGCGGCGGGCTGATGCCGGTTTCCGCTGTGGTCGGGACGCGCGCCGTGCTGGGGCTGTTGCGCCCTGGGGATCACGGCAGCACCTTTGGCGGCAACCCGCTGGCCAGCGTCATTGGCGTTGCAGCCATCGTCGATCTCTACCAAGGCAAGCTGGACGAACTAGCGGATGCGAACGGCCGGTTCTTCAAAGGGCTCCTGCACCCGCTCATTGGACCGATCGTCAAGGATGTTCGTGGCAAGGGGCTGCTGATCGGCGTGGAGCTTCACGAATCGGCTGGTACCGGACGGGATTTCATTCCTCGCCTCTTAGAAGAAGGGGTGATCTCGAAGGACACCCACCATCAGACCTTGCGGTTCGCCCCGCCGTTGGACATCACGCGGGAGCAGATTGAGGACGCCGCCGGCCGAATCGTGAGGGCGTTGGCGCGGTAGGTCATGGGCATCGCCACAGCCCGGGGGACGGAGGAGTCGGGATACCGGTGCAACGAATGCGGGCGTCAGATCGGGATGCCGCCAAAGCCATTGACATCGGAGATTGTCCATTTCAGCCTTTTGTGCGGAAAGTGCTTCTACGCTCGGTTGGCGAAGTGGATTTCGTCTAACCCGGACCGCTTCTTTTGCGACAGCGTCGCGGATCGACTATCTGGTGGAGACACCGATTGGCAGACCGGGGAATGGGAAGCAATCCTGGATGTTGGTGACGCGCTTGCCCCCACTCTGGGACGGATCGCCCAGTTTTCTGTAAGGCCATCGTCCCAACGAGTGGCCATAGACGTATTGGCCGAGATGAAGACCGACCGGGCCTGCCGTGCGCTCTGCGACTGCCTCACCAATCCTGCCACAAGAGACGTTTCACCGAGAGAAAAGCTATTTCTCGGCATGACGCGGCAGGGCAAGGCCATCGCATTCGCGTCCGTTTCTCTCGTCGCTTGGGTTATGTTCTTCCCCTCGCTGTGGCTAGCAGGATTGCTGTTCGGCATTGTCGTTGGGCTGTTCGCATACCTTTTA
>JBGPGO010000022.1:0-52008 GCA_041483895.1 Fimbriimonadia bacterium
AGTCCCCGGCCAGATCGCGTTTGCCTGCAACCATCGCCTGCGCCGGGCGCTCTGGATGCCTGGACTCGTCGCAACCAAGCACTGTCCGGGCTGCGCGGCCTTCGCCGACCGACTCCGCAAAGCCGGCAAAGCAAAAAAGCACGTCAACATCGCCGTCATGCGCAAACTCGCCAGCGCAATCGCGGCAGTCCTGAAGACAAAGACACCCTATGACCACAAATTGCTATTTTCCCCTTGACAAATCAAGACAGCATCTACCCGTCTTTGTCGGAATCGTGCCGCTTCCGCTTCGCCTCCAACAGCCGCGATGACGCCGACCCGGACGGAGTAGGCCTGATTTCGGGCCGACGCTCAGGTCGCGGGATAGATATCGGCCCTCCGCCATCACCCGGCGCCGGCCCCTTCGGAATCCGCTCTTTGGCCTTCCGCAGCCGGTCAACTCGCTCCAGCTGCTCCACCGGCCTCTCGCGCAACGCGGCCTTCCTTCGCCGGAGCCAGAGAACCAGCCGCTGCAACCCTTCGATCAGCGGGATCGCGACCCGGCGCGAAGCCACGTCGAACGGCAGCAGCACCGCCGCGAACAATAGAAAGCTCGGCCACAGACGCGAAATCGAGAATCCTGGATTGCTGACCGGCCGGGCGGCTTCGGCGGGACCGGACAGCTCCCGCCCGCCCGCCGCACGGCTCACCCGTTCCATGAGCGGACGATTGGCCCGATACCGTTTGTATTCCGGCGGGTAGGGAACCGCGAATCCCGAAGTGCTGATGCGCTTTCCCCCGCCCGCGGCGTCTTCCGAAACGGTTACAACATACGATCCCAACTCCGCCGCATCGAACGAACCCTCGTAGGCCCCCGGACTTCGCTGGCTGAGGTTAATCGGGCGCGACTCGCCGCTCGGCGTCGTGATCCGCACCTCGGCGCCAAGGGAATTGATGGGGTTGCCGACCGAGTCATACGCCTTGAGGTCTAGCACTGCCTTCGACCCATCGTGCCGAGTGGTGACCTGATACTGATTGGTGGTCGCCCGGCGGGAGATGGCCCGCGTAGCCTGCGCCCAAAACGGTCCAAACCCGTCCCAGCCGATCCACTGCCGGGCCCATCGCGGCTGCGCGTCGGAAGTAAAGGCGAGACTTGTGCCCAGCCCATACTGCCAGGTCGCGAGAAGCGGGTCGTCCTTCCCCGTCTTCATATCCACGTGCGACAACGGTTTGGAATCTGTTAGGCAGTAGGCATAGAGCGCCGGCATAGCTGGAATTCCGCGCAAGATGTCCGACCCGGCGTACACCTTGGGCAGAAAGGCCCCCTCTTCGATGGCCGACCGGGACATGACCGATGCGTCTTGGGTGAAGATGGCCGGAAGCTGCCCCGCCCGTTTTGCCAAATAGAATCGGCCGCCGCCCGCCGCCGCAAGACCGCGCAGAAACAAGACATCTTTCCCGTCGCCGATTGAAACGACGGAAACCGTGATCCGGTTGCGCCGCATCCGTTGGGCCACCTCGATGCAGCCGTCCTGATCGTCGCAGTCGTTCCCATCGGCGAGAAGAATGAAATGGCGAACTTTGGACGGCTCCGCGTTCAGCACCTCCTCGGCAAAATCCATGGAGGGCTTCACATAGATGCCGCCGCCGCCCACGTCCAACTTGCGAATCTGGCTGATGATGGATGCCTTGTCGCTCGCCACCTGCATTCTTGCGACGAACTCTATGCCGTCCGTGCTTCCCGCGACGCCCACGCGATCGATGGGCGACATCAACTGAACGGTCGACTCGGCGGCCTTCGCCGCCAGCCGGATTTTGGGGAAGCCATCCTCAATCATCCCCATGCTTCCCGATGCATCCGCGACGATAAGGATGGAAGTTGACGGGAAGGTTTTGCGTTGCCGAATGTTCAGATCGACCGGCAGCACATCCGCAATCGGCGTCGCATAGTAACCTCCGGGGAGGAACGAATTCTCGCCGCCTATCATCGCATAGCCGACGCCGCTGTCCCGCACCGCCGCCTGGACCAGCTTCATCTGCCGTTCGGTCATCGTCGCCGCATTGATGTCGTTGAAAAGCACAGCGTCGTAGTTTTGAAGCTGCTCCGGCCGGACCGGCACCCCTTCGGGTCCATACAAATCTGCCTGCAGGCCCTGTTCACGAAGGGCGCTGGCCAACTGGCTGCGAGAAGGATCGCTCTGGAGAATTAAGACCTTGGGCTTGCCTCGAACGACGACGAACCCCGCGCCAACATTGTTGCGATTGTCGGTATCTTGGTTTACAAGCAGCGTGGCTCGGTATCGATGAAAGCCCGGCTCGTCCATCGTATCGGTGGCAACGATGGCGTTCTTCCCGCGCGTCAAGTGCACACCCAGCTTCTTAACCGTCACACTGTCCCTGTCGATCGTCAGAATTCCATCCGTCTCGACCGTAGAATCCACAACGACACGAATATCGATCGGTTGGCCCACGCGGGCGTCGCTCGGTACCTCGGTGGCGAGCACCGCCACCTCCGCCGCGCGATCCTTTAGTCCCAGCGGCACGTGGTCAATCTGAATGTTCTCTCCCGACGCCACCGTTGCGGCCTCCACTGCATCGCCGAGAGTCTCATTGCCGTCGGACACCATGACTATCCGCCTCGCCTTGCCGTCTGGAAACGACGCGCTGGCCAATCGGATGGCTCCCGCCAAGTTGGTGCCCGAACCATCAACCACGGAAAGAATTCGATTCAGTCGCCGCGCGTTGCCGGGCGCGACGTCGATCACGGAGCTTCGGCCAAACGCGACCACCGCAGCCTCATCTTTCGACCCCAGCGATTTGAGCGCCTCATCGATGAACTGTTCGCCCGCCTTTCTGTCAACATCGCTGATGCTGTCCGAGCGGTCGAGCAGAAAGATCGTGCAGATGCCCTCGTTGGGCCGATGAGCCTCCGGTCCCGCCAAGGCGACGACAATGGCCGACATCAAAAGGCCTCGCAGCGTGAAGGACACCCATTTCCGGCTGCGCATCATGCCGTGCACGTGACGAAAACTGATCCACAAGCCGACGGCGACAGGCAAGAGGAGAAGCAGATACAGAGGGTCGGAAAAGCGCACCTACGATCGCCTCGCAAACAGCCACCACTCGCCTGCCAGGACGAGCAGCGCAAGAAGGAGAAGCGGCCTCCAAAAATCCGTAATCCGCAGAGAAGTGCCGCTGGCCTTGGCCTCACCGGACCCCAACTTCAGCTTGCTGACGGGCGCGATGTTGGATTCGGTGTCGCTCAAAAGGCTGGCGTACATGCGCTTCGTCTCCTTGCCGACCGTCAACCTATACTCACCCGCGATGCGCACGTCCCGCAATGTGTAGCTGCCGTCGGTGGGACGGATGGTCCGTTTGCCGCCGTTCGGCATGGCCAGGGTTGCGGGGCTGTCGTCTTTCGCGGCGACGGTGTATGTCTTCCCGGTCTGGATCGCGACGATGCGCGCGGTCTGCTTGGCCGCTAGGAACTCCAGCGCGTTGGCGATGAAAATCGGAAAGCCGACCTGAAGCGGGAAATCGGAATCGAGCGGTTTGAAGGCGACGTATATCTGCCGCTTCCTGCCCTCCGCGGCGACGATCAGCGGCCCCTCTTTCGTCTCGGCCAGGACCTGCCCCGTCGCCTTCGCCTGGACTTTTTGCATTGAGTCAATGTACACATCGCGCATATCCACGTATCGCATCAGTGGATGCTGCTCGCTGGAGACAAACTTGGGATTCTTCGCGCTGCCATTTGCGCTAACCGGGGAGGCAGGGCCCGCCACGCCGAAGGCCAAAACTCCGCGGGCCTTGGTCGGCTCTTCTGGGACGCCGTCAAAGACGACAACGTCGTACTTGCCCGCGCTGGGGCCGTTTTCTCGCTCCGTGTCCGGCAGCTTGGCCGCACGGTCCAGCGTTACGCGGGGGTCGAGCGTCATCGCCCGCTCGATAAACGGGTCCTCGCCGCCCACGAGCAGCACCCGGATCGAGGCGTTGGGATCGGCAAGGGCTGCGGCATAGTTATCAGATTTCAACAGATCGTCACCCTCAAACTTGGCCTCGATCACCTGCGTCCCTGTCGGCACGGCGTCGGTCCAGCCGCCATCGCTTTTCGGGTTCAAGACAACGCGGCGCGAGTTGAACAGCTTGCTGTCCCCGAAGAGCGACAACATGCCGTCCGCCGACTTCTTGCCGTAGTTTCGCAGGCCGCAAAATACCTGCCGGCCTTCCGACGTCTCGGCCGCGCCCAACGCGATGATGGCGACGTTTTCGGATGACGTTCCCAGTTGGCGAAAAACCAACCGCGCTTTTCCGGCAGAAAAATCATTCACTTCGCCAAACGCTCCATCGGATAGCAACAGTATCCGGCCCCGCTCCTCCTGCCCGACCAGCGCAGCCGCCAACCTAAGAGCCTCCCCCACATCGTTTTGCGCGTCGCTGGGAGCGAGGCTGTCCAAGGCGGTCCTCATCCGGCCGGAATCGTTGGAGAGTGGAAAAACGACGCGGGGCGTGGGACCGGCTTCGATCAAACTGATCCGGTCGCTGGGCCGAGCGGAATCGATCAGATTCCGGCAGATGCGCAGCGCCTCCTGATATCGGGACCCGGGCAGGTCTGTCGCGTTCATGCTGGCGGAAGTATCGAGGACGATGACGGTGATCTCGCCCGGCAGCCCTTTCTGCTGTGTCTGGGGCCGCGCCAGCGCGACGACCAAAAATATCAGCGCCAGAATTTGGAGCACGAGGAGCCAGTTGAAACGCAGGCGCTGGAACAGCGAATTCGCGCGCACCTCGGTTGTCAGGTTGGGCCATAGGAAGGTGGCCGGAACGGTCAGGTCCCTTCGCCGCATCTTCAGCAGATAGAGCAGCACAATCGTCCCGCCAAGCGGCAGCAGCCACAACAGCATGCCGGGGTTCTGAAAGCTCAAGAGGTCACCCATCCCCCGCGCTTGAGCCCGTCGCGCAAAAACGTCTCCAATGAATCGCCGTTGGTCGTCCGCAAATACCGTCCGCCGACCCGACGGCACTCCTCCGCAATCGACTGGCAATGTTCCGCCAACCTCGATCGATACTCCCTGAGCGCATGCCCCGTCGCCGTGATCTCGACCATCGACTCGGTCTCCACATCCAGCAGCCGAAGGTCCCCCTCGATGTCCGGATCAAGCTCTTCCCTGCTCAAAATCTGAACGAACCCAACCTCATGGCCGCGTCCCCCCAACAACCGAATCGCTGCCCCGATGGAAGGGTCCAATCCATCACTGATCACCACCGCCAGCCCCGGCCGCGCGGTGCTCACAGCAAACTCCCGTAGAGTCTCGGCGATGCCGCGTTTCGAATCCGCCACCGCCTCGCTCGCCCATGCGGCCAGCCGGTGATAGCCGACACGGCCCCGCAGCGCCGCCATCGGCTCCTGGCGCCGACCCAGCGCCCGAGGAAAAGCCGCATCCTGCCCGCACAAAGATATGTAGCCGACCGCGCAGGCAATCCGCCGCGCCACCTCGAACTTGGTCGGCTCCCCAAACCCCATCGATAGGCTGCAATCCAAAAGCAGATGAGCCGCCAAATCCTCTTCGTCCTGGTAGGTCTTGATGACCGGGCTCTGCAAGCGGGCGAGCACATTCCAATCCAGATGGCGCAGGTCGTCGCCATCCACATAATCGCGGTAGTCGGCGAACTCGATGCTGATGCCTTTGCGCCGGGTCAGCCGCTCTCCACGCACCCGGCCCGCCATGGTCTTGCGTGGAGCGAGGCGCAGTCCTTCCAGCAATCGGAAATGCGGGGCCTCCAAAACAAAGGACATCCGCTACACCTGGATCGGGTCTTTGTCGCGGCTATCGACGAACGAGAGCACCTCATCGATCACTTTGTCCGGCGTCTGCCCATCCGCCTCGGCCTCGAAGTTCAGCAGCACGCGGTGTCGCAGAGCGGGTTTGGCGGCCCGTCGGAGATCGTCTTTCGACACATTGTAGCGTCCCGCCAGGAGCGCGAACACTTTGCCGGCAGTGATGATAGCCTGCGCGCCGCGCGGACTCGATCCGAATCGGATGTAGCGGTTCGCGATCGGCGCGCCTCCCTCCGTCTCCGGATGGGTCCCGACCACCATTGATAGGCCATAGTCCAGCACGTTTGCGGCAATCGGAACCTCTCGCACGATCCTGCGCATCTGCAAAATATCGTCCTTGTGCGCGACCGGCTTGATATCCGCCGCCAAGGTTCCCGTCGTACGGTTCACGATATCCGCCAGCTCCTCTTTGCTCGGATAGGTCACCAGCAATTTGAGCATGAACCGATCCAGCTGGGCCTCCGGCAGCGGGTAGGTGCCTTCCTGCTCAATGGGGTTCTGCGTCGCCATCACCAAGAAGGGCTCGTCCAGTTCGTGCCGCTTTCCGCCGGCGGTGACGGACAGTTCCTGCATCGCCTCCAGCGTGGCGGACTGGGTCTTTGGCGTCGCCCGGTTGATCTCGTCCGCCAGGACGATGTTGGCGAAGATCGGCCCCCGGCGAAACTCGAAACCGCGAGAACCGGATTCAGAATGGGACAGAATGTTCGTTCCTGTCACGTCGGCCGGCATCAGGTCCGGCGTAAACTGAATGCGGCTGAAGGCGAGATCGACCGATGAAGAAAGCGATCGCACAAGCAGGGTTTTCCCGAGTCCCGGCACGCCTTCCAAAAGAATATGGCCACCGGATGCCAAGCCGACCAATACGCCTTCGACGATCTCCTCTTGCCCGACAATCGCTTTGGCTATCTCCGACCGAATCGAGTTGAATCGCTCACGGAACCATGCCGCGGCTTCCTCCCCATGCACTATTTGCCACTCTCCAATGAGTCGAAGTAGTCCTTCACGCGCTTCTGTTGGTCCTTCGGAATCTCGTCCCGCTTGACCGCCTTCTCCGCCCGTTTCTTGTACTTCGGCAATAGGTTCACATACGGCGTTTTTGATCGCTGTCCCAGCCCGCTCGGTCCCCGAATCTCCACGTACGTCTCCGATCCGCGATCCGATCTCTGTCCAATCGCGATGCTGGGCGTCGCCGTCCCCTTGCTATCCTGAGGATCCTTACTCGTGTTGATCCGTCCCGTGTTTGCGAAGAACATATCCTTGCTAGGCGCTCCCGGCCCGCTGTTCAGCCCCATCGCGGACAGCAAACTGCTGCCCAAACCGCAGCCCTCTCAGCCACCCTTTGCCTCTTTCATGGATTCCCGGAGCTTCTTGAGGAATTCGTCCATCGCCTTTTGATCCTTGAGCTGCTTTGCCAGGTCTTCCAACTGCTTCATCATCTCCTTGACCTGGTCCGCGGTCAGATTCGGCATGCCCTGCTTGCCGCTTTGATTGAGCTGCTTCATCTGCCGCATCATCTCGCGGATCTTCTGCATTTCGGGGCTGTTGGCCATCCGCTTCAGCATCTCTTGCGCCTGCTGCGATAGCTTCAGGTCCTTGAGCTCTTTCTCCAACTTCTCCAGCTGCTTGGCAAGCTCTTCCTGCTGCTCCTTGCTCAATTGCGAGCCTTTCCCGCTCATACCCAAGGATGGCAGCTTCTCCGCCAGCTTTTGCAACTGGTCCTGGAGCTTTTTGGACAACGCCTGCATTCCCGCAAGCTGCTCTTCCATCTGCTTTTTCTGGGCGTCAGACATGCCCTGCTGAGTCAACTGGTTGCGAAGGTTTTGGATGCGCTGGGCCATCTCCTCCAATTTGCCCTGGAGCTGCTTCCGGGCCTGCAGGTTGTCCGCCGCCGCCTGATTTCCCTGCGTGAGCTGATTCTTCAGCTTGTTGATCTGATTTTGCAGGTCCTGGCTTTTCGCGTCGCGCTCGTCCGGCGTCATCTGGAGCATCTGCGGGTCGATATCCTTCAGCCCCGCCTCGTCGAGCTTGGCCTGCTCCAGCTTGGATAGCGCGGTCTCGGCCTGCAAGAGCTGCTGGTCCGAGTTCGCAAATCGCTGCTTTGCCAACTCCTCCGCCTGCTTGGCCAGCTCGTTGGCCTTCGCGAGCGCCTCTTCCTTCGGCACCCGTCCTTTTTCCAATTCCTGATGTAGCTGTTGAAGCTGCTTGGCGAGCTCCTTTTCCTGCTGCGTCGCCTCGTCTTTTCGGACCTTCTCCAGCAGCGGCTTGGCGACGCGCTCCACCTCCGGCGCCGCCTGCTGCATGTCCATGCGGTCCATCTTCTTTTGGCCGTTCATCAGAATCGGCGAGTTGCCGAGCAGGAACAACGCGGCGGCAACAATGGAGAGCAGAACCAGCGCGCCGTGCCACCGGCTGAAGTGAAACGGAAAGGCGACCGGCGGCTTCACATCGCCCAATCGCGCAAGGGCGTCGTCCACCAGCGCCTCGTCGAACTCACCCGATTCCGATGCCCGCTCGAACGCGGTGCCGATCCGGTTCTCCAACCCAGCCCGCCGATCGATGCTGTCGGCCAGGTGTGCCGATGTCAGCCGCCGGAACAACCCAAACAGAAACCCACCGATCAGGCCAACCCCGACAGGGATCAGAAGCTGCCACCACTCGGCATAGCGGATCCGGAAGAAATCCAGCGCGGCCCAAATGAGGCTAAGGCAGGACCCAGCCGCCCCGCCGATCGCCAGCCAGCGCCAGGCCGATAGGAACCGGACCCGCCGCTCGAAACCCCGCATCTTCTGTGATAGGCCGTTCATCGGTACACTTCCACTCTCTCAGATATCCTACTATAATTCATTTCGGCCAGCCACGCAACCAAACCCCCAACAATCGCCATGCCTATCCCTATTACGGCCACATTCGCGTCCACGTCCCCGTGGGTCATGGGCGTGAGCACATAAAAGCTCCAAAATGGCGAATGCGCCCCCGACGAGAAGTACATGGCGGCGTCGGAAGCCACGATAACTGGCCACGGAAGTACAATGGTGGCGAGGACGATTACAAAGTGCAGAGCCCGCGCAGCGCTAAGCTGCAGCCGGTAGGACGAGACCAACCTGCCTGCGGACCAGTATAGGACCAGAAATCCCAGCGTCCAAACCGCGCACTCCAAAAACACATCCGATGCCAGGCCGCTCCCCCGCCCATCGATCCACCACCCGCGTATCAACAGCGTCCCAAACACCACCGCCCATAGCAAGATGATATACGGCAGCGCCCCAGACGCCGTGCCCCGCAGAACATTGCGGAATCGAAAGACCCCATCTTGCCGAAATCGCCGGTCCGCGTCCCGCGAATGGCAGGTGACATGCGGGATGAACCAGACGAACAGAATCAGCATCCACGCCCCGATCATCCCGTACACCTTCCAGATGTCCAGCCCCGCGCGAGTGCCCGGTATCGCCGAAAAGGACGGCGCCAAGAGATAGGCGGTCAGTCCCATATAGATCAGGCCATGCACGCGCAGGCTCTTCGTGTCCACCGCATCGTAGGGAGACATCGACGACGCTGCTCCCAAAAGCAGCAGTTTCGAGATGAGCGCAGCAACCAGCAAGACGATAAACGCATTTGACACGTTCACTCCGAATAGGACGGTGTACGTGGGCGCGGCGAACACGGCCATGAACGGATTGAGCGCTATCCCGAACGGCGCTTCTGCCGGCTGCGGCGTGCCGTTAAAAATGGTCCTCCCAATCATCGGTCCGGCGGATGCAAACCCGATCGACACCGTGATAATCATGTAGAAGGCGATGATGAAGTAGCTCCACGCGATGGCGGAGATAGGCTTCGGCGCCATCGCGCTGCATACAAGTCCGATTGCCGAGAAGATCAGACCATGCGCCGATAGCAGAAGATACAGATAGGCGACATCGACCCACGTCGCGCCACCAAGCAGCACGCAGGTGGCCGTGACCGGCAGCGACAAAATCAACAGCATCCACGTGTACCGATAGCTGCTCAACAATTTGCCAACCAAATAAGACCGATACTCCATCGGTGTGGTGAAAACCAGATCCAGCGACCTCCGCAGCCTTTCGGAGACAATACTGGTAGCCGTAAGCGCCGGCGATATCAGCGATACCACAATGGCCAGAATAATCGCGATGGTGGTGTAATAGACCGTCATGGAGGACTGTATGGAGGCAAGGGAACCGGTTCCGGACTGAGTGGCTGTCGCGTACCCTATCATCGAAATGCTGATGAAGATGAACAGATAGACCGCCCACAGCCACATCGCCTTGCTGCCACGCAACTGCGCGCGATAATCACGCACCGCCGTGGGGTTGCCGACGTAGGCCTCATATGTCCCGCGCAGCCACCGTCCAACCATCGCGCTCATCAGTTGATCGCCCCCGTGGTGATCGATAGGAACACGTCCTCCAAATCCACTTCTTCCTCGCGGAAATCCACTACCCGCAATCCGTCCCTTATCAGCGCCGCAAGCAGTTCCGCCTGATCCTCCAATTCGCCCGAGAACTCAACTTTCACGGAATGCTCATTGAGCGGTTCCGCCGAGAGCACATGCTCCCGATTCTGAAGATGAGAAGCGACCGCGCCCGATTCCGCGAGCGCGCGAATGACGAGAACTCTCGACTTCTGGATGCCCTTCACGATCTCCGATACGGGTCCCATGGCCAGCATCTTGCCCTGCTCGATAATCCCCACGGTGTTGCAAAAGTCCGCCAACTCCGGCAAAATGTGGGACGAGACGATCACGATTTTCCCCATTCGTCCAAGCTCCGCGATCAGCTCTTTCAGCTCCGCCCGCGCGCGCGGATCCAGGCCGCTCGCCGGCTCGTCCAACAGCAGGAGCGAAGGGTCATGGACCAGGCATTTGGCCAAACAAAGTCGCTGCTGCATGCCGCGAGAAAGCGACTGCACGTATGCATCCCGTTTTGCCGTGAGGTCCGTCAGCTCCAACACGTTGCCGATGATCTGTGGCCGCTGCATGCGGGGGATCTTATACGCCGACGCGAAAAAATCCAGATACTCCCACACTTTGATATCATCATACAGGCCAAAGAAATCCGGCATATATCCGATCTGCCGCCGCACATCCATCTGATTGCGATGTATATCCGCGCCGTTGATGGTAGCAGTGCCGGATGTCGGTTCGAGCAGGGTGGCCACCATCTTGATGGTGGTAGTTTTGCCCGCGCCATTCGGGCCGATAAATCCGAACACATCACCAGGCTGCAAGCGGAAGCTGAGATCGTGCACGGCGACCAGATTGCCATACACTTTGCGTAGGTGTTTAACTTCCAGCATCGTGGGACCTCGGGATAAATGCGGCTTCGGATTCCGGGAAGTGAAGGGTCTTTTCCGCCCATATCAGGAAGATGGCGACAAAACACAGATATACCAATGCTTGCGGAATGCCATGCCACGCCGATAACACATTGTCCGCAGGATTAGACGAATTATACATATTATAGGTGTATTGGTCCTGCTCAATCGCGGTGTACGGATGAAGATACATGAATGGCGCGGCCGCGTTTGCATCCGGGATCAGCATTCCCAAAATCGCCGGCGCGACGACAAGGCCGAGGATCAGAAACGCGTAGGTGACTGCGAGCGCGGTAATGCTCTTGCGACTGCGCGACGATGCCAACAGCGTAAATGCTACCAATGCCAGCCCGTAGGCGACGCACACCACTTCGACCCGGATCATCTCCTCTAGCTTGGTCGGCAATGGAGGCGGTTCAGGTTGGTCAGGCTGCGAACCGTATGTAGTCGGTATTTGGGCTATATCGTATGAGTATCCTGTCTGCGCCATCATCATCGGAACCGCCATCAATGCGCATATCGCCCCGACAGCAGCCGCGCCGGAGAGAAACTTCCCAATCACAATCTGCGCCTTCGTGATGGGAGCGCAGATCAGCATCTCCCAACTCCGCCGCTCCCGCTCGCCCGCGACGGACCCTTGCATAATCGTGGGAACAACAAAGCTCAGCAAAACGAACAGAAAAATCCCCAGCCCCTTGATCGTCACTCCGGTATCGAAAACGGAAACGAGCGCAAGAATGAGCAGATAGATCAAGATGACAATGATCAGCGTCGCGACATTGAGCACGCTTGTCTGGCTGATGCCGAGGAAGCGCCGGATGAACCGCTTCATCTCGATCAGCATCGGGTTCTCGCTCACAAGGTCCTGGAAAACGCTCATTGATTGCCTCGATCACTCAGAAAATAGACAAGGTCAACATTGGAGCCGTCGGTAATCCCACGCCCAATCTGCGGTCCCGGCCGAAATCCTACGAGCTTCCCGCGAATGGCAATCGCATTGAGGGGAACGGTCTGGCCGGCTTCACCCTCATGGTTGTCTTGCTCCCCCGTTGCAATTCGTCCGTTCACTTTGATTCTCTTGCCCGGCGGCAGATCGCCGAGTTTCACGACCGCCTGGGTGCCAATGCTTGCATCGTTGATCGTGAACGGACTATTGTTTATGATCGTGCCGGAGAGCCGCGCCGAACTGCTGGTAATGTACTTCATCCGCAGCCCCTCTGTTCGGATCATCTCCTTCAACGGAATCCGCTGGCTGAACCAAAACTCCCGAAAACTGAGGTTGGAAACCGGCATCTCCGGAACCAATATCTCACCCACATCCACCGCATCGAATTTCGGCTGGTTCTGACCGCCGCGATAACGGCGATAGGGCGTGTACAAGGTGGTGTCTTCGGTCATGCTGCGCGCTTGCAGCGAATCCACGCCGGAAAGCTGCAAATCGTACCGGCCCCCGCGCGGGAAAAACAGTTGCGATCGCCCTATGAAGTATGCATCCTCGACCCTTGGATCGACAAGCAATATCCCAGTGGTCTCCGTTGAGAGATCGAACGAATAGAGATTGCCCGACAGCGCGAACAGCAGCGCAGCAAATCCGACGCTGATGATCGGCGCGGTGATCCAGGCCTTTTCTCCCGCGCGAAATTTTCGCAAGATCAAAAAATTCACGGGGACGACCACTACCAAATAGCCGAGCAGGATTAGAAACACCTTGCCGGAAGACGGCATCTCGACGTTGAACGGACCCTCCCCCTGATTCATGACATCCGTGACCGACTGCAAAAGCTGCGTCCGTTTTCGCAGTCCGGACTCCGTTTGCAGGAAATTGGCAAACAGTTTCCGCCGGCCCTTCCATGTATCGAGCGGCGGCTCGAACGGGTTGAAAGCCAAATACGAGACGGTGCCCAAGCCGACGCTGTGCTGCACGATCAGCGGCCCGCCGGAGGCGAACAGAACCTTCGCGTCCCGCGTCGGATCCCCAATCAAAACCGACATCGGCTTGGCAGGGGGCGCGGTGCCGCCGAACACAGCGAAAGAGGCCGGGGCAATCATCGTCTGCGGCTTGACGTTCTGAATCGGCAAAATGGGCCGCCATCTGGGATCGGCAAGGATCGGCGACGAAGCCCCGCCGACAAACACCAAATGCCCGCCCGAAAGCAGCCAGGTCTTGAGAGCCGAAATCTCTGTGTCCATGAGCCGTTCCGATCCCTCCCCAAAGATGACCGCCGAAATGCCCTCATACGCGGACGGGCGGTCGGGCAGCATGCCGGGCCGCCCGTACAGGTCGGAACCCGCCGGCCGCTCCTCGTTGCCTTGCCTCCGGAAAAAGGTCATCAGTCCCGACGTGTCGCTGATCAGAAGAAACGATTTGGCCCCATACTCCGACATGCCGTAGGTGGGTGGCAGCCGCTTTTGCGCGTTGCCGTTCGATGTGTTCAGCGTCACCGTTAGGTCGGACATCATGAGGGCTTCGCCGGGCGTGTAGGCGATGATCCGCTTGTTGGCCCCGCGAGGCAGGTCCACCGGGTAGGTCATCTCAAAGTCGGAGCCCTCGACGCGCACAACCCCGCGGGCGTTCCCCCCGGAATTCTGGATATCGATGGCTAGCGGATAGGTGCCGCCCATCGGACTGGCGCCCTCGAACAGCGGCTGGACGCTCAGCGTAAAGTCAGCGTCGGACGCAAAACCGGCGCAGGCAAGCCCAATCCCCACCGCGAACCCCGCAATAGCTCTCAATGTACTTACCGATACACCTCTCCCCAGCAATGGGTTTCACCGTCAGGACCAAAACCCTCTTTTGCCTGTTAGTCGTATCGAAGGTGCCAAATGGTTTGCAAGCTATGGTTGCCTTAGCAAGAATCCAAGGACCTCGGCGTTGTGGCCACTCGCCCCTGCCTCGATCCACCTAACGACATCTTCGTCGATTTCAGGATTGGCCCAACAAATCGAATCGATCGACCTCCACTTTTCGCAGAGTTTCCTGAATGAAACTCTCGCTGTCTTATCACAGGAGATGATGATCTTGTCTGTTTTCGCTGCGGCGGCAACCAGGTGACAGTCTCTGATAGCTCGTACTCTGTCATTTTGCAAAAGGTGCTTTGTAGACATGTCGCAGCAACGACTGCTGCTTACCGAACCAAGATGAAGAGTTCTCTTTCGGCTCTTCATAGTTGCCATCCATTGCAAACCATATCCCCGTAATCGATTCCACTGGACTTCAATATCATTTGAGAGCACAACTGTGTGCCCAGATTTCTCTACGGCTTCCAGAGCATCGTAACACCGCAGTTTTTCGACGGGATCGCCGAAGCTTGGTGGTCTTACCAACCTGCCACCCACATCGGCATCAATGACCAATCGTCTCCCAATTGATATTGTCTTGCCACTGGCCAAGGTGGACTGCTAGTCCCTTACCTGTGCGGACAAATAGTCTCGTGCCGCTTGGCCTTGAACCACGTCGAAATCAACTGGCCAGTCCCCGTAAGCGCCGTTCTTGTCCGGCTCCACGCTATCGATCTTAGTAGCGCCTGTTTTCCGGTTTTGCGAGAACCAATGAAATATTACGTCTTCTGGTTCGATCTCGCCTTTTGCAACGAGCGTCTGGATGCCCTGCAGAATCAGCGGGCTGTGCGTTTCGATCACAATTCTTGCCCCCCGCTTTGCCGCATCCCGCATCACCTGCGCCAAGCCATATTGCGCTCTGGGGTGGAGATGAATTTCCGGTTGCTCGATAAAGACCAACTGACCAGGCTCTGCCGCGACCAAAGCGATTGCGATTGGCAGCGCCTGCGATACACCGAATCCTGCGTAAGCAATATTAATTAGGTCGTCTCCGCCATTGCTTCTTATCGGGCTGTGAATTCGTCCGACCTGCAACTCAACTTGTGTGTCCGTAATTCGTTTTGCATGAATTGTCCAGTTGATATGCATCTGTTGGAGCGAGTGCCGCAGCGCATGGAGGTTCTCTTGGTCGCGCTCTGACCAATCGGTTACGAAACTTGCCACATAGTGCTCGAAGCTGCCGGGGAATGACCTGCCGGTACCCGCAACATTGTACGCGAGCTCCGGATTGCCGCGGATGCCGCGAATGTAAATTACCCTAGAGAGCGCAGCGACAAACAGATGGATTGGCAATTTTTCCCACCAAAGCAGGGTCCTGTGAACAGCTTCCACTCTTTGCTTCCTGCCAGCCTCTCCTAGGCCAACAGCAGTGTTTGCGACTGGAACCTGGGTAAGCGAGAGGAAGCACCGGTCCGTTTTCACCTCTGTTGTCCATCCGGGTTCCTTGCTTTGTTCAGCAAATATATCTGGCCCAAGCCATTGTCGCATTAGGGAGCTAGGATCGCTATTGGGGGTTAACCGTATCTCCTCGAGATTCACCTTTGCGACCTGTAGAGAAACCTCAAACCCGCGGCTTCGACGGCCAAGACGATAATCAATAGCTATCGAAGGTCCGCCGATATCCGTGGATGATGATTCCAGACGCATGCCGCAGCAAAACGTATCTGGGACCCGATCGATGACAATTCTGGACAGCAAGTCCGTTGACCTTGAAAACTTCACGTCCGGGCCATCGAGTTTCAGGACCCCCGGATCATATTCTGATAACAGCGTCTGCCGCTGCAACAAGAGTGGCTGTATCATGCTGGACTTGCCAGAACTATTCGCCCCAACCAAAATGGTAATTGGCTTTACATCAATCGTTCTCTCATCTGCAATTGACTTGAAGCCATGCACAGTTATACTTTGGATGGCAGGTATCTGTTCAGAGCGGTCCTTCTTTGCATCTTGCTGTGAAGTTCGTCGGGGCATGGTTGTCTCAAGTAGAATTGTACCGTCTTGGTAATCCCTCCACAGGGCAGCCCGGGGGTACCCTTTGCCGATAATTGCTTTTGAGATTGGCTACAAGGACGGTTTTCTATGCGAATTTCTGTTTTTGGCCTCGGCTACGTCGGGGCGGTCTCCTCGGCCTGCTTCGCCCGTAACGGCCACACGGTCATCGGCGTCGACCCGGACGAGCATAAGCTGGCCCCCATCCGCGAGGGCCGCTCCCCCATCGTTGAGAAGGACCTAGACGCCACATTGGCCGAAGCCGTCCGCTCCGGCCTCTTATCAGTCGGCGCGACCGCCGAGCAGGCCGTCCACGATACGGACCTCTCCCTCATCTGCGTCGGCACCCCAAGCCGGGAAAACGGCGACCTGAAAACCGACTTCGTGGAGCGCGTCTCCCACGAGATCGGCGAGGCCATGCGCTCCAAGAGCGGCTACCACTGCGTCGTCGTCCGAAGCACCGTCCTGCCCGGCACTACCGAGGGCAAGGTGCTACCGATTTTGGAGAAGTCCAGCGGCAAAAAGTGCGGCGAGCAGTTCGGCCTCGCCATGAACCCCGAATTTTTGCGGGAGGGGACCGCAATCAAAGATTTCGACAAGCCCCCGTTCACGGTCATCGGCGCCTTACACGATAGGGATCGGGAGCTGGTCGCCAAGGCATACGCGGAGGTGGACGGGCCGGTCGTGCAGACCGCCGTCAAAGAGGCGGAGATGATCAAATACATCTGCAACTGCTTCCACGCGCTAAAGATCACCTTCGCCAACGAGGTCGGGATGCTCAGCAAGGCGATGGGTGTGGACGGGACGCGGGTGATGGAGATCGCCTGCATGGACACCAAGCTCAACGTCTCCGCCGCCTATCTCAAGCCCGGCTTCGCCTTCGGGGGCTCCTGCCTGCCCAAAGACGTGCGCGCCGCCGCCTTCCGGGGCCGGGACCTGGATGTCCCCACACCACTGATGAGCAGCCTCCTCGCCAGCAATCAAGCGCAGATCGACCGGGTGGTCTCCCGTCTGAAGGCCACGGGCAAGCGGACGGTGGCCCTGCTCGGTCTCAGCTTCAAGCCCGGTACCGACGATCTGCGGGAAAGTCCGCTCGTCACCCTCGCCGAGCAGCTCATCGGCAAAGGCTTCAAGCTCAAGATATACGACCCGAACGTCTCCTACGCCGCACTACACGGCTCCAACCGGGCCTATATTGAGAAGGAGATCCCCCACCTGGCGGAGATCCTGTCGGAAGATGCCGAGAGGGTGATGGCGGACGCGGAGATCGTGATCTTCGGGCACAACGCGCCGGAATTCACGGCCCTCCTCGCCAAGACCCAGCCCGGTCAGTACTGCCTGGACCTCGCGCGGGTAGGCAAGCCAACGGATACCCAAGGGGTGTATGACGGCCTCTACTGGTAGCCGCGGGAAAATCCTGATCCTGGTCGAAAACCTCCCCGTCCCCTTTGACAGGCGCGTGTGGATGGAATCGCTGGCCCTTCGCGATGCAGGGTACACGGTTTCCGTCATCTCCCCCTGCCCGCCGAACGAGCTGAACGAGCCCCATAAAGTGATCGAGGGCATCCACGTATATCGGTACAAAATGCCGCCGCCGACCCAAAGCAAGGCCAGCTTCGTCTACGAATTCGCCTACTGTTGGCTGAAGACGTGGCGGCTGGTGCGAAAGGTGGACGAGGAGGTCGGTTTCGACGTATTGCAGGCCTGCAACCCGCCGGACACGTTCTGGCTCATCGGCGCCTACTACAAGAGGCTCGGCAAGCGGTTTGTGTTCGACCACCACGACCTGTGTCCGGAACTCTACATCTCCAAGTTCAATCGCGAGGACATCTTTCTGAAGTCCCAATACTGGCTGGAGCGCAAGACATTCCAGACCGCCGACATGGTGATGTGCACGAACGAGAGCTACCGGGACGTCGCCATCCAACGCGGAGGAAAAAAACCGGAAGACACCGTCGTCGTCCGCTCCGGCCCGCTGCTTTCCCGCTTCGTCCGCTGCGAGCCGGATGAATCGCTGAAACATGGCCGCAAGCACCTGGTTGTCTATCTGGGTGTGATGGGGCCGCAGGACGGAGTGGACTATGCCCTCCGCGCTGTAAAAATCCTGGTCCACGACCTTGGCTACAAGGATGCCTACTATGCGTTCATCGGGGCCGGTGACAGTTGGCGGGACTTGCGGGACCTGGCGCAGAGCCTGGACCTATGCGACCATGTGGAATTCCCCGGCCGCATCTCAGATGAGGACCTCAAGCGCTATCTCAGCACCGCCTCTCTCGGCATGGCGCCCGACCCCATGAACCCGCTGAACGACGTTTCCACGATGAACAAGATCATCGAGTACATGGCGATGAACCTGCCGGTGGTCTCCTTCGACCTCAAAGAGGCCCGCTATTCCGCCGGGGACGCCGCAATCTACGTTCCTCCAAATGATGAGCGGCTCTTTGCGGAAGCTATGCTCGAACTGCTCCAAGACGACGACCGACGCCGGCAAATGGGCCAGCTCGGCCGCCAAAGAGTCGAAGAGCAGCTAGCCTGGGACCATAGCCGCAAAGTGCTCGTCGCAGTCTACGACAGGCTGTTCGAACGCTACTTCGACGTCAATCGCCAGACGAAATAGGCGCCGAAAGCGAACGTGAGCACCATCGTGAAGATCGCGATCCCCATCGCCATTGTCTGCATCATCTGACCCGTTTGGGCCGTCGCCGCCGGTTGGGCGGCCTGCGCCTTCACCATAGCTTCCGCAAACTGACCGGTGGCGATCGCGTAACCCGCGTATACAAGGGTGATAGCAGAAAGAACAGCCCCGAGAAGAAAGCCCCAACGAGCAGCCATGAATACGCCGATCCCGGCTGCGATCGTCGCTACGCCAGACAGCACCGACAGGATCATCGGGGGTCCGCCGGATGCCTGCGCCGCTTCGCTCGAAGTACCAGCCACCTGAGTTGCAACACCCGACATTGCGGCGCCAATCAACGAGCACGCCCCAAATAGCGCGAAGATGATGCCGACCACTTTGTCCATGGTTGTCGAACGGTTCATAACCCCACCTCCGGCAACCAATTCGTAGTTCAACCTGCAATTCCTGCTAGGATCGCCGGGATGCCGCGATCTGCCAGAAGCGGCGGGAAAGGTATCCGGCAAATATCACGGGCGGTATCAGCCCGAGCGCCCAAAGCGGTTCATTGCCGATGACCGGTAGAGTGACCAGGATCAGCGTGACGCAGGAAAGCGCCGCTAACCCGTACCCCCACCACTTCGACTGCAAAATCTGGATTCCGGACAGCATCCCGACGCCCGAGGCGAGCCCCGCGAGCAGCCAGATGGAGGGTGATAGAATGACAGGCTCGGATCCCTCTTCCCCGGCAACCGACAGGGAGATAGTGCCGCCCGCAATCAAGAACGCAACGACCAGCGAAGCGGCGCACGATATCGTCAGCGCCACGCCGGCAATTCGATCCGTGCGATTAGCTGATTCTAATGCAATCTGGACCACCCTCCGTTCTTTCACCAGTATCCCTGACATCGAGCCGCCGAATCCATGCATCTTATGTCAGGCCGCAACCAGATTTGAATTGCTCGCTCCTGCGACATTTGCCAGATGTTCGCTCGTTGCTAGGTTGATTTGCGGCTCAAAAGGTTGCGCGCCAACAAACCGTGCGGTAGAATGGTCTCGAACAGAGTCTGCGAGTATTTTGTGAGACCGGTTTCGGCCTCTTGATCTGAGGGAGTAGCGCAAGAGACACGACGATACCCCGTCGGTGAGAAAGGAAGTTGACCTATCTATGAAACCCATTTGGCGACACATTGCGACCGCCACGTGCGCCATGATACTTGCTAGTGGTGTCAATGCGGGCATAACGCAAAAATTTCAGGTTTTTTATGGCGGCAACGGGACGCAGGATGGCGTGACCGATATGGCCGTCACGTCCTCGGGCATTGCATACGTTGTCGGTTCCACCGAAGCGGGACTTAACCTCAATATGCTCGTCGTGAAGTACAACGACGCTGGAACGCCGCTTGCGGCAAAGACGTTCGATCGGGCGGCCAGAGATGATGAAGCGGTCGCCGTCAAGATTGATTCAAATGGCAACGTATATGTTCTGGGCTACACCAAGCAGGCGAATTTCAATCAAGACATCACGTTGCTGAAGTACGATGCGAACCTCACTTTCCAGTGGGCGAAGCATTACGACAACAATACGCAAACGGATGATCCGATTGGTCTGGTAATTGACGCGTCAAACAATATCTACGTCGTCGGCAACACAACCAATACGACCAAGGATATTGTTATCCTCAAGTACGATACCACCGGAGCTTTGCTGATGACCAAGATGTTCAATGGCGCCGGCAACTCTACCGATGAAGCGCGTGCGATCGCGTACGCACCGACCCTGAATGCCATTTATGTCTGCGGCTACGAGCGAGTGCTTGGCGACCAAGAAGACTTCCTAATCGCAAAGTTTGCTACTTCGAATTTGGCATTGCAATGGGAAAAATCCATCGATGGCGGCTTCGGCGCAACAGATGTCGCAAATTGCATCACAGTTAATCCTGCCGGCGAGCCGATCGCTGCAGGCGGCAGCTCCGGCGCGGGTACCGATACCGATATCGAGGTCTGCAAATTGACCACTGCCGGAGCGATTTCGTTCAACATTTACAAGGATGGCGGCTTTGCAGGCGCCGACAACGCGAACGCGATTGCCATGGGTCCCGGCGGAGACATTTACGTGGGTGGGCGGCTCTACACGGCGTCTAAATCTGACATGGCTGTCATCAAATATAATTCTTCAGGCGCCGAGCAATGGGTGCGCACATACACATCCAGTTTCGGTACCGATGTTGAGGAAGTGCGGAGTCTAACTGTCGATTCCAGCGGCATCGTTTACGCGACCGGCGTCAGCCTCGCCATAACGACGCTGATTTACACTCCGTCCGGTGTCAATATCGCCTCGATTCAGCCGTCACCGGCTCACTCGGTACTCGACCGTGGAGTGTCTGTCGGTGTGGCGAGTGGTGGCCGGATATTCGTCGCCGGCAACTGGTACAAGAGCGTCACCGACGATGATATCACCCTCTTCGGTTTTCGACTCAAAACCACTGTCACCGGTCAGCTCAATCTCGACGCCTTGGCGGCGACAGGACATTACCCGAGCAGCTTGACCGTCGACCTCCGATCTCCGGGAACCCAGACGGTTGTCGATACTGCCACATTTGCAATCAATACGGTCAGCGGCGCCCTCTCCGGTGAACTGCCGGTAGGCAACTATGATCTGTCGGTGAAGTATCGAAGCTGGTTGCGAAGGACGCAGGCGGTTAGCACGACGGGTGTTCCGACGTCGCTCACGATCAGCATGAATAACGGCGATGCATCCACGAACAACGCAGTCGATCTATTCGACCTAAATCAGATATTTGGTGATTTCGCGACTACGCCCGGCATGGACTTTTCGGACGTGGACGGCAATGGGACTGTCGACCTGAAAGACCTCACCACCATTTTCGTCCGCTTTGGAAATGTCGGCGATCAGTAATGTTCCCTGTGCGATAATTTGCAAATCGGGGTCCCGGATTTCCGGGACCCCGTTCTTATTTTTGGATGGAGGTCGGAAGCGGTTTGGCGGGCGTCTTGCACTCCACCTTCTCTGAGTCGAACTCCATCATCTTGCGGCTTCGGTAGCTGTCAACCGATAGGCTGATCGCCACCATCGTCCGAAAGGCGAGTTCAACGTCGCAGTGCGGCCTTTGGCGCGTCCGGACGCAATCCAAGAAGTTGTGCATGTGATCCAGCCTCGGTCTCTCCTTCACCGTCATCTTCTGATGCTTATCCTTGAACTCCTCCTCAGGCTCTACCCGGAAGCCGTCGCCTTGCATGTAGAGTGTGGCTTCGTGGCCGCAGATGGTCTCTTCCAGGGAAAGCCGGTTCGCCATCGAAGAGCACAGCAACACCGTGTGCCCCGACGGGTAGTCGATCAGCACTTGGAAGGTGTCAGGCACTTCTCGGTCGTTTTGGACATATATCCCGCCGTGGGCGCTGACATACTTCGGAAACTCCGGACCCAGCGCAACCTGCAAATGGGCAAGTTGGTGATAGAACAGGTCGGTCGCAATTCCGCCGGAATAGTCCCAGTATTTGCGGAACCGAAAATATCGATCCGGATCGAACGGCCGCTTCGGCGCGTTGCCCAGCCAGCGAGGCCAGTCGATGTTTTTTGGACCCGCATCCTTATCGATGCCCCAATTCCATTCTCCCTCGCGAGAGTTGCGGCTGTAACTGGTTTTTGTCCAAAGCAGCTTTCCAATCTGGCCGGTCTCGATCCAGTTGCGGGCGCGCCACCAGCGGTCCTCGGAAGTGGACTGAACGCCGACCTGAAAGACCCGTCCGGTCGAATGCACAACGTCCCGCACGCCTTTCGCTTCCTGCCATGTGTGCGTCATCGGCTTTTCGCAGTACACATCCTTGCCGGCCTTCATGGCCGCTATCGAAATCGGTGCGTGCCAATGGTCCGGGGTCGCGATCAGCACGGCGTCCACATCCGGCCGTGCCAGCACTTCCTCGAACTCATGATGGACCCGTGCCTGACTGATGTTCCTTGCCCGCTCCTTGCGCGCATCGTAGACATCACAGACCCCGACGACGGATACACCCTCATTCGGGTCCTTGGACATGTTGACCAAGTTCTGAAGATGTCCTGTGCCCTGGCCGCCACAGCCTATAACCGCCATCTGAATCCGGTCATTCGCCGCGAACGCCTTGCTTGCCCGGCCCAACGCCGGCAGGCCCGCCAACCCGGCAACGCCATAGGCCGCCCCTTTCAGAAACCCTCTCCGAGTCAAATCCCCGTCATTATTTCCCATCGCTGCCACCTCACCTCTCTTGCGATTGACTCACATTTCGCGACCGCCCGGTGGAACTCCTTGTTTGTCGATAAACCTAGAAATCCTAGATTGGCACTATGGCAAGTTTCCCTGTAGGATGGAACCGGACGAGCTTCAACCCAGCTGGGCCCCTCATCCCTTCACAGTCTTACTGTGAAGGGATAGAAGCGGAGAAGAGATGAGATTTTGGTTTGCCGCTGCCTGCGGATGCGCTTTCATACCATCATTTGCCCAGACCATTACGGTGGGTCCGAACCTGCGCGTGTACCAGAGCGGTTCGGCGCAAAATGAAACAGCTATAGCCGCGAGCAGCTCGGTGTTGGTCGGCGCCTGGAACGACTATTCCGCTCCCTCACCAAATGTCGTGGGATGCGGGCTGGGCTGGAGTCTGGACGGGGGAGCGAGTTGGAATCGTCTCTGGTTGGCAAATCCCGATACCAGCACCTTTACCGCCCAAGGCGACCCGGCCGTCGCTGTCGGGCCGAACGGCGAGCTGTACTATGCCCTCATCGCGTTCAATTACTCGCTCACGTATGGCAAGAGCGGCGTTTATGTCTACTCTTCGAAGGACAGCGGCCAGACTTGGACGATGAGCGAAGTCGTCTATAGCCCGGCCGACGCGTTCCATGACAAAGAGATCATTGCTGTCGATCCCGCAAACGGAAACGTGTACGTCGCTTGGATGCGGCTCAACAGTTCGGGAGCAAACCAGCTCGTGTACAGCTACTCCACAAACGGCGGGTCGTCCTGGAGCGCCGCCAAGGTCATCATCGCGGGCGGTCAACATCCCGACTTGGTGGTCGATAAGAACGGAGCGCTATTCGTGGCGTACGCTCTGACCAGCACGTCCACCACGGGTTTGCTCAAAGTGGCCAAGATTGCAAACCCCGCAACGACGTCCCCCACCATTACGCAAGCCACCGTCTCGTCCTATACCGTCGTTGGACAAAACGGCAAGATCAACGGATCCGGGATTCGGTGCTTTACAATCCCCTGCCTCAAATACCACGCCGGAACAGGACGGTTTGTAGTGACATGGGCGAACGGGGTCTCGTTTGGCTACAGCGGCATCCTGGCCAGCGGTTCCACCGACGGCGCCAATTGGACGGCCCCGAAGAGGATCGATACCGCGACGAACAGGGATCGCTATTTCCCCTGGCTTGCGTTTGCTCCCAATGGCTCCCTGTGTGCGGCATGGTGCGACCAACGGAACGACGCGGGCAACGTAAAACTGGATGTCTATGCGGCGATCAGCCAGGACGGCGGTCAGACATGGCTCCCGGATTTCGCGGTCACCAGCCAACCGTCCGACCCGCGCTTTCAGTTTGGCGGCGGATTCTATGGGGACTATATCGGCGTGGCGGCGGATGGCGCAGGCGTGTTTCACGTTCTTTGGACAGACGCGCGCTCGCCAAAATTCGAACAGGAGATTTACACGGCCAGTGTCGTCTGCGTGCCGCCGCTGAAGATCCAGGTCTCGCTCCAAGGATATCTGCCTGGTCCCACGGGATATCCCTTGACGCTGGAACTGTGGAAGAACGGCGCGATCAGTTACACCACGACGCTGCTTCCCGACTCCGCCGGCCTGGCGACGATCAACTTGCCGCAGGGCGTTTACGGCTTCGACTCCGTGTCTGTCGCTGGCCCGAGATTTCTCCGCCAAAAACTCCCATACGCCGAAGGACAGTTGATGAGCTTCGACCTTGTGAATGGAGACTGCTTCCCCACTAACAGTATCGACCTGAAGGACCTAAATGCCTGGTTTGGTACGTTCGGATTGTTGGGCGGGCTGGAAGATCTCAACGGTTCGGGCGTCGTCGACCTCCAGGACGCAAATCTCATCTTTACGAACTTTGGTTTGGTAGGCGACTAAGCGGATTCGAGGAACGCGGTCATGATCTCGTCGTCAACATACTCGAGTGCAAGCTTGTCCACATCTTCCGCCGTCCGGGTTGGGCGCAGTCCAGACATATCGGTGGAGAGTTCCCGCGCCCGGTCATCCGCTTCGCGCCGGCGCGCCTCCTGAACTTCGGCGGCCACGTCTTGGATTACCATTTGCAAGATGCGCCGGGACTGACTGCCGACCTTGATGAACCGGAGCCCGACTTCGTACCCTTTGTTAATCATCGTCGTCGTGCTGACGGTTCGTGCCACGCGGCCCAGCACGGAGACCTGCTCCGGCGGGTCGCCAATGGGAAACGTCAAGAGGATAACATCTCCCTGCTTAAGAAGTACCCGGCTCCGTATCCGGGCCCCCGTCATGCTGATGTTGGTAACAACTGTCGGCAGCGGACGAGCGCCTGCACGTGCGACATCCTCTTTGCGGAGAAACCCCGCGTCGAACGAGATGGGTACGCGCACTGAAGGACGGAACATCTTGATCTCCCAAGCCTTCGGAGATGTGAACGCAAACGCAAGTCCTCGTCGGGTCAGTTTCACCCGCGCGATTCTCGTAAGACAGGTTTTCGCGACGTGGCTGCTGGGGATAGTGATCTCGACCTCCTGGCCGGGGGTCGGTCTGTGTTGGATGCCTTTGCATTGCGACGTGCTGCACCAGACGACGTCATCCTGCTCGCCGATCACCACACATTCAAGCGTTTCTCCAATGCTGTTGCGCGCATCGGCGTCGGAATTCCATGCCCGGAAACGAACATAGACCAGCTCCCCTGGGTCGGGGCTTCCGTGATCCAAGTCCTCCAAGAATTGTCCTTCCGCGCTTATGCCGCACTCTCCAATCTAGGATGCGACCGGTCTCCCGACCGAGTCGCAAGTGCGTTTTCGATGCAGCTTGCCAAGAACCGCCGCACCTCATCGTCTTGCTGGATGAGGCGAATTCCGATTTCATAGTGCGATTCCGGCGTGGTCTGAGACGACCGAACCGCTTGGCCGAGCATTACCAGTTCTCCACACGAACTGGACGAGGAAACCCGCAGGGTAAGAAACGCGCCCTGGGGAACTTCCCGTGACGCCAATAGGCGGCATCCAGAGGCGCTGACGTCCAGAATTCGGACGCGGAGCGTCTCCATCCGGCCCTCTCGTCTGCGGTCGGGAAACGCCAGGTCGGCTCGCAGCTCTACCGGGACTCGCTCGGATGTCCGCCGAATCTGACGAATCCAGGCGGAACCGATGTCGATTGCTCCACCCGTATCCAGGCTTAGTTCTGTATGTTGATTCACAATGCCGTGTCCTTTGGCGTCCCAGTCATGCCGTTTGCTCGGCCTGAGTTTCCCCTCCGTCTGCGGGCCGGAGCCCCGTCCGAAGCCATTCCTCAATCGCCGATTTGGCCTTGTCTTCGAAGCGCAAGAAACGTATTCCATAGTCTGGGGTGATCCGGCCCTGTGATTGCGCTTGGCGCATAACGTTGCCGGAAAGCACGATATCACCCTCGTTTCCTGGGGGGCTAAGCTGGAGGATGACCGCTATTCCTACCGGAATGCTCGTACGAAGGCGAACCTGGCAGCCGGTTGTGCTGATGTCCATCAATCGGCCCAGCACCCGCTTCGTCTGTCCCTTCGGACCGCCCAGCCGGAAGTGGCACATGACCGGGAGGTCGCAGCGGACCCGCTTCGCGCTCCGATCTGGCAGCTTCTGCCACTCCTCGGTGATTTCGATGCCGAACAGCGGGTGGTCGAAATGGGGTTTCAGCTCGGCAAGCCGGCCGGTGCCGCTCCAATTGGCATCTTCCGTTTCCAGGAACATCCGGACCTCGCAGCCAACTTTCGGAAGCGCCTCTTGGGCCCCCCCTGACTGCGCCTGGACCCATATCCGAGTGTCTTCTTTGCGAACTACTCGGCAGGGAATGATGCCATCTTGGGAGCCCGACGCCATCCAGATGACGGAAACAGCGGATTCCACGTCCAATACGGGCTGTTGCATACGGTAGTAATCATTGGTGCATGCGCCAAATCGGCAAGATAATCTTAGAAACTTCTAAGGCATTCCCGTCAATTTGCCTGGCACTTGTGGCCTTCCTAACAATAGGCAGGACCGTCCGGACAAAAAGGCGAAATCGCACCCATGGCAAAGGCCCGCATCGCCGCGATCGCACTGGTCGCGGTCGCCGTCGCCGTCGGACTGTTTCTGTCTCATCGCAATCAGACCATTCGAGACGAGACGCTCAGCGGCATCATCGAAACCCGCCAAATCTCCCTCGGAAGCAAGGTTGGGGGCCGCGTCTCCAAATCCTACCTCCGACAAGGGGATGTGGTCCGAGCCGGAGACCCGATCGTCGAGTTCGAGGCAAACGAGCTCCAATCGGCTGTTCAGGCGCAGCAGGCGGCGGTGCAAGCGGCAACGGCCAAGCTCGATCTGCTGCTTGCCGGGACGCGGCCGGAAGAGATAGACCGGCTCCGGGCGGCGGCGGAAGAGGCAAGAACCCAACGGGACAAAGCGATGCGGGGCAGCCGTCCGCAGGAGATCGTGCAGGCGGAAGCCGCCTTCTACGAGGCCCAGGCCCAGCTCCAAAAGCTGAAGTCCGGCAACAGGCCGGAAGAGATCGCCCAATCAAACCAAGCCTACGAGGCGGCGAAGGCGGACTATCTTCGGCTGGTCAACGGATCGCGCCCGGAGGAGGTCGCGCAGGCGGAAGCGGCCTTGGCCGTCGCCCGCTCGCAACGGGAGGACGCCGAGCGGGAATCCGGACGATTCCGAGATCTGTTCGCGGCCGGGGCCATCTCCCGTCAGCAATATGATCAGGCCGAAACGAAGAGACAGGTCGCCATCGCCAACGAAGAGCTTGCGGGACAGCGGCTCGAACAACTGAGGCATGGCGCAAGGCAGGAGGAGATCGATGCCGCGGCCGCTAGGATGAAGCAGGCGGAGGCGGCTCTCAAGCTGTCCAAACAGGGCGCCCGCAAGGAGGACATTCGGGCCGCAGAAGAGAGGGTGAAGCAGGCGGGGGCGGTGTTCTCGATGGTCCGGGCGGGTCCGCGAAAAGAGGATGTCGCGGCGGCGGCCCGGCGGTATGACGCGGCGTTGGCGGTGCTTGCTGAAGCCGTTCATGGCGCGCGAAAGCAGGACGTCCATGCCGCGCTGTCCGCGCTGGCACAAGCGAAGGCGATGTTGGCGGAGGCCCAGGGCCGCGCGAAGGAGGCCGTGGTCACAGCGCCATCGGCAGGGATTATCCAGAAGTTCGATCTGCGGCCGGGGGATCTGGTGCAGCCGGGCCAAGAGGTCGCGGTCTTGCAGCCCGTGGACGATCTCTGGGTCAATCTCTACATTCCGGAAAACCGCCTAAATCTCGTAAAGGTCGGGACACGTCTGCGACTGCATGCCGACGGCTTTCCGGATCGCCGCTTTGAAGGGACTGTGGAGTTCATCAGCAGCATTGCCGAGTTCACGCCGCGCAACGTCCAAACCCCGGAGGAGCGAGTCAGCAAAGTGTTTGCCGTGCGGGCGCGGATTCGAGACCCCGAGGGACGGCTCCGAGCCGGGATGTCGGTGGACACCAGGCTCCCGGAGATCGCCGCCAAGTGAGCGAGGCCGCCATTCGCCTCGAAGGTTTGACGAAGCGGTTTGGCGCGCTGACCGCCGTCGACGACCTGAGCTTCGATGTGGCAAAAGGCAGCATCTTCGGATTTCTCGGCCCGAACGGTTCGGGGAAGAGCACCTGCATCCGAATGCTGTGCGGGCTGCTCGAGCCGACTTCCGGCACGGCAACCGTTAACGACTTTGACATCATCAGCGATCCAGAGTCGGTCAAAACGTCCATCGGCTACATGTCGCAGAACTTCAGCCTCTACGACGACCTGACGGTCTGGGAAAACATCACCTTCTTTGCGCGCGTCTATGGCCTGTCTGGCGACCGATTGCAACGGCGAGCGGATGATGTGATGGGGATCGTGGGCATCACGGATCAAAAGGACAAGATCGCGCAGACTCTCTCCGGCGGGTGGAAGCAGCGCCTGGCCCTCGCCACCGCGCTGGTGCACGAGCCGCCACTGCTCTTCCTGGACGAGCCGACTGCCGGAATCGATCCGGTAGCCCGCCGAGCGCTCTGGGACCTGCTCTTCGTCCTTGCCGGCGAGGGCAAGACGCTGTTCGTTACCACGCACTACATGGACGAGGCCGAACGATGCGCGGCGCTCGGCTACATCTACCAGTCGCGTCTGATTGCACTGGGTACGCCGGAGCAACTGAAGTCGCTGCCCGACGTGAATCGACCGGGCGAGCGGCGGGTGGAGTTGCGGGCGGGTCGCGCGACGGACGCGCTCGCGGCGGTTCGCCATCTGCCGTTCGTGATCGATGCCACCATCTTTGGCGAAGGGGTGCATCTCGTCGTCCCATCGGACATGTCGGACGATGATATCCTGCAAGCGGTCGCTCTGCCCGATGCGCGAGTGGAAGAAATCGAACCGTCGCTGGAGGATGTTTTCGTCACGCTGACGGAGCGCTTGGCGGGGGAGGCATAGCATGCTCCTTCGCGGGTTCACCGCCGTGCTGTATAAGGAGTTCCTGCATCTGCGGCGCGATCCGTTGGCCATCTTCTTTGCGCTCTTAATCCCGATGGTGCAACTGACAATTTTTGGGTACGCAATTGATATGGACGTGAAGAACATCCCGATGGCGATTGTCGATTTCGATCACTCCCAAGAAAGCCGCGCGTTTGTTCAGGCGTTGGAAAACACGCAGTACGCGACGCTGCGATATGTAGCCCGATCCCATGATGAGCTGTTGGGTCTCATCCGGGCGGGGAAAGCTTCGATCGGTTTGGAGTTCCCGCCTGGATTTGGAAGGGGCGTTCGGCAGGGGTCGGGCCAGCAGCTCTTGGTGCTGGTTGACGGCTCCGATTCGCAAGTTGCCTTTCGAGCGCAGGCGGTCACCAGCCAGTTGGGAGTAATGTTCCGCAACTCCCAGGAACGACCGCCCGTCGACGTGCGCACGACCGTTCTATTCAATCCTGACTCCCGTAGCGCCAACTTCATGGTGCCGGGCCTTATCGGTATCATCTTGCAGATCGTTACGGTGGCGCTGACGGCGTTTTCGCTCGTGCGGGAGCGGGAAAAGGGAACGCTCGAGCAGCTCATGGTTTCGCCCGTTGGGAAACTGGGTCTCCTGCTCGGCAAACTGCTGCCGTACGCTCTCGTGGGCCTCGTCGAAGTGGCCACCGTTCTCATCGTCGGCCGCCTGCTGTTTGGGGTGCCGATCCATGGCAGCGTGACATTGCTGTTCCTGATGGCAATCCCATTTCTTCTCGCGGCGCTCGGATTCGGACTGCTCATTTCGACGGTGGCGCGCACACAGGCGCAGGCGTTGCAGGGCGTGATGTTGGTGATGCTGCCGTCGGTATTGCTCTCCGGCTTCATGTTCCCTCGGGCTTCGATGCCGCTCCTCATCTACTACATCACCTTCGCCATCCCGGCTACGCATTTCTTGGAGATTCTGCGCGGCATCATCGTCCGCGGCGCGGGCTTTTCCGACCTCTGGCCCTGGTTCGTTGCGCTCGTCGGCATCGCCGTGCTGATCCTCACCATCGCCACCGCCCGCTTCCGCAAATCCCTCTCGTAACGCTGCCTTCCAGGCGGCATCTGGGATGCGACCGGTCTCCTGACCGAGTCGCAAGTATGGAATCCCCGAAAAAACATGCCGGCAGGATGCCAGCGTTACGCTTCAACCTCGATGCCACACCGGGCGGCCAACTCCTCGATGAGCAGCGTGAACGGAACCTCGAAGCCGTTGCGCTCCCAGCCGATGGGGACTCGTGTGGGACCGGATTCAATCCATGCCACCGGCGCGATCTTGATCTCCGACAGCCCCGTCTTCACGTGGTACCGATGCTTCGTGCCCGGCGCCTTCTTGATGCTCTCCACATCGGAGTAATTGACGGGCGTGTTGCGCATCATGGAGACGATTTCAAAATGGTCGGAGTGCAACCGAAACTCCGTCGCCTCGCCTCGCTTACTGGCGATTTCGGCAATCACCGCCTTGCCGGTGCGCATCGCGGCGGACACGGCGCTCTTCACGGCCTCGCCCAGATTGCGGTCAGCAAAGTCGGTTTTGGCGCGGATGGCCGTTGCCTTGGCGTCCTGGCGCAGGCCTCCCGCCCCCATTTCCAGCCACCGTATGCAGTCCGCCGGTGTGTAGATTATCGTTTCGTCCAAAGTTCTTCCTCGTAACGCTGCCTTCCAGGCGGCATTGATCCAGTCACATCAGAGTCTGGCAAGTCAAGCAATGGTTTTGCCGCCGCGTATAGGTCGTATAGGTCCAATAAGTCTTATAAGCCCATGTACGGTTACCCCGTCCGATACCGCAAGAACAGTTCCCCTTCCTCTTCATATACGGTCATAAGCTGCATCCGTGGCAGGTGGGCTGGGTCGAATGGCTCCGTCGCGACGATTGTAGGGCCGTCCCCACCGCGCAGCTTCGGCGCCAGGGTCAGGAACAGCTCGTCCACCAAGCCCTCCCGAAACAACTGCCCGTTCAAATGCGCCCCGCCCTCCACCAGCAACGTCTGAACGCCCCGCTCTTGACGGAGCCACTTCAGCGCTGCGGGCAAATCGGCTTCCACGACGGTCACACCCTCCGGCAAGCCGAGCCCCGACCCGAACACCACCACATTCTCCGGATCCTCAGTGAAAAACGAAGACTCCACGGGCAGGTTACCGCTTGCGGAGATGACGCACCGCAAGACCCCTTCCGGATACCGGGACTTTGGGTCCGCCCGCAGGGTCGAAGCCCCAATCAGCGCGGCGTTCACCTGCCGCCGAATCCGGTGCATCAGCTCCCGATCCCGCTCGCTTCCCAACCCCCGCGCGTTCCCATCGTTCACGGTCCGCCCGTCCAGCGGACTGACCATGTTGACGATTACATTCGGGCGCGAGGCAGGTGTGAGACCGGTTCCCATCCGCGACTCGGTCGGGAGACCGGTCGCATCGCCGCTCTCTATGATGCGACCGGTCTCCCGACCGAGTCGCACGTCCGAATCGGTCTCCCGACCATCAAAGCGAAGCTCCTCATAGGGCGTCGGTCCCGCATGGCCGGTATTGTCAAGAAGAAGCCGCAAAGTAACCCTCACACTCCCCCGGCTGCGACTCGGTCAGGAGTCCGGTCGCATCCCCACAGGTTTCACCGGGTATAGGTCGTATTGGTCGTATATGTCCTATAGGGCCCATCGAGTCTAGTCAAGCAAGCAATGGATTGGAACGGTACCGAAGCAGCGTGTGTATAATCAAGTATGGCTGAGAATTGGTCGAAAGAGGGACCGGACGAGGGAGGCACGCCGCCGTCGTATGGCAACGAGGCGCTGGAGCTCCTGGAAGAACTGCTGAAGATCGCCCCGCGGGACAACCAGCGGCTCATGACCTACCTGACGCACCTGAAACGCCAGCTCCAGATGGACGGAGAGGATCGGGAGAAGGCCCGCCAGGCGCTGGCCGAGTTCGAGGAGGCCTACGAAAAGCTCACCTCACCCGCCAACCGCATCTGCACCTATCTGGGGGACAAAGAGGACCTCGCCTACATCGCATCCGGTGACACCGAGTTCATCGCGAACCTGGACCCGAAGGGCGAGCTGGACAATATCAAGCCCGGCGCGAAGGTCAGGGTGAACGATGCCTACACGATTTTGGAGGACCTCGGCGCGCATCTGGGCGGCCAAGTGGTCAAGGTGTCGGAAGTCTACGACGACAGCCGCTTGCGCGTCTCTATGGACGCACAGGGCACGAGCGGGCGAGTCGTCCAACGCGGCCACGCCCTTAAAAAGAAGAAAATCGTTGTTGGGGATGAGGTGCGCATGGACCCGACCTTCCGCCTGGCCCTGGAGCACTATCCACACGAGGAGGTCCGGGACTACTATCTGGAAGAGGTCCCCGAACTGCCGTGGAGCAAGGTGGGCGGGCAGGAAGACGCCATCCGCCTCATCAAAGACACGATCGAATATCCGTTGCTGCACCCTGAAATCTATAAGAAGTTCGACAAGAAGCCAATCAAAGGGATTCTGCTCTTCGGCCCTCCCGGCTGCGGCAAGACGCTCATCGGCAAAGCGACGGCCTACAACCTGACTCAGGAATACTCCAAGCTGAAGGGTTCGCAGGTCGAGGAGTACTTCATGTACATCAGCGGCCCCAAAATCCTGAACATGTGGCTTGGCGAGACCGAGCGCATGGTGCGGGAGATTTTCACCATCGCGCGGGAGAAGGCAAAAGAGGGTCGCCTTGTCTTTATTTTCATAGACGAATGCGAATCGATCCTGCGCACCCGCAGTTCCGGCAGGTGGCTGAACATCTCGAACACGGTGGTCCCGCAGTTCTGCGCGGAGATGGACGGGCTGGTGGCGTTGGAGAACGTGGTGGTGATGCTCACGTCCAACCGTCCGGACTATATAGACCCCGCGGTGCTGCGGCCGGAGCGCATAGATCGGAAAGTGAAGATCGGCCGGCCGGACAAGGCGGCGAGCCGGGACATCCTGCGCATCTATCTGCACGACAACATCCCGGTGACCACGATGGCGCACGACGAGATGGCCGAGCAAGCAACGGAATTCCTGTGGCGCAAGGCGCCGGAGACGCAGTTCCTGACCGTCTACCTTCGCAATGGGGGCCGGGAGGTTCTGCATTGGTCCGACCTGGTTTCCGGCGCGCTGCTGAAATCAGCGGTGGATAGGGCGAAGGATTATGCGATTCGAAGGGCGATCGACGCAACAAATATCGGACCGATCGGTCCGACGGGCCAATCGCATAAGGAGGGCCGCATAGGTCGTATAGGTCGTATAGGTCCTATAAGTCCTATGGGTCCAGCGCAAGAACCCCCGGCAGGTGATGGTCCTATCGGCGTCACGTTGGAAGACCTCACCAACGCCATCCGCGCTGAATATGCGGAGAACGAGATCTTCCCAAAGACGGATTCGCAGGAGGACTGGCTAAAGCTCCTCGACACCAACGCGGAAGACGTGGCGAGCGTGAAGTCCATCCGGGATTCTGGGAAGGATCCGTTGCGCGGGCAGATTGTATAACCGGCAAACATATAGGTCCTATATGTCCGATCCGTCCGAACTGTCCGAACCGTCCGACCCGCCCGACCAACCAGGTGCCATAATCACCTTCGAATGAGCACAAAGCCAGTATCCGCAAAGAGAAAGAAGCCGATGACGCCCGGGAGGCGGAAGGCACGCACCGTCTGGTCGCTGATCAAGGCGGTCGTCCTTCTGGGCCTGCTCCTGTTCTCCGTCTACTTCGGCGTTCTGCTCTATAGGGCCAACGACACGGTGGAGAACATGTCCACCATCATGAGTCAGGCGGCCTCCAAGCCCACCGTCATCTGGAGCGCCGACGGTGTCAAACTCGCCGAATTCCGCGCCAACATGCAAGAACCCGCGACCCTGGCGGAAATCCCCAAGAACATGGAGAACGCCACCATCGCCGCCGAGGACAAGCGGTTCTGGCAGCATTCCGGCATCGACCCCATCGGCATTGCTCGCGCCGGATGGACCAGCCTCACCGGTGGCCAGCTGCAGGGCGGCAGCACCCTGGCCCAGCAGCTCGCCAAGCGCCTCTTCACCAGCCAGGAGCGGACTGTCAGCCGCAAAGTGCAGGATATGGCGCTCGCGATCCAGCTGGAGCGCAAGCTGACGAAAGAACAGATTTTGGAGCTGTACCTGAACCAGGTCTATTACGGCTCCGGCGCGTACGGGGTGAAGGCCGCGGCCAGGGTCTATTTCGGCAAATCCCTGGAGAAGGTGACGCTCGGCGAGTGCGCCCTCCTCGCCCGCCTTCCCCGCCGCCCATCCGCTGAGAACCCGTTCGTGGATCGCAAAGCGGCAATAAGGAATCGGGATACAGTCCTGGGCCTCATGCTCGATCAGGAGCTGATCACCAAGACGGAATATGATAATGCGAAAGCCGAGAAGGTGCGCCTCGCGGAGCGCCGAGCGGTGGCGCAAGGAGATTGGAAGGCCCCGTACGCGGTGTCCGAGGCCGTTCGCGAATTGCGAGGGATATTGGACTCTGACCAGGTGTACGAGGGCGGATACAAGATAGAACTGACCCTCGACTATCGAATGCAGAAGGCCGCCGAAGACGCCCTGGATCGGGTTATACGGGCCTCGCGCGGTCGGGGGGTCACGGACGGCGCGGCGTATCTGATGGACCTGCAAGGCCGGACTCTCGTTCTCATCGGGGGGTCCGACTTTCAGCGCGATCAGTTCAACATGATCACGCAAGGTCTGCGCCAGCCGGGGTCGTCGTTCAAGCCGCTCATGTACTCGATCGCTTTCGAGCTCGGCGAGCTGACTCCGAATTCCATCGTTTACGACACACGCCACACCTACGGCGGCCTTGGAATGCAGCCCTACACGCCGGACGACTCGGACGGCAAGTACATGGGGCATATTACGGTACGGACGGCGCTCAAGCTGTCCCGCAACGCCGCCGCCGTGTACGCGAACGACAAGGTCGGTCCCGGCCGCGTAGCGCAAGAGATTCAGTCGCGGTTCGGCTTCTCCAACAAAATTCGTCCGGTGCTCTCGCTGCCGCTCGGCGCGACGGAGGTCCGGCCCATCGAAATGGCATCGGCATTTTCCGTATTTGCCACCGGCGGCAATCGGGTTCAACCGTATCTGGTCGCGCGAGTGACGGGGCCGGATGGGACGGTGCTGCACAAGGGCGCGCCGATCATCCGCCGGGAAGTTCTGTCGCGCGACACCGCAGACGCCATCGATTCGATTCTTCGCGACGCGGTGCGCAGCGGAACGGGCAGAGCGGCGGCAAGGGTTCCCAACGCACATGGCAAGACCGGCACCACGTCGCTGCACAAGGACGCATGGTTCGTCGGCTACGCCGGCAACTATGTGGGGCTGGCTTGGGTTGGCAACCCGGTCTTTGACGCCGGCTCGAAACGATGGGTCTATCGTCCCATGCACCACGTTTTTGGCGGCGCCGTCCCGATTCTGATTTGGCGCGACATGATGCTGGAGATCGCGAAGCTGCCGGGCGTCGACCTGGAGCAGAGGACAATGGACGCTCCGCAAGAGACATCCACGGGCGTGACGGTCAGAGTCTGTTTGGACAGCGGACAACTAGCGACCAGCGCCTGTGCGCATACGGAACGCCAGCGGTTCGTTCCGGGCACCCAGCCGACTGCCTACTGCCCGCTGCACGTGCCAGACAACGCCGGACCGAATGGGACCGGAAAGTCGCCGGACAATGCCGTTATTGTCCAACCGCATGAAGAGATCGATTCGCCGGAAGCCTCGACATCAAATGTCGACGACATGGTGACCATCTACATCTGCGCCGATTCGGGACTGCCGGCCAACCCATATTGCCCGGAGGCGGTGCCGCGGTCGTTCAAGAAGGGCAAAGTGCCACGCGGGGTCTGCCGTAAGCACGGGCCATGACGGAATCCTCGCGTAGCCAGGCCCGCGAGATCGCTCTCTTGTGTCTCGTCGCAGTATCACTTCTCGTAATTTTGGGCCGCATGTGGTATCTCCAGGTGGCAATCGGCGACGACATCAAGCAGCAGGCGGAACGGACGCGAACGAAAACCGTTCGTCAGATGCCGCTGCGTGGACGCATCTATGATCGGCGCGGAGAACTGATCGCGACGGTCGTGCCGGAAGATGTCGTGGCAATGGTCCCCAACGAAGTCAAAGGACATCCGGAGGTGTTGCGGTTCGTTTCGGAAATTCTTGATCTCCCCGTGGAGCGAATTCAAAAGATTTTTGCGAACGCCCCGTCAAAAGACCTGCCGACGCCGATATTCGTGGGAGTGACGCCCGAGCAGGTGGTGCGGCTGTCGGAAGAACGGTACCGGTACCCCGGCCTGCGGATTTCGGAGCAGCCGATTCGGTACTACAAATATGGGGACACGTTCAGCCATGCGGTCGGATATGTCGGACCAACATCGGAGGCGGACGTAAAGCAGTTTACCGGCGAACAGTTCGACCGTTCGGACTTTGTCGGCAAGGTTGGGATCGAGCGGGAGCATGAGCTGCTCTTGCACGGCTATCCGGGGGTCGAGGCCATCGAAATCAACGCGCGAGGAAAAATGATTGGTGAGGGTTTGGTGACCGACAAATCCCCGACATCCGGTGATTCGCTGACTTTATCTCTGGACGTAAAGCTGCAGCGGACGGCGTTGGATCTCTTGAAGGGTCGGCGTGGCGCGGTTGTCGCCCTGGATCCCGCGACCGGCGAGATTTTGGCATTGGCGGCCTCGCCCAGCTATGACGCAAACCTGTTCGCGAAGCGCATCCTACCCGACGATTGGGCCTCCCTGCGCGACGATCCCGCCCAACCCTTGCTCAATCGCGCCCTGCAATCCGCCTATCCACCCGGATCGCCATTCAAGCTGGTCACGGCAATCGCCGGGTTCGAGAGCGGGACGCTGAGCACCGGCGCGACGAACACCTGCACCGGGGGAGTGCGGGTCGGGAATCGCGTTTTCAAGTGCCATCGCACGCACGGGTTTGTCGACTTCACGCATGCCATATCGCTTTCTTGCGATTCGTTTTTCTATCAGGTCGGCATACGGGCGGGCAAGGATGCATTGGTGAAAGCCGCCCTCGATTGCGGTTTTGGAGCTAGGAGCGGCATCGATCTGCCCAGCGAACGGATCGGCGTCGTCCCCACCGACGAATGGCTGAAGAAGCGGAAGTTCCGGTGGGTGGGCGGGGACGCCGCGAACAGCGCAATCGGCCAGGGATACCTGATCGCGACACCCCTCCAAATGGCGGATCTTGCCGCGCTGATTGCCAATCACGGGACGATCTACCGACCGCATCTACTTCGGTCCGCGAAGGATATGGCGAGCGGTAAGACGACCTTCCAGGGAAGACGAGAGGCGATCCGAACCGTCCCGCTGCAATCCTATCAATGGGACGCCCTAAGTCGCGGAATGGTGCAGTGCATCGAAGCCGGCACCGCCACAAGAAACGCCTATATTCCCGGCCTTCGCTGGGCGGGCAAGACCGGTTCCGCCGAGCATGGATCGAAGAGCAACCGCACCCACGCCTGGTTCATCGGCTACGCGCCCGCCGATCATCCCAAGATCGCGGTGGCGGTGCTGGTGGAGCAGGCGGGCCACGGTGGGGATGTCGCCGCGCCCATCGCCAAGGAGATTGTCAAGAGCTATCTGATGCGACCGGCCTCGCCGTCAGCAAAATTGCCCGCGTCGGATCCCCGGCCTTCAGCGGCCGGCCGGCGGGAACTCGCATCAGCGCGGTAGCGAATGCCAAAGACCGCTGACCATGCGAACCCTGCAGCCCCTCCGGCCTTGCGACCAGATTTTCGTCCAAGATGACACGCAGCCATTCCTCGCGCTTGCCTCCCTGGTATTCCCGATCCGTCGTCACCGGGATCAGCGACGGTAGACAGTCCCGAAATCCCATCAGCCTTCTCAGCGCAGGGCGGACGAACAGCTCGAACGTCACCAGGACCGCGCCCGGATTGCCGGGCAGGCCCAACAGCCATTTGTTGTGGATGCGGGCGAACAGGATCGGCTTCCCCGGCTTGACTGCCACGCGCCAAAAGATGATCTCCCCATCCTGCTCGGCGACCTGCCGGACGAAATCTCTATCGCCGACCGAGACGCCACCGGCGGTGACAATCAGGTCCACGTCGATATCTCGCAGGGCGTCGCGAGTGGCCTGCAAGTCATCATCAAGTTTGCCCGACGCCATTGGTTGGATGCCATTCGACGCTAACAGTCCCATGAGCAGATGGCCGTTGCTGTCCCGAATCCCGCCGGGCGGCGGAATGATGGATGGGTCATACAGTTCATCGCCGGTAGTGAACCATCCGATCCGAGGTCGCATTCCAACGAGCGGGTTGGTCAGCCCGACGGCCGCCAACAGTCCTAGAACCGCCGGCGTGATGTCGCTGCCCAACTCGATAAGCAAATCGCCTCCGCGATAGTCTTCGCCTCGCCGGCGAATGTGCTGCCCTTTATGCACATGTGTCGTTGCCGTAATCTGCTGCTCGACCACCTGGCAATCCTCCTGCATGATCACTGCATCTGTGCTCTCTGGAATTGGCGCGCCTGTGAAAATTCGTACCGCCTCGCCTTCTCCCAACGCCGCAGTAGCGGCGTCGCCGGCCGCCGCCGTGCCAACAATTCGAAAATGAACTGAATCCGCTCTGAAACGCACCGCGTAACCGTCCACAGCGGAATTGTCGAAGAAAGGATAGTCCCGATCGGCCAGCACATCTTGCGCCAGCGCCCGGCCAAGGCAGTCGCCAAGAGGCGTGTGTTCCGCGCTAAGGGGTTCGATCGCTTTCAGCAATATCAACTGGGCTTCGCTTACAGACAGCATCAACCAGGATTTTGGCACGGAACGCAGAATCGATCGCATGGAGGTGAAAATGTTGTTCTGGGGAGTTCTTGTGGATATGGACGCGAAGGATTTGACCTTGGCAAAGGACGGGAAATCGGACTACGTGATCGTAATGCCCGAGAAGCCCACGCCGCCCGAACAGCGCGCGGCAAACGAGCTACAGTCCTTCTTCTTCCAGGCCACCGGGGCAAAGCTCCCCATTCAGCCGGACAGCGCCGCCAGACCCAAGCGCGCCATCGCCCTCGGCAATCCCCAGTGCAACCGCCTGACTACCGCAATCCCCCTTTCGGTAATCGGAGAGGACGGCTTCGTGATCCGGACGGACGGCGACACCGTTATTCTCGGCGCCGGTCGGGGCCGCGGAATTCTCAACGCCGTGTACTCTTTTCTGGACCGCGAGCTTGGCTGCC
Organism: Fimbriimonadia bacterium; assembly: GCA_041483895.1. Taxonomy (GTDB): domain Bacteria; phylum Armatimonadota; class Fimbriimonadia; order Fimbriimonadales; family JABRVX01; genus JBGPGO01. The sequence goes on from JBGPGO010000022.1 coordinate 39,530, forward strand.
GATGGTACTCGACCACAGTATCCAAAATCCCAAAAAGGCCGACCGTCACAATCGGCCGCAGGAACATCACCGAATTTCCGGCCTTCGAATACCGCGAACCCTACTATACCGAGGCGTGGGACAAAGATTGGGCCAGCCGCAATCGCTGCAACGGATCGGCCATGAAACTGGACGAAACGACCGGCGGCAAAATCGGCTACTACCCGTTCGTCCACACCTTCTACCAAATCCTCCCGCCCGCCCAATACTTCAACGATCATCCGGAGTATTACTCCGAGATCAACGGCAAGCGAACGGTGGATAACGCGCAGCTCTGCCTCACCAATCCGGACGTTTTGCGGCTCACCATCGAAAAGGTGAAGCAGTGGATCAAAGAACACCCGGAGGCGCGCATATTTTCCGTTTCGCAAAACGACTGCTTCAACTGTTGCCAGTGCGCGAACTGTAAGAAGGTGATCGAGGAAGAAGGCGCGCCGTCGGGCATCACGCTCCGATTTGTGAATGACGTGGCGGACGCAATCGGAAAAGAGTATCCGAATGTGCTGATCGACACGCTGGCCTATCAGTGGACCGAGGCGCCGCCGAAACTGGTAAAGCCGCATCGAAACGTGCGGGTCCGCATGGCGCCCATTGACAACTGCTTCGGCCATCCCGTCGATCGCTGCGAAGCGAACGCGAAGCCATACGCCAACCTGCTGGCGTGGAGCAAGATCACGAACAACCTATATATCTGGAGCTACTGCACCAATTTCGGCAACTACCTCGCGCCGTTTCCGGACTTCGACGAGCTTGGCGGTTCCACGCTGGTGTATGACAAGTTGGGTGTTAAAGGAGTGTTCTACGAGGGTGCGTATCCAGCTGGTGGTGGCGCGGAATTTGCTGACCTGCGATCATGGGTGCTTGCCAAACTGCTATGGGATCCAACGCAGGATGTGTGGATGCTAATCAAGGATTTTGTGGACGGATATTATGGCGCGGCATCCGAGCCCATGATGCAATATCTTCATCTTCTTCACGACGTGGTGAAAAAAGATAACATACACTTTCGGATCTATGATAATCCGGCGACGGTGGGCTATTTGCGCCGCGACATTGTAGACCAATCGGAGAAGCTGTTCGAACAGATGGAGGCCCAGGCGGCCTCTGATGCCGCGGTCCTCGATCGGGTGCAGAAGGCGCGCCTTTCCATAGACTACACACGCCTCGTCCAAGCAACCGGCGCCGCCGAGAAAGCCAAGTACGCAAAGATCGTGGCGGACAAGATCAAGCACTACGGCATCACGGAGATCCGCGAAGGCCAGCCAGTCTCCCAATTCCTGGCATCGATTGGGCAATGATCGCCCCGATGTGTTGGGGTTCACTACTAGCAAACCATGACGCAATCCAACCACCAAGACCCCAACACTAGTACAATGGGAAAACCCAAGCATGAAAAGACGTATCGGATGCGGATTCATCGGACTGCTCCTCGCCCTCATCGGCGCATACAAATGGCAGCCGTGGGAATACGACTTCTTCCCGCGCACGCCACCAAATCCCAACCCCTGGACCCCGCCTGAACCGGACAAACTATTCGCAATTGGCACGCGCGTCGCGGTGATCACGGCGCATCCGGATGATCCGGAATTCTATCTCGGCGGCACGCTCACGAAACTTGGCAAGGTCGGAGCGCAGATATCTCTCATCATCGTGACCGCAGCAGACAAAGCATACTATCCCTTCACCGACCCAGACAAGCTCCGGGCCGTCCGGCAACGCGAACAGACCGAGGCAGCCTCCCAATGGGGCGCGAATGAGGTCGTGTTTCTCAACCTTCCGGATGGCCGACTGCGCGCGAACGCACAGACGGTCGCGCGGATAAGAAGAGAGCTGTATCGGATCAACCCGGAGTACATCTTCTGTTTCGATGGCTCCTACCCGCCACGCCTCAGCCATCAAGATCATCGGCGCGCGGGAGAGGCAGCGGAAATGGCCGCCAAAGAAATGGGCTTCACGGGCTGGATCTGCCGCTTCTCGACCTCCGCTCCCAACTACGTCATAGATACCACAGAGGAATGGCCGGAAAAAATGCGACTTCTCGCTATCCACAAGAGCCAATTCCACGACGAGCGGCTTACGAGGATTCGCAACATGGTCTCCGGCCGCGGCAGGGAAGATGGAAATCGCATCGGCGTAAAGTACGGCGAAGGGTTGCGTTCCGAAAAGCGCCTTCATTATTCGAGTACACTAGCACCGTGAACTCAGAGACAAAGCAGATCCAGTTGATTTTGAACGCGCCGGTAGGACCGCTGACCGATGCGCGCAAGCATGCAGTGGCGGAAATCTTAGGACCTACCTTCCAACAGCAGCAGACCCCGCTCGCCAACGCCGTGGTCTTTGTGAGCCAGTCGATGCGCCAAAACGTCTTCCTCGCCGACGCGCAGCTCAACCTCACCCACGACGGCGACCACCTCCATTTTGAAGCGCCCGAATGGTCCAACACGCTGACCGGCCTGCGCGACGCCCTCCTGCTGGACGACAAGTTCAACGTGATGATCCAGATGATTACACACGTGGAATCAAACGCGTCATCCACCGAGCAGACCGTGCGATGCTTCGGTCCGCTCCCGGAGGAAGAGATGCGAAATCGATTCGCCGGCCTGCGCGGCATCGGTCTGCGCATCAACTACGAGCTGGCGCTGTTCACCTGCGACCTGCGCGTGGAGCCGTTCTTCCAAGACCCGGGCCGTTTCTTCCTACAGCTCAACGCAGCCGGCCGGAATCCGGTCAACTTGGAACGCATCGTGGAGGACGCGAACGGGTTTCATGAATTTATGACAAACGAAGCCGTGCAATTTCTGGAAAAAACTCTGACCGATTAGCTCGCGACGATATTTACGAGCCTACCTGGCACCACGATCACCTTGCGCACGGTGAGTCCATCGGTGTGTTGCACGACCTTCTGATCAGCAAGCGCCAGTCTCTCCAGCTCCGGTCCGACTGTTTCGGCGGGGACTTCCAGCGTGCTGCGCAGCTTGCCGTTGACCTGCACGGCGATCGTAACCGTATCGGCCTTTGCAACGGCAGGATCTGGATCAATGAGTCGATCGCCGAGCAGAAAACCCGAAAACCCCAGCCGTTCCCACATCTCGTCGGCCAGATGCGGCGCCATCGGCGACAAAGCCCGTACGAAGCACTCGATGGCCTCGCTCTCCGCCGCCGAGGAACCGCCGGAGCTCTGAAAATCCTGCAATTCGTTCAGCCATTCCATCATCGCGGCCACGGCGGTGTTGAATCGGAAACCCGATATGTCTTCATATACCTTCGCCAGCGAGCTGTGGGTCTTTTGCCGCAACGATTTGGCTTTGCCATCGAACGGCTGCTCCAATTTCGATCGCCACTCCCGGTCGAATTTCGCGCCCAGAACCGCTCGCCACACACGATTCAGGAATCGGTTCGCACCCTGCATCCCCTCGCTCGACCATTGGATGTTCATCTCAAACGGCGCGACAAACAGCTCATAGATTCGCAGAGAATCGGCCCCAAAATCCTCCACCATCTCGTCTGGGGTTACCACATTTCCCTTAGATTTTGACATCCGCTCCCATCGCCAAAAAACCTGGTCTTGCGGGATGCTCGGCACATCTTCCGGCCGCACTAAAATACCCTCTTGCCCTACGCTCAGCGTTTCGTTTTCGCGTGGTTTCCTGAACGGCGTCAGGCCCAAAACCGACCCCTGATTCATCAGTTTCAGGAACGGTTCGCCAAACGTGATATATCCCGCGTCCTGAAGAACCTTCGTCCAAAACCGCGCATACAGCAGGTGGCCCACGGCGTGCTCTGTCCCGCCCACATAGCAATCTACCGGCAGCCAGTAGGCGGCCTTCGCCGGGTCGAACGCCGCCTGATCATTTTTTGGATCGGCGTAGCGCAAAAAGTACCAACTGGAGCATGCGCTGCCCGCCATCGTGTCCGTCTCCCGCCGCGCCGCTCCTCCGCACGATGGACAATTAACATTGATGAATTCCGGTATCGCCGCAAGCGGCGATTCGCCGGTGCCGGTCGGTTGATAGTTGTCCACGTCCGGCAGCAGCACGGGCAGGTCGGTATCCGGTACTGGGACCATTCCACAAGACGGGCAGTGAATCATCGGGATGGGACATCCCCAATATCGCTGCCGTGAGATCAGCCAGTCGCGCAGGCGGTAGTTAACTTTCCGTTCACCGGTCCTCTGCGCCTCGAACCATTCGCCCAGCCGTCTTTGCCCTTCGTCGCACGCAACGCCGCTGTATTCGCCTGCGTTGACCATCACGCCATACGCCGGCTCCGCTTTCTCCAGCGGCACATCGGCCAGCGAAGAGTTATCAGCGATGACCCGCCGGATCTCCAACCCGTACTTCTTTGCAAATTCGAAATCGCGCTCGTCATGTCCAGGCACCGCCATGATCGCGCCGGTGCCGTAGCCCATCAGCACGTAGTCCGCGACCCAGATCGGCACGCGTGCGCCATTCGCCGGATTGATCGCGTACGCGCCCGTGAAAACGCCGGACTTCTCCCGCTCCGTCGCCATACGGTCGATTTCGCTCAGCGCCTGCGCCCTCTTGGCATACACCTCCACCTCGGCCCGACGCTCATCGGTCGTTATCCGCACGACCAACGGATGCTCCGGCGCGAAAACGCAGAATGTCATGCCGAAGACCGTGTCGATGCGCGTGGTGAAGACCCGGAATGAATGCTCCGTCCCATCCACCTTCATCTCAAACTCCACGCCCTCGCTTCGCCCGATCCAGTTCCGCTGCATCATCTTCAGGCCTTCGGACCATTCGAGGCCGTCCAAATCATGAAGCAGTCGTTCCGCGTAGTCCGTAATTTTCAAGAACCATTGCGGCAGGTCGCGCTTCTCCACCCTCGAACCGCATCGCCAGCAGAGGCCGCCCTGCACCTCCTCGTTTGCCAAAACCGTTTTCTCTTGTGGGCACCAGTTGGCCGGCGCCATCGAGCGGTACGCCAGCCCGCGCTTGTATAGCAGCAAGAATATCCATTGCGTCCATTTGTAGTAGTCCGGCTCGCTGGAATTGAACTCCCGCGACCAGTCGAAGCTGATGCCGACTAAATTCAGCTGGCGCTTGTAGTTGGCAACGTACTTGGGCACGGTCTCGCGCGGGTGGCTGCCTCGCTTGATCGCCTCCGTCTCAGCCGGCTGCCCAAATGCGTCCCACCCCATCGGGTGCAGCACGTTGTTGCCCCGCATGCGCATGAAACGGGCGTAGCAGTCGGACGGGATATAGTTGCGGCAGTGCCCGACGGAGATCCCCGCCCCGCTGGGGTACGGGAACATGTCCAGGACGTAGCTCTTCGGCCCCGTCGCATCCTCGGTGACTTTGAACAGCTCCGCCTCCCGCCACCTCTTCTGCCACTTGGCATCGATCTCTTTATGGTCGAATTTGTCGATTGGTTCTGACAATGAAGGTTTCCTCGATATGATTTTGGCGCATCGGGGGGAATTCTTGCTGGTGGGGACTTAGTACCCGGTCTTGCGTTGGTATAGTGTATGATAGGAACTGAATCAACAAGCAAATAGGAGTCCCAGAAATGGTGCAGGACGTCAAAGAAACACCGTCGCTCGGTACCGGAGCTTACACAATTCCGGAAGCGGCGCAGCTTCTGAAATCCACAGTCAGGCAGGTTAGGGGTTGGGTCGATGGGTATACCTATCGGAAGAAAAGCGGGCCAGCACGCTCGAAATCCATTCTCGGAGCTGATAACAGAGAACGAAGTCTGCTGACATTCAGAGATCTTGTCGAGCTGTTCTTTGTGGGACGCTTTCGATCTGTCGGCGTTTCCCTGCCGGATATTCGGTACGCCGCAGATCTTCTAAGGAGAGAATGGAAGACGCCCTGTCCATTTGCGCGCGGCGACATATATTCGGACGGAAAGCAGTTGCTTCTTGAGCGCAACGGTCAATACACGAATATTGTGCGGCACCAAGAGGTATTCGGCTATGCCGAAGAGTTTTTTAGGAACATTGATGTCGATCCGAAGACTCAGTTGGCCGAAAAATGGTGGCCGCTCGGTAAAGACAAGCTCATCGTTTTGGATCGCACTCGATCGTACGGCGCCCCGATCGAAGTTCGTACGGGAATCAGAACAGACGTCCTTTATCGTGCCTACAAGACGATGGGGGGCATTGAGGCGGTTGCCGATTGGTATGAGGTACCGTCACAAGCTGTTGAGCAGGCAATCGAATTTGAAGAGAATTGGAAAGCGGCCGCATAAAATTCCTCACCGATGAGAACATCTCGCCTAAAATTGCCCGAATACTGCGGATGCTAGAAGCGGGTGAGGTTCATAGTATTCCCGACGCGGACCGAGGTGCCCCCGATCTGGAACTCATTGGAAAGTGGTCCGCCAGAGGCTTTGTCGTTATATCACTGGACCGGAAGGTACTGCGAACTCAAGAGATCCTGAATTCTATATCTAGCGTCGGAGCAAGAATGATATTCTTGCCGCAATCCTTTGCCGATAGTAAGCCTTTTTATCAGGTTCGATGGTTGCTCAACCGTTGGATTAAAATTCTGGAAGCGGCAATTGGCATGGCGCCCGGCGACATGTTATTTGTTCAATCGTCCGGCGCAATTAAGAAACTTAGAAGTGGGTTCCCAGCTCGGTAGCAAAGGGTCTAGTTTGGCCTTCATCTCGGCAACTGGAACGCCAGCACCGCCACAACCAGGGCCACACCAACAAGCGCCCCGCTCATGATCTTCTCCTGCCGAGTCATCGTAAAGCAACGACGGTTTACAAGCAGTATGACCGCCGCCATCGGCAGCAGCGCAGGCAGGTTGTCCAACAAAATCGGTCCGATATGCCGGTCCCCAAAAAACTCCACAACCAGCATATAGCCCACCAGAGTCGGCAGCAGCCACAAGAAGGTCTCCCGCGCCCGAAAACCGGCCCGATGGATCACCGCGAAGAACATTGCCAGAAACAGCACGTCGGCGGGACCCATGAACAGGTGCTGGATAGTCGGATGCCCCTGCGCTGTCCGAGCGAATTGAGGCACAGAAACGGCGATCGACGGCAAGACATTGGGCGCGCGCTCGATCACGGTCTTTGCAATTCCGATGGGCGACAGCACGGTAATAATGTCCACGATGGCGAGCACCGGCGCGATGGGCGCCAGCAGGTTGGGGTCCCGGATAGCAGCCGCCACAAGCATCCCAAGCGACGTCGCCCCCAGGATCACCGCAATCTGCCGCACCGCCCCCACACCCGCCGACTGAGGCGCCAATATCGCAAGAACCAACAAAGCGATCGACCCAACCAGCAGCAGGGCATGAACCTGTGGCCGCCAACCCGACCGCGACCATTGATAGGTGAACGCCATAGGGAGGCCAAGGAAGAGGAATGTGGCAATCGCGTTCGCAACCGGCATCCACGCGGCAGAAGGTGACAACAGCGGAGTGAGCCAGGTCAGCAGAAACAGACCGGCGAGAATTGCGGCCGCTATCTCGATACCCTTGCCCTTCGGCTCCTTCTCCATACCGGCAAGTATAGCAGCGACGAGAATCCAGAAAAGCAAAGTCCCTTCACAGTGCGACTGTGAAGGGATGCACGCTGTTCTTCTAGACAGTGAATGGATTGTTGCGCTACTTCCTGATTATGGAGAAATCCCTTCACAGTCGCACTGTGAAGGGAAACCCCTACCGTCGGCGTCGCCGAAGGCCGAGAACGCCGAACAGACCCGTAGCGATCGCCACGTACGTACTCGGTTCGGGGACCGCCTCGAACCGCCAGCCAAAGTTGGCTTTTGGTTGACCACCGAAGTTGAATAGCTGGCCGGCGGGGTTCGCGATCGTGAAGAACGAACCCGCTGCAGTCGTCTGGAACGCCACATCCGCGCTCGAACCGACGACCGGCGGATCGAAGATCCCCTGGCCCAGGTTGTTGAGCTGCGCCGCGGTGATGCCGGTACCGCCGGTGTTGTTATCGAAGGTGATGCCGGCCCAGAACGTGCCGCTCGGCATCTTGAACGTGTTGGCGGCAAGGTCGGTGTAAAAAACGCTGACCGAACTGGCGCCAAACAAGATGGGGTTGAACGTGAACCCGATGGCCCCAGGGTTGCTGTAATAGCTCCCGGGCGCGCCAGCGGTGCCGTCAGCGTTCCAGAACCGAACTCTGGCGCGGGCGGTTACGGCAGCCGCATTGAAGTTCACAACGCTGAAATAGAACCGCGTGATGTCCTGGCCTCCAAGCGATCCGGCGGGAGTGATGTCATCGGCCACCAACGTGGTAATCGTGTTGCCTGCCAGATTGGCAGCCCCGCCATTCGCGTAGCCGAATCCCGTGAAGTTCGTGACATTGTCGTAGGTCACCACTCCGGGCACCTTTGGCAAGGTGATCGTGCCGGCCTCATTGACCGACTGGCTGACGACCAGATGGGCGTTCGCGCCTGTGGTATCAGTCTGCGCAATCGCGGCAGAGGTGGCCGCAATTGCCGCGAGAACGAAATATCCAAAATGCATTCGCATTGGTTTTGCTCCCTTGGTTGTGCGTATCAAGGGCTAGCCGCCCGCCACCAAAAAAGTAGAAGGGACCGTGTGCCGGTCCCTTGCAATCACTTACTTCCGTCGGCGACGAAGGCCGAGGATGCCGAAGAGGCCGGTCGCCATGGCCGCATACGTGCTCGGCTCAGGCGTTAGCCTCATGTAAAAGTTTGCCAGGTTTGGCGGGCCGTTGAAGAAGCGGGCCTCGCCTGGATCGTATTGGCCGTTGCCATTGACGTCACGGGCATACGCATCGACGCTCGACCCCACGGTCGGACCGCCACCGGCGAAAAGAACGGTTGTCGTGGTGCTCAGAGCGCCGGCGGCGTTGAAGAAGATCAGGTCAACGCCAAGGTTTCCATCGGCGACGGTGATGCCACCGGGGATGACGCCCGTAAAGTCGATCAGCCCCGAGGTATAGCTACCGCCCGCACCGATCGGTGAGAAGCTGACTAAGAAAGCACCGAGAAACCCGGTGTTTAGGGTCCCTACCGCGGCGCCATAGTTGACCGTCTCGAAAAAACCCACCGATACCGACAGGGCGGCGTCGGCAGCGCTCAGATTCATACCGAACTCTATGCAGGTGAAATTGGTCGAGCCCGCTGTGAGCACGGCGTCGTCAAGCGCGCGCGGCGGTCGAACGCCGGACGTGAAATACGGACTGACACGATTGTCATAAACAGAACCGCCGCTTTGAATGCTGACTTTTTTTTCCAAAGCAATCGCAGTGACGTTCATAATCTGACCAAAGCTCATTGCGCCTGCCGCAAGGGCTACAAGAGCGAAGTGAGTGCGCATCGATATGCTCCTTTTTCGATGGAGAATTCAGCCGATATCAGGAAAGCCAATCAGCCAACGGGGATGGATGCAAATTCAGGGCCATATCGCGGGAGCCGTTTGCTAGGAGGGTACGAGATTATCGTTTGCGGCGCGCAAATCCCACTAATGCGGCGAGGCCGCCTGCCAGCGCCGCCGCTGTCTGTGGTTCCGGTACGGCGGCGACGGTTGCATAGAAACTGCCTGCAGGCTGTCCGCCGAACCAATACCGCCCGCCTTGCCCGAGCCAAAACCCGTCGAGGCTGGATCCAATCTGCGGTTGACCGGCGGCGAGCCATCCTGCCGTACCGCGGCTGAAGGAGACTTGCATCACAAGGTCCTGCCCGGAGTTGAATTCATATCCGGTCCCGGTCAAGTCGGTAGTGACCACGAACGCCGTCTTCGAATCCGTCATAAGACCGGCATAGCCAAACGACGCGAGGGCAGGACCTCCTGCCGAAGAAAAAAAGCTCAGTGATGCGTCCACTTGACCGAATGGTCCAGAATCATAGTAGGCGAACGAAAAGCCCGTAATCTTCCCGCCCTTTGACAGGTGCAGATCGTCCGCGACGGCGACCCCAGCGCCCGCCGGCAGGTAGTACCCGGTTAGTAGCGTGTTGACATATACGGCCTCACCGGACTGAATATTTTCTGATCCGGAAATGAACTGGGCGAAATGGGTCTGCGTCGGAGAGATCAATATCTGCGCGAACGTGGAACCCGCAAATAAGATCAGGTTGATGATGAGAATCGGTCGCTTCATTGTTTGCCCCCTGCGCCCTTCCGAGGCGCTTTCACTTACGTAGGCGGCAACCTGCGTGCCAAATCGCAATGCGACAGGGAAATTGTGCCGGTTACTTGAGGCTATCGGCGATAGACCGGATCTGATCGACAGGCAGACGGCCCATCACAACCGCAAAAATATCATCCACCTGGCGACTCACCATTTGGAAATCCGCCGCCTTATGCTTTGCGATCTGCTCGCGTGGCAGATTGCCTCGCACTTCGAAGATCGAAACCGGCACCATCGCGGTGCTATCCTCAAACACGAGATGAGCGCCACGATTCGGCCCGACCTGGAAAATCTTGGCTCCGACGAGCGTGTAGCCGGCAGGCATACGGGGCTTCAGAATCCGAAAATCCAGTTCCCGCTGAACCTCTTCCACAGGCTGATATTCGTCATGAACGATCTTGGCCCCATTCTTGACAATCTCGAAATCCTGATCGTCGACCTTGACGTCGAAATCGATGGTCGCAATCTCAAACCCTCCGATGACCCGCTTATCATTCGTAGGATCATAAATCTCCTGCTTGAGGAGAAGAAACTTCTCCGAATCCACGCCCAGAGTCCATACCAGCATGTCGTCTTTGCGGCGAATTTCGTAGTTGCGGCATTCTCGACCGGCAATGCGGCTGGTTCCGGCGGCTTTTACTCGCAGGTCGCCTTTTCGAATCCCTTCGAGAACTCGCGGGAACTGGCCCGTCAGTCGCTCCTGCCGCCGCGCCGGTCCCTCAAAGATCGTATTCTTGCGAGGCACCCAATGCTTTCGCATCCGTCCGTTCTCCACAACGACCTCGCCATGCCTGGGATCGTCGCGGTCGGGAAACTCAACGCGAGACCGGGTGCCGTCCCGCAACACCTGCTCGACCCGATTGTGCCGCTTGCCGTCCTGGATGCTAAACGTCTTGCGAGTGGCGGAATATCGGGCGGACATTTCCGATCGGATAAGGCGGGGGAAGAACCGCGCTTCCGACGGCAGATTGTCGAGACCATGCTGGCGCTCGCCTCTTTGGGCGACGCCAGCCTGGACCAAGGCGGAAATGGCGAGTAGAGAGATGCCAATTCTGTTCACAGGCTACATCCCCTCGACGCTGTATAGGTCACCGTACTCGTCTTTCGCCGGCTTCTCAGAAGCGGCGGGGATGGCAGCGGTCGGCGAATCGGCCGGCACCACGTAGGCCAAGTTCGTTTCCGTGTGCAATTTCGTCATCGTGTCGAAAGTTGCATCGGCCTCGAGCATCGGCACCGCATCAGCAGAATCTCTGGGAACGAAGATCAAGACGCCCAAGGCCGCGGCCACCACCGCTCCGACCGTTAGCGCGTTTCTCATCGTCAAAGCCGCCTGCAATCGAACAAGGAGACCAGGCTTCGGCTGCGATTCCAAAGTTCGCATGACGCGCTCCCGGAACCCCACCGGTGCGGCATCGCCAAGCTCCGCAAAACTCAGGGCCGCCTGAGACAACTGTTCCACTCGCGCAAGGCAGGATTCACACTTCCCCAAGTGCTTCGCAACCCATTCGGCGCGATCGCAGCGGCCACTTACGAAATCTTCCAAATACGGTGTAATTTTTTCGCAACTCATACGTTTGCATCCCCATTTAGATACCGGCGAAGCGCCTTTTGCAATTGGCCCCTCGCTAAGAACAGACGCGACTTCACAGTCCCCACAGGCAATCGCAAGGTCTCGGCGATTTCCTGATACGATAAATTGTTCATGTCGTGGAGCAAAAGAACGCTCCTCAATTTGTCGGAAAGGTTCTGGACAGCAATCGCGAGCACCGTCCGCATCTCCCCCGCGATGACCGATTGGTGCGGATCGAACCGCTCATCCGGCACATCCAACTGATGATCTTCCTCGTTCATCTGCTGGGTCATCGACAGGGCGTCGATCCGTCGGGATTTCTTTCGAGAATAGTCCACGCATAGGTTCGAGGCGATGCGGAACAGCCACGTGCTGAGGCTGGCGCGCCCGTCAAAGCTCCGAATCCCTTGGAATGCCTTGACGAACACCTCTTGGGCTACGTCCTCGGCATCTCCCGGATCCCGCACCATTCGCCGCACAAAGCTATATATCCGGTCCTGGTAGCGGCTTACAATCGCGTCAAAAGCCGCGACTTCGTTTGCCTGGCACCGGCGAATTAAGGCCGCTTCTACCGCCTGTTCAGCGGGCACGGTCTCCGCCAAGGGCAGAACTCCTTGATAGATTAATGCGGTTTCCCCGTTCATCTCTGCTTTTTCTGACGTTCGCCGCTCGGCGATGTTCAGTGAGCAGGACCTCAGAAGTGTACCGGCTTGACATCATCTTCATGTAGACGCGGGCCGTCTTACCGCTACCCTTCCAGTTACAACTACCTAGGGCC
>JBGPGO010000023.1:0-51739 GCA_041483895.1 Fimbriimonadia bacterium
AGTTGCCGCCACCGCGCGCGGCATCCAATAGTCCCCTCCCCACTTGCGACTCGGTCAGGAGACCGGTCGCATCTGAGTTGCCGCCACCGCGCGCGGCATCCAATAGTCCCCTCCCCACTTGCGACTCGGTCAGGAGACCGGTCGCATCTGAGTTGCCGGCACGGCGCGCGGCATCCAATAGTCTCATCCCCACTTGCGACTCGGTCAGGAGACCGGTCGCATCTGAGTTGCCGGCACTGCGCGCGGCATCCAATAAGCTCCTTCGAGTGAACCCGGCAACCCTGCTGAGCGTCTGACCCATTGGACATAACAGACGGGAGCGATTGATGCAAGGAACAAAATGGAATATGGTCGTTGTTGGCTGCGTGGTGGCAGGCTTTGCTTGGGGTAAAGGCGGCTGGCCCAGCTTTGACTCGGTTCGGATGACTGTGAAAGAAAAGGGTGAAATTCGATCCGATAAGACGTATATATTTGTCAGGCGCGGAAATGACACACGAGTAGAGGGCACGTTCGCTATCAATGCGAGCTTCGCCAAGGTTCCCCATGTGGAGCTGGCGAATACTACTGGCCAATTCCTTTTTGTCCCCGAGTTCGGCAGCGCGTTGAAGCTCTTGTGGCCAATTGATCAGGATCGTCTTAACTTGGCGGTCCCAATCCCGGCTTGCAGAATCGTATTTGATGGTCCAAAGGAGTTGCTGCAAGAGGGATTCCCTGGACCGGTACGCTTAGACGGTAAGGAAAAGATCGCCGGGCGGGATTGCTACGTGGTTACCACGGCTGACGGGCCAAACAGCGCATACCAAGAAAAACTTTGGATCGATGAAACTTACGGCATCTTGCTCAAGAAGCAGAACTTAGAGCAAGGAAAAGCCACATTCGAGCGGGTCGTCACAGAGATAAGCTTCAATTCTAAATCCGACACTGTCGGCTTCGAGTTGCCTGTTGGGACGAAGGTCGTCAACGGCATCGTGTCTCCGGGGTCGTTTGAAAAATTAGGCGCGCTTGGCGAAATCGGTATGGCGGCAGAGCTCGCCACCTATGTGAGCAAGGAGAGGAATAGCGCCACCATGGCGGGCTGGGTCTCAGTCATCTCGGCGCCTGCCGGACTGAAGTATGCGACCACCAGCTACCGCCCGCCGGTGAGAATTTGGCGGACTACCGTCGTAACCGTTCCAAACGCCGCAACCCAGAACTCTCGCAATAACAATGATAACAACAACGGATCCGACCGGACGAGCCGAAGGCAGAGAATTCGCGAACAGCAGTTGGCCCGCATCCAAACCATGAATCCCACAAGCGCCCGTATCAACAATCGCCCCCAGACAGCCACGAAAACCGAAGCGGTCTTCACGGAGGGCATGTTCGTAAGCGAGTTTATCGATCCTGAGACGGGCAAGACGCTGGCATTCTATCAGTCCGGGGACACGGACCCAACCCAGAGCATCGCGCCAAAATCGATGCTGGGCGCCGGCGAAGACATCCTCGTTAATGGCACTAAAGGAAAGGTCTACTCAACCAAGGAGCCGTTCCAGTTCGTTACCGTGGTTTGGAAGTCGGGCTCCGCGTGGTATGGCCTCGCGGCATCGGGTCTTTCTGCGGAACAGCTCGTGCCGATAGCGAACGGCGTCAAGCGGCTTCAGTAGGCGCGGGCCAGCTTGCCGAAACTCTTCCGTCCGCCAATTCCAAGGGCCCGCGTTTGACTAGCCGCCTTTGCCGGCAACAAGCCAGCCGATAAAGAACTCCATCATCCGCTCGTGGCTAACTCCCGAATGACCCCAATCCGGTCCGATCTGGACCTCGAACCACTTCCGCTTCCGTTGCAACTCTTGGACGAGTTGGTAGGTATTCGCCGGGTGTACGTTGTTGTCCGACGTCCCATAAAACAGCAAAAGCCTGCCCTTCAGATTTCCGGCGTAGGTCATCGCGCTGCCCTCTTTGTAGCCCTTTTCGTTCTCCGAGGGCAGCCCCATATACCGCTCGGTATAGATTGAATCGTAGTTGTGCCAATCAGTGACCGGGGAGCAGGCACAGGCGGCCTGGAATAGATCGGGATAGCGCAAAATCGCCATCGCCGACGCGTAACCGCCATAAGAAGTTCCCTCAATCCCAACCTTCGTCACGTCCACATAAGGCCGCTGCTCCAGAAACTTTACACCCGCAGCCTGGTCGTCGATTTCCACCACTCCCATCTTCCGATACATCTCGTCCTTGAACGCCTTGCCGCGGCCGCTCGTCCCCCTGCCATCGAACGACGCTTGCAAAAAGCCGTAGTCCGTATCGGCATCCGGCATCGTGAACTTCTCGGAGCCGCTGCCCGATTCCGGGCCCGCGTAGACACTTACCAACAGGGGATACTTCTTCTGCTGATCAAAATTGGCCGGCTTGGAAAGCGTTCCGTACAGTTTCGTCAGTCCGTCCGCCGCCGTGTATTCAAACCGCTCTACCGTCTGAAATCCACGAGTCTTGAATTCGGTTAGGGCGCCGGTCGCCAACGTCGTCAAGATTTTCCCCGTGGAATCCACGAGGCGGGTAGAGGGCGGCGTGTCAATCGTCTCGGCTATGTCGGTAAAGCTCTCGCAGTCGGGTGAAAGGCTCACCATGTGGTTGAGCGCGGGATCGGTGAGCCGCACGTCCCCTTTGCCGTCCAACCCCACGCGATGGAGCTGCTGCCGGTACGGGCTGCTTCCATCCCGCGCCATATAAAACAACCGATTCTTAGCAAGATCGACTCGCACGATGCTGGCGACCTCGAACGGGTTCTTCGTGATCGGCGTGATGTCGCCGGTCTTGAGATCAAGCAGATAGTAGTTGGAATAGCCCGTCCGCTCGCTGAGCCAAATCGCCTTGCCTTTGTATTGAGGCGACTGTTCGATGTTTGGGTCCTCGTCGAGATAGGTGCGCTGTGGTTGGTTGTCAACCCAGCTCCTCCGCCATTCCTCATGCACGATGACGCGCACCTTTCCGGTCTTCGGGTCGGCCGCGCAGAACTCCATCGTGTTCTGCAGGCGATTGGCCCGGTGAAACCACAGCTCTTGGTTGTCCGGCGACCAGGAAATCCCGTACACATAGTGCCCGATCCCCTCGTCGAACGGTCGGCCTTCCCGCACATCAACCTGGATTTTTTTCCGCTTCCCCCGGTCGTAGATGAAAAGCTCCACTTCCGGATTGGGCGCGCCGGCCTTCGGATAGGGCTCCACATCCAACGTGTCCTGCACGTTCACGGCGCTCATCGCAAGATAGTATTCCGGCACCTTCGATTCGTCGAACCGGTAGTACCAGAGGTACTTGCCATCGCCGGCAAAGCCCATGGCCTCGCTCTGACCCAGTTCCTCGCCGTACACCCAACTGCCGACGCCGTACTTTATTTTCTTCTGCTTGTCCCCGTCCTTTGTCACCTGGATCGGCTTCTTCTTCGCGTCCTTGTCAACGATGAAAACGTTGTTGTCCTTGGTGTATGCCTTCCACAAACCATCCTGGGTGAAGGCCTCAGCAAACTGCCTTCCCCGATCCGGCCTGCGCCTTCCCGCATTAGCATTTGGTCCGCGCTGGGTCCTATCGCGGGGCGGAGCATCCCCGGTGAATTCGGCGACCGCGCCCGTAGCCGTGTCCACCCGCCACTGTTTATCCTGCCAGTTGTAGATAAATCCCTTGCTGTCCGCGCTCCAGGTCCCGCGCACATCCCCCCGCACCACCGCGCCATTGCGCAGTTCGCTCATCTTGGCGTGATTGTCGAATCCGGGCATAGACGGCAACCGGTCTTGGGCAAAGCCTGTGGCTGCGAAGGCAAGGACGGGCAGAACGAACGATCGGAACATGGGGCACCTCTAATTCTCGCGTGTGATTATCTATATACAAGCCGGAACCGAAAAGTTCCTTGAATCCGCGCATCCGAACCACCCGGTAGACGCGAGCCGACCTGCCGATTCCGAATTTGTGAAAAAACGTCGATGTGTTGGGGTTCACGTTTGTCGACAAGTCCACAAGTGCCGAAACCCCAGACCCCAACACGAGCACCACGGCCGTATTTGGGTCTTTGGTTTTTTGTGATAGCAGCGTTATCAGCGGACGTGGACCCATATACATCTGGAGAAACTAACGCGGGCCATGGGTATCTGGGTCGAGAGGAATCGGCCGGACGCCCCGTGTCTACGGCGCGGCAACCATCCGCTCGCCCTGGCGGGCGGGTTCACCGTATCGCGCGCCAGCATACTCCGGAACCAGCGACGCGATCTCGTCCATCACATCGCTCGGACCGAACGGCGGCGAGGCGGCTGTGAGGCGGAAGAGAATGTCGGCGAATACCTCCCACGGGGCTTTCGCCGACCCCACAGGCTGCAGAGCCTGATGAATTCGTTGCACCCGGCCCTCGACGTTCGTATAGGTCCCTTCGCGCTCCGCCCAGCTTTGGGCAGGCAGAAAGACGCTGGCGAACTCCTTGCACTCCGTCTCTAAGTAGTGCATCACCGCCAAGAACTCGACGTTTTCCAGGGCCTTTTCCGCCAACGCGCGGTCGGGGAATTCCGACAGCGGGTCCACGCAGTTAAGGAACAGCGCCGATATCTTCCCTTCGGCGGCCGCGCGGAGCATCTGTTCCGTGTTCATTCCCGGTTCCGCGGGGGCGCCGAACCGGGCGCTATCGGACAAAGGGGCAAGACCCGGCAGACGGTCCGGCAGAACTCCCATCTCCGTCGCGCCGCGCGATCCTGCTTCAGGGACAAGATAGTTGACGACTCCCGGCAGCTCACCGAGCTTCTGTTCCAGCGCCGCGCAGTCCGGATGGCGCTTGACCGCGCTCCCATATAGCGTGACGCAATCGCCGCCGACGATCTCGATCGCCCGCCGCAATGCCTCCGCCGATACCCCGGTCTGCTTCTCGCACTCCTCTGGCGAGGACTGTTTGAGCAGGCCCTTGAGTAGCGCGGCCTCGGTCCCCGGTTTATATCGCAGGATCACGTCCGCAAACATATCCATGTCCGTCCGCTCCGTTGTTGCCACCACGATCTTGGCGCCGTGCCGGAACGAGGCCTTGCGGACCCGTAGATAGACAATCGGCTGCTCGTCCGACAGTTCCATCGCAAACACCAGAATGCCGCGGGCCTTCTCCAAATCGGCTATCGGCGTGGGCATCATCCGATACTCGCCGGTCGCGCCGGTCGCCGGGATCATCCGGTGATCGATGTTGTTCGACCCAAATCCCTGGCGGAACAGCTTCTGGAACAGGTAGTTGTCTTCGTTGGCTGACTTGCCCCCGCCCAGACCCGCGACCCGCGCCGGTCCCGCCTTTCGGAACACCGCAATCAGTTCCGCGTAAATGTCATGCCATTGGGCGGGCACGAAATGGTCACCGCGACGGTGCAGCGGCGTCCCCGGCCGCTGATCCGTGCGCAGATTGTGATGTCCGAACTTGCCCTTGTCGCAGGTCCAATCCTCATTGACCGCCGGGTTGCCGCGCCCGCTAATCCGCACCATCGTGTTTCGCCGGTGGTCCAGCCAGATGCAGCAGCCGTTGGAGCAGCCGGTGCAAATCGTTTTCGTCGCGAGCAGGTCCCAGGGCCGGGCGCGGAACCGATATTCCTGGCTGGTCAGCGCGCCGACCGGGCATATCTCGATTGTGTTCCCACTGAACTTGCTGGTGAAGTCGCTCATCTGGAACGTGTTCGGCTGCATCTGCGCGCCCCGGAACAGCATGGACAGCTGCCCGTCGCCGGAAATCTCCTCCGTAAATCGCGTGCATCGGCCGCATTGGATGCAGCGTTCCAGGTCCAGGCAGACATACTTGCTGAGCGGGAACGCCTTTGGCAAATGCCGTTTAATCTCCGTATATCTCGATGCCCCCGAACCGTAGAAGAGCGTGTTGTTCTGCAGCGGGCACTCCCCGCCCTTGTCGCAAATGGGGCAGTCGAGCGGATGATTGATGAGCAGAAATTCCAGAACACCCTTCCTGTCGTTGTGCACCGATTCGGTGTCGGTGTACACGACCATCCCCTTCGAAGCGGGCAGTGTACAGGCGGCTTGGGGTTTGGGCATTTTCTGGATCGTGCCGTCGTCCTTCTTCATCCCAATCTCAACAAGGCACATGCGGCACATCCCTACAGGCTTGAGCAGCGGATGGTAGCAGAAGATGGGGATCTCTTTGCGAATTCGCTTGACAGCCTCGACGATCAGCTCACCTTCCGGTACCTCCACTTCCTGGTCATCTATCGTGATCGTGATCAACTCAGCCAATGGGACGCCTCCTCGCGGCCTTAATGCTACCCGTTGGAAGCGACCTCAGTCCCCGTTCATGCCGAAGTTGAGGAAGGTCAGGTTTAGGTCCTTCAGGTCCACCACGCCGTTTTCGCTCAGGTCCGTCGGGTCGTCAGACACGGTCTCTCCGAACTCGATGAACACCTGGTTCATGTCCTTTAGGTCGACCTTATTGTCCAACGTGGCGTCTCCATTGATCAATTCCGTGGACAGCGCGCTGACCCCGATCGCCGGAACCCCCCGGACGATTCGGGTCAGAAAGTGCGGAATTGAAAGTCGGACATCAAACAGCCCGGTGATAGGCAGGCTTAGATTATAGGCCCCCGCGGCATCCACGTTGAGGTCGCCCTCGTACAGCACATTGGCCGTCGCCGGCTCCAAAAGCTGAATATGCACGGTGTGGGCGTGCGCGGGAGAGACGCCCCCCAACTCGATTGTGCCGGAGAGGGTCGTTGCGATCTTGGGGGAAGAGATCCAAATCGTCGTGCTCAAGTCATCTTCGATTCCCCGCCAAAGTATCTGGCCGGCCTTGTTCTTCGCCAGCAAGAAACAGTTCCTTTCCTTTCCGTATGCCTCTTTCGTCACGTTCGTCGTGCCGCTGAAAACGCATAGGTATCCGTTCGTGGTATCGCCCCGGCCCGCCCAGATGATGGTTCCATTGGAGGTAAATCCCAGCCCCGTGGCTTCCCGTCCGCCGCCCAGAATCGGCGAGCTGAAGTTCGTTGTGTCCAGGAACAGATCAGGTTGGGCGCTCGTCGCCGCCAGAGATTGACCCCGCCAAAGCGCAACCCCCGCTTCCGAGATCGCCACCGGCTGGCTCGAACGGTCCGGAGACGTCCCGAGCGCCGTCTTGCTGAGGTTCGTCGTATTCTTGAAGGTATCGAAGACGCCGCTCGTCGTATCTCCCGACCCCTGCCAAAGTGCGACCGCGTTGCCGCTGATCGCCTTTCCGACCACGGTGCGGGGGCCCGAGCCCAACGCGGGCAGGCTCACGTTCGTCGGTCCGCGGTACAGATCGGTGGGGTCTCCGGCAACAGCCCCGCTCCATTCCACTTGGAAGCCGTTTACCGCCAGCATATTGCCAAAGTGGGTGCCGCCGCCGAGTACGCCGGCGCTGATATTCGATGACTCGATGAAGGCATCCCGAAAGCCACCGGTATTCGATCCCCCGCCGGACCAGCCCAACTCTCGATTCGGCCCCAAAACCGCATTGAACACGAATGCGCCTGATCCGAGAATCGCCGTGCTCCAGTCGCTCGTTCCCCGATAAATGTGAAAACTGTCATACCAGACGGCGTTGCCGTTCGTGTCGAACCCAACCCCGGCTGCAAAATTGTCACCGGTCAGCGGCCCGCTTAGGTTGGTCTCGCCCAGGTAGACGTAGGTAACTCCCGCCATGTCCGTCGGCGCAATCCCCCACAACAATTCTCCCTGCTCGCCGATCGCATAGAGAAGGCTCGTGTGGTCAAATGTGAGCATATCGGCTCCGAAAGGCTGCCCGCCGACGAACGGATCGTAATAATCCCCGGTCGCGGTGAGCGCGAGATAGGCGGCGTGGCCGTTCGCGGACAACACCCCTTTGTTGGCATTTCCGAGGCCAACCGCCAGCTTTTGGTGGTTCATCGTTTGGCCAAATGCCGAGGTGCAGAGGAGGAGGGCAAGAAGCGGCCTCATGCCAACATGATACAATAGGTTCGATTTTATTGAGTGGCTCATGGCAAGAAAACTGATAGATACCACCCGGCGGCTGCTGGAACAGGAGACCGGGACAATATATAAGACTCACGGCGGGGCGATTCGTATTGCTCTGTCGTTCCCGAATACCTACTATTTGGGGATGTCCAACCTTGGGTTCCAAGTGGTGTACCGCCTGTTCAACGAGCTGCCGGGGGTCGTATGCGAGCGAACATTTCTGCCGGAGCCAGACGACCAGCAGGAGCATCGGCGAACTCAAACCCCCCTGTTCACGCTCGAATCTCGATCAAATGTGAAGGATTTCGACGTGCTGGCCTTCTCCGTGAGCTACGAGCTCGACTACCCGAACCTGCTGCACATTATGGACCTGGCGGGGATACCGATCCGGGCAGCCGAGCGCGACGATCGCCATCCGCTCATTCTGGTAGGCGGACCGGTCACCATCCTGAACGCCGAGCCGCTCTGCGAATTTGTGGACGCGATGGTGGTGGGGGAGGCCGAAGAGCTGGTGGAGCCGATTGCGGACATATTGAAGGAGTTCCGGGGGGACAAACGCCGAATTCTGTTAGAACTGGCAAAGTTACCGGGTCTGTACGTGCCCTCGTTCTATCAGGTTGATTATCACAAAGACGGAACCGTTCGCGGCTTTTCGTCCACCGAGGAGACATCGCTGCCGGTGCAGCGGCAGTGGGTGCGGTCGCTGGAACCGTATAACATCTCGAGCGTCATCACCACACCGAACACCGAATTCTCCAACATGAAGCTGACCGAGATCATGCGGGGGTGCGGGCGTCATTGCCGCTTTTGCGTGGTCGGCTACGCCATGTTGCCTCCGCGATTCAAGAGCCAAGACACCGTGGTCGGCACATACGACAACGTCGGCCTGAGCGAGCGCGTCGGGCTGGTCGGCGCATCCGTGTATGACCATCCGGATTGCGAGACCATGACAAGCGACCTGGTGGCGAAGGGAATTAAATACAACGTAAGCTCCCTCCGCGCCGATACCATCACCGATCTGCTGGTCGAGAACATGTACAAGGGCGGTCAGAAGTCGATCACCATCGCGCCGGAGGCCGGATCGGAACGGCTGCGCGGCTTCATCAACAAGGTGCTGACCGCCGACCAAATTCGATCCGCGGTGGAGAAGGCGATTCGAGCCGGCGTGCGGCGCGTGAAGCTTTACTACATGGTGGGTATCCCGTCGGAAACGATGGAAGATGTGGAAGGGATATGCGAGACGGCGGAAATGATCCGCCACGAGTATGGTCCCGAACGGATATCATTGTCGGTCAGTTGCCACGTGCCGAAACCCGGCGCGCCGTTCATGTGGGTGGGACAGGACCCCCAGCCGCTGTTGCAGCAAAAGGTGGACCACATCCGTGGACGGCTGCGAAAATATGGCAACGTGAAAGTGTTGGGAGAGAGTCCGCGCATCGCCAAGATCGAGGCCACGATGGCGCGCGGAGATCGGCGAGCATCAGCACTAGTATATGAATCATATCGACAGGGCAGCTACAGCAAATCGGTTTTGAGAGATAGTGGAGTTTCGCCTGCGTTTTTCGCCGACCGGCCGCGCGAATTTGACGAAGTTTTTCCATGGGATCTGATCGATCTGGGCTTCCCGAAAAGCTATCTGTGGAAAGAGTGGCAACGCGCGCTGAAGATGCAGTTCGATCCGCCGTGCGATGTTGCGTCCTGTTCCCGTTGCGGCCTCTGCCCGTCGGAACGCGACGCCCTCGACAAGCGCCCCTGGGTCGGCCTGACGGATTACCTCAATTCGCGCGGTTCGAAACGAAACCTGACACAACTCACGATCGCCGGTGGTCGCAAACCCTAACTTGCGGTTACTGCTGGATTCTATCGATCGCCATCGAAATTCCACGCACGTACGTATCATGTTCAATTGGTAGGATACGGGCGGCGAGGGATTCGGGGGTGTCATCGGGCATAACCGGAACGCGCGACTGCAGGATGATCTCCCCATGATCGTACACCTCGTCCACATAATGCACGCTGCATCCCGATTCAGTATCACCTGCCGCAAGCACCGCCTCATGCACGCGCATGCCATACATACCTTTGCCACCATACTTTGGCAGTAGCGCCGGATGTATGTTAATAATTCGGCCTGAAAAAGCATGTATGATATCGGTCGGCAAGAGTCTCATATAACCGCATAGGCATATCATATCTGGGCGGAGATCGGAAAGGGTTGTCATCAGTCTCTTCGCATAGTCTTCGGCGAGCGCTTTCGGTGATAGGATGATCGGCTCGACGCCTTCGGCGCGCAACACCTCGAACGCGGGTGAGTCCGTGCGAGTCAGAATCGCGCCGACGACCTCTGCATCCAACCCCCCATCGCGGGTGGCTGATAGTATCGCCATCATGTTCGACCCACGGGACATGCCGGATACCAGCAAAACCAATCGAGCCTTAGCCATCCGTCCACACCGCCGCTGCCGCCGCCAACTGATGTGTATGGGAAATGGTAACCAACACCGGATCGCCCGCCACATGCCGCGCGGCGCCGCCCCGCAAATGCACAACCGGCCCGCCGCGGGAATCCGGTAGCACCTCCACGTCGTGCCAGGAAAACGAACGTCCGAGCGCCTTCGAAACCGCCTCTTTCGCCGCGAATCGCCCCGCCAACCGTTGCCCGGTCGGGTCGAGACGGCAGTATTCCAGTTCGCGCGGAGTGCAAATACGCGCGGCAAATCCCGCATGCGATTGGTCGGCGGTAACGATTCGCGACACCTCGATCACATCGATCCCAAGCCCGCGAATCATGGAAGCGGATGCTTGATGGTGACCTTCGCGCCTGGGGTCGCCACCAACGCAAACCAACCCGCTTGGCCCTGGCGAACAATCTTCGCGCCGGTCACTTTCCAATCCCCGCCCGGAAGATAGACCCACACTGGATCGCTACCGGAAATCGATACCGCGAGCGTCTCTTTTTCCCGGATCGCCTGTGTCACGCCGTTGTACAGATCGATCGGTTTCGTGCCATTGGACAGCGCCATGCCACGACCCAAGATCGCGCCGCCGAATTCGCTTTCGATTGCCATGACAAATCCGAGCATCGAATCCCTAGTGGCCCGGTTGGTGCCATTGAGCACACTCGGCTCAAAACCGTTTTTCAGCACATTGTCCGATAGCGCGTCCACATTCCGGGCCACCCAATCGCGCAATGCCGCGATCGGCACCTCGAACACCTCATTGGCCGCAATCTCTTTGGCCTCGATCGCCGGAAGAAGCCAGCGCAAAAACAGCCGCTCGCCGATGTCGCCATTCGCCCAAAACTCGGTGTCGGTAAATCCGCCAATCGCCGGCAGCACGGCGTGGCCATATTCATGCGCCAGCTCCCGGCAGGTTTCCAATGGGTCGGTCAAATTCCCAACACCGTAAACGAACACGCAGTTCGCCTTCGTTTCTACACCGTCCGTGTCCGGAACGGAAAGAATCTTCTGCTCGCCGCCGGGCTTGCCGCTTTTGTTCAGGAACACCTTCACCAGTCGCTGGGTTGCGTACGGATGGTCCATCTTCAAGTGTTCGCTCAACATGTCCCATAGGCGAAGAAGATAGTGGCAGGATTTGTCCGCGAGCGAAAGCGTTTCGGCATCGGGAGCATACACTTCAAAGCGCAGATTGACCTGATCCGATGTCTCCGAGCGCGGCCGCGCATAGCCGCCGCTGACATAGGGATAGGGGGTCTTCTTGTCGATGGGATCAAGCGGCGGTTTCGGCAGCGGTCTCATCCCGGTTCGCACCAGCAGCCGTCCGTCCTCCAAGGTGGTCTGCATCACGCGCTCTTTTGTTGTATCGCCAAACTGCACCGATGGCTCCGCCGGCTTCGGGTCCTGTTTTGCGTCAGCCGGCGACGAGCCGTTGAGCCATGCGATCGCACCGATTCCGAACGCGATCACCAGGCCAAACTCGATCCATATCTTTCTGATCCGTTTACTAGCCAGATCAAACCTCCGTTAATTTGCCGGCTGGAAGCCAGCGTTACGCGATCCAACCCCTCGCTGTGCCGGGGTTCACGCTTGCCGACCAGACCGGCATTGCAATTCCAAAGACCACGGCACAATTCTAATGTCCTTCCGCCTCCAAAAACCGCTCCGCCTCGATCGCCGCCATACAGCCGGTGCCCGCCGCGGTCACCGCCTGGCGATAGACCCGATCCGTCAGGTCCCCACAGGCAAAGCAACCCGCCACCCCGGTCCTCGTGCAATACGGCTCCGTCCGCACATATCCCAGCTCATCCATATCCAACGCCCCTGCCACAAGGTCGCTGTTGGGATGATGCCCAATCGCGATAAACACCCCCTGGGTCTCCACTCTGGACAAGGCGCCGTCCACTGTATTCTCCAGCGTCACGCCCGTTACCTTGCCCTGCGCGGGATCGTGAATCTCTTTGATCACCGAATTCCATACAAACTCGATTTTCGGATTGCTCATCGCGCGGTCCTGCATAATTTTAGACGCGCGAAGGCTGTCCCGGCGATGCACAACCGAGACCTTTGAGGCAAATCTCGTCAGAAAGTTGGCCTCCTCCATCGCCGTGTCCCCGCCGCCAACTACGAGTACGTCCATATCGCGGAAGAAGAACCCGTCGCACGTCGCGCAGGCCGACACGCCGTGACCCATCAGCTTGGATTCCGATTCGATCTCTAGCAGCTTGGCGGAAGCGCCGGTTGCCAAAATGACCGTGCGCGATTGATATTCGCGTTCCCCGACGGAGACCGCGAACGGCCGTTTGCCGAGGTCCAGGTTGGTCACATGGTCGTTGATAACCTCGGTTCCAAACCGCTCCGCCTGCTTCCGGAAAAGCTCCATCATCTGCGGCCCCATGACTCCGTCCGGAAAGCCGGGATAGTTCTCCACGTCAGTGGTGATCATGAGCTGACCGCCCGGCTCCCTGCCCGCGAACAGAAGCGGTTTCAGGTTCGCGCGGGCTGCGTACAGGGCGGCGGTGTATCCGGCCGGGCCGGAGCCGATGATGATGACGTCATGGACCATGCGGGTGACTCTACCTCACAAGCTGTAGACGCGGGCCGTCCTGCCGCATGCCCTCAATCACCGACCACCATGGCCCGCGTAACATACCGACCATCATGGCTCGCGGTACCGACTATTCCCCGACCAACCCGAAATTGAGGAACACCATGTTGAGGTCCTTGATGAGAACCTGCCCGTCCATGTCCATATCCGCGTCATTCGGCGCCAATTCACCAAAATTGATGAACACCGCATTCATGTCGGTGGTCTCAATCTTGTTGTTATGTGTCGCGTCGCCGTTGTAGGGGAGGTACCAGTCCAATGTGTTTGGGCCGGGATTGATGAACGTATTGCTGGATTTCACGCCCAGCCATTGCGGCAGTTTCGCGAACACATCATAGGGCCCGCCGGTCGTCAGCACCGTCACAGAGTAGTTCCCCGATGCGTCCAACTGAGTCGTCACGGACTCAAGTTCAAACCCACTGTCTTCGATTCGCAATGTGAGCTCCAGTCCCGCCGGACTGCCCAGAAGCAGCTCCGGATCCACATGCCCGCGCAGCACGGCCGACGGGTTGTTGATCCAGTTGGCGATGCCTTTCAACAGGCTCTCATTATCCTCGTAGATCAGCATGTAGGTATCGGTGAACATGTCCGCGTCGCCAATCGCAAACACACGCCCGTTGCCCACGCTCTTCGTGTACTCCAAAACGACGGCCGCCAACTGCCCGGTGTGGTCGTTGACCAGCGATAGCGCCTCGGAGGGGGCGGTCAAAATTCCGCTGCCGCCCAAGTATATGCTCCCCGCGCTGCCAAGGAGTGGATGGTAATGCAGGATCGTCCCATAACCCGCCGATACGCTGCCGGCGATGGAAACGCCGAATGGACTCAAAAGCCCGTTATAGCCCCCCTGTGAACCGTGGCCGGAATCCTCCCCGGTCAAGAAGAGCGTTCCGCCCGCCTTCACCCAGTTCGTCAGCGCCGTCTGCTCCGCCGCGGTAATCGTGGTCATCGCCATGCTGCTGGTAAAGAAAACGGATACACCGCTGAGGAAGCCCGCCGTGAGTGTGCTCGTCTGGTGCCAGACGGCTCCACGCGCTTCCCAGTCGCTGCGAAAAATTGTCATCGCGCCGCCCGTCGCGGCGTTGAAGGTCGAATTGTACAGCCGGGAGTTGTCCCAAATCCCCACATCAATGGCCTGGCAAGCTGAAAACCCGATTGCGAGGCCGAATGTCAACATCGCTCGCATAATAAGCCTCTCCTTAGTAACGCACTGCCTACAGTATATCAGAATGCTGAGCGTGCGAAACAATCTTTCTTGTCATTGATTCTTGTGACAGACAACGTATGAATAGGTGTGGGAGAGTTAAATCGAAAGGCGGTGATGAGATGAAAAGACTGGAAGGCAAAGTCGCGGTCGTCACTGGCGGATCCCTGGGGATCGGCCGAGCCGCCGCATTGATGATGGCGCGGGAGGGCGCCGTGGTCGCCGTGACCGACGTTTTGGATGCTGAAGGGCAAGAATGCGCCGCGGAGATCAAGCGGCTCGACGGCAAAGCCGGCTATTGGCATTTGGACGTGGCCAATGAGGGATCGGTACGGCAGGCGTTCGCGGAGATCAAGGAACGATTCGGCAACATCACGGTTTTGGTGAACAACGCCGGAATATCCGGGGCGAGCAAGCCGACCCACGAGATTTCGGAAGAGGAATGGGATCGCGTCATGAACGTCAATGTAAAGGGAGTGTTCTTCTGCACCAAGCATGCGATTCCGCAGATGATGGAGGCGAAAGGGGGAAGCATCGTCAACCTCTCGTCCATCTACGGCATCGTCAGCGCGATGGATGTTCCTCCGTACCATGCTTCCAAGGGCGCCGTGCGGCTGATGACGAAAACCGACGCGCTGTTCTACGCCAAATACAATATCCGTGTCAACTCCGTCCATCCCGGCTTCATTTGGACGCCCATGGTCGAGAACTACCTGCGTGGCCAGGGGAACGTCGAGGAAGGCCGCAAAGCTGTCGACAGCCTGCATCCGCTGGGTCACATGGGTGAGGCCGACGACATCGCCTACGGCATCGTCTATTTGGCCTCCGACGAGGCGAAGTTCGTGACGGGCTCGGAGCTGGTCATTGACGGAGGTTACACTGCCCGGTAACCTTCAAACCCCCTCCCCCGCTTGCGGGGGAGGGCTGGGGTGGGGGTTCTTCTTCCATCAATGCCGCCTGGAAGGCAGCGTTACAGGATGAGCAATTCTCGTGGGGATTTCGTCAAGCATTCCGCGCCGGATGCCCGCAACACCACATCGTCCTCAATCCGGCAGCCACCAAAGCCCTCGATGTAAACGCCGGGCTCTACCGTCAACACCATTCCCTCAGCAATCTCGATGTCCCTCATACCAGATGGGCTGTCGTGGACTTGCAGCCCCAAACTATGACCGAGCCCGTGGCCGAAGTAGCCGTCCAACCCATACTTTGCCAAGACGTCGCGTGATAGCTGATCGACTTCCAGACCCAATTTGCCGGGCCTCATCGCATCGATGGCCGCCGCCCGTGATTCATTCACCGCATCGTATATCTCTTTGTGCCTCGCGGAAGCCTCGCCAATCACAACCGTCCGCGTAATATCGCCGCAATATCCATCCACCTTCGCGCCAAAGTCGAAGGTGACGAAATCGCCGTGTTGCAGCCGCTTATCGGACGGCGTTCCATGCGGCCGCGCGCTCCGCTCCCCGCTCACGACGATGCACGAGAATGCCTCCTGCGCGCCCTGTCTCCGAAAATAGAACTCGATTTCCAGCGCCAAGTCGTATTCGCTGACGTTGGCCTGAATTTTCGGCCGCAGATACTCCCAGCAAGCATCGGTCAATGCGCAGGCGCGGGAAAGCGCCTCGATCTCCGACGGCTCCTTGATCATCCGCAGCTTGCCAACGACGCCAGGGGCAGGAACAAGCTCCACGCCGGAAAATGCGCCTTTCAACGAGTCCCACCGATCGTAAGTAACGCTATCCGATTCAAAACCGAGCCGCGAAACCCCAAGGTCCTTCACGGTATCGCGCAGGAAGTCCAGGCCCTTAATCGGCGCTTGGAACGTTCGCAAATCCCAACCCAGGCACTGCTCTCCCGCCTGGATCCGATAGCGCGAATCCGTGACGAACACCTGCCGCGTTTCCGTCACGATGGCCTGTCCAAAACTGCCCGTGAACCCCGTCAAGTACCGGACATTTGTCGGGTCCGTCACCAGGATCGAGGGAATTTCCGATACCGCCCGCAGCTTCTCTAATCGGCCCATCTATATCGACTCCACAAGCATGTTCTTCAGCCCGTCGAGCGCCAGCAGGTAGCCGCGCGTACCCATCCCCGCGATATGCCCCTGGGCGATGTCCACAATCAGCGAAGTGCGGCGGAAATCCTCTCGCGCGTGGATGTTGGTTATATGCACTTCGATGATCGGCACGCGCAGCATATTCAGCGCATCGCGAAGGCTGACCGAGGAATGGGTCAGGCCGCCCGGATTGATGATCACCCCGTCCGCCCACGACCGATTCTCCTGCAAGAAGTCGATGATCGCGCCCTCGTGGTTGCTCTGAAACACCTTGAGGATCATTTGCAGATCGCCGGCCCGCTTTTCCATCTCTTCATTTACCTTCTCCAGCGATTTCGTGCCGTACAGGCTGGGATCGCGGAAGCCGAGAAGGTTGAGGTTTGGACCGTGGACGACGAGGATTTGTGGATTGGTACCGCCTGGCATCGGTTACTTGCCGCCATTCCCTCCCCCGCTTGCGGGGGAGGTTCCAGCAACGTGATTCCCTCCCCCGCTTGCGGGGGAGGGCGAGGGTGGGGGTTCGATCGCCTCTTCGACCAAGAGATGCGGGATGTCATCCACAATCGGGTACTTCCGGCCACACTTCGTGCAGACAAGAAATTCGCCCTCCAGCTTCAGGGGCGGCCGGTCGTCACAGGCCGGGCAGGCCAAAATCGCTAGCAGTTCTTCCGAGACCAACGGATCACCTCATCATAAACGTCAGCGGTACAGCGGGCCGTCTCGCGCCAGGAGAACATTTTGGCACGTTCCAGGCCCTTGGCGCGCAGTTCGGCCCGTGTCGCGGGGTCGGCCAATAGCGCGCGGATCGCCTCCTCCCAGGCCTTCTCATCGTTCGCGGGCCGAATCCAGCCTGCGTCCTCGACCACCTCCGGCAGCGCCCCACCGTCGGAGGCCAGCACCGGGCAGCCGCACGCCATCGCCTCCAGAGCGGGGATGCCGAACCCTTCGTAAAGCGAGGGGAACAGGAACAGCTCGGCGGCGGTGTAGAGCGCTGGGAGCAGTTCGTCTGGCACATAGCCGAGGCACTTTGCCCCCTCAACCCCTTCGCCCTTGCCCGCGATCGCGAGGGTGCTGCCAACGTTTGCTTTGGCGAAAGCGCCAATCGCCATCGCCAGATTTTTGCGCGGAATTAGGTTGCCGACAGCCAGGACATACGGCTGCTCCAATCCGAACTCTCGCCGCACAATCTCCCCCGCGCTGTCAATCAGACGAAACTCCGGCGGCGCGGCCAGCGGTGTGACCGCCACCTTCTCCGCCGCCACGCCGATGGTGCGCAAGATGTCCCGTTTGGATGTCTCCGAAACCGTGATGGTTCTCTCCGCCCGCCGAATGCTCCGCGGCACGCTCGCCCGCAGCAGCAGACGGTCCTTCAACCCAAACAGCTGCGGCATCAGCAGAAACGAGACATCGTGGACGGTGGTGACCACCAGGCAGGTCTTGAGCGGCGAGACCGTGTACTGCACGTGAAGCAGGTCCACCCCATCGCGCCGGGCCCGCAGCGGCAGGGTGACTAGGCTCCACCATCGGCGGCTCCAGCCAGGCACAATCCGCACCTCCACACCCTCCGGCGCCTCATATTCGAACAGCGGCCGGTGAGAATACAGCACGAGCTTCAGCTCCGGCAACCTGGCCAATTCCTGGATGAGGCACCGCCAATAGGTCCGGTCCCCCGTATACCGCCCCGTCAACGCCCCGGCATCGATTCCAATAACCACGCATGCCATTTCCGCAGTAGCTGTTCGGCGTCCTCCATCACGCTGCGAAAGTTCAAATAATATTGCGACCCCGGTGATTCGGCCTCGGATTCGGCAACTTGCCACTTTTTAGGGTAAAATTAACAACGTGGAAGTGCAATTCGAGAGCCCATTTCCCTCTAGTCCTCGTGTTCTTTTCACGCCCAACCCAATTGAGACCACGATTTGCCAGTTGAGGTTCCCAACAATTCTGCAGATAGGCGAAGAGCGGCCAGCGGCTTTTCAGCAGAAGATCCGGCACGAATTTCCGGTGTACACGGAACGAGCACCAGAAAAACTAGTATTGCCGATGGAAATATTTCCAGGCGTTCCCAAGCAACTCCGGGCATACGACTTCAGCACGTCCGACAACAATTGGACCGTGACATTGACGGAAGAATTCATTGCTTTACAAACAAGATCCTATGATCGATGGGAGAATTTCAAGGAGAAGCTCATGCTTCCGCTCGGATCTCTCATCGAAACATACAAAGTATCGTATTTTGTTCGGATCGGGCTGCGGTACCTTGACCTGATTCGACGTAGCCAACTGAACCGCGATGGCGTTCCCTGGAATAAACTACTGAAAGATCACGTTGCGGGGGAATTCACTGACGAAGCGGTGGTGCCACACATAACGGAGAAATTTACGCATCTCGTGATGACATTAAATGCAACGGATGGCGAGGTCATAATCAATCACGGCACGTATCCTAAAGACGGTGAGGAGTGTTATATTGTTGACGCCGATTTCTATCGAACTGCCAGTACCTCTGTGGAGACTGCAACGGAGGTTCTTGATCGCCTTAAGCGGCATGCTGGGCGTTTCTTCCGTTGGTTCATCAGTGATGACTTGTCTGCCGCCATGTCTCCTACTCGGATCGAGTGACAGTTTGCTTGTATACGATCCTGCGACAACCTCTGGCGTGGATGGCTATTTACCAGAAATCAACAAGAGGGCAGTCGAACTACGCAAATCTTTGGAGCGCCTCCTTCCCGACGACGCGCGGGACATCGAACGTCGGGCTAATGTACAGTTGGAGAAGATCGCTAGCGCAATCTGGCTTGACGAAGCGGGTTGGTTGCGTCCGAGCACCAAAACGATCAAGCAAGCAAAACTGCTGTTGAGTGAAATATCTACGAATCTCGACTTCGCTCACTCGCCGAATGTGGTCACTAGTCCCGAAGGAGAAATCGTTCTAGAGTTTTGGGCTCCATCCAAAAAGCTCTCCCTATACGTGTCTGAGGATTCGATCGATTTTTTGAAAATCTGGAGGAATCATCCTGAGGGAAAAATGCTCGAGGGCAAATTCGCGGACATCAACCCCAAAGAGCTATTTGAGTGGCTCTCAAAGTAGCGTTCGATCCTCAGTCCCCTATCTTGGATGACGAGGCGTTGTACAGAAGCGTTCCCGTCGGAAAGAGCTTCGTTACGCTGACCCGCGAGGGCTGCCAACTGTCTTCAATGGCATTTGCAGATCGTGCGAGACAATCTTCTGTTGACAGGGCGCCGTGCTACGAATATAAGCCTGAGCGTGCTAAGATGTCCGAAACGGATGGAGTTGCTGAGATCTCCGCTGGCAAGATCCGAACGATACTAATAAATGATTACCGTGTCGACGTAACCGCCGATCCAAGGCTTGATGATAACCCACCACGACCCTGCCACGCGCTAATAAAAATCGCAGTGGACGAAGTCACCAGGTCTGGGTTTAGGCGCTTGTGCGAAAGGCTGGCCGATATGGCAACGATAATCATCGAACCTGCGGAGTGTCGCTAGATCGACGTCATTGCTTCGTGCCCAATCTGATAGACGCCTCAGACTCGAAACCTGCCGAGAAATCTTGTCACGTGCACCAACAATGACTCCGACGCCTGGTGCTTATCTTCGAGACCACTTGCCGCTCGCAACAGGCTATCGGGATCATTGCTGTCTTCTCGGGCCGCCCGCAACAAATCGGAGGTCGGCTCGTCCGTGGCGCGAAGTTTATCTACGTTCGCCAAATGCCACCTGTGTTCCAAATCTACTAAATTCTGCCGTGCATCATCTCTCAATCGTGATGCTGTTTCCATCTGTTCCTTATACACCGGAACTTGGGCTGCTGCCGTTTCTCGCTCTACAGACAACCTAGGGCCAAAGCTTTCGGCGCGGGATGCCGACACCTGTGCAAGCCTCTTTGCGCGTTCGATCTTGAGTTTGGCATCGAGCATGTCATACTCGGCTTCCTCAACAATCTTTGTTAGCCCGCGCCTCTCTCGCTTGTAATCAAAATAATCCACAATTATTGACCGATCTTGTACTTCTCCCCCATCGCCTTCACCTTCTCCGCCGTCACGGGGAAGCGCCAGCGTTGAAAAGCCGGGACCAAGTCATTCTTCGTCTCAAAGTTCAAAATCGCCGCGATCAGATTCACCTTATCTTCCGGCGTCGTTGGCGGTTTCAGACCCGCGTCCACCAAGCGCCGATACGTCCGGTACCAGCGCTTGAAAACATCCCACCCATACACCCGCTGCAGCCGCTGAAAGAATGAGTGGATCTCGTCCGACGACATGCTATCGAACGTCCGTTTCGGGTCCGCCAGATACGGGTCGCCGAACAGCACAAAGAACCGCTCCACCAGCTCATGCCCCGTCATCAAAATCTCCGTGTCCGATGTCCGATACCCCGGCGCGCTGATCTTCCACTTCATTCGGAACGACTGATCCGGGATGTTCTCGATTGCGTAGGACAGCTTGAAATTCGCCTGAAATTCCGCCGATGGGCCGTCCCATATGTACCAATCGCCGATCCCATCGTCAAAGTTGTGCCCCACCTCATGAATCCATCCAAACGCCAAAATCCCATTGTCGAAGTTCTTCAGCGTCTCGCCCACGTAGTCCGTGTTCAGGATCATCTCTTGCCCGGCGTAGGCCCACCAGGGATGCGTCGGCGACTCCTTGAACACCATCAGCTTGCCGCCGAACGGGTGCTGGCCCGTCAGCTCGATCATCGCCGCGTAGCACTGGTCCACCCACCGCAGCGTGCGGTCGGTGTGCTTGAACTGTTTGTAGCGCGACACCATTAGCGACATGCCTGCCGTCTTGCCCTTCACCAGTTTGAGCGGCTCCGGCAGCACGGCTTCCGGTATCTCCAATCGGAACGGCACATCCACCGTTTTGTCGCCGATCTTGATCGTGAAACTGCCGACCATCGTTGGCAAATGTGGTTTGGATCGCTCGATGATATCGCTGGTCAAATTGCCAATTTCATCTCGCGTCACCGTCTCCCCGGCCGGCAGCGCCTGATTCAGATCACCACCCCAGTCTACGGTCGCGGATTCCCATCGAATCAGCCATCGTAGAATCGTCGCCGCTTGGCCGGAATCGTTCTTGATGGTGAAACGGTAGCCGCCCCAGCCCTCCCGCATCCACCCCTTGCCGGTCCGGTTCTCGGCGTGGATGGTTATAGCTGGGTCAGCAAAGGCGACGGTGGATTGCAGGGCGAGTAGGAATAGAATTTGGCGCATGCCTGATCTTATCCCATTAATCGATCATGCTGAGCCTATCGAAGCATCCCTTTCTTCGGGGGCGCAAGAGAGAGACCGTTCGACAAGCTCGGGGCGACTGAAGGGAATCGTCATGCTGAGCCTGTCGAAGCATCCCTTTCACGGGGACGGAATAGAAAGAGACCCTTCGACAAGCTCAGGGTGACATGGGGAAAAGTGGTCGCTCATTAGCTCAGGGTGACCCTTGCCGCAGCTCCGCGGAACGTGCGTGCGCCTCTAACCCCTCCATTCGCGCCAAATCCGCCGCATCCGAGGCCAACGCGTTGGGATCGTCGATACGCATCCACGTGCGCACGCGAAGAAATGAAAACACCGACAACCCACCGGTGTATCGAGACGTACCGCCGGTCGGCAGGACATGGTTCGGCCCCGCGCCATAATCCCCGAACACCTCCGCCGTCGATGAGCCGAGAAACAATCCACCATAATTCTTGAGGTAAAGAGCAACAAAAGCCGCATCGCGCAAGTGCAATTCCAAGTGCTCCGGCGCGATCCGATCCACCGCCTCAATCGCCGAGTCGATGTCCGGAGCGACAAAACAATAGCCGTTGGCCAGAGCCGCGAGCGCCGTCTCCGTGGTCGGCAGATCCGCAAGTTGTCTCACCAACTCCTCATCAACTCGATCAGCCAATGCCAAATCCAAACTGATCAGAATGGGCATCGCGTCCGTGTCATGCTCCGCCTGCGCCAAAAGATCGGCTGCAATCACGGACGCATCGGACGAATCATCCGCCAGTACGACCAGCTCGGAGGGTCCCGCAAGCATGTCAATCGCAACGCGGCCGGAAACCAGCTTCTTCGCCGCCGTCACCCACCGATTTCCCGGCCCGACGATGATGTCGCACTCCGGAACCATGACCCCAAACGCCAACGCGGCAATCGCCTGCGCGCCGCCGACCGCCAAAACGCCATCCGCCTTGGCGATGGCCGCCGCCGCCAAAGTCACGGGGGAAGGCCGCGGAGACGCAACCCACACCTCGCGCACCCCCGCCACTCGCGCGGTGATGGCGGTCATCAAAACGGAAGACGGCAACGGATACCGGCCGCCCGGCGCATAGCACCCGGCGCGCTCCACGGGCGCAATCCAGTGCCCCGCTTCGCCCCCGGGGATGCCACAGGTCAACTCGGTCAAACAAGCCTCTTGCGCTTCCGAAAAAGCCCGAATCCGCTCGGCGGTCCTGAACAAAAGATCGCGCTGCTCCACCGGGATGCTTTCCAACGCCGCCGCGCAATCCTCCGATGGTCGTGTGAGCGATTCCCCCGGACCAATATCCCCAAATCGTTCCGCGTATTCCCGCAACGCATCGAGCCCGCGAACACGCACATCTTCGACAATCTCAGAGGCCGCGGCAAGTGTGGCGGCATCCACCGGATCGCGGCGCCCGCGATCCACCTGTGTGACTCGGCGCAGCATCATTCCTTCGCGTCTCCGGCCCGCCGAGTCACCCGCCGCGATCGCCGGTCGAGAATCTCCTCCACCTCCGCCAAATCCGATCCCCCGCGGGCCAGCGCAACCAACGCGAAGTAGATCAGGTCCGCCGCTTCCGATGCCACATGGTGGCTGTCCAGCGCGTCCGCCAATTCGCTTGCCTCTTCAATCAGCTTCGACCGCAACATGGCCGGGTCGCCCAACAGCCGCTTCGTGTAGGACCCCTCCGGCGACTGCCGCAACCGAGACGCAAGCGTGCGCAAAAGGGCCGACAACCCATGGTCGGGTCCCCAGCAGGTCCGCATCCCCTGGTGGCAGAATCCCGAACCCTCCTGCCGCACCGTAAATCGCAACGCATCCCGATCGCAATCCAAATCCACGCGCAACAGAACCTGCCTGTCCCCGGAAGTTTCTCCCTTGACCCAAAGCCCGCGCGATCGGGAATGATAGACGCCGGCTCTCGTGCTAACCGCCTCCCGAACGCTCTCCCGATCGGAATAGGTCAGACCGAGCGCGATCCCCTGTTCGTCCACCACAACCGTTGGCCAAAGCCCATCCGGCCGGTCGGTGATCATCGGGGCGACGATGGCTTCGCCAAGATCGATGGCGCCGGAATACAGCGCCATTCCCACCTGCGCGTCCGCACCCAGCCGGTCGATCTCCGCGACCTCTTCCGACGTCGTCACCCCGCCGGCCACCGTCACGCGAACATCGGAGGCCGCCACAACACGGCGCACGCGGTCCATGTTTATCCCCTGCTGCCGCCCTTCGCTTTCGACAAAAGTGACGAGGAACCCGCCCACGACGCCGCGCAGCTCTGTCATCCGCCGCTCGACCGTCTGTCCCGTTAGGGTCTGCCAGCCATCGACAACCACCTCGCCGTCCAGGGCATCCAGCGCGGCGATAACGCGATCTTTCGGCAGCCTCCGCAATATCTCTGGCCGTGCCGCCGTGCCGAGAATGACTTTGGATGCTCCGGCATCGAGCCACCGGACAGCGGTCTTGTCATCGCGAATGCCGCCACCGACGCGGCACGGCGCCATCTCCACGAGCCGCTCGACGAGGTCCGCATTGCTGCCCTGACCGAGGGCGGCATCAAGGTCCACGACGGCAATCTCACCGGCAAGCTGAAATCGTTCCGCGATAGGGACCGGATTTCCGGCATCCAGAGCCTTCTCTTTGCCGCCGATGAGCTGGACGGCCTGGCCGCCCATCAGGTCAATGGAGGGGATGATCATAGGCGCACATTGCCCCCCATCGCGGCCAATTCCCGCTTGAGATATCCGACAGAATGCTCCGCATCATGAAAGATCGACGCCGCGAGGACGGCATCGGCGCCTGCCTGCAGCGCTTCCCATAGATGCTCTGCGGTCGCCGCTCCGCCGGACGCGATGACCGGCACCCGCACGGTGTTCGATATCGCGGAAATCAGGTCCAGATCATAACCCGACCTCGTGCCATCTCGGTCCCAACTGGTCAACAGAATCTCCCCCGCGCCGCGCCCCACCGCAATTTGCGCCCATTCGATCGCGTCCGTTCCCGTCCGTTCCGTGCCCGATCGAATCACCACTTCCCATCGCATGGTTCCGCCCTGGAGGGCTCCGCTCTGGAGGGCTCCGCTCCGTCGGAGCCGTTCCGCATTCGGCTCCGACGGAGCGGAGCCCTCCAAAGACTTCCCCAATGCCGCATCCAGGGCCAGCACCGCGCACTGGCTGCCAAACCGTTTTGATATCTCCGTTAGGATTGTCGGGTCTTCCATGGCCGCAGTATTGGTCGAGACCTTGTCCGCCCCCGCCTCGAGCAGCCGGCCCGCATCTTCCACCGACCGCACGCCGCCACCGACCGTCAATGGAATCGACAGCACCTCCCGAACGCGCCTCACCGTCTCCACGGCCGTATTGCGTCCCTCCGGCGTCGCGGAGACGTCGAGCATGACAATCTCATCCGCGCCCTGCTTTTCATAAAGCGCGGCCTGCTCCGCCGGGTCCCCCGCGTCGCGCAGATTCTGGAACCGCACACCCTTGACTACTCGCCCATCGCGCACATCGAGGCATGGGATGATGCGGGAAGTTAGCATAATACTAGCGGTCCCCTCCCTCTTGCGAGGAACGAGCAAGGGGGAGGGTTAGGGTGGGGGTTTTCTGCGGGTCCCCTCCCTCTTGCGAGGAACGAGTAAGGGGGAGGGTTAGGGTGGGGGTTTTCTTCACGTCCGCAGCCACCTCTCCATCAATCCCAAACCCCACGCACCCGAAAGCTCCGGATGAAATTGACACGCCAAAACATTCCCGACTTCGAACGCAGCGACAAACGGTCCCCCGTGATCCGAAACCGCCGCAACCGCACCCTCGGGAGCCGATTCAAGCCGATAGGAGTTCGCGAAATACGCACATCCTGACTCCAAAAACCGAAACCCATCCTCCGCGACAACATGGTTCCAACCCAACTGGGGAATCCGAATCGAGCCGGAAAACCGAGAAACGGACGTCCGATAAACACCCAATCCTCGAACGCCGGGACTCTCTTCGCTCCCCTCGCATAGAAGCTGCATCCCGAGGCAGATGGCCAGCGTCGGCAGGCCGGCGACCAATCGATCGACGAGGGGCCGGACCAAATCGGCGAGCTCCAGATTCGCCATCGCCGCGCCAAACGCCCCGACGCCCGGCAGGCACACATGCCGCGCCTCCCGCACCTCTTCCGGATCGGTGGTGATTCGTCCAACGGCGCCACATCGCTGCAA
Source organism: Fimbriimonadia bacterium (assembly GCA_041483895.1). Classification (GTDB taxonomy): domain Bacteria; phylum Armatimonadota; class Fimbriimonadia; order Fimbriimonadales; family JABRVX01; genus JBGPGO01. The sequence goes on from JBGPGO010000023.1 coordinate 25,704, forward strand.
CCCCGCGAGCACGGAGGCCAGGTTCGCCGTCCCCGTGCGGACAACAGCGACGTCGGTCATAGAACGCCCTTGGTACTCGGCACGGAATCCGACCCGTCCAGCGCCACAGCCTGCCGCAGGGCCAGCGCCACAGCCTTGAATGCCGCCTCTGCCTTGTGATGATCGTTCTCCCCGTGAAGCATATCAACATGCAGCGCGCACCGCGCCGTCACCGCAAACGATGCCAGAACATGCGGAATATTCTCGCACGACAGCGTTCCCAGCATCTGCCGTTGCAAATTCAAATGGATTCGGGAATAGGGCCGTCCAGACAGATCCAATGTCGCTGCCGCTAAGGCTTCATCCATCGGGGCAAACCCATGCCCAAATCGAACGATTCCGCGCCGCTCCCCCAGCGCCCGATCGACCGCCGACCCGAGGGCCAGCGCGCAGTCCTCCACCGTGTGATGGTCGTCCACATGCAGATCGCCTTTGCATTTCAAATCGAGATCAAATCGCGCATGCTTGGCGAGGGCTGTGAAAAGGTGATCCAAGAATCCAATGCCCGTGTCGATTGTGGCGGCGCCGGTCCCATCCAACGACAGCTTCAGAACGATGTCCGTCTCCGTCGTCTTCCGTTTTATCTCGGCGGTTCTCATGGCACGATCTGGGCAAGGCCGGAAACCACGATGTCGGTCCCTCCTCGCGCCTTCACTTCCACGATAATCTTGGGCAAATCCTTGCGCGGCACCGCCGCCTTTACCGCGTACCCCGCATTGCCATGCAGCGGCGAGATCGTCGGCTCCCTCATACATGGCAGCGCGGCCACCACAGATTCCAATAGCTCTCCTGACACGTTGACCTCCAACATCACCCGCCGCCGGGCGTCCAGCACCGACTTCAGAAGCAGCACGAACGAATCGATGGATTCTCGCTTTCCGACGTCTTCCATCGCGTCCGGGTTGGCCAGCAGTCGCGTCGACGATGTCATCAGAGTATCCACGATCTCCAGCCCGTTGGCCCGCAAAGTTGAACCTGAGGCGGTGTTGTCCACGATACAGTCCGCGTCTTCCGGCGGGAACACCTCTGTCGCCCCGTAAGAGCGCACGAACGTCGCGTCCAGCCCCTTCGCCTTGATCCATTCCGTCGTCAGCCGTTCGTATTCGGACGCGATCATCAGGTGGCGCTGTGGCAGTTTCGCTTGCGGCGCGGCGGCCACCAATTGGACCGGATCCAGCTCCGTGTCCAACAGCTCGACAACATCCACGTCTAACTCGCATACCCAATCGGCGCCCGCAAAGCCCACATCGCGTGAGCCGAAATGCAGCATCTCGATAATGTTCTGGGGTTTCAGAATCTTCGCGTCCCAGCCGTCGATGGGCAGGGTTGGCCGATATTCACGGCTTCCGGCGCGCACGGGCAGGCCCGCGTCGGCCAGCAAAGCCAACACGCCGGTCTCCATCCTGCCTTTCGGCAGGGCCAATCGCACGATGGATTCTGTCACGGGGTTGGAATCGTACCTGTTTGAAGAAAATAGGTCGTATAAGTCCTATTCGTCCGATCGGTCCGATGCCGCTTACTTCGTCTGCTTATGGGGTGTATGAACGCGGCAGGTGTTGCAGTACTTCTTGATCTGCAGGCGATCGGGCGTGTTCCGCTTGTTCTTCGTCGTAACGTAGTTGCGGTTGTTGCACGTCTCACAAGTCAGCGTTATGATTTCGCGATTTCCTGGCTTTGCCATTTTCTTCCTGCCTTCGATTGTTGATGCGACCGGTCTCCTGACCGAGTCGCAAGTTCCGATCCCAAATGCGCCCGGTCTCCTGACCGAGCCGCAAGTCATCTGGAGCCCACGACGAGAGTCGAACTCGTGACCTCTTCTTTACCAAAGAAGTGCTCTGCCACTGAGCTACGTGGGCAGATACTGGTGGCGCGACTTGGATTCGAACCAAGGTAGGGGTTCCCCGACAGATTTACAGTCTGTTGCCATTGACCGCTCGGCCATCGCGCCTTCTGGGCCAACGTTTATACCCCATTCAAGCCTGGTCCCGTCCATATTCTTGGCGGAATTGGGCCAAATCCACCTCTCACATTCCTCAGCCGGTCCCCCTGTTGAGGAATGTGAGAGGTAGGGGAAGGACTTCCAGCACAAGCATAGTTCTATATTCCTAGAAATGTCGTATAATAGTTGTCATGGAAAGCGATTTGGCAACCCTGTTCAAAGCTCTCGGTGACCCCACGAGACTGCGGATCTTCGAGTTCCTCCGGGACTGCGATTGCTGCTCCATGGCCATCGGGGACTGTGGCGATGTGCGGCCGGCGGATGGGCCGACGGTCGGGGAGGTGTGTTGTCGAGTGACGGGACTGGAGCGGATCAACTCCACCATCTCCCACCACATCAAGGAGCTAAAGAATGCCGGCCTCATCACGGTCGAGCGCCGAGGCAAGAACATGATCTGCCGCATCAACCCCGAAGCGATCGGGAAACTGGCAGGCTATTTCAATTAAAGCGATGGTAGCCGCACGCTTTAGCTTGCGTTTGTCGGCGCAAGCTAAAGCGTGCGGCTACCACAGAATTGGAGGGACAACTGAATGGATGTTAGAGATATCGTAAGAGAAAAGTATGGGAAGCTCGCGCAGATGGCGTTGGAGAACCGGCACGGATCCTGCTGCGGCGAGGGGTCGTGCGCGGAGGACGCCATCACCGGCAACCTGTACGATGCGGCGGAAGCGGCCGAAGTGCCGGAGGCTGCGCTGTTGGCCTCCCTCGGCTGCGGCAACCCGACCGCCCTGGCATCGTTGGAACCGGGCGAGGTGGTGCTGGACCTGGGCAGCGGCGGAGGCGTCGACGTTCTGCTGTCCGCAAAGCGCGTCGGTCCGACCGGATATGCCTATGGGCTGGACATGACGGACGAGATGCTGGCGCTGGCCGAGAAGAACAAGGCGGAGGCGGGCACGACGAATGTGAAGTTTCTGAAAGGTCACATCGAAGACATTCCGCTCCCGGATGCAAGCGTGGATGTGATCATCTCCAACTGTGTGATCAACCTGTCCAGCGACAAGGGGCAGGTGTTGCGTGAGGCCTTCCGCGTCCTTGGCCCGGGCGGCCGATTTGCGGTTTCCGATATCGTTGTAGACGGGAAACTCCCCGAAGAGGTGCGCTCCGACATGGAGGCCTACGTCGGCTGCATCGCGGGCGCACTGTCCATCGATGACTACACGGTCCTCCTCGTCGCCGCCGGCTTCACGGACATCACCATCGAACCCACCCGCCGCTACGATGCCGTCGATCTAGGCCAATCCTGCTGCACCGGCGGCTTCGACGCCAAGGTCCTCAGCGCCTTTATCCGAGCGAAGAAACCCATGTAGCCACGAGTCCGTCTAGTAGATCCGTGCAGATGCGCGCAACCCTAGTAATTGCGATACAGATATGAGCGAACTTTCGCGGTACGCTACGATTGGGGTGCGGCCCATTGCAATTCGGAGGCTCAACATGAGGTTGTCGGCTCTTCTTGCGTTCACTGCTCTCGTGATGCTCGCCTCGGCACAAGGCATCAAAGACGACGCCCGGCTCTCCAAGCCGGTCACCGCTAAATTCCACAGCATGACGATGCACGACCTGCTGGCAAAACTTGGTAGGCAGGCGGGGATCGAGTTGACCGCGGATGCATCCATCAAAGACCGCATGGTGTACGTCTCGCCGAGGGGTAAGCCTCTTGCGGATCTCCTTGAAAAGATCGCGCAAACGTTCGATCTCACCTGGTACCGCACGGTGGACGGCTACAAACTGCGCCGTTCCAAAGAGCAGGCCGATCAACTCGAAGCCGAACGCGCCAAAATGCGCCGGATCAATTCGAAGAAGTTCGTTGAAGGTGTCAAGAAGGAGTTGGCCTCTCGCCGCACTCTTGCAGCCCTTACGGATTCAGAACGCGAGGAGCAAATCGCCGAATTGAAAAAGATGCCGGAGGGCCAGCGCGCTCGGACCGACGACGAGACCTTGTGGGCCGCCCAGGAGATTGCACTACCGGATGCAAGATTTGCTTTGCAAATCATGACGTCGCTTTCCGATCGCGACTGGGAAAGATTGGCGAAAGATGGCCTGCTCGTGTGTTCGACAAAGCCGGCTTCGGGAGAGGTCTCGCTTCCCGAAACTGTTAAGAAGATGGCGGCCGCATGGCAGAGCCACGAACAGGAAGAACGCGCGCAGACACCCATTTACATTTTCGATCGTTGGGCGCCAAGAACGAGCGTTCCGAACCCGGAGCTATTGGAGCCGGGCTCAAACTTCGAAGTCATAGTTTGGTTTAGGACGCCTTACGAAGAAGATCCTAGCTTTACTGTTCCCCGGTGGTTAGAGGCAACAGTCGCATTGGTCGATCGATCGGGCAAGATCGGCGTAATCGCGGAACAAGGGACACTATTTGTAAACTCGACGGCGGAGGAAGAGGAGCGCACCGATCCTCTATTCGCTCGCGCGTACAAGCCCCCGAAAGAACTGGCAGAAATTAGTAGGAACCGCGAATCCTTTAGTAGGGCGTACCGAAGCCATGAGCGAGGTTTCTTCGAGCCACTCGATCTCGTCGTCGGACCCCTCCTCGACGACATCTCATCAAAGATGGATGTGCCGATCGTTGTGGCGGTTTGCGACAACCTCATCACCGCTGATCTGGACCAGGTACCTGACGAATTGGAGTACACGCTCGGTTGGCTGGACCTCGGACATGTAGATTATGTCAAGCAGGACGGCTGGCTCCTTGGAAAGCCTTCATTGGAACGCAGAATGGTTGGCGAAACATCGTGCCCGCGGCCGATTCTTAAGCGGCTCTTCGCAATGCTCTCCGCGCCGAAAGTTCCGAGCGTAGAAACGCTGACGGAGATGGTTGGCGGGCTCGGATGGCGTGGATGCGAATCGCTCTGCGAGGTCCTCGGCCAAACCTGGCCAGAACTAAATACATTTCCTTCAGATTTCAATACAATTCTGTTCCTTGCCCAACTCACCCCCCTGGAGCGATCGCGACTATTCCGGGAACGAAAACTCGCAATTTCAGCGCTGACTGCGTCCCAAAGGCGAGCGATTGTAGACCTGCTCCTTGCGTCCACAGTCCATGGAGGAGGTTTTGATCGCTACAATGAGATTCCGCTCATGCGGAGATCCGGCATACCGGATGATGCCGAGATTGCATTGGCTTATTCGGTGGGATTCCATGGCTACCTGGAGAAGTATGCATCCGGATCAGAATCCGACAGAACAGAAACACGCCCTTGCTATTCATACAGACTGCTCGAAGAACCGGCTGCCGAGTACGAAGAGCTGATGACGCGGGATACCCAGGCCGCCACTGATTCGGAAGATGACTTCCAATACAATTCCGTTGTGGTGCGAGGATCGGGATGGAGTATCCGGATCGATTTGATTATACAAGGCGCTTATTATGCTGATCTCGGTACATCGATGATGCTGCCGTTTTCTGATACCGCTGTCGATTTGAACCATCCGCCAAGGGATTTGGCGGAATACCTTGCCAAAGGCAAAGTTGAACTCGAGAAGCAGCGCCGGGATGGAAACGGCGGCGATTGAGCCACTGCGGGCGTGATCTGCCTTGCCGGCTAGGAGCCGGCGTTACGCAGCAAAGATCCCTCCACAGTGCAAAACAGGACACTCATGTTCCCACTGGCCTTCTGCATTTGGCGGAAATCTGCAACCGGACCTGCGGCTACATGGGCTTGCCTCTCGCAATTGAAGAATGAAACGGCCCGGCGCTGATGGTCGAGGACGAGAAGATCGTTCATGCACTTCAATAGGAAGGCGCACCGCGGCATAGAAAGAGATTCGCAGAGGAGGAGGGGACATGCAGACGCACTTTGGGTTGATGCTGGTAGCGCTGGTTGCCGCGGCGGCGGGTTGGGCCGTAACGCCCACATCGGCCGAGATAGCACGTGCCCACGAGTGGTCTGCGGCGCGGTTTGGCGGACGGAAGGGCGCCACAGCCGATCCGCCGTTTTCGTTCACCTACGACGGGCATCCCTCCGCGGAATTCCTGAAAACCTGGAATGTGAAACGCTCCGAGCGCAAGCTGGATAGTGCGAGGACCGAGCGAGTCGCAACCTATTCGGACCCGGCAACCGGCCTCGTCGTCACTTGCCACGCCATCGAGTACCGCGACTTCCCAACCGTCGAATGGACCCTGCGCTTCAAAAACACTGGCGCGACCGACACCCCCATCCTCTCGGACATCCGGCCGTTGGACACGACTTTCACCGGCGGCGAATTCAAATTGCACTATCACACGGGCGACAACTGCACCGCCGACAGCTACGCTCCCCACGTCGAAGTCATGGGCCCCAACGCAGTCAAGCAGGTGGCTTCGGCCGGCGGGCGGCCCACGACCGGCGGCTACCCATACTTCAATGTGGAGATGCCTGCCGGTGGCGTAATCGTTGTGATTAGCTGGGGAGGTCAGTGGTCCGCCGAATTCCAACGCGACGGCGCCAAAACCTTGCGGGTCCGGGCAGGGCAAGAGTTGACCCATTTCACGCTGCACCCGGGAGAGGATGTCGGCTCGCCGCTCGCCGTGCTTCAATTCTACGATGGCGATTGGATACGGTCGCAGAACATCTGGCGGCGATGGATGATCGCCCATAACCTACCACGACCGGGCGGCAAGCTGCCGTCTCCCTTTCGGTATGGATGCGACGGCGATTTCTTCCCCGGGCTGATGACCAATGAGGAGGGTGAGAAGCAGTTCATCAACCGCTTCTGCGAAGAGGGCCTGACTCCAGACACGTGGGACGTGGACGCCGGGTGGTATCCGTGCGATCCGAGGATCGGTTGGCCGCAAGTCGGGACATGGGCGCCGGAACCGAAGCGGTATCCGAACGGCCTGAAGGCTGTGAGCGACCACCTGCACTCGAAGGGCATTAAGCTGATCCTTTGGTTCGAGCCGGAGCGGGTTTTTGCCGGCACATGGCTCGCGAGGAACCATCCGGAATGGATATACGGCGGCGCTGAGGGTGGACTTCTGAAACTCGGCGTGCTGGAGTGCCGCAAGTGGATCACCGATCGAGTTGACAATCTCATCACGACCCAGGGTGTGGATATCTACCGGCAGGATTTCAACATAGCCCCCCTTGACTACTGGCGCGCGAATGATGCCGAGGACCGGCAGGGCATCACGGAGATTCGCCATGTGGAGGCCTATTACGCCTTCTGGGATGATCTGCGCCGCCGCCACCCCAACCTGCTGATAGACACTTGCGCCTCCGGTGGCAGGCGCAACAATCTCGAAACGCTCCGGCGGTCGGTGCCGATCCTGCGAAGCGACTATGTTTCGGAGCCGATTGGCAATCAGGGACACACGTACGGGCTGTCGATGTGGGTGCCGTTTTACGGTACCGGACAATATTTGACCGACGCCTACAAGATTCGCAGTTGCATGGCCCCAATCTTCGGCCTGGGAACAGACGTGCGGAAGGAAGGAAACGACTGGGACCTGGCGCGGCAGATGGTCAAGGAATGGCGGTGGCTCACTGGGATCATGCTCGGCGATTTCTATCCGTTGACGCCGTACAGCCTCGAAAAGAACGCCTGGATCGCTTGGGAATTCGATCTTCCGGAGAAGGGAGAGGGAGTGGCTCTGGCTTTCCGCCGTGACGACTGCGCGGAGGAGTCCCTCGTCCTACGGCCGCAAGGGCTGGATCCGATGGCCACTTATCTCGTCGAGTACAAGGACACAGGAAAGTCGGAGAAGATGACCGGCAAAAGGCTGGCGGACGATGGCGTCACCGTCACCGTTCCGGATCGCCCTGGGTCCACCATCGTCTCTTACCGGCGGATTCGGTAGGAGGGAATCGAAGAGTAGGGGCTTCTTCCAAAACCACCCGGCGGTATGGTGCCTCCGATCTGGGCCAATCCTGCTGCACCGGCGGCTTCGCCGGCAAAATCCTCAGCGCCTTAATCCGCGCCAAAGAGGAATCGTCATGCTTACCAATCCCCAACCAGGCCGAAGTTGCGAAAAACGATGGAGATATCTTTCAGGTCGATATGGCCGTCAGCGTTGAGGTCCCAAGGGTCATCTATCGGCACGGACCCGTTGCCGGTGTAATTCATGAATAGATTGGTCAAATCGTATATCGTAACTTGATCATCCGCATCGGTATCGCCGCAGATATAGAAGATCGGCTCGCTCACGTCTCCTTGGCTCAGATCGGCCGAAAATGCTTTGTTGAGAAACATCGGAAAACTGGAATGAAACGTCAAGTTCATCGCCGGAAGATCGAGCGCAAACGAGTGACCGGCTTGAAAAGTTATCGTGCGGCTACCTAAGAATTGACCTTGCTCGTCAAAAATCCCGATGCTCGTCTTGCTGGTCGGCACGCCAGTTCTTCCGTCAAAGGTCGCGGTTACGGTCAAGTAGTTCGTGCTTCCAGCCGGAACACGCAGGTACACATCCGGAACACTGTTGCCATCTAAAGGGACTAGAGGATCAAATGTGTCAAATGCCACCCCGAGTCGACCATTGGCAACGGAAGGATATCCGCAATAGTCCTTAGCCGCGACATTAATGGTGGACTTGGATGCCAACTCCGTTATCCCGGTGGAAAGCTCGCGCCAATAGATACTGCCATTCGCATTCGCAGAGTTCGGCGCCAAGTTGCTCGCCTTTGACATCAACGCAATCGATTTGCCATCCCTGCTTATGCACGGCCAATTGCAGTCATTGTTTGCCGCTTCGCCAGCCGTAGAAACGGAGAGAAGCTCCAGTGTGCCGGTCGCCAGATTCCGGCCGAAAATTTGTTGGCGTGTCGTTGGACGATCGACAAGCAAGGCAGCCTTCGAAGCAAAAACTACGTAACTTCCATCCCCGCGGATACAGGGAGAGACGCCACTGTGCGCGCCAGCGGACCCGTCGCTTCGCGAGGAGATCAATACGGTCGTTCTGGCGAGTCGATCTCGCAAGTACACGTCAGGATCCCCATTGGTGTCATTTTGTTCCGGGTTCTTGGCCGACGTGGTGAATACTACGAATCGTCCGCCATCATCGATGATTGGGGCGTTGGTGAAGCTCTGTTCGGCGCCCACAATGGCGCCCTGTGTGAACTGGGAGACGAGATCAATTCGCCCAGTATCTACATCGCACACGAAAGCGTGCAGAAATGCTTGCAATTGGCCCGGCGCAAATTTCGTTGCCTTAGAGAAAAATGCGACATGTTTTCCGTCGGGTGTAATGTGCGGAATATAGGAATCTTCGTTCCCTGCTTGACCCGAAAGATTGACGCTTATGCAAGTCGTCGTGTTTTGAAGCCTATCATGCAGATAGATTTGCGATTTGCCATTTGTATTTGTTTGAGAGAGGTTCGATCCGTAGCTATCAAATGCGACGAATCTCCCATCGCCCGAAACGGATCCGAAATTGCAGACATGGTTGGCAACATTGCCTTCCGAATCAACTGAAACAATCTCCATTTGCCCCGTGAGCATGTCTCGAAAGTATATTTGCGGCCCTTTGGCGCTAATCGTGCCCGCCTGAAAGACGACATATCTGCCATTTGGACTAACATGCGCGGACCATGCGTAACCGTGAGAGAGTGGACCCGTCGGATTGATGGAAACGAGCGAAGTAGTCCCGGGCTGTGCGTTTGACCGGATGATCGCGCCAATGATACAGAAAACAAGGCAGAGTTTCGTCATGCGACTTTCCTCACAGAGAATTATAACATGGAAGAACGAAATTATGGGTTGATTAGCCTTAATCGTGACCTAAATCATTTTGGCCCGGTGGCCACCCACCTGGCAGTGAAGATCGTGCCGCCTGGAAGCCGGCGCTACGTGATGAGGCAGATTAGATCCTTTCAAAGTCGCACTGTGAAGGGATTTAGATCAACGGCTAGCCGGTGTGACGTGATCGCCGCGGGTTCCCGCTCGTAACCGTTCGGCGCCTCGTTGAGATCCTCGACGCCCAGCGAGGGAGACGAGCAAAGCGAATCGCGACCGTTCTAAGGCCGCACGGCTCGGGCCCCTAGCCAGAAGCTAGCGAGACTTCAGTGCTCGTCCCGGCGCAAACACCGACCTGACCGCCTCCAAATACTTCATGCCGTGTACGGTGTCGGGTTCCAAGTAGCTTCCCTCGGTCCATTCGTTCCAACAGTTGATGTTCAGAATGCGCGGACCGACTTTTCGATCTAGCAGCCGACGTTTGGCCATCTCCAGCGCTTCCCGGAACCTATCGGGTGTGTTGCCGCTGATCGTGTTCGTGAACGGGTAGCCGGAGTTGTCGAACGTGTCCCGCTGGTCGGCGCGTGGGCTAGGATCCCAACCCATCGTGACGTTGGGAAAGTAAGGAACGCTAAACTGGCGCTCAGCGGCCTGCCAGTACTGGAAGTAGGCATCTCGGACGAAGTTGTAGTCGGTCTGCTGCGCCGGTAGCGAGACATGGTGGATCCAAACGTATGAGGTCACGGAGTCGAAGCCCAAATCCTTGACCAGCTTCCCAATGTCGGCAGGCTTCCCTGCGCCTGGGAGAATCGTCTGGCCCCAGACGACCGCGTTCAGGTGCAAGCCGGGCAGCCCGGCGGCGACCGCTTTCGCTCTCAATCGGTCGAGGGCGGCGCGGGTCGCCTCAACCGAACCAAAGTTTTCCAGCAGCTTCGTGAGATCGTAAAACGAGAAATAGGGCTTGCCGTCGATCTTCCAGTAGGAAGGATGGCGGAAGTAGTCCTTGACCAGGTGGTCGCCAATCGTATCAAAGGTTTCCGGTGAGACGCGGCCCCGGTAGAGCACCTTTTGCGCCGTGCCCTTGCGGTAGGGCTGGATGTCGAGCCAATCGTGGTTTGCCCACATCAGGGCGAACTTCAGGCGCTTGTTGTTCCGGGCCTTCAGAAAGCCGCGATCGATGGGCCTGTCGAGAAATGGACCGTCATCGTAGTAGTACCAGTCAAAGATGAACGCGTCGATACCGTGGTCCGCCGCCGCGTCGATCTTCTTCGCCATCATGGCCGGGTCGGATTCGTCGGTGTATCCCCAAAGCGGTACGTTTGGTTGGTGGTGCCCCGGGAATCGTGGTTTGGCGGCCTTGACCAGCTCCCATTCGGACCATCCGGGTCCCTTTGCTTTTACGTTTCGGGGGTCGCCAGGATGGTAGTTGCCGAAGTAGTAGCTGACAACGGTGATTCGGTCCGGCGGAGGCGTTGCTGCAGCAATCAGGGCAATCAAAACGGCGATGCACATCATGAGTTAACCTCGGTCTTGTTGGCGGCGCTAGCGTCGAAACGGCGGAGGACACACGTGGCGCTAAGCGTCGAACGTATCATCTTACTGCATGTTCGCAGGGCCGAGCGAATCGAGGGCCGGATCACACAGCCACCATCACTTCGAAGTCGGCGCACCGCAAGAAAAATCCCTTCACAGTCGCACTGTGAAGGGATTTCCTGAAATCTGCCGCCTGGAAGGCAGCGTTAAGTGATGGCAGCGGGTTCGGGCATCGCCTCGCCCTCGCCAGACTCGGAACCCTCGTCTTTGCGGAAGTAGATGTGCCCATCGGGATCCATGTCCGCCATGATGCCGTCGCCCGAACTGAACCGGCCGAGCAGAAGCTCCTCCGCCAACGGGTCCTCGATGAACCGCTGGACCGCCCGGCGCAGAGGCCGCGCGCCCATGTTCGGGTCCCAGCCCTCTTTCGCCAAGTATTCTTTGACGGCCAGCGATGCGGCAAACTTGAGTCCGCGTCCGGAAGCCTGGTCGTTGACCCTCTTCAGCATCAGGTCCACGATCCGCAGGATCTCGTCCCTGGTCAGCGCATGGAACACGATGACCTCGTCCACGCGGTTCAGGAACTCGGGCCGGAACAGCTTCTTCATCTCCTGCATCATCTTGGTCTTCATCCGCTCGTAGGCCTTTGGGTCGCCCGGGTCCTCTTGCAGGTCCCGGAAGCCCATGCCCGCGTCCTCGCCAATCGGCTTCACACCGACATTCGAGGTCATGATGATTACCGTGTTGCGGAAGTCCACCACTCGTCCTTGGGAGTCGGTAAGGCGTCCGTCTTCCGTCACTTGCAGAAGGATGTTGAACACTTCCGGATGCGCCTTTTCGATTTCGTCCAGCAGCACCACGCAGTACGGGTTCCGCCGCACGGCCTCAGTAAGCTGGCCGCCTTCGTCATAGCCAACATATCCGGGAGGGGCGCCCACCAATCGGCTGACGGAGAACCGCTCCATGTACTCGGACATGTCGAGACGCACAAGGCTCGATTCGTTATCGAACAGATATTCCGCCAATGCCCGGGCCAGCTCGGTCTTTCCCACGCCGGTGGGGCCAAGGAAGATAAACGTTCCCATCGGCCGTTTGGCGTCTTTCATGCCGCTGCGAGCGCGCCGGACCGCTCGGCTGACCGCCTCTACCGCGTCATGCTGCCCCATGATCCGGTTGTGAAGTTCTTCCTCCATGCGGAGCAGCTTCTGGCTCTCGCCCTCCACCAATCGGGAAACCGGAATGCCGGTCCAACTCTGGACGATGTGCGCGATCTCGTCCTCGCCGACCACCGGGTTATCGGCCAATTCGGCCTTCCAGCGCTCGGTGCGTTCATCCAGCTCGTCCTTCAGCTTCTCCTGTTCGGCCTGCAAGCGGACCAGTTCTTCGTCAAACTGCTCCTTGCGACTGCGCATCTCAATCTCTCTTGTCACGGCTTCAAGCTTGCTCTTGTCGCGCCGGATGTCCAAAGGCGGAAGAGTGAGCTGCAGCCGGACGCGAGAGGCGGCCTCGTCGATCAGGTCGATGGCTTTGTCCGGCAGGGTGCGGTCGGTGATGTATCTACCGGCCAGCGTGACGGCGGCCTCGATGGCCTCGTCCCGGATGTCCACCTTGTGATGGTTTTCGTACCGGTCGCGCAGGCCCTTTAGAATTTCGATGGCCTCTTCCGGTGAAGGCTCACGGACCTGAACCGGTTGGAAGCGCCGCTCCAACGCGGCGTCGCGCTCGATGTACTTTCGGAATTCGTCCGCCGTGGTCGCACCGATGCATTGCAATTCTCCGCGCGCCAGCGCCGGCTTCATGATGTTGCTGGCATCGATGGCGCCCTCGGCCGCGCCCGCGCCGACCAAAGTATGAAGTTCGTCGATGAACAGAATGACTTCGCCTGAGGCCCTGCGGACCTCGTCCATCACCCGCTTCATCCGCTCTTCGAATTCACCACGATATTTCGTGCCGGCAACCAGTCCGGCCAGATCAAGCGCCACGATGCGCCGATCCTTCAATTGGTCCGGCACGTCGCCGGAAATAATTCGCTGAGCCAGCCCCTCCGCGATCGCGGTCTTTCCAACCCCCGGCTCGCCGATGAGACACGGGTTGTTCTTTGTGCGACGCGCGAGAATCTGCATCACGCGCTCGATCTCCGTGTGTCGCCCGATCACCGGATCCAATTTTCCCTGCCGGGCATAGTCCGTCAGGTCTCGACCGAATTCGTCCAGTGTCTGGGTGTGTCGCCGTCTTGGCGATTGGCTTGCCGGCGCGCTGGACGCTTCGTTATCCTGCAGCGCCATCACCTCTTTGCGTGTTCTTTCCAGATCAACGCTCAGTTTTGCCAGCACTCGACCCGCGAGGCCCTCTCCCTCGCGAATCAGGCCCAGCAGCAGGTGCTCCGTTCCGATATAGTTGTTGTTTAACTGACGCGCCTCATCATACGCGAGATCGATCACCCTCTTTGCCCTGGGAGTGAGTTGCATGTCCTGCTGAGACCGAGTTTCGCCGCGGGGAAGCTGGCGCTCCACCTCGGTCCGCAATCGGTTCAGGCTTATCCCCATTCGGTCCAGCACGCGCGCGGCCACGCTGTCGGCCTCGCGAACGAGACCGAGCAGCAGGTGCTCCGTGCTGACATAGCCTTCGCCGAAGCGTTGGGCCTCTTCTTGCGCAAAGAAGACAACTTTGCGCGCTCTCTCTGTAAATCTTTGCCACATAGTCGTTCAACCCCCTGAGATCCGGCTCTTCAGGTTGCTTAAGAATCTACCTGACCTGCCACCGAATCCGCCGCGCCGGGATTCGCATCCCAGCAATAACAATGACGTGCCGTCGCGCCCACCTGTTCGCAATCTATACGATTGTCGGTACCTTCGGACCCTCGAAGCATCGCTGTAAGGTCTCCGCACGTTTCTCATCCGCATCGGTCCTCCCGAACCTTCCATTTACCAGCAATTCCCCCGACCAGGCATCCACATGGCGCGCCGCCTCCAGCGAAACTGTGGCGGCCGCGAGCCTCACCCAGCTCAAAATCCTCAGTCCCTGACCGAGCGTTATCCGATCGGCCCTCCGGACGAACGAATTGCACTCCGCCGCCTTCCGATCGATCCAATCCGAACCGAGAGCCCCCCGAGCCTGCCGTTCTTCCCGGGCCAGCAGCCGGATCACAGCCAGCAATCTTCCGGCCGCCTGTTCTTCCGTCTCTTCCCGGCCCGGCATGACGGAAAGCTGGAAAAACGCTCCAACCGCGCGTGAGCCTTCGCCATACACCCCGCGCATCGTCACTCCGGCCTCCTGCGCCGCCTTGAGCCAGCGCGGAAGCCGCTTCTGGCTGCCGAGCGCCGGAAGATGCAGCAGGGACGACGCGCGAACGCCGCTCCCGGCATTGGCCGGCGAGGCCGTCAGGTAGCCGTAGGATGTGTTCCATGCCAGGGGCAGTTTCTGGAGAAGATCCCGCTCGACGCGCTTCGCCATTTCGACGGCTGGGAGTAAAAGGGAGCCGGGTTGGAAAGCCTGGATACGGATGTGATCTTCCTCATTGATTAAAACGCTGATTGCCAGGGGATCGTCAACAAGGAATAGGCCGGTTGGCCGGCCGGCAAATCGCACAGGCGCCAGGCGGGAGGCGGCAAGTGCATCGCGGTCCTGCGATCTGAGATCGCCCAGTTGGACGGGGTTCAATCCGGGCAAAGTTGCGGCAATCAGCCCTTCGGTCTCTTCCTGTTGCCGAGCGGTGAGTAGATGGGGGAATGGGTAGTCCCGCAAATTCCTGGCAATTCGGATGCGCGAGGAGATGACGACATCGCAATCCGGCCCGGACTCCAGCCAGGCGGGATGCGCTAGCAATGTTGCGGTTGGAATACGATGTAGCATATTGGGCAGCCGAGCAGGCCGGTCGTTTGGGTTTGGTCGAATGTCGTTCCGCAGCACGGGCATTGGTTCGGGGTCGAGTGGGTGTCTAGAAGGGCGTCGATGAACCGTGCGGCATCGAACTGTGGGATCAGCAGGCGCAGGCAATCCGGGCACATCGGCTCTTTGATGCCTCGGTGCGCGACCGTATGCGCCGCCTCCCCGCCACATTGTGCGCAGATCATTCGAGGGCCACTCCACAAGATGACGCAACCCGTATTGCCAACTCCCGAAAGTCGCGGTAACAATCAGCGACTGCCTGGGCATGGCCACCGATCGCACCGTCGGCAGCTTTCAAGTAGAACATGGGCTTTCTCGCCTCTTGGGCGAGCGGCATGAGGCTGCGGTAATGCTTCAGCGTCGCAAGGCAATGAGGGTCATCCGCAACCCGCGCGGGTGCGCCCCCGCAAGCGTCATTCAGGACCGCTTCTCGATATACCGCAGGGATCTGATTGATCCATCGCTCATACGCTTGAACGGGTCGATCCAGGCGAATCGCATGTTGAAGGACGATGTACCCAGCCGGCACTATCGCGCCAGATGGCATCGAAAGGTTCGCAACCGAATTCTTCTTTGCTCGCTCATTCCATTCGGATCGCCATGTACGAAGCGTTGGGCCCAAATTTCGAAGCCCTTGGAGCGAATACAGGTCGGGACCTAGCGGGATCACGACGTAATCAGCTGCAATGAGTGCAGCTCGATTAAGTGCTCCTAAATTCGGTCCAACATCGATGAGGACAACGGTGGCGTCACGCTTGGTTCCGGCCTCTTCTATGATTCGCCAGATCGCCGAGATGACACGAAAGGCTCGTCCTTTTCCGTCCAGACAATCCGCCCATTGCCCGCTCAATTCCCCTTCCGCCAGCGACAATCGAAGGTCGCCGGGGATTAGGCCCAAAAGACTACTCATCGATTGAACCATCGGTGAGGCTATGTCACCGGTTCCTTCAAGGAGCGGTTCAATTGCTTCATATATAGTATCAAAATTGGTTGACCATAGACTTTCCAACGAATCTTCCGAGAGAAACATGGCTGTGAGATTGGCTTGCGGATCAAGGTCGGCGGCTACGGCAGAAACGCCGATGTCCGCATACATCCAAGCAAGGTGATATACGAGGGATGTCTTTCCAACGCCACCCTTATTGTTGAAAAATGCGATCGTTGTCACGGAGATCGCCTCACAGTAACAATAACGTGGCTTTGCTGCACATCAAACTCAGGCGGCGGGTTTCCGTTCTTCTGCAGTGCTTGACGTGCAATGCCAATACCATAGCCAAATCTTTGAATGAATCCTAGCCCGTGAAGCGCTTCAGCTAGATTTGGATTGCGATAGTCCGCGATTCCTGGCTGGCCGAAATTTTGCCTCGTTACTGACCCATATGGTCCTCCCGGACTGATGATTTCGACTCTGTCATCGAACCAGTAAACTCTAACTGGAGCGTTAGTGCCCTCATAATTGCGGTGTAAGACCGCGTTACGGACAAACTGCTGCAGGCCTTCAAGAGGATAATCATGGCGGCGTATTTCGACGGGCCCTGACGTGATTTCAACTGCCGTGCGGATGTGAGCCGCAAATTTATCGTCTGTTTTCTTCAGAACCTCGCCAATTGGCCCATCAATCACCCGGTCGTCGACAACCGGGTCGGGAATAGTGGTCCCCCGAATGCGCAAAAATTGGATGTACGCGCCGGGGAGGAAGTCCCTTGTTCTCGTCCCCAGTACGAGCGTTCCTAGGACGGTGGGAGTCGTGTCATCCGTTGAAGCAATCATTTTCAGCGATGCCAATCTCTCCTCGTACGACCGATTGTTCGCATCCAACAACGCAATCGGAATGCTTGAAGGAAGATAGACACCCTCAAACAGTCGCCGGTCTAGATCCGCAATCGTCGCGGATGGCACAGGCCGCACGTCAAACGGACGATCCCGATGCCGACGCTTCTCATTCAGAATGCGCTCATCTTGCTGAGTCGCTATGTCGCGGCGTGGGCCGGTGCGGATCCAAATCTGGCCCTTAAATCGGGCTGGCGGAGCGTCTGCCGGTTCCACCGTGAGGACCGCCAATTCGACGCCTGATACCAAACGTTTCTGGACCGTCATGGAAGGTGGAGGCACGATGTTGCCGTCGGTCTTGATGTCGGTGAGGGAAAGTAGAAGTGCGTCCGTTATCGGCAATCCAGACGGCGTGCCATCGTCGCGCGCTCCGACAAATATCACCCCCGCTTTCCGATGATTGGGCAAATCGTTGGCGAAGGCGCAAACCGCCTGGCGAATCTTGCTTGGGGCGTCTCCTTGGAACGATTCCTTGCGCTCCGTTAGATCCGATTCGATTTCGGTCAGCATCGTGGACAGTTCAGCGTCGGAGTAGTTCGTCACTTTCGTGCCGCATTATTGCGTTAAACGTAGGGTCGAAGGCCCGAATCCCACCTCAAAGCCGGGTTCAGCCTGTCGCCAGACCTGCTGGAAGCCGACAATCTAGAGCGGTTTATGAGTTATTTGCGAAAGAATCTCGACAACATCCTGCTCTGGATGATCACCCTGGCCCCAAGCGTGCTGCTGCGGCTGTACCCCGCCGTGCCGCTCGCATCGGACGAGAAGGTGTTCGCCGTCGTCTCCCGCCAAGTTGCGCAGGGCGCTGTGCTCTATCGGGACGTGTTCGATCATAAAGGGCCGGCGTTGTACTGGCTGTATAACCTCTGCACCATGCTCACCGGCGGATCCTATGTCGGCATCCGGATCGTCACGATCATTAGCTGCGTCCTGATGCAGGTTTCCGTGTTCTTTGTCGCGCGAAAGCTCACGAAATCCGATATGGCGGCATACGGCAGCGCTCTTGCGATCGGCATCGGCGCATGGCTCACGAACCGTATCTTCCAAGTCGAGATCTGGATGGCTGCTCCCCTCGCCGCCGCCCTCGCCCTGCTGGTCTGCAGACCCGATCGGCTGTCGGCAATCGCCGCCGGAGTGCTGACCGGATTCGCGATCATGATCAAGCCGACGGTGGTGCTGGATTTCGCCGTTCTGCTGCTGCTCGCCTACGCGATGCCGGGCGCGAAGCGAAGGCCGGACGTCGCGATTGCCTTCGTCATCGGGACGGTCGCGGCCGGCGCGGCCTTCATCGCCCCGTTCGTTCAAACACATTCGATGCGAGACCTGATCGAAGTGCTCCTCACGTTCAATTCCTACTATACGCGCTCCATCCCGATGACGCCGGAGTTGGCCAAGGAATTGGCGATGTGGCTGGCGCGCCAGGCGGGTATCTGCTGCTTCCTGTGGCTGCCCGCCTCGTTAATGCTCATCGTCAAGCCGGATGATGCGGAACGGCGCGCCTGGACGCGGATTATGCTGCTCTGGACGGCGCTCGGCATCGCGGCGTCCCTTCTTGGACGCAGACCCCTAAACCACTATCTGCTCCAGGCCTACCTCCCGATGTCCATCCTCGTCGGGATATGGATTGCCAACTGGTCGCCCGGCAAGGTAATGTTCTCCCGCCGGTCGCTGGCGTTGGCGACCACCGTTTGGCTCGCAGCCGTGGGAATCGGCGGTTACTTTCACGCGACGAAGTTCCGTGCGGACCTCGTCCAGTACGCCGGAGCCGAGAAACAGATCGCGGCAGCCGTCGACGACCTTACGACGCCGAACGACTCGGTCTTAGTTTGGGGAAATGCCACCAACATCTATTACTTCTCCCATCGCAAGAGTGCCACCCGCTACATCTTCTACCCGCCGTTCCACGGAGAATACGGACCCAACTCCCCGAAGTTCGAACAGTCTTACTGGACCGATTGGATGCGACGCTTTGACGATTCCAAGCCGTCGATTGTCGTGGATTGCTCCGAAACGCGCTGGAACGACCTTCCGTGGCTGGACCCATTCCGCAACCCGGAACTGGCCCAGCGGCTGCGAAAAGACTACATGCTGGTCGAGCGTGAGAATGGATTCCGCATCTACAAGCGTCTTATCTTACGGACCGCCGCGCTGAATTAGCCGCCTGTAAGCTATACTTTGTCCGAAATGGACACCAGCGACTTTCGAAACGGCCTGCACATTTTCAACGATGGGCAGGTTGTGACGATTATTGAATTTCAGCACGTCAAGCCAGGGAAGGGCGGGGCATTTGTACGCACGAAGCTAAAGAACATGAGGTCCGGCGCCGTCGTAGACAAGACATATCGAGCGGGGGAAAAGGTCGATCAGGCATATTTGGAGAAGAAGGCGTACCAATTTTTGTACCGACAAGGCGACGAATTGATACTAATGGATATGGATAGCTACGAACAGGTGCCGTTCCAGGAAGAACAGTTTGGCGACTCCGCCGGATTTCTCAAAGAAGAGATGATGGTGACGGTCCTTGATGTCAATGGGGAAGTCATGGGGATCGAGCTGCCGAACTCGGTCGAATTGGAAATTACCGAGTGCGAACCGAGCTTCAAGGGGGATACTGTATCCGGAGGCTCCAAACTGGCAACTTTGGAAACAGGCGCCAAGATCAACGTGCCGTTCCATATCAACGTTGACGACATGATCCGAGTAGATACCCGAACCGGTGAATATCTCGAACGCGTCAAGAAGTAGGCTTCAGGCACTCCGAACGGGGGTTGGAAGATGGTAAGACCATCTGGGGCATCGACACGCGATAATCCCATTAAGAGCTTTTTCGACGACTGGGCCCCTAAGCTTTCGTGGATCGGCGGCGGGGCGACGTTCCTATGTCTCGCTTATCTCGTCTGGTCGGCGATGACCTTCTCCGGTTCCTCTTCCGGGAACCTGCCCGCAGCCGATGCGGTCCGGCTCACCAACGCCATCACGCTTGCGGGCAAGGTGTTGATTGCCGGCATCGTGCTCCTCTGTCTCGGCGTGGGTTGGCAGTACATGGATGAAGGAACCGTCGGACCGATCTATCTGGTCGGCGCGGCGGTGCTGTATTGGGGAATCCCGCTCTTCATCAATATGAACAGCAGTTCCGGGAGCATAGGTCAGGCTGGCCTTCTGTCATTGACTCTCACCCAATTTCGTCTCGGCGCTCTCGCATTCGTTCTGCCCGGCATCCTGCTGCTGATCTACGCCATCGCATCGTCCACCCATCAGCGATCCACGGTGGGGGTCAAGAAGGACCAGCTTGAATACGGCAAAGAGGTCAAGGAGGAGCCGGAGGTCAGGAACGTCTTCCTCGGCAAGTGCTGGCAGTTGCCGTACTGCCGGAAATTCATCCGCGTCAAGTGCCCAATCTTTCTGTCCAAGCGGTGCTGCTGGCGAGAGCGCGTCGGCTGCATGTGCGAAGAATCTGTCATTCGAAACGCCATGGAAGGAACCGTCCAGATCCCCAAAGACGTGGTCGCGGCGGCCAGGTACATCCCCTACAACAACAAGCTGCCGATGGCGGACAAGCGGGAGCGATGCCGCAACTGCGTCATATACAATGAGCATCAGCGGCAGAAATACAAGCTGGTTGCGCCTATCGCAATCATGCTCACCATCGCGCCGGTTGTGTTCATGCACGACGCCTGCCGGGAGCGCGTCGGCGATCTGCTGACCTACCTAGACAAGTTTGCCGTGCGCTTCTCGCTTTCGACGGCGGTGCTCCACCAACCCGACGCTCCAGCCTCAGCGATCGAGAAATTCAAGCAGGCGGACGCGGCCGTGGAAATCCTCCTCGTGGCCCTCGCGGTCATCATTCTGGCCTATTTGCTTCGTCTTGTGGAGTATGCTCTGTTCAAGCTGAAGATATGAAATCGATGGATCTATCACTGCTGGACGAGTTGCTGCGCGTTGTTACCGCGGCCGACCTTTCCCAAGCGGAGGTGCGGTGCGGCGATGCCGTCGTCCGTGTCAGCCGGAATCGGACGGGAGAAATCCGCCTGCACAGCTCCCCGGCATTGGAAATGGTGCAGGAAGATCGGCACGCGCCTGCCCCCGCCATTCGCGCTCACATGGTCGGTTATTTCCGGGCCAAGGACAAGGCGATTAAGATAGGGGATCGGATCTCCGAAGGGGATGTGGTCGGCAGTATCGAGTCTCTTGGCCTGCAAAACGAGATACGGGCGAAGGCGAGTGGCACGGTGGAAGAGAGTTTGGCGGAAACCGGCTCGCCTATGGAATATGGGCAGGCTATCTATCTGTTGACGTCGGAGGTGGCATGACAAAGCAGGCAAGAGGTTTCTCCCTGATTGGAACTTTGCTCGCCGTCGTGATCGTTGTCTGTCTCACTCTGTTCTTCGTCTACGGGGGACACTGGGGCAAAACGGAATCGCAGCGACCCGACAAGGTCGGCCACACGATCATCGGCCAATCGAAGGCGCGGGCAAACGATGCGGTCTGCATGAATCAACTCCACCAATTGCGAGAGTATGTGCAGATGCAGCAGACGAGCGAAGGGAAGAATCCGGACAGTTTCGCGCAATTTCAAGGCATTCCGAAGCAGATGTTCGTTTGTCCGATCGGCAACGAGCCCTACATGTACGATCCGAAATCCGGAACGATCAAGTGCGTCCATCCGGGGCATGAAGGCTATTGAGGTGGCATGTTTAAGCGCGTTCTAATCGCCAATCGTGGGGAGATCGCGGTGCGCGTTATTCGGGCATGCCGCGAGCTCGGCATCGAGACTGTCGCCGTTTTTTCAGAGCCGGATCGCGATGCGCTTCACGCGCGCATGGCCGATCAGAGCGTCTGCATCGGCCCGGGTCCAAACGGCGAAAGCTATCTGGTTGATTCCAACGTCTTGATGGCCGCGCAGATTACCGGCGCGGATGCCATTCATCCCGGTTATGGCTACTTCGCCGAGAACGCTGCGTTTGTGGAGGCATGCGAGCATTTGGGTCTTATTTTCATCGGGCCGTCGTCGAAGACCATCGAACAGATGGGGGAAAAGGTGGTCGCCCGGCGCACCGCGTCCGAAGTCGGGGTGCCGGTGCCGCCGGGCACTCCCGACCCGATCTCCGACGAAGGCGAGGCGACGCAGGAGGCGGAACGTCTCGGGTATCCGATTCTGGTGAAGGCCGCGGCGGGGGGCGGCGGACGCGGTATTCGCCGCGTGGAGACCGCCGCCGAGCTGGGTCCCGCGCTTGCGACCGCCCAGAGTGAAGCCCTCGCGTCCTTCGGAAACGGTGATGTGTATCTGGAAAAGCTGCTCAGCCAGCCCCGGCATGTGGAAGTCCAGATCATGGCGGACAGGCACGGCAACGTGCAGCACATGTTCGAGCGGGAGTGCTCGGTCCAAAATCTGCGCCATCAGAAGCTGATTGAAGAGGCGCCGTGCGCCACGATCTCCGAGCGGGTCCGGCAGAAGATGGGCGCCGATGCCGTCAAGATCGCCAAAGCCGCAAACTACCTCGGCGCCGGCACGATAGAGTTCTTAGTCGATAGGGAATCGAAACACTATTTTATCGAAATGAACACCCGCATCCAAGTCGAGCATCCCGTGACAGAGGAGTTTCTCGGCCACGATGTGGTGAGGGAACAGATTTGCGTCGCGGCGGGCGAGAAGTTGAGCTTCACTACGGAGAAGCTGAACCGCAGCGGCCATGCGATCGAGGCCCGCGTCACATCGGAGGACCCGGACCGAGACTTTGCGCCGAGCTGCGGGATGGTGACGGAGTGGATCCAGCCGGGCGGCTTTGGCGTGCGGGTGGATACCTATGTGCATGCGGGATATGCCCTGACGCCCTTCTACGATCCGTTGATCGCCAAGGTCATCGTGCACGCGGAAAATCGCGAGAAGGCGATCGTTCGATTGCGGCGGGCATTGGACGAATTCCACATCGGCGGCGTCAAGACGAACATACCGCTTCTCCTGCGCATCATCGATTCGGACGACTATCAATCCGGCAACTGGACGACAGAAACGCTCGGGCTGTTTTTTATGGTTGAGGCGGTGGTTGCCGGTGCCGGGTAGCACGCGCCGCGCCTGCAGGGAGGTAGCGCTAAAGGCCCTTTACGAAATAGAGATAGGAAGGCAGCCTTTTGACGATGCGATTCGCCATGCGTTCGAGGACGAAGCCATGGCCCCGTCGGCCGGAGCGTTTGCCGAAGATCTTGTCAAGGGCGTGATGGATAAGAAGGAAGAGATTGACGCCAAGCTGGCGGCGCTCTCGCACGAATGGGCGCTGGAACGGCAGGCATGCATCGATCGCAATGCGATGAGAATTGCCGCGTACGAACTTCTCTATTGCCCAAGCACTCCGCCGGCGGTCGTCATCAACGAAGCCGTGGAGCTGGTCAAGAAATTCAGCACAAACGAATCCGGGAGGTTCGTCAACGGGGTCCTTGGCGCGCTGGCAGATTCTCTTGCGTTGGAGAGAGCGATATGAGCGCGATTCGGATGGACGGCGCTGCCCTTGCCAAACAGGTGCTGGCAGAGGTCCGGCAGAGGGTCGATGCCCTCCAGAGCAAGGCGATTCGGCCCCGGCTGGATATCATCTTGGTCGGCGATGATCCCGCCTCGAACACGTATGTGAAGATGAAAAAGCGGCGGGCGGAGGAGGTCGGCATCATGGCGGCCGTTCACCATCTGCCGTCGCAGGTCACGCAGGACCAGGTGGAAGACGCCGTCCGGGCTGTGAACGCGGACCCGCACGTGCATGGGGTTTTGGTCCAGCATCCACTGCCGAAGCAGTTGCGTGAGCGGCCGGTCCTCGCCGTGTTGGACCATTCGAAGGACGTGGATGGAATTACGCCGTTTTCCTTGGGGGCTTTGGTCAGCAAGACCGACGGGTTTCGATGCGCCACACCTGCGGGAATCATGCGACTGATCGAGCATTACGAAATTCCTGTTCAGGGTAAGCACGCGGTTGTGTGCGGCCGGAGTTTCATTTTGGGACGGCCGATGGCGCTGATGTTCCTGTCCGCAAACGCCACCGTCACAATATGCCACAAATTCAGCGAGGACGTGAAGGGCCACACGCAGCGGGGCGATATCGTTGTGTGCGGCACGGGGAAAAGCGAGATGTTCCGTCGGGATTGGTTCAAGCCGGGGGCGGTGGTGATCGACGCGGGGTATAGCCGGCCGGAAGGCTACGATCACGATGTTGGGGACGTGGCGACGGAGGAGGTTTCGGAGATTGCCTCCCACATCACTCCGGTTCCGGGTGGCGTCGGCCCGATGACTGTGGCGATGCTTCTCTCCAACGTCGCCCTCGCCTGCGAAAAACTCACGTAACGCTGCCTCTCAACCCCCGTAACGCTGCCTTCCAGGCGGCATTGTCTTTCCGCGGCCCCGCGGCCACAGAGGAACTATGCCGCCTGGAAGGCAGCGTTACGTGGATTTCTGGAATGCGCCAAAATGAACCCGATGAACTTCGATCAACAGTTCAAAACATTGCGCAACGAGATCGACAGCTTTCTAGACACCGTCCTCCCGTCAGAAAAAACGCCGCCGCAGCGATTGCACCAGGCCATGCGCTACTCGGCCCTCGCGCCGGGGAAACGCATTCGCCCGCTGCTCTGCATGGCGGCGGTGGAGGCATGCGGCGGAGACCCGAAAACCGTATTGCACACAGCATGCGCTCTCGAATGCATCCACGCGTTCTCCCTCATCCACGACGATCTGCCCGCCCTCGACAACGACGACCTCCGCAGAGGCCGACCGACCTGCCACAAAGAGTTTGGCGAAGCGATGGCGATCCTGGCCGGTGATGCATTGCTTGCCTTCGCCTTCTATCTGATTGCACAGAACCGATCGACGGCAACCGATACCGCCGTCGTGCAGGTTCTGCGGCTCATTTCCCAGGCCAGCGGAACCAACGGCATGGTTGGCGGCCAGGTGGCGGACATCGAGGCGGAAGGCGAGGAGCCAACGGAATATCTGGTGGATATGATTCATGCCCGCAAAACCGGTGCGCTGATCATGGCATCGGTCGTTTCCGGGGGTTATCTTGCGGATGCCTCAGGAGATCAGATCGATTCGCTCCGGTCGTTCGGCAGGCTGATCGGCAAGGCCTTTCAGGTCGCGGACGACGTGCTCAACGCGACGGGCGACGAGGAGGCGATGGGAAAGCCGGTCGGCAGCGATGTTAGGCGCAAGAAAGCGACCTATGTGGCCCTGTATGGTAGCGAGGGTGCGAAACGCCGGGCAGAGGAGCTTCATCAGCAGGCCCTCGCCTGCTTGGAACCGTTTGGGTCAAAGTCGAAGAGGTTGCGGTCGTTGGCCCAATATGCCGTTGACCGGGAGAGTTAGAGCCGATAGTGCCGTAGTGTCAACTTGGCAATGCGGTTGATTCTCTTCGCTCCAAATCATCCGCGGTGGGTTCCGGAATGGGCCGGTTGGTATCGCGTAGCCACTGCAGCAACTCACCATAAATCGAAGCCAAGACTGCGACCGCCTCATCTTCCGTATCGCCGGCGCCGCGGAATAGGTCCTGCCCCAACGTCGGAATGGTAGCAAGCCAAGTTGTCTCATCGTACATGCTGACCTCGATCCGGTAGGGGATCGATCTCACAAACCTTGCGGTCTTTGCGTCCATTGATAAGTCCTCATTTCACAGTAGCCTCTCAAGGCCTGGGTCCCTCTTGATTGCACGGTCTCTGTTTGCAGGCTCCATTGTCCGCAAGACATCTCGCAACTCGTAAAGCCGCTCTATATACTGCAATACGTCCTTAACGTATACCGGTTTCACTTGGTTCTTGTGGCAGACGACGCTAAAACTGTCCTTCTTCCACGCTTGACGAATGATTTGCTCACGAATTTCTACAATCCAGAGATGGCTGCCGGAAGATCGCCCCGTGCTGCCCGCGAGCAAAGGATGCGACAAAAGTGTTGATGCCTGCTGGCGACTAATCGATCCTAACCTTGCTCCTGGCCTGCCCCGATTTTTTGATCCAATTCAAAGATTAGTCTTTTCCTCGTGATTGTAACCCGGCCGCATACGTCGCGGGCTCCAGATAGCCAAGCGACGAATGCGGACGCTCCTCGTTGTAGAACCTCCGGAAGCATACA
>JBGPGO010000024.1:0-46241 GCA_041483895.1 Fimbriimonadia bacterium
CCGCAACGGACGGATTGTACGACATCTGGTTTTGCGCCAAACGGATCGGTCAGATTAATCTTAGAACGGACAAAAACCAGGACAATCATGTGTAAACCATGTCTCCGAACACCAGTAAACTATCTCCCCGGTCTAAACAGCTTGCGGGGGAGGGTTGGGGTGGGGGTCCGGTCACTTCCCAATCGGCACGGCCTTCCGAACCAGAGGGTGCTTGGCGATCGCAATGGCGTCGACCTCGGTCGATGAAGGGCCGAGGAAGCTGCCGGTGTTCAGCGCGTGGGTGATCCGCACGAAGTTGACGGCCGCGAGATGGACGGGTTGACCACTCATTTCATCCACCGCCCAGTCCAGGTCGATTGCGTCGCCGCCCGCGGAGCCGGGTGCGATGCCGGGCGTGTCCGGGTCGGTCGGGATGAGCGGGTTGCCGGTGTTGTCGGTCGGCGAACAGTCCGCGTAGCCGCGCGTCAGACCTGGGTAGATCCCCCAGTAGGAGGACGGCAATGGGAAGGGCGGCGCGGGGTTGCCCAGGATCAAATACCACCTGTCGCCGGGACTTGGAACACCGTTGCCGTCAACATCCACACCGACCTCCACATAGCCGGGTTCCCGCCAGATCGAATCCGGATCGCCGCCGACGTAAAAGGCGTTGCCGAAGATGATCAGATCGGGACCGGCGCCGTTCAGTACCGGCCTATCGAAGCCGACGGTCACATATCCGCCCCAGCCGAAGGAGAACACCCCGCTATTGTCCGGCACGGTCG
Source organism: Fimbriimonadia bacterium (assembly GCA_041483895.1). Lineage (GTDB taxonomy): Bacteria > Armatimonadota > Fimbriimonadia > Fimbriimonadales > JABRVX01 > JBGPGO01. The sequence continues at coordinate 762 of JBGPGO010000024.1, forward strand.
GCGTCGCGTTCGCGCCCGGGTAGCCAAGGACGTTGAGAGGGTTCGCATATCCCGGCACGCCATTGATTGCGTTGTAGTCGAAGAGCTTCGTTGCGAAATCCGCCGGGCCGAAGATGCCTTGATACAGGATTGCGGCGATGAGCAGGTTCATTTTCGCCTCCTCGCCAAGAGAAGCGCGAGGCCGAAGGCGGTGAGGAACATTGGCTCCGGGACGGGTTGGATGGCGAATATCCCGCCGACATTGGTGAATGCGCCGTTCACCACCAGCATCCCATCGCCGTCGCCAGGTTCGAACCGGTTGCCGTGATAGGCGAGGAAGGTGGGGAAGGGGAAGAAGCCGTCGAAGAAGCCAAAGTTGGACCCGTTCATCGTCAGCGTCGCGCCGGTCGTCGCGAACAGATCGCCCTCCGAGTCGAGCGCCAAGTCGACAAGGCCCGAACCTCCGCCACCGGATAGGGATGATGTGCCGGCCGGACTGCCCGCGCTGTCCAACGAAAGCACCTGCCCGGGATTGCCGAGGAAGAACGGATCGTTGCTGTCGGCGACAAGCAGATGCCCGCCGCCAAACTCCAGCCCGCCGAGATAGCCGTTGCCGAGGCCGCCAGCGAAAAGCGTCGCCGCGCCGCCGGTGACGCGATACACCGCGCCGGCGCCGGGATTGTTGGAGGCGGTGGCGAACAGGTCGCCGGAGAAGCCGACTCGCAGCCCGGCGATGTTCGGGATGGACCCAATGGGGGCGAGGCGCGAGGCGGTTGACAGAGTGGCGGAATAGGCGGTGTCCATGTCGCCGCTTTCGCCAATGGCCAGGGTGTCGTCGTCCAGCCACGTAAGGGCGCTGATGAATTTCCACGTGTCGCCAATTGGGGAGTTGATGGTTCCGAGCAGGGTGCGGCCCAAGGGGACGCGGTCGTAGATTTGGATGGTTGCGCCGCCGCCGGGGCTATCCTGGGCGACGGCAAACTTTCCCGTTTGGGAGATGGCGATGGCGGACCCGGTGATGCCGAGATCGGTGGCCTCATAGCCCGCGATAGGGGTGAATCCGACGAGGGCCCGCGAGCTCGCGCAAGCCAGGGCGGCGATGATTGCCGCGGTTGCTCTCACTTTCTGCGCTCCTTTTCGGCCTCTTGCCGGTCCGTGCCGGGGTCTCGGTTGCTGCCTGATGGTACGGGGTCGTTAGGAGTGAACCCCGGCACATCACGCGTTACCTTCTCCCTTCACAATCCCAATTGTGAAGGGGCGTGCGGCAGGCAGAAAAATGCCCCGACTCCTTCGAGTAGGGGATGACGATTTTCTCCCTTCACAATCCCTATTGTGAAGGGTCAGAAATTGTCAGTCCCCGGCTACTTCGAGCTCGGGGACGGAAATTGGTTCACCCTCTTAGGCTCGAAGAGGTTTGCGAAACCGGCTGCGTGGTTGGCGATCGGGCTTACGCGCTTTAGCGATTACCGTAGCGGCTCTGCGCCGGACTTTCACCGGACTTCCCCAGGGCCACGCATCTGGGCCTTATGTTGTTGTTGCGATGATCATAGCACAGATCAGTGTCAGGGTCTATGAAGTCGGCGGAGATATGATTTCAGCCGGCGAGGACCCTGACACATCTGGGAAGGCGGCGGATTGCGAGGATAAGGAAACCAGGGATGGCGCAAACCGACGGTTCAGAGACGGGCGTAGAGAGGTAGATGGACCAGTCGCTGAGGTCAGACCGATTCGCGTAGCCCCAAAGAATCTGGCCGCGATTGTTCATATCGTAGATGTCCAACCGGCCGCCGGTAACCCCGAAGGACTGGCCGAATAGCTCTTGGGTGAGACTGTATCCGTCTGCATAGATGTTGTACTTGTTGAAGATCGGTCCCATCGCACCCATAAACGCAACGATGCCTGGATCGTTGATGTGGCCGTCCGCTACGGTCGTCTTCTCGCCGAGGACACCAACAGACACGTTCGTCTGGTCGACATACATGTAGTTATATCCCGTTGTATCAGAGCCTAGCCAAATGACGTGCCCCATAGCGTTCATGTCCTGAACTTGCCCGAAGTTTATGAGCCGATCCACGCCGACGGTCAGATCCACTCCGTTCTTATATGCCTTAGGGATACCGTTGGTGCCGTAGTTGTCGGCGCACCATGTGCCGTTGTCCGCGATCCGGCCGTTTCTGATGGTGCCGAAGCCGACGGAACCGTAGAGTTTCGTGCTGTCAAGAAATAAGCTCGCCCCTTGACCGCTCGTATCCGAACCAAACCAAAGAACTTGGCCCGCTGAATCCATATCCATCGTCTCGCCGCCAAAATAGAACGTGGCTGGGCCATCGATCAGTGTGCCGTCGCGCAAAACGTAGAAACTGTTCTTGTGCCAAGCGACCTGACCGGCGTTGTTGATGCGGATGGCATCATCGTTTCCAAACTCGGGGTGGAACAGCGAGCTGATCTGGAACTGGTTCTTGTAGACCGTATTGAGGCCTCCACGTAGGTTCGGGCCCCCGGCCACATAGATAACATCCTTGTTGTCGTTGAACCCATGCAGGATTCCTCCGAGAATGTTGGGATCGTTGAAGGTGAATCGAACGCCATTCACGTAGAAGTCGTCGTACCCTCCCGGTAGCCGACCTCCCATCGCCCAGTCTCCTTTTTCATTCAGATACCCTCCACCGGCGGTGTCGGCGAAACCCGACAGAAGGAGTTGATGGGTATAGCGGGGATCGGCGCTGGCTGACCTGGCCAGAGGAATGATCAGCAGCAAAAAAAGTAATCGGTTCATTTTCGAGCACCTTCCAGTCAAAAACAACGCAAAATCCATGGGGCCGGGCGGAAGACCCGACCCCATCATTATACAGCGAGTTTGAGCGCTATCTCCGCTTTGCCTCGCCCGCCCCGGACTTTCCGCCGTCAGGTCGGCCGCTGGTCTTATAGACAGCCGCCGAGTTGCCCGTGCCGACGAACAGCAATCCATCATCGCTCATCGACAGGTTGGTCGTGATCGAGCTTCCGGCAAAGAACGGATAGTTCGTGCGGACGTTGAGGCTCGAATCCAACGAATAGACGAGACCCTGCTCGTTGCCAACATAGAGATCGCCGTTCTTGTCAATCAACGGGCTCGAACGGATGCGCCCCAAGTCGGACCGAGAGGATAGTATCTGGAACGTGGCGGCGTCGATCTTGTATAGCGTGCTTCCGGTCGTTTGAAAGCCGACGGCATAGATGACGTTGATGTCTTTGTCATACGCAAGGCCGACAACCGACCCCATCATCGTCAGCTTCTTCACCTGCGTGCCGTTGCCACTTTTCGGGACTCGGTACAGTTGATGCGATTTTCCGTTCATCGTATAACTGGTTCCGACGATAAAGTCGCCTTGGCTTGTCGCCAAAGCGGGTCCATCAAAACCGGCCGGAAACGCAAGGGTCCAAGCGATAGACTTGTCGGATTTCTTTAGCGCGACAACAGTACCGAAATGATCGGCGACGAAGATGTTTTGTGAGGTTATCGTTGCGGGCGCCGTGTTGAAGAGTGTCGTTCCTGTTGAAGCATAGCTTCCGTCTGTGACGCTGACCAGCGCCGTGTCATGGGGATCCCCATCTAGGCCCGGTCAGGTTTCATCGAACAACACTTCGTAATAGCGCCCGTCGATTGTGAAGAACCCTGCGCCAGTCACCGGCAGGAATGTATCTCCGACCTGGATTCTCTCCTCCAGGGTCGCGGGAGCGATCGATCTCCAACCGCCGATGGCCATAGTGAACAGTCCTTTTAGCGGGACGAGCGGGGGCCGCAGTTCCTGGTACAGGTAGGCAACGCCATATCCGGCCCACAGGTGTGCCAGAGCGCCGGCGCTCACAGAACAGGTTCCGCCGTTGACGTTGGGATCGCATATGTTGCCGTCGGCATCGTGAACGATGACGTCGAAAAACGCATGGGTTACGCTCGATGCGTTGCCCGGTGAAGTGTCGATGACCAATTTGACAGCGCCCGTTTGGGGGTCGAAGGTCCGAAGGAGCGGTCCCTGCGGAGCCCAGAATTTGGTGCCGTCAAACGTTGCGGGTTCCGTCGCTCCAATCCCAGTCCATTTTATAACGAGGACGGGATTCGATGGGCCGACCACAGTGGTTTTGTTTGTGTTCGCCGCATCAACGCCATATTTTGATACCGCGCCGGGCATCGTCTGCGCGACGCCCGAAAGACAGACGGCGAACACGGCAAGGGGAACGAGACACAGATGCCTAGCCATTTCGTTATTTCCCTCCGATTAGTGAGCGGGCAGACGGGACCCAGAACGGGGCTCCGTCTGCCCACCCGTAGACAGCTATAAGAGAAGACTATCGAAATCGGTGGATCTATTTTCCTCTGGGGGGACTTTTTCTAAATTTTCGAATACCTGTGTTTTATACCAGGTTGGAAGTATTCCGGGTCGCCTGCTTCCCGGAACTCGATGACGGGCGTTCGATACTCGGCAGGTACATAGTTGGCGAATTCGCTGTTCAGCCGCTCCAGATGAGCTTGGACGGATGCCGCGACCACTTGCTCGCTGCCCTGCTTGCCCGGCGCCAACTCCACTATAATCGAAAGATGGGGATTCATGTCCTCGTCCTCTCTCACCTGCATCACGAACTTGCCGGTCACAAATACCGCGACTTCCGGCTGCTCCAGACCGACAGAGATGTTTTCCGGATAGACGTTCGCGCCGAAGAACGAGACCGCGAAATTGGCGCGGCCGAAGACGTAGACGAACGGCATATTTCGGATGGGGTACTCGTCGGGAATTTCCTTCTTCGGGTTGAAGCCGATGTCCTTGAGGAATGCCAACATATCGTCATAGGCGATCACCCCACCGCGATCCATGATGTTGTACCGAATGATCGGCACGCTGCTGTCCGCGGTGATCAGAATCTGTCCGTCCACGGCCTCGATATACCGACTGAGCGGATCGAACTGGACCAGGGTTGGGAGCCGCGCCTTGCCAAACAGCAGCTGGGCCGCTTCGGGTTCTTGCGAAAGAAATCGGCGAATAGCAATGCTGAGCGGGGTCTCGTTTCCCAGCACGCCGGCATCGGCGGTGCCATAGAGCGAAGCGGTATCGAAGACGGACGATCTAACGCGTTCGCAGACCAGCGTCCGCCACTCCTCACTGAACACCTCGCCTGCCATTACCAGCTTCATTTTGAGCGGTTTCCAATCGAAGCCGTCAGCGATTCCTGTATCTACGACATCCTTGAGGAAGGGGGGATATCCGAGCAGCACCGTCTGATCGAAATTGTCCGATAGTCCTCTCAGCGCGCGGAAGATTTCTGTTTTATTGTTGCCCGGCGTAACGGTGGTGATTGGATAGCCCTTGGACGCGAGGAGCCGGCAGCAGGATGCCGTGTACATGCCCCCGACCCAGGCGCCAAGCGCGAAGCATACCACCGCCAACGTAGGCGTTCTCCAGGCTGCGAAGCCATCTCCGAAAACCTGCTCGAACCGGTACGCCACATCCATTTCGTGACCCAAATTGCGCGGCCAGAATGTCGGTTCGCCGGTGGACCCGGAGGACACCGCCACCATGTCCCAATTGTCAAGACCGTTCCTTCCGCTTCGATCCGTCAACGAGTAGCGCTGATGGAAGTTCTCCTTCGTCATGATGGGAATCTTGTGGATGTCATCAGGCGAATCGATGTCGGTCTTTTTGACTCCCTGTGCTTTGACCCATGCGCGATAAGTCGGATTGCCGTCGAAGGTGTTAAGGAAGCGAACGCGTATGTTGGCAGCCACGTGCATCTTGTGATGGCGCGAAAGCTCGTCGTCAAGCATTGTCTTCGCAAATGCCTTCAGTTCGCGCGGCACCCATTCTGGCATTACTTGGGCTCTTCGAAATAGGTGAGGATTCTTGTTGCGGATTTCACGGGATGAAGCTTTTCGCCGCCCACTGCGACACTTCCTGCCGTGAACTGAACGACGATCCGGAACGGGCAATCACCTTTGTATCGCGGTACCAGTCCGCTGCTTCCTCAGGTCACTTGAATTGGTCCGCCTCGAGCGGAAAAGGTCCGGCGGATCGCTGCGCCAAACAGAATCAACATCGCCGCAAACTCGGACGGCTCCGGGACCACCGTGCCTTCCAGTTCGAAGGCCCATTCTTGGTCCTTCACCCCGTTGAACTCGTCCATCCTATACCAGCGGTCGCCGATTGTCCCGTCCGTGTACAGCGCGAAGTTCCACAACGCCCGCGTGTCGGCGTTGGCCCACCTGGTTGTGAGGATCGCGTGCTTGCCGCCGGATTGCGCGAAGCTCTGGAACGACCGGAACGCGAGAAAATAGCGGCCCGGATCCAGAGTGACTTCGCCGAAAAGCAGAGTGTTGCGAAAAACCGTTCCGAAGTTCTGATTGATGAGCCCGCTGTCATCGTGCTGCATCTTCAGCCCGGCCCCGAATGCCAGCAGCTTGTCCGGTTCCTTATCCCCGGCGTACAGATACCAATCGCCGCCCAGAATGACCGGCCCGTTGACCTCCACGCTGTAGAAACGGAGCTGCGTGAGCTTGGTCGTCTGCTCTAGGAAAAAGTCGTCCGCGGCGCATCGGTAGGAAGTAAAGTTTGGATCGTTCTCGCGCGAGGCGGTCCAAGCGTCGGTGGTTGTCACGATGTCTTTCGGATAGTTCTGGATGTTGTTCCAGATGACGTCATCGGAGTAGGCCGCGATGCACCAGCCGATCGCGGCGAGGGTCAGCAGCGTACGCAAAACAAATCACCATCCAATCAGATTTGTCCTCATGCCGCCATGCGCACGAGGCTCACAGGCATTTTAACATGGATTTTCTGTATTAATTCCGAACGGGGCGCACAAATCGTGCGCCCCGTTGCCTGGGCAGATCCGCCGGGTTGCCGCCGGTCAGGCAGTGCTGGGTAGGCCCGCCTGGCAGTCCCGGTCCGTGGAAAGACATGGTCCCGGTGAATAGGAGAGGGGAGGTTGGCGGCAAAATACGCCTTTGGGGAGAAAAAAAGACGATGGCCCCGGTTTTGCCGGGGCCGATCCATGTTCCCGAACGATGAAAGCTACTGCAGCAGCTTCAGAACCGCCTGCGGCTGTTGGTTGGCCTGGGCAAGCACGGAAAGTCCGGACTGAGTCAGGATTTGAAGCCTCGTATATTGGGTGATTTCACTGGCCATGTCGGCGTCCCGGATCGTCGATTCGGTCGCCGAGAGGTTTTCTTTGGCGCTTCCAAGCGTCCGGACATTGCTTTCCAGAATGTCGCTTTGGAAGCTGCCGAGCCGTCCTCGAAGACTGCTGATCTGCTCGATCGCCTGGTCGATAATCTGCATCGCATCCTGTGCGCCTTGAGCGGAGGTTAGGTCGATATCGGCAAAGCTCCTTCCCGTGACGACTCCCGTGCCGAGGTATTGCGCATGCGTGTCGCCCAAAGACAGCTGCAATTGCTCTCCCACATTCGCCCCGACCTGGAATGTGACGGAGCCGGCTGCCAGCGCGCCAATCAGCTCGCCCAAGGCCGACAGCCCCGAGTTGCCCGCCTCGGTTAGGGTTACTACGTTGTTGCCGCTGTCCGTCAGCCGCAGGCCGGAATCGAGGGTGCCGCGTCCGCCGGTGAAAGTGACTGTCTGAGGGCCGTTCGCGGTCATGAGCGTCACGTCGGCGACGGCGTCGGTGCCCGCTACGGCCGTAACGGTGGAAGAATTCGCAAGCAGGCTGCCGGTGTCGTACAGATTGACCTGGTAGTGCGAGCCGAAGGTGGCCTGAGTAAACTGGACGACGGTCGAGCCATCTGCAGTATAGGGCTGGGCAAGGACACCGGTTTGGGCGGAGAGAGTGTTGATCTTGTTGACGAGGGTTTGAACCGAGTCCGTGCCGTCCGTCGTCACCGTGTAGCCATTCAAGACCAGGGTGCCGGCAGAAACCACGCTGGCTGTCGTCGCAAAGGTTCGGTCCAAAGTTACCGTACCGCGGCTTGCACTTGCGACCAGCGCGTCGCTGATGGAACCACTCGCGACGTTAAAGCCGGCGAAGCTGCTGCCAATGAAAATGCTCGAAATATCGGAGGTATTGACCACGTTCGCAATGACACCCGCGGTGCCGTCGAACAGCTTCTTTCCGGAAAATGCGGAGGTGTCCGCGATGCGGTTGAGGCTCTGGATGGTCGAGACGATTTGCTGCTGGTCCGCACGGAGCTGGGCATCGTCCACGACGCCGGTGTTGGCCGCGTGGACGGCCAGGTTCCGAGAGTTTCTCAGAAGGCTGGCCACCTCGTTCAGCGCCGCTTCCGCCGTCTTGGACATATTGATGCCGTCCTGCGAGTTGCGGATGGCTTGATCGAGACCTAGTATTTGTGCCTGCAAATTCTCAGAGATAATCATGCCCGCGGGGTCGTCCGCCCCGTGGTTAATCCGCAAGCCGGTTGAAAGGCGTTCGATGGACCGGCCGATCTGTTCGTCTGTGACGCCCAGGTTTCGCAGCGCGTTCATGGCCCCAATGTTCGTATTTATTCGTAGGCTCACAAACTTTCCCCCGTTCTCAGAATCGCTCTTCGACGGACGCGTAAGCAACCGCCTGAAGGGATTATTGGCGGGATAATTACGGGAAATCCGGTACGCCATTCGTAACCTAGTAGTAGTGCTTGGCGGATTCTATGAAAGTAGGGAAGGGTGGTCCCCCCGCCGGCGGATCAAAGGCGGGGGAACACGTCGCGGCCGCTTACCTCTTTCGTCTGCGAAGGACGAAAGTACCCAGGCCGCCGAATAATCCAAACAGCATTCCCGGCTCAGGCACCGGCGTGAAGTTCAAAACGCCCTGCCCAGTGACAATCGGGCCGCCATTGAGAACTCCGGACACCGACCAGGCCTGGCCATTAATCACCATCCCACCGGATGCGTTCCACATGACGCCGTTCGGGGAAGTATAGACGATGTTCGTGCCCTGGCCAAGGCCGAGATCTATGTCGATTGCCGTGCCGAAGTCCGTCCAAGTCATCGGTCCCGATTGACCGACGAAACTTGTCAGGGGTACAGCTCCCGATTTCCAGACACTGATGCTGAATGGGGAGACGACGTAGTTGACTGTTGGAAGCACGTCAAACATATTGCTGACGTTCAGGTTCGGGCCCACTGCCACCCAATCGGTTTCGAAGGCAAAGGACTCGTTATATTGCGCAACGCTAAATGAAGGAGTAAGTTGCGTCAGATATGTCAGCGCGAATGCTGACGTTGTGCCGCTCAGGTCAATATAGATGGCTCCGTACGCTGCGGGGCCCCCGATCACGGGCACTTGATAGTCTTGGGCGCGGCTGGGGGTAAATGCAATTGAAAGCAAAGCACATGCGGTGAGGCAATGTAGCTTCACATCCGCACCCCTTTCAATTAAATGTAACAGCTACGAATTCTACCCGAGCTGCCGTCGGTCCTTCCGCGATTCGAAGATTATTTCTTTTTCGCGCGTAGAACAATTCAGCGCAGTCAAATTGCCTCAGTTCGACTAATCGTGCGGTTGAGGGGCAGGTATTTTTTCCATGCTCCTGGGGAAATTTGACGAAAAAATAGGCTGGACCGCTGGACAGATGGCCTCACTTCCCATACAATAGGATGCGTAGGGAGTGAAGACCGATGAGCGAGGGCTTTGTTATGTCAGGTGGATGGACCAATCCTTGTTTCGTGAAATGGAGTTCTTAGTATGCGCATTCACATATCGCTGATTGCATCGATCATTATTGCCTCAAGCTACGGGCAGCTTGTCGGAAACCCTCGGCCACTTGGGGATTCAGTTGATATCCAAAGTGGAACGACAGTGTACGACAACCGCGCCGGCAATACCTTTACGGTCGGAGTCCGCCCGGCGCGTGTTTTGGACGATGTTGTCTTGTCATCAGGCTCGACGAATTTCGGATGTATCGAGGTGGGGTTCAATGTGGCGCTTGCGGATTCCGCTCTTCAGATGGAGGTCCAATTTTACGAGACCGTCAACTATGGTGTCGGAGCGGGAGTCATCAATACGGGCCCGCTTGGCGGCTTCACGGTCAATCTTGGTTCCGTGTCGGCGGGAGTATTCACCACCGGTCTTATCGATTTTACGAGCCTCATACCAGGCGGTATTACCGTTGCGGATGGGAATCTCGGCATCGATGTCATCTTCCGCAATGCAGCGAACGGCAATTTGAGCTTCACGACAACCGCCCTGTTCGCCGGTGGCGGACCGACGGTCGGCTCCAGCCTCGATCAATATGCCCGAGATGTCAACGGCAATGGTCAGTATGATGCCGGCGAGGGCCGCTTCTTCAACGGTCCTCCCAATTTGGCGAACGTCTACCTGCGCTTCGCCGCGGCCTCGGCGGTGGCTAGCCTTGCAGGCACAATCTACCTGGACGGATGGTCGGCAAGCCCGGCGGGTCAGGCCGCGACGTTGGAATTCCGCACGCCAAGCACGACCACCGTCGTCCACTCCTATCCGATTGCGCTTGACGGATCGAGTCAATACTCGATTGCCAGTGTCGCGACCGGAACCTGGGATATCGCTGTGAAATTCCCGCACTGGTTGAGAAACAAGGTAACGGGAATGGCGATCAATACCGGACCGAACAACGTTAACTTGGACGTGACCAATGGTGATGCCGTCGACGACAATTCGGTGGACCTGGGCGATTTGAACGAGATTTTCACAAACTTTGCGATCGTGTTTGACAGCGCTGATCTTGATGGCAGCGGCACGGTGGATCTCCCCGATCTCAACGTCGTGTTCACCAACTTCGCGATGACCGGGGTTCCATAGGCGGGAAGCTGTAATCGCCGAACGTTACGGTTTTTGGGTATAAGCGGATATCGGGAGGTGATCGATGATTTTTCTACTCGGGCTTGCAGCTCTGGCTGCCTGTGCCGGTGACACGAAGTCTTGTTGCAGCGCGACCGAAGAGTTCGCCGCGCTCGGGAACGATGCGAGCTTTGTCGCAATGCATGACCTGCGACAGGGGCCTGCTCCCGTCAGCGCTGGCAAAACAGTGACCGGAAAAACCGCGGACGGCGCGGAGTGGCAAGGATGGCTTGTCCTGCCTAAGGGCGGGTCAAAAGGCAGCGCCGTCGTGATGATCCACGAATTCTGGGGTCTGAATGTTTGGATTAAGGCGCAGGCGGATGAGCTGGCGAAGGAGGGTTACGCCGTCCTGGCAGTCGATCTGTATGAAGGCAAGGTGGCTACCACGCGAGATGATGCCGTGAAATACATGCAGGCGGTCCAGGAACCAAAGTCCGAGGCCACGCTTTTGGCAGCGGTGGAGTATCTGCGGACCAATCCTCAGATCAAGGCGGAACGGATTGGCACGATCGGTTGGTGTTTTGGGGGCGGCTGGTCGCTGCGGACGGCCCTCCTCGCCGGCGACAAGGTGCAGGCCTGTGTGATGTATTACGGTATGCCGGAGCGCGACACGGAGAAGCTGAAGGCTCTCAAGGCCCCCGTCCTCGGCATCTTTGGCGAAAAGGACGCCCGAATCAATCCCGACGTCGTACACGAGTTCCAAAAGTCGCTCGATTCCCTTGGAAAGCCGAACTCGATGCACATCTATCCGGCGGACCATGCCTTCGCCAACCCAAGCGCAAGCAGCTACAATAGCGAGGCAGCCAAGTCTGCTTGGAAGCTGACGCTCGAGTTTCTGAAGAAGCATCTGTCCAAGCAGAACTGAACAATCGGCTACAGGCTGCGTCTACCAAAGGTGAGGTGATTCATGAGGGTCTTTTGTGTTAGTGCATTCGTCGTCTTCGCCCTGGTTGGCTTTGGCCAGACAAAGGTCTGGACCGCCGATCAGGCGCTCGATGCCGCGCAGGTCATATCGCGGCTCACCGAAGTGCAGTTGACATCGGCGCAATTGGAGAAGCTGCAGTCCAAGGCCAAGTTGGTCAAGAAGGCCAAGGCCGACAGCGAACAGAAGCGCCAGTCGATTCTCAGCCGCGAAAAGGATCGGCTGAACGACATTACCGATCATATCCTCACCGGTAAGAAGCTTACGGACGCGCAAGTGCAAAGAGTTGCGAACGTCCGCAACGAAATTCGGCAACTGGACGATGAGCTCGAGGGACAGATCAGCGCCATCATCGCCGATGCCGTCAGCATATTGACGGAGGAGCAGCAAAAGAAGATGAGCGAGGGAGGCGGCGCCAAGCAGGAGGCCATGAACTTCCTCAACCAGATTCGGTCGGTTCCGGATGCGCAATGGAATCAGTTTTCCCGACGGGCGTTTGGCGAGCTGATCCGGGCCGACATGATGAACAGTATTGCGCAGCTTCGCTCGACGGGCGGTGGCAGTGGGGGCGGAAATCGCGGCGACCGGCAAAATCGAGACGAGATGCGCACCATGATGGACGCGGCCCGAAAGACCGCCGAAGACAAGCTGCAATACTATCGAACGATGCCGCAGTCCAATTACAACAACGCTGTGGATGAGATTATCGCATCCCGGCAGGGAACGCGTGGCCAAGATAGGCTCGGGGCCGAATTTATCCGGGATGTGATCACTCCGGATGCCGCTTCGGACGCGATCGCGGCGTATCAAAGTTCAAAGGTCGCGAATAAATCCGCCGGCTAACGGTACGAATTCATCGGAAAGAGAGCGGCCCCGGCATTGCCGGGGCCGAACTGTTTACGGACTAAGCCTACGAACTATCGTAGGAGCTGGAGAATAGACTGCGGCGCGGCATTCGCTTGTGCCAACACCGACAGGCCGGATTGCTGCAAGATCTGCAACTTCGTGAAGTTCGTGATCTCGCTGGCGACATCCAAGTCTCGAATCTGCGATTCGGTCGCGGTCAGGTTGTCCTTCGCAACATTGAGTGACCTGTAATTGGACTCAAGGGTGTTGCGCTCGAAGGAACCGATGTCGGATCGGATCTTCGACACCTGCGTGACTGCCGCGTCGATGACATCCAGCGCGTTCGTGGCGCCAGAAGCGGTCGTGATGTCAATCGAAGAGAAGCTCTGCCCGGCGATTGCCGTCGTTCCCAGGTTGGTGGAAGCCAGATTGGCCAACGCCAAGGAGGTCGAATTGCCCTTGTTCGCGCCGATCTGGAATGATGCGCTGCCCGCGGTTACCTGCGCCACAGCGGCATCGGACGATGTCAACGTCGCATTGCCGGCCTCGGTCAAGAGCAATGCGTTACCATAGCTGTCGGTCAACCGAAGACCGTTGTCGCCGGTATTGCGGCCGCCGGTGAATGCCACGGTCTGGGCGCCATTTGCGGTCACAACGGTGACGCTTACGGCGGCATCTTGCGCGGTCGCCGTTACCGATGAGGACGAGGCGATGACACCCGCGGAGTCGTACAGCGTGATCGAGTACTGGCTCCCGAACTTCACTTGATTGAGCTGAACGACGGACGAGCCGTTTGCCGTGACCGCTTGAGCTGTCACGCCGGTGGTTGCGCTCGCCTGATTGATCTTGTTGACGACCTGCTGCAGCGATTCCGTGCCGTCGGTCGTGATCGTGGTACCGTTGAGGACGAGCGAAGCTGCGGAGACAATGCTCGTGGTCGCGCCGTAGTTGACGGTCAGAGTCGTTGATGCCTGCGTGGCCGCGGTGATGAGCGCGACGGAAACCACACCGCTGGAATTAATGGCGAATCCGCCGAACGTGCCGTTAAAGTTGATTCCGGCCAGCTTCGTGGGATCTGTCACGCTGGCGTTTACGCCGGCGGAACCGTCCAGAATCTTCTTGCCACCAAATTGGGTCTGCCCCGCGATTCGATTGATCGAATCGATGATGGATCGGATCTGATCCTGGTTGGCTTGCAAAGAAGTGTTGTCGAGGACGCCCTGGTTGCCCGAGGCTACCGCAAGTGTTCTTGCGTCTCGGAGGAGCGAGTTGACCTCATTAAGGGCAGCCTCCGCAGTCTTTGTGTAGCTCTGAGCATCCTGTACGTTACGAACCGCTTGATCGATGCTGCTAATCTGAGCGCGGAGGTTTTCTGAGATGATGAGTCCGGCAGGGTCGTCGGCGGCACTGTTGATGCGTAGACCGGTTGAGAGTCGGTTGACGCTCTTTGAGTATTCGATCCCGGTCTGAGTAAGGTTGTTAAGCGCGTTAATGGCGTTGACATTTGTATTGATACGGAAACTCACGTGAATCCTCCTTGATACTGAACAGCTTCTAGTCCGTTAGGCTATGCCTCGTGGCGCGCCCGGCAGTGTGCCCTTGCGAGGTTTTCTTGCGGGCGCGCCCCGATGCCATTTGTGTCCGAAGACACTTCCCGTGATTGGCCCATTCCGCGTCTGTTCGGTTCGTAACCAGGTGGAGGTGCGGGGTTTCCGCCAAGAGCAAGGGGAATTGCCTGGGAATGAGGGACCGGCTCTATCTACGGGAACGGCGCGGACGGCCCGCGGGTGTGGGCATGCCACCGCCCTCCATCAGACGGCGCAGTTCATGGATCTCGTCCCGGACCTGGGCGGCCTTTTCGAACTCCATCTGCTTGGCAAGGTCTTTCATTTCGCTTTCAAGTTTCACAATCTCAGCGGGTAATTGATCGAGGGTGAAGCTGGCGATCTCTTCCGCCCTGCGAGCTCCATACGGGGCCTTGTCTTCCTTCACTCCATACGCCCGGATGGTTTCACGAATCACTTTGGCAACCGACTGCGGGGTGATGCCGTGCTTCTTGTTATATTCATCCTGCACGCTGCGCCGCGCATAGGTCTCATCGATGGCGCGCTGCATGGAACCGGTGATATTGTCGGCGTACATGATTACCGTGCCGTCCACGTTCCGCGCCGCGCGTCCGATTGTCTGCACGAGCGACGTTTCGCTGCGAAGAAAACCTTCCTTGTCGGCGTCAAGGATGGCGACAAGAGTGACCTCGGGCAGGTCCAATCCCTCGCGCAACAGGTTCACGCCGACAACCACGTCATAAACTCCCAATCGCAGGTCGCGCAGAATTTCAGGGCGCTCCAAACTGTGTATGTCGGAATGAATGTAGTTGACTTTCACACCGGCGTCTTTCAAATACTCCGTCAGGTCCTCTGCCATCCGTTTCGTCAATGTGGTGACGAGTGAACGTTGACCTTTTTTCACCCGCTCTTGAATCTCGTGCATCAGGTTGTCGATCTGCCCATGAGTCGGCCGGATGTCTATCTCCGGGTCAATCAAGTGTGTTGGGCGAATCACCTGCCGAACGATCTGCGAGCTTTGGTCGCGCTCGAACTGACTCGGCGTCGCGCTGACAAAAACGACCTGGCCGACGCGATCCAAGAATTCGTCAAACTTGAGCGGCCGGTTATCCAATGCGGAGGGCAGCCGGAAGCCATAATCGACCAATGTGCTCTTGCGTTGGAAGTCGCCATTGTACATCGCTCGAATCTGCGGCATGGTCTGGTGAGACTCATCGACGAATGTGATGAAGTCGTCCGGGAAAAAGTCGAGCAGTGTATATGGTGGCGTGCCAGGGGCCCGATTGTCGAAGAATCGCGAATAGTTTTCGATTCCGCTGCAAAATCCGACCTCTTGAATCATTTCCACATCAAAGTCCGTGCGCTGCCGAATCCGCTGCGCTTCCAGCAGTTTGCCCTGGGAGACAAACAGCTCTTCCTGCCGAACCAGCTCTTCCTTTATCTGGACGATCACCTCTTCCAACCGATCCCACGGTGTCACGTAATGGGTGGCAGGAAAGATACTGATTCTGGACGGCTCATCTAGAACATGCTGCGTCAGCGGATCGATGATTCGAATTCGCTCGACCTCGTCCCCAAAGAACTCCACCCGCGTGATGATCTCTTCATCCTTCGGCTGTATCTCTAGCGTATCGCCCTGCACGCGAAACGTCCCACGGTCCAACACCATTTGGTTGCGGGCGAACTGCATCTCCACCAGCCGCCGCATGGTGTCCCCCAGATCGCAGGGCTGATTCACTTCGAACGTGACCACGCTCTGGCGGTATTCGTCCGGCGATCCGAGACCATAGATGCAGCTGACGGATGCGATGACAATGACATCCCGTTGTTCCAACACCGCCTGGGTTGCCGCGTGGCGCAGGCGGTCGATTTCGTCGTTGACGCTGGAATCCTTTTCGATATAAAGGTCGCTCTGCGGCACGTAGGCTTCCGGCTGATAGTAGTCGTAGTAGCTGATAAAGTACTGGACGGGGTTCTCCGGAAAGAACGCGCGGAACTCTTGGCAGAGCTGGGCGGCCAGGGTCTTGTTGTGGGCGATGATCAGCGCGGGACGCTGGACCTTGTTGATGATGGACGCCATCGTGTAGGTCTTGCCGGTCCCGGTGGCGCCGAGGAGCGTCTGGAACCGGTAGCCGGTATCGAGGCCGTCCACCAGGCCGGCGATCGCTTCCGGCTGATCCCCCGTGGGCGTAAACTGGGCAGTCAGCTTAAACACGACAGGAGTCTACCTTCCCGATCCGTGATTCGTTCCCAATTTCGCGGCAGAAAGCACTGATGCAGCGAAGCGCCCCATTACGGGCATCGTCAAAAATAATCGAGTAGACTGACGCAATGAAGTGGATATTACTTGGCGTCTTAGCAGTATCGCTTCTTGCGGGCTGCAAGCATGGGACTACAGCGACGGGCGCGAACAGCTTGCCCGGCAAATGGTCGCGAACGCTATCCGATGCTGACTTTTCTCTCAACGAACAGATCGATCTGAATGCCGACGGAACTGCCCGGCGGGTGTATCAATCGACCTCCAAAGGCAAGAAGATCGACACCCTTCAGGTTGGCAAGTGGTCCGTCCATGGAGCGGGCGCGGATGCGGAACTGATGGTTGAATTCGACAGCATGACCATAAACGGCAAGCAGGTCGACCTGAATCGTTTCCGCCGGCGTGGGATGAACGACCTTTATGAGCTCCGCGGCGGCTATGAATTGAAGGGCGACACGTTGCACTGGAAGATCAAGGTGGGTGTTTCAAAAGTCTTGCCCAACGGCATCGTCGAACAGCCCGCTGATTTCACCCGCGTCAAATAGCCGGCGGGCTTTTGTTGACGCCGATGACCCCAAGTAGGGTATAAAGGCCGCGAACAATCGCCCCTTCACAGTGCGACTGTGAAGGGATACCAGTATTCCGCCCTTCATCGCGTGATCGTGAAGGGCTTACAAAAAATGTTCTCGCGCAAGGAAGCGCGACGCTAGGCCAAGGGGGTCATTCATACCGATGTTTTTCAAACCGCAATCCAAAGCGGAATGCAAGCAGGGGCGACGAAAGTCGTGCCCTCTTTTTGCGTTCCCGGTAACGTTTTTGCAACGAGGCTGGTCTCGGCTGTTGGCGCTGGCCGCACTGGCCCTGCCAGGCGTTGTCCACGCCTCCTCGGAGGCCGCGATCAAGTTGGAGTTCTCGCAGGAGGACCACAACTATCTCTACATCTCGCTCGGGTTCGCTTTCCTCTCGATCCTGTTCGGCTGGTGGCTGGCCAGAAGGGTGCTCAAGCTCAATCCGGGAAGCGACAAGATGCAGGAAGTGCAGGCGGCGATCCGGGAAGGTGCGATGGCCTATCTGCGGCAGCAGATCGGTACGATGTCGATCATGGTGGTGCTGCTTGGCGCCGGACTTTTCGCCCTCTATCAGGGCAACGAGGCGTATGGCGTCACTGGTGCGCTGTTGCTGTCCGTCTGCTTCCTTGCCGGCGTCGCGGCCTCCTACATCGCGGGCTACGTGGGCATGGGAATGGCGGTCGCCGGAAACGCGCGGACCGCCCATGCGGCATTGACCGGCCTAAAGCCCTCGATTGAGACTGCGTTCCAAGCCGGTGCGGTATCCGGCATGTTCACGGTCGGCATGGGACTGCTCGGCGCTACCCTCATCTTCCTGTTCGCGGGCGGCAACGCCATGCAGTATTTGATTGGCTTCGGTTTCGGTGGTTCTCTGGCCGCGCTGTTCATGCGTGTCGGAGGAGGAATTTTCACCAAGGCGGCGGACGTTGGAGCGGACTTGGTCGGCAAGGTGGAGGCCGGCATTCCCGAAGACGATGCGCGCAACCCGGCGACCATCGCGGACAACGTCGGTGACAACGTAGGCGACTGCGCAGGTATGGCGGCGGACGTTTTCGAAAGCTACGAGGTCACGCTCGTCGCGGCTATCGTGCTCGGCGCCGCGACGCACATTCTGTTCCCCGGCGGCGAATGGATGAAGTTGATCATCTTCGCCCTCATCGCCCGCGGTCTGGGAATTATCGCTTCCGCAGTCGGCATCCTGGGAATGAAGGGGTCGGACAGCGAATCGATCGATCCGCTGAAGTCAATCTCCAGAGGATTTTGGATTTCGGCCGGCATTGCTCTTGTCCTCACATGGGGCTTCACTTTCTACTACATGAAGAACATCAGCGTGACGCTTGCGAACGGCACCGTTGTTCCGGTCGAGCCCTGGCGATTCGCCGCGGCAATCACTTTCGGCATCTTCATGGCCTTCGCGATCGAGCGGCTGACCGATTACTACGTTTCGACCGAGAGGCGGCCCGTCAAAGAGGTCGCCGCGATCTCCAGCACCGGCCCGGCGCCGATGGTGATCCAGGGCTTTGCGTATGGCATGGAATCCAGCGTCTGGTCGGTGTTCACCATCGTCATCGCGCTGCTTGCTCCCCTCTTCATCTTCCCGCCGGGAACGTACGGCAGCACGCTGCTCAGCTTTTACGGCATCGCGCTCACCGGCCTCGGTCTGTTGACCACGACAGGATACATTCTCGCGATGGACACCTTCGGGCCGATCTCAGACAACGCGCAAGGCGTGTTCGAAATGTCCGGCGCGTCGAAGGACCCCGCCAACGTTCATGCTCACCGAGTGGTGCAGCGGCTCGACGCGGCGGGCAATACGACGAAGGCTCTCACGAAGGGATTTGCCATCGCGACGGCCGTTGTTGCGGCGACGGCACTCTTCCATAGCTTTGTTGAGGCTGGGCATTTATCGGGACAAGTGTTCGATCCGAAATCAGTGCTCGCCCAGACCAGCGCCTATCAACCCGGTCCGCAGGAATCAAGCATGGCAGAGCAGATCGCCACGCGGTTTGGCAAGGACTATACTGGGCCGCAGGTGATACAACTGACCGTAGGCGCGTTGGCGTCCGTAGGGATCGCCAATCCGACTTCTGAGCAGGTCCAAAGGACATTGCTCTCGGCTTTCACAGCGGACGAAAAGAACTTCGACAGGGTACTGCCCGATACCGCTGCCCAAGTGGCCGGACACGGTAAGCCCCAAACGGGACTTCCCATTGACATACCCCAAATCTTCCTTGGCCTGTTGATTGGCGGCGCGGCCCCGTTCCTGTTCGGCGCGTTCGCGATCAACGCGGTCGGGCGAGCGGCCTTCAAGTTGATTAACGAAGTGAGACGGCAGTTCCGCGCGGATGCGGGGATCATGGCGGGGACATCCAAGCCGGACTACGGGCGCTGCGTCGCTATCGTGACCGCGGCGGCGCAACAGGAATTGCTTAGCCCCGGAATCCTTGCGATCGCACTTCCTTGTCTTGTCGGGTTCGGACTCGGCTTCGGCGCCCCCACGGTCGAGATTGGCGGTTCGCAATATGTGCTGACCGGCGCGCAGGCGCTTGGCGGCTACCTCGCCGGGGCAATCCTTTCAGGTCAGCTCCTTGCGGTCCTACTCGCCAACTCCGGCGGTATTTGGGACAACGCCAAGAAGACCATCGAGGACGGCCTGTACGGCGGTAAGGGGTCGGAGGCGCACAAGGCGGGCATCGTTGTGGACACGATCGGCGACCCATTCAAGGACACCGCCGGTCCGGCCATGAACCCGCTGATCAAGGTCATGAACCTGGTCAGCCTGTTGCTCGCACCGATCATGATCCAGCCGATGTCGGATACGGTTCGCGGAATCATCGTTGGCTCGTGTGTGCTGGCCCTCGTTTTTGCGGTCTACCTGAGCAAGCGCGGGTCGCTGGCCACTGAGCTGGCTCTGGCGCAGTTGCCGCAGGAAGAGGTTCCGGCAATCGCGTCGCATTAAGTGAAGTTAGGGTCCTCCACAGTGCGACTGTGGAGGGATAAATAATACGCTGATGCGACCGGTCTCCTGACCGCTGATGCGACCGGTTTCCTGACCGAGTCGCAAAGGTGGGGGAAAGATCAGGAGATGCGACCGGTCTCCTGACCGAGTCGCAAGTCAATTGCAGTTATCCCTTCACAGTCGCATGGTGAAGGGGCGAAGAGTTGAGCTAGTCTCCCTTCACAATCCCCATTGTGAAGGGGAAAGGGATGCATATGTCGGTCATCGTCAACGCCAATACCAAGGTCATCGTACAGGGCATCACGGGACGCGAGGGAGAGTTCCACTCCGGCCAGATGATCGAGTACGGAACGAAAGTTGTCGGCGGCGTGACCCCCGGCAAGGGTGGCCAGACCCATCTGGGAGTGCCTGTGTTCAACTCCGTGCGCGAGGCGGTAGCAGCGACCGGCGCGAACGCGACCTGCATCTTCGTCCCCGCTCCGTTTGCCGCCGACGCGGTGTTGGAGGCGGAGGACGCGGGCATCGAGACCATCGTCTGCATCACGGAAGGCATCCCCACAACCGACATGGTGCGGGCGTGCGAGCGGATTCGGAAGAACGGAAGGTCGCGGCTGATCGGCGGCAACTGTCCGGGGATCATCACTCCCGGCGAGTGCAAGATCGGCATCATGCCCGGTCATATCTTCGCCCCCGGACCGGTCGGGATGGTCTCGCGCAGCGGCACCTTAACATACGAGATCGTGTGGGAGCTGACGCGGGCGAAGCTCGGGCAGACCACTTCGGTCGGCATCGGCGGCGATCCAGTGCTGGGGACGCGATTTATCGATGTGCTGCCGCTGTTCGAAAACGACCCCGCGACGAAGGTTGTTGTGATGGTTGGGGAGATCGGCGGGAACGATGAGGAGACGGCGGCGGAATACATCAAAAAGATGACGAAGCCGGTGGTTGGTTTTATCTCCGGCCGCACCGCGCCGCCCGGCAAACGGATGGGCCACGCCGGGGCGATCATCAGCGGCGGCATGGGCGGGCCGGAGTCGAAGGTGAACGCCCTGCGCGACGCGGGCGTCGCCGTCGCCGACAGCACGGCGGAGATAGCGGCGCTGGTTGCCTCGCGTTTGTAAGCAGGGATTCTGCCATCGAAGGAGAACTTGGATGGCGTGGCGGATGTAACGCAATTCAAGGTCTGCCCAGCGTGCGGAAAACGGCATTTGGAGAACCAGTGCTTCTGCCCATGGTGCGGTCACTCCTACCAACCGCCCCACTCCTATCCTTCAGCGCAACCTCCCCAGCAATATCAGCAACCGATTCCGCCGCCATACTTCCAGCAGGCGGCGGCCCCGGACGGCCAGGTCTATGGAGGCGTGTCCATTATCCTTGGCGCCGTTTCGTTTTGCCTTTGTCGTTTAATCCTCGGTACCGGCGGTATCGCCTTTGGAATTGCCGCGATTGCCAAGCGGTCGAGCACATTGGGCTTCATTGGAATCATTGTCAGTGCGTTAGGGATGATATTCGGCGTGCTTTTCGCTCTCGCCTTAAGCTCATCAGGCGGACCGCGCTTTCGCTGAACTCCATGGTAAGATAAATGGGTAGAAGGTGAACGCATTGCGGGGAGCCAACGTCGCCGTCGCCGACAGCACGGCAGAGATCGCCGGGCTGGTTGCCGCGCGCTTGTAAGCAGGAATGTCGCCTACAATTCGGAATTCTGCATTACCATGACAGAAGAGCCGGTAATGAAGGTCTGTCCCCAGTGCGGCGATCGCCACTCTATCGATCGTCCGTCTTGTCCATCATGCGGATATGACTATTCACTGCTTGCCACTGCTGCCGACTCTCGCCCAAAACATACGGAACCGGCAGCAGAAACGCTGTTCCTTGGGGATCAATTTTTCGGACTGTTTATGGCGTTCGCCGCCGCGACGGCGGTCGTGACCAGCCTCTTCGCAGGCATCCTAGCTCAACGAACAATTTCTATGTTCCAAGGCATGCCGATGGCGCAAACTTCATTGGGCCCTTTCTTTTGGTTCGCATTCCTTTACTCGCTGCTGCTAATTACCGCGATCGGCATTCTTCGATCGCGGAGTTGGGCGTTTTGGGCCGGCATCGCATGGGGAATTCTCGTCATTGTCATCTCTTTCGTCATCGCTTCGGACATAACCGGTAACGCAAATAGCTCCCTTCTCGCGAGCGCACTGGGTTCCGTGATGATCGTCTATTCGGCGGTCCGTATGCGCGGGTTTTTGGGGCCGAAACCCAACTGAACTCGTTCCGTGGTAAGATTAAAGCCTAGTTTTCTTCGGAGGAAATCCACGCCGTGAAGAACCCGATCCCGGAAGGCATGCTCTATCTCGACAACGCCGCGACGACGCCGATCGCGCCCGAAGTGTTGGACGCGATGATGCCCTACCTCACCGAAAAGTTCGGCAACCCCGCCACCCTCTACTCGCTCGGCGGCGAGGCCCGGCAGGCACTGGAAAATGCCCGCGAGCAGGTGGCCGCGCTCATCGACGCGCAGGACCCTTCCGAGGTGGTGTTCAATTCCGGCGGCAGCGAATCGGACAACTGGGCGATTCGGGGCGTCATGGAGCTTGCCCCGCCCGAAGCGCGGCTGGCCTGTTCCGCTTTCGAGCATCACGCGGTGCTGGATACCTGCCAAGCCGTCGGACGGGGAAGGGAAGTTCTCATCGACGTGGACAGCGATGGGATCGTGCGGCCGGACGTTCTTCGAAAAGGCCTGCCGACCAACATCGCCCTCGTCAGCATCATGCACTCCAACAACGAAATCGGCACAATCCAGCCGATCAAGGAACTTTGTGAAATCGCGCACGAAGCGGGCGCTCTTTTCCACACCGACGCCGTCCAATCGGTCGGCAAAATCCCCTTTTCCGTTCGCCAACTCGGCGTCGATCTGGCTTCCATGTCCGGCCACAAGCTGAACGGACCAAAGGGAATCGGCGCGATGTATATAAGAAAAGGGACCAAAATCGCCCATTATCAGACCGGTGGCGGACAGGAACAGGGCCGGCGCGGAGGCACTGTGAACGTCGCCGGAGCGGTTGGGTTTGGCAAGGCCGCCGAGATTGCCAAACGCGATCTGGAGTCGGAAATGGCCCGCATCACCGCCATACGGGACCGGATCATCGACCGCGTTCTGGCCGAAATCCCCGACAGCCGCCTCAATGGCAGCCGAACGAACCGCCTCCCCCAAAACGCTCACTTCAGCTTCAAGGGGACGGAGGGCGAATCCATCCTGCTGAACCTGGACATGATGGGAATCTGTTGCAGCGCGGGGGCCGCCTGCTCCAGCGGCGAGGTGCACATGTCCCACGTTTTGCGCGCTTTGGGACTGTCACCAGAGTGGGGGCATGGGTCGCTCCGGGTCTCCTTCGGCAGATATACCAACGAGTCGGATATCGATCGCTTTGTAACCTCCCTATCTTCCTCAGTCGAGCAGGTCCGCCGCCTCATGATTGTTCCAAATGTCACAAACTAGGGCACTATTCCCCTGGTAATTAACATTCTTCGAACCATTTGCTATAGTTCTTCGTACTATACGTAGGGTTCGCGGAGTGAGTAAATAGGTACCAAAGTCCAGTATTTTGTCGGAAACTGTGAAAAAGTGCCGCATTTCCGTCGATTTGGCAGGTCTGGTAGGGTTGACAGGCGGGGCTGCATATGTTATCTTGTTATGTGCTCTGCAAAAATTGCGTGAGCCTTTGGCAAATGGATCGATCTTTTTGCCGGCCATGCTGGGGGAAGGGTAGTCCGCGCATGGTCGTTTTTTGTTGTTGCACGGTCAGGTTTCGCGAGGAGGATCAACACGGCGTCGGGAGTGGCCCCGTGTGAGGAGGTCAGAAAGTGCCGATTGATGAGACATTAGAACAAGTACGAGAAGCTTTGCGGGGGCAGGTAGCGCATGACTTCGGCTCGAGGGATGCGCTGGTCGAGTTTTTGGTCCAGGTCGCGCCGGAAGAGGAACAGAACGAGGATGCGACTGAGGAGGATCTGGCCGCTCTTGAGGAGCAGGAGGCCGATTACGGGACCAACGTCCTCACCATGCCCAAGATCGAGGTTAAATCGACCGCGAAGGTGAAAACCACAACGGGCGCCGACGATACGGAGGAGCTCGAGATGTGGATGCGCCAGACGCGCCGCGCTCAGCTTTTGACGCCCGAGCAGGAGGTCGATCTTGCCCGACGCGTGCAAGCCAATGACCAGTCCGCCAAGAATATGCTGATCGAGTCCAACTTGCGGCTCGTGGTCAGCATCGCGAAGAAGTACAACGCCCGCGGCATCCCGCTCGCCGACCTGATTCAGGAAGGCAACCTGGGACTGATCCGCGCCGTTGAGAAATTCGACTGGCGGAAGGGCTTCCGGTTCAGCACCTACGCGACCTGGTGGATCCGCCGTGCCATCGCCCGCGCGATCATCAACCAGGGCCGGACGATCCGAATTCCGGTCTACGTCGCGGAGTTGATCAATAAGGTCGTGAAGACCGCGAACCGGCTGCAGCAGGATCTGCATCGCGAGGCGACGGAAGAGGAGATCGCGCGAGAGGTGGGTCTGTCCGCCGAGAGGGTGCGCGAGATGCTCCGGGTGGCCATCGAGCCGCTGAGTCTCGAGACGCCGGTCGGCGAGAAGGACAACAGCTCGCTGGGAGACTTCATCCAGTCGACTAACATGCCGACGCCGGGCGACGTGACGCAGAAGCTGATTCGGCGGGAGGAGATCGACGCGATCTTGCGCCGGTTGACCCCGCGGGAGCGCGAGGTCGTGCGGCTGCGCTTCGGGATCAACGACGGCCGATCCCGGACCTTGGAAGAGGTCGGGTATGAGTTGAAGGTGACCCGCGAGCGCGTGCGGCAGATCGAGCTTCGGGCGATGAAGAAATTGCGGAGCCTGGGCCAGGAGTTCCAGCATCTGGAGAAACTGCTCGTCAGCGCGAACTAGTCTGGTCCCCTTCACAGTGCGACTGTGAAGGGATACCACGACGACGTAACGACCATCCCTTCACAGTCGCACTGTGAAGGGATTCTTATTTAGGCTTCCATTTGGCGACGAAGTGACAGGAAAATCCATCGCTGCGGTCGGGAGTTACTTCGAAAGTGTACGAGCGGAAGTCGCCTTGCTCCTCAACCTTCCCGGCTCCGAGCTTCCCGTAGTCGCGAGCAATCCCGCTCGCCGGCAGAGCCGCTGACCAGTCAACCTTCTCTTGCGCTAACCGAGTCAAGATCGATCGAACCCCTGGCTCGGTCAACCAGACTCCCGCAGCGAAACCGATCAACAGATTCAGCTCCCGATTCAAGTAAATGACTGTTTTGTTGAGCTTGTCCCCGATCTCCACGAGGTCTTTGAGGGAATAGCTATTCATCTGCTGCAACTGCGTCCGCAAATCCGATGGCACCAGTGACAGCTCGAAATCCAACCATTCGTCCGGGCGATAGCAGGTGAATCCGGAAACTTCGCGGCGAATCAACTGCAGGTCACCGAACACTCGACCGTTCTGAGCTGTGCGCAAAAAGGTCATCTGGTTGTCGAAGCGCTCGGCTCCAATGAGGTCGTACCAGTCTACAAGCGCGGGCCGCGACTCTTTCACAGCCTGTTCGAAAAGATCGGATACCTGTTTCGTAAACTCGATATTCGGAACGGCGGTCCATTTCTGATTGCGCGCCGCGATTCGGGCCTTCGCGTCCTCCTGCATCTCCGCCTGTAGGCCTTCCGTGCCGTTTGCCCCCAATTGGATGAACGCCAATACCAGCCCGTCCGCCGAACCGACTCGAAGATTCAACGTTGTGCCGGCGATCAGTTCGAGAGTGACATGGCTGAGATCGCTCCCATAGCCGTCTTTGTGCCAAAAGTGGGCCAGGTCCTTGATCCCGGATGCGATGCCGGCGATTTCTCCGCCGGTTAGCGTGACGACTTTCTTCGACCCATCCACCCAAGGCGCTTTGTCAAGCCGCGCGATCGCGCCGGGAATCCCATCGAGAACCCCCAACTCCGCCTTGATCATGCCTTTTGTGACCTCAAATCGGTCCTCGTCATTCAATCGATCGCTGGGAGTATTCAGAAGGGAGTGAAAATTGCCCGCCCGCTGCATGACGAGGCGAGCCAGCTTGTCCAACGCAACATCGGAGTTGCCTGGCAATCGCTTCTTGTTGTCCGGTTCCAGACGCCGAACGATATACTTATCGCCAGTTTCCTTGTCGCGCCTTTCGCTTTCCTCCCACTTTGCTCCGAGCGTTTCCGCGAGCGCATCCTTCAGCGCGGCCACCGATTTTACGGAGCGATCGGGGAGATTGATCGATAGGACGTGCGCTTCAAGCGGATATCCGGCCTCGTACCTGACATCTTTCGTGCTGAGGCTTGTGAGGACGTTGCTGAGGCACGCCCCACGCCACAGTGTTGCATCGGTGGACATGGGCGAATGCGCCACAGTGCTGTGGGCCAGCCCGAAAATGGCGATTAAGACCTGGACAAGCTTCGCCGTTCGCATCATCTACCTCGCTTCTCTTCCCGTGATATTACACTAGGCGAGAAAATTCGTTGCGTGTGTCGAGTCATTATTTTCAATGACATGCCGGCTATTGCTCCGGATGCATCCGTCTGAAGGCTGCAGACTGCAACTCTAGGAGATATCTCTTCTCAGTCGCACTTTGAAGGGATTTTCGATTCCGCTTGACAAGAATTGTGAAGTCGCTTATAATGACTGGCATGGCACGCCAGATTTGGAAGTTCGTTTGGATTAGCATAATCCTTCTCGTGGCTTCGCCTTGCTTCTCAAAGAGTTACTACGTCCGAACAGGTGGGGACGATTCCATGCCTGGTGACAGTTGGCAGAACGCGAAAAGGACGATCTCCGCCGCGTTGGCACCCGCTACCAATGGAAACGACATCGTCTACGTTGCCACCGGCACGTACAACGAATCCCTTCTGATATTGGTCAGTGTGACTGTCTACGGCGGCTTCAAGGACGACGCATCAGGTTATTGGGATCCAACTCAGTACCCAACGACGGTAACAAGTGGGGGATCCGGAAGGGTGGTTACGGTCGCTGGCCCTTGGCCGGGACCTGTGGTCCTAAATGGACTCCAAATAACAGGCGGGGTGGCGGGCGTCGGTGCGGGAATCTACGCCGCAAGCGCGCGCATCACCATCGAGAATTGCGTTGTAAGCTCAAACCATGGCAGATCGGTGAACACATGCTCGCACCAGGATTATGATGGAATGGGGGGCGGCATCTTTTTGGACGACTGCATCGCGACTATTGAAAATTGTCACATCACGAGTTGCAAATGCGGCAGCTATGGCGGTGGCATCGCGTGTTTCGATTCAACGTTATCCGTTGCAAACAGTGTTGTTAGTGCCAATAGGTGCATTCTGTACGGCTGTGCGAGCTGCGATGACTGCGTTCCTTTCGGCGAGGGAGGCGGGATCTATGCCTCGGGGTCTAGCATCACGCTTACAAATAACGAGATCGAGGGCAATCTCTCCGGCTATTTGGGCGGCGGCTTTTGCGGCTCCCTCTCGGACTACGTGCTACACAATAACCGGTTTTCGCAGAATTCGGGTCTTGGCGGCGCCATGTATCTCGACCAGTGCATCGGCTCCATCGACAGCAATCAGCTCCAGGATAATGAGGGGAATTCTGCGATTGGAGCTAGCGGTGGAGATATTACTATATCGGACAATCTGGTCATCAAGAATCACGCGTACCGTGGTACCTGCATGCAGCTATATGACATGCAGGTTGCTATACTCAACAACACCTTTTCGTCGAATCTTAATATGGGTGCTGCGGACTGCTTGCGTTGTACTGGACAGTTTGCCAACAATATTTGTCACCAGATGTCTTACGCCCTTTGGGAAGATTCGGGCGTTGCCGCCAATAACAACTGCTTCTGGAATCTGATAGGGGCTGCGTATAGAGGCGGCGCGAGCGGACAAAATGATGTTCTTGACGATCCGCTTTTTACGAATAGTGTGGGCGGCGACTTTTCTCTTGCCACAAATTCTCCATGCGTCGACCGCGGCGACGATTCTGTGCTGTCCAAAATTGAGTTGGACATCAATGGCAATGCGCGAAAGATGGGAGCCGCAGTTGATATTGGCGCATACGAGTCCAGCTTTATGCGTATTAGCGGCACTTTCGATTTTGAATACTATGTCGGTCCCGCGAAACAGAGCGTTGATCTTGGCTTCACAACACCGGGATCGACGGTTCCCTTTGCCACGGAGACTGTGACACTTAACGATTCCTTAGGGTATACGCTTACGGCGCCATTGGATTGGGGGCTGTTCGATATCGTCGCCTCGCCGATTCCCTGGCTGCGACAGCGGCATGCCATCGATCCGCGGATGCCTCCATCGTCGGTCGATTTCAATCTCATCAACGGAGACCCGAATACCGACAACGTCGTTGATCTGAAGGACCTAAACCAAATATTCAGCGATTTCGGGCTGGCTGGTCAACACGCTTCTGACCTTGATGGGAGCGGGATCGTCGATCTTCGGGATTTGAACATCATATTTGGGAATTTCGGCCTTAAGGGTGACCAGTAGCGCTGCTGGCCGTCGTGCTAAAATAGGGCCCTCCGGCGGGCTCGTAGCTCAGAGGTAGAGCAGGCGGCTCATAACCGCTCGGTCGCAGGTTCAATTCCTGCCGGGCCCACCATCCCCTTTCCGCAAGGAACTATCGCGGGCGCGGCGTAGATCAAAGAAAGGGACCCCTTTTTCAAGCTCAGGGCAGGCTCTTCGACAAGCTCAAGGTGACCCGGGATTGTCATGCTCAGCGAAGTCGAAGCATCCCTCTCAGAAAGGGACCCTTCGACAAGCTCAGGGTGACGGCCCTGGGACTGTTTGAAGACTTTGGAGGTCGGAACATGACTACCGAAAGAGCCAGCGAGGTCGCGTCGCGCCTCACCTGCGCCTATATCGAGCGGGCGGAGACCCACCGCGTCTTTACCGAGAGCGACCATCAGGACAAAGAGAAGTGGCTGGAGGTCGCCGAGTGCATTTCGGCGATGTACAAGAAGATTTTTGCGGCGGTGATGGAGGGGCGGGAACATTGAGGACGGAAAACCCCTTCACAGTGCGACTGTGAAGGGATGGCAGTGCGTCGTCATCCAATGCCTTCACAGTCGCACTGTGAAGGGGCCGGTACATTAGTGGTTGGGTCTCAGGTTGTGGCGTGCGAAGGGTTGTGGCGGGCGAGGACCCAGCCACAACCGAAAAGAACCCCCACCCAACCCTCCCCCTTTTTCCGGTTGCGGTGATCGGACGGTGGTTTCCTAGCGGGAAAAAAGGGGAGGGCCTTTTCGCAATACCCTCACCCAACCCTCCCCCTTTTCCAGGCTGACGCCTGAAAAAAGGGGAGGGCTTTCGGACGATTTACCCTAGAACTTCCCGTGCGGCGGCGAGGATGTCTGTCTGCTTCGGGATCGCCACCTGCTCGAGGTTGGCCGCGTACGGCATCGGGACATTGAGTCCGGCGCAGCGGGCAACCGGTGCATCGAGATCGTCGAAGCAGTTTTCGCCAATTCGCGAAGCAATCTCCGCGCCAAACCCGCCGGAGCGCCAACCTTCGTACACAACCAACGCCCGATGCGTCTTCCGAACAGATTGAAAAATGGTTTCCGTATCGAGCGGCAGCAGGCTGCGGACATCGACGACCTCCGCCGATACCCCATCTTGCGAAAGCGTCTCCGCCACCTTGTCGCACTCATGAACCATGCGCGACCATGCAATCAGACTAATATCGGTCCCTTCGCGAACGACCTGGGCCTCGCCGAATGGAACAAAAAACTCTTCATCGTCCGGCACCTCGCCCTTCATCGCGTAGAGGCCCGGACTCTCGGTGAAGATGACCGGATTGTCGTCGCGGATGGCGGTCTTCAGCATCCCCTTCGCATCGCGCGGGTTCGAGGGGCAGACCACCTTCAGTCCCGGCGTGTGCGCGTAGATGCCCTCCAAAGATTGGCTGTGCTGCGCCGAGAGCTGCTTGCCCGCGCCGCCCGGCCCGCGGATCACGATCGGAACCGAGATCTGCCCACCGGTCATGTAGTGAATCTTCGCGGCGTGATTGATGATCTGGTCCATCGCCAAAATCGAAAACGACATGGTCATCATTTCGACAACGGGCCGCAAGCCCATCATCGCCGCACCAATCGCGATCCCGGTAACGCCCGGTTCGGAAATGGGAGTGTCATATACTCGCGCCTGCTTGAACTGTTCGAATAGCCCAGCCGTCACGCGGAACGTGCCTTGGTAGCGACCGATATCCTCACCCATGATGAACACATTTTCGTCCCGCTCGATCTCCTCGATCAGCGCCGTCCGCAGCGCATCGCGATAGGTCATCACCGCCATTAGTGGCCCTCCTCCGGCATCATGTCCGTGTACACATGCGTGTAGACCTCATCCTCTTCCGGCGCCGGGGAGGCATCGGCAAACGCATAGGCCTCTTCGGCAATCGCGAGAGCCTCAGCATCCCATTTGTCCAAATCCTTTTGCTTTGCCAGCCCTTCGCCGATCAGATGCTTGGAGAGCAGTGTCACCGGGTCGCGCTTTTTCCACTCCTCGACCTCTTCATCACTGCGGTACAAACTCTGCGTGTTGTCCGCCGCGCCGTGCCCGGCGAAGCGATAGTTCATCACCTCAATCAGATACGGCTTTTGCTTTTCTCGGACATAAGCGATGATGCGTTCGGCGTCTTGGCGGACCTGCATAACGTCCATGCCGTCCAATCGCTCGTGCGGAATCGCAAATCCCGCCGCGCGCTTATGCAGCTCCGGATCGGCGGCGTGATACTCCAATCGCGTCCCCATCGCAAACTGATTGTTTTCGATGATGAATATGATGGGCAAATCCCAGAGAGAGGCCATATTCATCGACTCGGCGAACACGCCTGCGTTCACCGAGCCGTCCCCCAGGAAACAGAGGACGATTTGATCGGTCTGCTTGTATTTGGCGCCGAACGCCAGCCCGACGGCGAGCGGCGTGTGTCCCCCGACGATTCCCCATCCGCCATAGAAACCGATTTTAGGATCGTACAAATGCATCGATCCACCTTTGCCTTGCGAGCAACCGGTTGACCGTCCGAACAGCTCCGCCATCGCCACTTTCGGGTCCATGCCCAACTGCAGGGCAAGCCCATGGATTCGGTACGCGCCGATCACCATGTCATCGCTTCTTAATTGGGAGAGCCAGCCGATGCCGGTCGCTTCCTGCCCTATGTATAGGTGGACGTACCCACCGACTTTGCCCGCGCGAAAACCCGCCATCGCCTTCTCCTCAAAGTGTCGAATGAGGAGCATGTCCTTGTAGAATTGCCGTAGCAGTTCGGTTTCGCTGGTCTTGGTTTTTCCGCTCGCGGATATTGCCAAATCTGTTCCCCCTATGCTGTCGCCGCCGCCTTCTTGATCATCTCCGGCGCCTTTTCCATCGCTTCGAGTATTCGTTCAATCGAACCAAGCAGCACGTCTTTGGGCCGCCACAAGACCGCTTCCGGACGGATTGTCAAGTCCGGAAACACCTTCGATAGAATTGCTTTGAGCCGTGCGGAGACGTGGGCGTCGGGACCCATCCGCATTTCGACCGTTCCGTCTTGCATGTCAACCTTGGTCACGCCAACCTTGTGGGCCTTCATCCGAAGCCGCATCACTTGGGCCGCAAGGCCGACCTCGGTGGGAGCCGGTCCATACCGATCTTTCAACTCTGATAGTACCTCTTCCAGTTCCTGCTCGGTCCGGGCACTGGTAAGTCTGCGGTAGATGAACAGTCGTTGGGCCTGATCGCGCACATAGTGGGAGGGGATGTAGGCCGCGATCGGCAGATCGAAGGCAGGGAGGCTGATGAAGGCATTCTCCAGCGGGACCCCTTGCAGGTCGTTCACCGCGTCGTGGACCATCTGGACGAACATGTCGTACCCGACGGTAATGATGAAGCCATGCTGCTTTGCGCCCAACAGCTCCCCCGCGCCGCGGATTTGGAGGTCGCGGAACGCGAGTGAATAGCCGGACCCCAGTTCCGAGAATTCTTCAAGCGCTTTGAGGCGCTGCAGGGCGGTGTCGGTGAGCTGCTTCTCTTTCTTGTACAGCAGATAGGCGTATGCCTGGCGATCCGAGCGCCCGACCCGGCCCCGCAATTGGTAGAGCTGCGCCAGGCCCAGCCGGTCGGCATTATCCACGATGATAGTGTTGCAGCGAGGAACATCGAGGCCGTTTTCAATGATGGTGGTACAAACAAGAACATCGAATTCGCCATGATAGAAGGCCAGCATCACCGCCTCCAATTCCCGTTCGCCCATCTGCCCATGTCCGACGGCAATGCGGGCGGTCGGCACCAATCGAGCGATGTGATCGGCCACGTGATGGATGCTTTGGACGCGGTTATGAACGTAATAGACCTGGCCGCCGCGACCCACTTCCCGCAAGATGGCTTCGCGCACCACATCGTCGTTGT
Source organism: Fimbriimonadia bacterium (assembly GCA_041483895.1). Taxonomy (GTDB): domain Bacteria; phylum Armatimonadota; class Fimbriimonadia; order Fimbriimonadales; family JABRVX01; genus JBGPGO01. The sequence goes on from JBGPGO010000024.1 coordinate 33,106, forward strand.
AGCTGCGCAGACTGGTCCGGATGGGCAGGCGGCCCGGCGGCGGATCGGTGATGACGGACATCGGTCGGATCTCCATAAGCGCCATGCTGAGGGTGCGTGGGATCGGGGTTGCGGTCAGGGTCAGCACGTCCACCTGTGCCCGCATCGCCTTAATCGCCTCTTTGTGCATCACTCCGAAGCGCTGCTCCTCATCGACGATGAGCATTCCGAGATTGTGAAATTTCACATCTTTGGACAGAATGCGATGGGTGCCGATCAGCACATCGATGTCGCCAAACTCCAATCGCTTGAGAACCTCCCTCTGCTGCTTGGCGGTCTTGAAGCGCGAGATGAACTCCAACTTGACCGGATAGGCGGCAAGGCGTTCGCGGAAGGTTTCGTAATGTTGTGTCGCCAAGATAGTGGTCGGGCATAAGACGGCGACCTGCTTGCCGTCTACCGCCGCCTTGAATGCCGCGCGAACGCCGACTTCCGTCTTACCAAATCCGACGTCACCGCACACCAGGCGGTCCATCGGATGATTCTTCTCCATGTCCTCCTTCACTTCGTAGATCGCCCGCAGCTGGCTCGGCGTCTCCACCCAGGGGAAGGTCGCCTCCATTTCCGCCTGCCACGGGCTGTCCGGAGGAAAAGGGTCTTTAGTCACCTTGGCGCGTGAGGCGTAGATCTTGAGCAGATCTTCGGCCATATCACGGGCGCCCTGCTTGGCGGACTTTACGGCCTTCGTCCACTCTCCACCATGCAGCCGGTTCACCTTCGGTGGGTCTTCCGAAGGCGCTAAATACTTCTGAATTCTGTCGAGCTGGTCGACCGGGACGAAGAGCCGATCCGGCGGCGCGTATTCGATCTGGAGAAACTCCCGCTCGATCCCTTCGAATTTGCGCGTCACCAGCCCGTGGTAGATGCCGATGCCGTAATAGATGTGGACTACGTAGTCGCCTGGCTTGAGGTCCAGCACGGTGGCGATCGGCGAGCCTTCCCGGAATCTCTTTTGCGGGAGTCGCAGGCGGCCAACGCCGAACAACTCTGCGTCGGTAAGTACTGCGAACTTTTCTGTTTTTAGGATGTAGCCGCCGGCCAGATTCCCGGTCGCGAGATGGAAGCCGCCGGGCTTCACCTCTGATTCAACCCAAGGCACTTCGAGACCGGTGAGAGCCTGCCGCGCGCGTGTTGGCTGGTCGGTACCGACGACCACCGTAAAGCCGGCGTTGAGCCAGTTGTGGATCGTCTCTGCCAGCGTCGCAGCGTGGCTGCGATACGGGGCGAGGCTCGCGATGCCGGCCGTGCGCTGCCTGGTTCCGGTCAGCCATTCCGCGCCGGATTGGCCGAGCGACATTCCTAAAACGTTTTTGACCTTGCCAAATCGCTCGGCGGGCGCGAAGAACCAGTCCGCCTCCGCGGAGAGCATCTCCCCTCGCCCGATCCGGGTTTCCAGCGCCGACTGCAATTCCTCGTGAGAGCGGCTGACGTTGACATCAATCTCGAAGGGCTCATCCAAGACGAGAAGGCCGTCGTCGCCGAGATAGTCCAGAGCGCAGGTGTCGGCATTGTTCAGAAGCGGGCGGTAAAGGTCTTCGCGATCGCTGTACTCGCCCTCCGTGAGGTTGGCGATGTCGGCCTGTATCGCCTCCTCCAACGTCTCCCGCGCTTCACCGGAAGTGACCGCAAGCTCTCTTTCGAGCCGGTCGGCAAGGACCCTTGAAACCGCCTCCCCATGCTCGCCGATCAGGGTCTCCCGTGCAGGCGGGATCGTGATCCGATCGACCTCGCGGACGGAGCGTTGGGATTGTGGGTCGAATTCGCGCATGCTTTCGATCTCGTCGCCGAAGAATTCTAGGCGTATGGGCAGGCCGCGGCCCATCGGATAGATGTCCACGATGCCGCCGCGCCGGGAAAAGCCGCTGGGCATGCGGACCGGCTCCTGCATTTCGTATCCCAATCGCACCAGCTTTCGCAGCAGAAGGTCTAAGTCAATCTCTCCGCCGATACCCAATTCGATCGTCGCCTTTGCCAGTGTTTCGGGCGGAAGGGTGTATTCCAGCGCGGCGTTCGGGCTGGCGATGGCGATGCACGATTCATCGCCGGCCAATCTGCCGAGAGCGCCAATTCTTTCGGAGAGGGCATTTAGTTCCGGAGAGGTGTCCTCGAAAAGGGTGCCGGTTCCGCCCGGCAGTTGACAGATCAGCTTTTCCGGCACGCCGCAAAGCGCCAGCCGAGCCTGCCATTGTAGGGAAACCTCGTAGGACGAAGTGACGATCAGACACCGCAATATCCCCTCCCCCGCTTGCGGGGGAGGGCTGGGGTGGGGGCTCTTCCATCGCTCGCCAAACAGTGCGGCAAGCATAGGCGCCCGGGCTTCCAAGCAGAGGTCCTGCCACTCCGAGCGACCCTGAACGTCAGACCAAAACACAGATAACCCCGGCAGCCCGCGTAGCTGTCGGGTCCAATCACTAATATGCATTTGTAGCTAGATTCTACCCATAGAAGCGCCGATTCCATAGGCCAAGGCCCCGGGGAATCGGTCCCCGGGGCCAATCGGACTATGAATTACCTTGGCTGAATGCCAACGGTTTGGGGGGTTTTGATCTTCAGCCGCCAGCCGTGGCTGCGACCGGTCAAGCTGTTGTAACCAACGCCACTAATCCAACCGTTGTTGGAGATGTGGGTTGCGCTAATCAGTTTGCTGCCTGGGGCAAGATAACCGGCGCTGAGATCGGTGAGAGAAAACTTGGCGCCAGCGACGCAGAGAAGTGCGCACTGGATCTGTTGCGATCCGACCATGTGCGAACTATAGCCGACCACACGGTCACTGTTGTCGAGACTGAGAGCGGCCGACGCGGTGTCGGCCGGCAGGCCGCTGATGGTCTTCATTACGCCGTCATAGAGGAACCCATATCCGTTCCTATAGCCGACTACGTGTCCCAAATCATTGACGGCCATTCCTTCACTTCCACCAGGATTGGCGATATCGATGTCTGTAATCGAGTTGCCTTGGACCAAGAAAGCGTGCACTGGGCCATCAATGTACAACGAGAACCCGGTGATGAAACCCGTGTTCGAGATGCCCAAGGCCTTTCCGCGGCCGAGCGAGAATGCCGGCAACGGTATAACCTGTCCGTTCTCAAACTTAACCGCATAGTAGGGAGAGCCGCCTGTCGCAGCGGATTCCCCAACGACCACATCCTGGTCGTTCATGGCGTAGCCGAAGGAGCTATAAAGGCCCGGAAGCTTTCCGAGCGGCGTGGCATCCCACCCTCTAATTGAAAGGAACGCCTGCCAGCCTAATCCGAAATTGCTGAAATCCATTCCGCCTGCGACATGGCAGCTTGAATTGATCGCCCATGCCTCGCCAGGCAGGCCATAACCCATGAGCTTCATTGCTCCCCGGCGATAAGCATACGGATAGTTCATGCCATCAAGCCCCATGACTGAGCCGGCGACTTCCGCATTAGCATTGACGCAATTCGCGTCGCTGCCCAGACCGTACCAGGTTCCCATCCACATGAAGTCCGTGACTTCCACAGTCGTAATCGATCCCCAATGGACAGGAATCAGTTGTGCGAAGCAGATCGGAGCGGCGAACAAGAGAACCGTACCGATCCAAATGCGCTTCATTACATACACCTCGCTTTCGATTGCGAAACTTTCGAATCGCTTTTTTCGTGTATGTACTGTAGCCGTTTTCCTGGCCTCTATTCCGCCCTTATTTTAACTGACCTTATTTCTAATGGCATAACCGGATGCACAAGTTTGAAATTCCCGCAGATAACCCAAGCAACCCGGATAGCTGGCGAGCCCAATCAATAACATGCACCGGGAGCTAGATTCTAACCATTGAAGCGCCGGTTCTATAGGCCAGGGCCCCGGGAAATCGGTCCCCGGGGCCAATCGGACAGTGCGATGCAATTACAATTGAATGCCGGCGGTCGCCTTCGGTACGTTGACGATTACTTTCATACGGTAGGCCTCTGTGCGTCCCGTTTGGCTGTTGTAGCCGGTGCCACATATCCATCCGTTGTCAGTAATGTGGGCGGCATCGTTGAGCCGGCTTCCGGCAAATAGGTGGGAGGACGAAAGTTCTGTTAGTGAAAACGCCATTCCGGAAACCCACAAGAAAGCGCTGTCAATGATGGCAGGCCCGACCTCGTGGGAGCTGTAACCGACCACGCGGTCTAGATTATCCAGCCCTATCGCGCTCGCGGACGTGTCGCCTGGCAGACAGTTGATGGTGTGCATTGCGCCGTCATACAGGTATCCAAGCTGGACTCCAAGACTGGTCCGCCATCCGGCCACGTGACCCAATTCATTCACCGCCAAACCCTCACTGCCGCCAGGGTTAGCGCTATCGATATCGGTAATCGTATTGCCAAGAATCCGGAAGGCGTGCACCGGTCCGCCGACGTATAGTGAAAACCCGGTGATGAATCCCGAATTGGAAATGTCAAGGGCCATTTCGCGGCCGAGCGAAAACGCCGGCAACGGTATGACCATTCCATCCTGGAAGAGCACCGCATAGTACGGGGACCCTCCCGTCGCCGCGGATTGGCCGACTACGTCATCTTGATCATTGATCGCGAACCCAAAAGAACTGGCCAGACCGGGCAGTTTCCCCAAATGTGTGGCATCCGTGCCGTCATAGGAAATAAACGCCTGCTTACCCAGCGTCCCAAAGTTCATCTGGCCGGCAATGTGGCCGAGTGCGTTGATCGACCAACCCTCTCCCGCCATCCCGGGACCCACCTGGGACATAGATCCGTTGCGAAAAACGAACGGGTACTTGACACCGGTTGCCGCTTGATATGACCCGACAACCTCGCCGAGAGCGTTGACGGAATTGCTTTCACTAGCCACTCCTCCAAGGACTCCCAGCCACTTGAATTCCGTCACTTGGACAGCAGCGATCTGCTTGACCTGATGGGGGATGATCTGGCCGAAGCAACCAGCAGCAACAGCCAGGATTGTTGAACCGAGCAAAACGCCTTTCATGGTGTAAGAGCACCTCGCTTTCCTGTGCTTCTTCTGTGGATCGTAGCGGATTTCGCGTGGAGTTGTCTGACCTTATTTTCAAGGACAGGAAGGGCAGCGTTCGGGCATGTCGGCCCGTCAGAGCCTGGCATTTTCGACCACAGCATGCAGCGGAAGTTACTCTCAGGATCCCAACCCATAGCGGTATGCTATACTATCGGGTAGCATATGTCCGATGAACAAGAACCAAAAGAGGAGCTTGAGGCGGTATCGGTCTTCGCGGCCGTTTACTACTCGATCCAGGCCTTTTCCAGCTTGGCCTTTCAGCGCATGGGCCTGCATGCCGATGAAGTGACCGGCCAGGTCGAAAAGGATATGAAACAGGCCAAAGTCGCCGTGGACACGGCCCTGTTCCTGTGCGATCAGATGATGCTGGAATTGGACGAAGAGGGCAAGCGCGAGCTGCAAGCCCTGATGAGCGACCTGCGCCTGAACTATGCCAAGCAGGCAGGGGGCGAAAGCTAAATGGCGCTCCAAAGGCTGAGTGTCGGGTGGGGCAATTTTCGCGCGCGTTTCGTACTCCTTGTCCAGCGGCTTGGGACCAAGCGTTTGTCTGCCAAGCGCGCAATCTCGGACACTTTGCAGGCCGGCCGAGAAGCGGCAAAGATGGGCTTTTACCGAGTCACGGGCTCTCAAGATATCGTCGCGTTGCGCAGGAACCTGATTGAATTCTACGATCTGTTCGAGCAATTCGTGGATGTCGCCTGCGCGGCGGCCCGGACCGATGTGACCCAAGGTCTTGCCCGTGATTACGACGAATTCCGGGCGCGGGCTCAGAATCTATACCCGCCGCTCCGGTCGTATCTCTTGGCCTACCTTCGGGTCGATGTTTCTGATTCCGCATTTGGGCTCGCGGTGTGCGGCCGGGCGACAGACGCATTTGAGTGTCTTTTCTGCGCGCCTTCGCTGCCGGCGCTTCTGTCTGCCGACGATGGCAACATGATGGATCGGATTGAACGAGTGCGGGACGCCCTCTATCGCTTCGGCGACCACCTGCGATCGAAAGTCCGGTAAGCTTTCGCGTAATGTGGGAGCAGAGCTATTCCCCGAAATATCAGATCACCGAAAGGTCGCTCCGCCAGCATCTGTTCGATGATCCGCACATCCTGTCGGACGGCACGCTGGTAAACCCCAACACCGGCGGATGGGTGAGCGCCAAGGTCCCCCAAACCCCACCCGCGTGGGCATCGATGCCCACGACCACCGGCTGGATCGGCGCCCTGGCGTCGCCGGACCGCGCCGAACAGGAGGACCTGCTGACGTTTGCTGAAACAGCGCTGCGCGCCGCGGGAATTAAGACGGTTCTGTTCGGGGGCGACCCGCGGCATCTGTATCCGGGCGTGCCTCAGGAGGAGCTGTGGCTAGCGCGGCTTCTGGCCGCCCATGGATTTGAGCCATGCGGCGAGGCGTGGGATTTGTGGGGAGGCATCGACGAGTTGTCCCGCACGGAAATTCCAGCGAGCGTCGGCCCCGCAACCGTCGCCGACGAGCCCGCGCTGAAACGTTTCCTGGAGCGGGAATTCCCCGGCCGATGGATGGCTGACACCCTGCATCGGCTGGAGGTCGAGGACGATCCGTCATTCGCGGTCGTCATGCGGGAGGGGGATGAAATCGTCGCATTCACTCACGCCAGCCATACGGGCCAGCGGTTCTTGCAACCGAACCTGCACTTTCACTGCCTCCAGCACCCCAATCCGGGCGGGATCGGTCCGGTAGGCGTGGCGGCGTCGCATCGCGGTCAGGGTCTTGGGCGGGTGATCATGGAGGCGAGCATCGAGGTTTTGCGGCAGGTGGGCGTCTCCGGCATCTGCGTGGATTGGACCGGCCTGTTGGATTTCTACGGCCTCTTCGGATTCAAACCTTACGCAAAGTACCTTATGTTCAAGAAGGACTTATAGGACGTATAGGTCTTATATGTCCTATAAGTCCTAAAAGTCCGATCCGTCTGCTGGAGGAGTACAATAGAACCATGAAGCTTTTTGTAGATACCGGGAGCGTAGACGAGGTCGCGAAGGCCTGCGAGTGGGGGATTTTGGATGGCGTGACAACCAACCCGTCGCTGATTGCCAAATCCGGGCGCGGGTTCCGCGAGACCGTCGTCGATATGTGTAACATCGTCAAGAACGGGGCCATCAGCGCGGAGGTCGTGGCAACCGATTACAACGGCATTATGGAAGAGGCGCATTACATCGCCAAGTGGCACGACAATGTCGTTGTCAAGGTGCCCATGATCCGCGACGGCGTACGGGCGATCAGTGAGCTTTCCAAAGAGGGGATTCGGACCAATTGCACGCTCGTTTTCTCTGTCTCCCAAGCATTGCTGGCGGCCAAAGCGGGGGCGTCGTTTATCAGCAACTTCGTCGGGCGCGTGGACGACCTGAGCGGCGATGGCATGGAGGCCGTGGCGGAAAGCGTGCAGATGATCGAGAACTATGGCTACAAGAGTGAGATTTTGGTGGCCAGCATTCGCCATCCGCTCCATGTGGTCCAGGCCGTTCGGACCGGCGCGCACATCTCGACCATGCCGTTCAAGATCATGGACATGATGTTCAACCATTCGTTGACCGACATCGGCTTGGACCGATTCCTGAGCGACTTCAAGGCGGCGGGTCTCAAGGTCTTCGAGTAACGCCGGCATGATCGATAGGACAACTAGGTCGTATTGGTCCTATAAGTCCTATTAATTTGATACGTCGGATGCGTCCAATATGTCCGATGCCGGCTGGAAGCCGGCGTTACGAGGTGGCCGCAGCCAGCGTCGGCACTCCCGCTGGAGGTTCGGGAATGCGGTCTATGAATACCCGGTGCCAGATTTCCAAATTCAGAAGAGTCCAAAGCTCCCGCTCAAAATCCTGACGACCGGAAAAGTGCAATTCCAACGTGCGTTCCACCTCGCGGGCGTTGTAGTATCCCCGCTGCCGCGCCTCTTGGGAGAGCAGCATGTCGCGTGTGTATTGACCGAGCTTGCCGCCCATCCAAATGCTGACCGGCACCAAGAATCCCGCCTTCCGCCGACTGATAACCTCTTCCGGCAGCTTGTCCTTAAATGTATCTTTGAGGATGTATTTGAGGATGCCGTTCTTGATCTTGTATTGCGTCGGAACGCGCGCCGAAAACTCCACCAACTCGTGATCCAAAAAAGGCACGCGGGCTTCCAGCGAGACGCCCATCGCCATCCGGTCGGCCTTCATCATCAGGTTGTCCGGCAGCCACGCGCGCAGGTCCCAGTACAGCATCTGTTCCACCGGATGCGCACCACGAACGCGATCCAGCATTGGCTCCACCAGTCGCCCGACGTCATGCGATACATGCAGGTCCGGCGAAAGAATCGCGTCTTTGTGCGCATTATCGAAAGACCCAAACCACATCGGAATCCGTTGCGCCTGTGGATATCGCAGCGCCTGTTCCGCCACCTTTAGGCGACGACATTCGAACGGAAGCGCCTGCACCATCGCCCCGATGAATTTTTCGCGCACCGCTCTCGGCAGCAAATGATACAGACGGGCCAATCGATCCGTGTGGCACTTCGGATATCCGCCGAACAGCTCGTCCCCACCTTCGCCTGTCAGCAAGACTGTCACATACTGCCGCGCCAATTTGCACAATAAATACTGCGGCACTTCGGCAAACTCACTCACCGGTTCGTCGCGGAACCAGGTGCAGGGCTCCAAGTTCGCCAAATATTCTTCAACGGTCACCATCACTTCATGGTGATCGACTCCATACCGATCTGCGGCGATCTTCGCCCACTTCAGCTCGCTGACCGACTCCTCTTGGTACCCGACCGCAAACGTCTGGATCGGCCCGGCCACCAGATCGCGCATCAATGCAACGATCAGTGTTGAATCCACGCCACCGGAAAGGGTCGCTCCGAGCGGCACATCGGACATCAGCCGCATCTTCACACAATCCGTGAATCGTGATCGCAGCTCCTCGGAATACTCCTCGTAACTGCGCGGCTTTTCGTGGCTGAACTGGAAATTCCAATATTCCTGAATACGCGGCCCGGTGCGATCGACCGACATCCAATGGCCCGATGGCAGCTTTTTGATTCCTTTGAACATCGTATCCGGTGCGGGGATATAGCGCAACGTCAGATGGTCCGCGACCCCTTGCACATTAACTTCGCGTGGAACAGATGGATGCAGCAACAGGCTCTTGATCTCCGAGCCGAACACCAGCGTCTCGCCGTTATCATAATAGTAGAGCGGCTTCTTCCCCATCCGGTCGCGCGCGATGAACAGCCTTTGCGCCGCCGCGTCCCACACGGCAAAGGCGTACATCCCGCGCAAATGCTCGCAGCAGGCGTCTCCCCATTCGGCGTAGGCCAGCAACACGCTCTCCGTATCGCAATGGGTGTGGAAATGCCGCCCTCGTGCCTCCAGCTTTGCGCGCAATTCTTTATAGTTCCACAGCTCGCCGTTATAGACGATGGTGCATCGGCCGTCGTCGGTGGAGATGGGCTGGGTGCCTGTCGAGAGGTCGATGATGGTAAGCCGGCGCATGGCAAGTCCTAGCCCGTCGATCTCGAAGAATCCGTCCTCGTCCGGACCCCGGTGGAAGATGCGCTCGTTCATGGCCCGGAGCAGCCCCCGGTCCACCGGTTCTCGGTTCCTATAGTTGAATACGCCTACGATGCCACACATAGTCTGACCTTTCCATTATGGCAAGCATTGAACCTCACGGGCATATTATCGGTACGTGTGGGAGAGCGTTCGGGGTGCCGGGAAGCCGATTGGGTCTCGATTCTAGCTCGCTGAAGTCACTGGCGCCGTTCGTAAACTTCTTCCATCAGCAAGTTTGAAAGGCTGGCTTCATATTCGTCCGCCTTTTCAATCAGGCTGCGGGCCAGTATCGGTTCCGGCTCGGCCTTTGTCGGATATGCCCGAAGCGCCCCTAGGCGATGAGACAGCGCGGGGTGAGAAGCAAACAGTCCGGCGCGCTGTTGCAAGGCCGTGGCCTCAATCTCCTTCAGCGTCGGCTCGTCGAATTGGGCAATGACCTCACGGAAGCCCACCAACGGATTGCCTGGATTTGCCGTCTGGCCAGTACGCGCCAAATTTGACAACTGCATAGAAAAGATAAATCCGTACCGTTCAACGTCCATGAGAGTCGCGGCGCAGACATTCGATCCGTAGGCTCTTGCGGCGAATGCATCCGCGGCAAACTCCCGCACGCGGGACAGATAGGAAGACACGAAGTCGATAATCATGTAATAGATTCGCAATATCCAATAACATGGGTTGACGATGGCATACCGGTGTTCCGCCAGGCTCTGCAGCTGCTGGCCCATCCGCACCTCCGCATAGACGACAATCTCCTGCAGTGCCGAATCCTTATGAATTAAGTGGGCGAATTCGTGCGCAAGTACGGCTTTGAATCGCTCGATCGTGAGCGCATCCAGCAACGGCAATCCGATTGTAAGGATTCGTCGCCCGCCTATCACGCCCAGGAATGCTCCGGCTCGATGCACGCTTGCGTTGAGATCGTGCGTGAGACACACCTCGTCCGGGATAGGGAACTTTAGCTTTTGGCCGACCTCGTCGAGAACCGCAAATAGTGGCGGGGCATGACGACGCCGAATCTGAATTCTGCGCGGCTCGACAAATCGGGAGACCCAGAATCCAAGGACCAGGGAGGAGAGAATCGCAATGCAGGCCGCCTCTCCATAGATTATTGCCCGTGGATTATGCGTTGACAGGGGAAGCGCAATGGCAGCGGTGACGAGGATGCCAATCATCGCCAGTATCAGGAGATAGTAGCCGATGACCATTAGAACCAACAGAAAGAGCAGAAATGTCCTCATTCCTTGGTCTCTATTCTTACGTAAGTGGCTCGGCTCCTGCATCGGCGATAATAGATTGTGATTCTACTTGACGGCGCGATGGGAACGGAGCTGCAGCGGCGGGGGTACGACACCTCGCTGCCGCTCTGGTCCGCCCGCGCACTGATTGAGAGCCCGGATGCGGTGCGGCAGATCCATCAAGAGTATGCCGATGCCGGGGCGGATGTGATGGTCACAAACAGCTTCCGCACCCACCGACGGAATCTTGCCGCTGCGGGGGTTGCCGACCGGGCGGAGGAATTGACACGGTTGTCCGTCCGCCTCGCCTCCGGCCTCGGATGCCGGGTCGCCGGCTCCATCTCGCCCCTTTTCGACTGCTACACTCTGTCGCTCTCCATCGGTGAGGCCGCCGAGGAGGAGCACGTCGAATTCGCCGGGTGGCTGGTCGATGAAGGCTTGGACCTGCTTCTCATCGAGACCATGCCGACCGTAGCCGAGGCCCTCGCCGCCCTCCGCGCCTCCAAATCCGCTCGTAACGCTGCCTTCCAGGCGGCAAAAACCAATGCCGGCAAGATGCCGGCGTTACGTAATTCGGCCGAGGAGGCATCCAATGCCGGCAAGATGCCGGCGTTACAAATCTGGGTGTCACTCGTTCCGGAGGGTCTGGACCCTGTGCGGACGCTGGACGGCAAGCCGCTCGCGGACGCCATCCTGCAACTCGTCGCCGAGGCTCCCGATGCCGTCTTGGTCAACTGCGCCGCGATGGAGGTGATCGAAGCGGCGGTCGCGATCCTGAGCCAAACGGACATCCCATTCGGCGGCTACGCCAACAACGGCTCGCCATCGGACGAAGGCGGCTGGCGGTTCGACAAGGATCTCCCAGTCGAAGACTTCGCCACCCACTGCCAACGACTGAAAGATCTTGGCGCAACCATCATCGGCGGCTGCTGCGGAACAACCCCGCAGCATATCAAAAAGATGTCCGAATCCCTCAAACGTTAGTCATTCTGTTACAATAGGGGCGAAAGGGGCGTCCAATCAACCGTGAACAAATGAACCGGATATTCTTAGCAACCATTTGCGTCTTGCTTGTTGCACCGTTAGGCGCCGAAGTCATTGTCGAATCGGTGGCGAAGGGTTCGCTTGCAGAGAAGGTAGGGATCCAGGTGGGCGACCGCCTCGTCAAGTACGACGGCAAGCCGATCCTGTCGCCGCTCACGCTTCTTGCTTTCGAGCAGAACACAGTCGGGAAGCCGGACATTCCTCTTGAATTGGTGCGCGAGGGCGCTCGCGCGTCAATTCGTGTTGCCCTTGGTACCCTTGATATTCGGAGCCGTCCCGAACTGAAATCGGAAGCGCTGAAGTTGTACAACGAGGCGGTCGAGAAGAAGGATGCCGGCACCCAAGCGGATCTCTTTCAAAAGGCAGCCAAGCAGCAGGGTGAGGATATCGGCGGCACATGGCTCACTTTCCTCGCTGGATTGGCGCTGAAAAACAGCGGCAAGTTCCAGGAGGCGATCCCGATACTACAGGCCGCGGAGGCTGCCTTTGCCAAGTCCGGCGACACTGCGGGGCAGTCGTGGTCCCTTTGGCGGCTGGATGCTTGCTATGAGGGATTGAGAATGCCGAAAGAGCGAACGGCGATCCTGGAGCGACGGCGTCAACTCGACGAGGCCGCGGGACGGGAATCATGGGTTGCGGACGGCGTCAACGAGCTAGGGTTCGTTGCCTCCGGTCGCGGCGATCTGGTCTCGGCGGAAGGCTATTACAAACAGGCGCTGGAGATCAGGGAGAAGCTCGCTCCGAATTCGTTGGATGTGGCGGAGAGCCTGAACAATCTCGGCAACGTGGCCGCCGATCGCGGCGATCAGGTCTTGGCGGAAAGCTATTACAAACGTTCGCTGGAGATCAAGGTGAAGCTCGCTCCGGGATCGCTGGATGTGGCGGGGGGCCTCCTCAATCTCGGCATCTTGGCCTGGAGTCGCGGCGATCTGGCCTCGGCGGAAAGCTATTACAAACGTTCGCTGGAGATCAATGAGAAGCTCGCTCCGAATTCGTTGGATGTGGCGGGGAGCCTGAACAATCTCGGCAGCGTGGCCGAGGATCGCGGCGATCTGGCCTCGGCGGAAAGCTACTATGAACGATCGCTAGAAATCAAGGAGAAGCTCGCGCCGGGATCGCTGAATGTGGCCAAGAACCTGAACAATCTCGGCAACGTTGCCAGGGATCGCGGCGATCTGGCCTCGGCGGAAAGCTATTACAAACGTTCGCTGGAGATCAATGAGAAGCTCGCTCCGAATTCGTTGGATGTGGCGGGGAGCCTGAA
>JBGPGO010000025.1:0-42755 GCA_041483895.1 Fimbriimonadia bacterium
GACGGAACACGAACTTTGATACGGGCCTGAAAAAGGCCACGATCTCGGATCTCGATCGTTCGATTTGCGAGCTCGCGTTCCAGCTTCCGGCCGATGCCGATCGGTGTCTCGGAGACCGGTGCCTGCTGTTCTCGCCGCCCTGCACCACCTATTGTCTCGAGGTCGTTTACCTGTACCTTAACTCCAACGGCGGCACGGGTCCGCCGCAAACGGCCAGCATCAAGTGGACGGTGAAGGTACCGACACGGGACGATATCCGATGCAATATCGAATACTTCTCGACGGTCGCGGTCGGCGTGACGCAAAAGTGTAAGATCACCGACGATGTGGCGGCCGCGCTGAACCAGGCATTGGACAATACAGACGACCTCGAAGCGCTGCTGGAGTTCGAAACGATCGTCGCCAACTCGACTATCAGCTTCACGAACCTCGTTGGTGTGGATGGCAAAAAGGATGCCCGGTATCGCACCGGCTACATGATAGATACCATCGAGGAGCCAATTGGCTGTCTGCTGATTGAGATGGCAAACGCGCTCTTGTTCCATTAGAACGCTTGAAGAATGATCCGTGGCCTGCCGCGAAAGCTGCAGGCCACGTCCGCTTAACGATGTACAATAGAGACAACGCAACGAATGACGGGGTGATGGGATGAACGGTCTTTTAGCATTGCTATTGGGTTTGGTTGGTGGGCCGCCGAAGGATGTCCTGGTGGATCTGCCACCAATCTTTACAGAGGAAAGCCATACATTGGCGGCGCCCAATCGAGTCATGGCAAAGTTCACGAACTCGCCTGCGAAACTGGCCGCGCGCATCGCGGGGTTTCCCATCCTGCGGGAAATTCCTCAGATCGGATACACCGTTCTCCTCGTCCCTTACGGCAAGGTCGATTCGTCAATTCGGTGGCTGATACAGGCCGGAATAGTGCAGGAAGCGGAGCCGGATCACGTCTATTTCCCGGCTTACACCCCGAATGATCCCCTGTTCCCGAACCAATGGAATTTGTTCGATCAAAAGATTCCGCAGGCTTGGGACGTCATCAAGGGCGACAGCAGCACAATCATCGGCGTCTTGGACACTGGGGTTGACTACAATCATTCTGAGCTGTCGGCCAACATGTGGAGCAATCCGGGAGAGATTGCGGATGGGTTGGATAACGACGGGGATGGCTTGATCGACGATATCCTGGGCTGGGACTTTGCATATAACGACAACAACCCGATGGACGACTACGGCCACGGCACGTCTTGCGCCGGCATCAATGCCGCCATTCAGGACAATAACTTTGAGATATCGGGCGTTGCGCCAAAATGCAAGATCATGAATGTAAAAATCGGGCTGTCGAGCGGATACAGCTACGATTCAATGTTCGCTCCCGGGATCATCTATGCAGCCGACAAAGGCGCTAAGGTACTCAGCATCAGCTTTTTCTCCGATGACCTGACTCCAGCGCTCCGGGCGGCGACAGATTATGCCTACAGCAAAGGGACGATTATGTGTGTCGCCGCCGGGAATTTCGACGACTGCATCCCCCTATATCCCGCGGCCTACGATGCCGCCATCGCTGTGGCTGCGCACGCTGAAGGGGACCGGAAGGCGTATTTTTCCAACTTCGGAACCTGGGTCGATGTCAGTGCGCCGGGCGTCGATATTACCACGGTTACGATGGGTGGCGGTTATACCACCGGTTTCGCCGGAACCTCCGCGGCGGCTCCCAACGCGGCCGGAATTGTCGCCCTATTGCGCTCGAAATATCCGTCGGAGAATCTGGAGCAAATTCGCCGCAGGCTCGAGTATTCAGCGCGTCCGATGGCACAGATAGAGGAGGGAGAGGTTGTAAACTACGGCATCCTCGATGCGTGGAACGCGCTGAATTTTTCCCAACCGGGCTCGCAATCGATCGGCACACTGAACCTACTGGCAAGACCGGAAATCCGAGCGATGGAGCCGATGACGCTCCCCGCGGAAGGCGGGAAGATTGTGCTCGCCGGCCGACGATTCAAGCCAGGCATGAATCCGATTTCCGTTCTTCTTGGCACAACTCAATTGGCGATAACGAAATGGACGGACAGCAGGATTGAGGCTGTCGTGCCGCCGGGGGCAACCGGCGGACCTGTCGTGGTGCGAACGAAGGTGGCGTCCGATCCGGTGAATTTGACGATAGGACTCGCCGGAGCCTCAAAAGAGAACGTGATGACAGACATTAGCGATGATAGCCTCGTTCTCGGCGGCACGCTGCCGATCACGGGTGCGGTGCCAGACACATGGTATGCGGACGGGAGCCCATTGCACTTGACCGTAAACATCCTAGACGGCAAGCGCGATCTGAAATGGTTGGTGAGGGGATTGGACAAGTCCACCATATCACAACTCACGATCAACATGACGCGGACGGTTCCATCGGTCTCGGCGAATGCCCAGATTGGAATCTCCATTTACGACTTTTCAACCGGCAGCTATCCGTACGGTAGCTGGACGAGTGCCATCACGGATAAGCCGCTCGTTGGCACAGCAACCGTCTCAAAGTCCCTCACCGGCGATGTCTCGCGATTTGTGTCCTACGAAGGGGACGTGTATTTTAAGGTTTTTGTATACCTGGTCGACAAGAACGCTTGGGTTGACGTGGATCGTTTCTGGCTCGCATGGAAGTGAGATGAACACGTTGCGCGAGATTCTGGCCAGCCCGGCGCCGATCACCGTTCGTGCGCCGCGCGGAACGGCCCTCAACACAAAAGGTTGGGTCCAAGAGGCTGCGCTGCGAATGCTTCTGAACAACCTCGATCCCGAGGTCGCGGAACGCCCGCTTGATCTCGTCGTCTACGGCGGAATCGGCAAGGCGGCCCGCAATTGGGACTGTTTTCGCCACATCGTTCGCTGCCTCTTGGACCTATCGTCCGATGAGACGCTGCTGGTCCAGTCAGGGAAACCCGTCGGGGTGCTTCCCAGCCATCCGGACGCGCCGCGGGTGCTCATCGCCAACTCGATGCTGGTGCCGGCCTGGGCCAACTGGGAGGTGTTTCGCGAGCTGGACAAGAAAGGCCTGATCATGTTTGGGCAGATGACCGCAGGCTCTTGGATCTATATCGGCAGCCAAGGGATTTTGCAAGGCACCTACGAGACATTTGCCGCCTTGGCGAAACGGTATTTTTCCGGATCGTTGGCAGGCCGATTGGTTCTTACAGCGGGTCTTGGAGGAATGGGCGGCGCGCAGCCACTGGCGGTCACGATGAACGGTGGCGTTGCCCTCTGCGTGGAGGTTGATGCGTCTCGCATTGCGCGACGTTTGGAGTCAAACTATTGCGATGTTTCCGTAACGACATTAGATGAGGCTGTTCGATTGGCACAAGATGCCGTTTCCGCGAAGCGGCCGCTTTCTATTGGATTGCTGGGAAATGCATCTGAATTGCTGCCGGCTTTGTTGGATCGTGGCATTATCCCGGATGTCGTTACGGATCAAACATCGGCGCACGATCCTATGAATGGATACATTCCCGCGGGATTAACGGTGGAGCGCGCGGCTACGGAGCGGGTCTCCGATCCGGATCGTTATCTCGATTCTGTCTATACCTCGATCGCGACGCACGTTCGCGCGATGCTCGAGTTTCAGACGCGCGGCGCCGTTGTGTTCGACTATGGAAACAACATCCGTCAAGTTGCGAAGGACCACGGCGTGGCCAACGCCTTCGATTTCCCGGGGTTCGTTCCGGCATTTGTCCGGCCTCTATTTTGCGAGGGCAAGGGACCTTTCCGATGGGTCGCCCTATCTGGCGATCCGGCTGATATCGCGGCCATTGATGCTGCCATTCTCGAAAACTTTTCGGACGATGAAGCCCTCTGCCGGTGGATTCGGATGGCGGCTGAACGCGTGAAGTTTCAGGGCCTTCCGGCCCGAATCTGCTGGCTGGGATATGGCGATCGCAAGAAGCTGGGCCTGATCATCAATGATCTGGTTGCCTCCGGTCGAGTCGCCGCGCCAATCGTCATCGGCCGAGATCACCTCGACGCGGGCAGTGTTGCCTCGCCGAACCGGGAAACCGAGGCGATGAAGGACGGTTCGGACGCGATTGCGGATTGGGTGGCCCTCAACGCCCTGATCAACGCTGTCGGAGGCGCGAGTTGGGTTTCCATGCACCACGGCGGCGGCGTTGGGATGGGCTATTCGCTCCACGCCGGCATGGTGATCGTGGCGGACGGAACGCCGGAAGCGGCCGTTCGGCTCTCGCGTGTCTTGGATACCGACCCTGGATTGGGTGTTTTGCGGCATGCCGACGCCGGGTATGAACTGGCGATCGAGACGGCCGAACGGACAGGACTCAGAATTCCGATGCATGAACTGCTGCAATGAAGGACCTGCTTATCACCAATATCGGTGAGCTTTGGACCTGCAGATGCGATCCGCCTTTACGTCAAGGAATCTCCGATCTGAAACCTTCCCACGACGACGCAGTGTCAATCGTTAACGGTTTGATAGCTGAAACGGGACCTTCGGATCTGCTCCGATCAAAGTATCAAGGAAGCCTTGAAATCAATGCAGGAGGATGGCTTGTAACCCCGGGACTCGTTGATTCACACACCCATCCCATATTCGCCGGCGATCGAAGTGATGAATTTGCTAGGTGCTGTGCCGGAGAATCTTACCAACAGATCGCCGCTTCTGGCGGCGGAATTGCTAAGACTGTGACGGCGACAAGGAGTGAGAACGCGAAAAAATTGGCTTCACGGGGAATGCTAAATCTGTCCACCATGTTAAGATATGGCACGACAACAGCAGAAGCGAAGACAGGATATGGACTCGATAGCGCCGCAGAACTGGCTTCACTCAAAGCCATTCGCCTCCTGCAGCGATCTCAACCCATTGACCTTGTCCCAACTTATCTTGGCGGGCACTTGCCACCACCAGGCGAAGATGTCGAATCATACGTTGGACAATTGTGCGATACGATGATCAAGTCTGCGTCAGAAAGCCCCTGGCCGCCAAAGTTCAATGATGTATTTTGCGAAGTTGGCGCATTTGACTTGGGTCAGTCGCGGCGAATCTTGGAAGCGGGCCTTAGCGTGGGCCTGAAGCCAAAAATCCATGCGGAGGAATTCTCATGGATGGGAGGTGCGAGATTGGCTGTTGAACTAGGAGCTGCTTCCGCCGACCACTTGCTGCACATAACCGAGGAAGATATCGAAATCCTGGCGGCATCCGACACTGTGGCAACGCTCCTGCCAGGAACGGCGTTCTATTTGGATCTACCGGATCGCCCGCCCGCAAGACGTATGATTTCTAAAGGGTGTATTTTGGCGTTAGCCACAGACTTTAATCCTGGCTCCTGCCTTATCGGGTCGCTCCCATTCATCATGGGGCTTGCCTGCCTGCGTCTGCACCTACAGCCATGTGAGGCACTAGCGGCGGTAACAGTAAATGGCGCGGCGGCGATTGATCTTCATAGGAGCCACGGACAAATTTCCGCCGGATATGTTGGTGATGTCTTGTTATGGCCCGTACGAACTTTGCCGGAATTGGTTGCCAAGTTCGTGCATGTTTGTCCGATGGGGATCATTAAAGGCGGCAAAATGGTGTCTCCGATGCAGATTCGCAAGGCTGACGGCAAAGTTTACAGCTTCAGCCCATCTGTCCCGGACCTCGTCGATTCTGAATAACTTTCTAAGTGGCAGATTTGAGCATTTCATTAGACTTCGGCTATGCCCAACATAAACCCATAGGACATCAGCGCTGCGGTCCGAATTGCGCTCCCGTTGTCCAGCGGCGGGGATGTCTCATAGATGCCAAGGGTGCGGACCAATGGATGGGCTCCCGCGGACCGGCAAATATCGACGGCCTCTTTTGCGGAAACACCTATCGGCGACGGCGCGCTGACTCCCAACGCGTCCGCCATCCGTATCGCGTCCATGTCAAAGCTCACACCGATGGACGAAACCCTCTCGACGATATCTGAGAGTGCGTCGTTGAATGCTTCCACCATGTCGCCGTACATGATTTCGTCGAAAGGAATAATCTTTGCTCCGAGATCAATAAGATACTGTCGATGGGCCGGAGAATTGGCCTGCGGCTGAGTGCCGACGGCAACAAAATCGGTGGCCGAGAAACGCGCATCTCCCTTGTCCAGCAGCCTGCGGAAAGGGGTGCCGCTCGTGATCGCATCCCGCACCGGTCGGACGTCGAAATGAGCATCGACGTTTATGATGCCGACGGTGGCATCGGCCGGCGCCGCTTCGATGAATGCGGCGAGGTGCGGGTATGCGATATCGTGTCCTCCGCCGAGCAGCAGCAGACTGCCGGAACAGGTGCGAAAGGCGGTTTGGACGATTTCCATCACCCGATCGTGCGTGCCGTCAACGGTAGCCTCCGGACTGATATCGCCGATGTCCGCGCACCGGAAGCGGGACAATTGGTCCTCATCTCCGACGGTCAACCGGTACAAAGCGCGGCGGATCTCGGTTGGACCTTGGGCCGCGCCAGACCTGCCACCGCCCACGACAATTCCCCGGTCATCCGGCACGCCCACAATGAGCAGGTCGCACTCCAAGCCGATGATCTGTTCGAGAGTCGCCGGCTTGACAATCTCGCCTAACCGCCGATCTTCGGGATCCCCTTTCCCAAAAAACAGATCGGCAGAGGCTGGTACAAGGAGGCTCAAATAAGATCACCGATCGCCGCCGAGACACTTTGGATCAGCTGGCCCGATTCAATGAGTTTTGCTACGGCCTGTATGTCCGGCGACGGCGGTCTGTCAGTTAGGTCCGCCGAGACGATCCCTCGAACACTGGCCAGTGCGGCTTCCGTTCCTGCAGCGCCCCCCTTCCCTGTCTGCGCTTTCCGAATTTGCATGGCGCGGGCGGCGCAGAGCAGCTCGATGGCGAGAATATTCTGCAAATTTGCGCAGATGCGATCGAGACGGCGGGCGCTTGTCATGCCCATGGACACATGGTCCTCCTGGTTGGCGCCTGTCGGGATTGTGTCGGCGCTGGGAGGGAACGCCAGCGTTTTGTTCTCCGACGCCAGAGCCGCCGCCGCATAGTGCGCCAGCATCACCCCCGACTCCAAGCCGGGATGCCCAGCGAGAAAGGCCGGAAGCCCTCGGGAAAGAGTGGGATTGACCAGCCGTTCCGTCCTTCGCTCCGAAATATTGCCCAGCTCTATCAGGCCGAGAGAAAGGTAATCCATGGCAAGAGCGCACGGCTCGCCGTGAAAATTGCCCGCGGAGACGAATTGACCGCCGACGAACAGGGGATTGTCCGTCACGCTTCGCATCTCGGTCTCAAGGACTGATCTGGCATGCCGCTGAGCATCGCGGACGGCGCCATGAACCTGCGGCGTACAGCGAACGCTATAGGCATCCTGCACCTCGTGGCAGTCCGCATGATGCTCCATCAGGGCGCTGCCGGCAAGTAAGGATCGCAAATTTGCGGCGCTCTCGGCCTGACCGGCGTGCGGCCGCAACGCCATGATCGCCTCGCCGAACGGTTTTGCCGAAGACAGCGAGGCCTCCACGTGAATCGCCGCCGCGACGTCGGCGACCAGGAGAAGTTGGCGGGACTTGTGCGTCGACAAGGCGCCGATCGCGGTGAGAAAATGTGTGCCGTTGATGAGCGCGAGGCCGCATTTTGGACCGAGCGACGCCGGTTCCAGGCCGTGTTTGGTCATAGCAGAAAGGGCATTGCCGCCCTCAACTGGGCCCTCCCCAATCAGCGCCAGCGCCACGTGAGCCAATGGCGCGAGGTCCCCGCTCGCCCCGAGCGATCCTTGAGACGGAACGACCGGATGAATTGATTTGTTTAAGAATTCGACTAAAAGTTGGACAATCCTGGGATCAATTCCGGAGGCGCCGATGCTCAGGCAGCTTGCCAGAAGCAGCATGGCCCCACGAACAGCCGGCGTCGGAAGCAAATCTCCTACCCCGGAGGCATGGCTGCGAATGAGATTGATCTGGAGTTGGCTGGTCTGCTCCGGCTCGATGCGCCTGTCTTTGAGCGGACCAAACCCCGTGTTGATTCCATACACAGGAATGTCTCCGCTCGCCACCCGGAGGGCGGCCTCGTAGGAGACCTTCATCCGTGTGATTGCGGCGGGAGAGATTTCGACCTCCCGGTGGCCGACCGCAACTTCCACCATCTGTTCGACGGTGATCCCATCGCCGGTGATGGTGAAGCGATTGGCCATCGAGCTTATAGGTTTCCGCGGACCATCTGTTCGCGCTCGATTGCTTCGAACAGCGCCTTGAAGTTGCCCTTCCCAAAGCTCTGGCTGCCCTTGCGCTGAATGATCTCGAAGAACAGCGTCGGCCGATCCGTGACGGGCTTGGAAAAGAGCTGCAGGAGATATCCCTCTTCGTCCCTGTCCACCAAAATCCCAAGCTCGGCCAGATCGTGGAGCGATTCTTCGATGTTCCCAACTCGTTCCGGCAACTGGTCGTAATACGACTTCGGCACGCGCAGGAAGTTGAGTCCATGGCGTTCGCGGATGGACCGAACGGTCCGACAAATGTCCGAGGTCTCGAGCGCGATGTGCTGGACTCCAGGGCAGCCATAGAAGTCGAGATATTCTTCAATCTGCGACTTCCGCTTGCCCTCCGCCGGCTCGTTGATAGGAAATTTGACCGTGCCGCCCTCGGACTGCATCACTTTGGACATCAATGCGCTGTACTCAGTGGAAATGTCTTTGTCATCAAAATGCTTGAGTTGGGAGAAGCCGAGGACCCGTCCATAGAATTCGGCCCAATCGTTCATCTCGCCCCAGCCGACGTTTCCGACGACATGGTCCACGCGCAGCAACCCGACGCCGTCAGTGGACTCGGCCCGCTTTTCGTATCCGGGCGCGAAGAATCCCTTGTAATTGTCCCGATTCAGGAAGGTGTGGATCGTGTCTCCGTAGGTCTTGATTCCGGCAATATGCAGTTCGCCGGTGTCATCCGTGAGGGTTTTCGGTTCAAAGGCTATTTGAGCGCCTCGGCCGGTTGTCTCGGCGAACGCCCGCTCAACGTCTTCCACCTCAAAGCAGATGTCCTGGACCGCGTCCCCATGATCGGCGATGAATTGCGCCATCGGATGGCCTGGTTTCAGCGGCGATGTGAAGACCAATCGGATGTCGCCCTGCTGAATAATATGGCTGGATTCGTGGCGAACGCCGGTCTCCAGTCCCGCGTAGCCGACATCCTCGAAGCCCATGGCATGGCAATAAAAGTACGCAGCCTGTCGAGCATTGCTCACATAGAACCGAATGTGGTCGATCCTTCGAATCGGCAGTGTTTCTTGGCTCATTCGAATCCCTCCAGCAATCCGATTATACCGACAAAGCTCAAGGCCTCGCGCCGAGACGCGAGGCCTTTGGGAGGACAGAGCCGAGTATCTAGTGGAACAACAAGGAGTTGGCCATCTCGATAAGGAGGCATCCAATCGGCTCTTCATCCGAGTCGATGAGATAGGTGAACAAAAATCGAGCATCCTCGGCGTCGGCAAGGAACCCGAAGTCGACGGCTGAGAACGCGATGGCGGTCTCAAACTCCAGCAATCTGGTCAAGTCGTCTTCCGGGGAGTCGAGGATGCTGTATAGGAGCTCTTGAACGTCCGAAGTTATCTTCGGCTTCTGGGTAACTCCGGCCGCAACCGGCACAAAAAACTCGATGATGTTTTTGATGTCATCTATCGTTGGCGTCTTCATTGTCCAAGACATGCCGCGAGTCTCAGGCGCTGAGATACGGCCGTCAGGGAGTCGGATCACATACTGGACCTGGAGGCAGTAGATGGTGCCTGGATTTGAGTAGAGCAACGCCCGATCGCCGAGGCAATACGTTCCAAGCGGATCCAATTTGAATACGAGCGCGCAGATGCCATCGTCCAGGTGGGTCACATTTGTGGCTGTGCGCTTGTCGAAATTATTGTTGATGCCCTTCAGCCCCGCGCCCCGGCCTATCAAAGACTTGTTGCACTTGATGAACGGTGTGATTTTGTATATTCGCACCGTCTGGACGATGAGATTTGGATTGTGCGTATCTACGCCGTTGGCTTCCAAAAGATCGCGCATCGTGACCGAATCGAGGTTGAGCGTCATCGGCCGAAAGGCATGGAGCGTTTTTCCGGTAAGAGGATCGATCACATCACACGGACCGAGCAGGTTCTGAAGCTGAAATTCGGTTTGCCCGGGCGGTGGCGGCGGTGCGGAATTTGAGTTATTTCCGCCGATCTTCCACGAGTCCGTTGTGTTATTGCCGCCGCCGCCATTGACTGGCGGAAGTTGACCATAGGTTAGAGTGATGGCAGAGAGCAACAAAAGCGCGCTAGAAGTGCGCAAAAATGCGTTCACGAGTAATTTCCCTCCCAGTTCAGTAAGTAATACAAACATCTTCGCAGCTGGTGCCACGCGTTGTCCGACAGAGCAATCCTACCAAAGGGTTTGACACGTAGCAAGCTATTCGAGGGCAGTTATAGTACTAATGCTTTACTGGTTTGCGATGCGAAAAGATGGTTAATCCAATTGCTCCAACGAATAGTACGTGGAAACCATATCGATACAGTAAAAACCACCAGGGCTGGCACAATAGTACTAAACCTAAGACGATCATTGACAGGCTAAACGCCTCCATGCCTTGTGCGAATCTACCAGTTAGCATACTATCGAATCGCCTCTTCCGTGTTGACATCGAATAGGTGGGACCGGCTGAGATCCAACCGGACATGCAGCTGTTTTCCGACCTCCGGCAAGAAAGTGGGCGCCGTCCGGCACTTAAGCATTTTGCCGGCAACATGCACGTCGATAATATTCTCCGATCCAAGGGGCTCTACCACATATACATCACAGGGTACCGAGCCGTCAGTGGGTCCCACACTCAGGAGCGCATCCTCCGGCCTGATGCCGAGCACATACTTCTCTCCCGCCACTCCATTCTTGTACTGAAACCCGTTCAGCACGATCTTCACATCATTGCCGATATCAATTTCGGATTCCGTAAGAATGCAGGGCAGAAAATTCATCGCGGGACTGCCGATAAATCCCGCCACAAACATGTTCGCCGGTTGGTTGTACACATCTCCCGGAGTCCCGTATTGCAGAATCTTTCCCAAGTTCATCACGGCCACGCGATCGCCCATCGACATGGCCTCGATCTGGTCGTGCGTCACGTAGATCGTCGTCGCGCCAAGATCAGATTGGAGGCGCTTCAACTCCGCCCGCATCTCCGTTCGCAGCTTGGCATCCAGGTTCGTTAACGGCTCATCCATCAGGAACAATTTGGGCCGCCGAACCATTGCCCTGCCAATCGCGACTCGCTGCATTTCCCCCCCCGAAAGCAGGCCGGGCCGCCGCTTCATCAGGTGTTCGATATGAAGAATCTTCGACACTTCGCCAACTCGCTCCGCAATCATTTCCTTGGACGTCTTCGTCGCCTTTAGGGGAAAAGCCAGGTTTTCGAACACCGTCATGTGAGGGTAGAGGGCATATTGCTGAAACACGAACGCGATGTCTCTTTGCGAGGGCGGCAGTTTCGTGACCACTTCACTGCCGATCGATATCTCGCCGCCGTTCGGAATCTCCAAGCCCGCGATGCAGCGCAGTGTCGTGGTCTTTCCGCAGCCGGACGGTCCAACGAACACGACAAATTCCCCATCCGCAACAGTGATACACAGATCCCGGACGGCCACCAGATCGTCATACACTTTTAGCAGATCGGTTACGCGAACTTCAGCCATAGTTACCTCTTGATAGCCCCAAACGTAACACCTCGCAATAGTTGATTGCGCAGCAGGAATGTGAATATGGCAACAGGTAAGAGGAATAGCAGCGTCCCCGCCGCAATCACACCCCATTCAAATCCCTGTGCTCCTATCGCAAGACCTTGCAATCCGACAGGCGCTGTATAAGACTGCTTGCGATCCATCAGTATCAGTGCGAAGGCGAACTCATTCCAAGCGGAAATAAAACAGAATATGGTAGTAGCTGCAATGCCTGGCAGCACCTGCGGCAGCGTCACATGCCAAAACGCGCGGAGACGCGAATAGCCATCCAACAATGCGGCATCCTCATAGTCGCGCGGCACCTCCTCAAAAAAGCCTTTCAGCAGCCAAACTGCCAGCGATAGATTGAACACCGTGTATAGCAGTGATAGGCCTGTATAGGTATTGCGAAGACCGATTGAGGTGAACATGAGAAAGATCGGAATCGCGACAACGACGGGAGGCAGCATTCGGGTGCTGAGAATGAAGAAGAGCCAGTCGTTTTTCCCCTTGACCCGGAACCGCGCCAACGCATACGCCGCCATTGCGCCCAGAGACACCGCAAGAATCGTGCTGGAAACACCCACAATGGCGCTGTTTCCCACCTGGCGCAAATAGGACCCAGCGGTGCCGGAAGATCCTCCGGCGACCAATTTCTTATACTGCTCCATGGTCGGCGCGAAAGTCACCTTCGGCGGCAACGCCACAATATCTTCTTGCTTCTTTAGCGAAGTCGCGGTGATCCAATACAGCGGGATCAGAAAGATCGCCAGAATTGCCGCGATCCCAACATAGGAAAGATAGTGCCGGGCGACGGAGCCTCCCAAAACACAAACGATTACGATGGCAACCAAGCTCAAAGAAACGATCGGCATGGAGGCCGCAACGGAAAGAAGTCCCAACACCGAGGTCCAATTCCAAATCACCACGATCGCGAAGAATCCAACCGGCCACCAAGATTGAACGAACGACATCCACTTCGTATCCGGCAGAGAAAAGAGCGGCCGGCTGTCGGCAGGCCCCTCTCCCCGCGCGCGATTGAGCGCCTTGATATAAACGTTTGCCAGCCCGATGATCATCACCAAGACGATATAGGCCAGCGCGCAGCTCATTCCGGTGTCCGTACGGGAAAATGCCATACGATAGAGCTGCACCGCGACCGTCTCCGTCGCCGCGCCGGGACCACCATCCGTCATCACCTTTACCATATCGAAAAACTTGAAGCAGTCCATGGTGCGAAGCAGCAGCGCAACCAAAAGAAGCGGTGTGATGAACGGAATGGTGATGTACCGAAACTTGAACCAATAGCTCGCCCGGTCAACCTCTGCCGCTTCGTACAGATGTTTTGGCACCGAAGACAGACCCGCCAGCGACACGAGCATGATAAACGGCGCCCACATCCATGTGTCCGCGATCACCAGCGACCAGAACGCCATGTTCGGGTCCGTCAGCCATCCCGTATACTGCGCGCCGAATACCGAATAGACCACCGTCATGAGGCCCCACTGCGGCTCTAACAAGAAACGCCAAAAAACACCGACCAGCACGGGAGAAAGCATCATCGGCAGCAGGAACGCGGTGGTCACCAGCCCTTTCGCTCGGAATTGCCGATTCAATAACAGCGCAATCCCAAATCCAACGACGAACTGCGCGAAAACGGACAGCCCCACGAGGCGAGCGGTGCGGACGAATACCTGCCACTTGTCCGGGTCCGTAAACAGATCCGTGTAGTTCGCGCCGCCGACCCAAACGGGCGCAATCGGAGAACCGGCGTGGTAGTTTGTGAAGCTGAGATACAGCGACCAGAAGAGAGGAAAGACGTTGAAGGCGATGAGCAATGTGAGCGATGGAATCAAAAACAGATTCGCGACCGCCCGGTCACCCAGCGCCTTTCGCACCCTACTTGCTCGTAACCAGGCCGGCCTGTGTCAACGTCTTGAGTTGCGATTGTGCGATGGCGTCCAGCGCTTCTTTGGGCGTAAGCTGGCCGGTCACCGCCGCGTTGAGCTTCTCTTGCGACACGTCCAAGAGCTGCTGATAGACCTTGTTGTTCGCAAAGTCTTTGAGAAGCGGGACGGTTTCGCTAAACACCGCGTTGTATGGAGCTGCATTCTTGAAATCGTCGCTCTTTAGAACGTTGATGTTGGCCGTGTACCCGCCGAGCTTGGCCCATGCGAGTTGTGTCTCCTGCTTCGCGAACCACTCCATAAATTTCCTTGCCTCACCCTGCTTCTTCGAATAGGATGAGATGGACATACCCTGTCCGCCCAGCGAAACATAGTGCCCTTTCGGCCCGCCGGGACTTAGGAAATAGCCGGTGTGATCGAAAAACTTATTTGTCTTTGGGTCGTTGATTCCGGGCATAAACGCGAACCACTCCTCCGCCATTGCAAGCTGGCCGGTATTGAACGCGTTCTTGGTCTCCTCAAAATAGTAGTTGACGACGCCGGGAGGCGCGAACTTCTTCAAATCGATAAAGAATTCAAGCGCTCTCACCGCGTCCGGCGAATTGATCACGCCCATCGGATTCTCGTTCTTGTCCACCCAATCGCCGCCGTAGCACCACAGGACTTGCTCAAAACCCATCGTCACGGAGTCATATTGCTTGGAATAGAACAGCGCGCAGCCGTACAGCTTTTGATCCGGTCGCGTAAAGAACTCGGCGATATCCCGGAACTGGCCCCAGGTCTTCGGCGGCGCAAGGTCGTATCCGTACTTTGCCCGGAAAGCCGCCATCTCCTTCGGATCCTCGAAAAGGTCTTTACGATAGGCAAATCCGATACCGTCGGATTCGCACGGCATCGCATAATATTTTCCGGATCCGGCCGGGTATTCGCCATATGCCGCTAGCGCCGCGGGCGTGATGTCATCCATCTTGACCGCGGTCTTCATCCAGTCGGTCAGGTCCACGTAGTGTTTTTCTTCGGCCCCCTGCCCCAGCCACTGGCTGTCGCCTATGATGATGTCGTATTCGGAACTCTTGCCTGCCCAAACCGTGTTGCGCTTATCCAGATATTGAGCCCACGGGACCTGCTCGACCCGGACCCTAATGCCGCCGGGATAGGTATCGACCAGCTTTTGGAGCGCGTCGGCGGGCTGCCACTGGGCCCAGAGGATGACCAACTCATCCTTACCTCCGCCGGCGCCCTTGTCGCCGCCGCATCCAAAGAGCGCCAGCGCGCCGAGTACCGCAAAACCAAAGAAAACCCTTCGCATCATGCCCTCCTGCTTACGATCGAACCTCGATCTGGAAGTCTATCAAGTCGAGCGACGGTTCCGTACGGTCGCCATTCCTAACGTCGCCAACTGGCTCAAAGTCTGCTCCGTATTTCTGCAAATCATAGACACCATCCTGCCGAACGTCGATATTGATGTATTTGTTTAGGTTCCCTTCGGCGTTATTCCCAAACGCCTCCCAGAACCGATCATAGTCCCCTGCGGGATTGTCCGGGATTACGTTTGTCGCAACGACGTTGACCTGTATGAAGACCGGATTTTGGTCCTGGGTGAGGTCAATGCCAAGTTGGTGCGTGTCCAACTCAAAGCGGATCACTTTGTCCCCGGTATGCGGGTCGGTCACCGAGACCGGCTGACCCCGCGGTATCAGTTGGTTTTGATCGACATCAGGATCGTTTAATTTGTAGAGGCCGATGACGCCAGGCCCCTGAAAACTTTTGAACGGTCCAAGGGCAACCACATGGGTAAAGTGCCCTGCGGCGTAACCATTGCCCCAGGACCCCGCGGGGCTCTTTTGGATCACCGGTATCGGACCCGTCGCGCCCGTAGGATCGTTATCATTATCGATCAGGACGAGATAGGAGTATGCCGTCTGATCATCGCCAAGTCCCAAACGCAGATCATTCTGGAAGGTGAGGGTGAAAACAAGCCGTTTGCCACTCGCCGCACCTGGATTGGCAGGAAACCTGGCACAGCCACCCAGCATAAGGGCGAAACAGGCAACGACCGGCAGTCCCCATCGAGGTTTCATCTCTTCGATAGTTCGCAGTCCTGCCGTCAACTCCTTTGCCAAACCGCCAATCCGTCCCCGTCAGCCAAACGGCTGTCATTCCGAAGCGGAGCGAGGAATCCCTCTCTGGACGTCCTGCTGTCCACGAACGTTGGCGAACGGCGAGAAGTTCTGAGAGGGATTCCTCAGTCGCAAGCTCCTTCGGAATGACACCGTGGTCGGTGGGAACCGGACGCGGCCACACCGAGAACCCTGGGAAGAGGCGAAAGCCTCTCACCCCAATCGGATTGTGAGGCTCTGCCCCGGAGTAAGCTCAATTGTCTCCGCCAGGCGGGCCCAAACGTGATCGTCCCGGCGCTCAAACGTCGCCAGGTGGCCGTCGACCGATCCCGTGGCCGGGCCGTCGCTCAGCACTCCGATCTCCGACAGAGGCAGCCGGCCGGCCGCGACATGGATGGTGACTTCGGGCCCCTTTTGCTCCACAACCCCATAGGCGGTGCCGGCCGCAAAGAAGCCGCTGAAATCCGACCCCTGCCCGCGAGGACCGACCCGCAATCGCTTCGAATCCGCCTCATAGACAATCCCCGCCAAAAGGTCCAGCATCCCCCAACTGCTCATCGACCGCACGTAGTGGTCGCCGCACTCCACCTCGTTCCACGGATTGCGCTCGAACCCATCGTATCGATCCCGAACCGCCTTGCCAATCGCCAGCCCCTCCATCGTCATCCCTTCATGCAGCATCAGCCCGGCAACCGCATATTCGACCCCCGTCCATACCTCGTCCGAATAGAGAAGCGAAACCTCCGGCCTCTCCCCCACCTTGTAGCTCGCGTTCAGCAATCCCCGATCA
This sequence comes from Fimbriimonadia bacterium, assembly GCA_041483895.1. Classification (GTDB taxonomy): domain Bacteria; phylum Armatimonadota; class Fimbriimonadia; order Fimbriimonadales; family JABRVX01; genus JBGPGO01. Next base: position 16,530 of record JBGPGO010000025.1, read on the forward strand.
TGGCCGGAGGCGAACACGCGCGGCTGCTGGACGAAATGCTCGAAGCCGTCCAAAAAATTGTATTTGAAAATGGAGGCCAGCGCCGAGCGGACGTGGTCCTTCGGCAGCACGTAGCCCAATCCCAAAATATGCGCCCACCACTGACCCAGCAGCTGGTCCGAGACGCACCCGGCCCCGAATTGGTGCTTCGGATGTTCCTTCAGATCGACGACCTGAATGAAGTACTCCCCATTCCAGCAGGTCTTGTCGTAGTTGGCCGACCCCATGGCAAACCGCTCGCGAAACGCCTTCGCTCTCTTCGTCTTTCCGGCAGCATCCGCCAACCGGGCGGCGGCGAGCAAGGCGGCGAGATAGAGAGACCCGATGAAGGTGTTCGGCCCATACAGGTGGATGTCGTAAGTGTTGCCCTGCTCGCCTTTGATGACGCCATCGCCGTCCGTGTCGCAATGGGTCATCGCATATTCCATCGCCCGATCCACATGGGGCCACATCGCCGAGAGGAACACCGGATCGCCGCAACCCAGGAACTCTCGGCAGGTCTTGAGCACCCCGCCGAACAGACCGTCCAACGCAGGATTGTCCGGGCCGCCGATCTTCATTCCCCAAAGACGCGGCAGATACTCCGGCAACGTGGTCCGGTGCGGAAGGTAGCCCGTCTCGTGTTGGTTTACGACCCAATCCGTTCGCCGCATCGACCGGTCCAGATCCGGCCAGAGGCGCGCGACGGTCATCTCGTAATTCCACACGTGCGTGCAGTTGAGCGCGCAGCAACCGCCCACCCCGCCGGCCCAACTGGCGCTCGCCCCGTTCCCGCCCTCGAACCCATAAAATTCGCCACGCTCGTCTTGCAGGCAGATGTTGGTCCGGGCCGGAACGATATTGGCGGTGACGGCATCCAGAAACCAGTACGGCTGACTGACTCCGTACATGGTGTCTCGGAAGCGATGGGCGGCCGCGACAAGTTCATCCTTGCGCTCGTAAACGTGCTGCACCACCCGCAACGCCGAGCCGAACCGGTTGTAGTGATTTCCCAGCCAGAACTTCGTCTTTTTATCGTGGGTCACGTCGACGGGCTGGTCCCAGTTCACGACCCGGTTGGGGAAATACCAAGCGAGAAGGAAGGTGATCTCCCGCGTCTCATCGGGCCCCAAAGGGAACTTGGAGGCAAGCGAGCCGGCCCATGTACGCCACGGCGCGCTCGGCAGGCTGTCGGCCTCCACCTTGAACTCTCCGTCGCGGCTGAACTCGTACCACATCTGCTCCACATCGTCCCATTGCGGCAGCGAAGTGACCTCGTCTGCAAATGCGGCCAGCGCCACCTCGCCCCAATGGGTATGGTCGTCCGGCAGGCGCGAGGTGACCATCTCGAGGGTGTATCGGCCGGGCACTCGATGGAGCCGGTTTTGGTTGCCGCCATAGCCTGGATTTTGGGCCTCCCGGATCAGGGTCGCGCCGTCCCACCCCACGAAATTCTGCTGGCTCGCCATCAGAGAGGCCGTAATTCGGTGCTTCGTCTTATTGTGAACTTTGAACGTGAATAGCACGGCGGGGATGCCTGATGTGTCCGAATCAAATGGCTGGAACGGAGAGAACGCTTCCATTCGGATTTCGACGGGCATGTCCCGCTCGTGGTATGAAATCTCCGCTATCGGATATTCGCCGATAAACCGGGTCTCCCAAACGCACGGCAGCTTGTCTACCCACCGGATCAGCTCGCGCGGCACAACGTGGTCGTTTACATTTTTTGCCGGTAGAAAGTCGTTCTCCGCGAAAAAGCGCTTTGTCTGCAGCGCATAGGCAACCGGCTCATGCCCCGGCTGCCGCAGCCAAAGCGCGAAAAACGAATGGGGAACGTACCCGGAGTGATTTACCTGGTTGACGAGCTGCCATTGGCGCAGGCTGCCGTCTCCGCAAAGAGCGACGGTACCGGTTCCGATTCCGCCGAGCGGCATTGCGACGCAGCGCAAATCGTCGCCGATGTACTCGCGGCGGGGGCCGCGTTCCGTGAGGTTCTTCGTCCAGGTATTTTGGTTGAGGCGTCCTTTGGGCATGGCCGTTAGATTCGATACGCCCATCGGTATCACCTTTGCATGACTGCCAACGGTAGCCCGCAAAGATGTTGGGGGGAAAAATATGTTGTAAAATTGAAGTGCGCGATGGGAAGGGGTCGTTATGTTTCATGTTTACCAGGAAGCTCAGACTGTAATTGATCGCATACTTCCAGAAAAGCCGGTGTTGTCCGTTCTGGAAGCGGGATGTGGTTCTTATTGCTACGTCACTTTGCCCAAGGGCTCACATCTAGTCGGCATCGATATTTCCGCGAGACAGCTGGAGCGCAACGAGATCGTCCATGAAAAGATCTGTGGAGACCTGCAAACCTATGAACTCCCAGAACAGAGCTACGACGTGATCGTTTGTTGGGACGTACTTGAACATCTAAGCACCCCGGAACTGGCGCTGAGCAATTTCGTTCGCTCGATCCGTCCCGGCGGCCTGATTATTCTCGCGCTTCCGAATGTTCTATCGACCAAAGGGCTTATCGCGAAATTCACTCCCCATCGATTTCATGTCTGGGTTTACAGGACCTTCATGGGGCGTCCTAATGCCGGCACGGAAGACGTCGGCCCATTCAAAACCTACCTGCGATCGTCAATCGAGCCACACAAGTTAACGAAATTTGCCATCCGCAATCGGTTCGAGATTTCGTTTTTCCAGATGTATGAATCCCCGATGCAAAAGAGCATTCGCTCAAAATCAAAGCTGATTAGCTTTGGACTGAGTTTCATCCGAGCGGCCGGCAGGGTGCTCACTCTGGGAAGAACCGACTTGGACCTCAGCGATACCATCATTGTTTTGCGAAAGCCGGATTCGGTCCGATTTCGGTCAAAATCCCCAAAAAGCGCGGAGCTCACCGCCGGATGACGTATGCGTCGCGCCGTGGCGAGTGGGTGTTGGTGACGCAAAGCAGATGCACCGGATCCTCATGCCCGAACCAGACGGGATCGTCGCGGTTCCAATAGCAATAATAGACGACGCTGCCGTCATCCATCTTCCGCCATCCGTCCTCGCCCAAACCAGTAACTAGAGCGACGTATGCCGACGGGATCAGCTTGGCGTCGGTCTGAAAGGTGAACATGCGATCTCCCCGCAGGCCGGCGTCTCGGGCGTACAGGCCAAGCTCGTCCGTGAGCAAATATCCCTCCAATGGAATTCGACGCGGCCCCTGGTTCTGCAGCAGGATGAACTCTTTTTCGGGAACGGAGGAGCGTTGGACGCCGACGATGCGGATCATGCGCTGCTGCCTCCGAACCACCACCCAACCCTCCCCCTTTTTCCCGAAATCGACATGCGCAGGGGAGTGTCGGACGGGAAAAATGGGGAGGGCATTGGAATGGGGGCGGCGTGGAGCCGTGGGACAGGGGAGCCTGCCTCTCTGGGGAAGCATCCGTGGCGATACAAGTGCCGGCTGTTCGTTCGTCCCACCCTTCCTGACTCCACGCCTTTCAATGTTCCGAGTAGTATGACCCTCCGTCCAAAAATCTCAGGGCGGCGACCCTTCGGCACGCCTATGGTGCCGCCCGTTTTGCTCTCCTCGATGATAAACCCGTTCCAACGACCGCTCCAAAAAACTGCCGGGAGCTCGACCTACAGAGCTCCCGGCATAAGCAGGGAGTGGCTACGAGCAGTCGTTGCGATCCCAATCGGGATCGACGAAACCGTTTCAATTGTCAAGGTTGTTAACTGCAGCCGTAACTAAGACCGCAGTTGGTGCATCGGTAACAGGCCGCGTTTCGGACCATGATCATTCCGCAGTCCGGACACGGCGGCGCGTCGGATTGAACCGCAAATGCGCGGTCTTCCTCAACCATCGCCGACCCCTTGTGAGCGGCCGAAACGACCTCTTCCAAGGATTTGGTCGGCGGTGGTTCGGTTTTTAGGAACCTCATTCCGATCCAGCGGAACAGATAATCCATGATGGACTTGGCAAACGGAATGTCCGGATTGCCTGTGTAGCCGCTGGGCTCGAATCGGGTATGGCTGAATTTCTCCACCAAGGTTTTGAGCGGCACGCCATACTGGAGGGCAAGCGATATGCTTGTCGCGAAGCAGTCCATAAGGCCGGAGATGACCGACCCTTCCTTGGACATCGCAATGAAAATCTCGCCGGGAGTGCCGTCGTCGTACAGGCCGACCGTGATGTATCCCTCGTGGCCGCCGACGCTGAATTTGTGCGTCACGCTTCTCCGTTCGTCGGGCAAGCGGTGGCGGTGCGGCTTGGCGGCTTCGACGGTCTGTTCTCCGGGCCTGCTGGTCGAAAGCGGCTGGGTCCGCTTGCAACCGTCCCGATAGATCGCCAATGCCTTGAGGCCAAGCTTCCAACCCTGCAGGTACAGCTCTTCAATCTGCTCGACCGTCGCGTCGTTCGGAACGTTGACCGTCTTTGAGATTGCGCCCGACAAGAACGGCTGAACCGCCGCCATCATCTGGATGTGTCCCATCGGTTCAATCGACCGCATGCCGTTGGCCGGACGGAAGGCGCAGTCGAATACCGGCAGGTCCTCGTCGCGCAACCCTGTGGCGCCCTCGATCGTGTCCTCGGTGTCAATGTGCTCCAAAATGCTCTTGGTCGTTCGGTCGTCATAACCGAGCCGCTTCAGCGCTTCCGGCACGGTGTTGTTGACGATCTTCATCACGCCGCCGCCGACAAGGCTCTTGTATTTGACCAGCGCGATGTCGGGCTCGACTCCCGTCGTGTCACAGTCCATCATGAAACCGATGGTGCCGGTCGGGGCGAGCACGGTGGCCTGGGCGTTGCGTAGTCCGTGCCGGCTGGAGCGCTCGACGACTCCCTCCCAGATATCGCGGGCCGCATCCACCATATACTCTGGGCAGGACTTTTCGATTCGGTCCACAGCCGTTCGGTGCTGACCCATCACGCGAATGCACGGCTCCTCGTTTTTCTTAAATCCGGGGAATGGGCCGCCGCAGCGCTCGGCGATGACGGAAGACTGGCGGTACGCCTCGCCGGTCATGATGGCGGTGATGGCGGCGGCATAGGACCGGCCACGAGCGTCATCGTATGGCAGGCCGCGCGCCATGAGCAACGCGCCGAGGTTGGCATAGCCGAGGCCGAGCGGGCGATAGTCGAAGCTGTTCTGTGCGATCTTTTCTGTCGGGTAGCTGGCGTTGCTGACGATGATCTCCTGCGCCGTCGTCATCGTGCGGACGGCGGACCGGAAGGCCTCGACATCAAATTCGCCCGCCTCATCTCGAAACTTCATGAGGTTGAGCGACGAGAGGTTGCAGGCGCTGTCGTCCAGGAAGACGTACTCGCTGCACGGGTTGCTCGCGCGGATCTGCGCGGTGTTCGGGCAGGTGTGCCAGTGGTTCGTGGTGTCGTGATACTGCACGCCGGGATCGCCGCAGATCCAGGCCGACTCCGCCATCTTCTTAAAGAGGTCGCGGGCGCCCAATTTATCCATCGGCTGGCCTGTCGTGACCGCCTTGGTGTACCAGACCTCATCCCGCTCGACCGCCTCGAAAAAGGCGTCGGTGGCCCGGACGCTGTGGTTGGCGTTTTGGAACATCACGCTGTCGTACGCCCCGCCCGGCACGTTGAAACCCGGATCATAGCCCGCGTCGATCAGCGCCCAGGCCTTCTTCTCTTCCTTGGCCTTGGACTCCACGAACTCTGCAATATCCGGATGGTCGGCGTTCAGAATAACCATCTTGGCCGCGCGCCGGGTTTTGCCGCCGCTCTTGATAACCCCGGCGAAGCTGTCGAACCCTCTCATAAAACTGACCGGACCGCTGGCGGACCCGCCGCCGCTCAGATTTTCCCGGCTGGAGCGAAGCGAAGACAGGTTGCTTCCGGAACCGGATCCGAACTTGAAAATCATCCCTTCCGTCTTGGCAAGCTCCAAAATGGACTGCATGCGGTCTTCGCAGGAGACGATGAAGCATGCGGAGGCCTGCGGGCGCGCCTCGATGCCCACGTTGAACCATACCGGGCTGTTGAAGCTGGCATATTGGTTGACGAGGAGGAACTTCAATTCATCGGAGAAGGCTTGCAGATCGTCTTCGGTCGCGAAGTAGTTGCCGTCCTTGCCCCACTGGGTCATCGTATCCACGACGCGGCCAATGAGCTGCTTTACCGACCGCTCACGCCCGGGGGCGCCCAACTGGCCGCGGAAATACTTGGAAGACACAACGTTCGTGGCAAGCTGCGACCAGAAGACCGGGACTTCAATATCCGTCTGCTCAAAAACGCTTTCGCCCTTTTCGTTAGTGATGCGGGCGGAGCGAAAATCCCATTCAATGGCGTCGAACGGGTCCACGCCCTTTTTGGTGAAGAAACGCGGGAAGTCGAGGCCCGGTCCCTTTTCGAAGTAGGGAATCTTGGCCTTTTCGATAGCCTCCGGCTTGATCAGCGCGGCATCGGCGACTGTATCCTTCTTCATCTCAACAACCGCATGGGTGGTAACTACACCCTGTTCTATAGTATCAAAAGTGCTATCGGATTCCAACGTCCATGTCCTCTCACTCTATCCATCCCTTGGTTTCCTGCCCTTCCGCATTCCTTCGACCAGCTCCCTGAACTGAGCGGCGTCCTCGAACTGCAAATACACCGACGCAAATCGTACATAAGCAACCGGGTCCATGAGCAGCAACCGCTCCATCACAAGCCGCCCAATCTCCGTCGCGTTCACTTCCGGTTCCCCGGAGTTGAACAGCTGCCGCTCGATTTCGTCCGCGGCCCGCTCGAGGCTGGTGGTCGCCACCGGCCTTTTCCTACATGCGTGCTCCAAGCCTCGGTACAGCTTGTCCCTGCGATAGGGTTCGCGACTGCCGTCCTTCTTGATCACCATTAGGCGCTTCTCTTCGATTTCCTCGAAGGTGGTGTAGCGCCGTTGGCATGCGGTGCACTCTCTTCTCCTACGAATTGCCGCCCCTTCCCTTACGGGCCGGGAGTCAAGCACATGGTCGTCGTTGTGACCGCAATAAGGACATTTCAATCAATCACCCTAAGCTTTGGGACATCCTTGTCGCCATATCTTGGTGCTCGGACAGCATATCATACTACGGATAGTCTGTCAAGACCTATGGAGGTATTTTTTGCAGAAAGTTAGCTTTAGGTAAGAGAATGATTTACCGACGGATGGCGTTTGGGCCTAACTCCGGCCACAACCAGTGCTGTAGTCGTGGGTCGGATTGCGAATCACCTCGGCATGCTCGCGCTTGTAGTCGTGGGTCGGATTGCGAATCACCTCGGCATGCTCGCGCTTGTAGTCGTGGGTCGGATTGCGAATCACCTCGGCATGCTAATCACCAAGACCCACGTTGCAACGCTACGCTGCCTTCGGGTAGATCCCCGCATACGGCCGCTTGTCAAACATCGCTTGCAGACCCGCAACGAGCACCGGCCAACCCGCTGAGACATCCCGATAGGTTCCGTTGTAATCAGGAAAGCCGGAGTGGCGGATCAGGAGACGGCAGGAGCTCCCCGCCGGCTCCAAGCAAAAGGCGACCTCGCTCACCGGATCACGCGGCTCATGGGTAAATTGAAATGTGTGGGAAAACAGGCGGTATGGCGCCCAAGCGACAACCCGCCCGGTGATTACCGGTGACAGTCCGGCCGAATATTCAATCTTGCCGCCGATGCGCCCCTCCATCACCGTGATTTTGCAGAGATGCCATTCGGCGATCTTCCTCGGATCCGTAAGCGCGGCCCAGACGGCCTCGACGGACGCCTTTAATAGAAATGTTTCTTCGTAATGCGGGTCACTTATCATGCTGGTTTCGCTCTTCGTCTCTCTTGGATTGTCGGTATGGGACCGGCTCCCTCTTACGGTAGACTCCGTACGATGAGACAGCCCAATCGGCCCAAGGCCGGTCCCTTCCGCGTCGCCGTAGCGCAAATCCATCCCAAGAAGGCCGATTATCCCGCCAACCTGGCGCAAATCGGCGAAGTGATCGCGCAGGCGGCCAAACTGGATCCTCCCGCGGATATCGTGGTCTTCCCGGAAACGGTGGCGACGGGCTACTTTTTGGAGGGCGGCGTCTACGAACAGGCCGTACCCGCGGAGCAGTTCTTCAAGGACTTACAGGAGCAAACCGTGCAGCGGGGCCTGACCCGGGCGGTGGATGTGGTCGCCGGATTTTATGAGCTGGCGGACGGCATCGCCTACAACGCGGCCCTCTACGCCCAGCTCGATCCGGATGGCGGCCGGATCGTCCATCGGCATCGGAAGTTCTTTTTGCCCACGTATGGGGTGTTCGACGAGGGGCGTTTCGTTCGCCGGGGAAGCCGATTCGAGGCGTTTCAGACCCGATTTCTCCCCTCCGCCGTTCTCATTTGCGAAGACATTTGGCACAGCATCAGCGCCACCCTTGTTGCTTTGCATGGCGCTCAGGCGATCTTTTGCATCGCGGCCTCCCCTGGTCGGGGTTTTGCCGGGGACCAGATCGGCAACCAGGCGCGATATCGCCAACTGCTCGTTTCGGTGGCGGAAGAACATTCGGTTTTCATATTCCAGTCCAGCCTGGTGGGGTTCGAGGGCGGCAAGGGTCTGATCGGCGGAAGCATGATCGTCAGTCCGTTTGGGGAAGTGATCGCGGAAGCGCCCACCGCCCAGGATGCGATTTTGGTGTGCGACTGCCATCCGGACGACGTGGAGGTGGCCCGCGCCAACTCCCCACTGCTGGCGGACCTTCGCGGCGCGCTGGGAGACGTGGTGGAAGAGATGGACCGGCTCAAGGAGGAAGAGTGAGCGTCCCGGTCTACTTCGCCGAGCGCCCCTCGCCGGAAGCGCCGCTGGCGATCAATCCGGAGCTGGTCGCGGACTGGCTGGTGGCATTTCTCAAGTCGGAGGTGATCGGGCGCCGGGGGTTCCAGAACGCGGTGGTCGGGGTCTCGGGCGGGGTGGATTCGGCTGTTACCGCCTATCTGTGCGCCCGCGCATTTGGGCCGGAGCACACGTACGCGTTCAAGATGCCGTACAAGAAAGTCAGCAGCCCGGAGAGCGTCGCGCATGCGGATATGGTGATTCGGGAGTTGGGCTGCCACGGGCGCGAGGTGGATATCACGGCGGCGGTGGATGGATATGTTATGAGCAACGAGCCGGAAATCTCGCCGTCGCGGCTGGGCAATGTGTGCGCCCGGACAAGAATGATCGTGTTATTTGATCAAGCGATGAAGATCGGCGGGCTGCCCATCGGGACCGGGAATAAATCGGAGCGATTGATGGGATATTTCACGTGGCACGCGGACGATTCGCCGCCGATCAATCCGATTGGCGATCTGTTCAAGACGCAGGTGTGGGCGCTCGCTCGGTACTTGGGTGTGCCGCCGGTCATCGTGGATAAACCGGCCAGCGCGGACCTAATCAAGGGCCAGACGGATGAAGACGATTTCGGCATCAGCTACCACAGGCTGGACATGATCCTGCATCATCTGATCTTGGGCTATCGATCAGAACGCCTCTCCCAAATGGGCTTCACACCCGACGAGGTCGCGCGCGTCCGCTCCCGCCTAGACGCGACCCACTGGAAACGCCACCTCGCCACGTCCTGCGTCCTCTCCGACAGCGCGATTGGGGAGTATTACTTGAGACCGGTGGATTATTGATTGGCGGTGCTTATCTGAATTCCTCAGCGAGAGTATCCGCGGAGATACTAGGATCTCGCGTCAAGTCAATCTGGATTTCGGTCAGCAGACTGACTTTGGATCACTGCTTCCGTCCTCAGTTCGCGCATTTTCAATTCTCGCCTACCTGCAGCTATTACCGATTGGATTGTGCCATTTGTAGCGCCGAGGATCGTCAACATCGTATCGGGGAATAGTGCGTCCCCCGCATCATTTGCATCAAGCTTAGCCCATATATCCTTTGTGTCCTTGTCAATGCAACAATGCAGCTGCCGTAAATGTGTGATTGCTGGTTGCTCGATAATTAAGCTGGCTATAGCAATAGCACTGTCAAGTGAACCCTCCGCCGCGACAAGCTCATCCACCAAGTTTGAGACTTCCTTTGGAGATAGGTCCGGCCCCCCTGTGTAGTGGGATACCAACTTGGGGATTATCCGGACAAAGGTAGCGAGAGCGTCCAATATATTCTTGTACGTTTGGTATTTTAATTCCCAAAGCTTTTGATATCTGAACTGGCGTACGGATAGCCAGACGGTGATACTGGCGGTAACAACTGCGATGACCGCCCCGGGAATAAGTGCTTTGAGAATGGCAACGTAGATGTCATCGGCAGGTGTCAAAACTAATCCCTCCACGGACCTTACGCGGAGGGTACCCGGTTATATGGCTTCTTGGCATTTTGGTGGTGTATAGGATTGCGATCTCCTGCCCGATTGCCAACTTCGGTGGGAACCGGCATCCCGGACAACCTTCCGAAAGGCGTTTAAGTCGGGATGCACAATTCGAGATTCTAACTATCACCGCTCCACGGCCCCACATGTGGGGGTCGGCCGGCTAGGAATTTTGCCCGGTAAGTTTTTTAGCAGCCAGTGGCAGAAGCTCCTTTGCCGGAGAGCGATCGAGGGCAGCAGTCAGGAGTGGCCCGATGTTCTTGACATAATCATCAATCGGTTCCTCCGCGCTCTTGCGATTTCGGGCGCACAGCAGGGCAAGTACCAATAGTTGCGGTCGCTTGGCACCCGGCAATGCGGAATAGCCTTGAGCAATCGCGAGATTCACAGCATTAACAGTATGCACCGGGTCAAGATCGAGGTACCCCGACCCATTCATATGATCGATCATTATGATGATCTCCTCGCTAGCAGTTGGGACGGGCAGGTCATCGTCATCGCGGGCCGCCTCAAGCACGCCTGCGAGACACCTTATAGGCCCCATGAACGATTTGCGAATGGTTTCTGTTGGCACCTTCATCCTAGTAACTGGATCGATGCCAAGTACAGATGCCAACTCGTAGTCACCCGCAAGCTCATCAGTCAGTATCCACCACGGATCCTCCGTGTAAGCGTGCCGCCTGGCGCCTATCAGGCAGATTTCACCCCAGAAAATGCCGATCCACACTAGCGGCAGGCCTAAGCTCCAAATTCCGCGGCGACCGACAGATTCAAAGACGACAGTCTTGAGAGACACGTGGGCCACCAACGCGGACGCAAGCGGCGCTATCCAGAGTACGTGAAGTCTGAGGGTTGGGACAAGCAGGGTGATGAAAAGTATGAGAATCCAAACACCTACGACGGACCTCATTGGAATCATGAGTTCACCCGCACGCTGATAAATCCGGCGAAACTCAGCGCTAAAACCGAGCGACAACAGTGCAAGAAATCCCCAAACTATCCAACCGAGCACTTCAGTTACCGGCATGCAACCCCTCCAAGAACAATGCGAGGAGGGTACCCGCTTGGGGGATAGCTTGGTACGTGGAGTTCAGATCGTGTTGCAGACGCCTGCCCATCCGCCACCATCGGCAGGATCCGAAAACCCCAACATCCCTCCACGAAAGGCATGGGGCTACTCCTTTTTGAGTCCGGCCTCCATCTTTTCCAGCCGCTCTAGGATCGCGTTGATGGCATCGTCCTGCTCCTTCAGATGGTCCTGAATCTGCCGAGCCTCATGGAACGTGGCCTCCGCATCCTTGTACGTCAGTTCTGCGCGTTTGTCCCCGGCCTTTCCCAGGATGTTCTGTCCAACCATGATTACGGAGAGCATAACCAATTGAATGAACGTCTGACTGACCCACTGGATGAACGTAAGAAGGCCGCCGTGCACCGCATCGGGAAGCACCGTCAAGGCCAGAAGAGCGAAAACATACGCGCACCACATGGTTCCGACGGCCGACGTCAAGACCAGGGCAATCTTTCCGTTCAATCCCAAGCTTGCATCGCGGACCTTTGGCGGCCCGGACTTCTTGCGCTCCTCGATATGAGGATGACTGTGATGTTCAAAGCTAAGTCTCATGATGGGTATTTGACATCCTTCCGCGAACAGTTTGTGGAGGGTACCTGGTTTGGCGTTTGGAGTTCAGATTGGGCTGCAAATGCCCGGCCCGTTCGCCACCATCGGTGGGATCCGAAAACCCCAATAACCCTGCACAAATTGTTTGTGGACGGATGCAAACATTACGTCTCGGTGACATTGATCTCCACCGGGATCGAATGGTCAATCACGTATGAGCCGTAGTTCCAATCGCGCTCGGTAGCCTGGACCCGTCCATGCGAATCGCGCGCACGCGACAAGATCGTTCTGACTCCACACGGCCCTTTCACCAGCCACTCGAAAGACCAGAGACGCCACGATCCGGCGACACTTGGACTGGACATTTCTGCCTTTCCCCAGTTGAGCCCATCGTCGACGCTCACCTCTACCGCTGTGACTTCGCCAGTGCCGGTCCATGCGGCTCCGCAGATCTCGATGCGCTCGCCGGCTTGCACGTAAGTTCCCCGTGTCGGGCGAGCGATGAGCGACTTGACCGGCATCGCGCCGATCGGTCTGAGCTCGGGCAAGCCATCGTTGACCTGCCAATACGAATAGTCGCTGGTCTGATAGTAGCCCCCGAACGCATGATCGAGTGCGACGATCCGAATCACCCACTTTACGCTAGCGGCGCCATACCATCCTGGAACAATCAGGCGGACTGGAAAGCCATGAGCAGGGCTCAAGGGCTCGCCGTTCATCTCGTACACCAGGATCGGCCAGCCCGAGAGGGCTAAGTCTCTGGGAATGCTTCTCGCGTAAGCGACATCCCCACAGGGCGCAGCCGGATTCTTGACCTTCCCTCTGTCGGCCCCTTCAAAAACCACATCCACCGCCCGGTCGGTGACTCCAGCCAACTCCAGGAGTGTGCGCACTGAAACGCCGGACCAGATCGCGTTCCCAACAGCCCCACAGTCCCATTGCAATCCGGGCACAGGAGTTTCCAGAGCAGCCCGGCCGTTGCCAGCGCACTCAAGAACCGACTCAACTGAAACCTTCGGCATGGACATGAGATCGTCCAAGCTGAATTGGATTGGTTGATCGACGCAACCGTCTACCTTTAGTCGCCAAGAGGCGGCTTTGATCATCGGGGTGTCGTAGTGGCTGCGAACAAAGAACAGTTCGTTCGGGGTGATCGGACCATCGAGCGCGTGCAGCGGAAACTCTAACGCCTCTGGCGCCACGCTGCGACGGATCAGTTCAATCTTGTCGTTCAAGGTCCACGGAGTCTACCATCTGACATCCCTCCACAAACACTTTGTGGAGGGTACCCGGTTGGCGGTCTGCTTGGCATCTGGAGTTCAAATCGGTTTGCAAATGCCTGTCCGTTCGCCGCCATCGGTGGGATCCGAAATCCCCAATAACCTTCCACAAATTGTTTGTGGAGGGATGCACTCATTTTCTTGCGTGTCCAAGTCTCAATAGGCAAGTTGCGATGATCAATAAAGCAGGAGGCGCCAACGCAAAGGAAATTGGGCTAATCGTTCCTTGCAACAGATCCTGTATCATCCCTAGCAATAAAATTGCTGCACTTGGTAAATATCCCACGGCAGCGCCGACATACCCCCAGCGCTTGTTCGCCAATACTCCTGGGATGCAACAAACCGCGAAAATTAATGGTATTGCCCACGGTATTACGATAGCATCAATGCTAAAGTCCTGCTTTTGAATCTCGCTTGCTGATTGATAGTTTTCAACAAGCACAGACTTGATCAAAAGAACCTGTACGACGGCAACGATAACGATCGCAACTGACAACGCATAGTCCCAGCGTTTCATGTCTGACATCCCTCCACAAACACTTTGTGGAGGGTACCCGGTTGGCGGTCTGCTTGGCTTCTAGAGCTCCGATCGGGTTGCAAATGCCTGTCCGTTCGCCGCCATCGGTGGGATCCGAACACCCCGATAACTCACCACAAATTGTTTGTCGAGCGATGCCAAGTGGCCAGCACGATACGCGGACCTTGGTGGGTGGTGAATCGAGGGCATTCGGTAAGACGGTCCGCGTCTACGGAGAGTTACGGTTGAACGCCGTGGCCGGATGTGATGGTGGAGAGATCGAGGGTGGGGCCGGTCTGGGCGTAGCCGCCACGCAATGGATGCTCCGCCATGAACAGCGGTGTGTCCAGGTCGACAAAATCGAAACCGCCGAGGCCGGCAGCGAAACAGGCGGAGGTGGACATGGCAAGTTCCGTCTCCAACATCCCGCCAATCATCAGACCCAGACCGAGGCGGCGGCACAGCGCGGCCACGTCCAGCGCTTCCACAATCCCCATCTTCATCAACTTGATATTGACGACATCGGCGGCCTTGCCGGCAAAGAGCCGCAACACATCCGCGCAATCGCAGGCGCTCTCATCCGCAGCGATCGGGATACCCGTCTTTTCGCGTATCTCGCGCAGTCCATCCAGATCATCACGCGGGACCGGCTGCTCGAACAGGATGATGCCCGAGCGGTGGTCGGCGAAGAGATCGATGGCGGCGTTGACGGTTAGGCCGGCGTTTCCATCGAGCATCAGTTCGGCGGTCGGCGCGGCCTCGCAAACCGCATGAAGACAAACGGCATCCCGTGGCGAACCGACCTTCAGCTTGATGCGCGAAAAGCCCATCGCAACCGCACGCGTCGCCGCCTCTCCCGCTGACTGTGGATCACAGATCGGAATCGTGATGTCCGACTCCAACGAGGTGAGCATGCCGCCGAAAAACGACCACATGGGAAGACCGATGCTGCGGCACAGCGCGTCCAGCATCGCCGTCTCAGCGGCGCACAATGCCGACTTCATCGACGACGGCAAATCGGAAGAAACTCGACGCCACTGCCGCACATCCGCGCCGATCAAGCCCGCCCGCATTTCATTCAACGCCATGCGCGCATCCGACAATGTTTCGCCATTGAAAACCGGAAGCGGCGCGGCCTCGCCATATCCGCGTGTGCCGTCTTTCAAAACTATGGTGACGAGCAGATTGTCCATCGAGTCATTTGAGCCGCGCGAAATACCAAACGGCTGCGTCAGCGGGACATACAATGGTTCGATGAGCAGATCGACAATCTTCATCCGCGCAGCACGATCAGCTTCTCTTGCGTCATGTCGTGCACGCTGGACGGCACGCCGCCCATGCCCAACCCGGACGGACCTCGACCGCCAAACGGCATCCAATCCACGCGGAATGCGGTGTGGTCATTAATCATGACGGCGGAGGCATTCAACCCTCGCGCCGCGACCATCGCCCGCTCCACGTCCCGCGTCATGATCGAAGACTGGAAACCACCCTCGACGGAGTTGCAAAGGCCAATCGCCTCGTCCAACGTCTCATACCCGCAAACGCAGACCGCAGGCCCAAAAAGCTCTTGCGTCATCATCTTGGAATCGAGCGGAGGGTCCACAATCACGGTCGGTTCATAGCAGTGGTTGTCCAGCATTCGCCCCCCGCAAGCCACATGAGCAGCCACCTCGGTAATCCAGTCATGAATTCGCTGCCGCGCCGTGTCGTCAATGATGGGACCGACCTCGGTGTCCAGCAAGGACGGATCGCCGACCCGCAGCGCCTTGGCTCCCGCCACCAGCCGGGAAACCAGATCATCCTTGATGGAGCGTTGGGCGAAGATCCGCTGCACGCTCACGCAGACCTGGCCGGCGTGATAAAAACCGCCCTTCAAGACCTGCGGAACGGCCTTTTCCAAATCCGCCGTCTCGTCCACAATCACCGGCGCCGCCCCGCCATGCTCTAACGCGCACCGCACGCCGGGCGCCAGCATGGACCGCAGATACCAACCCACCTTGGCGCTGCCGATAAACGAAAGGAATCCGATGTCGGCGCTGGTCGCCAGCTGCTCCGCAACGTCATGCCTGCACGGAACCGCCATTGCCCATTCTCGTGGCGCGCCCGCCTCATGCAGCATCGAAACAAACTCGGCGCATGAGAGCGGGGTGCGGGTATCCGGCTTGACAAGCACCGGGCATCCCGCGGCAAATGCCGGACCCGCTTGGTGGGCGATCAGATTCAATGGATGGTTGAAGGCGCTGATCGCCGCAACGCCCCCAATCGGCTCACGGGTCGTAAACGCCAAACGGCCCTCCGCCGCTTTGGAGCCGGCCATCGGGATCTCCTCGCCATGAATGCGGGTCGCCTCCTCGGCGCACAATCGTACTGTGTTGGCGGCGCGGACCACCTCGGCTCTGGCGTACGTCAACGGCTTGCCTCCTTCAAGCGCGATCAGCGCGGCAAGCTCATCCGTGCGGGCGGCAATCCGATCGGCGAGGCGAATCAGAATGGCAGCTCGTTCGTATCCCGGCAGCCAGGCATTGCGATCGCGAAACGCCCCCGACGCGACGGAAATCGCCCGCGCCATGCCGGCCCCGCCTGCCAGTTGAACGCGGCCCACCGGTTCACCGCTGTAGGGTGACCGAACATCGCTCCATTCCGCGCCCGTAGCGTCGCCGCCCGGGACATCGAGGGAATACTCTCTCATCGATCCTTCGATTCTACAAATCTCGCCCGAAACCTCTCGCCCGGAGCGCCTCCGTTGCGCCATACTCTACCGGAACCTATGAAGATCAAATTCGGCACCGAGGGATGGCGCGGGGTAATCGCCGATGACTTCACCGTCGCCAACGTTGAGATCGTGACCGCGGCGACGGCGCGCTATCTGCTGCAGTCCAAGCCGCCGGGAAAAGCGGTCGTCGTCGGCCACGACTGCCGGATGATGTCCGAGCTGTTTGCCGACACCTGCGCCCGCGTGCTCAACAGTTTTGGCTTCGATGTCCTCATCAACGATCTGCCGACCTCGACCCCGGCCCTGTCGTGCGGCGTGATCGCACATGAGGCGCAAGGCGGCTGTGTCTTTACGGCAAGCCATAACCCAGGCATCTTCCACGGGATCAAATACAAGCCCTATTACGGCGGCGCGGCCCTCACCGAGATCACCAACGCCATCGAAAAGTTTCTCTATGAAGGCGATCCGACCGGGAGCGGTTCGGGGAAAAAGACCGTCATCGATTTCGTCCCCGGCTACTTCGACCGGCTGGCGGAAACGGTCGATCTTGCGGAACTTCAGTCGTCCGGCATCCGGCTGGCAACGGATGCGATGCACGGGTCGGGCGCGGGCTATTTCCGCCGACTGCTCAATCGGATGGAGGTCACTTCCATTCGGGAGGAACGCAATCCGATCTTCCCCGGCATGAACCCGGAGCCGATTGCGGACAACATCGGACCGCTTTTTGAGGCCACGAAAGGCAATAACCTCGGCATCGCGCTGGACGGCGACGCGGACCGGTTGGGTGCGGTGGATGAGAACGGCAATTTCGTTGACAGCCACCGTATTTTCGCCGTTACATTCAAGCACCTCGTCGAGCGGAGGCACTTGCCGGGCGACGTGGTGAAGACATTGACAACAACGCGGATGATCGATAAGCTGGCGGCGGGCTATGGCCGCAAGTGCTACGTCACTCCCGTCGGCTTCAAGTTCAT
This sequence comes from Fimbriimonadia bacterium, assembly GCA_041483895.1. GTDB lineage: Bacteria > Armatimonadota > Fimbriimonadia > Fimbriimonadales > JABRVX01 > JBGPGO01. Next base: position 33,952 of record JBGPGO010000025.1, read on the forward strand.
CGTGGAGAAGATGCTCGCGGGCGGGATTTTGATGGGCGGCGAAGAATCGGGCGGCATCGGAGTGACGCAAAACATGCCGGAACGCGATGCGATTCTGATGGGGCTGTTGCTGCTCGAAGCCGTGGTGATGAGCGGCAAGACCCTCGGCGGTCTGGTGCAAGAGGTTTTTGACGACGTTGGCCCGCACTGCTATCATCGCATAGACGCTCATTTCCGCCGGGATCAAATGACCAAGCTCACGGACGTCGTAGCCGGGCTGGCCCCATCCGACGTGCACGGTTTCGGCGTCACGGAGACAAACCGAACCGATGGTGTTCTGTTCGAATTGGAAGGCGGACGTTTCCTGATGCTGCGGGGATCCGGCACCGAACCGGTCGTACGAATCTACGCGGAGGCCGAATCGATGGATGCCGCGGAGAAGATCGCGTCGGTGGGCGAAATGATGCTCCGCGACGCCATCGACTGAGGTGGAGGTCGTTGCCCTTTCCCGCAAGCATGTCCCCGATCTGGCTACCGAGTGGGCGGCACACCACGCCAACCTTTGCCGCAGGGATCCCAGACTTGCCACTCCTCCAAGACAGTTCTTCGCCGACGCCATAAGCCATGCCATCGAATCGGCCGGCCTTGCCTTTGGCGTCCGCGATGCGATGGGATGGCGCGTGCTGGCGACCGGGACCCACTATCTGCTCCGTGAAGAAGAGCCGGCGCAAGAGATCATTTTTCGCAACAATGTCACGTGGTGCATACAGTTGCTGAGGTCTTGGGACGGGCTGGATGCGCCTTCGCTTATGGATGCTTTGCACAGAGTGGCACATGATCTGAAGATTGAGATGATGTATGCATCCGTTCCATCGGTGGACGCCGAATCGATCGCATTGCTTGCGCGCAATGGATTCGATCCGGCCTACTGCCACTGCGTCCTTGCGGCAACGTTTCCGGAGCCACCTAGTCCCCCTGCGGGAGTCTCCCTCCACATCGCTTATACAGGCGAGGGACAAAAAGTTATCGACGGACACATGGAGGAACTGGACTATCATGCTATGTGCGCGCCGTCGCAACGGACCGACTATACGGGCAGGTACGAGCGGCAGCTGGCTGGTTGCGAGGATGTGATTGCCGACCCGGACGGAATCTCCATGTATGCCTCGGTCGGGGGCGAGGTCGTGGCGGTGGCAGATGGCAGAGTCGGACCCTCGTTCCAACGACCCTCGCATCTGCTGCCCGAAGCAACGATCGGCTTTATCCGTTCGGTGGGAACGAGGTCTGATTGGCAACGGCGCGGCGTCGGCAAATCCCTCTCTCTCGCCCTTGCATACCATCTTCAGAATATGGGAGCGCGGCGGCTGGAGTTGGTCTACTGTCCGTGGAACCCGCTTTCTTCCCGCTTCTGGCCTTCGCTGGGCTTTCAACCGGCCGTGCATGGATTTTGCATGCGGCCAAATAAGGGGATCCCCGAAGAGACCGGGGATCCCCGATAGAGGTCATTGACGGTACGCTATTTTTTGATTGGGCTGGTTTTGATTTGCCCAGTCATCGGGTTGCCGGGCCGACTGCCCTGCATGTAGATCGACGTGGATTTCCCAGACACAACGATCAACTGTCCATCATCGTTGAAGCTGCATGGTGAGTGAATCGATCCGCCCACAAAGATAGGGTAGTTCGCGCGGACGTTCAGATTCGAATCCAGCGAATACAGGAAGCCCTGCTCGTTTCCGATATACAGGTTGCCGCTTTTGTCGATGATCGGCGTCGTGCGAAGCTGGCCAAGATCGGATCGGGACGCTTGGATCGCGAGCGTCGTCGAATTGATCTTGTATAAGGTACTGCCGCTAACGCCGAGAGTTACGACATAACAGCTGCTAACGGTCGTGTTAACCGCGGGACCGCCAACGATGGACCCGTTCAGCGCGACGTTGACAACGTTCGCCGAGTTGCCGTTCTTCGGGACCTTGTACAGCTTGTTCCCAATCCTGCCGGTCGTGGCATTTTGGGATGTGCCGATCAAGAGATCTCCGGTGCCATTCAGGGCGATAGGACCGTCGAACGATTCCTCGAACCCGAGCTGCCACGTGATAGCGCCGCTCGCGATGGTAAAGTCCGTCACGACGCCATAGTGACCGGCGAGAAATAGCTCCGTACCGGACGTACTAATAGCCGGGGTGGCCGATGTGTACATCGTCGTAAACGTCGGCATCGTCGGCAGAGTGCCGCCGCCCCAATAGCTTCGGAAGCTGGACTTCAACGTCGTTCCGTCCCAGTTCATATGGATGTATTGCAAGGAGACGTCGCCAAAAATGTCGACAAACAGGAATCCCGTCACCTTTACCGGCTTGGGGGTCGTGCAATTCGGATCGGCAATGGCGTTGATGCTGTTTATGGGTATTGCGATAGGAGCAATCGATCTCCAGCCGCCACCCGCGAAAACCAAAGTGATCCGAAAAAACGGGACGCTGATATAGAACTTGCCGTAGCCGGCCCACCCCTGAGCGCCGATGTAAAAACCGTTCGGATCAGTACCAAGTGGAGGGGGGACAGGCGGGTAGGAGCAAGTTCCGCAATTCACCATTGGATCGCAGATCAGCCCGGTAGTGTCCTTCAGTTCGACGAGAATTTTGTCAAAATTCGTCAGCGTCGAAACATTGCCCGGAGTTGTGTTGATCAGGAGTGACGCAAAGCCGGCCGGCGAATAGTCTATCAAGAGCGGACCTTGGGGAACATAGAAGTCGCCTCCGTCCGTCGTCGGCGCGTCGGTGCCGCCGATCCCTATCCATCGGACCAACAACGACGGATTCGCCGGTCCGTCCACATTGGACTTATGCTGGTTTTGCCAATTGTTGCCGGATTTTGGCCACGCCGTGGTGGGAAGGACCGCTGCTTGGCAAAAGCCAAAGCCGCATGCGGTCAGCAATGCAAGAATTGAGATAAGAGAACGTACGATCATAGCTTTTGACCTCCGAACGCAATTATAACCTGATAAAGAGACATTTGTGGCCTTCGAACGTTAGAAGATTGGCGGAACGTTTGGTTTCGACGAACCTGCGAGCCTTGAAATCACTCTTTCTTTGGAATAGGCGGTCGAAGCGCACCTTTCGCCACATGGACGATGTCCCCTTCGGACAGCAGGAAGTTCACCGGCGCATCCACCCCCTGGATCAACGTATCCGAGGAAAAATCGTAGGTATCGGACAGATTCGGCCCGAATGGAGTGGGCCGCTCGACCCGAATTGGCTCCTTGTCCGATTTCGGAGCCCATCCGGCGGCTCGAAGAGCCTCTCCAAGAGTGAGGCCCACCTCGAAATGCAGCGGCACGACGTTCGTACCCGACTGAACCGTAATGAACCGGTTTGGATAGGGTGGAATGGTAAGAACGTCGCCGTCCTTCAGAGCATAATTTTGCTCCAGCTTGCCCTTGAAGTACATCCGCGCCAGGTCGATGGGGACCGTCTCCGCGGAGGATTTCCTCCGAAGGGTTGTCATCCGCAACGACGCGGTGTCCAGTTTCGGACCGCCCGCCATCGATACAGCCTTGAGCACGGTCGATCCCGCCGGCAGGATATAGTTGCGAGGATTTGACACCTCCCCCAACACGGAAACCGTTATTGTGGACGAAGCCTGGATGGCAGCCGCACAAAGAATCGCGGTCAGCATAGTGCCAGATTACCCGGTTTGGCAGGTACGAATACGCTATTTAGAGAGCATATCGCGAAGCTGCCGCCTGCGGGCAAGATGCCGCAGCTTCTTGAGCGCCTGCATCTCAATCTGACGGACGCGTTCTCGGGAAAGCTGCAACTCGCGCCCAATCTCCTGAAGAACGTGGGCCTCGCCCTGCTCTTCGAGCCCCAATCGCCGTCGCATCACTTCCAGCTCCCGGTCGGTCAGCTCTTTCATGATGTCGCTCAGCTCCCGCAGCAGCTCAGCGGTCAGAAGGGCCTGCTCCGGATTGGCGGACTGCGTATCGTGGATCATAGCCCCCAATGTCGTGTTGTCGTCATCGCCGACCATCATGTCCAACGACAACGGCTCCTGGGACGACTGAAGGAGGTGAATAATCTTCTTGGCGCTGATTCCGAGCAGCTCGGCCAATTGCTGGACGGTTGGTTCCGAACCGGCCTCTCTTCGAATTCGTATCCGTTCCTTGTCTAGGCGGCGAAGCGTCTCAGACACGTGGGCCGGCAGCCGGATCGCCTTGGCCTTGTTGTCGATAGCCCGCCCGATGGCCTGGCGAATCCAGTGTGTAGCATAGGTGCTAAATCGATATCCCTTCGCCGGCTCGAAGCGCGCGATGGCGTTCATGAGGCCAATCGCGCCCTCCTGTACCAGGTCCTCGAAAGGAACCATACGGTTTCGGTAATGCTTGGCGATGTTGACAACGAGGCGCATGTTGGCCTCTACCAATTTCCGGCGAGACTCTTCGCAGCCTTGGCTGGCTTTCAGCGTTAGCTCCTGTTCTTCAGCCGGAGTAAGCAGATCCGTCTGCGTCAATCGGTTCAGATAAGACGGTAACGAGTCATCATTTACCTCATGCGCTACGGTCTGCTTGTTCGCCCATCGATCTTGTGCCATGGTCGAACCCTTTCCCCTTTACCAACGAGTGTGCGGTTGCAATCCGCTTCAGCAAAAAATTCGTGTGCAAAAACAATATGAGTGCTTGCTACATTCGGGGCGACGACGACGAATCCTGCGGAATCGTCCCAATTGGGGGCGACTTTCCCGAAAGTGCAACCCACTATACACAGCCTGATTCACCAAAGACACGGATGAACCACCTGATCTAACGCACAAACCAGGCCATTTGATACAAATCTCGAACAATTACGGGGCATTCTCCACCAATTATGTCAATGCCCTGCGGATGTTGAGCGTTCGAGGATAAGACCTTCTCTCGCGTTCTCGGTAACCAGAATGCCTTCCGATGCTGTATAATATGTGTGCTGTACGTCAACAGGAGGTCAAGGCATGATTATAAGCGTTCTGCTGAATGTTGCCATGATCTCGTCGCTGACCATGACCGGACCGGACAAGAAGGCCGAGGCGCTTGTGCAAAAGCACATCGCCGCCGTAGGCACCGCTCAGTCCCTAACGGTGGAGATTGAAACCATAGTCGGGAGCGCAAGCCCGGTCCGATCGTCTATGACGCTCGCCCGCCCGGACTTCGCTAAGTTCGAGACGCCCGGAAACATTCGTATTGTGGACGGGAAAAAGTACTCGGACTATTTCAAGGGGGAGAAGAAATTCTTCACCCGAGAGGCCCGGCCGAATGAGATTTCAGAGCTCCTTAGCGACGATACCTTCATGGCTTGGTCGCAGTTCTTCTCGAAGGACGCGTCCAAATTGCTGAAGACGGCTACCTATGACGGGACAGGGATAATCGACAAGAAGTCGTTCGAGTGTGTAAAGGTCACAATTGACCCGAGCGTGAACAAGACCGCGCGGATCTACTTCGATCCCACTGACGGACTCGCCAAGCATGTCGAGTTCACCGTGGCAACCGCCGCTAAGGCCGTGAAGACGCTGGTCCTGAGCGACCGAGTTGACATCAACTTGGTTCAGGACGCCAAAGTCGCCTTCGCGATGCCGGCCGGGGCCGTCGAAGTCCCCGAAGCGGATCTTGTCGGGGTCAAGTGGTTCTACAGCTTGGATGAAGGTCTGAGGGTTGCTCAGGCGAGCGGCAAAAAGATCCTTCTCGACTTCTACGCAGATTGGTGACACTGGTGCCATGAATTAGACCGGACCGTGTACTCTACCAAGGAGTTTGCCCAGGCAGCGAAAGATTTCGTCCTGGTCAAAATGAACGGGGAAAAGGGGCAAGGTCCTGATCTAATGACCCGATACGGTGTATCTGGGTTTCCGACAATCAAATTCTTGAATAAGGACGGCGAAGTGGTTCACGAAATGGTCGGTTATCGCCCTGTTGAGGGCTTTATCGCGGAGATGCGAAAAGCCTTACAAAAGTAGCCGTCCGCGACGAGACGAAAGAAATGACCCTCCACAGCCCGCTGTGGAGGGTTTCATTCTTGGAAGTCGGTCAGCTTGCTTTGGCTTCGTTGGCCGCTTGAAAGGCCCGGCGCTCGATCTCGGCGAAAGCCTTCTCCGCTACGGGGAGGTTTCGCCGAAGGCACTCCAATAGAACCTCAAGCCGATTAACCTCCTCGGTTAGCCGCAGGGAAATCGCGCTCACTCGATCCTCTTGGTCGGCGTCAGGGCCGGATTCGAATTTTTCCGCCATGCCGCGCCTTACGAGCTCATTAACAATCACTTTCTTTACCGGAGTGTTGTAGATGTCCGTGTCTTTCATCACCGTCTCGCCCAATCGAAGCATGAACAGAGGATCCTGCAGGCGAGCGGGACCTTCTGTAAGAGTGAGCATCATCTGGGCCGCGGGATGGTCCATCCATCCAAAGGAGTGCTTCCGCTGAGCATCGGGGCGAACACCCAGCAGGTCCAGAACCCGTTCCTCTTCGGCGCCCTCCAGCATCCTCCCGTCTACGAAGAAGCGGATCTGATTGCCGAGCACTTCGGCCACGAATGGGATGGGGGCATCAACCTTCAAGCGCATGCTCAGATTATCGGAAGAAACGGGAACCTAAGAATAGAGCGGTTCCAAGTACATTTGGGTGGTTTCCGCCAGCCGTTTGAACCAGGCGCCGTCCGGCGACAGCATCGGCAACCACCAGGCGGTCGGACGAAAATCGGTTCGGACCAGCCCTTCGGATGTTAGGATGGCATCCCGGACCCAATTGAGCCGTTCGAGCTCGGCCCGGCGGGCAATCTTTCGGCGCGCTTCGTGCTTCGCAAGAACTTCCGGCGACCGGACTCGATCGAGCCGCCGCCGGCGGAGGTCCGCGATGCCGCTCCGAGCAGCCCGGATTTCGCTTCGGAGATCGTTCAGCATCGCATCGAACTCACTCGTTCGGCGCTCGATTTGCGTCTGAATATCGGCCTCCAGGAAGCTTTCTCCCAACGCCATCCGATCTTGCAAGGGCCTAACGGTGGCCCGGAAGTCCTCACCCTTTGCCCCCTCCAGCCGACTGTACTCGACCCGCGCCGCCCGCCACCGGCCGAACTGCTCCCGGATTTGCTCGGCGATCTGCGTCAGCTCCGTCTCGAATTCTCGAAGTTGAACCTCTAATTGGCTATATTCGTGCGCCAGTTGGGCCCAGCACTCGCTGCATCGATTCGACAACGCATCAATGAGGGCGCGCTGGCCACGGAGCTCCTTGAACTCCACAAGCAGGACCTTCCGATCCTCGACAATAGATTTCCACCGCTGCGCGAATTCGGGTGCGGAAACCTGATCCGTCACGAATGCCGCGGCCAAATGGTCAGGAAGCCGCAGCGGGATAGGGACGGCGGCGAGGGAACCCCAGGTGTCGTATTGCACCCGCAGTATCGGGTGCTGCGCGAAATCGATGCCGGACGCCTTGAGCGAATCGTTCATTTGCCGAGTTCGGAAGACGTAGTTCGAGCCGTGTTCGTGGAACAGGAACATGAATTCATGGGCCAGCATCGACACCAAGGTAATGGCCTTGCCCGTCACCACCACGCGATTGCCGAGAGCGGATTCGATCCAGGCTGCCAGGTGGGCGACAGACCGGATCGGTTCGCGAAGAGAAAAAAACATCGGCCGCGGGGTCATCACCACAACGTATTTTTCCGTGACCCGCAGCGTGCCGCGACCGCGGCCGGGGACTACCAAATCGAACGGCAGCGCGCCGGGTCCAAATCGTGCCAATTCGTACATTGCTCCGCCTTCGAGCGACTCGTTATAGGCGCGTTCGCAGATCGGCCGTGACTCCGGCTGGAGGAACAGGTCGAGGAGCTTGAATCGGGGCAGGCTTGCTGTATCGGACGTCAGATTGAGCAGGTTCACCGTGCTGGTTGGAAAAACGTTTTCTGGCGGATAGCCCAAGAGCATCTCATACAGTTTCGGCAGGGCGTCTTGGTAGAAATCGGAAAGGGTCCAGTCCGGATGCTCGGCTGTGCTTGCCGCGACCATCCCGATCAGATTCTCCGCGACGGCAGCCGCCTCCAAGCGCCGTGCCGGGTCGCCGATGGAATGAGCCGTGCCGGTCGTGGCCCAACGCAACAGTTCTTGCAACGGCCCGGCCAGTTCGGCAAGGGGCAGTTCCGCGGTCACTCGTGGATCGTTCTTGTGAGGCGATACGAGACCACGCCATCCCCACGCCTCCGACATCTTCTCCAAAAGAGCCTCTTTGCCACCGGGAAAGTCTTTGGCGGCCCGATCGAAGTTGACGCGGTGTTGAGCGAACTGCTCCCGTGTGATCACCGTTTCGCTTCCAAAGAGCTGCGAAATCTCGCCGGCGGAGGTCCAAAGGTCTCTTGTGCTGCCGTCGTTATGCGGAAGGATCTGGTAGTCGTCCGACCGGGGGCTGTTTTTGGGGAGCTTGGAAAAGTAATCGGTGTCGTGGATGCCAAGGAGCATGGTTACGGGCAGTTCGAGATCGTCCAACGCCCGGCGGACAGTGGCCTTCACGGGTTCGTCCCAGAAGACGGTCTGCCCCAAAGCGAGCAGTTTGACATTCGGGTACTCCGCCGCTACCTGTTTCAGCGTCTGCGTTGCGCTGGAATCAAAACAAAAGGGCTCCCCCGCCCGGCTTGACCTTCCCATGCTTCCTCGTACTACGCAGTGTACCGTCAAACATCGCAAGCTAAAGCGTGCGGCTTGTATCTTATGGGGTATCAGATCCAGTAAAGAAAAATACATGGGTCTGGATTGGCTCAGTAAGGCAAGGCGGGGGGAGAGTCTGTCCCGCGGCTAAGCCCCTTTTGGAGGCTGCTCTGTA
>JBGPGO010000026.1:0-36346 GCA_041483895.1 Fimbriimonadia bacterium
CGGCCCTGTTGGCACCAACCTGCCGCATCAACCTAACCAATTCTTCTCGTTGCAGTTCCACCGTCGATTTCCTCCATGGCATACCTCCATTGTGTCAACGATGTCTCCGAACATGTGTCAACGATCTATCCAGTCTGAACACTTGCGGGGGAGGGTTAGGGTGGGGGGAATTGCGTGTTGGGGTCTGTGGGATTTTGCGATTAGATTGGCTACGGCCGGCGAGGACCCCAACACATCGGTAGGTTGTCGCATAGGTCGCATAGGTCGTATAGGTCCAATATGCCCTATACGACCTATGCTTCAATTGCAGCCAGCCATAGCGCGGAGCTGCGTGATCAGTGTTCATCTAGCGGGGCTAACCAGGCCCGGAGGATCGCTCGCTCCCGCCGACCTTGCAGCCTTGTATCCCACACGAGCCATGCGGCGTACACGAAGGCAGGCAGGAGTGAATAGTACTCCAGCCCTCCAAGGTTGCTGCTAAGGGTAAACATCGAAAAGTGAGACGGCATATAACTAGGTCGGTAGAGATACCACTTGATGGCGAAATAAAGATGAAAGTACAGCCAGATGCCGAACCCGCCGAAGGACAATCGGTACAACGAGTCCCTCACGGCGTCATTAATTGCCGGCACAGTAACGGCCGGCTTTTCCGAGACCTTTGCCACATCGGCCATTCGGGCAAGGCGGCCCTGGTGGCGGAGCAGCGGGTAGATGGTCGCCGCCGCCAGGACGCCGGCAAATTTTGACAAGATTCCGATCGCCCCGACAAAGAAGGCTACCGGGCCATCAGCATTTACGGTCTGAATGATGAAGAGGCCCTCAAGCATGCGACAGGTGAAAAATATCGCGATCCCGGCAATAGACATCCTCACCATAAACCTCACATTGGCTCGGTTGTATAGCCGCATGAGATCGATGTCTGGCCGGGAAATCGTCGGCAAGCCTAGCTCAGCTCCTTGATGGCGGATTGAACTTCGCGGGTGGTCCGTTGATCCTCGGCGACGGCCGCAAACAGAACCGCGAGCGCGCCACCACCAAATACCAGCAACTCCGTCAGTACTTCATGAATCACGGGCCAACGGGTTGCATACCAGGACGGGGGAAAAGTCACAAATTGGAGACCGATGATATTCCAAGCGATGCCGAAGGCGCATACGACGAGCGACCACTTGGAGGCGGCCGTCAATCTATCTTCATTCATATTCTTTCCTGAATGGCCGACAAGATGAGCAGAATGAACCAAATGCCCGCCACCTCTGTGAAGTTACGGCGCGCCGAGTACAACGCCGCAACCAGAAATCCAATCCATATCGCTCCAGCGAGTTCGTCCACGGATCGAGGAAACCACGTCACGGCGAATGTGGCGGCCGACCCCACAACGCACCATCGCCAATCCAGCCCCATCGATTCCAAAGAATCAAGCAGGTAGGCATGATAAAACGCCGCGATCGCGACCGAGTACACCATAGCCTGGATCACCAACAATAAGGTCAGATGCTGCCAGTCAAATCGAGGATAGATGGTGGACTGACAGATCAACCCGGCAACGATGGCCATAGCGAACAACGAGGTCGGTGACAATCGGAACTGAATGTCCACCTTGCGATTTTTCCGTGCCAGTTGAATTGAGGCGATAGCCACGACGGCGGCATAGGCGGCGAGCAAGATTCGCTGGGCTAGCTTCGAAGCATGCGCGTCGAGCCAATCTGGCCAGATCCAGTAGAAAGCGATACTGTACAGCAGGATCGGACCAACCAAGAACGCGGAGTTGCGGGCGATGGCGCGGGTGGCGCGCCGCCTCTCCGTTGGTTCCGGCTTTTGGACCGGTTCGGACCAAAGCGATTCCCATGTGATCGCCATTGTTACCCATATTACCGCCCGGCGGCGGCACCTGTTGCAGAATTGTAGTAGACAGCGGCGGAATGCAAGCTAAAGCGTGCGGCTACCGTTGCGGCGGCTACCGCTGGATTTGGTTCCATTTGCGCGGGATGGCGGCGGCGCATGGCTGGGATTTGCGCAGAACCGGATAGCGGAGGTGATCGAGGGCCTCCACGCGTTCGAGTGTCAGGCCGAGCCGATCAAGATCGATTTCAAAGGATTCGTCCGATTCTGTCCGATGCGGGATCGCGCAGCCGCCGACGGAGACGAATCCTGCCATCAACTCGGCGGCAATCTCGAACCGGCCGACCGCGCGGCAGACGACGAGGGCATACTTCTCCCGATGCTCCGGCTGGTGCGCCACCTCTTCCGCCCGCCCATGCACAATGGAGACACCGGAAAGCCCCAGCTTCTCGATCGCCTTCGCCACAAATTCCAGCGTCTTGCCATGCGAATCCAAGAGCGTGATCGGCACGTCCGGGAACAGAATCTTGATGGGAAGGCCGGGGAATCCGGGCCCGCAGCCGATGTCAATGATTGGACTGGAAGGCCGAAAGCTGTCATTCCAAGCTTGCGAGGAATCTGGTTCCGGTTGAGAATTCGTCTGTGAGGGCAAATTCCTCGCAAGCTCGGAATGACAAAGCGCCCAAATCGGATGCAGCGACTCCCAAAAGTGCCTCTCCATAAACTGCTCCCTCGGCACGCGCGTCAGGTTTTGGCGAGCGTTAACCTCGTACAACAGGCGCTCCAACATGGCCGCCCTATCACGCGCCAAAGCATCCAATTCGGGCAAGGTCCAGGTCACCGGGCCGTTGTACCGTATAATCATCCTATGCCAGACCTGCCCGATTTTCTAGCCACCGTCGTAGAAGGCCAAGACCTCACCATCGAACAGGCCAAGGATGCAATGGGGCTGATCATGGACGGCGCAGCCACCCCCGCCCAGATCGCCGGCTTCCTGGTCGCCCTGCGCATGAAGGAAGAGACGGCGGACGAGATCGCCGGCTTCGCCCTGGCGATGCGCTCGCGTGTGACGCCCGTCCATTCCAGTCGCCCAAATCTGGTGGACACCTGCGGCACGGGCGGCGACCTGTTCAAGACCTTTAATATCTCAACCGCCGCAGCGTTCATCGCCGCCGGGGCCGGGGCCGCCATCGCCAAGCACGGCAACCGCGCGATGAGCAGCGCGTGCGGCAGCGCGGACGTTCTGGAAGCCCTCGGAGCAAAGATCGACCTGACGCCGGAACAGGCCGGGCGCGCCTTGGACGAGGTCGGCATCGCGTTCCTTTTCGCCCCCACTCACCATCCGGCCATGCGCCACGCCGGACCGGTGCGAAAGGAGCTGCGATTGCGGACGGTGTTCAACATCCTCGGCCCGCTCTGCAACCCGGCCGACACCAAGCGGCAGGTCATTGGCGTCTACGATGTGACCCTGGTCCCGTTGGTGGCCGCGGCGCTGGCGAAACTGGGATGCGAGCGCGGGATTGTGGTGCATGGGGAACCGGAGATCGATGAGGTGTCCGCATTTGGATCGACCTCCTATGCGATGGTGGAAGGAACGCACGTCCGGCTGGGCCTTTCCACATACCACGAGTTGGGATTGGAGCATGTGGCACCGGAATCGGTGGCGGCTGGGGACGACCCGGCGGCGAACGCCGTGATGCTGCGATCGGCGGTTTCCGATCCCGGCAGTCCCTTTTGCCACGCGGCGCTGGGGACAGCCGGCGCGGCTCTGTGGGCTGCCGGCGAAAAAGATATACAGACCGGCGTTGAGATCGCGCGCCAATCGGTTGCGAGCGGGGCGGCGAAGGCCAAGCTGGAGGAGTACATTCGATTCACCCATGAATCTGCTTGAGACCATTCTCGAAAAGAAGCGGCAGGAGATTGCCGATGCCTGCGCAAAAACCCCCTTGCCGCAATTGATCGAAGCTGCAATGAGGACAGCGCCTCCGCGAGGATTTCTCACCGCGCTGGAATGCGCGACGGGAATGGCATTGATCGCCGAAATCAAAAAGGCTTCCCCGTCTCGCGGTGTGATTCGGGAGGATTTCGATCCGGTGGAACTGGCCAAAGCCTATCAGCGCGGCGGGGCGACTTGCCTCAGCGTCCTCACGGATGAGCAGTTTTTTCAGGGCCTTCTCGACTATCTGCGAGCCATTCGAAAAGCCGTCGAACTGCCCCTGTTGCGCAAGGATTTTCTCATCGATGCATACCAAATTGTGGAGGCGCGGGTGGCGGGGGCCGATGCCGTCTTGCTCATTGTCAGGGCTTTGGATAGCGATGCCGAGAAAATCAAGGCGCTGGCCAATGTTGCCGATGATTGGGGGATGGACGCGCTTGTGGAAGTGCATGACGGTGCGGAGATGGACGTTGCAATCGAGGCCGGCGCGCGTCTGATCGGCATCAACAATCGCGACCTAACCAGTTTTGAGACGGATTTGGCGGTGACAGAACGGTTGGGATCGATGGCCGAGGAAGAGACGTTGCTAGTCAGCGAAAGCGGGATCTTTTCGCATTCCGACGTCGAGCGGGTCCGAATGGCGGGCGCGCGGGCCGTTTTGGTCGGTGAATCCCTGATGAAAGAAGACGATGTCGAGGAAGCGACGCGACGGTTGATGTCAGCATGACCCGAGTGAAGATTTGCGGCATCACCCGGCTCGTAGACGCGATCGCCGCGATTGAGTTTGGCGCGGACGCGTTGGGGTTCGTTCTCGAGCGCTCCAGCCCGCGATACATCGGCGATAATCCCGAAGCAATGGAGATACCGTTCCAACTGCCGCCATTCATTCAGACGATCGCCGTATTTGGTCACGCCGATCCGGAGCGCGATCTATCCGAATTCGATGCGGTTCAGTGCATTTCCGCAGACCATCTGGTCTCCAAACGTCTGATCTATGTGATTCGACCGACCGGACCGGAGTCGATCGAAGAGGCGATTCGCGCGCAGACGCAAGCCGACGCGATCTTGGTAGACGCGTTTCACCCGAACAAGCTCGGCGGCGCGGGAATTGTGGCGAATTGGGAATTGGCCGCGCAGATTCGGGAATCTGTGGAACTGCCCGTCATTCTGGCCGGCGGCCTTACGCCGGAGAATGTTTGCGATGCGATCCGTGCGGTGCGGCCCTATGCGGTGGATGTGTCGAGCGGCGTGGAATCCGAGCCGGGGATCAAGGACCACGTCAAGCTGCGGGCGTTTATCGAGGCGGCAAGAAGTTTGTAATCGAGACGTTTTCCAACCCCCACCCAACCCTCCCCCTTTTCCAGGCTGCCGCCTGGAAAAGGGGGAGGGCTTTATCGTCCTTTACTTCGGCGGCGCCACTTTCTTAAAATCCTTCACCAACACCTTGAAAATATCCCGCTGCTCGTTGTTGATTAACAACGTGTTGTTATCCACAAAACAGACGCCCTCGCATTGACGCCCACCTGTAAAAGCCAACCTCCGAACGGTGGACGACAAAAAGTGATCCCCGGTTTTCGGTGTGTCGAAAATCCACACGGACTGGGTCGGGAACTGGCATAGCACTGCCAGCATCTTCCCGTCCGGCGATAGGCTCGCGTCCGTCACCCACCCGCCCAGACTCTTCACTTCCTGTATCTTCGTCAGCACGTTCACCCGGTCCGTGTCCATGCTGTCGAGCCGATACAGTTTCGTTCCGGGTTCCGGGATGCCGATCTGTCCTCCGGCGCGGTGCTTTGTCAAAAAATACAGCTTGTGTCTAAAGACGACGACCGATTCACAGTCGAAGTGCCAGACCTTGCCGGGGAATTCGGTCTGGTCGGGATATGCGATCGGAATCCACCGCAGCGCCCTCGTCTTGTCCGTCTCGAACGGGTTCGGCTCCTTGACCACATACACCCCCAAATCCCTGCGCCCGTTCCCATTGTTGCCCATGTCGCCTATATACAAAGTGTCGCCGTCGCGCGTTATCTCCTCCCAATCGTGGTTTGCCGCCAGCTCGACGGGGATTCCGGGATAGACCTTTCCTTCCTCCTTCATCCATTTCGGCACGATCACTTCACCCTTTGCATGGATGGCGAAGATGCGGGCGGTGTCTCCGCTGTCGTTGAAAACCCAATAAGCGTCGGGATACCGATGACTTTTTATGATGCCGCTCATCTCTTCGATGGGAGGATGGGTAACCTTGCCGAAAGGAGTCAGTTTTTTCGGTGACTGTTGGGCCGGCGGCGCGTAGATAAGGAATAAGGTAATGGCCAACGCAAGGAGCTTGCTCTTCCACATGCGTCCGCATTCGCCGGGCATGGAGTAATCTCCTGTGGGAGGATTCGATGCGAATCTTAATCGCCGGCGGAACCGGTTTTATCGGCTCGGCGCTTTCGGCGCTCCTGATCGGCGAAGGCAATGATATCGTCGCTCTTTCGCGAAAGCCTGGTCCAAACCGATTTGTATGGCATCCCGCGACAGGGGAAATCGATGCGGACGCAATGGAGGGATTTGACATTGTCGTCCAGCTAACCGGGGAGTCTGTCGCTAGACGATGGACGGTCGATAAGAAACGCCGGATATGGGAATCGCGCGTTGATGCCACGGCTCTGATTGCCCGGACGTTGGCCAAACTGAACCAGAAGCCACGGGCTTTCTTGAGTGCCTCCGGTATCGGTTACTATGGCAATGGCGGCGACGCAGTTTTGACGGAAGACGGCGCCAAGGGAGTGGGCTTCCTAGCGGACCTGACGGAGGCCTGGGAGCAGGCGACGGATCCTGCTACTGAGGCGGGGATTCGAGTGGTCAAAATGCGAATCAGTCCGGTTTTCGCATCGGATGGGGGAACGCTGCCGAAGATGCTCAAGCCGTACCGGTGGTTTGTAGGAGGACGACTGGGAAGCGGCCGGCAATACATGAGCTGGATTCACTTAACGGACATGATGCGAGCGATCAAATTCCTGATTTCCCACGAAGACCTGGACGGCCCGATCAACATTACTGCTCCGAATCCGGTAACCAATGCGGCGCTGACGCGAGTGATTGCCAAGATTCTTCATCGGTCGGCGGTTCTCCCCATTCCCGTCTTCGCTCTTCGGCTTCTGTTCGGAGAGTTCGCCGACGAGGCGCTTCTTGCCAGCCAACGCGCCGTCCCACAGCGCCTGGTTGACGCCGGATTTCAGTTTCGATATCCAGATGTTGAATCGGCATTGCGGCAGGCATTGTAGGTTTGAAACGTTGCAACGCGGGTCATGGTTGTCAACATTTGAAGGCCCCCGGAAAGACGACCCGCGCCTACAGAGAATTCGAAACGTTGCCACGCGGGTCTTGGTGGCCGGCAATTGCAGCCCTCCGGAATGACGACCCGCGGCGACGGAGAATTAACCATTAGGAGGTGAGGCACATGGATGTGAAAACGGCGCTCCGGGATGCAAAAACGCAGTCCGGCGAATCACTCTACGATCTTTCGAACGCGGGGCCGTTGCTGCTGGTCTTTTTGCGCCATCTGGGGTGACTTTTCTGCAAGCAGACCCTCGCCGATCTGGCCGCCGCGCGCGCTCAGATTGAGGCGGCGGGCGCCCGGGTGGCGCTCGTGCACTTGGGAAGCGACGAAAAGGCCGCAGCGCTCTTTGAAAAGTACGGCCTCGGCGATACCGCGCGCGTGAGCGACCCCACGAAAAGCCTCTACGAAGCATTCGGTCTGAAGCGCGCAAGGCCGAGCCAGATATTGGGCGCCGGAGTATTCATCCGAGGCGCGCGGGCCATGGCGGCAGGTCATCGGCAGACGGGAATAAAAGAGGACGGATATCAAATGCCGGGGGTGTTCCTCGTCCGCAACGGGGAGATTGTGCGCGAGTTTCGGCATGAATTGATTTCGGACGGGCCGGATTACATCGCGTTAGCAAGAGGCCCGTAGCCGTGGGTCGGATTGGCTCGGGGTTATCGGCGGCCGACCACCAAGACCCACGTGATGGCCTCCCGCGTGGGTCTTGGTTATCAATCATTGGAAGGATGCGGCAATCCGACCCACGGCTACGAGGAACGCTGATACCCCGCTATTACGTCTGGCGTTGGGCCATCCTTCACAATTTTCCCCTCATCCAGCCATATCGTGCGGACCGCAACTCGTCCAACGGCATCCAAATCGTGGGAGACGAACAGAATGGTCCGACCGCTCTCTTGGAACTCCTCGATCTTCGCGTAGCATTTCGCCTGGAACTCCAAATCCCCAACCGCCAGAACCTCATCCACGAGCAATATCTCCGCGTCAACGTTGACGGCAATCGCGAACCCCAACCGCATCAGCATGCCGCTGGAATAGGTCCGAATCGGCGCGTCGATATACCCGTGCAGGTCAGCGAAGCTGATAATTGTGTCCAGCCGCTCCGCCACCTGCGCACGCGTAAGGCCGAGGATGACGCCGTTGAAAAAGATGTTCTCCACGCCGGTGAGATCCGGGTGGAATCCCGCTCCAAGCTCCAGCAGCGGCGCGACCCTGCCCCGCACGGAAACAGTGCCCGAGTTGGGCCGGTAGACGCGCGCAAGAATTCCCAGAAGGGTGCTCTTCCCCGCCCCGTTCTTGCCGATAACCGCCACGGTCTGACCCTGTGGAACCTCCACGTCTATTGGGCCCAGCGCGGTCAGCATCTCGGACCGGCGAGGCAGAAACGACAGCAGCATGCCTTTCAGAGACGCAAACGCCTGATGACTGACTCGGAAATCCTTGCGTAAGCCGTGCAGCTCGATGGCGTTCATGGCCGCTCCACAAACTCCCATTTGCGGCGATTGAAATAAGTGTATCCGGCCCAGAAGGTGAGTATCGAGACTCCCACCGTCACACCCAGCAACCCCCGATCGATGGGCAAGGCCGGGTAGCTCTCTTTATTCTTCCCGGCGCGAATCTCCACCGGCTGTTGCGGCAGCAGCAGCTTTCGATAGGTGGTCGCGTACATCGCCATCGGGTTTAGATGATAGATCACGTACACGGTATGCCGGTCTTTCGGCTCCACCAGATGCAGTTTTGCGACGTTCTCACTGAAATAGAAAATCGGGCACAGATAGAACAGCAGGTAGAGGCCGACGCCGAGCATGTATTTGACATCTTCATAGAACGTGTTCAGCGCCGCCACAAACAACGCCAGCCCCGCGACGAACAGAAGCTGCGGGATCATGACGAGCGGAACCAGCACAGCCTTCCACGTAAACGGGCTGACCGCCGGATTGAGCGCCCAAACAACCGCCAAGAAGCCAAAGAACACAACCAGCGCCAGGGCAAAATGAACCAGATTGGCCAGCACCGCGCTCAGCGGCAGAATTTCCCGAGGAAAGTAGATTTTCTTGATCAGCGGCATGTGCAGCAAGACGCTTTGGGAGGCATCCATGAGGGTCATTTGGAAGAAGATCCAGGGCAGGTAGGCGGCGAACAGATATGCGGAATAGTTGGGGTTGCTGAAGCCCATCACGTACTTGAACACCACGGTCATCACGCCGATGGTGGCCAACGGATTCAGCAGCGACCAGAAAAAGCCGAGAAGCGAGTTCTTATATCGAACGCGTAGGTCCCGAACGACAAAGGTGAGAAGCAACTCGCGATAGCGCCAAAGCTCTTTGAGTTCAGCCAGCATCGTGCGGCGTTCGGCGACTCAAGCGGGCCGGCTCCAGCAGCCCCAGCAATTCGCGACGCTGGATCAGCACTCGCCGGCGTCCGGCCACGCGATACGCCGGCAACGCCCCCTGTCGGATATACGATCGAATGCTCGACTGACTCAATTGCAAGAACTGCGCCGCTTGCGCGACGGTCAAGAAATCATCATTTTCCATGGATCCCTTACTCCCGAAAACAAAAAGCAACGTCCACATCATAGTCTAATTCTCAACGATTGTCAATAACTAATCTGTGTAATCAGTAAATCAGACTGTTTGCGACTGAGTAGAATTGGCTATGGAAAAGAGTCTTGACGATTTTGTGGCGGAAGCTCTTGCGGTTGTGCCGGAGCTGACTCCTGACCAGGTGAACCAACGGCTAGCGGCCGGGTATCTGCTCTTGGACGTCCGGGAGCCGGAGGAATTTGAGGCTGGGAGGCTTCCTGGAGCCATCAATATTCCCCGCGGAATGGTGGAGGTTCGGGCGGATCGGGAGCACCATAAGAAGGATGAGCGTCTCCAAGATCGGTCCCAACGGATCATTTGCTACTGCGGCGGGGGTTATCGGAGCGCTTTGGCTGCCAAGGCGCTAAAGGAGATGGGTTTTGGTGAGGTCTATTCCATGGCTGGGGGCTGGCGAGGCTGGACGGAGCGGGGATTGCCGACGGAAGAATAGGACCCCCACCCAACCCTCCCCCTTTTCCAGGCTGGCGCCTGGAAAAGGGGGAGGGCTTTCTGGAAATCATGGTCGGGGCGACTGGACTCGAACCAGCGGCCTCATGCACCCCATGCATGCGCGCTAACCAAACTGCGCCACGCCCCGACGCTCTATCGGTAGGATGACACATTTGGCTCCCAGTCGTCCATTGCCCGCGAACCTACGGATCCCCAGTCTGGCGAAAACGAAGGAGTACGATGGCGATGTCGGCTCCCGTGACCGCCATATCACCATCCAAATCGCCCATCAGGTCGGACGAATCGCTTGTCAGAAGGACCTCGTTCAGGTCCCTCAGATCAACGGCATTGTCGTCGGTCGCGTCTCCATTGACGAACAGGTAATTGGCGCTCAGAATATCTCCTCCGCGGGTGTCCAAAGCATGCGTGATGCGGAGCCAATGCAGGTGCTTGGATGAGATTTCCAAATCTCCAGGCGGGGCATGGATCGTATAGCGGTGGTTCGTCGCGATGGTCACAAGCCGGATATCGGCGACCGTTGCTCCATTGAACTTGACCCGCATGCCCAATTTTGTCGGGAACGTCCAATTCGGGCTCACTTGGTCAAAAGTAATGAGGCCCGAAATCGTTCGCAGCGGGGTCCATTCGCAGACGAACACGTCATCGACATTGTTCGTATCATTGGGAACAATCAGGCTGGTATAAGTATGAAACGCAACAAACCGGCCATCGCGGCTGATTACCGGCGAGAATCCCGTACCCTCTTCCCAGACCGTGGAAAATGACGCGTGGGCAGTGATCCCCAGGGTTCTGTCACGGACAAAAACGTCAACAGAGGTTCCGTTTGTGCCGCCAGTCACAAAATTGGTGGCCATACTCGCGAATACCACGTATCGCCCGTCCCCGTTCATTTCCAGCGTCCCGTACAGTGAATTGTTATCCCCCTGAATCCCCGTTGAGGACACGGAAACCCGCTCTGTCGTGCCCATCAGGCGATCCCGTACAAAGATGTCATCCCGCTGATTGGAATCTCCGGGGACAAGATTAGAAGCTCGGCTCCAAAAGGATGCAAAGCGACCGTCTGCGCTCATCCCGCCGCTGTAGCTGAGATTATTCGCTTGAAGGCCGAGCGACGACAGGGAAACAAGTTCTGTGGTTCCAAGCTGCCGGTCTCGCACAAACGCGTCATCAAATCCGTTAGTGTCGCTTTGAACCAGGTCCTTGGCGTTGCTGTCGAACAAAACGAAGCGGCCGTCGGAGCTGATCCGGGGGTTATTGCTGAAGCTGTTTCCCGGACCCCCGGTAATCGAAATTGAAATCAGTTCTGTCGTGCCCATTTGGCGATCGCGCACGAAGATATCCGCATGCTGATTCGTATCGTTCGCGACGAAAATTGTCGCATCGCTTTCGAATGCAACAAATCGTGCGTCGTCACTGAGGCCAATGCTGTAATACCCCGATAGTAGATTGCCCTGGTCTCCGGTCGAACTGACCGAGACCCGCTCGGTGGTTCCAAGCTGCCGGTCGCGCAAGAATACGTCATAAGTTCCGTTCGTATCGTTCGAAACGAGATTAGAGGCCTTGCTGATGAACGCAACGTAACGGCCATTCGGGGTCATTCGGATTCCGGAAAGGTCACATGGGCCGTTCGCCTCTTGTCCAGATGTGGACACCGAAACGCGTTCTGTTATTCCCAGAACCGTATCCCGAACAAATGCGTCGAATACGCCGTTGGTATCGTTCGGGACAAGGTTCGTCGCGGCACTGTAGAATGCAATGAACATTCCGTCACCGCTGATTGCCTGATAGTGACTGGGCCGGTCGCCTTGTTCGCCGCCGCTGGATATTGAGACACGCTTTATCGTTCCCAACTGGCCGAAGGCAGTGGAAGCAAGAAGAAACGCCATTACAAACGTCAATCCCCAAAACCGGATCAAAGCCAGTCCTCCGTGTGCCGAGCCGTCCCGCCCGAATCGGGAGGTCGAAAGGTGGAGCCAAACGACCTCCCGCCGAGTCCATCCGCCGGCCCGAAGCCCTGAGTTCCGCGATATTTGACTGGTCAGAGTGAAACACGGGACACAATCTGGCCTCGAGCCGGTCCACTGTCAGGGGTTAGCCTTAGATCGGACGTTAGGTCCGAGTTGGCAAAAAAACGCATTTGAAGACAAAACGAAACAAACTTCGATTCGCACGAACTCCCACGGATTTTGACACCATTCGTATTCAGTTAGTTCCGCTATAATGTAACAAACGTATCAGTTCGAGACAATCCCAGACCTAATACCAGTTCCCTTGGGTCGGCGGGTAGAATCTTGGAATGCAGGCCATTTCCGCCATCTCCGTCCCCGGTCTAACAGAACTCACACGCGGCAAGGTTCGCCACATGTTCGATCTGGGAGACACGCTGCTGATGGTGGCGTCCGATCGGCTTTCCGCGTTCGACGTGGTGATGCCGACCGGGATTCCGTTCAAGGGGCACGTTCTCACTCAACTCAGTGAGTTTTGGTTCGATTTCTTGAATTCCGAAGAGACCGCAAAGCGGAAAGCGGAACTCGCAGGCCACCGATTTGTCGATCTCGACGCAATTCAAATCGATGAGACTGTCGCTCATTTGGTAGACGAGGAATTTGCAATTGCCAACGATTTGGTGCCTTTTCGCACGGACGGAGACAACCTTTGGGTCGCCATGGACAGCGCCAACAATTTGTACGCCATCGATACCGTCCGAGTGAAAACCGGAATGCGCGTCATTCCCGCAATTGCAACGAGGGAGGCAATTCAGCGAGCCATCGCCGGGCAGTCCGGTGAGTATCCGACCTCTCACCACCCGATTGCGCATCACATGATCACCAATTATTGGCCCGCTGTCGCCCAAGCCATCCAGGATGCCGGCGGAGAGCCGCTGCCTGAGTTGGCGGGTCGGTCGATGGTCGTCAAGAAGGCCAAACCGGTGATGCTGGAGTGCGTCGTGAGAGGTTATATCACCGGATCGCTCTGGAAAGAATATCGCCAGGCCGGCGGGCCGGAGCAGGCTGTCGATCTGCATGGCTACGAATTCCCATCAGGACTGCGCGACTCGGACCGTTTGCCACGCCCCATCTTCACCCCCGCCACCAAGGCCAGCGACGGTCACGACCAAAACATCGGCGTGAAGGAGGCGGCGTATCTCGTTGGCGTGGACCTGGTGCGCGAGCTGGAAAGCCGGTCCATCGACGTTTATGCGCGCGCCGACGCCTACGCCGGATCGAGGGGCCTCATCCTCGCGGACACAAAATTCGAATTCGGACATCACAGCGGCGAACTGATGCTGATTGATGAGGTCTTGACGCCCGACTCGTCTCGCTATTGGGATGCCGAACTGTACCAGCCCGGCAAGACGCAGCCGAGTTTCGACAAGCAGTTCGTCCGCGACTATCTGGAGACGCTGGATTGGGACAAGACCCCGCCCGGACCGGAGCTGCCGGACGACGTGGTCCGCGGCACGACCGAGCGGTATCTGGAGGCGTTTCGCCGGCTGACCGGCCACGGATTGAGGGACGTATGACAAAAGTGGTCTGCGAGATGCCCGAAGGGCGCATCATCATCTACTACTGGTTCGACGATGAAGATAGCTCCTGAGAAATGGCTCGAACGGCAGCGCCGATGCTGGGACTATGCCGCGAAGGGGTGCGCGGAGCTTGGGGATTGGCTGGAACATCACTACGAACCGGTCACCCAGGCTATGCTCCGGTTGGCCCCACCTGTCCCCGGCGGCAGCGCGGTGGAACTGGCGTGCGGGACCGGGCTTCTATCGCGGCGGCTGGCCCAGATGACCGGATCCGTCTTGGGCCTAGACATCTCACCGGAGATGATCGCACATACCCGGCCAGCCCCAAACGTGCGATACGAGGGCCGATCGGCGGAGGAGCCGATCGAAGGGAAGTTCGACCGAGCGTATTCTCGCTTTGGAATCATGTTTTGCCCGGATGTGCCGCTCGTCTTACGGAACGTTGCGGCGGCGGTCAACCCCAGAGGACTGTTCGCTTTCGCCGTCTGGGGGCCCGCGTCGCAGAACCAGTGGGCGGAAGCGGTGGCGGGTCCGCTGCTTCGTTATCACGGGCTGGAGTCGCCCGGCCCGGAAGACCCAAACGCCTTTCGGCTTGATGACCCGGCCGAGGTCCTGATGATGCTTCGGTCTGCCGGATGGTCGCCGATAGCCTGCGAACCAGTTCTCGTGCTGGGGTGGGGAGAGGGCGGCCCGGCGATGACCTGGGAGCGACTGCAAAAGACCGCCGGACCTATCGGGACGCTCTGGGAGCGCACCCCGAATGAGGACAGGCCAAACGTGGAAAAAGAGATTTTAGCGGCGCTGGACGCCATCCCACCCGGCGGTTTGACCGGGGTGGCGTGGGTTTATGCGGCCCAGAAATCATAGTCGCTACCTTGGTAATTCGATACAACGTATGCTATATTGAAACAAGATTGAATCAGGACAGCAATATGAACCATCAAACTCACCGACAATCTTTGTCAATGGCAGGAAGAATCGGCTCATTCTTTTCGCGGCTGTTTGGCAGGCAGCCAATCAGCGCACGTATGACTGATCCAAAGGCGATCTTGAGAGAGCCGTTCGTTCAGCGCGGCATCGCTGCAAAAAGGGCCCTCGGCGACAATTTGGATGGTATCGACGCAAGAGATTTGCTTGTTGAATTAGAGCTTCAGCGCTTTAAAAGTGAGCAAGAGCGGGGATAACGCCGAAGTTGTGAAGGGCCGACATCGCCAGGTATGCTTTGTTCGATGCAGCCTGGAGTGCCACGTTATCCGGCAGTAAAATGGACTGATCCGTCACAGGTCCAACTGATTGCCCTTTCCATGAATGATCGGGTGGAACTTGTGATTCTCTCCCTTACAATCCCCATTGACGGAATGGCGGCAAGCATTCCACTTGTCCAAACCGATGCAACGCTCGAAGGTTTTTTCTACTTAGACGCGACGGTGAGGGGCAGTCTTTACCAATTGCTGTACTTCGCTGCTGACAATAGTTATTACATCGTGGATGCGGACTGCCGCAAGTTATAGACGAATTATGCGTATTCTCCTCCTCACCGTCTCCGATCTGTGGAAACCGCGCGGCGGATCGCCGATGTACTGTTACAACCGATGGCGGCGCATCGCGAAACGACATCAGATTACCGCTCTGCTCATCGACGTCGACCCGAGCGAAGCGGACCCCGGAATCGATCCGCCGGAAAACTGGTGCGAGAAGGTGTATACAATTCCCGATCGCCCTGCAAGTTTTTTTGGGAGATTGGAGCGGAAGATTCGCCGGTCGATGCCATGGAAATCGCGTGAGATGGGATGGTGGATGAACCGCGATGTGGTGCCGTTGCTGCGACAGCTGTTGGACGAAGGCAATTTCGACATGTTGCACGTTGAGGCGTTCATGATGTGGTGGCCGGTACCAAATAGGGTCAATCTTCCGATCAGCTTCACCGCTACCGACATAGTATCGCGCTTTGCCGACAATAATCCGCAGCCCGGCGACAACTGGCTGAACCGACTCTTCGCGAACCAACGTCACAAGCAGTTGGCGCAATTGGAACCCATCAACTGGCGGCGCGCAAGTCTGATCACAACCGTTACCACCATCGAACGCGACGAAATCGCAAAAGTGGTTCCGAACATACCGGTGGAAGTGATCCAGAACGGCGTGGATTTGAACTATTTCTCGCGCAGCGATGAGCCCGTCGCCGACCCGCCGGAACTGTGTTTCACTGGCATGATGTCCTACCGCCCGAACATCGACGCGATGGAGTATTTCTGCGGCGAAATTTTGCCGTTGATTCGCAAAGAGGTCCGGGACGTTCGAGTCACGATCGTCGGCAAAGATCCGTCGCGGGAAGTATTGGACTTGGCGCAGATGCCCGCTGTCGAAGTGACCGGATCGGTGCCAGATGTCCGTCCCTATCTTCGGCGATCAACTGTGGTCATCGCTCCCGTGCGACTGGGCGCCGGCATGCGAAACAAACACCTAGAGGCGATGGCGATGGCCAAGCCGGTCGTCGCAACCACCTTCTGCGTGGAAGGCACGATGTGCACCAATGAGAAGGACATCCTGCTCGGCGACGACGCGCAATCTTTTGCAGCCTACACCATCCGTCTGCTAACAGATCCCACGTACCGGAAGCAAATCGCCGAGGCCGGTTATGAACTTGTCCAGCGCGACTACAAATGGGACGCCAGCGCGAACAAGATGGCGGACCTGCTCGAAGACTGCTTCGCGCGCTATCGGAAGACCAAGTAGGTCCCGATCAACCCAACCACGCACGCGCCGGCCCATATCGGCCATCGTTTCAATAATGGCACGCCGGTCATCGGCTCTTCCTGATACGGCGCGCCACTGTCCATCTGCGCTTGACTCGGGGCCGGCGTTGCCACGGAAACAACGACGAATAGGATGAGCGCGACAAGCGCCGCCCATGCCACGGCATAGAACGGATTCCCAAGCCAATTTGGGATAACTTGCTTCATCGCCGGGGCAAGATAATCGAGATAGAGAAGCGTTCCGACACCGCCAATATACGCCGCGATTGCGCCGGACAGGTTCGCTCTCTTCCACCAGATGCCGCCCAAAAACAGCACAACCGCCGGCGCGGCGGCGAAGGAATAGCCCTTTTGCAAGTGGACATAGATGGATTCCAAATTCTGTAGAAACTGAGCCAACACCAGCCCAATGGCGATGATGAAAAATCCGACGATCTTGCCGATTCGAATGGACGCGGCATCGGAAGTTTTCGGATTGATCAGTGGTATGTGAATATCCTTAACGTAGAGCGTGCTCGCCGAGTTGAGCGCCCCTTCAATGTGCGACATCATGGCGGCAATAAACGCCGCGATCACCAGCCCTTTAAAGCCAACGGGCACCAAATGCTGTATCAGCGTCGGATAGGCCAGATCACCATTCTTCAGCGCGGGAAACAGCACCAACGCACACATGCCCGGCAACACCAGCATGGGCGGCAGCGTGAATTTCAGCAGCCCGGCCCCCAGCGCTCCCAATCGCCCTTCATTGATCGACTTCGCGCCCAACACGCGTTGCAAGATCATTTGATTCGTCGCCCAATACCAGATACCGAGAACGAGCAGGCCTGTCGGCAAAGTCGGCCACGGCATCACCGGATGATTCGTTGGCTGTATGGCGGAGAAATACGCATGAGGAAGTTGCTGCTGCAATGCCCCCCAGCCCCCGACCTCATGGAGCGAAGCAAAGCCCAAGTACAATCCACCGACCAAGATGAATGCGGCCTGCATGAAGTCCGCATAAATCACCGCACGCAAGCCCCCGGCTACCGTGTAGACGCCCGTGAGCACTCCGAGAACAAGAAATATCGTCGTATGATCCAAAGGGGTTACCGTGGCGAGAAGCAGAGAGGAGGCATAGAGAACCGTCGGGACTTCGACGAGAACGTAAATCAGTATGCTGATGATGCTGTAAATGACTCGCGCGGACGGGCCGTAACGGCGGTCCAAAAACTCCGGCAGAGTAACGATCCGATTTCGCAAATAGACCGGCAGCAGCCAAAGCACCAAGATGAGGACGCAAACGACGGCAACCCATTGGAAATTGCTGAATAAAAGCCCCGACGTATAACCATTGCCCGCAGCCCCGATGAACGCCGTAGACGACATGTCTGTGGCAAACAGCGACGCCATGATCATGAACCACGGAACCGACCGCCCGGCAAGAAAGTAATCGTCCGAAGTCTTTTGCCGCTTCCGAAAAACCACAACACCAATTCCGGCAAGCAACACGAAGTACAAAACTATCGTCGCGATATCGCGAATGTCCATCCCTGTCCTCCCAGCGTAAATGCGGGATTCGGGACCGCCCCGCCATCTCCTTCCCTCACCGCGAAAAGAACCTTTTCGCCTTTCGCTACGTCATCTTGTATGTAGTGTAAAATAAGGACAGCCTCAACACAAGAATGAGGTAAAATAAGAATGGAGGTGATAGAGAAATAAAGGATCCAACAGACAACTTGGTCGCCGGGAAGGGCGAGATCCAGAGTTGCAGCAGGGAAACCTCCAGGCTCTGGGCGTCCGAACGAGGGCAATAGAGTTCGAAACCATTCGAACCTCCCCTCTACCAAGACGGTAAGGCGTCATCGCCAAGGACACTCGCCCCGAACGGCGACCAATTCAATTTCCCCCCAGCCGAACTGAACTATCCCCAGCCCCATTCGTCTAACCGGCCAGGTAAGGCCGCATCCCGGCCGTTATTGACAAAGGAGCTGTCTCAATGAAGCGATTTGCTATTGGCGCGTCAGTCGCCGCACTATTGGCCGTTACAGCCTATGCAATGGCAGGCGTAGCCTCTGGCCAGGGCGCCTTCAAGGCTTCCACCGCATCGGTCGCCCAATTCCGATTTACGGCAGCGAGCGCCGATACAGCGAAGGGCGGCGCCCGTGGAACTTTCTCCCTGGTAGAGCGCTCCCCACGTTCGGCCGACCCAATCCACAAGCTGAATGTGAAAGTTCAGCGCTTCGATGCTTCCGGGCACTCGGCGACCTTCGGCGGTCCTGGTATTTTTGATGGCAAAGAAGTATCCGTTGTCGTGGCCGTCGTTGACGGCGGGCGCCAAACAGACCGGAACGCGATCGTCCGAGATTCGATCAAAGTTGCCGTCATGGCCGGCGATCACACGGTTTACTCGGCTGGCGGCGCTGTTGCTCGCGGAGACATCATAGTACGCACCGGCGGCAGATAACTCCCGCTTATTTTTTGAGGGCCGAACCAACCGGCGCGGCCTTCTTGCATTTTTGGAACCTGCCGGGGTTTTTGCTTGTATAATGCTATTGAATGTGGAGGAAGGAGCGCGTATGAAACGATTTTGGATTGCTTCGCTAGGCATCATTGCCTTTGCGGCGATGGCCCTTGCGGCAGGCGAGGGGGCGGCAATTGGATTTGGCATTTACCATTCGTCCAATACCAGTTCGACGATATTCAATTTTCGGGCAAAGTACGGCAATGGTGAGGTCGCCGGGATGTTGAGTTTGGTCGATATTTCAGGCGATCCAAGGATGCCGACCGTGCATTTTCTCCGGATGAAAGTGGAGAAGTTTGCCTGCGACGCCAACCACGCTCAGTTTGCCGGACACGCCGGTTTTGACGGCAAAGCTGCTGTTGCGCTCGTTGACGTTTGGGACAACCGGAAACCAGCTGAAAATGACGGCAAACCCGACGCTTTCCAGGCTATCGTATTCAATTCCACCGGCAATGCGGTATGGAAGACCGCCGGAGAGGTCAAGCGCGGCGACATCGCGGTTCGTTGCGCAAAATAATCGAGATTGATGAGGCCCTGGCGACTAGCCGGGGCCTTTCTACTTTATGGATACCAGCTGCTCGATGTGATACAGGTCGTGGCCGAGGAACAGATTGGCCATATCATAAATCGTCTGCACTCCCCGCTCCGGATGGTTGACCGATTTCGACCAATCAAACGCGGTTAGCTCCCGCAGGAATTGGGACGTCTCTTTTCTGGCCTCGGCAAACTTTCGCATCTGTTCCGCCGGCTCGGACGCCGCGTACCCATGATCGATTGCCATCTGCCCTTCGTCGATCGCTTGGATTGCCGCTCCTCCCGGCGTGTTGTAGGCGGTGCGGATTCGGCCCAACAATATCGGTTCCCAGTCCGCCATGTGGGCGAATACTTCACGCGGCGTGAACCGATTCGCGTCCGGCCTCGCGTCCATCAATTCCGGTGGAAACTCGTCCAGGATCGATTGGAAAACCTTCGGGCTGAGCTCAACGACGGGAAGTAGGTAAGGGTGCATGGGTCGGAGTATATCCAACGCAACTCCCTCCCCCGCTTGCGGGGGAGGGCTGGGGTGGGGGTGCTTCCCGATGTGCCAGGATCCTCGCCTGCCGATACCCTCCCAATCGCCTTAACTCCCTCCCCCGCTTGCGGGGGAGGGCTGGGGTGGGGGTTCTTCCCGTTGTGCCAGGGTCCTCGCCTGCAGACACCCTCCCAACCACCAACTCCAAAGACCCGGCACAGTCGCAACCCCCGATGTGCCAGGGTCCTCGCCTGCCGACACCCGCCCAACCACCAACCCCAAAGACCCGCCACCGATACAACCCCCGTTGTGCCAGGGTCCTCGCCTGCCGACACCCTCGCAACCACCAACTCCAAAGACCCGGCACATCGGATCGCGGGAGGGTTGGACCAGGGCCCTGGCGAATTCGGCGGAAATGCGCGGCACCTACCTCAACACGGCCACCGTCCTGACCGGCTCCCTCCTCGGCCTCGCCTTCAAGCACTATCTTCCTCCCCAATACAACGAGATCACGATCGACATGATCGCCGTCGCCACGGGCGCCATGGGCATTCGGATGTTCCTCAAAACCGCAAACCCCGTCGTCCCCATCCTCTCCGCGCTCATCGGCATCCTCATCGGCCACGCCATTGGCATTGAGGTGGGCATCCAGCGCCTCGGCGATTGGTTCCAAAACGTGTTTGCCCCCAAGGATAGCGGTTCGTTCGCCACCGGCTGCGTCACCGCAAGCATCCTGTTCTGTGTCGGGCCGATGACGGTGCTCGGCTGCCTGGAGGACGGGCTCCAGGGCAAGTCGCCGCTCCTGTGGGTGAAAAGCGTGTTCGACGGCATCTCGGCCCTGTTCCTCGCCGCGGCCTTTGGCGCCGGGGTCGTGCTCTCCGCCGCCGTTGTCTTGGTTCTGCAGGGCGGGCTGACACTTGCCGCCCGGCCCCTCAGCAAGGCGACCCAGAAAGAAGGCCGCGTGGAAGAGCTGACCGCCTGCGGCGGCCTGATCCTCGCCGCCATGGGCCTTCGCATCCTGCAGCTCAAACAGATCCCCGTCGGCGACATCCTCCCCGGCCTCGTCCTGGCCCCTTTTATCGTCACCGTCTTGGCCAAAAAAGGCTGGTATCCATGACGCGCACGCGAACAACAGATTTCATTGACGATGCGATCGTCAATGAAAAGGAAACCTAGCGCGGGCAATCTTCGTATATTTCGGTAGCAATTCACTTGATAACATTACACTCAAGTAGTATAATCAGACATCGAAGCAGGAGAACAGAACAATGAGGTTCGACAAACTCACCCTAAAAGCCCAGGAAGCCATCCAGGATGCCCAGCAAATCGCCGAGGGCCGAAACAGCCCCTACATCGAGGTGGGCCACGTCCTCGCCGCCCTATTGGACCAGCCCGACGGCGTCGCCTCCCCCATCCTGGAGAAGGTCGGCGTACTGCAAACCACCCTCCGCAAACAGGTGGAGGCTGAGCTGGAAAGCGAAGTCAAAGTGCACGGCGCGGAATCCGGCGGCCAGGTGGGCGATGGCATGCGGAAAGTGATCGAGCTGGCCTTCGAGGAGGCCGACCGGCTGGGCGATCAATACGTCGGCGCGGAACTGCTCCTGCTCGGCATCGTCACGGAAACCAAAACCCCCTACGGCAGACTGCTACGCGCGAACGGCGCGACAAAAGAATCCATCCTCGAAGCCATCAAACAAATAAGAGGCGGGCAGAGCGTGACCGACCAGAACCCGGAAGAAAAGTACCAGGCGTTGGAAAAGTACGGCCGCGATCTGACGGACGAAGCGCGCAGAGGCAAATTGGATCCGGTCATCGGCCGCGACGACGAGATTCGCCGCGTCGTCCAAGTCCTATCGCGCCGCACCAAAAACAACCCGGTGCTGATCGGCGAGCCGGGCGTCGGCAAAACCGCCATTGTGGAAGGCTTGGCGCAGCGAATCGTGGCCGGCGACATACCGGAAACGCTAAAGGACAAGACCGTGATCGCGCTCGACATCGGCGCTTTGATCGCGGGCGCGAAGTTTCGGGGCGAATTTGAGGATCGCCTGAAGGCCGTGCTCAACGAAATCAAACAGGCCGCCGGCCAAATCATTCTGTTCATAGACGAAATGCACACCCTGGTCGGCGCGGGCCGGGCGGAAGGAAGCATGGATGCCGCCAACCTGCTCAAACCGATGCTCGCGCGCGGCGAACTCCGGTGCGTCGGCGCGACCACCCTCGACGAATATCGCAAGCATGTGGAAAAAGACGCCGCGCTCGAACGCCGCTTCCAACCCATCATGGTGGGCGAGCCAACGATAGAAGACACTATTGCCATCCTGCGCGGCCTCAAAGAGCGATACGAAGTGCATCACGGCGTGCGCATCACCAACAGCGCCATCGTCGCCGCCGCCACCCTGTCCGAGCGATACATCACCGACCGATTTCTGCCCGACAAGGCCATAGACCTGATGGACGAAGCCGCCAGCCGCCTGCGCATGGAGATCGATTCCATGCCGGTGGAGATAGACGAATTGGTGCGCAAAATCAGAACGCTGGAAATCGAAAGAGAAGCGCTGAAAAAAGAAGAAGACGCGGCGAGCAAAGAGCGCCTCGCAACGATCGAAAAAGACATCGCCGAGCTGCGGGAACAGCAGTCAACCCTATCCGCACACTGGCAAAATGAAAAAGAATCGATCACCAAAATCCGCGCCACAAAAACCGCAATCGAAGAAGCCAAAGCGGAAGAGCAGACCGCCGAGCGCGAAGGCGACTACACCCGCGCGGCTGAGCTAAGATACGGCCGCCTCCTCCAGCTCCAAAACCAGTTGGAAACAGAACAAATAAGACTGCAAGAATTGCAAAAAGATCTGCGCATGCTGAAAGAGGAAGTGGACGAGGACGACATCGCCGAGGTGGTGGCGAAGTGGACCGGCATCCCCGTCACGCGCCTCATCGAATCGGAAATCCAAAAGCTGCTGCGCATGGAGGACCGATTGCAGGAGCGCGTGGTCGGCCAGGACGAGGCGGTGCGGTTGGTGTCGGACGCCATCCGTCGCGGGCGCAGCGGGCTGTCTGACCCGGACCGCCCCATCGGTTCCTTCCTATTCCTCGGCCCCACCGGCGTCGGCAAAACCGAGCTGGCCAAGGCGCTGGCGCAGTTCCTGTTCGACGACGAGCGCAGCATCGTGCGCATAGACATGTCGGAGTATCAGGAAAAGCACACGGTCTCGCGATTGGTGGGCGCGCCGCCCGGATATGTGGGATATGAGGAGGGTGGACAACTGACAGAGTCGGTGCGCCGCAAACCACATAGTGTGATACTGCTAGACGAGATCGAAAAGGCGCATCCGGAAGTGTTTAATGTGCTACTGCAAGTGTTGGATGATGGCAGGCTGACGGACGGGCAAGGGCGCACGGTGGATTTCAAAAACACACTGCTAATCATGACAAGCAATGTCGGATCGCAGTTCTTTGGCGACCTTCACTCGCCCCTAGGTCCAGAATCCTCCCCCCTCGAAGAAGGGGGACAAAGAGGGGTCTCCAAGGAGGTCCGCGCACAAGTCATGGACGTCCTCCGATCAACTTTCCGTCCGGAATTCCTCAACCGCGTTGACGAAATCGTCATCTTCAACTCTCTCGGTTTCGAGCAGATCAAAAAGATCGTGGACCTGCAACTCGACTTCGTCCGACGGCGCTTATCCGAACGCCAAATCTCTCTGATGGTCACCGACGCGGCGAAGTCGGAGCTGGCCGCGGTGGGCTACGATCCCACCTACGGCGCGCGCCCCCTCCGCCGCGCGATCGAGCGCCAAATCCTAAATCCACTGGCGGAAAAACTGCTGTCCGGCGAAGTCCACGACGGCCAAACCGTCTCCGTGGACTACGCGGACGGAACCTTCACCTTCCGCCCCCTCCCCGCAGCGGAGATGGTTTAGCTCCATGACTGAATTTGAGATTCACCGGTGCGATATGCTAGTGTTCGTAGTTGAAAATCAAAATCAATCGGACGTGGGACATGATCTCCGATCCCCGCTGTCGGGGATCGGCCCGAAATCTAGAATAGTGGAGCCGTCGATTCGATACATACAAGCCAGCTATTGCGCTGGCGGAGAGCCGCGCAGCGAGCACCTGCAGTTCGTAGGCTGCCAATGTTATAATCAACCGACACTTCGCCATGCTTTCCATCTGCAAGACCATCCAGCAAGTAGCTCAGGCTTCCCGGCGGAAGCACGAAGCCAATGCCCAGTGCCTTTCCCAAGGCGAGGGACGTAGACGACGATGTGACAACCAGCTTAGTAGGCTGAACGCTGGTCCTCGATGGCTCTCGTTGCGGCCGATCAAGCGACATGAATCTCAGGTACACTAAATTACTTCCGAAGCAATCTGTGATCGCATTTGAAGCGGCTGCCAAAGACACTGTACACTTCCGTGCAATTACGCCGGGCCAAAACAACTTATCATTGCACCCACGATCACCAATTAACTCGTTTACAACCCATTCCGGTACAAGTAGTTTTGACGCAAACGCATTGCAAACGCGTTCATGCTTCCAGTAGTTAGACGGCACAGGAAGCTCACCAGATTTTTTCCAAATTAAGAAGTGACACAATTCGTGCGCCAAAGAAAATCGCTCTCGACATGACAAAGGCGCGTTGAAATCCCTTCGATACAGTCGAATCTTGGGCCGATCAGAGAGAACGAACTCAGCCTCAACGATCGCCTTACTTCTGGCAACGGCTCCAGGATAACATCGATCCCGGCGAGTATCAAGCGCACCAAATTCGACGAGGACTTCATACTGTCGTATCAAAGCATCAACCGGAACAGGGATCAATTGCGGATTGCGAATTTCGTTCATGTCGTCGACCATTGATTCAAGAGTCGTCATCGCTTGACTCCTGTAACCAAGCCCAGATGCTTGGCATTTCTGTTGGAAACCTATCAGCCAAGCCAGCCCCAGCGGTCCTCGCAGCACTTTGCTGCGGGTGAGGTCGAACATGGAGGCGCCCGGTGGGACCGACGAATCGGTCAAGAAATGGCTGGAGATGCGACAATCTGACGGCGACCCTCTTGCCTTCAGCAAGCAACGCGGCGTCTCCACGTTTCGTATCGCCTGCACCTGGAGAAACGATTCCCAAAATCATAACTCTCACGTAGTCCCGTAGGGCATCTAGATAATCGTCCCGACTCGTTTGATCCAAGCGGCTGACGATTCGAGGATGGAAGTAGAATCCGATGCGCCACAATCTGCGAAAACGCCTTAGCTGCGCATCAAGGTGGCCGCCAGTCAATGCCGATTCATTCGCGTGCTCGTACGCTTCTAATTCATGAACCTCGCCCCCAACGAAAACCTGAACTTTGGCTATCTTGTCATTCATCCTCCGCTCAGGACAATACACAGCCAAATCTCCTGGCACCAACCCGAAGTCGGTTTCTGCTAATCTCAAAGCCCGTTCACGATTCAGGGGAGGGTCAGCATTGTTGTTGCTATCAGCATAAAGATCCTGTACCTTCCGAATTGCATCTGGATTTGCTTCATCAAAGTTCACTGTCAGCAAATGCTCGTAATAATCGCGGACCAACAACCTGCGCGCAAGTTCTCGGCGAATTTGCTGCGTCTCAGCATTCTGTGCGCCTGCGCCGGCAATGGGGGCCGAGTCTGCCAGCTTAGGTAGTAATGCATCCTCTGGTGTATCAAGCATGAAATCTTCAAGATCATGGTTCCAACCGGTACGATCACTTTCCCACTCATTCTGAGCGGAGGGAGGCCTATTTACGTCCCCAAAAGCAAAGGCAAGGCATCTTTCAAGCATTGCAGTTGCCTTCAGCTTAGTTCTATGAAAAAGCACTGCTTCGCTCAAATGATAGCGGCTTTCCAACAGATCCAGAATGCCAGATACACCATCGGTTCTTAGCCTCGGGTGGCGACCAATATTTATTACCAAAGAATCGTCGTATTGCTTCTTCGACTTTTGACCGGGGACGACTGTCGGCGAAGTTCCGTTCGCTGCCGGAAATGTGTCCGGTTTCGCTCTACCACGTATCTCCATGTATTGGAACAGGCGATCTTCTAAGTACTTCGGTTTGCCAACGTGATACCAATCTCTGTGAAGGTAATCAAGTAAGTCAGCACAAATCGTATTACCGACAATGTCACTACACATTTGGAGCCGAATACCTGCATTAGCGCATCGCACGGAAAATTCCTTCTCGACATCTTCTTCCGAAGGATTCTGCAAGGACCGTCGACATTCGAATCCTAATCGGTTCACAGGGCTTCGTAATATGATTGACAAAGCGACTTCGAAAGCTCGCACTTTAGGGATCATTGTTCCATCCCAATTATCCTGCCCGAAAGCACCTTCAATGACTGATGCCAAGCATGGTACCCGTTGTCCGTACCATGTTCTCCTTAACATGATCTTGCGTAATCGAGCTTCTTTGTCGTGCTTATTAAGGAGATGAAGTTCGTCTTCGATCGAATGGCCGAAGGGTAAGTGGCCGATATCGTGTAGGAGAGCCGCAAGCCGAATATATCGCCGTTCTGTGGCGGTAGGTGGAGCCGCAAGGTCATACTGATCAACGTTGACACCGATCGCCGGCGCCCCAACTTGCTTCGCGATAGCCCGAACATGATTTTCTCTGATCGCCTTGATCATCCGTTCGGTGATTTCTACCGTACCAAGTACGTGCTCAAATCGTCTGTGAGTTGCTCCTCGGAAGACGGTGAATGCCAATCCCAACTGGCTGAGTTTGCCAAGTCGCTGGAATGCCGGATGGTCGATGATCATTCGTTCTTGGTCCGTGAACCAACAGAAGCCAACAACTGGAAGGAAGAACTCGTGGGTTAGCGGATCATCCTTTTCCTCGGGCGAGGAACCATCGCTGCGGTCGCCGCGATGAGATGCAAGTTCCTTCTGAATCCTGCCACTCGGTGAATCTTGAGGTGCCTGCCAAGCAGTTGGGGAACTCGACCGTGCGTTCGGTTGTTCGGCAGGTTGGGTAGGGTCGACTTCGGCGACCTCTGGGCTCCCGCTGTCGTCGTTCCCTTCTTGATTATAGGGGAGCCGAAAAGGCTCGGTCGCGCTTTGCTGGAGCGTTGTCGTGGACAATGGCAATAGATCACGGTGTCGACCAGCCTCCCAATCTTCAGCGAAGAGACGGATTGCGCTGATCGTCTTCTTTGAAGGATTTCCCTTGCCATTAAGGTAGTCGCTGAGGGTGCTTGGCCCAATCCCAATCCCCTTCGAGATTTCCTTGAGATTTAGGCCCGTAGATTGCAGTCCGTTGACAATAATTCGAATCTGCTCCATTTGTCGCTGGTCCATGCTCATGGCAATTCACGTTGTACCGCAAAGTTCCGTGATGATGCATGGGCTTCGGAGGATTTCCAACCCCGATGCGCCGGGGTGGCCCACCAATGCGCCCCTTCTCTTCCGGTCCCCTGACCGACTCACTTGCCTGCAGACAGACCACGACGTGCTCATGCATCCCGCGTCCTCCCCGTCAGCGCCCCGGACCTCGGCACGCACCGCAGGCGGCCTGGACCCAATGCCGGTAGCTTCACGGCGAACTAGAGCCGCCCGGGATTCGTCCTTATTTATGGTAGCCTAACCGATCGAGGAGGTAGGGATGCCGTCCGCCAAAGCCGATCAAGTCAATATGAGCGCAGAGAAAGCAATCTATCACGGAACCGGGCAGGATATCCTGGCCCAGCACCCCGAGATCCTTCAACAGGAGCTGGAGGTTCGGGTCCTCGCCCCTGCGTCGCCTGCGCCAAAGCACAAGCAGATCACGTTCGGGATGTTTCCCCAGTTCGCCGGTGTAACCGACGAGGACATCAAGTCGGCCGAGTGGCACGATCCGGTCGAAGAATTCTAAGTGCCTGCGGTAAATTGCCCCACATCCATTCTATCCTTCCAACAATTCGCGGACATCCCTCGCACCGTGCAGCACCCGAAAAATGGTAACGCCGTCCTCGCGTTCCTGGTACACAATCAGATAGCTGAACTTCGTCCAAAACCGCAACGGCTTATCCGTCAGGTCCTCACGCACATGCCCGATGCCGGGAGACTTGGCGAGGCGGCCAAACTCGGCGTCGAGAAAACGGATCATCCGGTCGGCAGCGGCCTTTTCACCGCTTTCGGCCCAGACATAATCATGGATTGCAAGAAGGTCGGCTTCCGCCGCCGGTGCTACAGTCAGCTTCTTGCGAGCCACTCCTACGCGGATGCCCGGTTCTTTGTGGCGTGCCGGCGTTCCGCCTCGCGAAGCAGCCCTTCAAGCCGTTCTTCCGTCCACTCGATCCCCAACCCCGCATCAATTTCGTCTATGCCCTTCTGGATCTCCCGCCGCAATTCGTCCAGACCGATCTTCTTTTGGCGATCGCGCTCATACAGCAGCCGCACTGCCTGTTCCACCACCCCGGCGGCATTTTCGTACCCGCCCGTGGCGACCTTTTCCTCAATCATCCGCTGAATTTCGGCCGGCAATTCGATGTTCATAGGTAACCATTATATCACCCCTCCCCTTTTTCTCGGCCAAATACGATCCCCGTCGGCCCACAGCGATCCTAGAGAAAAGGAGGAAGCGCGGCCAGGCATGCAACCATCCGTGCCAGGTAATGTACTAAAAGAGCGTCATGAAAATAAGAACCCTAATCATCCTGCCAATCGCCTGTCTCGTGATCGCCGGTTGCCCTGGGAGCCATGCGAAGCGATACACCCATCGGACCGAGGCCGAAAAAGAGGGCCTGCACGGAGCGGTGGCCAGCATCCGGTTGGATAGCATTATCCAAGACAAGCGTAGGCTCCAGTCGACCGCGACCTTCGATAAGTTTGGCAACAAGGTGAAAGAGGTGGAGTATGATGCAACCGGCAAGCCGGACCACACCACCATTGCAACTGTCGACGCCACCGGAAACGTAGTCAACGTACATGCAATCTTGATACTCCCGAGCGGCCCGCTTGAACAGAATAGCAGCCTCAAGTACGATTTCGGGGGCCAT
This sequence comes from Fimbriimonadia bacterium, assembly GCA_041483895.1. Lineage (GTDB taxonomy): Bacteria > Armatimonadota > Fimbriimonadia > Fimbriimonadales > JABRVX01 > JBGPGO01. The sequence goes on from JBGPGO010000026.1 coordinate 28,943, forward strand.
CCCCTATCAATTACATATAAGGGCGTGTTTGGCACGCCCGATGAGACGCTGAAGCTCACGTTGGATGCACTGGGCCGGCCAGTAGAAGGGATCATGGAAGGTGCATCGTCGGATCCGACTATGCCTCATAAGCACGTATTCAAATACGACGGACATGGATTTTTGACGGAAGATGCGGGCGTAGATGGTAATGGCACCACATGGATGCGCGATGCGTGGCAATATGATAACAATGGTATGCTGACAAAGCAGATCCACTGGACGTTCTTGAATGGGATAGCATACACATATAGCAAGCATAAGTTTGACAAGAATGGCAGTTGGATCCGCCGCACTGTGACCGCCAGCGTCAATGGCAAGTCAAGCACAGGTTCCCGCACGGACATCAGGACGATCACGTATGCGAAGTAGCCTTCTCTTAGTAGTTTTGAGCGTCGCCGGGTGCGCCAAGCCGCCGTATGTTCGCTTGAGCGAGGCCGCAGAAGATGGTCTGCGTGGACCGGTTGTAATGGCGCAGACCGAACATATCCGTGACGGCAAACATGAAGTCTTTTCGAGAGACACCTATGATCGATATGGTAATCGAGTCCGCATGGAGTTGTTCCCCACCGGAGGCGAACTTTTGGGCGTCGAAACCGAGACGATCGATTCGAAAGGCCATGTCGTGGAGAAGGCGCTCACAAACAACGGGCCGAACGGTCAGCGGCCAATAATGTTATCCAAATGCACCTATGAGTCTGATGGTAGACCGAAATCCGAAACCAAGACAATTGCAATTGGAAAGGTGACATCCGTGGTCACGTTCAAATTCGATTCAACCGGCCGGATTTCGGAAAAGACTGAAACGATGACGGGTAGTGGAAAACCACTCGGACCAATTCTCGAAACACGGAGCTACCATCAAAACGGTCAGCTTTCAAAGCAAGTAAGGGGTAGTAAACCCGGCGAGTCTGGCATGACAAACACCGTTACATTTGATCAGCGCGGATTCGAGCAGCAATATGTGATGGCCTTCGACAATAGGACGCTCGTCACGACATATACGAAGTACAAAATCGATTCGCATGGAAGTTGGACCAGTCGCAAGGTTGCTTCCGGCGATGACCACTATACTGAGGTCCGCAAAATTCAATATAGAAAATGAGCGATTGGCGCGGGCCCGATCGGCGAAATCCCCCTCAGCCGGGCCGAGCCCGCGGCAATCCCAATTTACACCGGTGCAAATTCTTTCGACCGTGTGACGGCATGCGTCGGGCCGATGGCGGCAAGCGCCGTAGACAGGTCCTCGATCAGGTCCTCCGGATGCTCCAGACCGACCGACAGCCGCACCAGCGAATCGGTGATCCCCGCCCGGTCCCGCGCCTCCTGCGTCATCGAGGCGTGCGTCTGTTTCGCCGGGATGCACAGCAGCGACCGCACCCCGCCCAGCGACTCGCCCAGCGCGAACAGCTTCGTCGCCGACGCGAACCGCTTGGCCCCCTCGAAGTCCGTATCCAGTTCGATGGTGACGATGGACCCGAACCCGCTCATCTGCCTCTTCGCCAATTCGTGCTGCGGGTGCGACGGCAGCCCAGGGAAGATGGCGCGCTTTACCAACGGATGGCCCTCCAAGAAAGTGGCAACGGCGAAGGCGTTCTCCGCCTGTTGCCGCACGCGCAGACCCAACGTCTTCAGGCCGCGCTGAATCAGCCACGAATCGAACGGCGCCTGCACCGCCCCAATCGCGTTTTGCAAGAACTTCAGCCGCTCGAACAGTTTGTCGTCGTTGGTGAGACAAGCGCCGCCCAGAACATCCAAATGCCCACTGATATATTTGGTGGTCGAATGGATCACAATGTCCGCGCCCAATTCCAACGGCCGCTGGAAGATCGGTGTGGCAAAGGTGTTATCTACCACGGTCAGTATGCCATGCTCTTTCGCGATAGCAGATAGCGCCGCGATATCACACAATCCCAACAACGGATTGGTAGGCGATTCCAGCCATAGCAGTTTCGTCGATGGCGTGATAGCAGCGCGGACGGCTGATAGGTCCGACAAATCCACGAATGATGCAGAGATGCCAAACTCCTTATATACCAGTTCCAATATGCGGAACGTGCCGCCATACACACTGGCAGGGCAGATCACATGATCGCCACTCTTAAGTGTAAGCAGCACATTGTTAATAGCAGCCATACCACTGGCAAAACAGAGCGCATATTTCGCCCCCTCCACCGCCGCCAGGCTGACTTCCAGCCGGCTGCGCGAGGGGTTGCCCGTGCGCGTATAGATGAATCCGCGATCCTGCCCGATTCCGTCCTGAACATAGGTGGATGTTTGATAGATAGGCGAAACGATGGCGCCGGTCAATTCGTCCGGCTCGTGTCCCGCGTGGATTGCGATGGTTTCCGGTCTCATGATTGTTCTCCTTCGTAGATGGGAAATGCGCGAGGGGTCTCGCTGAGATACTTAAGTCGTTTCATTTCGGCCAGCGCCTGGGCTATCTGGGACCGCTTGGCGGGATGGGTGAGGATGACGATGTCGCCGCGCCCGTCCCCAATCGCCTCCACCCGGTGCACGCCGACCTCCGCCCCGTCCAAAGCCCCGGTCACGGAAGCCAGAACATGCGGCTGGTCCTTAAACGTCACCCGCAGGTAGTAGCGGCTCAGCGAATCGGTCACCAGGGTTGGCCGCTCCAAATCGAGCGACCGCCGCCCCGGCACGCAGGCCCGCTCCCCGGTCGCAATGCTCAAAATATCCCCCAGCACCGCCCGCGCCGTCGGCTTCGGCCCCGCGCCCGGTCCCGCGAAGAACAGTCGCCCGACCGACTCGCCGCGTAGGAGGACGGCATTCGATTCGTCGTTGATGGTGGCGAAGGGGTTCTCCAGCGGGACTAGGTGCGGAGCAACGCGAAGCTCCAGACCGTCCGCGTGGCGGCGGGCAACGGCCAGGAGCTTGATGGTGTGTCCAAAACCGGCGGCAAAGTGCAAGTCCTCGGAGGAAACTTGTACAATTCCTTCGGTCTGGACATCGGCGGGTCGGAGTGATGCGTTGAAGGCCTTGCGGGCCAAAATCACCAATTTGCAAGCCGAGTCGCTGCCGGAAACATCCGCGGCGGGGTCGGCCTCGGCCAGCCCTTTCTCTTGCGCGAGCCGAACAGCTTCGTCGTACCCAAGGCCTGAGCGCGCCATTTTGGTCAAAATGAAATTCGTCGTCCCGTTCAATATGGCCGCGATGGAGTGGAACCGCTCCGACGCCAGGTTGTGGTCCAGCGACTGCAGCACCGGGATGCAGGAGCCGACGCTGGCCTCGTAGGCGAGCGAGCAGCCCCGGTCGTGCGCCAGCTCGGCCAGCTCCTCGCCGTGGTTGGCGAGCACCACTTTGTTTGCGGTCACCACGCTCTTGCCCTCGCACAGGCCCTTGCGGATGGCGGTCAGCGCGGTGTCGTGCCCGCCGAGCAGCTCCACCACGATGTCCAGCTTTTGGCGAAAAACTTCATCTAAACTCTTTGTGAAGGAGAGTTTATTTTGAAGCCCGTTGCGGTCCTTGTCGGTGTCGCGGACCAGGGTTTTGCGGATTTTCAGCCGGACGCCGGCGGATTCGGCGATTTCCGCTTCCTCTTTGTGGATTAGCTCGGCGAGCGCGGACCCGACGACCCCGCATCCGAGCAGTCCCACGCTAACCTCTCTCACTTGTGCCAATTTGTTATCCCCCAAATGTGAAAACCGCCCCCCGAGGTCGGGGAGCGGTCCGTAAATCGTGCGTTCGTATGTCGCGAATCGCCTACCTATCGAACCCCCTGCCGAGAAGGGATGAAGCGCCAAAACTCGCCCCGTCGAGCGGGACGCCGGGCATCATCATATCGAGGTGGTAGACAAAAATATCGTTCATATCTCTCGTTGGGGGCTAGTATAAACGATCGGGCCTGTGTTTGTCAAGCGGGTCGGAGGAGCTTGTCAGGCTGGTCGCGGGCCGATCTTGATTATTCCCGTTCTGCAGAAGCCTTCACATGCTCCATGGTAGCTGCATCGACCAAACTGCGGCCGAGCATTATCAAAATGGGATCTTCGAATCTTGCGTCGTGCCAGTTCGTATCCCGAAAGTCGGGCTGAGTGATTGGCAAAGTGGCGGACTCAATAAATCCCTTTGCCTGATGCTGCCATGGGACATCCTGCGTGTCAAAGTCCAATCCACCCAGCCAAGTACCAGTTAGATCGGAATCGCGAAAGGACGCTCCCTCAATCGAAGCGCCATGAAGACAGGCACGATGAAGCTTTGCGCCAAACAGATTCGATCGTTGAAGGTACGACCGCAGGAGGAAGCTCCCCTGCAAGTGCGCTCCCTTCATGAAGCACTCCGAAAGATCAACTCCACACATGAAGCATCCTACCATCGGGTGCGCTTCTGCCAAATGCAGGTCTTGAGATCTGTGGTCAGCTGCATATCTTGCCAACTTCCTCAGAACGCCAGCCAAAATCCAACTTGTGTCGATCAAACGGCCAGCACAGGTTGATATCTCCTTCGCTGCCGTCGCCCAATGTAATTCCTCACCGATTGTCCAATGCTTTTCAAGCGATGAGGAGAATTCGGGCACATTAATACAGAGGGCAAGAATTCGAAGGTCCATCTCTACTGTGTCAGTGAACCTCGCCAACGGAACGATGCGCTTCAAGTCACCAATTGAGATTCGACCTGCGTTCCGATGGAGCACCGCGGCTATCGACTCCAGGAACGCCCAAAATGCGGATCTATTCAAGTCTGCATATTCGTGCAACAGTACTTCTGTGAGCGTGTTCCAATCCGTGGATGCTGCATGTGTAAGATAGTGAAGTACCGACACTATTGCCGCCCGAACATTCTTGTCCTTCTCGCACAAAAGTGCCCTACATAGTTGCTCGACTCCTCGCCGATAGTATGGATAGTCCAAATACACCACATATGAGGGCCAGCGGCCACTAGGATATTGAGCCAGTGCTAACAGCCGATCAGTCGCTCCAGCCCGGGTCCCCGCGTCGACGTTGGCCAGGCAATCCAGGATTTCGCTAAATCGCTCCTCCATTTGGCGTCGCCTGAAATGGTCCTCTGTTTGAGAACGATTAAGCAAGTAAGTCACTAGCACGCCGATTGCGGCAAAGAAGGTTGCCAAACCTGCTGGAAATTGCAACGCCCAAAGAAGCCAGGTCGCAATTACAACGATGCCTGCAAGTAATATCCAACCCAAATTCCGATCGATGACTATTCCGAGACTAGTAAGGAACCGTCGGAAGCGGCCACCTTCCGGCCGTCGCCACATCGCCATCATCCTCCCGGAAACCGCATCTTTACGACGAGGATTCGGAACCGAGTAACTTGAATCTGGCTTCGGCCTTTTCATTTGGTGGCCAAGTCCTTCCAAACATCGGCAATCACTCCGAAGATTAGAGGTGTTATCTCTTTGGCCATCTGCATTCGCGCAATGTTCACTTACGAAGAATGACTTTCGCCGCTTCCACATTGGTGGCCAATTCGACCTTAATATCTTCGGACATGGCCGCCCGTTGGAATAGCAAGACCGCCTGTTCAAACAATAGGATGTCAATTTCGTGCGCGTGACTAGTGAAAGGATCCTGGAGAAAGATCACTTTCTGGCACAATTCTCTAACGACCGCAGCGGCAATCTGAACATCCCCACCGCGCGGTCCAGATTGGCACAGCCGGACCTTACTAGCGACCTCCTTCGCATCGCGACCGGCGGCGACGGCAAACTTCTTTACCCAGGCGCCAGTGGTGCCAGTCGTGAGAATGGCATCGTATTTATCAAAAATTGTGCGCAGATGCTCGACCACGAAGCAGCATAGAGCCAACTTCATACCATCATGTGCTATCAGCGCAAGCACTTTCATGTCCTTCGTGAGCCCTTCCAATGGAAGATAATCAGGAGGGGGCCTCTTATCAAATATGGGATGTTCGCGCCTCCGTAACTGGCCGAGCCAAGAACCGACGGCAGCGCGAGCCGTATGAATATCGGATGCAATGAATACCTCATGCACATTGGCTTCTCGGCGAAGCACCATACTATCTGGCTTTCCAATTACATCGGCCCAGTCGGTCAAGTGGATAATTCCATCCAACCGACCCTCGACAAGCTCGTACGTCAACTCTATCATGCCTTCGATAGAGGACCCTACTGACACCAAACCCTCTCGAATCGTCTTTCTCCAACGAGCTAGATCGGCCTCATCGTCGATTGGGAAATCGGTTCCCTCTCGAATGGCTTCTCTATCTACATTATCCAGATCGCGTTCAACAACCGACATCACATACTCGTGCGTTCTGCCGGTACTGATTACTTCGAAGTGATTGCACAGAGGATACAAATGACGATAAATAAAGTCGTCTACTTCACTTGGTCTATTTGCTCGGTATTGCGGTGTACTGATAAAAGCTATTCGCCCGAATTTCTGTGCCATAGGTCCCTCCCTCAATCATCCCTTGCCTTTGCCAGCGCATCGAATATATTCCGTGCATCTCAAACAGTTGGACGTCAGACCTAACTGCTTACTGAATGCAAGCTGAAATGGTGCAAGTAGAATTACTAACATCGACGAGTTTAGCACTTTGAATCCTTCCTGTCAAGAATTGCCACAGATGCGTTTGCCTGAAGTACCGGCATGTCAAGAATTCGGATCTCGGCTAACGGATCGTTTTCGTCGTCAGATCGCCACGATGAGGGCCAGATAGTTGCTGGCGTTGAAGGTCACCTCTTGGGTGTCGCGGGGGCGGAGGGCGCCGGTTTTGTGATAGTGGTCGAGGACGTTGGCGAGGTTCTTGGCATTCAGTTGGCGCGGGTTGCCTGTTTGCGGGACGAAGAAAAGACCCCCACCCTCACCCTCCCCCGCAAGCGGGGGAGGGGAAACGGAACTCGGCGGCTCAACGTGTACAGCGTCGTCCCCTGTTCCGCCAATCGCCGGGCATATCGCCAGACGTCATCTTCTGTGATCACAACGCCAATATTCCGCGAGCGTTCGCGCACTTCCTGCCACGCAAATCCCTTCACAGTACGACTGTGAAGGGATAGGAGCAGCTCTGCCCTCCCCTTTTTCTCGATCAAATGAAGCGAACTTTGGACTGTCAGCAACTCAGAGAAAAGGGGGAGGATCAAGGTGGGGGTTCTTCATGCCTTCCGATCGGCAACCACATAGCGCTCCGTGCAATTCCAGCCAAACGAAAACAACCCCCACCCAACCCTCCCCCTTTTTCCAGAATCGGCAAACGGCAGGAATCGGCAGACGGAAAAAAGGGGAGGGCTTCCTCTTCCCTCCCCTTTTTCTCGAACACGCACAATAACGCTTTGCCCACCACCAACCCAGAGAAAAGGGGGAGGATCAAGGTGGGGGTTCTTCATGCCTTCCGATCGGCAACCACATATAGCCCCGGGCAACTCCA
>JBGPGO010000027.1:0-31618 GCA_041483895.1 Fimbriimonadia bacterium
ACCGCAACGGACGGATTGTACGACATCTGGTTTTGCGCCAAACGGATCGGTCAGATTAATCTTAGAACGGACAAAAACCAGGACAATCATGTGTAAACCATGTCTCCGAACACCAGTAAACTATCTCCCCGGTCTAAACACTTTGCGGGGGAGGGTTAGGGTGGGGGCGGATTTGTGTTGGGGTCTGGGGTTGTCACCGTTTCGTCGGTTTCGGCGCGCGAGGACCCCAACACATCGGGAAAGATTTTCATTGATGATCGCATCATCAAGCGGGGATTCTGATTGAAACGCATCGTTTTTATCTGCTGGGCCAATCGGATCCGGTCGCAGATGGCGGAGGGCTGGGGGCAACATTTGGCGGGTGACAGGATCATCTTCGAAAGCGCCGGCGTCGCCGGCTACGGCACAGTGATGGCAGAGGCCGTCGAGGTGATGGCGGAGGTCGGCATCGATATCAGCGGCCGCATGGCGACTCCCATGGAAGAGGTGGACTGGGAGAACATAGACCTGGCGGTCTTCCTGCTGGACAATCCCCCACTCCCCCCGTCCACCTTCACCGGCGCCCTTCTCCATCGCCCGGTCGGCGACCCATTTGGCCGGGACCTGGACACCTTTCGGCGAGTGCGGGACGAGATTTCTCGGCTGATTCGTGATGTCATCGCTGGTCTCGAATAGTAGTGTCTTCTGAATCTAGGACATGATTCTGCCGCACAGTTTTCGTCTTCGGCTTCCAGAATAGGATGAGCGGAATTCCCATAATTCCCTTGCAATTCCATTCTCCATTCTCAAGCACTTCCAATCGCCAGGAATAGGGAAATCTTCCCCGTTGAAAGGTGATGAGCCGGGCGCGATCCGTGAGCGCCGTCCAAAACAGCCGGACGCCTGGTTCTACCTCACTGAAGTGCCAATGCCAAGTTTCGCAGTAAACAACCGGACCTTGCTTCTCATCAACGATTGAGACGTCGAAGCCGCTATCATCCCGCGCCCGAACCCTGATCTCGAACTTGTCCTCCTCATAAGCGACCCCGAATCGCTGAAGCTCCATCTTGATTTTCTCGAACCAATCCGAAGCCATGCCTATGTCGGGCTCTCTAAAGCTGCAAGCCGCTCGCCCATCCTCGTCAACTCCGCCGCCTCGGCATAATGTGTCTCGATGATCCAGGGGGCGTCTTTAGGGAAGGCCGAGAGTTCGGCCCGGAAGTCCACTTCGCCCGCTCCCATCGCCAGGTGGTCCTGACCGCGGAGGGTGTCATGCACATGCAGGGCGATGCCGCGGGAGGCCCACCGGTCGCGGTAGGCGTGGGGCGGATAGATTCCCAGATACTCGAGTACGGCCGCGTGGCCCATGTCGTGCCAGTACCCCGCGACATCCGGCGCCAAATCCAGAAACGCCCCGATCTCGTCCAGCCCAGGGATCTCGTGAAAGTAGAACCGATTCTCCACGCCGATCTTGATCCCAAGGGACCGCGCCGCCGAAATAATCTGAGAAAAGCTGTCGAGCGCCCGTTTCAAATGCTCCCCGACCTGCCGCTCGCGCTCCCGAAGCAAATCATCCAGGCCCGCGGGCTGCCCCGCCCGCACCCGCTCGATGGCCTTTTTCTGCGCCTCTTTCGCTCCCGGAATCTCGGTCGTCCCCCAGTGACCCACCATCAGCTTGGCGCCCAGCCGCGCCGCGGTTTCCAGCGTCCGGATGGTGTTCTCGATGCCCGCCTTTCGTACCGAGGCGTCCGGGGAAGAGAAATGGAACAGGTCGCCGCCCCCGCGCGTCCGCTCGATGCCCTGCGGCACGGGGCAGTAGTTGTGGACGCTGATCACCTCGATCTCGCCGCCCCGTACCATCCGCTCGGTCTCCCGCACCATCTCTTCGGAAAAGTGGACGTTGACCTCGAAGCGGCGGAAGCCGAGGGAAATCAGTTCGTCGAAGAGCGAGCGGGCGCTATCGTGGCGCTTGGCGTTCCATGCGGTCGAAAGTGCGATCACGTCATGAGAATACCGTAACGCTACCGGCGCCCCCCGGGAAAGAACCGATGCGCCGGGGTTCACTACAAAGACGACCTTCCGACCTCCAACAACCCAGACCCCGGCGCAAAGGGGTACGATTCCAACATGGCGACGGTCTATTTCGGCCTGGGATCGAACGTTGGCGACCCGGAATCCCATCTACAATATGGATTGCGGGAGCTTGCCGCACGGGTCGGCCCTATCACGAAGGTCTCATCCACCTACGTGACCGCCCCATACGATGCGCCGGAGCAGCCGGACTTTCACAATCGGGTCGCCGAATGTGAAACCGACCTGCCGCCCGAAGAGGTACTTACATCGGCCCTGGCAATCGAGCGGGCGAGGGGACGGACGCGGGACCAAGTGCGCGGCCCCCGGACGCTGGACATCGATCTGCTGCTCTACGCCGGCGAAGAGCGGGAGACCCAATGGCTGGAGCTGCCGCATCCAAGAATGGAAGAGAGGGCGTTCGTCATCGTTCCATTGGCAGAGATCGCGCCCGATCTCATATTGCCAAGCGGTCGGATAGCGCGGGAGCGAGCGGAAGACCCGGACATCCAAAATCAGCGAGTGCAAAAGCAGCCGAATGGCATATTTTCGATATGAGGTAGCGGACAACAAGGGCAAAGTGGTGAGCGGCACTATGCAGGCCGACACGCAGCACGAGGTCGTCCGACGGCTGCAAGAGAGCGGCTACACCATTCGCGGCGTGCAATCGACGGCGCAACAGCAGCAGCGGCCTGTGCAAGAACAGCCGAGGGTGATCGCCCACCCGCCACAAGATTATGTGAAGGGAAGGGCCTCGGACAAGGACCTGTTCCTGTTTTTCTCGCAACTGGCCTCATTGCTAAAGGCGGGCATCAATCCGATGGACGCCCTGGGCAGCCTGTCCCAGCGCACCTCGAAACGGGTCCTAAAGCAGGCGGCGACGGAGATGTCGCAGGCCGCGCTTAACGGCTATCCGATTTCGGTGGTGATGGAACGCTATCAGGCATTTCCCGGCTATGCGGTTGGCGGCGTACGGGCCGGGGAGCTGTCCGGTACGCTGCCGGATGCGGCTCTCGAACTTGCCGAACAATTCGGAAATTCGGCCCGATATAAGCGGTGGTTTTGGCTGCCGCGTCTGGGGACGTGGCAGGCGGTATTTATCTTGACATTCGGTCTCCCATTCGCTCCCTCCTTTTGGGCAGGGTTGCAATCGGGTTCTTTGTCATTTGAAGGCACGATTTCTGCCATGAGCAAGACGTATCTTCATCAGTTGTTCACCTTATCTATTCCCTTAACGATAGGACTGTTTCTCGCCTACTACCTGCTCAAATGGCTCCTTGGCGGGCCAAGTGGAACAAGGCTGCGCCACCAATGGGTGCTCAACACGCCGTATGGGATCGGTCGGCGAGCATCGATGGAATCGCTGCGCATTTTTCTTTCGCAGCTATGGCGGCTGAATCGCGCCGCGCTGCCGCCGAGCACAGCATGGAACGCGGCGGCCGGGTCCGTGCCGAACATCGTTTATAGAGATCGACTCCTCGTTGCAGGCGCCGAGATCGAGCGGGGTGTCGGCGTGCCGGAGGCGGCGCAATCCAGCGGTCTTTTCACGCACGATCAGATTTCTCTCCTCGCGACCGGACGACAATCGGGCGATATGGTGGCGATGCTTGAGCATTTGAAGCAAATGTACGATTACGAGTTCGAGGCGAGTGAAGTGCAGGCGAAACGAGGTACGTTCAGCCTCGGCTGCTTGATGTTGATAATTGGAACCGGAATCATCATGATATTGTTGGCGAAGGGATTGTATGGCGATTTGATTCCGAACGTAGATAAGTTCATGGAAGGGAAATGACCGAGTTTCGATACATCGCGACGAATGAAGTGGGGGAAGAGGTCTCCGGGACCCTCCAGGCGGCGGATTTCGGTGACGTTGCCATGCGCCTGTTGGAGAAGGGGTACCAGGTCAAGTCCGTTCAGGTCGCCGGCCCCCACCCCACCCCTCCCCCGCTAGCGGGGGAGGGAATAAGCAACGATGCGACCGGTCTCCTGACCGAGTCGCAGGATTCTCGCGGGTCTCCTGACCCGGCGACTCGGTCAGGAGACCGGTCGCATCAACAGGCTGACCTGGCGACTCGGTCAGGAGACCGGTCGCATCAACAGCCATTGGAGCGGACCGCGACGGCAGAGCGAACAGTGGAACGAGAGGAAATCCCGAGATACAGGCAGCTCACGCCGCAGCCGTTCAAGAAGCGCCACGGGCGTCTTAGCCCCTATATCCTGGCCCCTTTCTATCGCCAATTCGCCGTCCTGTACAAGGCCGGGGTGCCGATGCAATCGTCCCTGGAATCGCTCGCCAAGCAGACACGCAGCCCTCGGCTTTCTCGCATCGTCCTGGAAATCCAGCGCGACGTGCTGTCCGGCATCTCCCTCACCGACAGCATGGCCCGCCATTCGCCTGCGTTTTCCGATGTGGACCTTTCGATCATGCGCTCCGCCGAGCACGGCGGCTTTGTGGACCGGGCGCTCGTGCACCTCGCCGACTACATGGACCATGAGATCGAACTGCGCCGCATCTTGCGCTCCGCCCTCTTCTATCCGGTGGCCACAATCGTCGTCGCCGTCTTCGTTTTCATCCTTCTCTGTTTTGTGATGGGTCCGGAGATTTTTGGCGACTGGGTGACAAACCCGCAATTCTGGATGACTCTCGGCATCGCCATTGTGGCGCTCTTCGTCGGGTTCCGATCGCTCATGCAGGTGGGTGGTTTCCGGCTGGCGTGGGAGCATGTTCTCCTTTCGATTCCGTTTCTCGGAAACACGCGGCACATGACCACCATGGTGAAGTTTGGGCGCGCGTTGGGCGCGTTGTATCAGAGCGGGGTGGCGTTGCCAAGCGCCCTGCGGCTCGCTTCCGACGCCTCCGGCAGCGACGTGCTTCGCGTGGGGGTCTACGAAGCGGCGCAGGGAATCGAGAGTGGCGTGTCCATCTCCGAATCGCTCGGCAGGACCGGCGTGATGAGCCCGATGATGATGGACATGATCCGCACGGGTGAAAACACCGGCGAGCTGGATCAGATGCTGGAAAAGGTGGCGGATTTTTCGGAGGAAGAGGCGAAGGTTCGGATACGTCAGTCGGGCATCTCGTTCGGAATTCTTGTCTATATTGTCGCGGCGCTGATGGTGCTTTACATCCTGCTGAAGGCATATAGCGGCTATTTCGCCGGCATCTTCAAAGCGGCGCAATAATGGCGTTTGTCGATCACTATTCCGTTCTCGGCCTGTCACCCACCGCGACGCAAGACACCATCAAGCGGCGGTATCGCGAGTTGGTGCGAACGATTCATCCCGACGTGAATCAGGGATCGGCTGAGCAGTTCCGATTGGTGACGGAGAGCTATCAGGTGCTCTCCGACCCGGATCGGCGGAAGCACTTTGACGTGATCCGTGGCCTGCACAAAAACGGCCCGCCGCCCACGACGTCCAAGCCTCGGCCGGAACCGAAATCAGCAACGAAAACAGCGCCTCCCAAGGAGAAGCCTGCGACGAAGGGGATGTCTGGCGATCTCAAAGATCGAATCGCGGCTGCTCAGAGAATGTTCGCGGCGGGACGGCTGCGGGATGCCCAGACGGCGGCGGAAGACCTGATCAAATCCCATCCGCGATTGGGTTTAGCCTACGCGCTGCTGGGCGATGTGTACCGATCGCAACAGGACCTGCGCCGGGCGGCCAAGATGTACTCGCTGGCGATTCAATTTGAGGCGAAAGATTCGAGCTTTCAGCGCCGGTACGAGCAGATTTTGGATGAGTTGGAGAAGTTGAGCGCCGAGCAAGCGATGAGCGTCGAGGATCGGCAGCGAGCGTTCGGGCGCGTTTTGCTGGCGCAGGCGATCGTCCAGTTAGCGCTTATGACGGCGGTACTCATCGCCAACCAACGCCCGATAGATCTGCTGCCGGTGATCAGCTCCTGGACCCCGGCGCTTTTTATCTGCCTTTTGCTGAGCGGCTTCGCGACCGGGGCGATTCTCTCCATCGCGGGTCAATTGGAGCGGTGGGATTCGCTTGGCAGCCACGGGGGCAATTTTTCGCGCGCGGGGCTGCTCGGAGTCATTGCGCTGATCAACTTCTGGGTTTCCGCGCTCTGGTATGTGATCACGGCGATGCTGCAAGATGCTTTCACCCCGGCGCTGAATACGCTGTTCGCATGGACGATTGTTCTTACCGTCGCTTTCACGATGGCGTTTGCCGTCGGGCAGTTTCACGACGCCATGCAGGCGCTGCTCTGGGGCGGCAACCTCATCTTCCTTGGCGCCCTGGCTGGGTGGCGGATTGTGGACGGCATTAAAGGGTGACACCTATGGAACAATATCTTGTAATTACTTTACTACTCGTGGCATCGTTTTCAATCCACTTATTTCTGATTGTGTTCCTGCTCTGTCGCGAAAGGGGCATTAGCGGTCTGAGGGATGGCTGGCGCATCCTCCGACATCCAAAGATGGGCTTGGTCGTTGTCATCGCTTCCATGCTATGTGGGGTGATAGATGTCGCAGCATGCTGGGTGGTGGCAATGCTAATCCGCCCGCAGTAACATTGCATTTGATGTCCCCCACTATGAAGTGTTTGGGTCTTCGGGGCAGGAATGCGGGAGGATATCGGCAAACGAGTACCCCAACACAACAACCCCACCTCCGGAGATGAGAACTAGGGCGGTCTCATAGGTCGTATAGGACGTATTAGACCTATACGTCTTATGGTTTCCCGATGTGTTGGGGTCCTCGCCAGTCCGTACCTTCTCACATGCCGACCCCAAAGACCCAAACACAAATATATTTTCAATAATTACTGAAAAATGAGTATACTGGCCCATGATGGGAAGCACGCAAGCGCCAGTGAAGCCGTGGCAGACGGTGGGGGAAGAACGCAGCACATACGCGCGGCGCCTATTCGGTGACATCGCGGGCGTCTACGACCTCCAGAACAGCCTCATGACCCTGGGCGGCCACCACCGGTGGCGTCGCCGGGCCGTGAAACTGCTAGATCTGAAGCCGGGGGAATGCTCGCTCGACCTCTGTTGCGGGACGGGGGACTTCGCCGTCGCGCTGGCCCACGCAGGCAGCGCGAGCATCACGGCCATCGATTTCAGCGAGCCGATGCTGGTGCGGGCCAAGTCTAAGACTGCCAAGTACGGGGTAGGAATTGCCCTGGCCGACGCCCTGCACCTGCCGCTTGCCGACTCATCGATGGACGCTATCACCGTAGGCTGGGGGATCCGCAATCTGGGCGATATCCGAGCCGGATTTGCAGAAATGTTCCGCGTCCTTCGGCCCGGCGGGCGCTTCGTCGTGCTGGATATGGCCAAGCCGACGGGACCCTTTGCGGGCATTGCGACCTGGAGCTTCAAACACCTAACGCCGCTGATTGGGGCTCTCGTAGGGCAGCGGGAGGCCTATCGCTATCTGCCTAATTCCGTGGACAACTTCCCCAGCCGCGAGGAGTTGAAACGAACAGCGGAGGATGTCGGCTTCTCGAACGTGGACATCCACAACCTGACGCCGTGGGGCATCTGCGTCATCCATCGGGGGGTGAAGTAGTGGCGTTGCCGAGCCTGGAAGCCGTGGGACGCGTGGCCGCCCCGGACCTGATGCTGGCGATAGCGGACGACATCCAGGCGGTCGAATTCCTTATCACCCAGGAGCTGGAGTCGGAGGAATTGGTGGTCACGGAACTGGCCCGCCACACATTCGGCGGTGGGGGTAAGCGGTTGCGGCCGGCGATGGTGAGCCTGGCGGCACGCGCGGTCGGCAAGCCTTACCAAAGCACGAGAGTCATAAGGGCCGGGGCGTCGATGGAAATGATCCACATGGCAACGCTGATCCACGATGATGTGATCGATGAAAGCCGTACGCGGCGCGGAAGGCCGACTGCCAACTCCCTATATGGAAATCGCACCTCTATTTTGTCCGGCGATGTGCTCCTTAGCAAGGCGCTGCGTCTGTTGGCGCTGGACGGGGACAACAAAGTGATCCGCACGGTGGCGGAGGCGGTCGCGGCGATGAGCGAGGGAGAGGTGGCGGAGGTGCAGGCGATGGGTTGCCTGGACCTCAACCCGCAGGCGCATTTTGAGATCGTTCGGAAAAAGACCGCCGTCTTTATTGAATGCTGCTGCCGAATCGGCGCGCAGATCGCCGGGGCGGACGAGCGTTTGGAAGAGCGGCTCGGTCTGTATGGCCATCATGTCGGTATGGCGTTCCAGTTTGCCGACGATATTTTGGATTTCAAGGGCGATCCGGAAAAGACGGGCAAGGCGATTGGGGGCGATTTCCGAGAGGGCTGTGCGACGCTGCCCCTTATCCATGCGCTGGCTCGTACCAGCCAATCGGAGCGGCACCAGATCGAGCGAACCTTTGGACAGAACCCGGACGATGGCAGCATCCGAGCGGTAGTGGAGATGATCGACCGCGCGGGCGGGTTTGACCACACGCGGGAGGTGGCGGCCGCCCACGTGCAGTCCGCCGTGGCGTCGCTGGCGGCCATCGGGGAGACGCCGGTGCGCGAATGCCTCTATTCCATCGCCGATTTCGTGGTCTCGCGCGATCGATGAGACGGTATGCGGCTTATCTCTTTGATCTGGATGGCGTGATCTATCGGGGCAAGACGCCGTTGCCGGGCGCGGTGGAGGCGGTCAACACGCTGGCCCGGTCGTCCAAGATAGCGTTCCTGACCAACAACTCCGCGCTGCATCGGAGCGAGTTCGTGCAGCGGCTGACAATGATGGGAATCCGGGCCAATGCCGGCTGGAAGCCGGCGTTACAAAAGCAATCCGATCCCTGTAACGCCGGCTTCCAGCCGGCATTGGAGGTCTTCACATCCGGCTATGTCGCGGCGTGCCGGCTGGAGGAGCGTGGCTACCGACGGGTCTTCGTCGTCGGCGAATCGGGCCTGGTGGATGAGCTGCGGGAGAAGGGATTGGAAGTGGTGAAGGGCCCGCCGTGCGACGCGGTGATCGTGGGGCGTGACACCGGGTTCACGTTCGAGAAGCTGGTGCTGGCCAACCGCGCGATTCGCGATGGTGCTGCGTTCTTCGCCAGCAACCGCGACGTGACCTATCCGGTGGAAGACGGACTGGAGCCGGGGGCGGGCGCAATCGTCGCTGCCGTGGCGGCGAGCGTCGAGCGCGAGCCGGAATCGTTTGGCAAGCCTTCGCCGGCGATGGCCCGGTTCGTCCTGGAAGCTCTCGGAGTCACGGCTTCCGACGCCCTGCTCGTTGGCGACCGGCTGGATACGGACATCGAATGCGCCCGCCGCGCCGGCATCGATTCCGCCCTCGTCCTTACCGGCGTCACGACCGCCGAGCATGCGCAGGACGGCCCTGCGGCGACGTCTGTGATTGAAACGTTGAATGAATTGGTTACGTGAACTCCCGATGTCTTTGAATCTAAGGTTTCGGAGCAACGATGGGTAGCAGAGAGCGTTCCGCAGTTTCACCAACTATCCCGGGGCTTGGCCTTCGCCCATAGCGCGTCATCGCTTCTTCAAATTCGCTCTCAAAGTCCCTTCCGGGTCCTGACGCGAAATAAGGCTGAAAATCTGCAAATAGGATCAGTTCGCCATTATTGCCGACTTGGACCGGACGTTCTAAGCACACTTGCCCGGAAATCGCAGTAAGTTGGAGTAGGTCAGGGGGCAGATTATACAGGTAACGATTCAGCATGAAAATACGGCAATAAAACGTGTCGCTGAGCGCCAAAAATCGCTGATCAGAGCAGTACCGATGAACAGCTTTCTGAAGAACCTCATCGGGAAAGGATGAAAGCACCTTCATATGAAACGTCTTGACTTGGATGACTGAATTATCCGCTCGTCCATCTCCCTCAGAGAGCATCGGGCATGTCCGGAGTAATCCAAATGCCGCGTCAACCGCAGCGCGAGATCTCAGAACGGAGAGGTCCTTGGTCGCATGACTCGATTCGGCATGTTGCGAAACCAGCAATGACGAGAATAATGCACAGCAAGCCGCCCATGCGTGGAAATACATTACCTAGCCTCCTTCTAAGGACATTGGCCTGATCGAGGGTCGTTGTCAGATGGTATTGGTGGACAACCGCCAGGCTCAAGCCCGATCCATTCTGCTGATCCTGGGTCCGTGCAGCAGTTCCATTGCAAAATTGCGTCGTGACTAATTCCACCACCTGACCATCCGTCAGGAGGAGTATTGCTGCACAGAAAATCCTTTCGCAGTCGATCCTTACACGGTCCCCATCCCGGTCCGGGCGGCCGGCTACAGTCGCCGGCGATTTCGGAACAGGGATAGAACACGACAATGCCGAACCATGTAGCCACGCCCTTGCCGCAGTCAGCCTTCTGTTCCGTCGAATATACATCCTGGACCGATGCGGGAGTGCTAGTTACTTGCCAAGCTTCGTACAGCTTCTCGTCGAATCCCTTTGTGTCTTTGCCATCGCAAGATTTCGGATAAGATTTTATCTCTCTATACTGAACGACCCACCCACATTCGTCACCTGGATCGAGATCGAAGCAAACCGCGTACAAGGCCTTCAGGCACGGCCTCACGATTCCAGCATATTTGCAATGGATTGATAACAACCCGGTGGGATCCGTCAGCTGCACCGGTCGCTCATTTGCATAAACGTATGGATGAGTGAGTTGATAGTAAAATGACCAATGTGCTGGCAAGGGCCGGTCTTTCGAAGTCCACAAGCCTGCGGCTGCCGTGAAATGTCTCGCCCGAACATAATAATCGGAGTGAGCGAGTCCGGTCTTGCGATAGCCAAGCGAGCCAACCCACTGGAATTTTGGATCTGGGCCAACCCCCGATTTCGACAGCAGAGCCCCAAATGGTTTGTACCGATATTCGTTTATGATATTGGCAGATTGATCCACTGTGGCGGTAACGTTGCCCAGTGCATCCGTGAGGTAATCGGTCCGCACGCCGTCGGTTACTTCGCCGACGATCTGACCATTTATCGTTATGTAATTAGTAACCTTGGTTCCTGGCATCTCTGACTCCTCCGCTTCCGAAAGCCAGGCGAAATCTTTGGCCTGCTTCCGAGTCAATCAGTATAAAGCTCCTTACCGAGATAGACGGTTGAAAGTTCCCTTGTGGTTCGGCAAACCTCAAGAAAATAGCGTCGCATTCTTGTGTCGTACCTGTGCGTCATTAGACTGTCTACCGTGCTTCTACTTTCATGGAACGTTCAGAGTACGCGATATCACACATCTGATCGGCGACATTTCCGACATTTCACCGTACAATGAGGATATGCACCGGCTGGTAGGGATCGAAACGGAGTATGGCCTCGTGGTAGAGGGGCGGGATGCCTCGCACCAGATGGAGGAGGCCGCCGAGGTCGTGCGCTCGCTGGCCCGCAAGCATGCCCCCGGATGGGACTATCGCGCGGAGAGCCCGCGGAGGGACGCCAGGGGTTTTACGGCGGACCGACTGCGATTCGACCCGGAAGACGCCAAGCTGGGCAAGCCCGGAGAGACATTTGGGGACGCCGCCAGCCGCAGCGACCGCGTGCTGACCAACGGCGCAAGACTATACAACGACCACGGCCACCCGGAATACTCCACACCGGAATGCCTCTCCCTCATGGACCTGGTTGCGCACGACCAGGCAGGTGAGCGGATTGTGCAGGAATGCGCCCGCGTCTACGCGAAACGGACGGGCCGCGCGGCGCACGCGATCAAGAACAACACCGACCATCAGGGCGCGAGCTACGGCACACACGAGAACTACCTGGCCCTGCGCTCTGTCCCGTTCGAGAGCTACGCCCACGCACTGCTCACATTCCTGGCGACGCGCATCCTCTATGTCGGGTCGGGCAAAGCCGGATCGTGGCGATTGAGCGAGCCCGCCTACCAAATCTCCCAGCGCGCGGACGTTTTCGCAGAGCCGATCGGGATCGACACGCTATATCGCCGGCCATTGATAAACACAAGAGACGAGCCACATGCCGACCCGTTGGAGTGGCGGCGGATTCATATCATCGCGGGCGACGCGAACATTCAGCCGTACGCGACTGCGCTCAAGGTCGGCGCCACCTGCCTAGTCCTCGACCTGGTGGAAGACGGTTGGCAGCCGCATATACTGCTCAGAGACCCCGTACGCGCCATCGCCCAGATCTCCCGCGACGACAGCTACCAATGGCCCGCGGATACCGACAAAGGCCCCATCGGCGCGATAGAAATCCAGCGCCAATTCTTGAACGAGGCCGAGCATAGATACCGGGGCCGCGATGCGCAGACGGACTGGACGCTGGATGCCTGGAAAGCCACCCTCGATGGCCTCGAAATGGACCCGATGACGCTCGCGGACCGGCTGGACTGGCCGGCCAAGCTGAACATCCTGCGTATGTTCTTGGACGAAGACGGGGTGGAATGGGGATCGGACCGCCTGGTTGCGGCAGACCTGGAGTATCATAATGTCGATCCGGATGCCAGCCTGTTCGCCTGTCTGGAGACCGTGCCGCTGGTGAGCGAGGAACGAATTGAGGCGGCCATGAGCCGGCCGCCCAGCGATACGAGAGCGGGGATTCGGGGGCTGATTGTTGACCGGCTGACCGACCGAATCGAGGCGATTACATGGGGCGGAGTGGAACTGCGAACCGAAAGCGGGACGCTCCGCGTAGACCTTAATAGCTTCGTTGGGGAGCCGCTGAACGACTGGGTAACCACGCTGCGAAACGCGGCGACGGATGAAGAATTGCTGGAACTGCTCAAAAGGGGGTCCAAATGACGACAATGCAAGAACGGCGCACGCCGCAGAAGCCGCTCGACCCGATCACCAAGCCCAATGACGGGGACGGGCCGTCCAAACCGGACGTGCGAAAGCCCGGCGGCGGGTCAGACGAGCTGCTCAAACGGTTGCGCAAAATCGATCCGGAACAGGCCAAGCGATACAGGCAGCGAAGCGGTCAGTGAAAGGCGATTTTCTCGAACTGCTGAAGAATCAGGGCGCGTGGCGGGAGCCCGTCACCGGGACCGTCACTTCGCCGCCGATCGAGACGCATGGCACGACCGTCTTGGCGCTGCGGTACAAGGACGGTGTGCTGAATCTGGGAGACCGCCGCGCGACCGCCGCGAACGCCATCATGTTCGATCGCGCGGAAAAGATCATGCCGCTCGACGACTTCACGCTGGTGGCGATCGCCGGCGCCTACGCCAAGGCGATTGAGGTAGTCCGATACCTGCGCCATGCCTTCAAATATTTTGCCCGCACTCAGCTTCAGGAGATCAGTTTGGAGGGGAAGCTCCAAGAGGTATCCCGCGCGCTTGCCGGCAATTTGGAAATGGCGATGCAGGGAATCGGGCTTTTTGTGCCGCTGATCAGCGCTTGGGACCAAAAGGACGGCGCGGCGAAGATCTACTTCTACGATGGCATGGGCGCCCGATTCGAATCGAGCGAGTTCGGCGCGGCGGGATCCGGATCGGAACGCATTCGCGGAGTCTTCAACTACATCGAGCGCACAAAGGGGCCGTTTGCGGACAGGTCTTTAAAAGAGGTCCTGCAAGAGGGTCTCTATCTGCTCGACATCGCCTCCGATCTGGACAGCGCGACCGGCGGGTATAACAAAATTTTGCCGACCGCGATGACCGTGAGTTCCGATGGAGTTCGCGAGATTTCCGAAGAACAATTGCGGACCGCCATTGAAGGGGTGAAAAACTGATGTACACCCCTTATGACTGGCAGCAGAACCTCACTCATCGATCGCAATACGTCGAGCATCGCATCGCATCTGGGAGTCCCGTCGTTGGGATCAGTTGTCCAAAGGGTGTAATTCTCGCAACGACTCGCACGACCGCGCGCAAGATTTTCGAAATCTATGACCGGCTGATCTTCGGCGGCATCGGCAGCCAGGCGGACCTCGAAACGCTCCGAATCAGCGCCACTGATTTTGCCCATTCGGAAGGATTTACCCGCAGCGAGGATGACGTGACCGTTCAGCGCGTGGTCGGCTTCGCTCTTTCTCCCGCCCTCAAGCGCGCGTTTGCCGATCCGATGACCACGCCGTTCGTTGCAAAGGCCCTCTTCGCCGAGATTGGGGACAAACAGGCCGACGACAAGTTTTATGTGCTGAACTGCGAAGGCGAATATCATGCGCATGAAGGCCATGCCATCATCGCCGGATCCGCCGCCGCGGAAGAGGCAGCCGACGCCGTGCTTGCCAAGCGCGACAAGGGAAAGTCATTGGAACATGCCGCCGCCTCCGCGCTCATCGCCTGGGGCGCGGCAAAGCACGCGCAGGAAGAGTTGCGGGACTATTCCGACGAGGATGAGGCATTGAAGCGGCTAAATCAGGAGCTCGAAGGCGCGTCGGTGGAGATCGGATGGCTGGAACGCGAAACGCAGCGGCAAAGCAAGTTCTCTCTGTGGCCCGCGGAACGAATCGACGCCGCGGTAAAGATGTTGAAATGAGCTTGGGTCGCCGCGTATTTGGGCTGGAAACCGAGTTCGGCTGCCTGGTGTTGGATGACAGTCTCGGCCCCATCGAGCACGTGGTCGATTGCGTCAAGAACCACGCGTTTTATCATTGCAAGATGGGTGCGATCGATCTGGTCGCGCGCAACGAGGCTTTCGAGCCAGCGCGGTCCGGTGGATTTCTGATCAATGGCGGGCGGCTCTATGTGGACGCCGTCGGGAGTCACATGGAATACGCCACTCCTGAATGCCGCGATCTTGCTTCTTTGGTGGCGCACGACCGCGCCGGTCATCGATTGCTGCTGCAGTGCATTGCAGAGCTGGGATGGGACGGCAAAGTGGCGTTCTACAACAACAGCGTCGATCATTTCGGCGGACATACGTTCGGCTGTCACGAAAACTATCTCGTTCGCACCGACGACCAGTTTTTTGGCGAACCGATCCAACTGCTGTATCCGTTCTTGGTCACGCGTCAGATTTTTGCGGGAGTCGGCCGGGTCGGCGGGCATATTCTGGATCGCAACCGGGTCACCATCGATTCTCGCGACGTGGTAGAGAATCCAGTGGACTATATCTGGGTCTCACACGTCTATTCGGTCTTTCCCGATCCTACTATCGACTATCAGTTATCGCAACGCGCGGATCATATCATCCGCGCCGCGGCCACACGGGTGCGGTTCAATCGCGCGATCATCAATCCCAAGTGGGACGATCTATACACATTCGAAAGCATGAGCCGCCTGCATATACTGTTCGGGGAATCTAACATGTCGGAGTATGCGTATGCGCTAAAAATTGGGACAACGTGCCTCGTTCTCGATTTGTTGGAAGAGGGCGTACTCCCCTGCGATTGGGTGTTCGCGAACGAACTGGACTGTCTGCGGGCGCTGCGATCCGTGTCGCGCGACGAGACATGGAAGTGGCCCGTGACATTGGATGATGGGGAGACGATTGGGGCCGTGGACCTGCAGCGAAAATATCTGCGATTGGCGCAACTGCATTTTGCCGGAAGGGATGCCGATACCGACTGGGTTCTCGTCGAATGGGAGCGGACGCTGGACGGGCTGGAGCGCGATCCGATGTCGTTGGCGGACCGATTGGATTGGGTGGCGAAGCGGCAAGCGCTCGAAACCTATATCGCGGATGGCGGACTGGAATGGGACGATGACGCGCTGCATTCGGTGGACATGGAATACCACAACGTGGACCCGCGCGAGGGACTGTACTATGCGCTGGAACGAATGGGCCGGATGAAGAGGGTCTGCTCGGAGCGGCAGATATTGGATGCGATGACAGAGCCGCCCGCCGACACCCGCGCCGCCGGTCGGTCGCTGCTGGTGCATAGCATTTTGGAGACAAAGACCGCGCCGTATTGGATCGATTGGGACATGGTGGCGCTGGAGCGCGGCATCCAGTTCGCTATGCGCGATCCGTTCCATGCCTACACCAAAGAAGCGGCTTCTTTCTCCCACCGATTGCCGGGTCCGAGACGGAAGCGGTAGCCGAAACCGGTAGCCGCAAGCTTTAGGTTGCGCTCCGATTTGCGCAGGCTAAAGCCTGCGGCTACTTCGACGTGATCTCGCGCAGCATCTCGATCTGCAGCTCCTGCACCTCCATCAGCCGCCGCATTTGGCGCAGCAGAAGGTGGTCCATTTTTTCATGCAACTGCCGGATCTCTAACTCGGCTTTTAGGTTGGTTTTGTAGTCGCTTTCGGCCCGCAATCGATCTCGATCCTCTTGACGATTTTGGCTCATCATGATCACCGGCGCTTGCATAGCCGCGGTGCATGAGAGCAGCAGATTGAGGAGGATAAATGGGAACGGATCGAACGGTTTTTGCATCAGCCAGGCGGCATTGATCGTTATCCACGCGACGATGATGACACCGAAGATAATGATGAACGCCCAACTGCCGCCGAACGAAGCGACCTTGTCGGCAATTCGCTCCCCAAACGTCAACTGTCGTTCAAACTGTTTGTTAATGTCCTGCGAAAGAATGTCGTGCTTTGCAAGGGTATCGACGACTTCTTGCTCCAAGTCCGTCAATTCTCCGCGATCGCTTGCCAAAAGCTGCTCGACAAATTCGGCGCGGTGTTGATTGATGCACGGGACGCAGATCGGGTCGCCGGGATTCCATTCCGGATGGCGCTTGTTGATGAACGCCGCAAACTCCGTATCGGAGATGCCGATCACGGCGAGGCTGGCCGGCACTGTGGCGCCGCATATCGGGCACGTTAGCTTTTTTTCGTCCATGCGGCTATTGTGGCCAATCTGCTTCTTGGGCGGCGGAGTGTAGCAGCGAGGAGCACGAGGCCGGGGACGACGCTGAAAGACGGCTCCGGAACCGGGGACGAGAGCCAGACGGAGACGGTGCCGGCCATGTCCTTCGCGTACCAGAGCACCTGTCCATTTTCACCAACGGCAAGTGAGCGCGCGCCGAGGTAATTCAATCCGCCGTAAGCGTCCGCTGACAGGTCGAACCGGTTCACAAAAACGCTTTCGAGCGGTACCTTGTCGCCGGCCGCGGACCAGACGCCATTGCCGAAGCTATCGAGCCCAGTCATATGGAACACTGTCGGGATTCCCACGATGTCTGTCGTAAGGTTCTTGCCGTTCAAAACGGCCACGTAGCCAAAGTTGGTGGTGGAAGCGCTCCAGAACACGTCGCCCTCATCGTTAATGCGGCTCTTTCCCAACTGAATCAAATTTACTCCGAGGTCCGGCACTTCCGCGGTGAGATCCTCCATTCCCAGCATCATGTGATGCGTGTTGTCCTTGTCGATTCGGACCCAAAGGTAACTGTCCGAGGAGTTAATGTCCTCTGGGTGTCCGCCTTTCATCGAGGGGAACAGGCCCGCCGTCACGTTTTGATCGTTGAGGAAAAGATCGAACCGGCCGTTCGTGGTCGATCCAAGGGCGTCCCACAGCACGCTTCCGGTCCCGCCGATGATGCCCTCCGGCACGACCTGCGTCTCCCCAAGAACCCCCGCCGTGATGTTGACTCCGTTCTCATAGAGGTTCGCGAAAGAGTTCCCTTGTCCATCGTACGTCGTGGCCCCATACAGGGTGTCGCCCGCTCCGTTGATTCCGTAGAGCGCGACGTCGGAAATCGTCGCGCCGCCGGAAATCTCTTGGCTTCCTTTGAATACCCGCGTAGCGCCGGACTTTTGCCACTTCCAGAACGGGTTGCCGGCGTCGTCGATCCCTCGAATGACGACCCGATCTTGCGTCGGGTCCGGCGGAAATAGCGGACCATAAAAATCGTGGCCGTCGGCGTTGACGGAGATCGAGCTCACCGTGCCCCCCTCCCACGCCACCTGCCCGCCGCGGTTGATACCGTAGGTCGTGCCGTTGCTGACGGGTCCGAGGTAGGTGAAGTTGAGGTTGGTCTTGTACTTCCATGCGTCGAAATGGCCGTCCAGAGCCCTGGTTGTGTAACACGGAACGCCGTCGGCATTGATGAAGCTGTTGGTCGTCTGCCCGGGATCTAATATCTCCTTGATCAACCGCTCGTGCTTCCATTGGGTCTGGGACTCCGCGCACACGAATGCTAATGTCGCGATGACGGCGATGCATGATTTCATCCAAGTATCTCCCTTCCAAGATCCACAGGCGATCGCCCGCGGCCCAATTCGGGCCGCGGGCGTCGCTCAACAGCTACATGCCCCAGTAGGCTTTCACATTGCCGTCGCTGGTGACAAAGATTATCGCACCGTCATAGTCCATCGCCAGGTCTTGGCGAGGGATCGTTTCACTCAGCGTTACCGGAAAGCTGCTCAGTATGGTCGTACTGCCCGGTACGGTGGCATAATACTTCCCGGTCGTTGTGATGTAGTACAGATACGCGTTGCCGCTGTGATGTACCTGATAGATCGGGGTCGAGGTGAGCTCATCCGAATCGGAGCCCATTTTTATTTGAACGTAGCCTTTTCCTTTGTTCTCGCCGGGATTCTTATCGAGAATCCGTGTCGCGGTTGGCTTTCCCGTCCCGGAGCCCGCGTCCATGGTGAGCTGGAACAGATTGGCGTTCGTACCCTGGTCGTTGGCCATGTTGGCGTTCAGGGGTCCAAGATCGAGAGGCACGGGCAAGCTGGGATCACGGAGCGTGATTCCGGAGGTCGTGAAGCTGCATCTATCGATCATGTTTCGTCCACCCATCGGCCATGTGAATGCTAAAGGATCGTCGGCAAAGACGAAGGAGCTTATCTCGCACCTTTGCAACCATAGTCGCGCTAAACCTGTCCCTAATCCAACCTTCTTTCCTAGAAGGCGTCCCTAGGCATGATACTCCGCTTTCGGTAATTTCGCAACGAATCGGAGTTCACGGATAGGATCGTCGATTTTCCTGGAGGGTACCGGACGGGCAATGGCGCGTCTGCCCGTAATTCTTATGACATTGGATCGAACGACAGCGGAGATCAGTAACAGAGAACGAGGTGCAAAGTCAGCTTTTTTTCACGAGCGCCAACTTCAGCACCTCGTCGACATTGTTGACGAATGGGTGGAGATTAACCGCCGGAGGAATCCCAAACCTTGCGAATTCCGACGGCCAGGTCCGGCGCGTTGCCCTCGCCCTCATAATGCACGAACATCACCTCCCGGCTGGCCCCCAGCGTATGATTATGGATAGACGTGACGCTGATGCCTGCCTTGCGGAATTCTGTCAGGACCCGCTGCAGTTCTTCGCGGGTGCAGCAGGTATCGCCCATCACCATCGTCTTCCCGCATTCACACGCGTTGAACGCCGCCCAACTGGCAAGCCCCATGGCGGGAGTGAAACGGATCCCGTCCACAGTGACGGCAAGGTCCTTGCGAGGATGCGAGTATCGCAAAATCCCGCTCGGCTTGATTTCAGCTTTTGCGCCAAGTGCGCTTCCCAATTCGTCAGCGTTCAGTTGCGGCTTCACGGCTATGGGCAGGGTCCCAATAGGGACGGATTTCCCCAATATGGCCAGGGCATTCTTGAATCCTGATGCGAGCGCAAATGGTTGGCCAACGGCCTGAAAATGCAGGAAGAATAGCCTTGGGTTTTCCGTCGTCATGTGGTTGTGCAGCGCGACGATCTCGAATCCACCCGCGAGCAACGCGTCGACAACGCCATCGATCTCTCCACGCAGCATGGCGATGTCTCCCACCGCCAGCGCACGGTTCTTGTCGCCATAAAACGCGATGTAAGTCGCCAGCCCCAGGTCCACGGGTATCGGCATTCCCAATTCGCTGGCGAAGGACACATCTGTACGAGGGATATTGATGCGAAATGAACCATCGGCGTTTACGGCCCCCTGGGTTCCGATCGTTTTTCCGACCGATGCCCACGGTTCGGGTAGCGGCGCTGTGGTTTGAGCGCCAACCA
The DNA here is from genome assembly GCA_041483895.1 of Fimbriimonadia bacterium. GTDB lineage: Bacteria > Armatimonadota > Fimbriimonadia > Fimbriimonadales > JABRVX01 > JBGPGO01. The sequence goes on from JBGPGO010000027.1 coordinate 19,779, forward strand.
CCGAGCCTACCAAAACGGCGGCTATCGTGAGTATCTGCTTCATTGTCCAGCCCTCCCTTATGAGTTCTGTTTACACCAAGCGTACAATGCATCGTACAAGGGGAATTCGAGTTCCATCTTTTTCGCGTCGTCATCCCCGTGACAGATGGCGAAGCCGTGCGCGATGGCTTTCAGTCCGGGGCCTAACGGGGAGAAATGTTCGTCGCCGGTCACGTCGGCGGCATGGACAACTTTCGCGAGAACATGCAATGCGGGATCATCCAGACCGTACTTGATCAGGATGCTTTCAAAGGAACATCTGCCGTCAACGTGTCCTAGCTCAACGTTCGGTACATCGAACGGGATCGCGCCGGTGTCCGCAGCGACCTGCATCACCTGTTCGACGGGGACGAATAGGAACTCGGCGTTTGGATCGACAAATCTGCGAATCAGCCAAGGGCAGGCGATTCGGTCCACCTTGGCGTTCGCGCGCGTCACGAACTTCATGGACCGATTGTAGCGCGAACTAAGGCTTCTTGACCAGCGCCAATTTCAACGCTTCGTCAACGTGGTTGACGAAGTGGAAGGTCATCTCCCGGCGGACCTTGTCCGGTATGTCGTCCAAATCGTGCTCGTTCAGCTTCGGCAAAATCACATTCAAAATCCCGGCCCGATGCGCGGCCAGCATCTTCTCCTTGATGCCCCCGACCGGCAGCACCTTTCCCCGCAGCGTGATCTCGCCCGTCATCACGATATCCCGGCGCACGAGCCGCTCCGTCACCGCGCTGGCGAGGGCGGTCGCGATGGTGATCCCGGCGCTCGGACCGTCCTTTGGAACCGCGCCCGCCGGAACGTGAATGTGCACATCGCGCGTCTTCAAAAGCTCCGGATTTACCCCCAAAGCCTGTGCGCGCGAACGAATGAAGGTCTGAGCCGCAAGGGCGGATTCCTTCATGACGTCCCCCAACTGCCCGGTTAATAAGAGTTCCTTCCCCGTCCCCGGCACCAGGCTGACCTCGACGGAAATAATGTCGCCGCCCGCCTCGGTATAAACCAGGCCGGTCGCCGTCGCCTCCAAATCCTTCGTTTCCGCGGTGCCATAGTGGTAGCGCGGATTGCCCAAATAAGAGCCGACCCCGCGCTTCGTGAGCGCCACCGAGGCCTTGCTCCCCTCCGCCACTTTGCGAGCCACTTTGCGGCAGACCGCGGCAATCTCCCGCTCCAGCCCTCGCACGCCGGCCTCGCGGGTATAGGACCGGATGATCGACCGAAGACCCTCATCCTCAAATTTCAGTCTTGACGCGCCGAGCCCGTGGTCGCGCAGATTTTTCGGGACCAAGAATCCCTTCGCAATCGCCAGCTTTTCATCTTCGATGTAGCCCGGGAATCGCAACGTCTCCATGCGATCCATCAGCGCCGGCGGAACGGTGTCCAATATATTCGCGGTCATGATGAACATGGCGTCAGAAAGGTCGAACGGCACTTCCAGATAGTGATCGGAGAATCGCTCGTTTTGCTCGGGGTCCAGCGCCTCGAGAAGCGCCGCCGTGGGGTCCCCGCGAAAATCTATTCCCAGCTTATCGATCTCATCGAGCATGAACACAGGGTTCCGGCTGCCGCACTGTTTGATGCCGTGAATGATCCGCCCCGGCATGGAACCCACATAGGTACGTCGATGCCCTCGAATCTCCGCCTCGTCCCGCACGCCGCCCAGCGACACGCGGACGAATTTGCGTCCGAGGCTTCGGGCGATGCTGCGGCCGATGGAAGTTTTCCCGACTCCGGGAGGTCCCACGAAACAGAGGATCGGCCCCTTCTGCGCATGAGTCAATTGCCGGACCGCAAGAAATTCAAGAATTCTTTCCTTCACCTTTTGCAGCCCGTAATGGTCTTTGTCCAGAATCTTTTGCGCGGCCTTTATGTTGACCGTGTCCTGCGTTTCGACCGACCATGGCAAGCTGCAAAGCCAATCCAAATACGTTCGGATGACAACTCCTTCGGGGGCGGCCGGAGGCATTCTCTCAAGGCGTTTGACTTCGTGCTCGGCTCGCTCGGCAACCTCGTCCGGCATGACCGCCAATGCCACTTTCTCGCGGTACTCGTCGATCTCCGTCAATCGGTCGTCGCGCTCGTTCAGCTCTTGCTGAATCACCCGAAGCTGTTCGCGCAAATAGTATTCGCGCTGCGTGTCCCCCATTTCGCGCTCGACTCGGCTGCGAATCTCAGACTGAATTTCAAGAACCTCTAGTTCGTTGACCAGAAGCTCCCGCAACGATTCCAGCCGCTCTTCCGGATCCGTCAGCGAAAGGATCTTTTGCTTCTCCGAAATGTGAATCTGAAGATGGTGCGCGATGGCATCGGCGAGTCGGCCCGGTTTGTCGATGTAGTTGACGGAGGTCATCGCCTCCGCCGGAATCTGCTTCCCCATTTGCGCGGCTCGCTCGAACATCCGTACGCATTCTCGCATCATCGCCTCGATGCGGGGCGACATCGGCTCTTCCGTGGAGACGACGGAAATCCTTGCGATGATGTGCGGTTCCCGCTGGATGACGGACTCCATCCGGGCTCTGGCCAAACCGCGAAGCACGACTCGGACCGTGCCATCCGGCACCGGCAACACCTGCACCGCCTCCGAAATGACGCCCATGGTATGCAGGTCTTCAGCGTCCGGATCATCGATAGTCACATCCCGCTGCGCGACGACCAAAACCAGCCGATCCTGATTCAGCGCAAAGTCCAGCGCTTTAAGAGATCGGTCGCGCCCGACCAGCAGCGGCGAAAGCTCATCCGGAAAATGGACGGCGTCCCGAATCGGCAAAACGGGAATCTCGGTAGGAAACTCAGCGGCATCGACTCCCGCCGCCAGTTCCCGAAGCTCCTCTTCAATCCAGGCTGTTTGCTTTTTCAATCACGAAACCTAGCTTGCCTGTTTGAGGTCGTCGGCGGTGAGCATCAACGGCGTTCGGTGCTCGGAGAACAGCTTGTCGGGGATGATCACCTTCTTGATGCTGGGCATCGACGGCGCATCATACATAACGTCCAGCATGATCGATTCGATAATGGCCCGAAGCGCTCTCGCTCCCGTGCCGCGGTTCATGGCCTCGCGGGCGATCTCCCGCAATGCGCCGTCTTCGAATTCCAGATCCACGCCGTCCAGATCGAAGAACTTCGCGTACTGCTTGATGAGCGCGTTCTTCGGCTCCTGGAGAATTCGAACCAATGTGTCCTCTTCCAGCGGCTCAAGCGTCGCCACGACCGGGAGGCGACCGATGAATTCGGGTATGAGACCGAAGCTCAACAGGTCCTCCGGAAGCAGATGCTTCAAGAGATTGTGGCGCTTGGCGTCCTTGCTCTCCGGCTTTGATCGGAAGCCCATCGAATTGTCCCGCATTCGGCGCGCGATGATATTCTCAATTCCTTCGAACGAACCGCCGCACAGGAACAGGATATTGGATGTGTCGATCTGGATGTATTCCTGGTGGGGATGCTTGCGGCCTCCCTGCGGTGGGACGTTGGCAATGGTGCCTTCCAAAATCTTGAGCAAGGCCTGTTGCACGCCTTCTCCGGACACATCGCGGGTAATCGAGGGATTGTCCGACTTTCGTCCTATCTTGTCGATTTCATCTATGTAGATGATTCCCCGCTCGGCGTTTTCGACCGTCTGCCGAGGGTCGCCGTTGGTATCCGCCGTTTGGAACAGCTTGAGCAAAATGTTCTCGACGTCTTCGCCAACGTAGCCGGCCTCTGTTAAGGCTGTGGCGTCGGCAATGCAGAACGGAACGTTGAGGATTTTGGCGAGCGACTGAGCCAGAAGGGTCTTGCCGCTTCCAGTCGGGCCGACGAGCAGAATGTTGCTCTTCTGCAGCTCGACTTCTGAGCTGCCGCCCATCCGGATGCGCTTATAGTGATTATAAACCGCGACCGACAGAGATCGCTTCGCAGCCTCTTGCCCGACGACGTACTGGCATAGGAAGTCGAATATCTCTTTCGGCTTCGGGATGGTTTCCACAAAGCTGCGTCCGATGGGTTTGTTCGGTTTGCCTGGCTCGGTCTTCATAATGTCTAAACAGAGATCGATGCACTCCGAGCAGACACCGCCATACAACCCTACGATCAGCTTTCTGACCTGATCCCGCGATTTCCCGCACAGTACACAACGCCCGTCCAGTCGTTCCATACCCGTCTTCGCCACCTAGTGTCTCCTACCGCTTCGCCCGCTCTAAGACCTGATCGACGATCCCGTACTCCTTGGCCTCAGTGGCGGACATGAAATAGTCTCGTTCGGTGTCTTTCGTCACCTTCTCTATGGACTGTTTGGTGTGGCGGGAGAGTATCTGCATGAGATATTCCATATTCCGTTCGATTTCCTTGGCTTGAATATTAATATCTAGCGCGGTACCCTGTACGCCGCCGCTGACCTGGTGAATCATTACGCGGGCGTGCGGCAGGCAATACCGCTTGGACTCCGATCCGCCGGCCAGCAGCACAGCGCCCATGCTGGCTGCCTGACCCACACAAATGGTAGCTATATCACATTTAACGATCCGCATTGTGTCATAGATAGCCAGCCCTGCCGACACAACGCCGCCCGGCGAGTTGATATACATCTCGACATCTTTGTCCGGGTCCTCTTTCTCCAAGAACAGCAACTCCGCAATGACCAAATTCGCGACATGGTCGTCAATTGGCTCGCCGATGAACACGATTCGGTCCTTCAGCAGCCGCGAGTAGATGTCGTAGGCGCGTTCTCCTCGCGCCGACTGTTCCACAACCATGGGGACTAAACTCATCAAGCACCCTCCGAGAATGCGCGCCAATTGGGCATCATTCACTTATTATCGGCTTCGGACCGGATATCCCGATTGCCGGAACCGATTCCAGGCTCGGGCGCCGCTGGCCGATAGTTAAAGGTTACCCGGAGAGGGAGGCTTTTCGGCGTCTGGAGATATTGCGGGACCGTAGCCAGGCAAATATCGATCCGGCAAGCATCAACCCCGCCGCACCGGCCGGATTTTTCCAAGTACCCGGCATCGGTCCTTATTCCTGCCTGACATCGCTGCACAAGTTGTTTGTCGTCGGCTGTGGCTTGTGCTGTCGGCTGCGAACGCGCGGTCGTACGTGGCGGGGTTCAAGGGCCGGATTCGAAGAGTCCTGCCAACCAAGTACCCTCCACTAGGTTTTGGGGGGATGCATGTGATGAAATATAATCGCGGGTCGGATGAACCATTTCCGCCGCCTACGAATTAGCGCCAGGATAAGGATCGCCGGCACGATGAGCCCCGGCTCCGGGACGGGGGTGGAGAGCCAGACGGAGGATGTGTCGTCCGGATCCTGGGCCGTCCATAGCACCTGCCCGTTGACGCCGACAGCGAGTCCAGCGGCTGCTCTGTAGTTGAATCCACCATACGCGTCCGCTGACAGATTGAACTGATTGACAAAAACGCTGCGAACAGGGACCTTCGGACCCGATGCGTACCAGACGCCGTTGCCGAATCCGTCTAGCCCAGTCATATCGAAATCGGTTGGGATTCCTACGATTTCCGTCGTCAGATTTTTTCCGTTGAGGATGGCCAAGTACCCTAAGGTGCTGCTTGCCCCGTTCCAGAAGACGTCGCCTTTTTTGTTGACAAAGTTCAGCCCTTGGCGGATGCCGTCGATGCCGAGCTCCGAAACCTCTGCGGTGAGGTCCCGCATGCCGAGCATCATATGATCCGTGTTGTTCGTGTCGACACGAATCCAAAGATATTGGTCAGCCGAGTTGATCGCTTCAACATGCGCTGCTTTCATCGAAGGAAATAGGCCAAACGTCAGGTTCTGGTTGTTGAGAAACAGATCGAATCTGCCGTTCGTTGTTGCTCCATATCCGTCCCACAAAACACTGCCGCTAGCTCCCACAATCCCGGTCTGGGCGAATTGTGAGTCTCCGCCCAGGAGTCCTGCGGTGAAATTGACGCCGTTCTTGTACAAATTGATCTGTCCGCCAGAATCTGTTGCTCCATAAAGTGTGTCGCCTTTGCCGTTTGTCCCATAAAGCATGAGATCAGATATCGCCGCGCCGCCGGAGATCTCCGTCCCCCCTTGGAATACTCGGTGGACGCCGGATTTTTGGTAAAACCAAAATGGATCGCCGGCATCGTCGATTCCACGAATGAAGACGTGGCTCTGATTCGTGTCCGGGGGAAAAAGGGGGGCGTAGAAATCATGCCCGTCGGCGTTGACGGAGATCGAGGTGACCGTGCCGCCCTCCCACGCCACCTGCCCATATCGGTTGATGCCGAGGGTCGTTCCATTGCTGACCAGTCCGAGGTATGTTTGGTTGAGATTGAGAAGGGTTTTGGTTGACGAGCGATACTTCCAGGCATCAAAATGACCGTCCAGTGATCTTGTCGTAAACGCGACGTCCCCATTTGCGTTGATGAAACTGTTGGTCTTCTGACCTGGATATAGAATCTCATCGATAAGCCTCTCGTGTTTCCATTGGGTCTGCGCCTCCGCGCAGACGAACGCCAGGACTAAGACGACTGCAGCGCATGATTTCATCCAAGTTTTATCCCTCAACAGGTCCTCCTGTTGAGGGGGGTCCGGCAGCCACATCGGATAGCGGGAGAACCTCCCCTGGCATGCAAATCAGCCCGGACTCGGGGTCCCACCGCCCGGCCTCATGCAGATGGACGCTGGACCACTCATAATCCTCTGGACAAAGGCACAATCCTCTACGCACCGGATTTTCGTGCATGTATTTGATCTTCTGCCAAAACACCTCGTCGGATTCGATCGGAAAACTGCGGAAGCTAACCTGCCAAAGAGTCCGTTGATTGAGTCCCCTTTGGATTGCGAACAGCGCGTCGATCTCTGGCGGGATCAGCGGCAACAATTGCTTTGCGGTATACGACTTCAGATTCTTGACGAAAGTTGAAACGTCCTTATCAGCGGGCAGCCGTGTTACGAAGTGGATATGCTCCGGCATGACGACATTTCCATGCAAGGCGGCGCCATAGTGTCGGTGCACCTCGAAAAGCAGCTCCACCATGCGCTCGGCAACTTCCTCTATGCGAAAGATCGGGACGAAGTCGAGAACAGTGGTGGTGACGAACACTAGCTGCCCGGCTTCGGCGACGTTCTTGAAGTGGCGATAGCGGGCCATGTGTATATATTACACCAACTTTAGCGTCTTGGCGGCCGGTAGCCTCCCGAAGACCCTCAATAGGAGGACCTGTCTGAGGGATGCAAACCTCTGCTCGCTACGCGTTCTTCGCGTAATCGTCCCATTGCTGGCGAACGAGGTGGAGACCCTCCACAAACGTCTCGAACTGGTCGGAAAGCTGCTTGAAAAGCGGCGCCTCGTCCCGATACCGGCCCAATTCGAACGTGGAGACGATATAGTATGATTCCTTGCCCTGCCGGACATAGTCGATGAGCAAATCTTGCGTGCCGGACTTCAGGCGCGGGACGGATTCGGGGAAGAGTCCGGTCCAGAACAGGGTGAAATCGCCGATATGCCGGTGCACCTCACGCTCGCGCGCAAACGACGTCGCGTTCAACCGAACGTCTCCCTCGACCAGCATGTGCGCGACTTCGGTTAGACGCCGGCCATCCATCGCGCGAATCCGGTACAGGTTGTCGGATAGCGCGAATTGGGCCAGCAAATCGGCGAGGTAGTCCAATATCGCATGCTCAGATAGGCCCATCCGGCGGCGCATGGCGGTCTCGACCGCTTGGCCAAAGAATGACTTCAACTCCGCTCCAGAAAACAATCGGTCCATCGTTCGCTCCCAACCCCCGCGGGCTATATCTGGGCAATGTGCCACGAATTGGTCAATCCGGCATCGTTGGTAGTGCCGGTTTTTCGGGCTTCCATTGTGATATGACGCAAAGAAAACAGGCGTCGTTTCAATCAGTGGTCGCGAGCTATCGATCTGACCCCCATGCCAAATCGCCGCCAAAACCCGCGCGAGATCGGTAGCCGCGGATTCTCGTTCTGACCCGTGATCGATTCGCCGCCGCCAAAACCCGCGCAAGATCGGTAGCCGCGGATTCTCGTTCTGACCCAAGATCGCATCGCCGCCGCCAAAACCCGCGCAAGATCGGTCCCGCGCGGGTCTTGTTCGTCTCAGGAGAGACAGAATCCGGGGTTGCCTATGGCTTCAACGCATACAGCTTGCCGTCGACACACCCCACGTACAGCGTACCGTCGTTGCCAAGCGCCGGGGAGGAAGTGCCCGTGATCTCCGGCAAGGAGAAGCTGCCGAGCGTCGCCCCAGTCAAACCGCGCAGGGCCCACACCTTCTTCTCGACGTCGATCGCCCACCTCTTGCCCGAGCCCAGACCCATGAACAGGTTCTTGTTCGCATCGACCAAGATCGCGCTGTACGATGAGCCGAGCGAAAATCCATCCGCGGTGATTGTCTTCTGCCAGGTTGTCGCCCCGAAGGAGGTCAATTTCCACACGTACACATAGGCGGAGTAGTAGATGCTCCCCGTCGGATCCACCGCCAAAGGCGCATAGTTGGTCAGACCGAAAGTCGGTTCGACCATCCATTTTAGGGTCCCGTCAGAACGCACCGCATAGATGCCCTCGGTTGCCGTGAGAATGGACCCGTCCGGCGCGACGACAGGCGTGCCAAGCGGCCAAAAATAGGGGTTCCAATAGTCGAACACCCATTTCTGCGTCCCATTGGGCAGGAAGGCGTAGAGTCTGGCTCCGACATCGATCGTTGCGCCGACCGCGTAGACCGTGCCGTCGGTAGCCAGCGAGGGACCACCGGGCAGGCCGATGGAGACTCCCAGCGTCTGACTCCATAGGACGGAGCCTTCGGGGCTGAACGCCACAATCTTCCCGTCCATGCCCTCATAGACAGTCCCATCCGGGGCGACGACCGGGCTTTGGATCACGGGGTTTGCCGCCTTGTAGGTCCAGTGGACCGTTCCGTCCGGGCGGAGGGCGTATAGCTTGTTATCCGGCGCTCCGACATAGATATCGCCATTCGGACCGATCGCGGGGGATGAGGCGGTGTAGAACTTCACGTCTATGAACTTGATTCGCTTCGTCCACTTAATCGTTCCGTCCGGTCGGATGGCGTCGAATCGAAAACTGGGATGCAACTGCTGCTCCAGCGTAAAGCCAATGTAGATTGTGCCGTCGGCGCCAATTACCGGAGAGGAGATAACCGGCCCGTTGAGAGGGACGGTCCACTTGAGCTTTGGCGCGGTGGGACCCACAACAGGCACATATCCGGTGCGTTGCGCATTGCCATGGTACATGGTCCAATCCGCACAAACCGCGGAGCCGAATACGATACTGATGAGTATTGTGATTGATTTCATTTTTCTTTCCTATCGAACGCAGTACACGAAGTCGGTCGTGCCTTCGCGCCCCGCCGCGATGATGCGGCCGTATGGACCGATGACGGGCGATGTGGTGAACTTGTCGCAGATCTTCACCATCCACCAAATCGAGCCGGTGGGCCGAAAAGCGATGAGATAGCCCGTGTCCGTCGTCGCGTATATGATGTCACGGGCATCGAGGGCAAGTCCGTCCAGCATCGAGCCGACGCCGCTGATGGGCAGCGTCCAGAGGACGGCGCCGGACTGAGGCTCCAAGGCGGCCATGAACACGCCCGTGGGGACATAAAGCTGATTGTTCTTGCCGAGCGCGGGAGTGCGGGTCCAGACACCGTACGGCTGCGACCAGAGCAGGTTTCCGTTTGGATCGTAGTGCCGAATCCCAAAGCCGTCCTCGCAGACAAAGAGCGTTCCGTCTGGGGAAAATACGACCGTGCTGCCGCCGCCATTCGAAGAGTATTTGGTCCATCGATTCGTGCCATTGGCGTTGGCGTAGGTCACTGTTGGAAACGTGTGCGGTTCCTTGCTGCGGATGAGGCCGAGCGCCATATCGCCGTTGGGGGCCACGGAGACTGTGCCGCCACCCGGAGCGCCAGTAAACAACACCGTGCCGGTTGCCGTGAAGCCAATCGTCCCCTCAAGCGGAACACCCCACCGGATCGTAGTATCCGGCAAGATCGCAGGGGACACATTGGCAATAGATTGGTTGTTCCCCGAATAGGACCAGAGCAGGTTGCCGACGGTGTCGAACTTCTGTAGCGTGGCGTTGGATGTGGGAACGACCGGGTTGCCATCCGCATCGACGGCAGGGGCCCCGGACGAACTTTGCGACATGCCCCACGGAAACGAGGGGACCTGCCTGCGCCACAAGACACCGCCAAAAGAGTCCAGTGCGGTCACGAAGTCTTCTCCGCTCCACCATGCATCGACCCACTCGTCCCCGACGACAATCATGCCGGTCTTTGAGACTGCGAAATGAGCGGGCGTGCCGGACATCTGGAACTTCCAGACGATTTCACCCGTGGTCGCGCCCATACTGGGCGATTGTCCCGTACGGGCGGGATCGGCGTGCCGCATGGGCCAAGGATGGGCCAGGAACGGGAACAGGTCTTTCTTCAGAGGATCCGGCGCCGAGGTTTGGGCAAAACCCGCGGCGAGGCAGATTCCGGCGACAAGCGCCAAAACGCCTTTGCAGAAAGATTTATACATATCGAGATTCCTCCATGATATGTCGAGAGGCTCGTCGGCGTTCGCGCGGTCCTTACTATGGTACTACTAGCACTACTTGCCGGCAAGTCGTTGTTTGTTATGTCATTAGAATCAATGACACTGTGTTTCGGCAGCGGCATCTTGGGGAACCAGCAACGAAGAAGAGACGATCACGTGGAGAGAAAATACGCTCCGGCGAGTGGTTAGTCCTCAGGCCGCAGTGTCGGGAAGAAGACCACATCGCGAATGGCTTGCGTGCCGGCAAAGACCATCGCCATCCGGTCCATCCCGATCCCAAGGCCGCCGGCCGGCGGCATGCCGCACTCCATCGCGTACAAAAACTCCTCGTCCATCGGATGGGACGCTTCATCGCCCGCGCCCCGCTGAGCTGCTTGCACTGTCAGCCGTTCCCGTTGGTCCATCGGATCGTTCAGTTCGCTGAACGCATTGGCAACTTCCTGGGCCGCGACGAACCCCTCGAATCGACGAACGAGCCGCGGATCGTCCGGCATCTTCTTTGCCAGCGGCGATGTATCGAGCGGGTAGCCGGTCAGGAAGGTCGGCTGAATCAGATGCGGCTGGACGAACCGCTCCATCAGCTTCTCCATAATCCCGCCAATCAGCGTCTCCTCCGACATATCCAGGCCCAGGGATGTACCGGCCGTCTTTGCGGACTCCAGGCTGTCAAACGCCTCCGGTTTCACGCCTGTCCGTTCCTCAATCCCCTCAAGGAGCGAGATCCGTTGCCAGGGCCGGCCGAAATCCAGCTCGTGCCCGCCCGCCTTCACAATGGGGCCACCGAAACAGGTGACCGCAACGTGCCGAAACAGCCGCTCCGTCACGTCCATCATGTCCTCAAGCTGCACGTAGGCCTGGTACAACTCCAGCAGCGTGAACTCGGGCAAGTGCCGTGTGGACAGGCCCTCGTTGCGAAAAACGCGCCCCACCTCATACACCTTGTCGATTCCGCCGATCATGAGCCTCTTGAGGTAGAGTTCCAACGAGATGCGCAGCTTCATGTCCGTGTGCATCTCGTTGTGGTGGGTGACAAATGGCCGCGCCGCCGCGCCGCCCGCCTCATATTGCAGCACGGGCGTCTCGACCTCCAAAAACCCTTCGTCATCCAAGAAGCGGCGGACCTGCGAATTCATGCGGCATCGAGTGACCAACAGATCGAACGCTTCCCGGTTGCAGATCATGTCCAGATGCCGGTGGCGATACCGGATCTCCCGGTCCTCCAGGCCGTACCACTGCTTGCCGTCCTTCTCCTTGCCCAGCGGCAGCGGTTCCAGGCACTTGGCCAGGACGCA
>JBGPGO010000028.1:0-30317 GCA_041483895.1 Fimbriimonadia bacterium
TGCGACTGAGGAATCCCTTTCCGGAGTCCCTGGCGGCCACAATCGTTGGCGGATGCCGAGAGGTTCTGAAAGGGATTCCTCGCTTCGCTTCGGAATGACAGCCGTCCTCTCCACACACCGACCACGTTGTCATTCCGAAGGAGCATGCGACTGAGGAATCCCTTTTTCGGCGGGTTGCAAGGAGTCATAACGGAGGCGTCAAAGATCAAGTACGATGGCCTACAGAGAGTACTATGTGTATATCCTTGCCAGCGAATCGGGGACGTTATACGTTGGTATGACGAGGGATCTCGTTTTTCGGGTGTCCGGGCACAAGGCGGGAACGGGCTCCAAGTTCACGGCGCGCTACAAGGTGACGAAGCTTGTCTACTACGAGGTGACCTATGGTCCGTTGGAAGCGATTGCACGGGAGAAGCAGATCAAGGGTTACCGGCGAGAGAAAAAGGTCAAGTTGATTGAATCGATGAATCCGGGTTGGAGGGATTTGGCCGATCCTAGCTGACTTGGGAAAGGGATTCCTCGCTTCGCTTCGGAATGACAGCCGTGCTCTTCTACACACCGACCACGTTGTCATTCCGAAGGAGCTTGTGACTGAGGAATCCCATTCAGGACTCTTCAGTGGCTGCGCGAGCACGAGGCAATCCCAGCGTTTTGAAAGAGATTCCTCGACAGGCTCGGAATGACGTTAGTCCGTCCACCAGGCCCGGTGCAAAACCGCCGGGTTCCATTTGTTGATGAACTTGGCGTGGCAGTCCGCGGCGGCGACGTTATAGCCGCCCTGATGGACACCATTCGGCTGAGGGAACCATTGCGGGCTGTCCGGGTAACGGTTCCACCACATCGATCCCTTGCCGCCATCCACGCTGTTCCAATCGCCCCATTCGTCCGTCGGATCCAGGTCGTCGATCTGGTACCCAAAGTCATAGAACGTGATCGTGTTGGCGGGGCTGTGCACTTTCCGGAGCGAGATCTTGGCTCCCGGCTGGCTGACGATGACGGCGCTGAGGATGTAGTCGACATGCATCGTGTAGGGCGGCCGCCAGTCCAAATGCTTGGCGGCGGGACACTTCACGATATCTTTGCTCTTGATGTACCGGAAATAGGCCGGATACCACCCGGGCTGATTGGGAAACACCTTTGGATCGTATACGACCCACCCCTGCATCATCGGGAAGCTCGTCCAATCGTCTAGGTACATCTGCTGCCCGTAGGCAAGCTGCTTCACTCCGCTGAGGCAGGACGTGGCAATCGCTTTGGTACGCGCGGCGGCGAAGACGGGGAACAAGATTGCTGCCAGAATCGCGATGATTGCGATAACCACCAGCAGCTCGATCAAGGTAAAGGCTCTTCGGTTCATTAGGATATCACCATGAGTGCGAATGTCTTATTGTACTGCAGTTCTAATAAATTAGGAAGAGTTTTGAAAGCCCTCCCCTTTTTTCAGGCGACAGCCTGGAAAAGGGGGAGGGTTGGGTGGGGGTTCTTCCTTCCGTGTCGGGGTCTAGGGTCGCGGTCAGACAAGGGATATCGGCGGACGTGAATTCCGACGCATCGCCCCGCCGCATATGGCTCGCCAGCCCTTACTGACATCCCTTCGCCGGATCGGGCTGGATCTCCTTCCGCGCGGGCAGATACTGACAAAACAACGGACCCCGGTTGTCCCACACCCCAACGGCCATCAATGGATACCGCTTCACATGCCCATCGGTGTGGAGAATAATCGATCCGTCGGTATGCTGATCCCCGTGATTGTCGTTGTAATCCGGCCAAAATCCGCCGTTATTGATCGTCTTGGCGCTCTCGTCATAAAGCAAAAATGTGTTCGACGGATAGGTGATCTTGGATTGGCTGATGGTCGGCCCTTGCCAGTTGGTCTGCGGGAACTGCAGCATGTACATGTTCATGGAATAGGTGGTCCAAGCGATTTTCGGGTCCCAAACTCCGCCGAAGTATGGATTATATACAGGCCTTGTTTGCGATGGGCAGCGATAAATGGCGGCGCTCTTTGAGTATGGGTACAGTTGGCCAAGCTTGGGATCGGCGATGTAGTCGCACAGCCAGCTGGTGGCGGGAACGCGATGTTTGGCGGTACAGCTCGGGCACGAACTGTGGTTGCAGACCCATCCGTGGGTGCCGTCAAACCCGTAGGGCGACGGGAACTTGCTCCCGTTGTCGTCGCAATACATCATGAACGACTTGCCGAGCTGGCCCTGATTGCTGAGGCAGGTTGATGAAAACGCCGCCTCCCGTGCATGGGCGAATACCGGGAACAGGATGGCAGCCAAGATTGCGATGATTGCGATGACCACCAGCAGTTCGATCAGAGTAAAGGCTTTTTGGACCATTCCGCACCCGCTTTTCCCGTGGATACCCTATTGTACTGCAGGATTCAGATTTTCCCCCTATGGACCGAAGAGTCTTTCGTCCCACCGAACCGGTTGAAGCTTGCCCATCGTGAGTTTGGCGAAGTCTCTATGATCGGGGTTGAGCAATACGTTCCGCTGGTGAGGCCATGCGACCGCCCCGGGCACGATGAGGGCGACAGTCTTGCCATCGGCAAGCCAGCCGTCCCCGAGCGACCGGGTATAGGAGAGATCGGCCCACCAATTCAATTCTAATCGTTCGATATCGGCGGTCGCCACGGCAATCCCGGATGGAATATCGATTTCGACGGCTGCCTGATTGGGAGGAATTACGCCGATGTTCGTGTGGGCCAGCTTCTCCAGCAATGCCCCTTCGTATGTCATGCAGGCATATATGACCTGTGTGCCTGGCGAGTTCCATCGGCCGCCTAAGAGCGCTGCGCCATATCCTGACAGGATCGGATGCCGACGATCGGCGATTCGGTATATCGTGAGAGCGGACCGAAGCTTCCTAACTCGGTACGCCATAGAAAATGCGCCACAACAGTTCCTCGACCTCCCGCGCGCCGAGTTCCGAATAGCTTAGCTCCAAGGGCGTCTCCCCGCCGAGGAGCGGATGGGAGACATTAAGGAATCGTCGGGCGATCTCGTCGCCATCGAAAACGAACTGCGCCGTGGCGACGATGCGCGCAAGCCGCTCCGTCCGTTCGCTCTCCGCCTGGCTCAGTTTCTTGCGTTTTGAGTAGGTGCCCCGTGGAACCACCCGGTATATGATCTGGTTCGCGCTCTCCCCCATCGCGACGGAAGATGCCGCGTTTCGCAGGGCGGACTTGGGCAGCCCCTCCGAAACGGCCTTCCTCAATTCGCCAAGCGTGCGGATCTTCTTTCGAAATCCGCGCCGGCCAGCCATCACCCGTACGATATCTTTCGTATCAACCATATTTCTATGCCCATTATAGCATAGATTGATGTTTAGAAAAAAGGGGATTCGTCTTTGAACTCAGAATAGCTGCAAGGTGGAACCGCTCTGTACCTGCCCCGAATGCGGTCAGAAGTTGGCGAACAGGAAGGGGATGAGATGGACGACGAGATGCTTGCTTGGCTTCAAGAAGCCTACAAGGTCGGTTGCCAGGAGCATTTGATGAAGGATTGATGTACAATGGGACTATGCTGTACGTAGATCGGTTTGGGTTGCAGGATGCGAGCCCGGAGAGTCGCAAGGTCCTCTATGATGCGCTCCGAAAGCGCACGCCGGAGCAGAAAGTACTGATGGTCTTTGACCGGATCGAGGCTATGCGTCAGTTGCGGGCGGCCACCGCGCGTCTGCGAGAGCGGCGAAGTGACTACGGATCTGATCGTAGCGGTAGCTGAATTCTGCCGGAGTCTGGATTCGCTCGGCATAAAGTACCTCATAGGTGGTTCCTTTGCTTCCGGAATGTGGGGAGAACCTCGGTACACAAACGATGTTGACATCGAAATTTGGCTCAATCCTTCGAAATCATCCGGCTTTGCGCAAACATTTGATAACGAACGCTATATTCTTACTCCCAGAGAACTTGAAGCCATCTTGAACAGCACTGCACTATACGAGTCGATCCAGGTTCTCGATATTGAGAAGGACGCAAGATTTGACTGCTATCTCCAAGGTCGATCACCGATCGACCAAGAAGCTCATGAACACGCGGAGACCGTTACCCTAGATTCATATCCAGTTCGCTTCGCATGCGCGGAGCATATCCTTGTCCAAAAGCTGCGATGGTATAAGTTGGGGAACCGTGTGAGCGAGCGGCAATGGCGCGATCTGCAGGGTATCGTTCACGTATCCACAAACTTGGACTGGAGTTTGGTGCGGCGCTGGGCAGAAGCATGTGATATCACAGACGTGCTTGCCGAATTGAGAGCGGAAGAGAAGATATAGTTTGGAAAAGTGGGACTTGCGATTCGTTATGCGATAGGGTATTGGCGATCCGTCCAAAGGTTACAGGAACTTTTCGTACTCGCTCGGTAATGCGATCCCGAATCGTTCGCACAACACCGAAACGTCGTGGAAATCTTGCTCCTTCAACGTATAGCCGCTATGAAATCGCACCATCCACTCCGGCGAAATGCACTTCACTTGTCTCCCACCGATAGACCCAATTCCAGTGAGTGATGCGGCGGGAAACATGACGCCCTTTTCAACGGGTCCATAAAGTCCGTTGCCCTCTTCATCGAATACGATGGCGTGGAAATCGACCTCATGTCCGCGGTCGTCGCTGAGCACAAAGTTCCACGGACTCGTATCGTCCCGCGGTACGTCAAGGTATCCTTCCGACTCCAAGAAGGCCCGCACCGGAGAAACATCCTTCTGCTGAACAACGATATCCAGATCTGCGTGAGGCCGCGTCTCCTCGCCGAGAAGAGCATCCACTCCCCAACCGCCGTCGATCCAGATTTCAATTCCCAAATCATGGACCCACAGGCAAAACTCTACGACATCTTCTGTAGTGATGAATGGCATTCCCTGACTACCCTATTCGAGTATACTGAAACTGAAGCCTCATGAATTTAACTCTCCTTTTGATTGCTGTGTTCGCCACGGCCACCATCGTCGATAGGCCACCCGCAACCGGCGCGAACTCCTTCTATTCTCCCAACCGAGCGCCGCTCCGCCAGACCCCACTCGTCAAGCTTCCCATCACCGCCTTCAAGCCCGCAGGGTGGCTGAAAAAGACCCTCCAACTACAGCGCGACGGACTGACCGGACATCTCGGAGAGATATCGGTCTGGCTGACCAAAGAAGATAATGCCTGGCTCAATTCGAGCGGCAAGGGGAAGCATGGCTGGGAGGAAGTGCCCTATTGGCTGCGCGGATATTCGCGCGTCGGCTATGTCCTGAACGATCCAAACATGATCAAGGAGACCAAAGTGTGGGTCGAAGGGTCGCTCGCCAGCGCCAGGCCTGACGGCGATTTTGGTCCGATTCAGATCAAGGGGCAGGGCGCGCGAGACCTTTGGGCACAGATGCTGATGCTTCAGGTTCTCCAGTCTTGGTACGAATATTCGGGAGATTCTCGGGTCATTCCATTCATGACGAATTACTTCCGATGGCAACTCGCGATCCCCGACGACAAATTCTTGACGGACTATTGGGAAAACAGCCGTGGAGGAGATAACCTGGCCAGCGTGTATTGGCTCTACAATCGCACGGGCGAGCCCTTCCTGCTGGAGCTGGCCGCCAAGATTGACCGCTGCACGGCGAACTGGCGGCAGAAAGAAACGCTCCCCAATTTCCACAATGTCAACGTCGCCGAATGCTTCCGCGAACCGGCAACCTTCTATCAGCAGAGCCGAAAGCCGGAGGACCTTGAAGCGAGCTACCGCGACTTCGACCTCATTCGCCGGATGTACGGCCAAGTGCCCGGCGGCATGTTTGGGGCGGATGAAAATGCCCGTCCTGGCTTTGACGACCCCCATCAGGCAACCGAGACCTGCGGTTTTGTCGAGCAGATCGGCTCGAACGCGATCATGTCGGCGATTACCGCCGATCCGAAATGGGTTGCAAATACCGAAGACGTCGCATTCAATTCCCTGCCCGCGGCCTTCACTGCTGACTATCGGGCGTTGCGATACCTGACCGCTCCAAACATGGTGATCAGCGATGCCGCCAATCATTCGCCGGGCATCGAAAACGGCGGCCCCTTCTTGCTCATGAATCCTTTCAGCAGCCGGTGCTGCCAGCACAACCACAGCAGTGCTTGGGTCAATTTTCTGGAGGGCACGTGGATGGCTACCCAAGATAACGGCCTGGCTGCGCTCACGTTTTGCGAGGGAGCAGTCACCGCAAGGGTCGGCGACGGCAGCGATGTGACAGTGCAATGCAAAACGAAGTATCCGTTTGAAGGCAAAGTGCGGTTGACGATCGAGTGCGCCAAAGAGAATCGCTTTCCGCTCTATCTGCTGATTCCTGATTGGGCGAAGGGCGCCAGTGTCAAAGTTGCCGGTGAAAAAGTGGCATCAGAGGTCGGCAAATACGTTCGCATCGAGCGCTCTTGGCGCAATGGCGATAAAGTGGAGATCGACCTGCCCATGAAGCCTCGCACGAAGGTGTGGGACCGATCGAAAGATAGCATCAGCGTTGAATGCGGTCCGCTCACGTTTAGCCTCAAAATCGACGAAGAGTACAAACAGGTTGAGGGGTTGAAGCACATTCAGGGCGATTCCGGCTGGCAACCGGGCGTCGATCAAAGCAAGTGGCCCGCTTTTGAGATCCTGCCCAAGACCGCCTGGAATTTTGGGCTCCTCGAGCAGCCAAAACTCAAGGTCATCCATCGGAAATGGCCCGCTGACGATATGCCATTCACCATTAACAGCGCGCCGATTGAAATTGAAGCCTTTGGGCGGCGAATCCCGAATTGGACCATAGATAAGAACGGTCTGGTCGCCATACTGCCGCAAAGTCCGGTCCATACGGATTCGCCCACCGAGCGAATTCTGCTCGTTCCAATGGGAGCCGCGCGCCTGCGCATCAGCGCATTCCCACAGGTAACCGGCTCCAAGAAGTGAACTTGGTGGAGCCAAGGGGACTCGAACCCCTGGCCTCATAGATGCAATAATGACACGAGCGAAGACTGAATTCATCCAATTCGGAGATAATAGCAGGGGGATTCCTAGTCAAGCTTCGCAGAATAATACCCTTCTATTTCCTAAATAGGCCTTCTTCGCCGAATAACTTTGTTCGTTAGTCGACGGACTTCAGCCCACAACCATGGAGATATTCATATACGGAGTCCAATTCAGTGGGACTTCTCGTCGCGTCTAGCAGATCGCCTTCGGGAACGCAGATCATCATTGCCTTTCTGTATCTGGTCATGAGCACACGGTACCGGTTCAAGCCCTCGCGGATGGCTTGTTCGCGTCCGGGCGGATCAAATAGATGGTTAGTCGTCGTTCCCACTTCAATCCACTTCGCTCCTGAAAACTTCCGAACCATCAGCCCTCTATGGTCGTAAACCAAGTCGCCTCCCCAAATTAGCCCAACGAAATCGATTTCTAGACCCTGAACCTCAAATTCGCTTAGAGCAACTTCGAGCTGGTTGGACGATCGAACATCGCCTTCCGGCTCAAGAAACCACTTAACATAATCGATGCCTCGCATGAAAGAGAATGCCGGTGTTTCGACACCTATTGCGCGAAGTCGTTCGGCTGCACTGCTAGCGACAAGGCCAGTACGTCGTGAGCCTAATTGGTTTTTCCTCAACCATTGCCTTAATGTGTCACAATTCCTACACAAGTGTATCGGTAGACCCCGCGTCGCAATCTTCGCCGCTGCCACTCGATTACATTCCAGCGCCACATTGACCCACTCAGCACTCGCCTCAGAATCAATGCTTCGAAGGCTAACATTCAAGTGGAGGTCCTGTCGAATTACCACACGAGGCGTTTTTTGAAGATTTCGCGGAAACAGACGAGTACCCGCGACGGCAGGTCCTCCATCCATTGCGGCCGGGGACGCCCATACTCTCCAATTGGGGAATTTCGAAATAGCTCGTCCCCATTCCTCAAGCCCCGCTTCACCTTCATGGATCTCTTGCCCTCCGCCAACAAGTGCTACAACAACGGCCCAGCCATCAAGGCGATCCATGATTTCCAGGATCATCGATGGCTCGCTGATGTTCCGGCCGAATTTTCGTATATTTCTCTCGCGCGACCAAGCCCGTTGAGCCTCATCAAACACGATCATTCGAGCGACTGGAGCACCACCTAATTCATAGGTGTCTTGGACGAAACGATGCATCTCTTGAATGAGAACCTCTAACTTCGCCTTGGTAACCTTTTCACCACGCTCTTTGCGATTCCGATAGAGAGCTTCTCTGAGAACGTTCACTAGCGGTTTATTCCCGGATAGATAGACGGCTTGCTCCGTTTCGAGCTTGAGGTTGGAAACCACTTCCGCCACGCCATTAAGTCCAGTCAGCGTTTTGCCAGCACCAGGGACACCGGTCAGGACGCAAAGTAGCTTTGATCTGCTCTCTTGAGCGGTAGCTACGGCATCGATCAGCACTCGCTTTGAACGTTCCAAACTCCCAGGATCCGACCTTGATATGGCAATATTCGCTACAGAATGGCCGTTGAACGCTGCGACTGCAGCTTCAACTACAAGGGGGACGGGAAAATATCGACCTTTGGCCCAAATCAATTCGTTGATAGGACGGTTGGTTGCTGGTAGTTTGAAAATAGACACTAAGGCATTAGACAAATCATTCGGAGAAATGGCCGCCCCACTTTTTCCAATCGATCCATTAAGGCGCGTACCGAATTCGCCAAGTGCAATCGGAAATATCTGCACATCCCGGCAATGCTCATGGAAATCGGCGAGGTCGAGCGCGTAATCCTGTGCCTGACGAAGGGCTGCAACCGCAGACGTCGAGCGACCTTGCTTGTATTCAATGACAACCACCTTATCACTGTAGAGAATGACTGCATCGAGTCGTCTCCTGATGACAGGTATCGTGTACTCGAATAAGATAACAGCCTGTGCGGCCTCTGGGCAAAAAGCAATCGCTTCCTTAATGCCGCGTTGAAGAACTGAAATTTGGCTCTTCCAGGATTCCACTTGAAGCGCACTCACGCTTTCAAATCCCATTTGTACTAGGCCGTTAGTTAATTCACCTATGAGATCGGACGCCTGACACATAACAAATGCGTTGAGACGCCGGTGGACAAGAGCAAATCTATTAGTCCCCATCCTGCGCTATTGTACCAAATTTGTCGACGTTAGAGGTACAAGGGTCAGCTGCACACGAAACCGCGGCATCAAAACGTGGCTTCGAATAAATTAAACTTGGTGGAGCCAAGGGGACTCGAACCCCTGGCCTCTTCCATGCCATGGAAGCGCTCTCCCAACTGAGCTATGGCCCCACGAGGAAAACAATTATAACCTATTCCCTATTCTCGGTCAAGGCGGTCCCGCAACCCCCGCTCCTGAACCTCGGACCAATAGCCGCACTCCAGCCGGAAGAAAACAGAAGTGTAAGCCACCAACTGCTTCGTCTTGAGCACGAGAACCCGGTACAACTTTGCCGCCTCGTTCATCTCCCGGATGATCTCATCATGCGGGCGCTCCTCGATGGAGAACGACGCCAATGCTTTCCAAACTTCTTCTCCGCCAGAAACTGAACGCAGTTCCCGATCGACAAATACCGTAGGTCGCACGTGCGGCGATTTGCCAACCGAATCCATCACGATGCTCAATACCGCCCGATGCTCCTCATCCGTCCAAATCGTCTCGATCCACTCCGCGCTCTGCCACGGATAGGCCGCGTCGGCGACCACGATCCAGTTGCGATGCCCCATCAGCGGCAGCGCCTCCCGCAGCCGGACCCGCCAGTCGCTCATGACAGCGTCCGGTCCAGAAGCTGCTTCCTCTCTCGCCAATCCGGCAATATCGAAGCGAACAGTTGGTAAAAGGCCGGCGAATGGTTCGGCACTTTCAGGTGGCAGAGCTCGTGAAAGATCACCGCGTCCAGGCACTGCACTGGACCTCGAATCAGCTCCGTGTTCAGCGTCACTTTTCCATCAACATGGCAGCTTCCCCACCGCTGCTTCAAACGCTTCAAGACCAGTTTTGGATACTCGACATCCGCCCAACCGACTCGCTCAAAGCAGAGCGCGAGCCGTTCCGGAAACAGCTCGTTTGCGCGTTCGGAATACCATCCATACATCATGGTTTCCACGTGGTCGGGTGTGGCCGGTTCCGTGGTCGCGACAATCAGATCCTTCCCGGCGAGCTCGACGGCTTTCCATAACGCGGTATCGAGCCTCAGACGATACTGGGCGCCCAGATACAGGTGCATCTCGCCATGCGTGAATTGCCTAGGAGCGGGAGGGGGATTGCGCCGGTAATGCTGCAGCTTCGCCTGAATCCACCGGCGCTTCTCATTCACAAATTCTTGAATGTCCGACTTCCGCACCCAACGCGGCGCGCGCACGATGACGCGAAGGTCCGGGTTGACGATGATTGCAATCGTCTTGCGGCGCGAATACTCGATCGTATAATCCGTCAACCCTTCGCCCTCCTAAGCCCTATCTGCTCGGCCCACTTGAAAAGAACCCAATGAACATGGCGTTCAAATCATAAATACCGATGTTTCCGTCCGCATCCGCGTCATAGCTTACGACGTAGTCTGCCCAATTCGGCGGACAGGCGCCGAAAATTGTCGAAGTATAGGACAAGAAAATCCGGTTTATGTCTCCAACATCGATCTGAGAATTTAGATTCGCGTCCCCGCCGATCAGTGTGAGCGTCCCGATATCGGTGGTGCCGCCGGAAAGCGTTACACCGTTCTTTTGGACCGGTATGAAGCCGTGCCCCATCGCAGTATACACGGGCTGGGTGTAGGTTGTCGTACCGTCGGTGCAATCGAATCGGCCGATATACCAATGGCGCGGGTATACGATGACGTTGTATGTGCCGTTCTCCAGCGACCGCGTCGTAAACCGGCCGGCGCTATCCACGTTGACTGTTTCAATCATCACCGGAGTGCCATTTGCCGGATCGACGAAGTATATGTCGAAGGCCTGCAATCGGGTCTGGTCATCCTGAAAGTAGAACTGCGGAACATCTCCTTGCCAGCCCTGCACATTGATAGTCCCCTTGACGACGGTGGCATTGTCGCCGGAACGGTCGACAATGCAGTAGGCGATGTGGTACAGGTCCCTGCCCTGCTGCTCATTCTCAGTCCAACCGCTGTAGTTGTATGGCGCCGAAGAGCCCATTGCGTCATATCCTGCGCGGAGGTCAGCTTCCCAGCCCGGCAACACAAAAGACTTGGTCTCGAATGACGTGTACGCCGACCCGATGCCGGTCTTGCGCCAAGCGTTGTTTCCGCTGCTGCCCCCCGGCGCCCCCACAAACTGCGAAATGTTGCCGTCCACACCATACACCGCGGCCCAATAGTTCCCCGGAGCTAGGTCCAGGGGCGGAAGGACCGGAACGGTAGCCACCTTGTCCACGATAAAGGTGTTCGCGCATGTTTTGCTGGAGGAACTCGCGACGAGCAGCGCATATACGCCGACACCCGTCGTCAACACCGAGCCTGGCTTGTTGCCATTGTCCGAATAGATGATGTAGCCGTAGGTCGTCGGGATCGAACCGGCTTTCTCGAGGAAATTGATCTCGATACCATCCATCGATATCGCTTGGGAGATATGAAATCGAAACGCCGACCAACGCTCCTCCTTCCCTAGCCCCAGATTGCCCGAATCCATGGTTACGCGCAAAAGGCTTGGGTTTTTCGGGTCTGGAGGACCCGAGCGCGCGTCCAGCGCCCAGGTTGGCGCGCCGGAACTCGCGATGATCGTGGCAACCTGGGCACAAATCACCACCGGCAACAATAACAGGCAGATTGAAATAACTCGGAGCATGTTTGATGTATGCGATTCAACAAGGATTCTCGGCTATGAATTCCCGTCTATTATAACGACAGTTTCGCGGGATCGCCGGGCACCGGCTCCAATGCCGGTCTCCCAACCAGGGCTTCTCCAGGCAAATTGCCCGTCACAGGCGGCAGCGTAATGACATTGGTACCCATCGCTGTTCGGAACATCTCCACCGTCTCCTTGCGGCAAGCCATTAGCAATATCTGGTGTGATTGGGATATTTCACTCACCGCATCCACGCATTGGGCCGCCCGATGGTCATCGAAATTGACCAGGATATCGTCCATGATGACCGGGAGGGCCTCCTGGGTGGCCGCCAGCTCTACCAAATACGCGAATCGAATGGCCAGAAACAGCTGCTCCCGCGTTCCCCTGCTGAGCGCGGTCGGCTCCCACCATCGATCGTCCGCGCCCCGAACCCGGATCGTATTCTGGTCGATCGGCGCCAGTACATGAGTGTATCTTCCGTCGGTAATTTGTTGGAATATGCGTCCGGCGTGGCGGAGAACCGCCGGTTGCTTTTCTTGCTCGTATGTCTTTCGCGTCTCATCAAGCAGGTCCAACGCCAATACAATTGCCGCCCACTCCAATCCGGCCCCCCGCAATCGATCCAAGGCGTCCTGCTCTTTCGATCGAACCTCCGCCAACGATCCCATCTGTTCGATGTCGGCGATGCGCCTGCGTATCTCCCCAAGCTCACCTTGAATCGCATCATGTCGGTTTTGGAGATTGTCTATGTCTCGCCGCAATTCCTCACAGTGGGATCCCAGAACGAATTCATCGGTTCCAGCAAGGGATTCGATTGCGGCGTCATCCGGATGCATGAGGTGTCCGATGATTTGGTTCCAAAACGCCTTGGCCTTGTCCTCGATCTCTTTCCGCTTCCGTTGCTGCTCGTCCAACTGCCGAAGCTGATCGACATCTTTCGCCCCCGCTTGCGAAAGAATTTCGCCGATTCTTTGAAGGCAATTCTGTAGTTGGTCTTTCGTCGCACCGATATCGGCAGCGAATTTTGCCGCCGGCTCAACCGCCTCATGGTAGGATTGCAGCCGATTCCGAAATTCCAAAAGCGCCGCATTGCGATCTTTTGGGATCGGAACGTCCATTCTTTCAGCCAAGGAACGCAAATCCGATGAGAATCCCTCAATTGCCCGGTGCAGGCGATTTTGCTCCTCGACCAGTTCCTTCCGTTCCCTTTTCTGCCGTTCAGCTTCCTCGCTGACCCGCGCCAAATCCTCAAGTTCATCCCCAAAACGGTCGGCATCAAGGATGGTGGGATCGGGGGCGATTCCGAGGCGCGCCGCAATCATGTTAACCTCCTCACGAATCCGATCCGCTTCAGCGGCTTTCCTAACGAGGTCACTGTGGGCTTCGGCCACAGATACCGCCGACCCCCCAGCGCGCAGGACGGCGCCCAACCCTGCCGCAACCACCCCGATTGCAAGCATTACCGCCGCGTTCATCATCTGCCCCAGCAACAGAAACAGGATTCCCATCGCTGCGACCAAAGCCACGCCAACGAAAATCGGCCAGGGTTTTCCCCGGGCCTGGTTGACCAACTCGAGTTTGTCCTCTGCCCGAGTGCGGTCGGCCTGTGTTGTGTCTCTTTGATGGATGTTGGTCCGCAACTCACGCAGCAGAGTCCGTTTTTCGTTGATTGCCGCCACATCAGCGTCGGCTTGGTCCGGATCCGATGATGGTAACCTGCTCAGCTTGTCTTCGATGTCTTGCAATCGTTGGTCCTGTTGTTCCGCCAAGTGGTTCCGTTTGATGATGTCATCGATTTCGGCAGCGAGCGGTCGAATGACGAGGTCCGGCGCCAGTCTTCGGAGCGCTTCTTCATAACTCAATATCTTCGCGGAAAGCCCGCCTTCCTCCGATTGCAGTCGCTCAAATTCGTCCAGACTATTCACAGCGAATCCTTCGATTATTGGCAAGCATTCCAGCTCACGGAGTGCTTCCCGGTATTGGCGGCAAGTCGGGATGGCTTCAAGATCACCTTGCATCCTGTGGAGTCCCCGGCTCTTTGTTTGGGCATCTTCACGGTTTGCCTTTTGCTCCGATTCCAACGTCTCGCGGTCGCCGATCAGATCGTCATATTCCTGTTTCGCCTGGGCAATGGTTCTCAGCCGATCTCGGATATCGCCCAACTCGCCGAGAATTTGCTGAAATCTGCGGCTCCCCTTGCGGCCACGCTCGGAAAAGATTTCGTCCGCCGCCGACGTTAAGACTTTCCGGCACTCCTCAATATTGGCGCCCCCCAGTCCGGCCATCGCGCTGAAGAGCATCCGTGAAACCTGACCTTCTAAATGAGATAGCTCGTCAAGCCCAAACGCGAACACCTTTTCATAAGTTTCGGCATCACAAAATGACAACATCCGCAAGAACCGTGCGGTCGCGTCCGAACCCGCTTCGTCCGTCACCCGAAACCCGTTTTGTTCCTCGGTACGAATGAGGTCAAGCAAGGCGCCGTCCGCCATCCGTACCATCATCCGGGCGGAAAGACCGCCGCCGGTAACGGGCTTGCGCAGAACTTCCTTTTTTCCGCCAATAGATTCCTTAACAAGCTTTCCGAACAGAATCCAGCGGCAGCATTCCAACAGCGTCGTCTTTCCGGTCTCGTTATCGCCGGCCAGAAGTGTTACCCCCGGTTTCAGATCCAATCGAAAATCTGAAATCGAGCCGAAACTATCGATGTGAAGCCGTTCGATCCTCATTCGGTGGTCTCCCGGAGAAGTCGGATGCACTGTTCTTCCGCGGCCCTATATAGGTCGCCGATCTCTGATTCCGAAAGGACCGAAATGTCGCGCGCTCGGTTATAGAGCGGAGCCACCAGCTCGCGAATTCGTTCCAAACCCTCGTCGCTGCCCTGTCTGACCTCGCTCAGTTGCAGCAGCATTCCCAAGAAGGTATCCGCCTGCGCCAGCGTGTTACGATCTACCGGCAATCCGGCCTTCACTTCGAGCCGTAGAGGCCAAATCCGGGGTTCGTCGTGCCGCGTTGCTTCTCTCACTTCTTCAAGGGCGGTCTGGATGTCCGCCGGCCGTAGCAGACGGTCGCCAAGACTCCCGCTTCCGGTTGCGGAAAGCCTGCAGATGAGGTCCCTTCCACTAGCCTCGAACGCGGCGGCTCTGCACCGTCCAACGGAAGCTTCAACGAAATCGTCAAGCGTCTCCATACCATCGATCGACACACTCAATTCCGCATGACGAACAACGTCCAGCGGCACGTGCTCCGGCGTGATAGTCCCACCGACAGCTTCCACCAAGTAGCATCCGCGTGCGCCCGACTCCTTTGCGTTGCGTCCTTGTGGATTCCCGGCATAAATCACCACAGGTTCACATTGGCATAAGACCTTATGTTTGTGAATGTGCCCGAGTGCCCAGTAGTCCGCGCGATCCAGCGAAAGGTCTCGTAAGTCGCACGGGGCGTACGGGTCGTGTTCCCGATCTCCTCCCACATTGCAATGCAGGATTCCGATCGTGAACAGATCGCCGTCCCTTTTCGGAAACTTCGCCGCAAGATTGTCCCGAATGTCGGTCTTTGCATGACTCATTCCGACGATTCGTGCCTTGTCCGTGATAATAGTCTGAGGCTCATCCGAGCGCAGGAACCTCACGCTCTCAGGCCAGCGCAAATGCTTGAGCCATTCGCCGCTTGGATCGTGATTGCCAAACGCGACGTACGCGCCGATACCGCAGTCGCTTAGGCGTTCGAAACCTTTCTTGATGCTCAATTGGGCTGCCAGATTTGAGTAGGTTTGATCGAAGGCGTCACCGGCCAGGAGGAAAAAGTCGACCTTTTGATCCGCCGCTAATTGAATAGCATTCTCGAAGGCTTTGAACGTGGCCGAGTAAATCCGCTCGTTCAGATCGCTTCGAGCGCGATCCACAAGCCCCAGCGGACTGTCCAAATGAAGATCGGCGGTGTGCAGAAATGAGATGCGGTCTGAGATGGCGTCCCTCAACAAACTGGAGCGGGTGAAGGGAATCGAACCCTCACGACCAGCTTGGAAGGCTGGGGCTCTACCTTTGAGCTACACCCGCATCTGCTGGGATACTATCCAAAAAGCCGTGAGGAATGCAACCGCTTAGGGCGGTCCGTCCAGACCGAAGTGGATGAACACGATGTTCATATCCGGCAAACCGACAGATCCGGAGCCGTCGAGATCCACCGTGCCCGCATCGGTTTCGCCGAACTGAACGAAGATCAGGTTGAGGTCCTCGAGGTTTATGTGATTGTTGCTGTCCGCGTCTCCGCAGTCTGGCAGATCGATGTCCGTGACGCCGGTTCCGTCCACCGTCACGGACGGGACAATCACTCGCAGCCAACGATCCGCCTTGACAGCCACCGTGTATGTGCCGGGCGCAACGCTGACGACGATGTTGCTCTGAGCATCCGGATGGACGGTACTGGAAGCGATCACCGATCCTGAAACCGGATCCCGAAACTCGACATCCACCGACACGAGGGTGGGATCGCCGACATACGTTTCCAAATCCAAGCGCCCGGAGAAAAGCACATTCGTCCCGGAGTTACACATGAATCGCGTTATCTGAATCTGGTCGACGCCCGCGATCGTGACCGAATTGTTCGGATTGTCCGAAATCGTGAACCTAAGCTTCATGTTTGCCGTCGGCTGCACAATGTCGCTGACGATGAAATCGTACGAAATCCACACCCGGCCGACGATTGGCCCTTGCGGAAGGTAATCGCCCGGTACGAATGTGTGAACAGGTACCCACGTCTGCCCGCCGTCATTGGAAATATCCAAGAACAGATGGTCGTCATCGCCATTATTGTACAGCCAGGATTCGAAGCTGACTTGGCCGTTGTAGCCGTTGAGATCGAATGTGGGAGAAGTCAATATCGTCGGACCGCCATCCAGGTCACCGTATCTAGCACCGCCGCCGGAAACGCCAAGACCGGTCATCCAGCATTTATTTCCGCTATCGTAAGGGCTGTCTGAGAATGGCCGGGCCAAATCCCCCGGACCGAAGTACGAGTAGTTGGGGATTCCACGGATCCAACCGCCTGTAGAGACTGAAATGTTCTGTACCTGCCAGCCCTTGTCGGTCTCGCAATCGTCGTAGAAGATCACCCGCGTATCGACCGAGTAGATCACCACTTCTGGGCTGAAACGCCCGTCGGCGGGATAATAGGCCATTACGCCTTCCAAGGTGTCTACCGACAGATACCATCGGACAATCGTTCCGCATGGCTGGGCCGGGAAGGTGGCGAGGACCGGATTGATAGAACCCAGCGGAATGTCGGAATACGGCCCGCCGTTAACGGAAAGGTGCAGCATCACGGTATCCATGTCCGGATGGTTGATGCCGGGCGAAATCAGCGCGGTGGCAGTATGGATCGTGTTCGGTGTGGTGAATCCGGCCGGGATATTTACTTCGAACCGCACCAGCGGCAGATTTGGGGCTCTGAGATTGTGCTGCCCGAATCCGGCCTTGATCTCATTCCAATGCGGCGTCCCGTTGGAGAGATCGCCATCATCATCATCCAAAGTGAGGACGTCGATCGTCATCATGGGCGAAATCTGATACGGGCGGACAAGCAGCGCCCCCAAATAGAGTCTCCTGACGACATCGAGCGCAGCGGTATCCCCAATCGTAGCGGCCAACTGATCCTTCGTGTGCCAAAACGCGCCGGCAATCACCTGTCCCGCGGTATGCGACTCCGTCGCTTCCCCCGAGGGATATTGCTCGGTAGTCGTTTCCAGATTGCGGAGCGGCAGTGAGCCGGGGCCGTTGGCCTCGCGGAATATCTCCGGATCGTTTGCAAAGAGCGCGGACAAGAGATCCGCGAACCCCTCGTGAAATGAGTTCAACAGGATCGGAAAATTAGGCTGAGCTCTTGAAACAATGTAATGCCCGTATTCGTGATAGATCACGGAGGAATAGGCTCCGTTTACCCACCCTTGAATGAAATCTGCCGGCGCGAAATTCAACTCGATGAAATCGAAGTCGCCGAGCTGCGAGGAGTATGGGTTGTTCACTTTCGCCACAATCGGATAATCGATGCCTGGGAAGTTCGGCTCGATCGATTTCACAAAATCGTGTACTTTGGTTACGTGAATCATCGCGTTGACTTGGGCCGTCTGGGCGGCTTTCTTGCCCGGGTTCAGGGTGAAGTCCGCCGGACCGGGAGGCGTGACCGTCACCGTCCGGCTTTCGTCAATATTGTCCGTGTTGTCGACAGATACCCATAAGCCCTGGTCAACGGTCGCGGTCACATCCGCCTCAACAGTGCCCAGATGCGGAAGCACGAATGTACCGTCGGGATTCGTGAAGGTGTAGTTGCCGTCGTAATCGAACACTCTCGCGCCCGGAACCGGTTGCAGCGTAGGCGCGTTGCCCAAAATGTCCGGCCGCATTCCCGGCGTAGCATTCCCCATTACTGTGCCGCCGATATCTGCCTGAAGAATAAGGTTCACGTCGTCAAGCTTATCGCCGGTTGTGGCGTCTATGAATAGCAGATGGTGATATCGCAGCCTTGGATTTCGGCTAACGACACGAACCTGGTAGGCCATTCTCGGCGTCTCCCCACGGGTAAACAAGATGGGCTCGACCGATTCGATGCTCACATCCTTTCGCACCACCCGAGCGGCAGCGTTTGCCGCCCCGTTACCGGAAAGCACGAAACCACCAGGAAGTCCCGACGGGTCCGTCCCGGACATGGCGCCGACAACCAAAACCATTTGGTTATCGATGTCGTTCTTGATGAGGCACGCGAGGTATCCGTTCAGGACGGGGACGGTATCGACATATTGACGGAAATAGACTACCGTGAACTTTCCGTTCATCACGTCCTGCTGCCCATCGAAATGGACGTCCGCCACATTGATGGAGAACAACGGGCCCGCGTATTGGTTCACGAATGCCTGGGCAGTTTGCTTGGGAGAGGATCCGCCGCCGAACGATCGGCCCCAAATGCGCCAATCTGTCGGGCTGGCTTCGGAATAGGCAAGGCCCGGATAGGCGGACAACAACTGACTCAGGCCTGATGCATTGGGCGTAGCCAGGGAACGGGATCCGCCGATAGCCAGCAGCGCGGCGATCCCAAGCATGCGCACCGTCCGTGCGCCAGCTCCTTTTCGCAATTCAGATCTATTCATCGTTTTGCCGATCTGTCAGGCGGGTTGGAAATCAATTGCGGCAGGTGCAAACAGGCGCACCGCCAGCCCAGTGCTTATACATGGTAGCCCAAAACCTTCGATTGGTCAAGGGTGAAAACACAAGATTCTGCCCTTAAAGTAGGATTAAATGGCTCTAAGGACCTTGCCGCTTCGGATACACCGCGTGCAAACCCGGAGCCGGGCCGTGGATTTACCGTCGTTGAGGATGGCGTGGAACGACTGGAGGTTGGGTTTAAATGTGCGCTTCTTGCGCTGAGCCTTCAATTTCCATTGGCCTGAGTGCTTGTGCCGGATGTGGTTTCCGTGCATCAGGCCCTTTTTGCAAATATCGCAAACGTACATTTCTCGCAACGTCCTTCCGTATACTTATGGGAGAGACATGAATTCTACCCTAACCAACAAGACATGCCGCACCTAACGGAAGACATCTTACAGACTGCGGGCTCATTTATGCGACAAGTGGCGCCCATCTCGCCGGAAGATAGTATCGGCAGAGCCGCCGAGGTTCTTCGATTCGGCTCGTCTTCCGCCCTGCCCGTCACGGAATATGACGACCCAATCGGCATCGTCGATGAAAGTTCGCTCCGTGCCGCCATTCTCGACGGTGGCCCGGATCGGGCTGTTTTCGAGGTTATGCGGACCGATTTTGACCGTCTGCCCATGGTCGCATCCATTCAAGAGGCCGAACGGGCGCTGGAAAATTCGGACCATCAGGCGCTGGTCGTGATCGACGGCGACGGCCGCTATGTCGGCATGCTGTCGGCCGCGGACCTGCTTGCGCGCAGCTCCAACCCCTATCGGCCCGCCACAATCGGAGGGATGGCCACCCCATTCGGCGTGTACCTGACGACCGGCGCGGTGGACAGTGGCAAACGCGGCTGGGCGCTTGCCGCGACGGGCGCCTTTCTGTTCCTCACCTATGTTGCGGCAAACCTGCTCGTTCTCGGGCTCGCGTGGCTGGTTCAGGCGGGGGTGGGCATCCACGTTTTGGATTGGGCCGCTTCCATTCATCCGAACGCCGTCGCCCGATTCACGCAATCCGCGTTGTCCGGCTCCGTGCTAATTTGCTTCCTGCTGCTGCTTCGATCGACACCACTGGCCGGCATCCACGCCGCGGAGCACAAGGTCGTGCACGCCGTTGAGCGCGGCGAGCGGCTGACCCCCGAAGTGGTGGACCGCATGCCAAGAGTACATCCCCGGTGCGGAACGAATCTGGCCGCCGGCGCGGGACTGTTCCTGTCCCTTTCCAGCATCTCTTACGGACGGGAATATTCGGAGCTGGGTCTATTGGCGAGCCTGGTTCTGACGCTTATGTTCTGGCGGCCTTTGGGCCAGTTCTTGCAGGCGGTGGCGACCACGAAGCCGCCGAAGCGCAAGCAGGTCGAGCAAGCGATTGACGCCGCGGAAGAGCTTATCGTCAAATCGCAGCGCCTCGGCAACCCGCGGGCAAGTTTCGCCCGGCGTTTGCTGCACAGCGGCCTTCCGCAGATCCTGCTCGGGGTGTTCGCCATCGCCGGTCTGCTGGAGCTGATTCAGTTCGTGTTCGGCTTCGATATCCCGATCTTGGGTTAAGGGACCCGTGGACAAGAGGCCCCGGTTCGGTGTATAACGATAGGCACCGATCTGTTGCCGGCAATGGGGCCGGGGGGGAGTTCTGCATGACCGCATCCGTCCGAAGCGAAACGGGAACGAAGATGTTGCCGAAATTGGAACTGCTGCGATTCATGACCTTGTCTCGCGAGGGGGATCGCCGCGAGGCGATATTGAAGCGCCAATCCAAGGGCTGGTTTCATATTGCCGGCATGGGTCATGAGGGGATAGCGGCGCTCGCCTTCCACATGCAGCCGGACGACTATCTATTCCCCCACTATCGAGACCGCGCGCTTGTCCTTGCACGAGGGACAACGAACTACGATCTGGCATTGGCATTTTTCGGAAAGGCCGAATCCGGTTCCGGCGGGCGGCAGATGCCGGGTCACCACTCGGATCGAAAACACAACATTTTCTCCATGCCGTCCCCCGTTGCAGCCAACCAGCTGCCGTCTGTCGGTACAGCGTGGGCGATGCAGTTGGATGGGAAGAAATCGATTACGATCGCCAGCATAGGGGACGCCTCCATCCGAGAGGGCGAGTTTTATGAAGCGGTCTCCTTCGCCATCGAGCGGAAGCTGCCGAGCCTCTTTTTGGTCCAGGACAACCGATACGGCATCAGCACCAACACGGACAACATGAACCCGCTGCGTCTTGGCGTCTTCGGCGATCAGCACGTGTTGCATCTGGACGGACGGAACGTGAACGAGGTGTACGAAAAGTCTGGCCTGGCGGTGGTGAAAGCGCGCTCCGGTGGCGGTCCCACAATTCTTTGGATTGAAGTGGATCGCCTGGAGTCCCACAGCTCGTCCGACGATCAGCGGGTTTACCGGCCCACGGAAGACATTGAGGCGATGATGGCCCGCGACCCATTGAGACACCTCGTGGACGAGCTGATCGCTTCCGGCGAACTGACCAACGAACGGTGGGAGGCGATGCAGACCGAGATCAGGACCGAAGTGGACGCGGACTATCAGCGCGCGGAAAAGGCGAAAGACCCGGATGGCAAGCAGTACCTTGTGCAACTCTACGGAGACGCAATCAAAGCCGAAGCGCCGCCAATCGAGGCCGGGAAAACCACGACGATGGTCAAGGCGATTGGCGAAACCCTGATGCAGGCGCTCGCCAGCGACAGCCATCGGGTGATGTTCGGCGAAGACGTCGAGGACCCGAAAGGCGGCGTTTTCGGTTTTACGAAAGGCTGTACGGACGCCTGCCCGAAGCAGGTGTTCAACTCGCCGCTGGCTGAGGCCACAATTGCCGGAGTGGCTGTCGGCATGGCCGCGTATGGATGGAAGCCGATCTTCGAGATCCAATTCATTGACTTCATGCCGCCCGCTTGGAATCAGTTCATCACCAACATCGCCACGTTGCGATGGCGGACGATGGGTGATTGGACCTGCCCGATGGTGATCTATGCCCCTTACGGCGCCTATCTTCCCGGCGGATCGATGTGGCACAGCCAAAGCAACGACGGCATTTTGGCGAAGCTGCACGGCATCAACATCGTGATTCCCAGCACGCCGGAGGACGCGGCAGGGCTGTTCTGGACGGCGATCCACGGCAACGACCCGACGCTGATCCTGGTCCCCAAACATATATTCCGCAAGCAGATGCAGATGCCAGCAAAGTTAGAGGCGGTGCCGCTCGGCAAGGCGCGCACAGTGCGCGAGGGGAAGGACGTTACGGTAGTCACATGGGGGAACTGCGTCGAGATTTGCGAAGAGGCTGCAGAGAAGTCGCAGGCGCAACTGGAGATCATCGATCTGCGCTCCCTGGTCCCGTGCGACTGGGCGGCAATCGAAACCTCGGTGGCGAAGACGGGCCGCTTGGTGGTTGTTCACGAGGACAGCCGGACATGTGGGTTCGGCGCAACAATACTGGCGGAAATGACCAGCAATCCGGACCGATGGAATCTGTTCCTTTCGCCTCCACAGCTTGTCGCGCGGGCCGACACCCACATCGGCTACAACCCCGCCTTTGAATATGCCTGCCTGCCGGATGTCGACAAAGTTCTTGACGCGATCCGCGTCACGTTGGAGTAGCCGATGCCGAGTGTTGCCGTAAAGATTCCCGCTATGGGCGAGGGGCTGCAAGAAGCGCGCCTCGTCACGATGCTCAAAAAGCCCGGTGAGACCGTAATGCGCGATGAGCCGTTGTACGAGATGGAGACGGACAAGGCGGTGATGGCGGTCGAGTCCCCCGTCGAGGGTGTGGTAGAAAAGTGGCTGCATGAGGAGGGGACGGTTCTCCCGATCGGCGCGGAGCTGGTGCTGGTCAACACCACTGATGACGTTGCCGCGGCAGCTCCGGTAACACGGGAAACGCCGCCGGAGCCAGTCGTCGCGGTTCCGTCCGGCGGCCAGCGGCAGGCCAGCGGCAATTTGGCCATTCCACCGCGAACGAGAGCGTACGCCAAGGAGAAGGGGATCTCCGATGACGCGCTTGCCACGATTTCGGCGCAAGGCAGCAAGCTGATGCCGGAGGACATCGACGCCTACGTGACCGGCGGCGAGAAAACCATTTCCAGCGACAAGTATGTCCAGGAACCGCTCCCAAAACGGCAAACCACCCTGTCCTACCGCATGAGGCGCGGCGCCGATCTCGTGATTCCAGGCACCATCGAGCGACCAGTGAATTGGTCCGGCATTGAGGCGGTGCGGCAGCGATACAAGGACCAGGGCGGCGAATTCCAGCCCTCGCAATACACGATTTTTGCGTATGGCGTGGCGCAGGCGGCGAAGAACCATCCGAAGTTCCGATCCATCTTGCCGAACGAGAACGATATTCGCACCTATCACCACATCAATCTTGGTACCGCCGTGGCCCTGCCCGGCGACGAGTTGCTGACGGCGGTTGTGATGGAGGCCGACGCGCTGGACTTCGTCGGCTTCGCGGGCGCCATGCGCGAGGTGGTGGAAAAAGCGAGGCAGGGGCAGGATCAAGTGTCGGAAAGCACCCAGCTCACGATCACAAACATGGCCGGTTACAATCTTCGATCGGCTGTACCAGTCCTCGTATCACCGGCCGTAGCGGTGCTGTTCATGGGCGTGACCTACGACATGCCGATCCCGAAGGACGGCGGGTTCGATTTCCAGCGAACGGTCAATTTGGGACTAACCTTTGACCACCGGCTCATCAACGGGGTTGGCGCCGCGGAGTTCCTGAATGAAATCATCGAGCGGACCGAGAGCGTACAAACGACGCTCTAGCGGCCCGGCGGGTAGATGGTAAGCGTCCAGTCGCCGATGAGGCTCCAGAAGTAGGCCTTCTTGCGTCGGATCCCAATGCCGTTGTCTTTGTTCTCCCGCGCGTCGTTGCCATCGGCGTCAAAATAGCGCTGCCACACCTCACCCCAGGTCTTCCCTTCCGCGAGCAGCTTTTCCCAATTGGCGGGCTCGTCGTTGAACACTTTTCCACGGCCGAGCAGCACCAGGCCGTTGCAGAACATAAGCAACGCCTCCGCCCCTTGGTAGCGCCCATATCGATCATCCCCGAACGGATAGCGATCGAAATACGGCGGGGTGATGCTGTCGCAGCCGGTGTGCATGAACAGGTTCGGGGTGGGTGGCAAAACTTTGTTTTCGTACAGGGTGCGATAGAGCTGGTACTCGCCGAATCCGGCTTCGAAGTCGGCCAGTTCCAACGTGTCGCCCTTGACCTGCCATCCCCACGCCGGGCCGGTTAAATCCAGGAGCGCTTTGTCATCCTTCGGCCGTCCATATTCGCTGCCCCAAGGTGACGTGTGCGCCTTTATCGCGCGAAGGAACGCCGGCCGCTTCATCCACGCGACCCAATCGTTCAGGTTGGCATGGGAGCCGACGACATCCAAACCTTTCGTGTCGAGATCGTTCCAAGGTTTGACCGATTGCTTGAGCGCGGGCACGGACGAATCCCACTCCGTAGAATAGTTGGCAGGCGCCCATCCGTCCGGAACGCCTTTGTTGCGATACGCGTGATCGCGGGTGAAGAATTCGTAGAGCAACTCGCGCTCCAAGGACGGATCGGACGTCCAGCGCTTATTGGCGTTTGGTACTTTTCCCGAAGCGAAATTGACGGCTTTAGGTCGTCCCTTCCCGTCTACGAGGGACGGATCCGGGCGGAAGGCAACCAGGGAGGCGTCGATCCGGGAAACGGCGATCTCGGCGCGGCACATGGGATTCGGAAGCTTCTTATCCTCGTTCGAGCACTCCGAATCGAGCGGCCCGGTTCGAATAAAGCGCATCCCGTCATCGGCAGTTTCGGCCCGGAAGCCTCCATCTTGGACGAAAAAGAAATCGGAATAGGCTTTCGTGCCGGTCTCATAATCCTTGGTCGCCACCGCCGTATCGAATGCGGGGAAGGCGGCGCGAAAATAGGGGAGCGGCTTCGACTCCTCTTGGTACACGGAGTCCCACTTCCCGTCCATGTCGGCGAGGACGATGTCGGCGCTGGTCGCGACCGGTTCGGGATAGCTGACCACCCAATGCCTGCCGGATATTTTCTTGCCGGCGATTTCCGTATCGTCATCCCGCTCCCAAAAGTGCTGGCGAACAATGAAGGCATTGGGGAAGCGGCCGATGAGGATCGCGCCCTTCAGGTCCGGCACGCGGTTAAATACGGATTGAAGAAAATGCCGGACCGCCAGAAGGGTCCGGCCGCCCTGCCTTCGTCTGGTTCCCTCTTCCAGTTGGATGGAAAGGGCCATCGCATTGTATCCGTCGCCGCTTAGGTCCCGCACGAAACCCTGGATTGACCGCTCCAGCGAACGAGCCCCGCGCAATGGAGTGAGGAGGCGGCTTTCGACAAGCACCAGAATCGTACCCTTTGGTCCGTTGGCGGGAGATTCATAGGGATATTTCCCCTTTTCCTCGATCCGTTGCAGGGAGCGAATCTCCGGATATCCATCCTTGTTGATGTCGATCGCGTGCAGGCCGGCTGCCTCCACGGCGGCTCTGGCATCGGCCAGGGTCCCGGCAAAGGAAGGCACGAAAAGCGCTAGGAGACAAAGGGAAAAGGTCCTCATGTGTAGATTAGACGGATAAACGGCCGATTCCATTCACCAATTTTCTCGCCAAAGTGAAATCGGGCGGATCCGGAGGACCCGCCCGATAGACTGTTCGCTAAGCGCGCCGGCGAAATGCGGCGATCGACATGAGCGCTGCGACGGCAATGCCGGCAATCCCTTTCGGCTCGGGTACCACATTTGTGATATGCATAGTATCCGTGCCGTCCGGGAATGAGCCATGGACACGGATATGGAAGCCGAACGCATCAACGGCGGCGACGTTCAGATCCGAATAGCCAAAGTTCAGCGAATCGTTCGGATGAATCGCAAAGCTCTTGTTCGGGTTCTTCCAGCCGGCGATATCGGTGCTGTTCTCGTGATATCCCCAACCGTTCTGATTAGGGCCGTCGGCCAGAAGGTTCAGGCTGTTAGCGAGTGACCAGAAACCGAACAGATCCATTACGCTATAGAGGTCCCCGAGGTAGACAAAGGTGGGATTTGGACCCATCGAGACCGTGAAGGTCTTTCCGGATTCCGCGGACGTAACGAAAATGTCGCTCAGGCTGGTAACTGGTTGAAATGAATTTCTGCTCTGGGCCATCCCCAGGGACGCGGCACAAAGCAAAAAGGCAATAACAAAAGTGCGTAAACTCACTTTTCCTATCCTCTCTTGAGAAAGACAAGGGGATCGATCATGTGTGAATCGACACAGCAGACCATCCCGGTACCAGGGCAATGAGAGGAGGCTGCAAGTCCGCCTACGAAGGGTGACTGACTTGGCCTACCCCAATCCGACAACTAAGACAATCGGAACGCACTGAATGCGTTTCCGAACCTACCGGTGGGGCATGCAAAATCAATCCAAAACATACCGGCTCGTCTAATTGCGAGCTTGGCTGCATTATACGACGCGATCGGCGATCCTGCCAGGGGCGTGTGAGAAAACCCAGTAATTTCTATAGGACGCATCGGACCGATCGATCTGATCCGTCCGATCGGTCCGAATGAAACACTAGACTCTGCGTCGGAAGCCGGCAATAGTGGCGAGGGAGGCAATCGCAATTCCGGCAATCGCGCTGGGTTCCGGTACGGCGGTGATGTGCATGGTGTTCGAGCCATCCGGGAATTGCCCAGAAACGCGAATGTGGAAGCCATATCCATCGACGGCCGCGACGTTCAGGGCCGAGTAAGTGAAGGTCAACGACTCGTTTGGATGGATGGCGTTGCTCTTACTGGGATTCTTCCAGCCGGCGATGTCAGTGCTGTTCTCGTGGTAGCCCCAGCCGTTCTGATCCGGGCCATTAGCGGCGAGATCCAGGCCGTCGGCAAGCGACCAGAAACCGAACAGGTCGGTCACGGTATACGTAGTGCTGAGATAGTCAAAGGTGGGGTTTGGGCCCATCGAAACGGTATCTGTCATTCCGGCATTCGAAGACTGCACGAAAATATCATTCAGGCTGGTCACAACTTGAAATGAACTTCTGCTCTGAGCCATCGAAACGGTCGCGGCGCAAAGCGAAAGGGTTATTGCGATAGCGCGTGTGTTCAATGTTCCTATCCTCTCCGGTGATTTGCGTGGGGATCGAACGCGTGTGAGTGTTCACGGCAGACCATCCCAGTACCAGGGCGATGAGAGGCGGCCGCATGTCTCGTTCAAACTTGGCCAACCTCAAATCGACAACTCAGACAATCCAGAACACCGCTTAAACCATTCCGAACCAACCGGTGGATGCGAGCTCGCCTTCATTTACGATGAGATCCGCGATGATACCGGTTCGTTCAATTCAATCCAGTATTTGCTAGAGGACCTTTCGCAAACGGATGTTGACAATCCCAACGGTCATAGCTAGCAGACCTGCCACGCTGCGGGTTTGAGCGGGTTTTTCGCCACTCCTATTCTCGGCAGTCTGCGTAGATTGTCGGTTCATCGCGAGCGTCATACCGGCGATTCCAATTGTGAGTGCAATAACAATAATACGGAAATTCATTCAGTTCCTCTACAACGAGCGCGTTCTGGTTATGGAGGTGGCACAGGGCGTGCCAAATGAGGTGGTCGGGTGTCCCAGCCTCGAAAGAACCCCCACCCAACCCTCCCCCTTTCCCAGGCTGGCGCCTGAAAAAAGGGGAGGGCTTTTCGAATGAACCATTTCCCAATGCCATTGCGACTAAAGGATCACCATGATCCGAAGAGAGGACCTCCTGAACAATTTGCGGGTGGCGTCGCCGTGTGATGCATCGTGGGACGAGATGCGGGGCAGCGACAAGGTACGGCATTGCAACCAGTGCCGCCTCAACGTGTATAACCTGTCCGCGATGAGTCGGGGCGAGGCGGAGCAGACCATCATCGAGCATGAGGGTCGGTTATGCGTCCGGTATTTTCAGCGCGAGGACGGGACGGTGCTGACCAAGGACTGCCCGGTCGGGTTTGCCGCAGTCCGTCGGAGGTTCCTTCAGATTTGCGCGAGCGCCGCTGCCTGTGCCCTTGCGGGCTTGTGTCTCCGTGGGCTTACCGAAGGTTATTCGGAGACTACTGGCAGGTTGGCCAGCAACTCCGATGGGTTCCGGTCTCCACAGGGGGATGCGTCGATCGGTTCATCCGTCGCCGAGACGGAACCTTCGACCGGTACTATGCCGAATGGCTACACAGACCCGCGACCTATCGGCGGCGCCCTGGCCCCGATGCCGCCGCGCAAGAACAGCCACAAGCGGTAGGCCCCGTCTGCTAAGATCGAAGGCGATGCGAAAAGTCCTCATCGCCAACCGAGGCGAGATTGCCTTGCGAATCATCCGCACCTGCCGAGAGATGGGCCTTGCGACCGTCGCCGTCTATTCCGAGGCTGATCGGAACGCGCCCCACGCCGTCGCCGCCGACCAGGCGTTTTGCATCGGCCCTGCGGCCAGCGCCGAAAGCTATCTTGTCATCGCGCGTATTTTGGAGACGGCGCGGAAGGCGGGAGCGGACGCGATGCACCCCGGCTACGGGTTTCTGGCCGAGAACGGGGATTTTGCCCAGGCCTGCCAGGACGGCGGAATCACCTTCATCGG
The DNA here is from genome assembly GCA_041483895.1 of Fimbriimonadia bacterium. Lineage (GTDB taxonomy): Bacteria > Armatimonadota > Fimbriimonadia > Fimbriimonadales > JABRVX01 > JBGPGO01. The sequence goes on from JBGPGO010000028.1 coordinate 28,556, forward strand.
ACCGTCGGTGCAGGCGATCCGAGCGTTGGGCAACAAGATTAGCGCCAAGGAATTGATGCGCTCGGCAGGCGTGCCATGCGTCCCCGGCACCGACGGCGAGGAACAGTCGTTGGCGATTTTGCAAGCTGAAGCGGAGAAGATCGGGTATCCGATTCTGATCAAGTCCGCGGCGGGCGGCGGCGGGCGCGGCATGCGGGTGGTTTCTTGCTTGCCAGAATTTGAGGGCGAGCTGGCTGAGGCTAAACGGGAGGCGTTGACCTCGTTTGGATCGGACGCGGTCCTCCTCGAAAAGTACATTGCGAATCCCAAGCACATCGAGTTCCAAATATTCGGCGATGGAAATGGAAACGCAATTCATTTGTATGAGCGCGAGTGCTCGATCCAACGGCGGTATCAAAAGATCATCGAGGAGAGTCCAATTCCGGGGCTTTCGGACGCGTTGCGGCAGCGTATGGGCGAGGCGGCGGTGGCGGCTGCACAGGCGGCGGGGTACGCGAACGCCGGGACGGTGGAGTTTTTGGTCCATGGAGAAGAATTCTATTTTTTGGAGGTCAACACCCGGCTGCAGGTGGAGCATCCGGTGACGGAAGAGGTGACCGGGCTGGACCTGGTGCGGATGCAGATTGAGACCGCCTCGGGCAAACCGCTTCCATCGCAGGACTCTATTCAACCGCGCGGACATGCCATCGAAGCGCGCATCTACGCCGAAGACCCGGAAAACGGCTTTGCGCCATCGATTGGCGAGCTCGCCTGCTGGCAAACGCCCTCCGGTCAGGGCGTCCGCGTGGACTCGGGGTTTCGTGAGGGGATGCGGGTGCCGGTCTATTACGACCCGATGCTGGCGAAGCTGATCGTGCGGGCGGAGGATCGGCCGGCGGCTTTGGCGCGAATGACCAGGGCGTTGGAGGAGTTTCACGTTCTAGGCGTCAAAACGTCGATCCCGTTTTTGCTGGATGTGATCCGACATCCGGACTTTGTGGCGGGCAACGTCCACACGCATTGGCTTGCCGAGCGGTTCGGCGCATGGCGGGAGTGCGACGCGATTCCGGACGAGGCGCTGATGGCTTTGGCTGCCGCTGAGCGATGCGGGCAGGCTGCTTCGCTTTCGATTACAACGGGCGATGAGGGCAGTCCGTGGCGCTCCGCGGCAGGCTGGCGGAATATATGACCTATCGCTGCAAAGGTCAGATGATCGACCTCTCCACGGTGGTGCAGTGCCCGAATGCGAGCGTTGTTGACGGAGTCGTGGAATTGTCTTTCGAGGATCGAATTGTTCGCATCCCAGTACTGTTGGAAAGGAATGCCATCACAGTCAGCTATCGCGGCCGGGTGTACCGATTTGAACGGGAATCGGCCGGCCAGTCCGGCGCGCACCATCATGCATCCGACGGCGTGATGACCTCGCCCATGCCCTGCCTCGTGACCAAGGTGTGCGTGAAGCCGGGGGAGACGGTCGCGAAGGGGCAAGAGCTGTTAGTGTTGGAGGCGATGAAGATGGTGCAGTCGATCACCGCCCCGTTCGCGGGCAGGGTTGCGAAAGTGAACGTGACAGAAGGATCGATGATTCAAGAGGGGATCGCGATGGTGGCGGTGGTTGCCGAGTGAAAGGCTCCAGAATTTCCCCCCACCCCAACCCTCCCCCGCAAGCGTGTTTAGACCGGGGAGATAGTTTACTGGTGTTCGGAGACATGGTTTACACATGATTGTCCTGGTTTTTGTCCGTTCTAAGATTAATCTGACCGATCCGTTTGGCGCAAAACCA
>JBGPGO010000029.1:0-28695 GCA_041483895.1 Fimbriimonadia bacterium
GACGATCGTCGGCCTTCCGCAGGACGGCGGTTATTACGTGAGCGTTAATCTGGCGGGTGGCGGGCTGGACTTCGACGTTGCTGGCCGCGTAGTTTTCGGTGAGCGGTTCTACAACCAGTCGTTCGGCGCCGGCGGATCGACCGGTCCGTACTTGGCTGGCGGCAACGTGGGTGTTCCGTTGGGAATGGCCGTTGACTACGACGCCGGCAACTACTACCTCGGTAGGGGCGCTGCCGCTAGTTCGGTCCTTATGACCCGCCTATCCGATGGCGGCTGCTACTGGTTCGGTGGCAATCCGATGGCGAACTTTATGGAAGAGATGACCGGTCGCTACGGCATCGTCTGCCAGTTGGCTAACGATTACGGCGGACTTGGCAGCGTCGGGGCCCGTGGAATCTCATGGTGCATTTGCTGGCAAAGGAAGGACGGTGAATGGCGTCACACCTACGGGCATCTCGGTGGCGCGGATCCGGCCTTTTCGGACATGTTTACGATCCCGGTTGGAGCTGCTGTTGCCGCCTTGAACATCCAATCGATGGCTCAGAACGGCTACCTCAGCTGTACCGTTTCGGATATCGCGAATGACCTGACCTTCTCGAGCGCTCCGGCAGTGTTCAATCTCGTAGCTGGTGATGGCAGTGGTGACAACACTATTGGCACCGGCGACCTTAACGCGGTGTTCATTAACTTCGGCCAGACCGGTACCTAATAACCGTTCCAGACCGATAAGAAACAATCCGTGCCTCCGCTTGTCGGAGGCACGGATACCTTTTTAAGCCTAATAGCTAAGACGACTTTTTTCGAGCCTTTGGTTTCGTCGGCGCAGGCGGATCCTCTGGAACCGTGGCGGGACGTGCCCGCAGCTTGGACCAGGTCCGCAATTCGTCAATCTCCTCCCACATCATCCGAGATAACGGAACGATGGCCTTCGCCTCGGAAAGGATGTCCGCGGTCGTCAGCTCGCCGCCGCGGGCGAACGCCGCAAACATGCCTGCAATGACGGTCTGTTCGATCTCCGCGCCGCTAAACCCCTCAACCGCCGTCGCCAGCTTCTTGATGTCGAATTTGGCAGGATCCCGGCTGCGCTTCTTTAGGTGGATCCGGAAAATATCTTCCCGTTCCTTTACCATCGGAAGATCGACAAAGAAGATCTCATCGAAGCGTCCTTTCCGTAGCAGTTCGGGAGGAAGCTGCGTGACGTCGTTGGCGGTCGCCACCAGAAATACCGCCGCGCTCTTTTCCTGCATCCAATTGATGAACGTCGCAAATACGCGGGCGGTCGTTCCCGCGTCGGAGAAGCCCGAACTCTGCAGGCCGGCAAACCCTTTCTCCAACTCATCCGTCCACAAAACGCAGGGCGCCACCGACTCCGCCACCCGAATCGCCTTGCGCATGTTCTCCTCGGAAGATCCAACGATACCGCCAAATATCTTGCCAACGTCCATACGCAGCAGCGGCAGCCCCCACATGGAAGAGATCGCTTTTGCCACCAGGCTCTTGCCGCAACCCTGCACGCCGATGATCAGCACGCCCTTGGGCGGCGGAAGGCCGAAGGCCTTCGCCTTTTCGGTGAAAGAGGCCGTGCGTTTCTCCAGCCAGCTCTTTATCGCATTGAGTCCGCCAACGTCCTTCATTTCGACCTGGAACGGATAGTATTCCAATATGCCGGACTTGCGAATAAGCTGCTGCTTTTGGGTCAAGACGGCATCTACGTCCGCCGTCCCCTTCTCCACAATGGACCGGGCCAGCACATCCTCGATCTCCGAGATGGTCAGCCCTAGACAGGCATTGATCAGCTTGTCGCGATCCTCGCTGGATAGCGGCTTGACCTTGTCTTGAGCACACGCCATCGCGTCGTCCACCGTCAGCCCGATCTCGTCGGCGCCCGGCAGGGCAAATTCGACGACGGTGATCTCTTTCTCGACCTCGACAGGCAGCTTCAAAACAGGCGACAAAATAATTACGGTCTGGGACTTCCCACGCATTCGATCGCTCAAGTCGCGCAGCAATCGAATGACCCGCTGATCGTTCATATAAAAGTGAAAGTCCGTAAGGATGAAGATCGACTTCTCGGGTCCGTGATGGACACCCGCCAGCGCCTCGATCTCAAGCGGCAGGCCCGATTTCTGTTCGGCCGCTTGACCCGATAACGGTGGCTGCGTGCCCTTCGTTAACGACCACACGTGTACCTGCCGCCCCAACTCGTGGCCGCACACCTGAATGGCATCGAGGACTCTTCGCTCCTCCCATGACAGCACATAGATAATGGAATACTTCGCTCGGATGAGCAGCTCGAGTTCATCGAGCTGAGATTTTGCCACTGACCACCTCCATGGTTCGATTCGCGGTTCCGGGTCCGATTCCTGTCAGGTAACATGGCCTCATGGACCGCGAAAAGATGACCGTGCCGAAGTTCCGGGCGGCCAAGGGCAAGCAGCGACTCGTCTGCATTACGGCCTACGATGAGCCGACCGCTCGCCTTGCCGACCAAGCCAACGTCGATCTTATCCTGGTTGGGGACTCGCTTGGCAATGTGGTCCTGGGCTATGCGAACACGCTGCCGGTCACGCAGTCGGAAATGCTGCACCATGTCCGCGCGGCGAGCCATGGCGTCAAGTCGGCCCTTCTGGTGGCGGATATGCCGTTCGGAACCTTCCAAGGCTCGGTGGACCGCACGGTGGAATATGCCTGCGAGATGATCAAGGCCGGTGCGGAAGCGGTGAAACTGGAAGGTGGGAAGGCGGTCGAAGCCGCGATCCAGCGATTGACGGAAGTTGGCATTCCCGTCATGGGCCACGTCGGAATGACCCCGCAATCGGTCAACGCTTTTGGGGGATTCCGGGTCCAGGGGCGAGGCAACCAGGCCGATGCGCTCGCCATGGAAGCGCGACGGGTCGCCGATGCGGGAGCGTTCGCCGTTGTGTTGGAAATGGTCCCTGCGATGGTCGCGGAGCGGGTGACTTCGGAGACACCCATCCCCACGATCGGCATCGGCGCAGGCGTGGGATGTGACGGTCAAGTACAAGTTTTCCACGATATCTTGAACTTAGGAACCTTCCATCCCAAGCATGCGAGAGTCTTTTTCGATGCAGGCGCGGCAATAACCAATGCAATTTCTAATTATGCGGATTCGGTCCGAGCAGGTAGCTTTCCGACGGACGAAGAGTCTTTTTAAGGAGCGATCTCTATGGCAGGTGTGGAGGATGTTGCGGTCGTCAAAATGGTTCGCCGAGAACTCAATCGGCGCAAAATCGATTGCGCGCTGGTAGATGTCCGCGTGTCGCATGGGGTGGTTTTCCTCCGCGGCGTGGCAAAGCCGATGCGGGGCGGCGCCACAGATGTGAAAGGCGAGATTGAAATTGTGTGTAGAGTTCTGCGCCAGAAAGCGGAGATTAGAGACGTGATCGCGGAGCTCATCTACCGAACTTAGAAGTCCACGCCGGTGCTGGTATCCAGCGGCTGGCCCGACGGTCCGATCCCAAAGTCCGAACGGTAGGGAAGAGCCTTGATCCGAATTGCGAAGTTGAATTCCTTGCCATTTCGGAAACCAAACGCCGTCTCGCTATAGCTCAATACAGCTTCCACGCAGTGGAGGTCGTACGTCAGATTCAACTGGCGGGATTCAAACTTCCGAAGATATCCATTGTAGAGCGCCATCGCCGAGACCTTGGTCCGCCCCCATGTGAAGCCGTCTACCCGAAGATTCAGGTTGCCCCAGATGTGCTGCAGCGCGTCGTACCGCGCCTCCATCCCAACCTTGGTTGCCCCCGCTTTCCAGTCAATGCGGAATCGTGATGTTGACCACGCCTTGGCAACCGGATCGTAAACCGTTGAAGCCACCGTCTTGAAATAGGGAGCAGGTTCCCATTTCATCGCCGCCCCAACCGTATTCCAAGCGATGTCGCCCCGCTTTTCGCGAAGCAGGTCGTACCCGCCGCCCACTCTCAGCGTCAGCTTTTCCCCTACGGGCGACTCCATGAGCAGCGTCACCAAGTTCGTCTGACCCCTTCGGTCGAGTGAGAGCGGTGTAAATCCGTAGGGCCGCAAATAATCGTAGCGCAACAAAAGTGATTGAGACGTCTTCTTGTCGCTGAAGCCGTAGCGACTTTCCACGCTCTCTTGCAAAACGTATTGCGCCGTATCGTCGCTGTACATCGATTGATAAAACTCCGAGCTGTAGCCGAACGACAGGCCGCGTTTCGACTTCGAGCTCTCGGACGAACGCGCCCCAAACCCGTATCGATTGACCTCCTGATCGGTAAAATTGTCCAGGTACTGTCCGACGCTCGTTTCTAAGTTGATCCGGGGAAGACTCTGGAGTCCCAACAGCCGGCGGCTATCCGATCGCAAAGTCAAAACCGGCGTCCGATTGGATCCCGAGATAAAATTTGTCGTCTCGCCGATCGGAACCAATCGCTGATACGACAGGTCCCCATCATATCGTTTGGAAGCATATGACAAGCCAAGCCCCAGGTCAACCTGCTCGCGCTCGGACAGTGTTTGGCTGCCTTGCGCCGTTGTGGAGTTGGAATAGGTCATGCGATTATTTAACGAGAATCCGTTGCCGAGGGGGCGGGAATCCGATAGGCCGAAGGACTGATTCGTGTTGCTGTAGGTGCCGGATTCATTGCGCGAGTCTATGAAGTTCAGTTGTGTGCTGCCTCTTCCCGCGCGGTAAAGGGCAGATGTGTTCGTGACCATCGAGCGGCTGTCAGGAAACGTAAGATAGATGTTTTGGTGGAAGTCGGATCGGAATCGAACGCTCAAATTGCCGAATGTTTGATTGTGAAATAAGTCTCCCGTAAAGCTGTTCTGTCCCCGCTGATTGTCATATAGGTTATAGAACTGCAGGTCGCCCTGAGAGCCTTTGCCGCCCCATTTCTGATCCAATCCCAACCCGAGACCCAGCTTTTCCATGAAGTCGGTCCGGAGAATCGCCGCATCTCCGCGAAGAATTCCCGCGGTGAATTTCGACTTCACGTATGTGCCTTCGAGTTCCGACCGGCCGACGTCCGGCAGATATCCGTTGTATTCCGGTCGATTCAGTGGAACCGTCAAATGCGGCAAAGCGACCAATGTCTTTCCTAGCGCGCGCAGACGGAAATTGCGAAAAATGATCCGGTCCCCAGGCTTCACATCGAACTCTGCGGCTTCCATTTCAAAGTGCGGGTGCCCGAGCGGGCAGGTCGTCACTTCGCCGTCGAAGAGCGTTTGCTCCCGATTTGTGCCTTCCGAGCTGGCTCCCCGCGCGTACAGATCGGAGAGCAGTCGGCCATCGAACAGCTTCGGCATGAGGTCTGATCTGCCATTTTCAAATCGGTATTTCTTCTCCTTGAAGTCCACCCAGACCTGATCGCCCGTAGTGACCTGATCGGAACCGCGAACGATGACATCTCCCGACAACATGAACTGCTCCAAGTCCACGTCGCCCGATATCTCCTTGGCCTTGACGTTGTAGCCGCGAAACTGGAACTCCACGCCGCCAACCGCATGGATGTTCGAACCTTCTTTTGTGAGGTTGCCGAACGATTTCCAGTGGACGATGCGATCGTCCGGCAGATTCGGATCGGGAGCGCCGATGGAGTATTTAGGCGGCTTGGGAGGCTCAAATCCGCCGGGAGCCAGCGGATTCTTCTGTTGTGCCTGCGCCACCGTAATCAGAAAGCAAATACAGCAGATAGCCTTCCATCTCATTCGATCCGCCGCGCGGCAACCAGCGCCGCGATAAGGAAGATGATGTTCGGCCCCCAGGCCGCGACCAACGGCGAAACGATCCCTTGCTCGCCCAACACTTTGGTAAAAAGCAGCAACCCATTGATATGCGCGAACACCAAGAAGACGGACAGCAGGATTCCCGTGAATCCGCCGCTGCGCGAAAACGCAAGGCTGAAGACGGGACCGAAAATGGCGAAGATGACGCAGGCGAAGGGGATGCTCAGCTTCGTATGGTACTGGACCTCTTTTTCCAGCGACGGCCGGCCGATGGCCCTCGACCGCTCAATATCCTCGCGCAATTCCGCGCGCGTCATTTCGTCCGGCAGCAACGGGCTTACGATATCTTGAAGCGGCACTCGCTTGTCGATCCGTCCAGTCTCGCCCTCTAGGTACTCCATATCCTTCCCTTGACGAAAATGCCAGACCTTGGCGTTCGTCAATCGCCAAACGCCGTTATCGTACCGAGCCTTCTCCGCCCGAAATATCTTGGTCTCCTTTAGACCGACGGTGCGGATCGCCGTCATGTCAGTAACATCGTAAACATTGTCCGAAACCTTCTCCACCAAGCCGAGAATGAACTTCCAATCCTCCACAGTGACGACTTCGTTGGCGGTAAACCGAGGCGTGCTCTGCATCATCGCTACCTGAAACAGCAGCTTCTTGAACCGATTCCCCGACTGCGGAACGACATTTTCTTGAAACCAGTAGGTAGCTCCAAACGCCGCAAAACCGAGAAGCATGTAGGGGATCAATATCCGCCAAACGCTGACCCCGGCCATCCGCATCACCAGTATCTCTTGATCCCGCGCCATCCGCGTGACCGCCATCGCAGTGCCGACCGCAATCGCGACCGGCGCGGCAATCACGACGAGAAATGGCAATCGGTAAAGCACGAGCTGTCCGACCGCTGCCAATGTCACCCCGCGATCGAAGAGCACCCGGCCGTTCTCATAGAGAAGTCCCCCAGTCAGCAGCATGATCGCGGACACGGCGCCGATCAGAAACGGCACAAACGTCTCTTTTAATAGGTACCGGTCCATGAGCTTCATTTGGTTACAGTCCGCCAAAAGAGGTATACGCCCGCGGCAACCGTCAACAAGATAAGCGGTACGGCTACCAGTGAATGAACGCTAGACCCAATGTAGGGCGCGAGAACAAGGACGCAAACAACGATAAGCCAGAGTCGGACGAGCCGGCCCGCCGCCCGTTCCGGCAGCCAGGCGCCCCCCGCCAATGAGGCAAGGATATCGCGGCCGCATCGTTTGCATCGGACTTCGGTCGGGTGGTTCTTGAAGCCGCAGTCGGGGCAAGTGTTGGGATTGTCGTCCGGCGTGCCCTTCAGATCGCGGCTGACCCACTGCAGCATGCGCTTTTCGTCGAGCATGTGATGGGGAGCCGCGGCAACAGCGCGTTCCAGCAGGCCGACGGCGGAGGCCGTCAAGCCATACTTCACGCACAGTCGGCCCAATTCTCCGAGTGCACTAGGGTTGTTGGCGCTGCCGCCTAGAATTCCGGAAAGCTTTCGCATCCGCTCGATATCGATGGCCAACAGTGCTTTGCCGTGGAGAAATCGGCCCACAATCGGGACCGTAAGGGCCGACAGCCATAAGATCGATGCGCAGCTCACCCGCATCCAAAGATGCTCGTTGGTATGCCCAATCAGGGCCACACCGATGGCCGCCCCAATGCCGAGCGCAGCCTCGGGGCCGCCGAGGTCGGCCATGATGGCCTGCTTCGTAAGGTGCATGATCCAGTAGAAGGCCGGTGGCCAGATGAAGAACCACGCGAACCCTATTTGAAGCAGCCAGCCAAGATCCATGCTGACGCTATTTTGGCACCATTATCTGCGAACCTTGAGAAGCAGTTTATTTGTGAAAAAAGTAGCAATCTTTTCTTGCCAATTTGAGGCGACTTTCCATGCAAATCTCCTCAAACGAGCCGCCCGCACCCCGAAACAGCCGATATTTAAGCTAACGATGCATTAATATTCATGGTATTATAGATGTAGCAACCTCTAAATCCTTGGAAACGGGCAACAACTCCGTTCGAAATTTCACGAACTGCTCGCCAAGGAGACCGGTGGTCAATTATGTATCAACCGCCTCTCGATGCCGCCTACTCACAGGCGACCGAAGAAGAACTGCATACAAGAATTCGTGCCGCCAAGCGCGCCTTGGGGAGTCGAATCGTAATCCTTGGGCATCACTATCAGCGAGACGATATCATTCAATATGCCGATTATCGCGGCGACAGCTACAAGCTTTGCAAGGATGCCCAACGTCATCCCGAAGCGGATGCGATTGTATTCTGTGGCGTCCACTTCATGGCGGAGAGCGCCGATATCCTGAGCGCGGACCGCCAGACGGTCATCCTCCCGAACCTGTCCGCCGGGTGCAGCATGGCCGACATGGCCAACATTCACCAGGTGGAACGGGTCTGGGAAGAATTGGGCCAGGTCACGGATGTCTCGCGGATCATCCCGATCACCTATATGAACTCCGCCGCGGACCTCAAAGCGTTTGTCGGCGCCCATCAAGGAGCCGTTTGCACCAGCTCCAACGCGCGAAAGGTGATCGAGTGGGCGCTCGACCGCGGGGATAAGCTGCTCTTCTTCCCCGACCAGCATTTGGGCCGGAACACGGCCTGCCGGATGGGATTCGACGTCGAGAGAGATATGCTGGTCTGGGATCCCAAGCAGACCCTAGGCGGCAATTCGCCGGCCAAAATCCAAGATTCCACCGTCTTACTTTGGAAAGGACACTGCTCGGTGCACGGCCGCTTCACGCTCGAGCAGGTCACTCTGTCCCGCAAAGTGCATCCTAACATTCACGTCGTGGTCCACCCGGAATGCACCAAGGATGTCGTGGATGCGGCGGATTCCTTCGGCTCTACCGAGTTCATCATTCGGGCCGTGGAAGCCGGCGAACCCGGTAGCAAATGGGCAATTGGGACGGAGATCAACCTTGTCCACCGCCTCGCCGCGGAGAACCCGGACAAGTTCATCATGTGCCTAGACCCGATCACCTGTCCCTGCAGCACGATGTATCGAATCCACCCGAGTTTTCTCTGCTATGTGCTGGAAAAGCTGGTTCAGGGCACAACGGTCAATCGAATCGATGTGCCGGACGACATCAAACGCCATGCCATCACCGCGTTGGAGCGGATGATCGCAATCACTGAGCAGCTGCAGAGCGCACTAGCCGTCTAAGAACGACGGCGCAACAGAGTCGCTGCCAGTCCAAATAGGAATTCGCCCATCCCGCAAGCGGGATGGGCGAAACCGTTTCTAGGCAAGTGTTATCTCGGGTCTAAGACGAGATTACTTGCGGCGTCGCAATGCGGCGATACCGGCAAGACCGGTTACGATCGCGACAATGCTACCTGGCTCAGGAACAACGCGGACCCTATTGTCAGTGATGTCCTTTGTTTTGCCCGCCTGATCCAGGATGCTGGTGTTCACACCTGTGGGTGAGACAACGCCATCCTTTGTCCAGTCCAGTATGTTGCCAACGCTGCCGGGGGCCACGGTGAACTGGTAAAGCATGACATCCCAGTCATGGGCTCTTGTCTTGTTGCCGTTCATGCCGAACAAGACATACATGCCGTTGTTGCAGACTATCGGCTGGCCGGAGGTGCCGTCAGTCGGGTCGATCGAGTTGTCGTACATCACACTAGCGTCACTGATGCTGTCAAAGAGGATAGTCGTCAGGATGTCACCTGCCGGACCACCACTCGCCTTTGCCGCAGTAAGCTGCGGTTTCCAACTGACCTCATCTGCTGCGCTAACCAACGACAGTCCGTCGAGACACAGAGTGACCCGGAGGGTACCCCACTTAAAAGGGTTAACGGTGTCAGAGGCGTGGAAGTGATACCAGATCTGGATATTATCGCCGACACTGGCATCGACTGTTCCTGCTGCTTGGTTATTGGTGGTCGTGTTCCAGAAGTGCAGCCGGCTAGTATAAGCCGCATAGCTGCTCCCGGCAAGCGCGGTCGCCAATCCAAGGACCATGAGATTTCGGATTACCATACGTAGGAGACTCCTTTTTCTTAGCAACTTAGACCAGCTAAGTGGAGGCTGTGCCTACAAACAGCGTGAAGTTTAGAAGGCCTTTCCGACTTCACGTAAAGCAGAATTTGATCTATTTGGAGTGGAGTTCCCAAGTCCGCTTCTCAGCGGACATCCCTATTATATTCGGAAAACCGCAAATGTCAAGCAAAATGCACAAAGTTTTTCGAACTTTTTCCGATCACTACACTCAAGGGGCCGCCTTCCGCCACGAAATAAGAAGCCCGCTCCAGAGATTGAAGCGGGCAACTGAGTACAAAGAAAACTTCAACTGCAGTTCATTTGCGGCGGCGAACGGCTATCAAACCGATCACTCCGGTGCATAATGCGAGGATACCGGTCGGCTCCGGAACCACTTTAACATGGTTGTTGGTGAGGTCCACAGTCGCGTTCTTTTGGTCGAGAATGCGAGTGGACAGTCCGGTACTCGTATTTCTCGCATCAAGCGCCCAATCCAGGGTCTGCCCGATGGAACCGGCCTGTACGGTGAACTTCCAAAGTTTGACATCCCAGTTCTGGGAGCGAGCCTTGGTTCCGTTGATCCCAAGGAAGACATAAAGGCCGTCGTCACACATTTTTGCCTTCGTATCGTCCGTCGGATCGAGGGAGTTGTCGTACAGGATTCCGCTTCCCGTCACCGTCGTCAAAAAGTCGCCGGCAGGGCCGCCGGTTACTTTCGCGGCGGTGATCGAAGCATCCCAGGTTCCCTTGTCGGCCGCCCCGACGAGGGTCAGGCCGTCAAAGCACAAGGTCACCTGAAGGGTTCCCCACTTGAACGGATTGACCGCGTCAAGGTCATCAAAGTGGTACCAGATCTCGATTACGTCGCCCACATTAGCACTGACTTGACCAGCGTTCGATGTGCCTTGCGTTGCATTCTTGAAGAACAAACTAGCTGCATAGGCCGCAAAACTGCTGGTTGAGAGCGCAGCTGCGAGGGCTAAAACAAAAGCAATCCGAATCTTCATCACGGATACTCCTTTAACAATCAATTTAGTCCTACAGCTGAGGCATTGCCAAAGAACAAATCTGGATGAAGAATCGGAGAAGGCCAGCCCATACCCATCCAGCAAATAATACAATTTCCCACGTTGGAGTGGAATCCGCGCCGGATCGGTTCCGGCAGCTACACTGACATAATACCAGGAGATCGGGGTTTTGTCAAGGACAAAATCGCGAAAAGAATGGAACACGTGACCCATTGAATCCGGGGCTGCCCACGTCGCCGGCGCGCCGCATAGGATCCAAGGCCGAGCAGGGCCGCAACGAAGCCTCCTGGCTCCGGGACAACCGTCACCCAGTTGTCCGTGACATCCACGCTATTGCCTTTCTCGTCCAAGATTCGGGTGGATAGGCCTGTGCCTGTTTGCCGCCCATCGAGCGCCCAATCGAGTGTCTGACCCCCGCTTCCCGGTTGAACAGTGAACCGCCATAACATGACGTCCCAGTCTTGCGCCCTCGATTTGGTACCGTTGATGCCGAGCAACGCAAAAAGCCGTCCGCCCTGGCGCTGCCAGAGCGGACGGCGGAACGTTGCCGAATTTTACTTGCGGCGGCGAATGCCGGCAATGCCGGCGAGACCCGAAAGAACCGCGGCGATGGTGCCCGGCTCCGGAACCACTGTGACATGGTTGTCGGTGATGTCCTTGGACACGTTCTTTTGGTCGAGAATGCGAGTGGACAGTCCGGTGCTCGTCGTTCTCCCATCAACCGCCCAATCCAGGGTCTGCCCGACGGAACCGGCCTGAACGGTGAACTGCCAAAGCTTGACATCCCAGTTCTGGGAGCGAGGCTTGGTTCCGTTGATCCCGAGGAAGACATAAAGGCCATCGTCACAAATTTTGGCCTTCGTATTGTCCCCCGGATCGATAGAGTTGTCGTACAGGGTTCCACTTCCGGTTACCGTGGTCAAGAAGTCGGCGGCAGAGCCACCGCTTACTTTCGCGGCGGTGATCGAAGCATCCCAGGTTCCCTTGTCGGCAGCCCCGACGAGGGTCAGGCCGTCAAAGCACAAGGTCACCTGAAGGGTTCCCCACTTGAATGGATTGACTGCGTCGAGGTCATCAAAGTGGTACCAGATCTCGACTACGTCGCCCACATTTGCATTGAGCTGGCCGGCGTTTGATGTGTTTTGCGTTGCGTTCTTGAAGAACAGGTGTGCTTGGTACGCTGCGAAGCTGCTGCTTGTGAGCGCAGCCGCCAGCGCCGTCACGATAAAATTGCGAATCTTCATTTCTTAACGGAGACTCCTTATTGATTGCAACTCAGTCCAACTTGCCGTGTTCACAAATGAGCCGGAAATTGCGCGAAAGGCCTTTTCCTCGCAATCCGGAATGCCAATAGCTCCTTACTGCTCCAGCGCCGCTGGTACGACTCCCTGTGACAGATCACAACTGGTTTGGCTCCGGTTTGACCCAAAGCCGGTGGTTTCTCAGTTTTCAGCTAAACAGGAGGGGGCAAGAATCAGACCAATCAGGGAAAATCAGGCGGGATTTCCGGCAATTCAGCAGACCCCGTAATTCCTATGTGGTTGGTGACCAGCGAACGCCAGTGACCGTTTATTTGCGGTGTGGACGAAGAAAAACCAGGCCGATCAACACAGACATCGCCGCAAGTCCGCCTGGTTCCGGCACAGCTTGCAGGTGATTGTCGGTAATGTCGGCGGTCGAGGCGTTCTTGTCGAGGATCCGGGTGGACAGCCCGACGCCGGTGTCACGGGCGTCGAACAGCCAATCCAACGTCTCGCCCGCGAGGGCGCCAGGGGCGACAGTGAACCTGAACAGTTCCTGCGGCCCGAAATCGTGCGCCTCAGGCTTGTTGCCCAAAACCCCGATCAAGGCGTAAAGTCCTCGTTTGGTTACCAGGGGTTGCGTGTTATCCGTGGGGTCGATGGAAAGATCGTACATAGGCCCGTCATCCGTATCGAACAGAATTTTTGTCGTGAAGGTTGAATTCGGCAGGAACCCCGCATCGAGCTGGTTGCTCCACGTACTGGCTTCTGCGTCGGTGATGAGGGTGATTCCGGCCAAGTCCAGCGTCGCTTGGAACAGGCCCCACTTGTCGCTGGCGTCATCGGTACTGCCTATGTATTGAAACCAGATGGAAACGCTGTCGCCAGGAGATACCAGCACCGCGCCGCTATTTTCCAAGCCGGTCGTATTGTTCTTGAACCAGAGACGCGCTTGAAAGGCGAAGCTTGAGGTTGCAAGAAGCACCGCAAAAATGCTGGCAATGATGGCATGTCGGGTAGCCATGAGTCGGTCCACTCCTTCTACTGCAAAAATCTAGGGGACCGCCGAAGAGGTCCATCCAGTCAATCAAAACATAAAATTACGTTTGGCTCAAGTCTGAGCCTATGTTAGGATTCGGCGCCTTCTCACGCCTACCACCTATTATTAAGGAAGGATAGCACGGCTTTACCAATCTGTCAAATCATTACCGAGGGTTCGCGTGAAAAAAGGCGAACCTACCGGGTGGCCGATCGCTACCGTTTGAAAAGCAACAGCAGCGTGATTAGTAGGGACCCGTACCGCAAAAACTCTTGGGTCGACATGGGCCGAGAAGGATAGGGCACATTGATCGTGTCGCCCGGCTGAATCTCCGGGTCCGAAGCCTGGCCGCGCACGACAGCGTTGAGGTCCGCTTTTGTCGTGACCGTCTTCCCGTCCTCGATGCGTTTGATCTCGACCTTGTCGGTCTTTGCGCCATCGCTCGGTTCTCCGGCGCCGTGAATGGCTTGCGAAAGCGTCATCTTGTCCCGGTATGGGACCAACCCCGGATTTCTCACCGCGCCCCGAACCATCACATACGATGATCCGGCAACCATCGGTACGAATACCTGGTCGCCCTTCGCCAACTTAATGTTGCCGCCCAAAGTTGCGAAGTCAACAACTACCTGCTCGCCGGCCCGATGCTTGATCTGAATCTTTGAAATGTCGCCGTCGCTCTTTTGTCCGCCCGCAGCAAGCAGCGCCTCTGCCAGAGTCATCCCCTCTTTGAATTCAATCACGCCCGGTTTGGCCACAGCGCCCAGCACCGTGATGTCTCCTGCTACCGGTTGAATCGTCAGGTAGATCGTGGACCCAGCAGCAATTTTGGGGTTGCCGGCCGCGGCGCCGCGGCTCTTGAAGGAGAGATAGTCAATGCTGTTCACCGTGCCGTCGGACAGCGTTACTCGAACCGATGCCAGGTCGGCGGTCTCCGTCGGCTCCGCTTTCTTAAGGAGTTCGTCGAGGGTTGTGTTGTCATCAACCTGATAATCGCCCGGCTTTAGCACCGCGCCGGAAACGCTTGCCTTGCTCGGCGGTTTCTCCGCGCCGGCAAAGGAGACGGTCACTTGAGGTTCGAGCACGACCCGCTGGTCGCCCAGAATCTTCTGAATCTTCGCTGCGGCGGCGGCCAACGTCAGCCCCTTGACCTCGACTATCCCAATGAACGGCATGATGATCGTGCCGTCCGGACCAACGTCGTAGTCCTTCGTCAGGTCCTTGCTGTTGGATACGGTAATGGACAGCTTGTTCCCTGGGGCGATTGTCTGTTGAGCGGCGGCCAATGACAGGCACACGAATATGGCGACGAAGACAAGAACTGATCTCATTCCGAACCCTCCTAGTCCACTAGATACGCGATCGGCGCCCACATCCCTGCAACGATTGCCGGCTGTAACTTTGGACGGGTTGCGTGGCACAAGTGTCACTTGCCGATGCAAAAGTCTGAAAAAATCCGCTCGACGATGTCGGCAGTTGCGGTTTCGCCGGTCACCAATCCGAGCGCGTCGAGCGCCCCCCGCAGGTCGATACACAGAAAGTCGGTGGGAACATCGACGGAGAGGGTCTCGTTCCCATGGGCGATCGCGCCTCGCGCCTCGAGCAGCGCATGCTGATGACGTTCTCGGCTGACCAGCGCCGATTCGACAGGCACGTCCCCTAGCAGACGCCGCCGCAATTCGTGCCGAAGCTGATCCAGCCCGGTTCGCTGCGTTGCGGAAACTTCAACCATGCCCGGGAATCGCTGCCGAACCGCTGACATGGTTTCCTCACCGGCGATGTCCGCCTTATTCAGCACCACCAGCGGCATGCGGTCGAGCAATTCATCGTTGGAAGGAGTTTCCCAATCATCCGGGCTGAGCAGCAGCATCACGAGGTCCGCCGACGAAACGGCTTCGCGCGTCCGCCGAACACCGATCTCCTCCACCACGTCGCTCGTCTCCCGCAGACCGGCGGTATCAACGAGCGTCACCGGCACTCCCTCCAGATTGATCTGGTCTTCAATCGTGTCCCGCGTCGTGCCCGGTACGGACGTCACAATCGCCCGCTCCGTCCCCACCAGCGCGTTCAGCAGGCTGGATTTGCCCACGTTTGGCAGGCCGACGATGGCAACCACCGCCCCTTCCCGCACCAACCGGCCCTGCGCAAACCCGGCGAGCAGTTCGTCAACTGTCTTCAGCGCCTGATCCAAGTTCGCTCGGGCCGCGACGGTGTCCAGCTCGCCGACCTCTTCGCTGAAATCTACCGCGGCCTCCGCCGCCGCGAGGACCGACATCAAACGGTCTCGCACCTCCCCCACGCATCGGCTCAGCTCCCCCTCGATCTGCCGCAATGCCAGTCGCCGCTGCGCCTCCGCTCCCGCGACGATCAGATCGCAGACCGCCTCCGCCTGTGCCAGGTCCAACTTGCCGTTCAGAAATGCGCGCTTGGTGAACTCCCCCGGTTCCGCGGGCCGCGCCCCCTGCGCAAGGCACAGCCGAACGACCGCTGCAAGGGTCAGGCTTCCGCCATGACAACAGAATTCTATGACGTCCTCGCCGGTGTACGAGTTGGGCGCGCAGTAGGGAAGGACCACAACGTCATCGACCGGAGCTCCCGCCTCGTCAACGATCTGGCCATGCCTCATCCGATGACTTTCCAGGTCGCCGCGAAATAATTGTGATGCTATGGGAAACGCATCCGGCCCGGAAAGCCGCACGATCCCGATTCCGCCATTGCCGGGCGGAGTGGCGATCGCGACGATCGTATCGGAGGCGATCAATCCTTTTGCCCGTAATACGCGCCCGGGCCGTGCTTGCGGCGAAAGTGCCTGTCCAGCAGCTCCTGCGAAATCGGCTTCGCGCTGGGATTGAGCATGAGAGTATGCAGAGCCATGCGAGCAACCTCTTCCAGCACCGTGGCATTTTCCAGCGCCTCCGTGGGTGTTGCCCCCCATGCGAATGCCCCGTGGCCGGCGACCAGCGCGGCGGGCATTTCAAGCGGGTCCTGGCGCCCGATACATGCGATGATGGCCTCGCCCGTTGCAGCCTCGTATCGCTCACCCGTGTCGCAGTCGTCCGTGACCGGTACGGGTCCGTGGAAATGGTCCGCGTGAGTGGTCCCGAAGCAGGGAATCGGCCGCCGGGATTGCGCCCATGCCGTCGCATAATGGGAGTGGGTGTGAACGATTCCGCCGACAGCGGGCCAGGCTTTATACAGCGCGAGATGGGTGGGAGTGTCTGTGGACGGCTTCCGGCTTCCCTCCGCCTGGTTGCCGTCGAGGTCCACGGTCGCAAGGTCAGAAGGGGATAAGCCGCCGAATGAAATGCCGGAGGGCTTGATGGCGATTTTCCCCGTCGCACGGTCGATGCCGCTTGCGTTTCCCCATGTCCCCAAGACCAATCCACGAACCGGCAGCTCGACGTTCGCCCGCCATACTTCTTCCAAGAGTTCCTGCCACTTCACAGTTCGATCACCACTTTGAGACAGTTGTCGCGATATCCGCTAGCGGTGTCAAAGGCCTTCTGCGACTCCGCGAGCGGAAATTTGTGACTGACCACTTTCTCCAGCGGCAGACGGCAGGCAATCTCGGCGGCGCGCTCCAGGGTGTTTCGTGAACGGCGGACCATGTAGAACGTCAGGCCCTTGCGCCTTGGTTCGTGCCCCGCGAGGACGATTTCAGCGTTCGGCGGGGTTCCGATGATGGCGATCTTCGCGCCGGGTTCCGCGAGGGTCAGCATGTCCTTGTGCGCGCCCGCGTCGCCGGAGCATTCGATGACATATTGATACGATGCTTGATCCGATGCGACCGGTCTCCTGACCGTGTCGCCTGTGTCGCCTGTGTCGCCTGTGTCGCCTGTGTCGCCTGTGTCCAGCTGGCCTCCTGACCTCGCCGTTGCCACATAGTCCGCTCCGATCGACAGTGCCGCCTCCCGTCGGTGGGGCAACGGATCGGTGCAAAGAATCCGCCCCGCGCCAAAGAAGCGGGCGAGCACAAGGCAGCACAGCCCGATCCCGCCGCATCCAAGTATCGCCACGTTGCTGCCCGCCTTGAACTTCAGCAGATCGAAGGCGTTGAGGGCAACCGACATCGGCTCAAGCAGCGTCCCGGCCGCGCCGGACAGACCGTCCGGGATGGGCTCCAAAAGGTCCGGCGGATGCCAAAGCGTATCACGGAGCATTCCCGCATCCGGCGGCAAACTCAAAAATCGTTGATCCAGGCAGAGATTCGGATTCCCCCGATAGCACTGTTCGCAATGGTGGCAGGAGATGGTGGGTTCGAGCGAAACCCGCCGACCCGCAAGGGGACCATCTTCAACAACACCCACCCCTTCGTGTCCCATCACGAACGGGAACTGTGCCTTCGCGGAACCTATGCCGCCGTGCCGATAGATGTGCAGGTCGGAGCCGCAGATGCCGACGTGCGTCATGCGCACCTTGGACCAGCCCGGCGTCGGCGTCTCCGGGTCCATCTCGCCCAGTTCAATCCGGCCGGGCGCGATCAATTGGGCGCATCGCATTAGCGCCGTGCCCCCTCGCGGATGGCAATCAGCTCTTTCATCACATGCCCCAGGTTCCCGTGCCACTGCTGCGTCCCAAAGGCATCGTGCAGGTCCTTATATAAGGAGAAGATACGGCGATAGATACGATGCGCATCCGGGTTTGGGCGATAGCTCTTTTCCTTGAGACCGGTCACCCGATCTTGCGCGGCCTCAAACGTCGGATATTCGCCCGCCACGACAGCAGCCGCGATCGCCGACCCCAGCGCGCAGGTCTGGGAGGAGCGAGAGACAAACATTTCGCGCCCCGTCACATCCGCATAGATCTGCATCACCATCGGATTCTTCTCGGCGATGCCCCCGCAGTTGACAACGCGCTCGACCTTCACGCCATATTCTTCAAACCGCTCCATGATCACGAGCGCGCCAAAAGCGGTGGCCTCGATCAGCGCGCGGTAGATCTCGTGCGGCTTTGTGTGCAGCGTCTGGCCGACCAGTAGGCCGGTCAGCAGCGGGTCGGTGAGGATGGTTCGATTTCCGTTGTTCCAATCGAGGGCGAGGAGGCCGGACTGGCCGGGCCGGAGCGCTTCCGCCTGCCGAGTCATCGCCTCATGCGTCAGTCCGAACTCATCGACGAACCAGTTGAAGATGTCGCCGACAGCCGATTGCCCCGCTTCCATGCCGTAGTGATCCGGCAGAACCGAGCCGTTGACGATGCCGCACAGACCGGGAATATCGGCCAGGTCGGTCGTCGTCGGCTCCACCATCATGTCGCAGGTGGAAGTGCCGATGATTTTGACCAGCGTCCCAGGGCGGATGCCCGATCCGACCGCGCCCAGATGCGCGTCGAAGGCGCCGACCGCGACCGGAATCCCCGCCGGCACGCCAAAATCGGAGGCCCACTCTTCCGTCAAACTCCCCGCCGAAACATTGGCGGGATAGGCCTTGTCGAACAGGCGTTGGCGCAATTCCCCCATCTTCGGGTGCAGCGCGCCAAGAAACTGCGCATCCGGAAGTCCGCCCCAGCCATCGTTGTACATAGCCTTGTGTCCGGCGGCGCAGACCCCCGCCTTGTATCGCCCTGGCGCTTGATTGCCGGTGAGAATCGCCGGGATCCAGTCCGCGCATTCGATCCAGTGATGCGCGGCGTCGAACACTTCCGGATCGGTTCGCAGGCAGTGAAGGATTTTGGAAAAGAACCACTCCGATGAATACTTCCCGCCGCATTTCTTGAGGTAGTTGGGCCGCATCTTCGCCGCCATGTCCGTGATCTGGGCGGCTTCCGCGTGCGATGTATGGTCTTTCCACAGCCATGCCATTGCGTTGGGATTCGCGGCAAATCGGGGATCCAGCGCCAGCGGCATCCCCGACGCGTCGCACGGGATGGGCGTGCTACCCGTGGTATCCACTCCAATCCCGACGATCTGTGAAGGATCGACGGCCCCCTCCGCCATCGCGCCTTGGACCGCCGCCTCCATCGCCGTCAGATAGTCGCCGGGATGCTGCCGGGCCAGGTTTGGATCGTTGTCGTCGTAGAGGACGCCCTCATCGCCATGCTCGTAGGGCGCAACGGATGCGGCAATTTCCGCGCCGTCATCCGTCCGGACCAGCAGCGCCCGGACCGTATTCGTTCCAAAGTCAAGACCTAGCGTAACCATCTAACCCTGGAGTCTACTCGCAAGCCACGCGCGAACGTCTGCCCATTCCTCTTCCGATAACGTGTGCTCGACGGGATATTCCCGATAGGTCAGGTCCACTCCGTACTCCAAGAGCCGTTCCCTTGCCGCTCGGCCCATGGCGATGGGAACGACCGGATCTTGAATACCGTGCCCAACAAAAATCGGCTTCCCCCGCGCTTCCGACACTTGATAATGGTTTCCATTATCTTCCGGCAGAAAGCCGCTCAACGCAATTGCACCCGCCACACGATCCGGAACAGCCAACATCGTCGTCATGGCGACCACGGATCCCATGCTGAATCCGAACAGATAGAGCCGCTCCGCATCGATCGGATACTCCTCGACGGCCCCGGCAAGAAATTCTCCCATCCGGCCGGATATTTCCGCGACCGCCGTCGGGTTCAGGTTGAAGGTGGGGTCGCGGTCGTACCACTTGTAGCCCCCGATTTCGTAGGGGAAAGGGGCCCGGACGGAGATGACAGCCAGTTCGTCGGGCAAATCACTTGCTAACGCAAGCAGCTCGTATTCGTCCGAGCCAAGACCGTGAAACAGAAATATGGCGGGGGAACTATCCTGCGCCAACAGGCGCGGCGGAATGTAGATGTGGTGGAGGCTGAGATCGGGCATTCGGCGGAACTGTACCCGTATTGCGGTAGAGTCGGGCCGCGCTCAGGGAGGAGCCAAATCGTTTGAAGAGCACTTTCATATTTTTCGCCGTCTGCGTGGCGGCCGCCTCATGGGGTGAGCGGCTGTTTCGCATCCCAACCGGCTTCATATTGAGCAAAGGGGAATTCCGATTGGAGTTCGATTCCCCGTTCCATTCCTCCCAAATCCATCATGAGTGGCTGCAATACGGCATCACCGATCACTTTGAGCTGCAGATGTCGAGCGACTCCGGCCCTGGCATCGATTCCCGCCAAGGCTTGGATATCGCCTACAACATCCTCCCTCCGATATTAGAAGAGCTTCCCGGCATCAGCCTCGGGGTGCGCGATCTGTTCGATCGAACCGACCAAGGACGTTCGTACTATCTGGTTACTACCTTTCGTACTGCTTTAGAGAACAGCCCGGCGGGAGAAAAGCAGCTTTTCCTCCATTTCGGCTATGGTGTCGGCGGAATCAAAGGTGTTTTTGTCGGGTTGGACCTTCCTCTTGCCAACAATCTTAGTGTCCAGGCCGAGCACGATTCGCGGCAGATCAGCGCCGGACTCCTATGGAATCCTGCCAAAGCGTTGGGAATACGGCTGTTTATGCAGGACCAGCGGGCCGCGTGGGGCGTGACGTTCAGCCGCCGCCTATAGCAGTGCTCGGTAGATTTCGGACAGGAGTACTCTCCGTGCCTTGGAGACGACGAATTGCCTTTGACGCCGAAGTGATGGCCGGCGCGCCGCACCTGATTGGGGCCGGGATGGGCGTGGATGCTGTTTTGGACCTACTCGCGCAGGGCTGGGATAAGGCCGACATCCTGCACAGCTATCCCACTTTGCAGCCGGAGGACATTCGGGCCTGTCTGATGTTCGCGAGCGCGCTCGTCCGCGGCGAAGTGGACTCGGACCTGCTCCTCGCCGCGTAACGCTGGCATCTTGGCGGCATCGGACTGATCGGACGTATAAGACTTATAGGACCTATGTGTCCTATGTAGCACGCCTTCTCTGCTTCCTTGCTGCCGCCGCCAGTTGGTGTTACGGTACCATCTGCCCATGACCGATATCGTGATCCTGCGATGAGCGAGCTGCGCTGGCATCCGTTCCGAAAAGAGTGGGTCATCGTCGCCACCCACCGGCAGGACCGCACCTTCTTCCCGCCCGACGACTACTGCCCGCTCTGCCCAACCAAACCCGGCGGCTTCCCGACCGAAATCGAGCGTGATGACTACGACATCGCCGTGTTCGAGAACAAGTTCCCATCGCTGCAACGGGATGCCCCTGCGCCGTCGGTGGCCGGGACAGACGTCTCGCCGGTGATGACTGCGGGCGGCGTGTGCGAGGTGGTCTGCTATACCTCCGACCACAACGCAACCTTCGCCGATCTCTCGCTTCAGCGCGTCCGGCACTTGGTAGACGTGTGGGCGGATCGCACCGCGGAACTCGGCGCGCGGGAAGATGTGAAGTACGTCTTCATCTTCGAGAACAAGGGCAAGGAGATCGGCGTCACGCTCAGCCATCCGCACGGGCAGATCTACGCCTATCCGTTCATCCCGCCGGTGATCGCGACGGAGTTATCGGCCTCCGAAGAACACTTTGTACAGACGGGCCGGCGGCTGATGGCGGATGTGTTGGACGCGGAGCTGAACGACGAGCGGCGGCTGGTGTCCGCGCACGGGATTTGGCGCTCGTTCATCCCCTTCTTCGCGCGCTATCCGTACGAGGTGTACATCGCGCCGCTGGAGCATCGGGGTTCGCTGCCCGATCTGTCGTCGGAGGAGCGGTTGGACTTCGCCCGGATGCTGCTGGATGTCACTCAGCGCTACGACAAATTGTGGGGCTTCTCGCTGCCCTATATGATGGTGTTCCACCAGCAACCGCCTCGGAAGAACCCCCCCACCCCAGCCCTCCCCCCCGGAGGAGGGGAGGGGAAGTATGACCACTACACCTTCCACGTCGAGTTCTATCCGCCGTTCCGCACGCCGGAAAAGCTGAAATACCTCGCGGGTTCCGAGGCTGGTGCGGGAGCCTTCATCAACGATACGTTGGCGGAAGAGAAGGCTGCGGAGTTGCGAGCGATCCAGATCGACCTGTAGCCGCTACGCCGATGTCCCAATGTCGTCAACTCTGCCGGCATCCTAGGCTACAATGACAGATACGTAGATGCCCAAACAAGAAATCGATCAGTCAGGCCAGGGTAACGTTGCCACTGTCGTCCGCGGCGACGGCAATTCTGTCACTGTCTCCTATGGCAACGCCAAGCTATCGCTCGTTGAAAGGCACAAGAGGAAGGGCGAGATCGAGAAGGAACTCGATATCCTCGATCCCAATCTGCGAAAGATTCCGTTTGTCGGTTTGGCGGACCAGGGGTTGAGGCAATGGCTCGATGGCGACGGCATTAGAATTCGCTGCATGATCGGACGCGGCGGCAGTGGAAAGACTCGCCTTGCGGTTGAACTCTGCGAGTTCGCGGAAGCTCAGGGTTGGACCTCCGGATTTGTGTCGCGCGACGAGTTGGAGCGTTTCCAGAGAGAAGGACACCTACCCAAGTGGCGATGGGAGAAAACGCTCATTGTCGTGGATTACGCCGCTGGGTCAGCACGGATCCTTCGCGCTTGGTTCGAGGTCTTGAGCTCGCTGCACGAGCCGCAACAGCCGCTCCGAATTCTCTTGCTCGAGCGCCATGCAGACCGAGAGGTCGGTTGGTGGGCGGATACGATTCGTCTCACCGGGGCCTCGTACCGAATCGACAAACTGATCGATTTGCCTGAGCCAACCGAGATTGCAGGTATCCGCGACGCAGGACAGCGACGCGAACTGCTGGCGCATGTAATGCGGTTGGAGTGCGAGCGCCTAAAAGTACCCATTTTGCGGCCGCCGTCTCCGGGCTCAGATCCGGCGTTTGATGCGCGGACGGCAGATGACCGGCTGGAGAACGAACCTCTGTACCTCGCGATGGCGGGCATTGCCGCCGTTGAAAAGGGCCTCGCGAATGTGCTACCGATGACGCGGACCGATCTCGCAGATTACCTTGCCCAACGAGAGAAGAGACGCATCGAAGGTGTCGCGCAAGATCGTGGCATAGATCCCGCGTTCCTCACCCACTTAGGAGCTTGCGTGACCCTTGTGGGGGATACGGGTAAGGATGAATTGGTCGCGATGGCGCGAGAAGAACGGGAGGGCCTAGATTTCCCGCACACCCAGCATCCGGAAGCTTTGGCCTCAGCTTTAGTCGAGGCATTGAGTAATCAGTCTACGAAGAAGGCGCAGGCGATCCGCCCAGACTTAGTCGGCGAGGCGTTCCTCCTGGATAGGATTTCGGCTTGCTCTTCTTCCGCACAGAAGGGGATCATTGGCCGGGCAACGGCAAGACCCGGATCGTTGGTTGCCGAGACGATAGTGCGAACAGCCCAGGACTTCGTCGGCGATGAAACCCGGCATCCGATTTTGGACTGGTTTAGTTGGCTGGTTGGAGATACATCTTGCGTGGACACCCTACTTAATATCATGGACATAATTCCGAAAGACACACTCTGCCTTGCACAACCAGCAGTAAGTTTATTGAATAGGCTATGCGAAAGAATATTCGCGGAGGGCGGTCCTCGTCTTGGATTTCTTCCGGGGCTCTACGTGAACCTCGCTTCACGATTGTCCGCGACGGGCCGTTTCCAGCAAGCTGCTTTGGCCTGCGAACTCGCTGTAGAGTTGTGCCGCAGTGTGAGCGGCGAGGATGCAAAGATGCTTCGCCCGGTGCTTGCCATGGCACTTAGCAATTTGTCAATGTGCCGAAGCAACACGGGTCAACTAGAAGCAGCATTAGATGCGGCAAGCGAGTCGACTAAGATTTATGGTGAGATGGTCGATATTGGCACCAGATTTGATAGATTTGAGCAGGCCATGGCACTTGTCAATCTGTCAACTCTCTTATTCGAAGGTGATTTTTTCACTGAGGCTCTTACTGTTATTGAGGAGGCGATTGCAGTTTGTGAAAGCGCTCCACCGAGTTCGCATTATGATTCACACGTAGTACTAGCAAGTTGCCTCATCAACAAAGCAACTGTGCTCGTCTGTATGAATAAGAAGCAAGAGGCGGGTGAGGCCTCGTTCCATGCAGTGGCAGAGTTCCGCAAAGCAGCAGCTGTAAAGCCAGATGCATATCGTCCACAGTTGGCCCACTCTCTCGCCAATACTGCTGTCACGCTCTTATCATTGGGCGATTCTCAGAATGCACTCGCATTCTCTAGTGAGGCAGAGCAACTGTATCGGATCTTGGCCGACCGATTTTCCGAATTATTCCTCCCACACTTGGCCAGGTCGTTGAGCATACAGTGTCTCATTCTCAAATCTAATCGAGACTTTGGTGGTGCTATGCTAAAGGTTATGGAGGCCCTCGGAATATTCCCATGACTTAGCAGCGCTAGTATCAAGCCACATGGACAACTGGTCGCAGCTATGATCAGAGACTATTTCGATTTATGCCGACACATGGGGCGGTCGGCCGATCCTCACTTTCTAGCTCCGATAATGCAAAAGCTACAGGAGATTGAATAATGTCCATAGATCCCAATGCAGCGATCATAGCCACTCAGGTCGCTAACGCCATCTCTCCGTTTCTACTTGAGGCTACCAAGGGGGCAGCAAGCAAACTGGGAGAGGAGGCGGCTACCGGCGCGGCAGGGTTATTCCGTTGGCTGAAGGAAAAGCTTGGCAGCCGTGCAAGAATGGCGCTGGAAGAATTTCGGAAGGATCCAGAAAGCAAGGGCAGTCAGACAGCCTTGAGCGAAGAGTTGGAGAAAGCATTGCGAGAGGATGCGGCTCTGATGGAAGGGCTTCGCAAGCAGTTCGGCCCTTTGCTCCTGGCAGGAGAAAAGGCTCAGAATATCGTCCAGTCTGGCGATTTCAACAGTGCAGTCAACATTCAGGGTTCAGGCAATACCGTCGACCAATAGACACCCGTCCCCAACCGGGTAAAATGCCGGGCATATGGACCCTGGGTACTTCGCCATCCTGTTGCTGTTCGCCATCGGGGCTGCGGTCTGCTTCGTCATGGTGTTCGGCAGCTACCTGCTCGGGCCAAAAAAGAGGACCCCGTACAAAGAATCCCCATTCGAGTGCGGCGTCGAGCCGGTCGGCGACACCCACGAACGTTTCCCCATCAAGTTCTTCCTCGTCGCCATTCTGTTCATCATCTTTGATATTGAGGGCATCTTCCTCTACCCCTGGTACACGGTTTTCAAGCACGGCACGCCCGCGTTCCAGCGCTTCACCCTCATCGAGGTCGGCGTGTTCTTCCTCATGCTGGTCGCCGGATATGTGTACGTGATCAAGAAGAACGCCATAGATTTTGAAGAGCCGATGGCCAAGCCGGAATTGGAGGGCTCCGCTCTGGAGGGCTCCGTTCCATCGGAGCCGAACGACCGAGGGGCAAAGGAAAAGGTGGCGTAAGTTGCCCATTCCCGTCGTGGACAACGTGCGTTTGGACGTCAGAAAGTTGATCGAGAGATTTGGCTCCGATGGAACGGAGCCCTCCAGGGGCGCGATACGCGATATTGGTGAGCATCGCGGCGATATCCGCATCACCATCCAAACCGATAAGCTCCCGGAAATCGTCCGGTTCCTCCGCGACGACCCGGAGTTGGAATACAAATTTTTCAGCGAATGCCTAGGTGTGGACTACTCGACATGGAAGCACCCTCGGACTGTGCCGGAACGGTTTGAGGTGGTCTACAACCTCGTCTCCCTGCGCCACTTTTCGCGCATCTTCCTAAAAGTCGCCGTCAACGATGGGCAAGAGGTGCCGTCCCTCACCCCTATCTTCCCCGGCGCAAACTGGCCCGAGAGAGAAGTCTACGATATGTACGGCATCCGCTTCGCCGGCCATCCCGAAATGGTCCGCATCCTCACGCCCCCCGGCTGGGTCGGGCATCCGCTGCGAAAAGAGTTCCCGCTGGGCGGCGAGCGCGTGGACTTCCCCGGCGGAACGCAAGGCCCCGCAGTCGGTGAGGTCCAGATGCCCTACGCGGGCGATTCGTGGGAAGGCAAAACCGGAAGCGAGGATGTGGGAGGCAGATGAGAACCGAATCCGGCATGCAGCCGCAGGAATACATGCCCGACACCCTGCCGACCCTCGAAAAAAAGGGCGAGAACACGATGGTTATCAACATGGGGCCGCAGCACCCGAGCACCCATGGCGTCCTGCGCGTGGTGCTGGAGTTGGACGGCGAAACGATCGTCGGCCTGCGCAGCGAAATCGGCTACCTTCACACCGGCATGGAAAAAGAGGGCGAGTACCTGGACTATCGCAAAGCCCTGACCATGACCGACCGCATGGACTATCTGGCCGCCAACTCCAACAACCTCGCCTACACGCTTTCCGTGGAGAAGCTTCTTGATTTGGAAGTGCCGCCGCGCGGTCAGTATTTGCGCGTGATGCTGACAGAGCTTTCCCGCATCGCAAGCCACTGCGTCTGGCTGGGGACGCACTCGCTGGACCTGGGCGCGATGACCCCGTTTTTCTACATCTTTACGGAGCGCGAAAAGATACTGGAGATGTTCGAGATGTTTTCCGGCGTGCGGATGATGCCGAGCTGGATCATCCCCGGCGGTCTGCGCGGAGATATGCCGGATGGGTTTGAGTCTAAATTGCGAACGTTTCTGAAAGAGTTTCCCGCCAAGTTGGTGGAGGCCGAGGCGCTGCTAAAGACCAACCCGATCTTCATGGCCCGTACCCAGGGAGTTGGCTACATCAGCGCGGAACAGTGCATGGCGTTGGGGGTCAGCGGGCCGACGTTGCGAGCGGCAGGCGTGGGCTGGGACCTGCGAAAATCCAACCCATATTGCGGGTATGAGAAGTTCCAGTTCAGCATCCCGACCACAACCAACTCCGATGTATACGACAGATTCCTGGTGCGGATGGCGGAGATCCGCGAGAGTGTGAAGATTTTGCAGCAGACCATCGACGAGCTGCCCTCGGGTCCGTGGAACAGCGATGACCGAAAAGTGGTCCCTCCGCCGCGCGAGGAGTTGGACACCTCGATGGAGGCGGTCATCCATCATTTCAAAATATACACGGAAGGGATCAGCCCTCCGGTCGGAGAGGCGTATGTGCCGATCGAGGGGCCGAAGGGTGAGATCGGGTTCTACCTGATCAGCGACGGGACGGCGATGCCGTATCGGTTCCATGTGCGCCCGCCCAGCTTCATGAATTTACAGGCGCTGGAGACGATGTGCCTCGGCCGCATGGTCGCGGATGTGGTGGCCATCATTGGGTCCATAGATATCGTTTTGGGAGAGATCGATCGATGAAACACATGGAGGGCTCCGTTCCATCGGAGCCAAAAATGGAGGGCGACGCTCCGTCGTCGCCGCTCTTGCAGTTGGGCCAACGCTTCGACCGGCCCAAACCTCCTTCGCCCGAGTCGGTGGAGATGAAGTTCTCGCCCAAGGCAGTGAAAGAGTTGGAGGCGCTGCTAACCCACTATCCGGACAAGAAGTCCGCCATCCTGCCGGCGCTCTGGATCGCGCAGCGCGAATATGACGGCTGGCTGCCGCCGAACGCGATCGCCGAGGTGGCGCTGCGGCTGAGCCGGCCGTATGCGGAGATCGAGGGCGTCGCGACCTTCTACACGATGTATGAAAAGCATAAGGTGGGCAAGCATCTGATCGAGGTGTGCACGTGCCTGACCTGCCATGTAAAGGGCGCGTATCGTCTGCTGGATCATCTACGCGCGAAGCTGGGCATCGATTTGGGCGAGACCACGCCGGACGGCATGTTCACGCTAAAAGAGGTGGAATGCTTGGACGCCTGCGACCGCGCCCCGGTCTTGCAGCACGGCGCCGACTACATCGGCCCGGTGGATGAAAAGCAGATGGACGAACTTCTGGAAAAATGGCGCAACGATGACAAAGACCACGTCATCCAACTTGCGAACGACGTGGTCCGATGCCAACTCCGCGCTGACGAAGGCAATTAAGAAATCGGTATTAGTCCAAGGTCCTTGCGGGCCTGCGCGAGAATTCTGGATTCACAATCCTCAATCGCCTTGAGTTCCACCTCAACCGCCACATCTTCGCCGGCTACCCGTGCAGTGTAACGGCACTCGGAGAATGCTTTGCGGAGATCGCTCAGCGCGCTAGTAACTTGCTCGTTTGCCATCAGCTGGGCGGTGACCAAAGCGTCGTCAAGCGTTCGCCTCGCTTCTTGATAGTCAAGTTGATGTTGCGCAATAGTCTTGTCGTCTTCGCGGTACTCTGGATGCTGAAAAAAGTCCCGCATTGATTTGTTGAGAGGCTTCAGCCTTGCCAACGCTTTGAGGATTTTGTCGTATGCCTCGTGATTGTGCTCCCAAAGTTTTTCTTTTCGAAACTGAGTGATGGCAGGTATGACGCTAACATAAGAAACTACAAAACCGCCAACGACGGCAGCGAAGATGAGCGTTACCAGTTCCACGAAGTGGTCGAGGTAATTGACCATGACGCAATGATGCTACCTCAGAAGCTCTCAATGTTCTGTGGCGCCTCCGCCTTACGCCGTCGGTCGGTTCGGTCTCCCGACCGAAACCCCGAAATGTCGGGGTGTCCCCAGTGCAATCTATATTCAGGGTCTCCGCCCCGATTTACCTCGGCCAAACAGCCTCCTCGACGACTGTGGCAGTGGGGACAACGAGAAGCTCGGCGATGGTACAATTCCTCTGATGGCCGAAATGAAACTCCTCCTCGAACACGCCCACGACCCCGAATACGCCACCCTCAAGGGATACGAGGCCAAGGGGGGCTACGCCGCGCTGAAGAAGGCCCAAGGCATGGACCGCCAGGCCATCATCGACGAGGTCAAAGCGTCGGGCC
>JBGPGO010000030.1:0-26684 GCA_041483895.1 Fimbriimonadia bacterium
CCCTCCCCCGCTTGCGGGGGAGGGTTGGGGTGGGGGTTTTTCACTGCTATTGCCTCCCCCGCTTGCGACTCGGTCAGGAGACCGGTCGCATCGCGATCAGCTACCTCCCCCGCTTGCGACTCGGTCAGGAGACCGGTCGCATCGCGATCGGCTACGTCCTCCGCTTGCGACTCGGTCGGGAGACCGGTCGCATCGCGGGGGCTGAATTGTGCAACCCAACCGTGCATGTCCAGAAACTCCGCGAAGTCGAAGACGGGCAGGCCGCGCCCGATGAGACGCTCGTAGTGCTTCATGTGCGACCCGCAGCCGGCAGCGACCGACACAACCGCATCGGCATCCGACCAGGCGTCGACGGCGGCCTCGGCCAGTCGTTTTGCCTCGACGGGATAACCCGAATGCTGGTAGAGCGCCCCGCAACAGCCGAGTTCGCTTGCGATCCGAACGTCGAAACCGTTCGCCGCAAGGCAGCGGGCGGCGGCCAAGTTCACTTCCGGAAGCGCGACCCGTTGGGCGCAACCGGCGGGCATCACAATCGACCCACGCTTCGGGCCGATGGCCGGGAAGAACTCCGAAACGTCTAGCTTCCGCACCGTTAAGCTCGGCAGCGGCGCGCCACCCACCCACCGTCCAAGCAGCTTGCCGACGAACGGAAACGCCCGGGTGAGTTTGGCAGCCCGCACGAACCGCTCCGGGGAGGAGGTTGTCGCCAGCAGATTCTTTCGAATCAACCTCTTGGAAAACGGACGCCGCTTCTCAATTTCCGCCCTGGCATTGGCCAGCAATTGTTCGTACGGGACGGGCGAAGGGCAGGCGGTTTCGCACGCGAGGCAGCCGAGGCATGTATCGATGGGGCCCGCAATCTGCTCCCACGTCAAGCGGCCTTCGGCGACGGCGCGCATGGCATAGATCCGGCCTCGCGGACTGTGCAGCTCATTGCCGGTTTCCACAAAGGTAGGACAGCTTTGCAGACATAGCCCGCAATGGATGCATTTTTGGAGGTCGGGCAGGTCGCTCATAGTCCACCGACAAACCGGCCGGCGTTGAACAGTCCGTCGGGGTCGAACACGTTTTTGATTTGCTGCATCAATTTGAAGCCGGTTCTGGGCGCGGCCCATGGGGCGCCACCGCCGCCTCTTTCGATTCGCCAGCCGTAGCAATTCTCCGTGGCCACGGAAATGGCCGTCGCGGCATCGCCGTCTATGTGCCACACGATTCCGCTGAGCGGTCGAATGACGAGCATTGCCTGCGGGTCGGCATCGGATAACCGACGGGCAAATGGGATGGCTCGGCCAACCGGCATCGCGAACCGGATGAGGCTCGTCTCGCAAGCCGTCCGCCTTGGTTGGCCTTCACTCGCGCCGGTGAATTCTTTGCAGTAGTCCATCATTGACTGGTGTCCGGTCAGATCGTACTCGACCGACAGTCGTCCCTCCCATCGGATGACGAACGATACGAGCGAACCCATCTGCCTGTCGGCGTCCAACTGCGCCGCCTCGTCCCAATTGCTGAGCTCCCGGACGAGGGTTGTTCGCGGCAATTCTGGCTCGACCCGAACCGTCGCGTCCAGGATCAGGCCGAGCGTGCCCCAGGAGCCGCAGAACAGCCGGTGGATGTCGTATCCCGCCACGTTCTTGACGACCGGCGCGCCAACTTGGATGCGTTTTCCATAGCCCGTCACCGCTGTTAGTTGCAGCACTCGGTCGCGGGGCAGGCCGAGGCCGTCTTGGGCCGCGCCTGAGCAGTTGGTCGCGATGGCTCCGCCAAACGTTGCGGGGCCGCCGAATTCCGGCTCGAACGGCAGCCACTGGTTGTTTTGCGCCAAGACGTTTTGGATGTCTTGCAGCGGTGTGCCGGCTCGGAAGCAGCCGGTCAAATCGGCCGGGTCATATCGGACCGTGCCGGTCAATCGGGATGTTGAGATTGCTACATCGCATTGCGCGGGAGGGCCGCCGATTGATACGCGGGTTCCCGCGCCGACGACGATGCAATGCAGCCGATCCCGTTGGATGGCCTCGACGATTGAGACCGCTTCCTCGTCGGTTGCGGGGGCGACGGCCATCTGCGGAACGACGCCGGCGAGCGAGAACCGTTCGGGATCGAGCCAACCGTCATCGCCGACAGTCTCCCGAAGCGTCATGGCCCGTCCGGTTGCCCGGTCCGAGGGATTTCGAAGAAGCGCAAGCTAAAGCGCGCGGCTACCGGGGAGGGGATCATTTCTCTGGAGCCTGGAGGCTGAGGACCGTGTACCGGGCGTGACTGAAGAGCGGCGAGGAGGGCGGCGGATCGATGGTGATGTGGACCTTGGCCTTGCCCTTCGTAAATGCGGCGGGGATGAAAAAATCCCGCTCGGCCCAGCGGCAGCTCGTATTTTCCTCCGCCGTGTACCACATCCCAACTTCCTTGCCGTCCACCAGCACCCGCGCCCGCTGCCTGCCGTGGAATTGGTCGTAGCGCCGGCGCAGTTTGACCCCGATGTTCTCCGGCAGAATCTGCACGTCGAATTCCGTCTTCCCCAACGACGAAAACACCTTGTCGGTAACGTCCTGTTTATAGTACTTGCCCTCGAAATGCGACGTCAGGGTCTCCGCTTCGCTTGCGTTAGTCATCTTCACGTTGTGCCCCGCGCGGGTGTCGGGATCGGAAAGTAGAACCTGGTCGGTGAACAGATATGAGGGACCGCCCGCATAGGTGAACACCGCGCCTGAGTAGTTGTAGTCTTGCTCGTTCTCGCTCCCATGCTCCGTGCTCCATTGCAGGCCGGCCCCGAACGGCACTCCGACGAAGAATCGATAGAGCGAGCAGTCGCCGTTATACTGTCCCTGGCGATCGAGCATCTTGACGTAGGGCTCACCATGCATGGGGAGGCTGAAGGGACTGTCCAAGAACTCGTTGGACCATCCGCCGAGGAAGTCGTCTTCGTGCCCGGTACCGTGGATCGCGGGACTCATCGCGCCATCGACATAGACTCGGACGTCGCCCTCCCACCACCCCTTGTTTCCGGGGTCACCCGGCTCGATGGCCTGCGCGACGCCGATCACCTTGCCCGCGCCGGACAGCGCCGCATGCTGGAAATCCACGCCTGTCTCAGTAGGATGCTCCTCATTGAACGCAATGGCGAAGTAGCCGGTTCTTGCTTTCTCCCATCTCTGGCTGCCAAGGCTCACCTCGAGCTTCAGTGCCTGCGGCGCTTCCACCTCGATCTTGCAGCCTTCCCAAAACGGCATCGGGATGACCGACACGAGTTTCGTGGCGTCGGCATAGAGGGCGACCGATTTCAGATAGCCGGCGTCCAGCCAGAGGCCGAAAAAGACGCCGATCGGGACATCCACAAGAGTCTTGCCGTCCCAAGTGCATCGGATGCGACCCTCTCGCAGGGTCTTTTGCGTGAGGGGCTGATCGGATCGGAGCGCCAGCCGCGTAATCGAGCCCGGGCCGCTATGGGAAAACGAGGGAGACTTGGCGGCGGCCACCGTCTGCATCTTTCCCGGCAGGCCGACGGGCCGGCCATCGATTGCGTGCTGCCACAGGTCCCGGACCTTGGCGCTATCCTCCTTGCCGGTCCAGCTTTCAATCTTCGTCCCGAAGGGATACAACTGATAGAAACAGTTGTAGAACCCGACTCGCTGTTCTGTCGTGATCTTTAGCGATTTGGCAAAGGGCATGGGGAGGTAGCAGGCGTATCCGCCCGTGCTGAGACGGTTGTCCATCACGAGCGGCGCCAGGAACGGAGCGTGGGTTCCGGAGAACAGATCGTTCGCCTCAATTTCCATTCGCGGCTTCGTCTCGTGATCGAAGTAGAAGCGAATCTTCCCCCAGTTCAGCTTCCCGTGGCCGCCGGAATCGCTGGTAAACCAAAGGGTATAGAGGCAGCCGGGCTGGTCGGCGTCGAAGATCACGTGCTCGCCGTGCTCGTCGACGAACAGGCGCGAATACTTTCCCGTGAAGCCGTCGTCGTTTCCGCCCGATCGGTCGAAGCTCGAGAAGTATCGAGTCTCCACGCCGATTTCGAATGTTGGCCACGATTCGAGCAGATGCTCTAAGCGGGGAAGTCCTACCAGGGGGCCCGCCGTGTCGAGTCGCAGGGCGGCTGTGGCAATTGCAAGTCCGATCGTCATTGCCGGCTGATTTCCCCGTCTAAGGCGGAAGTCCTGCAGGATTCGAACGAGTATGGGACAATAGAGAGCAGTGCTCACTTCCACTTTTGTCCATTGTCGCGGGGTCGGCAGTCAGACCGAGCAGTCCCTTTGGCGGCAAGGCGCGACCCATTGGGACACCTACCTCGACGACGTGGATCGATGGCAGGTGCATCCATCGCGCCGTGCGAGCCTGGAATTGGGACTAGACAAGTCGCAACGGGCGCTGGATGCCGGGGAGTTTCAGTATTTTGGGTTGACGCTGCCGCCGTCGGAGCGGTGGAGGTCCTATCCGGAGTTCCGCGACGGGATCGGCTATTTGGACATCGAGACGGACGGCGGGGTCGAAGCCGAATCGATTACGATGGTTGGGCTGTATTTCGAGCACAAATTTCAAGTGTTCATCAAAGGCGAGAACCTGGGCAGCTTTCCGGATGCCGTCGAACGCTGCTCGGTGTTGGTGACCTACTTCGGGACCGGCTTCGATATCCCCATGCTCAAGAAGGCCTTTCCACAACTGCCGTTCGATCAGATTCACATCGATCTCTGCCCAACTTTGCGAAGGTTGGGACTTCGAGGCGGGCTCAAGAGCGTCGAGGAGCAGCTTGGCATCTCCCGCGCGTCGGAAACGCAGGGACTGAGTGGTTGGGACGCCGTGCATCTTTGGCGCCAATATCTGCGGGGGAACGACGGCGCGCTCGATACTCTCATCGCCTACAACCGGGAGGATTGCGTGAACTTGGAATTCTTGATGGCGCATGCGTACGATAGGCTTTCCGCCGGTTGCCGGTCCATGATGGGCGCCTATCTGTCCGCGGTGGGGGCGGTGGAGTAAGGGATGCTCGAAGTATCAGGCCTCACCAAATACTATAAAAGAGTCTGTGCCGTCGACGAACTGACCTTCCACGTCAATCCGGGCGAAATCGTCGGACTGTTGGGTCCGAACGGTGCGGGGAAGACCACGGCGCTGCGCTGTATTGCCGGCATCCTGAGAAGCACTTCGGGAAGCGTGCGTATCTGTGGCAATGATCTTCGGAGCCAACAGAAGCTGGCCAAGATGGCTTTGGCCTTCGTCCCGGAAACGCCGAGCCTGTACGAGCTTCTCACCGTCCGCGAGCATTTGCGGTTTGTGGCGATGTGCTATGAGTCGCTGGACCAGTATGAGACTCTAGGCAGCGAGCTTTTGCGGCGATACGATCTGCACGAAAAAGAGGACGAACTGGTCGCCACTCTCTCCAAAGGAATGAAGCAGAAGCTGGCCGTCGTGTGCGCGCTCATTCATAACGCCCGCGTCTTCCTGCTGGACGAGCCACTCATCGGAATCGACCCCCGCGGGGCGGCGCAGCTCAAGAATCACTTTCTGGATGCCGCCCATCAAGGGGGCGCTTCCGTGTTGGTCAGCACCCACCTGCTCGACACGGCGGAGAAGATGTGCGACCGGGTCATCATCATGGCACACGGACGCAAGATCGAGGACGGAACCTTGGCGGAATTGCGATCGAGGACCGAAGGCGGCGCGGCGGAGTCGTTGGAAGAACTGTTCCTGAAGTTGACGGAAGAGGGGTATGAAGCCGCTACTGTTTCTGACATTTAGGCAGGCCAAGAACAGCATCATCCGATCGCTCACGTCGGTAAAGCGGCTGATCGGGATCCTTTTCATCGTGCTGTACTACTATTCGTTCATCTTCCGGCGATTCACAAGCGGAGGAGTTCCGTCACGATTTGCCAGCCCGATGCAGTTGGATTTTCCGGCGACCGACATCATCGGCGCTGTTGTTTTTGGCGGCTCGCTTGTGGTGATGATGCTGTTCTGGCTCTCGTTGGGGGTCCAGCGCGGCGGGTTTCGCTCGGCGGATGTGGACATGCTTTTTCCGACCCCGGTCAACCCGCGAATCGTGCTGTTTTTCCGCATGATTCGAGAGAACATCGCCGCCTTGTTGCTGCCGCTGCTCCTGGTCATCTTCGGCGGGCCGGCCTTGGGCGGTCAGATCCGGATGCTGTTCCGGCACGTGCCCAACCCGGACGCATTGAGCCAGGCGGGACGTTGGCTGCTGCTGGCGTGGCTGCTCACCCAAGTGTTCTGGATCTCCGCGAGCTATGCGTATGCGCTGTGGGCCTACCGGTTCGACGAAAAGACCTGGCAGCGGCGAATCGCGGGATGGTCCTCTTTTGGGGCGCTCGCCATCATCGTCGGATATGTCTCTTTGCTGTTTCGGCAGCCCGACGCATCGGCCCACACGTTTATGGACGCCGCACTTCATGGCCCTCTCCGACTCATTTTCCCGATGGCGTCCGGCGCGGCGAACATCGCTATGGCGCCAGTGACCGGTGATACGATCCTGGCAATCCTAGCGGGGATCGGGTTGCTGGCAGCCGCCGGCGCGTTGATCTGGGCCGCGATGCTAAACGTCGCCTACATGTACGAACACGCAGCCCTGACGACATCGTCGATCGAGACCGCGCGGTCGGCAATCCGCGCCGGCGACCTGATGGCCTCCTTCAAAATTCGGGCTGCGGAAGGCAAGGTCAAGGTGCGCCACATCCGGTGGGTGGACCGGCTCCGTTGGCAGGGGCCGATGGCGGTGGTGTGGAAGGAGCTGATCCTGAACATCCGGACATCGCTGCCGTCTATGACCGTCTTTTTGGTTTTGGGGCTTGTCTACTCGCTCCTTCCTATCCTCGCCGCCCGTGCCGAGCGGCCTGGCAACGACGACTTCCGAATGCTGGTGGGTATTGCGCTTGGAACTTCGCCGTTCATAGTGTGGATGACGGCATGGACGATGAGCCGATCCGGCTTTGTCGAGGTGCTGAAGCGGGTTGACGCTGACAAAGCGCTCCCGTTTTCCCTCAGCCAATTCCTCTTCGCGCAGTCCACGATCCGGAATCTGGAGGCGTGCCTGATCGGGTGGCTGATCGTGGTTGGCGTCATCATCGCCCGCCCGGATATGGCACATCCGGCCCTGTCTGTCGGAGTGCTCCTGCTGCCGTTTTGCTTTGTGGTGTCAAGCGTCGTTCTGTTCTTTATGCTTCTGTTTCCGGACATTGAAGACATGTCCCAGCGCACGTTCCGGGAGATGCTGACCCTGATCGTGATGGCCATTGCGATGGTTCCCGGCATCATTTTTGGCGGATTTGTGTTGTTCAATTTTGAGAGCATGTACTGGCTGGCGGCTCTGGTGATGAGCCTCGCGAACACCGCTGTTGCGTTCCTCGTGATGATGATGTGCGCTGAACTGTATGCCGTCCACAACCCGAGCGAATAGCCTTCGGTACAATGCCTCTATTGCCGACCGAAAGGAACCCGACTTGAAACTCGACGATGTTTTGCTCATGGGACCCGGACCGAGCGCCATGCATCCCGCCGTTTTGGAGACGCTTTCTTGCCCCATCCGGGGAATCGGCGACCCGGAGCTGTTTGAGGCCCGGAAGCAGGTGTCCCGCAGTCTCCGGCCGCTCCTTGGCACGCGAAATGAGAAGACCTTTTGCATCCCATCGTCCGGAATGGGGGGAATGGAGGCGGGCTTCGTCAACTTCTGCCAGCCGGGAGAGCGCGTTGTGGTTTGTACCAATGGCTTCTTTGGGGAGCGGATGATTGAGTTGGCGAATCGGCGCGGGCTGGACGTGACCTCAGTTCGCGCCGAATGGGGCACGCCCTTCGACAGGCAGGCTATCCGGGACGCACTTGGGAACGGACCCGCGCCCACGATGCTGGCCATCGTCCTCGCCGAAACATCGACTGGCTTCCATAACGACATGTCCGGCCTTGGGGACCTGGCTCACGAGCATGGCGCGCTGCTGATGGTGGATGTGGTGGCCGGAGTCGGCGGGATGCCTGTGGACGCGGATACACACGGCATCGACTATGCCTATGGCGCGGCGCAAAAGTGCGTCGGCTCCCCGCCGTGCCTCGCGATGGTTACGCTGAGTGACGAGGCCTGGGAGCGGCTCAAAAGCCAAAAGCGATGCGCCAGCTTTTATCTGGATCTCGAAATGATTGGAAACTATTGGCTGGAAATGACAACCTACCATCAGACGCCCAGCTCGCCGCTGATCTACAGCCTTCTCACCGCGCTGGAGCTGATTGAGGCCGAAGGGCTGGAGGCGCGGTTCAAGCGGCATCGGGAAGTCAGCGCGGAGCTGCGGAGCCGCCTAACGGATTTAGGCATCACGGTTCGAGTGCCCGCTGAGCATCGAATGCCCATGATGACCGTCGCCGGCCTGCCCGATAAAGTGGAGGCCAAGAGCGTGGTCACCCGGCTTCGGCAGGAATACAAGATTGAAATCGGCTCCAGCCTCGGACCCACGCCTGCAAATGACGTCCGAATCGGCACGATGGGATACGCCGGGCGAATGGAGAACGTAGAGAAGTTGGTGTTGGCGTTGAGCGACATCCTTTAAACTATGCGAGCGTCCACAAAGATCGGAATTGGTGCGGCGGTGCTCGTCGGGGGTTGGTGGGGCTACCAATGGTGGCTGAGCGAGGCGGCAAAGCATTTTCCCACGCCGCCCATTCCTCCCGGCCGCTTCACGCTGCTTGGCCTCAAGCCGAATGACGAATATTCGATCTACATCGCCGGGGAAACGGCGTTCATCGCGGTCGCTACCAGCGGCTCGTTCGCCAAGGGGGACCAGGGAACGATCCGGGACCGAGTGCCCACAAGCGCCCTGGTTCAGGCGAAAGGCGGGAATAAAGAGGCGCTCGGCAAGCTGGTGATGCGGATGAACAAGGAGGAGTTGGAGCAGGAAGATGCTCCCACCAATCCCAAGCTGTGGCTCCAAAGCGACATCCAAAAGGCGCTCGACGGCGACAAGGCCCTGGCGGCGAAGTTGGAGGCTGACCTCGGCATGCCGCTCAGGCCGGGCGGCCTGATTCCACCCCTCACGCCGGCCGCGCTGGACAACGGCATCGCGATCCGATTATCGATCCCGGTCAACTACGAGCTGCCCGGCGCCAGGACTATGCTGAACGCCGAGGTAGACGTCCCGTTCCGGCCGGAGGCCGCCAAAGCGGCCGAGCAATCGCTGGGAACCAAGAATCTGTCCCCCTCGGTCTATCTTGGCGAATATCGGAAGAGGGTGGCAAGCTCGCAAGAGGATGTGAGCCTATCTCTTCGACGGATTATCGATCCGGCGCGGCTCCGGCAGTTTGCGCAAAAGACCGAGGACCTGCTGGACAAGACATTTATCATTTTGACCGAAAAACAGATCACGGGGGCGGACTTTACAACCGTTCCGCCGGCCCCGTATAAGACCCGGTCGACCTACGATCTTCACTTGGACATCAATCCGGAGGGGAGGGGTCGATTGTGGAGATACAGCGAGCTGTTCGGGGGCCGCACGGTGCTGGTCCTTGTGGATGACGCCGCGATCGAGGGCTCGAAGCTCAGTCAGGGCATGAATGTATCGCACTTTACAATCACCGAGTTGAAGGACAAGAGGCGGGTCGCGCAGGCCGTACAGCTCATCAACGAGCGCGCCGGCCGGAAGAGCGCTCAAAACAACTAGAGGTAGAATTCACTGATGACGATGCTGGGGAGATTATTAGTTGTTGCGGGGTTGGTGTGCACCTTGTCGGGGTGCATCAATACCGAGGCCGTGCGCGAGGAGGTCCGCGAAGCGCGCAAGGGGCCGAAGTTTCTCGATACCGAGCCGACGTCCATCGAAGACTATTCCCCGCACGTATCGGGGATGGTGTGGAGCTACTACGTCGGCGTCAACGCCAAGCCCTCCGCGGAGCTGACCGATTTGCAGCGGGTGAAGGCCGGAAAGGACCCGGACTCGTTTGGTTACGAAACTACGTACCCAGGGACATCCACAGTCACCATCGAGCATTTTCTTATTGAGAATAACACGTTGTACATCATTGACGCCGGTGACTCTGGAGAGGGATTTCACGCTATCAAGCCGATGAAACCACTCCTTCAGTTTCCCGCCAAACAGGGCTCAACGTGGCAATGGACGGGAAATGGCCAAACGCTCGCCGGCGAAATGCGGCATACATCCGCCTTCCATGTGGACACGGACATCCAATTGAAGACGCGGGCAGGGCAATTCAATGTGATTCGGGTGGAAGAGACACAGGTGCCGCTCGATGCTGAACACCAAGGGGTTCGGTGCAACCTCGTGACCTTTTATGCGTCTGGCTATGGGATGGTGAAGCAGGTGAGCAAGCTGATCCAGCCCGATGGCACCTTCGAACGGGTTGAGATGGAACTGGCGGACGCGACGCTCTTAAAAGATCAAAAAAAGAAGGAGAATCCATAAATGGGTTCAATAGCCATTTTGCTGCTGCTCGTCGGGCAGAGCCACAAAGCCGAAATCCCCACGCCCGCCGAGCTTTTTCCCGCCGCTGTCCAGATGGCCTGGCTCTATGAAAAGGATTCCAGCTTTGGCGGACTCGCGACCGGATACGGCCTTACGGTCACGCGGCGCATCGATATTGCCAAAGGGACGGCCTTGGAGGTCAGCACTTCCGATGCCGCAAAGGGCGCGAAGACCGTGTACCAGATCGATGACAAAGGCGTGTACATGCTGTCGAGCGGCCCCGGGCAGCAAAAGCTGTCCAGCCCGATGCCGCTGCTGGTCGCGCCATTGAAGCCGGGACAAAAGTGGTCTTGGAAGGGCACGCTGCCTGTTCAGGATGGCCTTTCGCAAGGTTCCATGGAGGCAAAGGTGGTTGGCTGGGAGCAGTTGACCGTTCTTGGGAAGGAGATCGACTGCCTTAAGATTGAGTCCAAGAGCAAGATCGGATCGGGCAAGGCGGAGATCAAGGTGAGCCGCACCTCCTGGTACGCGCCGGGCATCGGATTGGTAAAAGAACACAGCGATTACAATTTCGGAAAGCAAAAGCTGTCGGAAAACATCAATCTGACACAATTTTCCGCACCCAAATAGCCGTACATAGTCATTGTATGCATCGTTTGCTGCTCCTGTTTGGCTTACCTTTGTGCGCGATAGCGGTCGTCGCGGGATGCAGTTGCGCCTCGAAAGCGGGCAACCAACCTCCGAAGCCGGGATTCAAACTGGAAAAGACCGCCGGATTTTGGCCCCGCCCTTCCAAGGCTGAAGCATTCGATGTGGAATTGGGCTCCGGGACGCTGCCGTTCGCATCGGAGCAGCAGCGGTTGACCGAGCGCGGCAAACCGGTCATTCTCCTTCGCCTTTCGGCGCAGAACGAGTTTCTGAATGAGAAGTTCGTGGTGAACGACGCCGGAATCTACTTCGTCGGAACCGATATCGACCAGTTTTCCCCGCCGATCCCACTGGTGGAGTACGGCAATCGGGTTGGGGGGAAGTGGACCTGGCACGGCTTTAATGAGACGAAGGGCGTGCCGCCAATACCGGCGACGGCGGAGATTTCGAGCGAGGAGGAGCTGCTCCGGCTCCCTTCGGGCACGTATTCCACAGTCAAGGTTGCTGTGGCCATCAGCTTGGACAGCCGCACAGGCGCAGCGGATGAGATGGCGTTCTGGTTTAGCCCCGGCAGCGGCATTGTCCGGGCAAAGCTGCCGGGATATACGCGCACGATCCGCCCGGCCAAGTAGATTGGGTTCGGGAAGGGTCGATTCGGGCGCCAACTTCTCGTCAAATGGTATTGAGGAGAGGAATCCAGCTAAAATGCCGCGAGGCGGACCGACAAATCGCCGGCATTTCCCGTCTAATAGGCAGAAGATCCGTCGAAGTGGCTGGTAAAACAACCGGGTTCTTGACCCTTACGAGTGTTTTGGGCATTTTGTTAGCGAAAGAACTGACAAAAAATTGGTTAGGAAGGGAACAGGCCGCGGGAAGCAGCAGTCTAAAAAACGGCAGCTAGCTTAGTTTCCGGCCCCGGATCGGTATAAAAACGAGGTCCAAAAGAAATGAAGAAACGCGCGTTTACATTAATCGAGCTCTTGACGGTCATCGCGATCATCGCGATATTGGCCGCGATCATCTTTCCGGTTTTTAATGCGGCGCGGCGCAATGCAAAGCGTACGGAGAGCGAATCGAACCTAAAGGCGATCCACACCGCGCTGAAGCTGTACCACGCCGATTACAATGCCTATCCGGAGACGCTGGGCGGGTATGTCGAGCGGTACAACAACGTTGTTCAGCGATTCGATGAGCTAAAAAGCGCACCTCTCTATAAGAATCGGATTGAGTCGGTGGGCGCTTTCCACAGTGCGCTCAACCTGAACACGAACTTGACAGCCACAACGGGCGCGCAATATCCGCAACGCTCGCAGAAGATCAGCGGTCAGTACCAGATCCAAACAGGTTGGGGCGAGGGCAAGCCCGCGATGAATTCCCAAGGACAGCCAGCCGAATTCTACATCTACGACAGCTATGACGTCGGCTTGGTGAAAGATAATAAGTCCGGTGGGATGGTGCCTGAGCTCCACTACATGCTGTTCTGGACGCAACTGGGCATGGCGGGCGGTGGCAAAGATGACGATCCACGGCAGTTGGGGTATGCGCAGCCGGATGAGAGCTCCGTCGTTACTTGGGATACCTATTTTCGGCAATACCCTGCGGGTACCGGCGCCGGGAGCGACATCCCAATTCGCAACAAGGACGACATCGTTTTGTTCCTGAACGGCACGATCAAATCCGTGGATTCGGTAAACATGTCGTTACGCGGCCAGGGCCAGTACCCGACGGATCCTTAATGAACAGTTTGGGATTGATCATCGGTTGCAACGGGAAAAGGGGACGGATGAAGGTATGAAGCATCACAATCGCAGAGGGTCTTCGTTGATCGAAGTCCTGGTTGTCATGATCGTCCTGGTGATCGGAATCTTCAGCATCATTCGCCTCTTCCCCGGCGGCTTCTTGGCGTTGCAGCGCACGGAAGAGCAGTCCATGGCATCCCAGCTCGCCAAGCTCTACATCGAGCGGATGAAAGGCGACCCCGAAAGCATCCCGTTCGCGATCTATCCCGTTCAATACAAGGATGTCAACGGCAACCTGCTGTTGGTGGTGGACCCGGACCGGCGGCCGGACGACATGGGATATTACGAGGAGCCGAGCGGCATTATCTACCCGCAGTACACGAGCAACATCAATCATTTCCGTCGCGTAATCGGCGAGACGGTTCGAATCCCCGCCCCGCTCCCTTATCAGGGCTCGTTCCAGGGCGATGTGAAAATGTACGGCGGCCACTATCTGCTGAAATTCGCGCCGATCCTATTTGACGACCGGGTCTTTACGGTGTACGGCTCGAATCTGCCGGGCAGCACGGTCGTGAAGGATGCGCCGACCGACGAGGTCTGTTTCCCGTTCGGCCGCGGCGGACAGAATACGTTCTATCTGGACACGAATCTGGGTGCCATTTGGCTGCCGACGATCCCATTTCGGCCGCTGCAATTTCGGATCAACCTTTCTTATTGGGTGTCGGATAATGCGGGCCTTGTGCGGCGCGACATTGTAGACTTGGTGGTGCAGACGGATGACACGCTGATTACTAGCGATCCGGGATGCTACAAAGGCATCGATCTGAAACCACTGCTCATTGCGAACGGCGAGCAGTTCCAGGGAATTATCTGGGAGAGCGTGCAGGTCGCGCGGGTCTTCAAACGTCTGAAGCTCAGCGACGATTGGACCGACGACGCATACGAGTTCAAGCTGCTCGACGACCGAGTGGGCCACGTCATCTTCAATCCCAAGGGATACGGCTACAAAGAGCGCCGGAACAGGCAGGAGATTCCGCTGCGGGCCAATTTCGACTACGACGTTCTCAATTGGCACATCCTCAACGATGAGCGGCGCGTCGGCGAAAATAGCCTACCGGCGGTGAAGCTCAGCCTCAATCGCATCAAGCATATCGGCGATTTCAATCAGGATCAGTCCAAGTACAAAGGGATTGACATGCCGTTCAATGGCGAGGACACAGATATGGCGATCATTGACGTCGCCACAGGCGGAACGGTGTTCAATCCAGCCAAGCCAAATCCCGCATCATACGTCGTCGATTACACGACCGGCAACGTCAAGTTCGGCGCCGAAGTGCATATCCGCACGATCAATTCCGATGGAAGCTACGGCGAATTGGTCTTTACACCGCAAGGCCGAACGATGCGATTCCTGTACGAAGGAACGGATGATTGGGGCGTTCAGGTCCAAAAGGCTTCTCATCAATACCAGATGACCCTAGCGCTCAGCGCCGGCGGCAAGCTCGGGATCAGCACGTACTATGTTGGCCTGTCAGGCCAAACGCCGCAGGGCCTTCCGACGCGCATCTATTTCCCGCCGTGCGACATCGGGAAGACCGTGACCGTGCGGCAATACAGTTTTATCAACTCGGGCGGGAGATCCGACATCGCCTACAACGAGACGTTCCTGATCAATGCTCCCCGCGCGGGGGATGCCGTCAATCTCGGCTACGTTGACATTCGGGAATCGCCGACCAGCGCGGGCGCGC
Source organism: Fimbriimonadia bacterium (assembly GCA_041483895.1). GTDB lineage: Bacteria > Armatimonadota > Fimbriimonadia > Fimbriimonadales > JABRVX01 > JBGPGO01. The sequence continues at coordinate 14,533 of JBGPGO010000030.1, forward strand.
AAGGGTTTGATTTCGCGGCGAACATCGCGCCTGTGCTCGCCGTCGAAGGCACGTCGGTCAAGGTTCGCGTCGTGTGGGCGCCGACCCACCGCGAACGGTCGGATCAGGAGCGCAAAGACAGCTATCCGAATGTACGGTTCGTTCCGGACTGGAAGAAAATCGATTTCGACACCAACCTTACGAAAGTAACCGTGCCATAGATGACGAGAATCGCGAGACAACCGCGGGCCGGATTCACGATGATCGAGATTTTGGTGGTGATGGCCATCACCTCCATCTTGCTGCTGCTCGTCTTTGGTCCGCTCATTCAATCGTTCAATCTGACCCGCGAGGCGCAGGCGGAGGCGGTTGCGCAGGATACGGCGCGGCGCCTCATCGACGACGTCTCGAAAGAATTGGCGAACGCCACCTTCATCCGGGACAGCAGCGGCCGGTCCGCCGGGTTGGAAATCATCATGCCGGAAGAGTATTTTGCGGTCACGCTGCCGGAGGCGCAGCGGCACATCTATCTGCCGTACGCGAAGATCGACTTCTATCCGCCGTCGCAGGGTAACCCGGGCGATCCGCAATATAACCCGTACGTCGGCAAGCAGGACCCGACGCTGAAGAACAAGGGACCGATCGGCACGCTGAACCTGCCGCTCGCGCGCGGAATCTCGATGGTTCGATATTTCATCGGCCTGCAGGACCCGACCCAGGAATACCGGAATACCGCCGAGCAGAAGCTGGTTCGCGCGACGTTGGGCGACAATTTATTCGTGTTGTATCGGGCCGAGGTGATCCCTGTTCTGGCGAACGGGCAGGTCAATACGGAATTCTTTGACGTGGGTCCGGACGGGCAGCCGGTGTACGACGATCCGACGTTCTTCACCGCTACGTCTACCGATACGGCGGCCAAGCGCCAGCGAATCCAGAGTTGGCGCAACGCTTCGACTACCGTATCGATCGTGGATCGCATGGACCTGATCAACGTCGTGCGGGACCTCAAGAGCAAAGACGTGATTTTCGATCCGAACGGCAGGCCGCAGGTGAGCTCGCTTCTCTCCTTCCAGCCGCAGCGGGTGGAAGATGAGCCGATGTCGCAGGACACGACGACGTCCCTGGGCGAAGAATTTCCGAACAAAGTCCCTTCCGGATACAACAGCCTCAATGGGGGTTGGACGGATTCTTACGGCGTCACGATCTATCGCGATCCGCTCGGAGGAACAGACAAGTATTGGACGGATGAGGAGTTCATCAACAACAAGTGGCATAGAATCGTATGGCACCAGTTCCAGAGTATCGGGGGTAATCCCGAGTCGGAGCGGGTGTTCGACATTACGAAGTATATGGACAGCGTCCAGGCAGGAACGCCGGACCTGAAGACCGCCACCTATCAGCCGTTGAATTCCCAGCCTCTGATGTTCACCGTCGATCAGGAGACCGGCAAGCTTTCGATGACCTTCGATCGGCAGAGCTGGACGATTACCAATCCCTGGCTGCCGAGCACCGGCCTTGCTCTGACCTGGCAATCGGATTTGAACCCGGATCCAACGACGGTAAACGGGGCATACAACTATCAGTATCGGAACCATCCGCAGTGGGATCGCCGCATCCAGCGATTTATCCGATTGCGCGATGATATGGATTCGCCTCTGGCGCTTTGGAAAAACGCCACCATCGTGCCGGGGACCGAGGTCGTGATCGGACCGGACCAGCGGCCGGGTGTGCACTATGGAGCTCCGATCTGCTTCCGGCGAGTGCCATCTCTGTCGACGGAGATGGGCCCGAACCAATATCGGATCAACTACACGGCGTTGCCGTTCGATCCGGTGGCTCTGAAGAGTCAGGGATTCGATCCCAACGATCCGGAAGTCCTGAAGTACATCATGCCCCGGTTCGAGCCCGGATATATCCAGTTTTATTCCGACCCGTACTATCCGATGCCGGAGGGCACGAGGAACATCCAGGTGTCTTATCGCTTCCAACTCAATACGTCGGCGGATATAGCGACAGTTGACTATTCGACGCGGGAAGTGCTGCTGATCAACATGGCGGTGCGAAAATTCACGCAGGGTGCGTCAACCGCGCACATGACCACTCTGACCAACAAAGTAAAGGTCCGCAATTTCCTCCGGTAGGGCCTTGGAGAACAATCGTATGACGAAAACAGGGAACCACAATCGAGCCGGTCAAACGCTGGTCATCGCGCTGATGATCACGTTCATCATGCTGTTCCTCGGATTGATCTTTGTTGGAATCATCGCTCGGAATCTGTTCTTCACGCAGCGGGGCACGGCGGCCATGACGGCGGACAACTTCGCCGACAGCGGCATACGATTTTCTCACGATCAGTTGATGTCTACGCCGCAGGGGGCGGATTGGCGTCCCTCGCCGACCAACCTGCCGCCAACCCAAAACCGAGACCCGGACTATGCCTGGCTCCGCGCGCCGGACCCGAACATCGCGGGAGATCTTGGAGGTCCACAGAAGTCGCCCACCACCCCCGGCGCCGGATCGTTCACCCGCATCAACTTCGATCAGGGCCGGGCGCTCATCCGTGTCAGCTACAATCCGGACCCTGTCGATCCGCTCTCGAAGTACATAATGATCGATTCGGTCGGCCGCGTGGGAGTGATTCGAGACAACGACCCGACGGTCTTTACCAGCGGGACCTCGACGACGTTTCGCGAGAAGATTGCTTACGCGGTCATCGGGATCACAGACTACACCCGCTTCGATACAGACAAGGATCACAAGGGCCAGCCGATCGATCTGGGCGTCAATACGAAATTTGGCGCAATGTTTGCCGACGCGTCGGTGGAAGTGCCCCTGATCTTTGGGGACCCAGTGGCTATGGTCGCTTGGGATCCGAACAATCCGGGCATTCCGTACGGAGCGCCATGCCGATTCAACGGCGAGCTTCGTCTGTTTGGCGAGACGTTGTTCTATCTCAATCCCGAAATGAACGACAAGTTGGAGGTGGTCGGCGGAATCACATACGCTCCGAATTCCGTCACAAATACGACAACCTCCTTGCTGTACAGCAAGGCTTCGGCTCAGCTTCAGGCCGGCGCAACATTGTTTGCCAGCACGTCCACAAGCTTCCTGACTTACAGCGGACTGGTGCGGGATGGCAGACGGTATCAGGATGCGCAAGGGTACATGCGGCAGCTCGAGTTCCTTGAACCGCCGGTTATCGATCAGGTGGATCAGGCGACGGGGCGGGAGCGCTACCGAGCGGCGACCGTTTCCAGCGGGGCGTGGAAAAAGGGATACGACGGGAACTATTTCAATACGGGCCGCATCGGATATGGCCAGGGCATCTATGTCGATAACTTCGCCGATGTGCAAAGAGACGTGACGGATTTTGCCGGAGGGGCGAGCCTGCGAAGCGAATGGCTCAATCCGAACGGCGGCAGCCCGAACTGGCAGGGCCCCTACTATGTGCCGCCGGGATGCTTTATCGAACTGATCGATACGGGAAATGTCGACACACGCGGGTTCCGAATCGTGCGCAATGCGAGAGACGACAGCCAGATTTGGAAAACCTTGGACAACCAGCCGACGCCGAATCACTCGATGCGGTTTTATGTATTCAAAGACGTGAACAGTCCCACCGGCCTCATGATCTATCCGGAGATCGCGCAGAAGAAGGACGCCTATCCTTTTAATGGAGTCATCTACTGCGAAGGGAATGCCCGGGTTCGCGGCATCATCCCTGCCACTCTGCAATTTACAATCGTGAGCAACTCGTCCATTTATGTCGAGGGGAGCATCACAAAAGGCATTGCGGCGAACGAAAACGGAGTGCCCAGCTCGGCTCTCTCTCTGCTGGCACACGACTACATCTGTCTCAATACCACCCAGTTTGTCGGGCCGGCGATCGAAAGCCCGCTCAACTTTGAGCCCGACGCTCAAGACGTGATTGCGCCGTATCATATTAATATCACTCCGGGCAAGCCGTTCAACGCACGTTTCAGCTTCGGCGTCGATCCTGCGACATATACTGGCAGCGACGACGGCAAGAATCCGCGCATCTATCTGCGGCACGCGTCGGAGGCCGGCGGCTATGCGTTCTTCAACATGCTCGTAAACTACGGTTTCAACCCCGCCAATTCGGAGTACCTTTTCAACAGCGGCCTGCCGAATTATGCGGGATCGTTCTATCCGGGCCAGACTTGGATTCCGACGTACGGATTGGCGAACCAACAGAACCAGGTATTCCCGCGATACGAGCATCGGTCCTTTGCGCTGTGGCCCACGAACGGTCAGATCGGCATGTACAACCTGCTCGCCAACGGGAGCGACAACTATCTGACGTTCCAGACCGATCCGAAGATGGCGACCCATACCGGCAACCGCGCCTATCTGCTCAGCGCCCTCGCGGTTCAGCCGATGGATGTGAAGATTGAGGCTCTCATGTACGCGCAGGAAGGCTCATTCTTCGTCATTCCCGGACCTTGGTTCAATTCCAACCCGAACGATCGGCGAGAGGTGTGGGATCGAAACAAGACCCTCGGCCTCGATCCGGCGCAGCGCCGGCTCGATGACTTCGGCGCATATCCGGAGTATCCGTTCTATGCGGAACCTTTGGATATCCTGATCCAGATTCGCGGCGCGGTTTCGGAGAACTTTCCGCCGCCACTGGCCGATCAGGAAGAGTGGATTCGCCACTGGGGATGGATTCCAAAGGAATACGGACGATCGGGGATGCACATCCCAGATCAGCATATAAAGTCGCCCAAGTTCGACAACGCCAAGTATGTGCCGAATTTGCTGATGACTTACGACCCGGTTTTCGTTACCGCGAGGGCTGGAGGCAGATACACAACGCCCGCTGTGCGGACCGATCGATACGGCCGCATGCTGCCCGCGACACCGATGTTGCCCGTCGGTCCCAAGCTTCTCTACAATGGCGAGGTCAGACCATGAGATTCGTTCGTATTGTTTTCCTTTCGGCGGGGTTGCTGGCTATTGCCGGCCAGTCCATTGCCCAGGCTACTACGTACGGTCAGTCCCGCAATCCGATCAATTGCGGAATTCTGCTTGTGCCTTCTACCAGCAATGTGAATTCCCCCGGCGGCACAGACGCCGACCCCTACGTCTTTTACAATATGGGGAAGCGGACGGACCTTTTGCCGGGAGGCTGGGACTTCCTCAATCCGTTTGCGCCGACTGTGACCACGCAGAGGATTTATGATCGATGGAAGGCGATCATGAACACCGCTCCGTACCAGATCGGCGACAAGATTCAGCGCAGCATGGCGCCGTACTGGGAGGTCAACCTCGCCGACCTTACCGACAAGCAGCTTGCGATGTATGACATCCTGCTCATCCATGCGCCGGGACCAATCCGATTCAATCCCGAAGATCGGGAGCGGCTGCGAAGATTTGTGGACGGCGGTGGCATTCTTTGGTATGACAAAGCGACGAACCAATCGGTCGATTCCAGTTCCGGATTTCCGCTTGCGTTTAGCGTTACCTCGGCCGGGTCCAACCAGCAGGTGGTCAATCCGACCCATCCGCTGCTGAACTATCCGCACAAATTGACGTTTGCTGAGGCGACGAGCCTAGGCATCCATCCCGGGGGCCACGCGATTTTGCCCTACACGGCAGGAAACCTCGCGCAGAAGGTGGATTACGATCGGCTGACCCCGGTTGTCGTAAACAGCGCCGGCGGGGTTGTGATGGAGGCTGATTACGGCACGGGCCATTTTGTGGTCACGGCATGCAACATCTCTTCCGCGATCAACGAACCCACGGGAGGAATCACGGGGCGCTACGGCTCCAACAGCGGACCGTTTGCCGGGAGCAACTTCCTCAATATTCCGACCGCGAGCCTCAAGTTCGCCTACAACCTGATGGGGTTGGTCGGAACCCATCGAATGCAGGCGAAGGGATCGCGGCGTCTTAATGCCACGTTTGAGGATCTCGGCGCGCCGCTCCTGACTCGCTGGTCCGCTCCGGTTTCATCACAAACCTCGAGCAACTTTCATGGCAGGCTTTATAAGACTCCTGTCGTTTTCAAGGGGCTTCTGATCGTCGCGGATGATACGACTGTCTATGCTTACGATCTCACTCCCGGCCAAGACCTCGACGGCGACGGAAATCCGGACGATGGCTTTCAGGATTATTTTGGCGGAACGACCTACGACCTGGTTTGGAAGAAAACGATTCCCGGGGCCGGTAGACTTTCAACACCTCTTGCCATCGAAGTGCCGGTCACACTTCCCAATTTTGAAAGGGGCATCGCGCCACCGAACAATCAGATTTGGGTCATGGACGACCACGACAATGTGTGGATTCTCAATGCGTATCCGTCGAACAACGGCAAGCTGTCCGACAGCCAGGGTTCGAACGATGTATTTGAGATCCAGCGTCCAGATTTCGTAACCGAACTGGCATTGCCGGCGAATTCTCAACCGAATCCTTTGGCCTATTCTGACGGCATGGTGTTCGCGACCGGTCGACAGGCGCCGCAATCGGGCGATGGCGGAGTTTGTTGGGTGATGTCTCCCAAAGTGGCGCGCAACGTGCAGACTGGCACCGAATCACCGTTTTACGCTCGTGGCGGCACGCAGAAGTTCGTCGTCCGTCCTTTCTCCACAGGGCCAACGGTGGGAATGGTCCCGCAAAACATCGATGGCGGCGGATCGGATCAGATGGTTTACGCGGGATATGAGCCGCGGGCCGGCATCGGCCAAGGCAACCCGTGTGGCTTTGCTGCGTTGTGGTTCCGATCGCGCGGAGAGAAGCTGCGGTTCGAGCGCTACGATCCCAACACGCAGACGAGCTATTTCAAGTCGCAAGCATCGGGTCGAAACCTGAAAGTGTATGAGTACACGGGTACAGAAGCAGATTTCTATGAGCTAAATCCAAGATTTTACATTTACGATCAGTATGGAAATCCGGTCAACAACACAACCGGCAGCTCGTCCGCATTCGCGGCGGGTCAGTTCGAATTCAAGGGCAACCTGTCGATTCTAAATATCTATTGCGACTACACAATCAACTGGGCGGATGGGGCCCAAACTCCGTCGGGCAATATGGACGCCATCGCCCGAACCATCATCAGTTTCCCGGATTCATCTTCCAACCCAAAGCAGGAGGTCATCAAGTCGATGGCCTTGGCGCCGAATGGCAACCTGTTCATCATTACGAGCGAATTGCAAATCACGAATGATCCATATTCGGGCGGCGGTTCGCTGTTTTGCTTCAAAGAACAACTGAATAATACGAAGCTGCTGTATCGATGGCAGCTGCATAACGGCTACACGCAGGCCATGGGGAGCCAGACCTTCACGATTCCGCCGACGCTGATCGACAACGACGATCTTGTAAAGAAGACCTACCTGGCGAGTTTCCTCGACAAGCCGATGACGAAGGTGCACTTCCATGGCACTCCGACGATTCATGACAACATTTGTTACATCGTCGTATCCGCAAGGAAGCCTTTCCCCTTCGGCGGGGATCTTCCGGTAACCGCGGTTCTCGCGTTCGACGCCGATCCGGAACCGGCGGAAATTCGGCTCGGCGGCCCGATCGTGGGCAATGTCAGCGAAGTTGAAATCAGCCAGCCTGATCCCGCGAGCAGTCTCGACCGGACGAAGCCGACGGCGTATCAAAAGCTGACCTTCCAAGCCGGGATGAACAACCTGGACGTAGACGCGGAACAGGGCATTATCCGTATAACCAATTTCCTGTCGACGCAGAACCCGAAAGCTGCCCGCGCAATCAGCGTGAGCCAGCCCGTCGTGGTTAAGTTGCCTGGCCAACCGCAGATTCAGATCGATCCCAACGTCACGGGTACGCACTGGTCGCCGCTCAAGTGGTTCATGACCTTCAATGGATTTACGAATGAATCGCCGTGCATGGTCACGGGAGGCACCCTCTATCTGGCGGGCGGATGGGCCATCGAGAGCTTCGTCTGCCGGCCGATGGCGATCCCGCCTCAATACCGCGCCGTGGTTATCGCGATGGACTCGCAAATTCCGACTAATGACGAATTCTTGATCAACGATCCGCTGGTGCCCAACAACACGCACAGCAATCGACAGTTGATGACGATAAAGTATGTGTCCGCAACGCAAATCAAATGGAACACGCATACGCGTTGGCCTTCGGGAAAGGGCATTAGCAATCTCGAAGACTATTGCACTCGAGTGCGGCAAGCGGCAGTAAGCAACCGCCAGATGGCGCTCGGCGTTGTCGGCGGCGACGGCACGGTGATTGCGTGGGACGATCGGACCACGATGGTGTTTGAACGGGCCCTCACCGCGGTGGCGGACCAAGGACGCATCGTGGAATTCGACTCCGAGGGCTTCGTGACATGGAATTCGGAGAACACCTACGCCGGAACGCTGGCTTCGAACCAGATCTTTATGAAAGTGGTCAAGCTGACCGATCCGACGAAGGTGTACAAGCTGGGGTCGAATGAGTATTTGATTGCCGACACCGGCGCGAATCGCATCGTTCGAATCGAACGGACCGGATTCGAGACTCGAAGCATCGAGAGCTTCAATTACGACGTCGGGTTGCTCAAGAACGACGTGCTGCGTGGCTTCAATCCGGGTGATCCGCTCACGTTGCGACAGCCGCGCGACGTGCAGACCTGGACGGACTATGTGCCGGCGGCGGTCAACCCGTTCCAATATGCGGAAGATCCGGACCTAAAACCGCAACCTTGGGAATATTGGGTCCACTATCTGATTGCGGACACGGGCAATGCGCGCATCATCGAGGTGGTGGATCGGCACGTCGCCGCGTTTGACAACAAGACGGGCAGCTTCGTCGTGGGTGGCATCATAAACGCGAAGACGATTGGCGATCTGGTCTATCACAGCCCTCTCAACGCAGTTGGTCGAAAGTTCCGCTATCAAGGCGTCAGCCGGGTAATCACGGCGCCGGACGCCCAAGGTTTGAATACATGGTTCAATGTCGCGATCATCGGCAACTGGGAGGCCACGAGGACGACAACCGGCGATGATCCCTTTAATAACGATGTGACGTTGCAGGCATATAGCGGCGCCGGCGCGATCATCATCGAGCGATTCGAGAAGGGACTCACATTGGCCAACAAGATCAAGGTCGTGAATCGGGTGACGCTGCCCGGCGTCGGCGTCCGAGAGATCGTGAACCCGCAATCGGTCCAGGCCTTCCCCTATGTCTACGGGGGTCAATTGCAGCTAGGCATTTTGATTGCGGATCAGAACGGTGTGGCGTTCCTTGTTAGCGAAGCCACGGATCTGAAGAGTTGGAAAGTGATCTGGCAGTACACGGACGCGGACAACCGATATCTGCGAGGCATCCCGCTGAACGCAACCAGCGCGCGTAGGCTTGGGAACGGAAATATCTTGCTGACCAATTCGTTTGTGGGTCAATCGGTCATCGGGCAGGATACGGCTGGGGAGGTCTTGGAGATCCGATTCAGCGATTACAATCCCAGTAAGCCTTACGACGGATTCGACAATATACGAGGGAGCGTTCGGGCGGAATTGCCGCCAATCGTCGGTACTCGCCCGCTTCGACTGCCGTTATTTGCGGACCGTTGATGGGGAACATCGGCGCGACGGGCATCGTCATAGGAAAGGCTATCTAACGATCGTGGGTGACATGGAATGAATATGGGCCGAGTTTTTACACTTCTGGCTACGGCGCTGGGTGTCGTTGCCTCCAGTTTCGCGCAAGATATTTGGCCGGTGCCTCGCGGCGACCAACAGCGACCGGGCATTACCATCAACAGCACCAATGGGACTTGGAACAAAGCCGATGGTCCCGAAACCGGCCGATTGACATGGTATTGGCCGCTCAACAAAGACATCCTGCCGGCGATAACGGTCGACAATATCAGCGACGATTTTTCAATGACCGGGTCGTGGACCTTACCGCCTGATAATTTAAGATCATCCGGCTATTACGGCCTCGATTATTGGTACACCACCTGCGTCGCAGCCACGGATGTAAGCGATCCGTCGCAAGGCGCCACGAAGTCGGCCACCTGGGTGCTCCGGCCCACGCACTCAGAGGTCGAAAACTATGAGGTGTTCGTGCAGTTCCCGAGCGGTGGAACGCACACATCGGTCAGCACTATCATTCCAAACGCTTTGAACGCCATCTATCGGGTGACATGGACGTCCGGCGGGGTCCCACAATCCGCAATCTACAAGATCCAGCACACGCAAGGCGGTCAGCTCGTCCGACTCGGCTCCGGCCTTCTGTTCCCGGCATCCAATGGAACACCCATCACGGTAACGCTATTCAACACCGTGGCGCTGTTGCCGGATGGTTCCGGTCCGGAAGAGGATCCCACGAAGGTGATCGTGACGGCGGATGCGGCTTTCTTGACGCCACCGCCGGCGGTTTCATCGTCATCACCGATCACCATCAATGACGCGCAATATGGGAAGCGGTTTTATTATACGCGGGACATCACGTCTACCAATCCGGCGGGTGCGACCGGAACCGCCGGCACCTCCGGCCACCTGACCTGCATCGCCCCGCCAGCCAACATCGACGCAACCGCGTTCATGCTGTGGGACTGGACTCCGTCGCAGCTCTCCAACGCGAACACAATCGTCGATGAGGGACCGAATTTCAAACACGACGCCGGATTCACGGAGTACTTGGATGTCGGGAGAGACTTCTACGGCGCTCGCAGTTTCCGCGCTCCGGTTACGAGCAGTCCGCTGACAACGGATTGGAGCAACGCGCGGTGGGAGCCCAAACTGGAGTCGTCCGGCAATTTGGATATCTATGTCTGGTTCCCTTCGTCTGTCACGGGCAACATCAATGCGCGGAAAGTTACCTATTACGTGCATTACTACGAAGCCGGTCTGAAAACGGACACGATCATTGTCGACCAGACCAATGGCGGCCGGTGGGCGCGGATCGGGAATCGCTCCTATCCCAACGATCCGGACCAAGGCCAGGTATCGCTGGAGGTTGTGAACTTTTCTGACGATCCGGCGGATGCCGGCAGCTTTGTTCAAGCGGATGCGGCCATGTTCGTCGGCGACTACGACAGCAGCATAACGGTGAGCCCGGCATTTTATCCGGGCATCCGGGTGAAGCTCAAGAACGGCACGAACGCGACGAGAGATGTCATCTTCGTGGCCGATCAGGGCGGCCGCGTGTACATGGTGGACGCGAAGGGCGTGCAGAACAGCGGCGATAACTGGCGGACGTTCGCGTATTGGGCCTACCCGTCGATTCCCAATGTCAACAATGCGAATTGGAAAGATCCGAACGACAAAGCGAATCTCGATCAGGGAATGACGCCTCCGGGCGCATTTTTGGGAACCACGGTATGCGTTGCAAGTGTGGGCGGAAAAGATGTGGTCTATATCGGCAACACAAATGGCCGAATCTATGCCATCGACTGCACGGGCCGAGGCGACTATGACGATACGCAAAACCTGGCGGGAACCGCGCAGCGGTTCTGGACTTATCCGGATACCTATCCGGACGTGACGGCGGACAAGCAGATCACGTACAACGCGGTCGTCACAGGCGTCCCCGCGTATTACAACAACACGGTTTATTTCCCCACCCTCGAGGGACGCGTTTACGCTCTTTCGGCAGACGGCGATGGGGACAAGACCACGACCCCGCGGTGGATTTGGCCGGGCCGAAACCTCGACGGTCTTGCGCCGGAGAACCCGGTTGGTGCAATCCGAGGGCCTGTGACTGTCGCAACCGCTTCTGGGGCTCCTATGGTGGTCGTAGGTACCGAACTCTATCAGAAACCGGGCAGTCTCGTCTTTTCCGGATATGTGACGGCGCTCAATGCCACCGGCACGGGCAATCATCGCACGGGCGAGATTTGGAGTTGGCCGAAAACCACTGATCCGCCCATTCAAGGTGTATCCTCCAGCGGGCCCGCCTATGTCCCACAGGTAGATGTGAACAGCGACGGTAATCTGGTCGATCTAATTTCCTTCGGAACCATTGGCGGTACCGTCTATGGCCTCAACGCAAAGACCGGGGCCAAGGTATGGGCATCACCGGCGTTGGGCAGCACCCTGACAGCGGCGCCCTCTTGGGGAGTCATCAAGTCCAGACCGGGCGACACCCTGCAAGGCCTGCAAGAATCCTTCCTGTTCCCGACTGCCGGAGGCGAGCTTCTCGGCGTCAGGGCACGGACCTATAGCGCGACCAAGGTGGCGGGGCAG
>JBGPGO010000031.1:0-19624 GCA_041483895.1 Fimbriimonadia bacterium
AAGCCGGCAAAGCAAAAAAGCAGGTCAACATCGCCGTCATGCGCAAACTCGCCAGCGCAATCGCGGCAGTCCTGAAGACAAAGACACCCTATGACCACAAATTGCTATTTTCCCCTTGACAAATCAAGACAGCATCTACCGGAGTGGTGGCGCGAGGAATAGCGGCTATCGGCGTCCGGGTACAATTCCACCCGAATTCGGCCCGGCAGCGACGCCGGCATCTTTGGAGGAAATCGTTTGGCGACATCGTCCAACCACGTCGTGGTGATTGGCGCGGGTGTGATGGGCTCCGGCATCGCCGCCCACATGGCAAACCTGGGCTGGAAGGTCTCCCTGCTCGATATCGTTCCCCATGAGCTGACCGAAGAAGAAGCTGCGGCGGGACTCACGTTGAACTCGGAAACCGTACGGGACCGCCCTGTGCGCACGCTCTGGGAACGCGCGAAAAAGGCCCGGCCTCCCCATTTCTATCTCCCCCCAACCGCAGATACCGTGCGGCTCGGTAACGTGGACGATAACCTGGATTGGGTCTCGGAGGCGGACTGGGTGGTCGAAGCCGTGGCAGAGAAGATGGACGTGAAGCGGGCGCTCTACGAGAAGTTAGAGCCGCTTCTGCGAGAGGACACCCTGATTACGACCAACACCTCCGGCCTCATGATCGGCGAGCTGTGCGAGGGCCGGTCCGAGAGTTTCCGGAAGCGTTTCGTCGGCACCCACTTTTTCAATCCCCCGCGCTATCTAAAGCTGCTGGAGATCATTCCGACGCGGGACACCGACCCCGCAGTCCTAGCGCGCATCGAGCGCGATGCCGAAGACCAATGGGGCAAGCGGGTGGTTGTCGCTCGCGACACGCCGGGATTTATCGCCAACCGGATCGGCATGTGGATCATGGTGCAGGCGGTGCATGCCGCGATGGAGACCGGCCTGACGGTGGAAGAAGTGGACGCGATTACCGGCCCGCTCATCGGTCGGCCCAAGACGGCAAGTTTTCGCCTCAACGATCTGGTCGGTCTGGACATCATGGAGGACGTCGCCGGTAACCAATACCGCCGCCTTCCCGACGACAAATATCGCGACGCTCTCCAACTCCCGCCGCCGGTTCAGGAGCTGATTCGGCGGGTATGGCTGGGCAACAAGAGCGGCCAAGGATTTTACAAACGCGAAGGCAAGAGTTTTCTCGCATTGGACCTGAACTCACTCGAATACCGCCCGGCAGAAAAAGTCGAGTTCGATGGCCTAGCCGATCTCAAACGATCCAATTGGCACGACAAGCTGAACCATCTACTGATGCGCGACGACAAAGTGGGGAAGTTCATGCGCGCCCACCTGATCCCGGCGCTGACCTACGCTCTTACCACCGCGCCGGAGATCTCCGACACCCTGGTCGGCGTGGACAACGTGATGAAGTGGGGATTCGGCTGGGAAATGGGTCCGTTCGAAATGGTGGACGCCATCGGGATCAAGCCGTTTACGGACTATGTCGCCGCACAGGGCCTGGAGCCGCCGCAGATTTTGACGGACCTACGCGATAGCAGCCACGCCAGCTTCTATCGGCACGCAATTGGAACAACGTCTTACTACGACTACTCCAAGAAACTTGAGGAGACCCTGCCGGAGGACCCCAGATATCTGATCCTCGCCGACATCAAGGAAAAGCACAAGCCCCTCGGCGGAAACGCCGACGCCTCCATCGTGGACCTCGGCGACAAAGTCCTCTGCGTCGAATTCCACACAAAAATGAACGCCCTCACGCCGGATGTTCCACCGGTGATCCTCGAGGCGTTGGAGCGGGCGGAGAAAGATAACTGTGGACTGGTACTGGGCAACCAAGGACCGTGTTTCAGCGCCGGCTTCAACCTAAAAGCGTTCCTCGACGCGGCGGAGGCGGAGGACTGGGCCAAAATCGACGCTTACATCGCCGGCCTGCAAAAGGCTGCCGTCGCGATGCGCCAAGCGAAGGTGCCCGTCGTTGCCGCGATTCATGGATACACGCTCGGCGGCGGCTTCGAGATGGCGCTGCATACGGCGATGATCGTGGCCGCGCCGGAGAGCGTCGTCGGCTTGCCGGAGACCAACGTCGGCGTTATCCCGGCCGGCGGCGGCACGGCTACCATGACGCTGCGCAACCCGGCGCTCGAGGATCGCCTGAGAGCTTTCCAACGTCTTCGATCCGGCGCCATCTCCGCCAATGCCGATGATGCCCGCGCGCTTGGCTACCTCGGCGAAAACGATCAGACCTGCTACAACGCCGACCAGATTCTAGCGACAGCCAAGGCCCTCGCCAAGCAGCCCGTCCAACCAAGGCAATTCGAGCCGGTCCCCGGACTGGGTTGGGTGTTCAAGGACGAAGTGGAACGATGGCTGGAGGCAGAGCACGCCGCCGGAAACCTGACCGATCACGATTGCTTGCTGGCCAAGGCCCTTGTGGATATCATGTCCAGCTCCCAAGAGCATCTGACGGAAGAGCGCATGCACCACCGTGAGCGATACCAATTCGTCGAGGCCATCAAGCATAAGAAATCGCAAGAGCGAATGCGGCACATGCTCGAAACCGGCAAGCCGCTCAGGAATTAATGAAGATACTCGTTCCAATAAAGCGGGTGCCGGACCCGTACGCCAAAATTCGCCTTCTGCCCGACGGAAGCGGCATAGATATCAACGGCTTAGCCTTCGAAATCAACCCGTTCGATGAGATCGCGATTGAGGAGGCCGTTCGGACCAAAGAGGCCGGCAAGGCGACAGAGATTGTGGTGATTTCCATCGGACGGGACGAGTGCCTAGAGCAGTTGAGAAAGGCGCTCGCCATCGGTGCGGACCGCGCAATTCTTCTGACGCATTCGGGCGCGATCGACCCGCTGGACACGGCGAAGCTGCTCAAAGCAGTCTTCGAAAAGGAGCGGCCCGATGTGGTCTTGATGGGCAAGCAGGGAATTGACGGCGACTACAATCAGACGGGGCAGATGCTTGCCGGGCTGCTTGGCATTCCCCAGGCGACATTTGCTTCCAAAATCGAGTGGCTGGCCGGCGAGGCCAAGGTGGAGAGGGAAGTGGACGCGGGTATTGAGACGATTATTGTGAAGGTGCCCGCCGTCATCACAACGGACCTGCGCCTCAACGAACCGCGCTATGTGCCACTGCCCGGTATCATCAAAGCGCGATCGAAACCCTTAGATGTTTCGCCGGCGATTGAGGTTGGGCCGGCAAAGATTCAGGTTCTACGCATGGATAAGCCGCCAAGCCGCCCGCCGGGACGCAAGGTCTCATCGGTTGCCGAATTGGTGACGGCTTTACGCGACGAGGCGAAGGTTCTATGAGCAAACTGCTTGTTATCGCCGAAACGGACGGTTCTCGCGTCCTGCCTTCAACTTCGTCGGCCATCGCTTTCGCTCAGCAGTCCGGCCTCCCGTTCGATCTTTTGTGCCTCGGCGGATCGGTGGACCCATCGGACTATGCCGACTATGGCGCGGGATGCGTCTATGTGGGCAACGATGCGCGCTTGGAGCACCCGATTGCGGATCGGTTCGCCGCCGCGTGCCGCGAGGTGGCATCCCGCGGATATTTCCACATCGCCTGCGCTTCCTCCACCTTTGGCCGGGACCTGCTCCCGCGCTTGGCGGCGCTTCTCGATGCGCCGATGCTGAGCGATGTCCTCTCCATCATTTCCATCGAGGAAGGGACATATACGCGGCCCATGTATGCCGGGGCCGCCACCGCGACAGTCCAAATTAAAGGCAACCCCATTCTGCTCTCCGTCCGGACGACCGCGTTCGAAAAACCGGAGCGGCGGGAGCGCTCCAAGACCGAGCCCATAACAATCGGCGATTTGCCGGAAGGTTCCGTATGGGAATCGGCCACAACGAGCGCCACCGGCCGCCCCGATCTGACCCAGGCGCGAGTGGTGGTCAGCGGCGGCCGGCCTTTGCGCGATGCCGCGACGTTTGAGGAGTACATCGGAGGCTTGGCGGACCTGCTTGGCGGCGCGGTCGGGGCAACCCGGGCGGCGGTCGATTCGGGACTTGCTGGGAACGATTTGCAGGTGGGCCAGACCGGCAAGACCGTCGCGCCGGACCTGTACATAGCGGCGGGGATTTCCGGATCGACTCAGCACCTTGCCGGCATGATCGGTTCGAAGGTGATTGTGGCGATCAACAAAGACCCGGACGCTCCGATTTTTGAGGTCGCCGACTACGGCATCGTCGCCGATCTGTACGACGCGATTCCGGCGATGAAGACTCTTTTGCAACGTAGCCGCGGTTCCTCGCTCTGACCTGCCCAGGAGTTGCCACGAACAAGAACCGCGCGTGACCACGGTGGAATTTCCAATACGATATCGGCCCTTGCGACGTGGTCTCTCGCACGTCTTGGAGGTCGCGAATCGACCAAGGCGTCAGAACGAGGACCTGCGGCTACAGGAATTTCAACCGTCGATCAACACGGTCCTCTGCCCACACTGCGAACACCGGTACTGATATTCGTGCGCGTGATATGCCGTATCTTCATCCCCCGTCTCAAACGACCGCTCCAAAACAAGTTCCCCCCTGCAATACGGACACACCTTCGACTGCCGCGCGCGTTTCTTGAGCTCGAAAGCCGTCACACCCAACCCCAACGCCAAAATCACCAAAACCAGCGCGCACGGCAGCCCAAGAACGGCAAACAGCGGCATCATCGGCCCTCGCCACAAACAGGGAATCAAGACATTCAGCACACCCACAGCCAAGAACGCAATCGCCACGCCCGTGCAGACCTTCGCATAATGAATACTGTTCTTCGTCAAATCCGGCGAAGTGACCACGGTCTTTGCCTCCCGCCCTTTCTCCACGTCGAGATGGGCGCCACACCATTCGCATGCAGTGAGGTAAGCCAGCGTATCCTTGCCGCACGACGGACACGGCTTCTTGTCTAGCATCGCTTCACCACCTGCTGGCCGCACCGCATGCAGCCGTACAGAAATGCCTCGTGACCGCCGGGATAGTCATGCTCGTCGAGCAGCCGCAATTTCGCTCTGCACTTCGGACATTGATCCCAATGAGCCATGATCCAAGCGCGCCGAATATATTCGAGGCCCCCTAGAAACATGGCGCCCATTGCGTAGATGCCGCCCGCAATCCCCCTCCCCGAACGATAACTATGATAATGGTAACCCGCTGATGATGGATTGTAGTGCATGATGGCATACACCACGGCTGTGACAACGAGGCCAACGAGGCCGATGTAGAAGATGCCATGAAGCACATAGCCAACGATGGGCGGTCCCTTAACGGGGACCATTGGCAAACGGATGGGAGGCCGGGGATCGATGATCTTGCCGCTGAGGGGAGCATTGCACCACTCGCAGCATCCGCCGTTCCCAACCGCCATCCGACCGCATGAAGGGCACTTGACTTCGTTTAGCAGCATCCTACGGTAGAATTGTAACATGCTCCCACAGGAATTGCGCGGGCGATTGGCAAGACTTCCCAGTGTCCCGCTCATTCTTGAGCCGACGCCATTGCACAGATTGGAGCGCCTCAGCGGCAAATTGGCTGGACCGGAGATATGGATCAAGCGCGACGATCTGACGGGCTTCGGCGGCGGCGGCAACAAGGGCCGCAAGCTGGAATTCCTGATGGGCGCCGCGATAAAAGCCGACGCCGACCGGATCATCACCTGCGGCGCCCAGCAGAGCAACCACGCGCGCCAGACCGCCGCTGCGGCAGCTGTGCTCGGCCTCCCATGCCTGCTGATGCTCACCGGTGGACCGGAAACCAAAACAGGCAACCAGGTCCTCGATCGATGGTTTGGCGCGGAAATCGAGTTCCTCGGCGACATTTCGTGGGGACAACTGCGGCAGGCCACGGAACGGCGGATGGAGGAGTATCGCGCCCAGGGCAACCATCCGTATCTCATACCGGTCGGCGGATCGACCCCGCTGGGCGCGCTGGGGTTCGTTACCGCTGCCGCTGAGCTGGTCGAGCAAGGTCCGCACTTTGACGCGATCTATTTCGCCAGCTCGAGCGGAAGCACGCAGGCAGGCCTTGCCGCTGGATTGGCCTACTTGAATCAAGACACCCGTGTTCAGGGCATCATGGTGGACAGCTCGCGAAACGAGCCGGCTGCCGATTTTGCGAAGCTGGCAAACGGGGTATCTGAGCTTCTCGGTATCGATCGGCGATTTGCCGCCGCCGAAATCAATTGCGAACCTAACCATGTCGGCGAAGGCTATGCCATCCCTTCATCGGAAGGGGTTGCTGCCATACGGCTTCTGGCTCAATCGGAGGGGCTTCTCCTCGATCCGGTCTACACCTCGAAAGCATTCGCCGGGATGGTCTCCGACATCAAGAGCGGAAATTGGCGCGGCGGCCATCGCGTTCTGTTCTGGCACACGGGGGGCATCCCCGGTCTTTTTGCCCAGGGATATACGGTCCTGCCCCTGCCATAATATCCGCCGATAACGCTTGAACACTAATGAGGTTTTGCAGATGAGAGTTGGAGTGCCGCGCGAGCGAAAGACGGACGAATACCGGGTCGGCATGACTCCCGCCGGGGTAGAAACGTTGGTTAAGCGGGGCCATGAGGTGTTCGTGGAGGAAGGGGCCGGGGCGGGCACCCACGTTACCGACGAGGAATATCGCGCCGCCGGCGCCCAGATCGGCGCAGTGGATCAGGTTTGGCAAAGCGGGGACCTGATCGTCAAGGTAAAGGAGCCGCTGGAAGACGAATATCCCCGCATTCGATCCGGCCAGATTCTGTTCACCTATTTCCACTTTGCCGCAAGCGAATCGCTGACCCGAGCGATGGTGGATAGCGGGGCTACCTGCATCGCCTACGAAACCGTCGAGCTGCCGGACGGATCGCTGCCGCTCTTGATCCCCATGAGCGAGGTCGCGGGCCGACTGGCGGTTCAGGCTGGAGCCAAGTATTTGGAGCGGCCGTTCGGGGGACGCGGGGTGCTTTTGAGCGGCGTTCCCGGTGTAAAACCCGCGACCGTCACGATTATCGGCGGGGGTGTGGTGGGTGTGAATTCCGCGAAGGTCGCTGCCGGATTCGGCGCCAATGTGTACATTCTCGATGTCGATCTGCCCAGGCTGCGATATCTCGACGACATCATGAGCCACAACGTTTCGACGGTCTTCTCAAACGCTCAAACGGTCCGAAAGCTCCTGCCGGAGACCGACCTGCTGATCGGCGCGATCTATCTGACCGGCGCCCGAACGCCGACACTTGTCACGCGAGAAATGCTTAAGCTGATGCGGCCCGGTTCGCTGCTCGTCGATGTCTGTGTCGATCAGGGGGGAATGGCGGAGACAACCCGTCCGACGACGCACACGAAACCAACCTACGTGGAAGAAGGGGTCGTTCATTACTGCGTCGCGAATATGCCGAGTGCGGTATCGCTTACCTCCACCTATGCCCTCACGAATGCGACGCTGCCCTATGCCGTGCGGTTGGCGGACAAGGGTTTCCCGGCGGCCCTGCGCAATGATCCCTCGCTGAAACTAGGCCTCAATGTCTCCGCAGGCAAAGTATCACTCGCCTCGATTGCTGAACAGTTTGGGTATTCGTACATACCACCAGACGAGATTGTCGCTTGAAATATATGTTGCAGTAATAGAGACTATTATTTCTACCAAGCATTAATATCATAGTTGTTCTGTGGTTATCTTGCCATCAAAACCTAGCAGCCGCTACAGTTGCAAACTGCTATCCAGAATCTACACAATCCAGGTCAATACAGTAGTTCGAATTGCGATCCAGGCCAAGTATCGCAGTACCGAACATTGCAGTGTTGATCTTGGATACTGCGAGAAATAATTGCTGCGTTGCGAAATGTGAACCGTATTAGTGGGAATGAATATTGGCCTAACCAGTATTGCGCTTATATTGAACCAGTTGCGAAATCAAATGAGAAAGGCGAATCGCTTTCTTTCCGTATCTTAACTGTCAAACGGAAGTTGTTCGAAAATCAATGGAAACCACCCAATACGATATTTCGTTTGACGATTTTGCAAACATGGATCCGCTGTTGATTCGCGATAAGATTTGGAAAGACTTCACAAGGCAGCATCGGATACCGGAAGCGTATCGCATTTCCACCTCTCAATGGGCGGCCGCCCTCGCACATGCGAAGGTGCGTGTTGCCAATGTATTGATGTCAGCGGCCTCGCCGGATCTGCGATCCAAGATCGCTTCAATCGTGATCTACCATCCGACGGCGTTGAATGAGAGTCTCGAGGCGCAGGCACAGATCGCGAATCTCTATCGATTCGATTTAATTCCGGTTCGCTATCCCTACGCCATTCATGAATTGAAAACCCAGTACGATGTGCCGTCGATTGCTTCAGAGATTTCTAAGCATGTGAACTTCCGAGATGCGGTCTTACTAGAATCGAGTGGAGTCGCGGCCGCGACGCAGTTCCGAGAAGCGAGCCTGATCTTTGCAATCGAGCAAGATTACGAGCAGATCCAGCGCGCCTACCGAATGGTTATGGATGATCCTGACGACGTTTTGCGCGTCATCGTCTTCGATTCCGACCCATTGGATATTGCCACCGGAAGGTTGGACTTTGTTCACGCCCGACCAGAGGACTTTCGGGGCGATGGCGCAAAATTCCATATGTCCGAGTTCATCCGCGTCCTGCATTCCGGCGGCAAATTGTGCGTGGAAGGCGCCCGGGCAGAGATTGAAAAGGTGCTGCAGCGGCATTCGGAGTTTGTAGGGCTCAGCCCGACATTTGCATGTGTCACCAAGGCCTGAGCGGCAGATTCTGGTATATAATGTCAGCAATGAAAACGCCATCAATTGTGCTCCCAATTGCCCTCATAGCGATCGCATCCCAGGCCCAAATCGCCCCAGCGCCGTATCTCTGCAAATATGAGGACGTCCACAACCTCATGAGACAACCGACCGGCGATCTACGGATGCAGACTAGCGGTTTCCAATTCCCAGCCAAGATCAAGGTGCATCCGGCTCGCGGATGGTTCCATGGTCAGGACGCTGATTTCCTCAATCCCGGTCCGGGCCTCGAAGCCACCAGCTACCCAGGGACTTTGCGCCTTGCCCCAGTCTCAACGAGTACGGCTCTTTCGCGCGATTTTGAGAGCGGCCTACAGGGAATGACCGCGACGGGCGCATTTCGAGTCTATTCGGATTTGGCCTTTGGATACGGCTCAAATCGCAGCGCGCGGATTGAGTGCAATTCGACCGGCACCGGAAACATCAATCTAATAAATACCCAGACAGATACGGCCATATACCGTGAATTTGAAATGTACTATTACGCGGATCCCGATTTCCCTGGCTTCGCGCTGATCGCAAAGGTCAAGATAGGTCTCGCCACTACCGACGTATCCCTCATCGATATTCGGTTTGACCGCGGCGAAGACGGAGCGCCCTCGTATAATAACGAGTGGCGCCAGCTGCGGCTGGACATCAACGGCCTGCTTGCCGCCCGCGGCCATCCCAACGCGGTGATCACGAACCTGAGAATTACCAATTCAGTAACCGCGACGGGACCGAAGATGTGGATCGACAACATGCGCATGTTCGGTGGGGCATATCCCGACTTTACCGACTACCTATCTCCGCCGCGCCGCATGGACCAACCATATCCGTTCGACACTTTCTACTGGTCCAAATCGCGCACGTTCTGGTCGCCGTTCGCCGCGGTTGAGTTAGGACAGAGCGGCACCGGCCTCCAGTTCCAGATCCGATCCGGCCCTACTCGAGTGGAGTGCGAATCCGCTCCTTGGTACGGACCAACTTCGGATACAGACTGGTACACCACCGACGATTTGCTTTGCGGCTTCCAGGCGATCAACCCGGTCCACAACGGCGACACGTGGGTTCAGGTTCGAGCGCGATTGATCTCCTCCCCGGACCACTTGCACACGCCCGTGTTGGAGGACTTCTGCGTCACTTGGGGAGACGCGAATACATGGGACATTATGGGGCTCATCCTAAAAGCCGTCGACGCCGATTATCAGGATGCCAATGGCGTGACGCAGCACGAGACGTCAAGCATGACCCAGGCCGACGTAGACGACCTGAGCAACCAATGGCAGTTCTTCATCCGCTACGCACCCCGTTTCATGTCCTACAACCTAAAGTTGCGCTCCGAACTTCATGTCGTCGACAGCCCATTGACGACACCCATGATATCCGGTTCGAACAACTCGTACACGATCGATCCGAGCGGGGCCTTGCCGCTTTACCAGCAATGGGTCGGCACGAACAAATGGGACTCTATCACGTTCAACTTCCGATGGACCAAAATCGGTTTCCCTGCGTGGGGACTCGCTTGGTACGGAAATTGGATTCCCGGCAATGCGATGATGAACCAGATCATCTACATCGGTTCCTGGGCCCAGCATCATGAAGTCATGCTCCATGAATGGATGCACTCGCTTGCCTGGACCTGCACGGATCGCACCGACGACGTCATCCCGCATCCGCATTCGGACCAAGACCCCCATTGGGCGACTGCGGGAATCGGCCTAGCCAGCATGGACTATTATTACCATTGCCTGGCGTGGCATGGCTTCCGCCAAGTGTACGACAGCATCGACGCCGTCGATCCCGTTAACTCGAATCACGAGCGGGTCTGGGGAACGTTGGGCGCATTTACGTTCAGTCCGATCAACGATGACGGCCTTTTCACGGATTACATTGGCGAGGCATTCGCCAATCCCTGGTACAACGAGCCGTTGGGAGGCAAGAATTGGTCTTCCATCACATCCTCCAGCGACTTCATCAATCTCGGCGCAAAGTACGGCGGTACGGGGGGCCGCGTCGCCTACGGAAGCCTCTACTTCAAGCTCCCCAAGGACCAGACCGTGAGGCTTTGGACCGGCTCCGATGACGGTTTTCGGCTTTGGTTCAACAATGACCTGATGCGGAGCCGCCACGCGCATCGCGGCGCGGCGCCCGGGACGGATGCCACAGCGCTAGACGCAGGCGAGGGATGGAACCACCTCTTGATGAAGGTCGAAAACTATTCCGGCTCTTGGGGCTATTACGCGCGGCTGTCGGACTATCAGGGCAATGCCATCCCAGGCCTTGAGACCGCCTATATCCCGCCTGGATACAGCGGATTCGAAAATCTGACCGGCAAGGTCGACCTGTCGCCGTTCCAGGATCCAACCACGGTGAGGCTTCAGTTCGTGATCACCGACCCCTCATCCGGCGAAGTCCAGCTGTCCCGTTGGATATTTCCCTCGGCGGACGGTTCGTACAAGCTGAGCCCGGTCCCCAGAGGAACATATAAATTGCAGGTCCGCGGTCCGCACTGGCTTTCGAAAACCGTGCCGATTACCGTTGGAACCGGCGACTTGGGCAATGTCGACATCGAACTGGTGAACGGTGACGTGGATGGAAGCAATTCGATTGACCTCGTTGACATGAACCAGTTCTTTGCTGATTACGGC
Source organism: Fimbriimonadia bacterium (assembly GCA_041483895.1). GTDB lineage: Bacteria > Armatimonadota > Fimbriimonadia > Fimbriimonadales > JABRVX01 > JBGPGO01. The sequence continues at coordinate 11,407 of JBGPGO010000031.1, forward strand.
TCGAACAAGTACCCGGAAACCGATTTGGACGGGAACGGGATTGTGGGAATAGAGGATTTGACGATTATTCTCTTGAATTTTGCGCAAGTAGGCACGTAGGCGACCGGCTGTGGCTGTGGGTCCGAGCGCCGGAAGCCATGATTACCGGTCGAGGGGACCCCGTGTCTTTGACATTCTGAAGAAGCTCTGATATACTGTATGTATTCATTCTATACTCGGTGAGGAGGCACATAATGAAACTAAGGGGCTTTACCCTTATCGAACTGCTCGTAGTCATCGCTATTATCGCAATTCTTGCCGCCATTCTTTTCCCCGTATTCGCGAAAGCGCGCGAGACCGCCATGAGAGTTAAATGCACCGCCAGCGGCAAACAGATGGGCCTCGCAGGCCTCATGTACGCCGACGACAACAACGGCACGCTCCACTATGGCCGCGTCTATGTCGGCGATCCAGACTCGCACCCCAGTGGCCTCATTTGGTCTGGCCTCGAACAGCCCTATCTTAAAAGCAAGGAGGTTCTTCTTTGCCCGACACTGGATAGGAACCAGGACCCGCGGCTGAACAACCCATCCCACTTCGCACAAACGTGGTCGCAATCTCATTATGATAATCACGGTTGGTTGAACATAGGTCTGAACGTAGGCATCGGTGGCTGGTACAGCGGCAATGTCGCGATAGTTTGCAAGATAAAGAAAGTGCGCTCGGTGGCGAAGAACGTCTTCTTCGCTGATTCAGTGCCAGGCGACCATCTAGGAGCTGCCATTTCGGAATGCAATAATGTGTCTGGTCACATCCACTTTAAGGGCTATGAGACCGACAACGTTTGCGTCAATTGTGCCGGAATCTGCGCTTCAACGCGTCACAACGCGGGACATCAGGACCCCAATTTCGGCGCGTACAATGAGAACGAAGGCGGTCTTACGATCACGTTCCTCGATGGCCATACGAGGTTCTACAACTACACTGCCGTGAAACCGTCGCAGAACCTGAGCGACGTTCCGGTTTCGTGTGGTGACACGGCAACCCGAACCTTCTGCCTGCGCGATGCAAACGCTGCCAAAATCAAATGGCATACGTGGGTTTACGGCTGTTTGGCAGACTAATCGATGAAACAACAGATAAAGCCTGGCGTAGCGATCGTCATCATCGCCGTTGTCGTTCTCGGCGCGGTGTGGTACATCTTTTTTCGCGGAGGCGGCCCGTCTGGGACGACTACTCCCGCGAAGTATGGTGAACCCGCAGGGTCTGTCGCACCGGGCGCCGGGCCAGGCAAATAGCTGTTTGGGCGGGCCACTCGGCCCGCCCGAATTCCATTTAGCCCTCGATCACGATCTTCGAAAAGTCCGCAATCCGGATGTACATCCCGGCGATTGCTGCCAGCAGACGAAGCCGGTTATCCCGAATCTTCTCGTCATCCACCATCACCATCACTTTGTCAAAGTAGGCCCCGATCGGACCGGCCAATTCTTCGTGCAGCTGAGCGAACGCCGGATGATAGTCGCCCTTTCGGCATGAATCCGAAAAGAACGATTCGATGCCGATCACCACGCTGTGAAGTTTGCGCTCTTCATCCAACTCCATCAATCCAACATCCACGGAGGCCAACGCGCCGGCGATGTCTTCCGGAGAGGGAACACCGCCCGCCGCGATGCCTTTTTTGACCGCCGCCGCCGCGATGTTTCCCGCGCGCATGGAGGTCCGGGCCACATCCACAAAGTCAGGCTTCTTGGACAGTTCGGTTAGCAGTTCCAACCGCGCGGCGACTCGCCACGCATCATCCCATCCCGCGCCAAGGACCGCTTCCAGCAGATCCTTTCGTGCACCTTCATACAGCACATCATAGCGACCGAGCGCCAACTCTGCCATCGCTCTCCGGATGGCGTCCTGCGCAAAATCATGGCCCTGCTCGCCATATTCAGCGCATGCCCATGAGAGCATCATCCCGATCGGCGGGAACGATTGATCGCTGCCAAAGGCCTGCCCATTGAGAATCAGCATGTGCACCGCGCGCCGAAGCCCGAACGGATCGCTCGACCCAGATGGCACCAGGCCTAAACCAAGGTACCCGCAAAGTGTATCCACCCGGTCCGCCGCCATCAGGATGCGCGCCAGCTTCGCGCCGAGACAGGCCGGCGGTTCCGTCGGGTGGTAGTGCGTCCGAATGGCCCAGCAGACCTCGTCCACCTCGCCATCGCGCCGCGCGTACTCGCCGCCCACAATTCCCTGCAGCGCCGGCAGCTCCACCACCAGGCCGCTCGCCAAATCCGCCTTCGCCAGCTCCGCCGAGCGCCGGGCCAACCGCCGCTCCTCGTCGCTCAACCCCAACGATGACGCAACCTTGTCGCACAGACCGATCAACCGCCCGGTCTTGTCCGCCAATGTCCCCAGCTTTTCTTGGAAAACGATCCGATCCAGCCGCTCGGCGAACCAAGAAAGCGGATGCTTGCTGTCGTCATCGAAGAAGAACTTAGCGTCGGCAAATCGCGCGCCGAGCACCCACTGGTTGCCCCAAATCACAGTCTCCTCATCGCCGCCGTTTCGGACGCTGACAAATCGATTGGTTATCTTCCCATCGGCATCGCGAATCGGCAGAAACTTCTCGTGCTTCTTCATCGCGACGATCAGCACGTCGGGCGGTAGCGCCAAATACTCTTCATCAAATGTCCCCAAGCTCGGCATAGGCCACTCGGTCAGATACACATTCTCATCCACGTTTGCCTCGTCCAGGTCCACACCGGGATCGATGGCGAGCGCGGCCTCCTCGATCATCCGCTTTCGGACGGTCCCGTCAAATTCGACACGCGACTCGCGTAGCGTTGTGGACAGGCTAGTGAAGTCTCGGACCAAGGATCTCTGTTGTCCAGAAGGTACCATCTTCTCCAGCTCAGCGTAAATGCAATTGACGTGCAAGCTCAGATCAAAATTCTGTAGGTGCTTGTGGTTTTCACAGATTCGATCCGCATGGACTGGGTTTCCATCTTTCAGCGCAAATATACATCCACAGCAGGCGGGGTACCAAAGTTGCTCTGGCCTGCCATGTGTCGCCGCAGCGGCAGATACATTTCCGATCCTCATCACACCAGAACCAGGAGGCGTCGTAATCTTTACAATGACATTAAATTGCTCGCTAGGCATATCTACAAGCTGTGCAGCATAGCAATATCCGGTAACACCGCCCGCTATGGTCGCCGAGGAGAGTTCCTTTCCTCCGCTACAAATCGCTACCCTGGCAATATCCGATAATGTGTTTTCTGGAACGTAGAGGTGGATGTCAATCGTGTCGGTTTCTTGTGACACGGAAATTCGTTGTATCAATGGGAACTCGAGCATCTTGCCCGCTTCGATGAGTAGAGGTGCTCCGAGTACCCGCTTGCCGCATGTATAGCTATCGGAGGCCACACCTTCAATATCAAACGGCACAACCGACCCGCCGAGCAAGGCCACGATCCAGCGAATCGGGCGCGCGAATCGCATCCGCCCCTCGCCCCAACGCATGGACTTCTCAAAATTCAGCGCCCGGATCGATTCCGGCAGAAGTTCGGACAAGACCTCGGCTGCGGGCCGCCCGACGATCTGCTTGGTCACCCAGACATACTCGCCCTCTTGCCGCACCTGATCCGGCTGCACGTCGTTGCCTTTGCAAAACCCAATCAGCGCGGGCGTCGGATTGCCCGAAGCATCAAAAGCCGCCGAAATGCGCGGGCCCCTTTGTTCCTTCTCACTATCGGGTTGCCTCACCGCAACATCTTCCACAACTACAATCAGTCGCCGCGGCGTGCCATAGCACCGTGCCGATCCGTGAGCCAAATTCGACTCGTCCAGTCGCTCAACAACCTCATCCCGAAGCTGATGAAACGCCTTCTCGACAAACGATGCGGGCAGCTCCTCGCAACCGACCTCCAAGAGCAGCTCAGGCAATGGCGGCCTCCCGCGCTTCCAAATATTTCACGCAGCAGGCCCGCACCCGCCCCCTCACCCGATTGATGTACACGGCCCGCTCGGTCACCGAAATGCTGCCGCGCGAATCCAACAGATTAAAGGCGTGAGAACACTTGAGCGCCATGTCATAAGCCGGAGCGATCATCGGACCGTCCGGAGTCTCGATCTCGATGACACGCCGACTCTCCGCCTCATAGATATCGAAAAGTTTGAACAGCATCTCCGTGTCGGCATGGTCAAAATTGTAGTAGTTGTTTTCCAACTCCGCCTGATACTCGGCAAATTTGTAGGTCACGGGCTCCCCGTCCGGTCCAAAGTTCCAGACCAGATCCCAGACGCTGTTCTTTTTCTGCAGCATCATGCAAAGCCGCTCCGGTCCGTATGTGATCTCCGCTGACACGGGCTTGCACTCGATCCCGCCCATCTGCTGGAAAAAGGTGAACTGGGTGATTTCCGTCCCGTCGATCCAGACCTCCCAGCCCACGCCGCTCGCCCCCAGCGTCGGCGCCTCCCAATCGTCCTCTACCAGGCGGATATCGTGTAGTAGCGGGTCTATGGCGATCTCCGTCAGGCTGTTCATGTACAGGTCCACGATGTTGTCCGGTGATGGCTTCATGATCACCTGATATTGGTAATAGTGCTGCATGCGCATGGGGTTGCGCCCATATCGGCCGTCCGCCGGCCGCCGGGAAGGTTGGACGTAGGCGACGTTCCACGGATCAGGCCCCAGGCAGCGCAAGGCGGTGGCAGGGGCCATCGTGCCGGCCCCGACCTCCATGTCGTACGGCTGGACGATGAGGCAGCCAAGACGGCCCCAGTATTGCTGTAATTTCAGCAGCAGGTCTTGAAAAGTCAGCATCTCCACGGCGCTAAGAATACCCGCGTGGCTTCGTAGACGCGGGTCGTCTTGGTGGAGGTTCCCTCGTGCCGGCAACCAAGACCAGCGTGGCAACCTTGCATCCATCGATCCCGGCCGCCACGAACGGAAATCGTAGACGTGGGTCCTTCCGGTGGAGGTTCCCTCGTGCCGGCAACCAAGACCCGCGTGGCAACCCTCCTGAGAAAACAATGCCGCCTGGAAGGCAGCGTTACCGGAAACCTGGCAATTTTCACCCAAAACCGGATATCCTTGAATGACGTACTATTAAGTAGGATATCCGAACAATATGAGTGAAGCCCAAGCCACAACCCAACCGCCCGTCGATCTGACCGACGAGGCCGTGGAGCGAGTCCGGCGCCTGATCGAAAAGGATGGGCGTGAGGGTATCCGGCTCCGGCTGGGCGTGCGCGGCGGCGGCTGCTCCGGGTTGGAATATGTTTTGAAGCTAGATGACACGAAGACCCCCTATGATGTCGAATACGAAATCAAGGGGATCCCGGTGGTGGTGGATGCCAAAAGCGCGCTCCACCTTCAAGGCAGCATCTTGGAGTACACAACCCAGCTCATCTCCGGCGGCTTCCGCATCAAGAACCCGAACGCCGGCCGCACCTGTGGTTGCGGTACCTCTTTTACTCCCAATCAGTGAATTCCGTAGGTGTACCAATACTGCAGCCGGGGTTCCGGCCAGTGGGTCCACACTTTGGCGTGTCCATCAACAAAGATGACCGAATGGCCCGATCTGTGGCTCCCATAGAGCTTTCGACCCATTTCCCCGCCATTTTGCGGGGTAGTCATGCAGAGGCAATACGGCGCGCAGTACCAGCCCGTGCGCTTCCAGCCGTTGAACGATAGATCCGGGTCCGGCTCGATGGCGTTTTCGTTCGTGGGATCTGGATCGCCCGCGATCGGGTCGTCCAGCGCCCCACGGAAGAAGCAGCCCTGCGTGTTCTCGCGGCTCGCCTCCCGGCCGTCCCGCTTCCCGGTGTCGAAGGCATAGATCGCCTTCGCCGCGTCGCCCAGCATAGAAGGCGTCTTCATCCCGCCGCCGATCACGACGTGCCCGGCATCATCCCGCAACTGCCGCCCTGGATAGGACATCGCCCACGCGCTGCCGATGAAGCCGTATTGATAGTGGGATGATGGGCACCGGAACACGCCCAGGTCGGATTTCGTCTTTGTCTTTATGTAGGGGTTTATCTTGTTCGTCCAGCCCCAAATTTCGGGCGGACCCTCGAAGTCGTTGATAACGATGAACCGGTCATTGTAGTTGCTGATGTACAGGATGTGGGCCACGCCGATCTGTTTGGCGTTGCTCATGCACATGGTGGCTTTAGCGGATTCTTTCGCCGAAACGAACACGGGAAACAGAATACTTGCCAAAATGGCGATAATGGCTATCACGACGAGCAGCTCGATCAAAGTAAAGGCCGATCGGTTCACACGGTTATTTTAACATGACTTTCGTAATCATCCTTCTTTCCGTGCGAAATCTACTGCTCACGGCGAGCGCGGTGGCTCCGGTGAAGCTGGACCTCGGCCCCGCCGATGCCAAACCGGCCGCAGGCTATCACCGCGTTTCCGAATCCACTAAATATGACAAGAAGCTCGGCTACGGATGGCTTGCCATCCCCGATGCGAAGCCGATGGCCCGCAAAGAGCCCGCCGATCAACGCGGGGACGCGATTGCCGGCCACCAGTACGCCGAGATGCGCATTGACATTCCAGACGGCCTGTACCGGCTAACCCTCCAGGTCGGCGACGTGGATTCGGATGAATACTCCCTCAATCTCGATATTGATGGCCTTCGCGTCCTGACCCGCCTCCATACCCGCAAGCGCGAATTCGCGACGGTCCGGATTACCACGGCGGTCCAGGAGGGCCGGCTCCGCATCACATTCTGTTCGGATACCGAGAACTGGATGGTCTCATCCATAACCGTCGAACCCATCCAAGAGGACGAGCCACGAACGATCAGCCGAACGGTATTGCCGAAAAGCGGACAGTGATCGTCAAATGCCAAAATCGGCACCGTGGAAGCCAAGATACACCGTCTCGGACCCTGCTCGATCCGTTCACCGCTCGCAGAGACGCCCTTCGTTCGTGACGACGCGAAAGTTCTGTATCATTCCTGCCCGGATGAGCTGATGGAGGCAACGAAGGAAGGCGCAGCGCCCCCGGCCTTCGAGCGCGCTGGGCCACGCGAGATGCTCTTCTTCGACCCAAAGACTGTCCGAGTGGGCATCGTCACGTGCGGCGGCCTGTGTCCCGGCACAAACGACATCATCCGGTCAATGGTGCTGGAGCTATGCATTCGGTATGGAGCGCCATCGATCACCGGCTTTCGCTACGGGCTCCAAGGCCTTGTCAGGGAATGCGGCCACACGCCCTTGGTACTGGATCCGGTATCAGTCAAGGGGATCCAGCGTCTCGGCGGTTCCATTCTGGGATCTTCGCGCGGCTACCAGGATATTGGAACGATGGTAACGGACATCGATGCCCTCGGCATGCAAATCCTGTTTATGGTCGGGGGAGATGGGACGCATCGGGCGGCGGAAAAGATTGCGAACGAAATCTATCGCCGCAAAAAGCCGATCGCCATTGTCGGGTTGCCGAAAACGATCGACAACGATCTCCACTATGTTTCCCGCACCTTTGGATTCTCGACTGCCGTGTCGGAAGCCCGGTCAATCGTTCAGGCCGCTCATGTCGAAGCGCACGGGGTACCCAACGGCATTGGCATCGTCAAACTCATGGGTCGTACCTGCGGATGGATTGCCGCCCACGCGGCGCTCGCAAACAGCGAAGTGGACTTCTGTCTGATACCCGAGGTCCCGTTCCGAATGGAGGGAGCAGACGGCCTGCTGGCATCCCTGGAAGCCGCGCTGGAGCGAAATAACCATGCGGTGATCGTCGCGGCAGAGGGAGCAGGGCAGGACCTTGCGCCCGGCGAACCGGATCGCGACGAATCCGGCAATCTGCTGCTCAAAGACATTTGCGCGCACTTGAAGGACGAGATCAAGCGCCACTTTGCCGCTGCCGGCATTCATATCCGAATCCGATACATCGATCCCAGCTACATTATTCGTGGGGTTCCGGCCAACCCCGAGGACGCGGTGTTCTGCCAAATGCTGGCTCAAAACGCGGTCCACGCGGCGATGTCCGGCCGAACGAACATGCTGGTCGGATATTGGAGCGACCGCTACACGCACGTCCCGCTCCACTTGGTGACTCACAAGCGCAAACGCATCGATCCGACCGGCAGCCTGTGGCAGGCGGTCCTCTCGATGACCGGCCAACCTCCATCCATGGGGACCTAAGGACTCCCTCCCCCGCTTGCGGGGGAGGGCTGGGGGTCATCAAAAACTCCCTCCCCCGCTTGCGGGGGAGGGCTGGGGTGGG
>JBGPGO010000032.1:0-17539 GCA_041483895.1 Fimbriimonadia bacterium
CCGGAAACCGCACCTGAGAAATCCCCATAGATGAATGCATATCCATTAATGTGGGCGGGTGCGAGAATCGGCAGAGCGTCCTGCCACTCTTCGGGGATGAGCCCAGTGGCGTCAAAGCCAAGCGGGAAATAAAACCCATCGTTGTAGGTAATCTCGGTATAGATGGGAAGCCTCTCGCCGGATGCCTGTGCCACGACACCATTATCGACTCGACCGATGTGGTCGGGACCAACGGTAACGCTAATGTGGCGAAGCTGAGTTCCTGCCGGAATCGGCGTGGGAATCATTTTGCCGGGATCAGCAAAGACGGAAACACCGAACGACACTGCACAAAGCAGCGTCAATGAACGAGTAATTGTCATTTCGCAGAGTCCTTTCTAGCTCTTCAAACTAGTCGGTCAACTGAGAAAACCTTCATTATAGTATCAGAAAGTTCTCGATTTGTCAAGCTGAATCTAACCGAACAGCCCTGAGAGTTGGCAGAAATGACGGTTCGAACGCCACGGTTGCCTGAAGCGAACAAGCAATAGTTCTGATATTTCGGTCGGAGCTAGTATCGAAGCAGGTATTTTTACTGTGCGGATTGAGAAATGTTTTCGCCGTCGCAAGAGATAACAATCTCTTGGTCGTCCGACAAGGTCTGCAAGTGGACCGGACGGCCCCAAAGGAAGGAGATGTTGCGCAGGGTTCGGGAAGTGTAGTCGTGGTCGAGGGCACGTCCATCAAAATGGTGCTTCAACAGCAGCTCGCCACGATTCTCGTAGTCCCCATCTTCCACAGTGATGTACGGGGCGCCAAGATTGGTGAACTGAGAGACCATGGCATCTCGCACCTTCCGCCAGTCCGTGTCTTGAACCACCCATACCAGCTCGCCATTGACCTCTTCCATCTTATAGGTGAAGAGGTCCATCCTGCGGACCAGCCCTTCGGTCAGGTACCGGCTGAGAAATGTCTGGTCGTTGTCGGTCGCGCGCACCTCGAAAATCTTCTGGCGTCCCTTTCCGACGGGCCGAACGATTGTGTCCCCCTGCCAATCGGTCTCCGGCTGGTCGTTCGGGTCCGGCTCCCCGTCCCATCGCCGCTCGATATCCTTGAACATCTGGAAGCCCACGTAGTACGGGTTCAGGTTCATTCGTCCTCCCGGGGACAGAACGGAGGAGTGCATGGTCCGAAACTCCAGGATTTCCGACGTGGTAAGCGGCAGAGTTTCCATGATGGCCTCATGCCAATAAGAGGCCCAGCCTTCGTTCATGATCTTGGTTCGCATTTGTGGCAGGAAGTAGATCATTTCCTCGCGCAGGATCTCGATGATGTCTCTCTGCCACGGCTCCAGCTCCCGCGAGTAATCGCGAATGAACAGCAGAATGTCCTTTTCCGGTTCCGGAGGGTTTTTCCTTGGCTTCGCGCTCCCTTGCTGCTTAGCGTCGGCCAGATAGAAGAGGTCGTCATATTCCGTTGGGTTCGAAATGCCGACCTGCTTGCGATCCCGCTCGTATTCTTCTTGGCTCTTTTTGCGAAATACGGTCGCACTCGGGTCCATGTGCTCTTGGATTGACATGGCGGCGTCAATAAATCGTTCGACGACCAGCGGCCCATGCTCTTGCTCGTATTGATGCATTCGATTCGCATGCAGCCGCGCTTTTTCGACCATCATTCGATCGGTCGGCAGGAAGTACGCATTATGCCGGAAGAAGTCGCTGTGGCCGTAGCAGTGCGCCACGATGAGCTTGTGGCTCAGCATGGAATTGCTATCCAGCAAGAACGCCTGGGACGGGTCTGTGTTGAAAATTATTTCGTATATCTTGGAGAGGCCATATTCATAGCTTGTCTTCATTCGATGGTAATCCCGGCCGAAAGACCAATGGGAAAAGCGAGCCGGTACCCCATAGGCGCCGAGCTCGTAAATGACATGATCGGGCACGACCTCGAAATGAATCGGGAATGGATCGAGGCCCAACTCGAGGGCTTTTTCATAGATGATCTCGATCCAGCGCGTCAGCTCATCTCGTTCGGATCGCGTCATCATGCCCGTTCCACCAGATCCGGATGCTTTGAGAAGAACTGTTTGAGGGCCGGCCAGACGTCTTCCTTCTTCGAGATCTTTACTACCACAAGCCGACTGTCGTCTTCGAACGCCTCGATGAAGGCCTGGCCGAGCGGAGCGTAACCAGACTGTTGGCTCCAGACGTCGCTGGCAATTTCTCCGTAGCCGACCAGATTGCTGTGACCCAAGAGTTCTCGTACCAGGTCCACGCACTCCTGATCCCCCCAGTTATAACCGTCGGAGAAGAGGAACGGATAGATGTTCCACTCGCGGCTGTTGTATCGCTTCTCGATCAGCTCCAGCGCCAGCTTGTAGGCCGCGGAGAGTTTGGTGCCTCCCGAATCGCCGGCGGCGAAGAATTCGTGCTCCGTGACCTCCTTGGCCTCCGTGTGGCAGGTAATGAAGACGATATCCACTCCCGTGTAATGTTTGCGAAGGAAGCGAACCATCCAGTAGTAGAAGCTGCGACAGATATATGCCTCAAACTCGCCCATCGAACCGGAAACGTCCCGCATGGCAAATACGACGGCGTTTCGCCTCGGCTCGCGAACCACTTCCCAGGTCCGGTACCGATGGTCTTCCGGAAGGACATCCCAACTCGGCTTTCCATCCCTTGCATTTCGCTTCCACGCCTCGATGAGCGTCCGCTTCCGGTCAAGGTTGGATTGGAGCCCTTTGCGGGCGATGGAGTTGAACTCGTCCTGGTCCGCGACAATGGTGTCGGTACCTTTGTCTTTCAGGTCCGGCAAGTGCAGGTCCTCGAACACCATCTCCGCCAGCTCTTCAATGGTGAACTCGGCCTCATAGAAATCGACTCCCGGCTCTTGCCCCGCCTGCTTACCTTGGCCATCGCCCTTTTGCTTCGACCGGCCAATGATGTCGCCGGGCTTGGTGTTGCCGTCGCCTTGGCCGACGCCGGTGCCTTCGTTGGGGTCAAATCGAATGCGAGGCAGTTCCAGGCCGCGAACGGGGACCTTCACGATTCGCCCGTTGTCGGCCGTGATGATGTCCTGCTGCGAGATGATCTCGCCGAGGTTCTGCCGGATCACCTCTTTCAGCTTTTCGTTATGGCGCATCCGGTCACGGTCCGCACGTCGATGCAGATCCCAAGGGTCGGTGCTGAGAGAATAGCCTGGATTGCTCATTTTAGAATTCCGCTATTGGGAGAGCGACCAGAAGCGCGAGAGCGATTCGCCTCTCGCCCGCACACGTCCAGCGCCCCCCTCTTATCGGTTGAGCAAGGTTCCCACATACCGGAGCACTTCGTTGGCGCAGTGCACGCAGTAACCCTGCTCCGAAACCATCCGGTCGACAACCTCGTTGACTTTCCGGAGTTGGTCTTCATCGGGCGTCTTGGAGCTGGTCGTGATTTTCACCACGTCCTTCATATCGGCGAACAGCTTCTTTTCGACAGCCTCCTTGAGGCGTTCATCGCTTGTGATGTCGAAGCTGCCACCCCGCCGCGCCAGAGACGCTACCGATCGCATGATTCCCTCGCGGAATTCGCGCTTGGCGTTTTCCGTCACACCGATCTGTTCTTCTATCGCCCGCATCAGGCGCTCATCCGGTTCGACTTCCTCACCGGTGATGGGGTCCTTCACCTTCGTGCGGTTGCAGAACGCGTCGACGTTGTCGAGGTAGTTCTCCATGAGCGTTTTCGCTGCCTGCTCATAGGAGTAGACAAAGGCGCGCTGCACTTCCTTCTTGACCATGTCGTCGTACTCTTTGCGAGTCTCGTCGATAAATCCCAGAAGCTTCTTGCGCTCTTCGTCGTTTGAGGTGTATTCATGAAGTCCGTCTCGGAGAGACCGCAGGACATCGATCGCATTGACGCATGCTTTCCCTTTAACAAGCGCGGACGAAATCCGGTTGATGATGAAGCGCGGCGAAACGCCCTGCATCCCCTCGTCCTGATACTCCTCCCGGAGCTCTTTTACATGCCGCTGATCCCAATCGCCGACCTGCTTCTCGCCATCATAGAGCTTCAGCTTCGTGGCCAGGCTGAGGCCCGACTTCTTGCTCGGCTTCAGCCGGCTGAAGATGGCGAACATGCTTCCCATCCGCAGCGCGTTCGGGGCGATGTGCACCTTCGTCAGGTCCTTGGTGTCTTCGCTGAACTGGGACTGACCGATCAGCTTTTCATAGATTTTGATCTCTTCCGTCAGCCGCAGGTTGTACGGGACGCGGACGACCCAGATGCGGTCAATCATCGCCTCGTTCTCCTTGTTGCTGAAGTAAGAATTGTATTCGAACTCGTTGGTGTGGGCGATCACCGCGACGTCGGTGTAGATGAGAGCGAACCGGCCCACCTTGATCATCTGCTCGCCGGCTACCGTGTTCAGCTCGTACAGGAACCGTTTGTCGGACTTGAGCATTTCGATGAACTCCATCATGCCGCGGTTAGCCTTGTTGAGCTCGCCATCGAAGTTGTATGCCCTCGGATCCGACTCGACGCCATATTGGGTCAATGCGGAGATGTTTACGCTGCCGGTCAGTTCCGCGACATCCTGGCTCTTCGGATCGCTGGGCTTGAACGTGCCGATTCCGCACCGTTCGCGCTCGGAGAAGAGAACGCGGTAGACCGGAACATCATGGATGTTGCTGCCCCACTCATGCGCGAGGCGATATCGGCAGACCGGGCAGAGGTCGCCCTCTATCTGAATTCCAAATCGCTTCTTGAAGTCCGGCCGCAGCTCTTCGGGCACCAGGTGCAGCGGCTCTTCATGCATCGGACAACCTTCGATGGAATAGACCGCGCCTTCGTCCGTTTTGGAGAATTTCTCCAGCCCTCGCTTGAACAGGGTCACGAGCGTGGACTTTCCACCGCCGACGGGTCCAACCAGCATGAGGATGCGCTTGCGAACGTCCAGCCGCCGGGCTGCCGGGGCGAAGTATTCGTCGACGATTAGCTGCAGGCTGTGTTCAAGGCCGAATATCTCATCAGCGAAGAAGCTGTATTTTGGGGGCTTGCCTTCCTCCTCCTCGAAACCCGAGGACCGAACCATATCGAACAGGCGAGCGTGGCTGAGGTCTGCAACCCTTGGGTTTCTCTCCACGATTTCGAGATAGTCGGCAAAAGAACCCTGCCAGGCCAACTGAATGTCCTGGCTCCTCTGGTCCTCGATCTGCTTTATGAAGTCCCCTGTACTCATTTGTCTACTACCCTCCCCGCATCGAACGGCGGGTCATTATTATCCGCAAATACCGTTCGAGCCTCGACCTGTGCTGGGATCGAGGCTCGATTTCAAGTCGAATTGGCTCGCCTGCACTTCACCCAGGTCGCCCGCCTCCCCAGCCCCCAGCGACCCGGCGCAGAACCCTGTCGCCGTTCGCTCCCGTCTCCTTCGCCGTCACACAGAAAGCATTGGTCATCGTTTCGTCTCCACTATGAAATACGACGCGACCAACACACTCTGCGCCAACCCAAATTCCTGTTTCCACATAAAGTCCCAATATCTATCAAGGGTTTTGGCCCATTGATGCTCATTTCCATTAGATTAGACTCGCGAAATCGCCCCGAAGTTCGTTTCCTGGGACGATTACCGGCACAATTTGTCTACTACCGATCCCAGGCCCACTGCCGCTTCTCGGGGCATACCCTGGGGAGGACGGAACATTTCGCTTTATTTGGTCGTCGGTCCAAATGTGAAGGGTGCGGTATTACGTGATCCGGGAAGCCTATGGAGAGCGAGGTTCCCATGAAGATGAAAGGTATAGCGGCGTTCATAGTCGCGCTTGGGATTGCGATGTCAGGCTGGGGCCAGGAAGACCGGCAGCTTGCCCAGTCATTCGGAGGCAGAGTCCTATTCTATTGCTGGAATGGGGCCGCCGGCCTCACCCAGGAACAAAGGATGCGCGTTTTCGATAAAAGGCTGATCGATATCCTCGCCTATACGCATCTTGGGCCACGGGACGTTCGTATCCGAGTGCGCCCTGGATGCCGTGAGATTATCGTGAAGAATCACCTTTTGGTAACCGTAACTCCGGAGGATGCAAGCGCCTACGGCTGGTCGATGGACCAGGTTGCGGCTCATTGGCAGGAATCGATACGCGGTCAGATTTCCGCAATACATCTCTTGCCCCAACAGGTTTAGGCACCAGACGATACAATCTCACAAAGTCCCGGTCGGGCTAGCCCGACCGGGACGCCATCTTGCGAACGAAAGTACTCTTACATCTAAGCTGTTTTTCCTACCTGGCCAATTAACTAATCAACCCTCCACGATTTAGAGCGTGAGCGAATGCAATAGGGGTTGTGAAGTTATGGACCGACATCGAACGGAGCCGACTGGGACAGAACGCGCGGGAAAGATTGTTCCCGTGGTCTCCATCGCTTGCTTCATAGTGCCGGGATTGGTGTGGGCCGGGTGGCATTTCGATGTTGCCGTCCTGAAAAGCGTCATCCCGGGACTTACGGCGATGAACCCTGTCACCGCCCTCTGCTTTCTCCTCTGCGGGATATCGCTTTGGATGCTGATGAAGCCGATTTCCTCGCGCAAAGTCCGCTTGATTGCGTCGGTCCTGGTCTTGGCCGTGTTCTTGGTCGCGGCGCAACGGCTCGCCGCATACATATTTGACTGGGGCTGGTCAGTGGATCGGTTGTTTTTCCGAGCGAAATTGGATTTAAGTCGAATCCCCAATCGGATGGCGCCAAACACAGCCGCGCTATTTCTGCTGGTTTCCGTCAGTCTGCTGGCGATCAACAGTTGCCGGCGAAAGGCAATCGTTGTGGCCCAGGTCTTGGGCGCCCTGATTGGACTCACGGGGATATTCGCTCTCGTTGGCTATCTGTTCGACGCCATGGTCGCTGCCCAGATGAAAGGCTTCAATGCCATGGCGATTCCAACCGCCTCTCTCATGGTTCTGCTTGGCGCGGCCGTGGCGCTGATTCGACCGAATCAGGGTCCGGTCACTGTGTTTACCAATGAGCGCTTGGCAGGCAAAGTGGCGCGAAGTCTCCTGGCTTTTTCTGTGATCGGCCCGCTCGTCCTCGGCTATCTGCGCTTGCAAGGGCAATGGCGGGACTATTACGCGACCGAATTCGGAACGGCGCTCTATGCGACCAGCATGGTCGCGATGTTCGGTTTTGTGATTTGGTTGACGGCGCGTTCCGTCGATCGATCGGACGTGCGGCGCGCGGAAGCGGTTGAGGCCACCGACAACGAACGGGAGTTTACAAGGCAAGTCGTCGACGCGGTTCCGAGCTTCATCTTTGTCAAGGATCGAGCGGGAAAGTTCAAATTTGCCAATCGAGCTGTTGCCGAAGCGTACGGTACGAGTCCGGACCGCCTCCTTGGGAAGACTGACGCGGATTTCAGTTCTAATTCCGAAGAAATCGAGGCGTTCCGTGCGCGGGATCTCCAGGTCATCGAGTCCCAGCGCGAGCTGACATATACAGAGCCAATGACGGATGCGTCAGGCCAGATCCGTTGGCTCTATACGATCAAACGTCCAATTACCCATCCAAACGGGGAGCTGACAGACGGAGTTCTCGGCATCAGCCTGGACGTGACGGACCGGAACCGATTGATGGACGCATTGCAGGGGAGCGAAGAGCGGACTAATTCGATCCTCTCCTCGATCGACGAGGTGATCTTTTCCACGAGCGCGGATCGAAGCGAGCTGCTGTTCATCAATGAGGCGGCCGCACGAATGTTCGGTCACCCAATCGACGACCTCATGCGAGATCGCCAGTTGATTCGGGAGAAGTTTCTTCCGGAAGACGCCCTGATCGAGCAGGAGGGAATGGAATTGGCGGCAGCCGGTCACGCCGCCGATTTTGAATTTCGAATCGTCGGAACGGATGGCGAAATTCGGTGGCTCAATACACGGGCCCGCCGGGTTGATGCCGAAGACGGAACTCCGTTGCGGATTGATGGCACGACGCGCGACGTGACCGAGCAGAAGAGATTTCAGGAGGAGCTATCGCGTGCTAAAGATGAGGCGGACCGGGCCAATTCCGCGAAGAGCGAATTTTTATCCCGGATGAGCCACGAACTGCGGACGCCATTGAACTCGATCTTGGGATTTGCCCAGCTATTGGAGATGGATGAGCCTACGCAGAAGCAGTTTGAAGCGGTGAACTATATTCTCAGCGCCGGCCGGCATCTTCTCGCCCTGGTGAATGACGTGTTGGACATCGCCCGCGTCGAAACCGGCAACTTGGCGATTTCGCTGGAACCGGTGGACGTCGCGGTGGCGATACGAGAGGCGGTGGCGCTGGCGGAACCTGTCGCGCGGGGCCGGTCGGTCCAGTTAACGGCGGATTTCGACGGTCTGGAGGGAATGCATATCATGGCCGATCGGCATCGTTTTGCCCAGGTGCTGCTCAACCTGCTATCGAACGCCGTCAAATACAATACCGAAGGTGGATCGGTTAGCATTTCGACCTACCCAGGCGGGGAAGGCCGGATCCAGATCGAGGTCGCGGACACCGGGCCTGGAATTCCCATCGAGATGATGGACCGACTGTTCCGGCCCTTCTAGCGTCTTGGCGCAGAGACGGGGAAGGTGGAAGGCGCGGGACTCGGTTTGGCTCTCTCCCGTGCACTTGTGGAAGCGATGCACGGAACAATCTCCGTGGACGCCGCGAGAAAACAGGGCTGCGCATTTACGATCGAGCTGCAGATTGTGGACAGCCCTGGAGCGGCGCTGGAACCCCAGGATCTAATTTCGACAATTCCAGCAGCGCGATCGGACGACGCAAGTACGGTGCTTTATATCGAGGACAATCCATCCAACATTCGCTTGATGGAGCATATCTTTGCCGATTGGACGCATGCGCGCTTGCTCGTCGCGATGCAGGGCCGAATCGGCTTGGAGTTGGCAAGGGAGCACAATCCGGATGTTGTGCTGCTCGACCTGCATCTTCCCGATATACCGGGAAACGAAGTCCTCGCGGAAATGAAGGCGGACGAGCAGCTCCAAGGGATTCCGGTCATTGTGATCAGCGCGGACGCGACCCAGGATCGCGTGAAGGCGTTGCTTGCGGCCGGCGCCATGAAGTACATCACAAAGCCGCTGCAGGTAAAGGAACTGATAGAGGCCCTAGACGAGGTCCTCCGGATGAAGGAGCGCGCAAATGCTGCATGACGAGGTGCTAGCCAAGGCTCGGGTTCTCATCGTCGATGACGAGGAGGCGAATTCAACTCTATTTCTAGCCATGCTGAATCGCGCTGGATTTGCGTTCGTGGAATATGAATCGGATCCTAGGCGAGTGTTGGCCCACGCTCAGAACATCCATCCGAATCTTATCGTTCTCGACCTCCAGATGCCGGGAATCTCCGGCTTCGATATCCTTGCGGATCGGAAGAACTGGGATGCCCGGCTTCGGGACGTCCCCATTCTTGTATGCACCGCTGATTCGTCGGCGGCGACAAACAACCGGGCATTGGCGATGGGCGCCAGCGACTTTGTGACCAAGCCGATCGACCGGGTCGAATTCGTTCAGCGCGCCCACAATCTCATTGAAACGCACGTCTTGCAACGTCAGTTGGAGGAGCAAAACTTTCAACTGGAGGGTCGGGTTCGCGAAAGAACGGCGGAGCTGCAGGAGATTAATCGCTCGCTGGAGACTGAGATCGGCACTCGGAAGGAGACGGAAGCGGCGCTCAAGCAGACCGAGCAGCGATTGCGATTCCTATTCGCGTCAGGTCCCGCGTCCATCTATTCATTTTCGCCGTTTCCGCCCTATGAAGTCACCTTCGTCAGTGAGAATATCCGCGCCCAGATGGGCTGTGAACCGGAGGAGTTCTTGGCCAACCCCGCATTTCGATTCGAACGAGTGCATGCCGATGATCGCGCCCGGATTGAAGCCGGCCTCCAGGACATCCACCTGGTTGATCGCCATGTGGAAGAGTATCAAATCCGTCATCGGAACGGGTCGGATCGATGGATCCAGGATGATGTGATGATCGTGCGTGACCATAACGGAGAGCCGTTGGAGGCGATTGGCGCTTGGATTGACGTGAGCGAACGCAAGTGGGCGGAGGAAGCGTTGGCCGAGCACGCGCGGGACCTGGAAGCCGCGAACCTGCGCCTCGAAAGCTTCGATCGGATGAAGTCGGAATTTGTCGCGACGGCCTCGCATGAAATGCGAACTCCCCTCACGGTGATCCGTGAAAATGCCAGTCAGATCAGAGACGGTGTCGCCGGAGACATACCGCCGGAACAGGACGAGATGATGGGCGTGATCATGCGGAACTGCGACCGGCTGGGAGGGTTGCTGGACAACCTGCTGGACCTTCGAAAGATTGAAGCTGGCCAGATGGCGCTTCGCAGAACCAGGGTAGATCCGGCGACGGCCCTGCAAGGCTGCTATGAGGACTTCAGCGCGACATGCTCGTCGAAAGGGATCGATCTTGTGCTCGAGGCTCAGGACGGATTGGCGCCGGTGTTGTGCGATCCGGGCCAGATCAATCAATTGCTGATCAATCTGCTTGGCAACGCGGTCAAATTCACGCCTGCGGGCGGGCGCATCACATTGTCAGCGAGCGCCGTAGCGGAAGGCGCGGAGTTTGCCGTCCAAGATACCGGCAAGGGAATAGACAAAGACAACATCGATAGAGTTTTCGAGGCGTTTTGCCAGGTGGACCGAATTGAAGGCCCGGGCGTTCGAGGAACCGGTCTGGGATTAACGATCTGCAAACGAATTGCGGAGATGCACAGCACGGACATTCGGCTGGCAAGCTCACCAGGAACCGGCTCTCGATTCAGCTTCTTGCTGCCGGCATGGGACGAACGAGAAGGACTGGCGACCTATATCGACGATCGGTGGAAAAACGCGGACAACGAGCGGCTCCCAGCAACTCTCCTGTTGCTTCGGCCTACCGTTGATCGGAGGCTGCCTATTGGGAAGCTGAGCGCCATCGCTTCGACCGCGTTTCGGGCTATGGACGACGGGCTGGAAACCGCCTCTCTGGGATTGATCGCGTACGTGATGAGAACGGATATCGCGGGTGTCGAAAAGGCTCTCTTGCGATTGGCAGAGCAAAGAGAACTGTACTCGATTGAGTATTCCGTAATAGAACTTACGCACCCTCAAACGGCTTGGGGGGCGTTGGAAGCGGCCCGCCGGCAATTCAAAGGATTCGAACCTGTACGATCGGATCCATCCAAACCCGGTGTTTCTTCAGAACCGATCCGGGTTGCAATTTGGAACAACGGCATTAGTTCTGTAGAGCAACCTGGTGCAATCGGTAAGCCTAACTATGTAAGCCAAGATGCGCTGCAGCCCGACAGCAAAGGATGATTCGATGAATGAAACTATGAATGTTGTTGTGGAACGGCCCACCGATGACGAGCGGCGGTTAGTCCAAACGAAGGTCGCGCCGCGCCGCCATCGGCTCGATCCAATTCCCGCGAAGACAGCCACAGCCCGAGTACTGATTGTTGATGATGAACCGGAAATCGCAATCTCTCTCAGCAAGCGGTTGATCCATGCGGGATACGAGGTCCTTGTGGCACACGACGGATTGTACGCCACCAAGATGGCCTTCAAAGAGCTTCCGGATGTGATTATCCTGGACATTGGAATGCCATGCGGGGACGGCCACACCGTCGCCGACCGCATTCGCAACAATCCCCAGACGGTGTTCACTCCGATCATCTACCTGACCGCGAGGACTTCGGATGCCGACAAAGAGCGGGCGGCGGAAGCCGGGGCATTCGCCTACGTGACGAAACCGTTCCGCGCGGACGAGCTGCTCGCGCTGGTAGATGATGCCGTCAAAGACTGGGAGCGGGAAATGGGAAAACACCTCGCATAGGAGCGAACAGCTCAATGAACAATCGGGGAAGGACTACCCGTAGGCGCCTCGACGACTAGGTGCCGAGATCCACAGTTTTGAACGGTCCGACTGGGGGTCTCGGCATCGACCATTAAGAAACTGTCTTTCGATGTATTTTTTGGATGGGAGAACGTCTCTACGCTAGTGACGTCGATTGCGTTCGCGTCACGACAGGTCTCCAGGGGCTGCAGCCCGGGGGACCTGTTCCTCTTCGGGCGTATTTTTGACGCTCGCGACGGCCTCACTATTGGGGAAAGAATTTGGCTCTGACCAGGCTGCCCTCCCGTCGAGATCGAAGGGAGGGCACTTTCCTATTTCAGGTCCCAGAGATAGGCGTCCCGATCGAGAATTCTCCCCATCCACTCTGGACGAACATCGCAACCGGCAGCCAGTTGGGGAATGGTCAGCGCCTTGGCGTGGGTATCGACGAAGATCACGTTCGCATAACCGTTGTGCCACGGCCAGTTTGCGCCGTAAACACGTGGATCTTTCGGCTGGGTGATCCGCCACGCTCCCACGTACCAGAAAGAGCGGCTGGAAGGATGGTTGGGAAATGTGTCGATGTCGCGATTCGAGACGGGATCGTGCCAAATGCGGGCCGGCGGATCGACGAGCCACAGGCCTCCGCCCTCCGGCTTTCCGCTGCTCGGATTCCGATCGAGAACGGAATCGACAGCAAGAATGCACTTGGTTTTGACCTCAACCTGTTCATCCTTGATGGGAACCGCGGCGTCCGGATAGGCAAGCAACGGAGAGATGTATTGAAGGCTAAGCCCGAGATTAGAACGAATTGCCCGTCCGTACAATTTGCATGGGTTGTCGTTCGGCTTGCAGGGCCGGCCGTTAACATCCTGCTCCAAATTGATTGCGTTCTGGTTTGGGTCGATCGGGCAGCTCAATACCCCGTAGCTCTTCGTATAGGGCTGAATGAGCTGGTCCCATAAGAGATCGGGCGCCCCGAGGGTAGAAGGGTGATATGTGCTGGTGGGATACCGGGTGCCGTTGTCTGATTTGTACATTTCGATCGCCTTTGCGATCTGGTTCATGTTGCTGGAACAGGCGGCCTTGAGCGCCTGGTTCTTTGCTTGCGCAAAGACCGGGAACAGAATGGCCGCGAGGATAGCTATGATAGCGATGACGACTAAGAGTTCGATTAATGTAAACGCGCGTAATTTCATTATTCCTCCCCCGCGACGCTGCCTTCAGGTAACGCCGGCATCTTGCCGGCATTGGGCAGCGCTGCGATAGTTCTAATCGCACTATTGCGATACTATATCAGGAAAGCCCGAAAAAGGCAACCTACCTCTCTTTAAGACGAGCTTCTTCCCGTTTCGCCTCTTTAATCGCCCTTTCCAGCTTCGGGTCGGGGTTGTCGTAGTCCAGCGGCTGACGAGAATGAATGCGGAAGGATCCGAAAAACGCACCCTTCAGATAGCCTTTCGATGCTTCAGCTCCCATATCCCGAATGCTGGCCCATCCGTTCCAACCCACTGCAGGATAAAGATATGTCTCACCATGGCCCTCCTGTGCAATGTCAGGTTTTTTCGCGAGTTCACCCGGTACAAGAACCCGTCCAGTCGGCGGTCGAGCCTGATTGAACCGATAGCCATCCGAAGAAAGATCGTCCATCACAATCGCGTATGGTACGGAAGGCTGGAAATAAAATGAAATCTGAATTTTTGAATTTGCGTGGCTTATCTCTTTTTCCGTCGGATCATTGAGAAAATCCCAACTCGATCCTCGCATGCAGCGGGACGCGAGCAATAACTGTTCTGGCGTGAGAACTGAAATGCTTGCACCATCGATATTGGCCTTGAATAAGCCTTTTTGAGTCGGAGTTAAACTCGCCCAAAGCCTCATAAATGCGATAGTGGACACATCGGACCATTGTCCCGTCGCTAGATCGTCGAAGCACCGTGCGAGGATGAAACTCGTCCACGCAATCTGTTGTTGGGTGCATCTTCTTGTGACGTCCGCCATTGTATCGAAGGAAAGAGCCTTGTCCGGATATAGCTCTCTGCAGATGCGGCGTAGAACATTTCTATCAGCGGTCGCATCAAGTTCCGAAACTAGTGCCGGATTTTTCAGTTCACCCAATATCCAAGGATCTTTTTTATCCAATCGCAACAGAATTGGGAAAAAAGATTGGAGTACATCGGCTACAGTTTTCGTCTGCGCCGGCAGGGTGTGATATAGGGATTCGTCTGCTACGGGCAAAATCCAAGATCGGTCAGTTGCATTGGCCAGGATAGATAGAATGGGCGCCAAACCCACTGCCATCGGTTCGAGGAAATCTTCCTTAGAGTGCGACCGCACCCAATGGCCGTAGTATTTGGCAAAGTCGCGAAGTCCTTCGTCGTTCAGCCTTCGCAGTTTCTCCTCAATCGCACAGGGAACTTTGAAGATCGGGTCGTCGGTGGTGCAAGGCATAGGTGGGAGGAACGGCTTGTGGGCCAAAATCTCATTGCGGATCATGACTGCCATATGCTCCCCTTCTTTGTTGAGAAGCGAGGCGTCCAAGGTAAAACCGGAGTCATCTCCATAAACAAATCGGATTTTCATCTTGTCGATCGGCTGACCTTCGAAGGATTTCACGATCTTGCCGCTCTCGTCGTACCAAGTGGATTCGATCCCCATTGCGTACGGGTCTTCCCGCTGGCCCGCTTGACAACGCTTCCTCCACTCGATTGCCTCGTCCTCGTCGTAGGATGGCAAAAGCCGCTGGAGAGAGGTGGGCTTGCTGGAGTAAACCAAGGCGCCATTTTCAATTAGCTGTTGCCAGTCATCGTCTTTCCACGCGGATGCAATTTCAATGGCACTTCGAAACGGATAGGAGCATAGCTGTACTGCTTTTACAATGTCACCCTTAATCTTTCGGCGGTCCTCGACCTTCATTTTTAGGTATTCGTCAAGGTGCGTTTTTCGTTCTTGAGGGGACAGTTTTCTGGCCTGGTCATAGGAAGCGAGAAAGTCTTTAGCGGACTTGATTGCGTCGAGCAGCGGTTGGCGCCGGGCGGCCTCTAATCGTTTCTTCTGTTCGGCGTTGTGCTTTAGTGTGTATCGCGGCGCTTCGACGAGGCCCTCTTCCATCCATGTCATGTCGAAGATGGCCGCGATACGGTTCATGATCTCGGCGAGGGGGCGGTTCTTGACATCGAGGAACAGCATCCAGCCCTCGGAGGCCGCTTCCACCTCGAATTTGATGCCCGTTTTCTTGGTCAGCTTTGGCATCAGGTCGGCTAGGGGGAGGCAGCCGAAGTTCTCATTGACATTCTGCTGCAGGCGGTCGTCTTGCGCGAAAGCATAGCAGGCGGGAAGCGTCAGGAGCGTCACTGTGAGAGCGATTCGGATTCTTGACATGTGTCTAACCTCCTCCCGGCTTCTCATATTCCCGCTTGGCCTTTTCGACCGCCTTTGCAAAGTCGGTATCGGGGTTCGATGGGTCAATCGGATCTCGATTTCGGATTCGGAAGCAGTAGAGTGTTGCTGACTGTTGAATTGCGCCCGGAACTTCCCCCGCATCAGAGCCGCTTATCCAGCCGCCGTAGAACCACCCTTCGGCGTCATAAATGAAGGCGAAATGCTCCTTGCCATCGATCATTGATCCCACCGCTAGATTAATCGGTCCCAACAGCATTCCGCCCGGCGGATAAAATTGGCCATAGGAAAATGACTCAACTTGTAGATTGTAATTGAGCATGGCATAAGGGACGGTATCCTGTTTCGGGAAGCTCACTGTGACGTCGGAAGTATCTAGCTGACTCGGTATGTCCGTGGGATCGAATATGTTCCACGAAGCGGACGTCAAGCATTCCACCACCAGCTGTCGCTGGTCTGGCCGCAGGCCGGAGACTGCAAGTCCATCTTTCGTCGCGCGTGTCTTTTGAACCGGGTCCAACGACGCCCAAAGCTTAAGATACTGCACCGGCACGAAATTGATCACCAGATCGTCGTAGCACCTGCCGAGAACATTCCGAAGCCCAGAAGTCTGCGGAAATGTGAGATGATTCCATACCTCAGCAATCGTATCCAATGGAATTGCATGATTCGGATAGAGAATTTCGTAGAGCTTCTTGAGCGTGCCGCGGTTGGCGGTGTCCAAAAAATTTTCGAGTCCGCCATTCGAAAGTGGCTGCGGCCTGCCATACATCCAATGGGAGTCAGCGTCCATGACCATCGGGTAGCCGTACCAGTTCGCGAGCGCCTGTTTGATCGTTTTCGCGTTCGCAGGGACAGAAAGGGTGAGCATGCAGTCGCACACGGGCGTGATCACCGAGCGATCGCTATGACTGGCGATAGCGGTAAGTAGCGGCTGCACGACGATAGAGAGCGGTTCGAGGAATTCCCTCTTCTCGTGGCTATTCAGCCACTTTCGGTAATAGTTGGGAAATGCGCGAGTCCCTGTATCTCCGAGCTTTGCCAAATCGCTCGGAATCTCAAACGGCCGATCGAAGACAGAATCGTTGGAGCACCACGGATCCGGCTTATGCTCGGTTCGGTCGATCATGAACATCTGGACATCATTCATTTGAACAAAGGGATGATTTGCGCGATTGAGGAGCATTGCGTCAATCGAAAAGCCATCCTGTTCGGAGTAATGGAACAAAACTTTGAATCGATCGATCTCTGTATCCTTAGAGTTGTTCGCATGCGAACCACCGATCCGGTACTCACCTCGGCGACCGACAGAGAATCCTACCGGAGTGTCCTTGACTGAATCGTTCCATCCAACTAGATCGGTCATCGCCAAGCCATGCAACTGGCGCTGCTTCGCCGACGGCTTTGTGGAATAGACGAGCGTGCCCTCATCCACCAGCTTCCACCAATCGTTGTCCTTCCACTTCTCGGCGACCTCGATGGCAATTCGCATCGGGTAATTGGACAGCAGCCCGTACGCGTATCCGGGAATGTCGGCGCCAAAATCGTGAATTCTCTGGTCCGGAGGTTTGAGGTACTCGTTCATCACGCGATCTCGCTCGCCTTGCGGCACTTTGAGAGCTTTTACAAGCGCATCAACAAACTGCTTCGCATTCTCGATTTCCGCTGCCTTCCGCGCCCGAGAAACATTCTCAATCTTTCGCTTTTGTTCTGGATTGGGCTTTAGCGCATATCTGGGAGACTCCGGAAGGCTGTCCTGATACCAGGTCAGATCGAAGACCTTGGCCAGTTGGTTCATCACGTCGAAGAGGGGCCGGTCGCGGGGCCAGAGGAACACCATCCAGTTCTCAATCGTGTGGTCGACGGAGAACTTGACGCCGGTTTTTTCGGTGAGCTTGGGCATCAGTTCGGCGAGCGGCAGGCAGCCGAAGTTCTCGTTGATATTCTGCTGCAGGCGTTCGTCCTTCGGCCCTTGCGCGGCGCAGGCGAGCGCGACGACAATGATTCCGATAACCACAAACGTTCTACCCATCATGCCTCCGTCTTGCTGCCCCGATGTGCCGGGGTCTTCGGGCGTCGTCGATCGCCTGTGCCCCGATGTGCCGGGGTCTTTGGACGTCGTCGATCGCCTGTGCCCCGATGTGCCGGGGTCTTCGGGCGTCGTCGATCGCCGGGTATTGCCATGCGAGGACCCCGGCACATCGCGGAATTTCCCCCACCCTAACCCTCCCCCGCAAGTGTTCAGACTGGATAGATCGTTGACACATGTTCGGAGACATCGTTGACACAATGGAGGTATGCCATGGAGGAAATCGACGGTGGAACTGCA
>JBGPGO010000033.1:0-9668 GCA_041483895.1 Fimbriimonadia bacterium
AGCCGGCAAAGCAAAAAAGCAGGTCAACATCGCCGTCATGCGCAAACTCGCCAGCGCAATCGCGGCAGTCCTGAAGACAAAGACACCCTATGACCACAAATTGCTATTTTCCCCTTGACAAATCAAGACAGCATCTACCGACGCGGGTGAGGAGTAACCGGGCGGCGTTTGCCGTCACCAGAACGGAGACTCCCACATCTCCGATCACGGCGATCCAGAGTGGCAGCGCGAACGGGACCGCCAGCGCGATCAGCACGATCTTTGCTAGCAGTGCGATGCCGATGTTTTGCCGCATGATGCCAACCGTTCGGCGGCCATGACGGATGAGGTCCGGAATCAGCAGAAGGTTGTCGCTCATCAAAACTATGTCCGCATGCTCGATCGCCGCGGCGGTCCCGGCCACACCCATCGCCATCGATACCGTCGCGGCCTCCATCGCAGGCAGATCATTGATTCCGTCACCGACCATCAACACCGGCCTGTTCTTCGCGATCTCCATGACGCGCCTCTGCTTTTGATCCGGCAGCAGACCACCGGCCCATTCCGCGATGCCAAGACCCGCCGCGATCCGACCCGTTGATTCCGTCGTGTCCCCGCTGAGCAGATGAATCTCTTGCACGTGCAGGGCGCTCAACTCCTGAACCGCGTCCTTCCCTTCCGACCGCGCCGTGTCGGCGAGGATGATGCTGCCGAGCATGCGATTCCCCCACTGCACCAGCACTCCAATTTCGCCGGCATCTAGCGGTAGGCTCGTTCCCATCCACGCCGGGCTTCCCATCCGCGCCGACTTATCGTCTACGATTCCCTCCACTCCGCGCCCCGGATGGACGATGACGTTCTTCGCTTGCGCGGGGCTTGATGCGGCGCTGCGACGGATGGCCTGCGAGACCGGATGGCCGGACTGCTGGGACAGCGCTCCCGCCACCATCGCCAGCTCCTCGTCGGTTGACTCCGGCGACGGTTGGAATCGCACAACATGCAGTCGGGAATGGGTCAGCGTGCCGGTTTTGTCGAAGACGACCGCCCTCACCCGTGCAAGTGCGTCGAGCGCGATACCGCCTTTGATCAGCGCCCCCATTCGGGAGGCCGCGCCGATAGCGGAGACGATGGCGACAGGGGTTGAGATGATGAGCGCGCAGGGGCAGGAGACGATGAGCAGCCATAGGCCCCGCTCGATCCACGGCAGCCACGTCACGGCGAAGAAAAGCGGTGGAATGACGGCGATACCGGCGGCCAGGGCGACCACGACCGGCGTGTAGATTGCGGCGAATCGATCGATGGTGCTTTGGACCGGCATCCGGCGCTCTTGGGCCTCTTCGATCAGCCGGATCATGCGCGCAAGCGTCGTGTTGGCCGCCGCCCTAGTTACCCGCACAAGCAGGGTCCCGCTCAGATTGATAGCGCCCGCGAAGACGGTTGAACCCTGCGATTTGGGGACTGGGAGGCTCTCGCCGGTGATGGGTGCCTCATTCGCGTCGCTGAACCCCTCGATCACTTCGCCGTCCAACGGAAATCTCTCGCCCGCATGGACCTCGATGGTCATGCCGACGGCAACCTGTTCTGTGGGTATTTCGTCGGTGCCGGATACCCGCGCGGTTTGGGGAGACAGCGTAAGGAGAGAATCGAGCGCGGACCGAGTGCCCCGCGTGGCCCAATCCTGGAGGGCCGCTCCGACCGCGGACAGCCAGGCGATCGCCGCGGCCTCCCCCCAATCTCGCAATCCCGCCGCTCCCAAAATCGCCACAGACATCAAGACGTTCATGGACACGGACCGGCGTCGCAGCGATCCGATTCCGCCCAGAAAGATGGGCCGGCCTTCAATGATAACAACGGCAAGGAGCGGGATCCAGGACCGCAGTAACAGCCCGGCGAGGAACAGTGCCCCGGTAGCCAGGAGCCGCCACGGAAATTGGCCTCGCGCCAGGCGCCTGCCTGGCGCTTGGGCCAGAAATCCCAGTCCCCGAACGGCGGCGGCGACGCCTTCGACCGTCGCGGACTTTGGATCAAATTCAAATCGCAGCTGCCGAAGCGTGAAGGATGCGTTTGCGTGATGCACGCCGGGGAGAGCGTTCACTGCATCGGCGATCTCGTCCGCGCATCCGGGACAGTCTAGATTGCCCAACGTCAATTCCGCATGATCCAGCCCGTCGGCAACGCCTGCCCCGATCGAACGCGCCTGTGCCATCCAGCCGCCGTTCGTGCCGTCAATCTCGACCTCCAGCGATCTGCCGTACGATCGGACGGATCGGACGGATCGGACAGATCGGAGGCGATCCACGAATCGGTCGCGGCAGGCCTCGCAATGGACGGCGCTTGGGGCATTTTCCGTCAGGTCCAGTCGTTCCCGTGCCACTATCCGCGCTCCTGGACGTGTTCCAGGCCGCACGCGAACAGGCCGTCTATGTGGTGGTCGTCCAGCGAGTAGTAGATGTGTTTGCCGGCCCGGCGGGACCGGACGAGACGGAGCAGCTTCAGCCGCTTCAGTTGGTGGGAGCAGTTGGATTCGCTGATCCCGAGGGCGGCGGAGAGGTCGCAGACGCAGAGCTCTGATCGGGAGAGCGCGTAGAGGATGCGCAGGCGGTTGGGATCGCTCAGGGTCGCGAACGTCTCGGCCAGCTCCTCTAGGACGGTCTCATCCGGCATGCCGTGTGTCGCCGTTTCGACCGCTTGCGGTTGTACGTAGGTGATTGTCATAAATTGCCGTCCGATGCGTTGGGGTTCACGCTTGCCGAATGCACTCTATCACGAGCGCCAGAGACCCCGGTTCACGCCTTCCGAACCCTACCGGATGCCGATACCAAAGACCCCGACACGATTCATCTGAACATCTATTCAACTGTTAATACCACAGATTGGGCCTTTTGTCACCCAAAACAGGACCGGGAATCGAATAAATCGAACTAATACTCTGTGAGCCTCGAAGCAAAGACCCACACGAAGCCGCTGCAGTTCTTCCACATCTCCGCCCTATGGTTCTCCGTCAACTTCTGGTGGGCGGGCGTCCTCGGGATATTGCTGCCGAAGTTCGTGGAGAGTTTGGTCGGCCAGGAGGTCAAAGGGACCTATCTCACCCTCATTGCGGCGACGGGCGCGGCCCTTTCCAGCCTGATCCAGCTCTGGATCGGCCCCCTAAGCGATCGAACCACCGGGCGATGGGGCCGGCGGACTCCGTATGTGTTCTGGGGTGTCATTCTCACCCTGCCCGGCATTTGGCTGTTTTTCCATGCCGCTCTCGACGCGAAGAGCTTTGGGCTGATGATGCTGGCCTTCTGTTGGATCCAGATTTGGCTGAACGTGAGCAATGGCCCGTACCAGGCCTATATCGCGGACCTGGTGCCGACGGCGAGGCAGGGGACGGCGTCGGCGTTTATGGGGATGATGCTGCTCCTCGGCCAAGCCGCCGGACTCTTGGCCATCTCGCTCCTAAAAGACAACATCCATCTGGTCGGGTACGCATCGATCGTTTTGCTGGCGCTCGGAGCGCTGTACACCACAGCGATGGTGCGCGAGCCGAGCCGGACTGCATCCAATCTTTCCCCGTTTCGGTTTGCCGAGATCCTCAATCTCAACTTGCGCCGATATCCGGATTTTACGTGGCTCATGGTCTCACGATTCTTTATCAACCTGGCCTTTTACACGGCTCTCACGTTCCTGCTTTTCTACTTGCAGGATGCCCTCGGCTCCAAAAAGCCAGAAGTTGATATGGTGAAGCTGGCGCTCGTGTTTTCCTTCACCGGCGTACTAGGCAACTGGCCCGCCGGGCGGCTCAGCGACCGGATCAGCAAGAAGCGCATCGTGTACTTCACCTGTGTGTTGATGTCTGCCTCTGCCATCGCGTTTGTGATTAGCCACAGTCTGTTATGGGCGTTCATCATCGCGGCGTTCTTTGGGATCAGCTGGGGGGCTTTTGTGGCTGTCGATTGGGCGTTTGCATGCAACCTGGTGCCGAAGGAAGAGGAAGGGCGGTACATGGCGATCTGGCACCTGGCGTTTACACTGCCGCAGGTCGTCGCTCCTTGGGTGGGGCCGTTTGCCGATTGGGCGAACCACCATTGGCCCGAGCAGCCCGGCATCGGCTGGCGCATCGCGCTTTCGCTGATGCCGATCTATTTGGCGATCGGCGCATGGTGCATCCGGCACGTCAAGGAGAAGGTGGTCTCACAGCAGGCTGCATAACGACGTACTGGCCGGATTGAAACAGCGTCGCGAGCCCTTTCGAGGCCAATTGCCGCTGATTTTCCAGTTCTGTCACGACGAGCAATGAGGGGTTGACCTTGATCTGGTTTTGCAGTTCCGGAAATTCACTCGCCCCGACCCCTTGCCGGCCAGTATAGAACATCACGCTTGGGCGGCCGGGACTGACCCTGTATAGGCAATAGGTATCGAGCGGTTGTGTATGATCGGCGAGCCAGTCGGCGACTTCACGCGAATCACGCTGCGTCGACTCGTAGTAGGCGGGAACGACGAAAATTGCCGCGGAAAGGGAGAGCGCCGCGCCGAGAATGACGGGGCCGGCGACGCAGGCGATTTCCGGCCGCATGATTCGCCGCAATCCGGCGGCCAAGGCAACCGACCCTATCAAAATGTAAGATGCCCAGAGCATCGCCTCGCCTACCGATTCCGACACGCCTTTCGCGGTTCGGAAATGGTACAGCGCGAATCCGAACAACGCGGCAACAACCAACGCAATCCAAAACGGTTTTGCAAATGCCGCCGTCGGCGAGGCTGATTCCCGAATCTCGGCAGGAAGCACCGGCAGCAGCAGCGCCAGCGCGGGGAACATCGGCAGCACATAGCTCGGCAGCTTCGTCCCGCTGATGCTGAACAGCACAAAGACAATCGCGGCCCATGTGAGGCAGAAGCGATAGAACGGATCGCCCGGCGCGCGCGCGAATACGCCCGGCAGATAAAATGACCAGGGGAAGAATCCAACGACCAGGATGGGAATGTAGAAGTAGATGGGCGCCAAATGGGCCGCGTCTCCCCCGCCGAATCGGCCCAGGTTTTGGCGAATGATGAATTCCTGAAAGAACTCTTTGCCCTGCTGCTTATAGATCAAGACGTACCAGGGCGCCGCTACCAGCAGGTAGACGAGCGCCGCCTCGAGCCAATGCTTGCGAAACCCTTCCCGCAATTGTGGCTGCGTCGCGAACGTAATCCCCGCGAGCAGCAGAAACAGAACCGCAGCCGCGGGACCCTTCGTGAGCGTCGCCAACCCGAGGAATGCCGCCGAGGGAATTCTCAACCATTCGGGCGCGCCGGAAATCGAGTACCAAAACAGGAGGAAGCAGAGCGTCAGGCAGCAGGTGAACAGCATGTCGGTGAAGGCCAGGTGGGCCAGTCCAAGAAAGAGCGGTGAAATGGCCAAGGCCGCCACGACGACCGCGCCACCGCCCCGCCGCAGAGAAGCGATTCCGACGGCAGCCAATAGAATGAGAGCGGAAAGAATCGAAGGCATTCGCACCGCGAGGGTAGGCGAAAGTCCCATTTTCAGGAACGCCGCCATCAGCCAATAGAGAAGCGGAGGCTTCTCCAAGAACGGCGACCCGGCGTACATGGGAGTCACGTAGTTGCCGGTCCGCACCATCTCTTGCGCGGTCGACGCGTAAAACCCTTCGTCCAGATCGAACAGGCCCGTGCGCGATGCCAAGAACGGCAATAACAAGGCCAACAGAATGAGCAACACGACCAAGAGGACGGGCGATTCCCGAAAATCCCGGACCGGATAGGGGTTCATGGCTGGGGTGAATTTACCAGACGGACATAAGACAAACCCGTATTTTTTTGGGATCGTAGACCTACCAGCAGTGAAAAAGCGGGGGTATATTACTCCCGTATCGGTTTTCGTGCTGTGCGGGCAATGGCCCGCTGTTTCGAAAATAAAGGAGGATCAAGGTGAGAAAACTCATTCTCTCCCTCGTTGTTTTGTCCGTAGTCGCCGCTGCAGCGGTTGCCAACACCGGCATCACCTACGGAAAAGGAACGTTTATTACCACCAAAGGTCTCACTGGCTATTTCGACTTTTGGGTCGGCATCAATCCGACGTTCATGTCTCGGTTCAAGGTCTGTGTCGACTTCGGCGCTGACCCGCCCGGAAAATACAAATTCGCTGGCAGCTGGCCCATTGCCGCAGGCTGCAACATCAGTCCAGGCGCGGCGTATGTCGTCGCCGGCGGACTATGGAACGGCTATCCCGGCATCGGCGCTTTGGGCGTTGCTGACAACATTCTTGGCGCCGATTTCCTCGCAGTGGTCATCTTGGATGTTTATCTCAACGTCATTTCCTACCACGTCGGCATCGTTACCAGTGGCAGCCTCCATGTCTTGTGCAAGTAGGTTGGTCACTGTTTGCGGATGCAATGATTTTTCAGAGCATCGGCAAGACCGAATTAGGGCGATTTGGCGAAAGCCAATCGCCCTAATTGTTTGCCACGGGCCTGGCGCTTTAGCCTACGATTTTGTGTTGGAGATTCTGGCCGGGAAGAAGTTCGAGGTCCTTCCCGATGAGGCAGCAGCGAACCGCTCCGCCATTGAGATTGACACGAACATCGGGCAAGACGATTGAATTCGCGACGGTTCCATTTCGAACTTCCGCGCCCGGACCGATGGCGGAATGGCTCTCCAGCGTGCAATTGTCTTTGATCGCGCCTTCGCCGATGATCCCGTCAACAATTCCGGCCTTGTCAAGCCAGAAGCTGTTTGCCAACAGGAAGAAGTCCAGCGTTCCGGTATCGTGCCACCAGCCGTGATGCACCTCACCCAGCACCTTTCCCCCATTATCAACCAGCATCTGAATCGCATCCGTTATCTCCAACTCCCCGCGAGCGGAAGGCTTGAGGTCCGGCAGCACCTTCCACACCGCCGGGCCGAACAGATAGATGCCTGCCATCGCGAGATTGGACTTTGGGTCTTTGGGTTTTTCTTCCAGATCGATGATTCGATCTTCTTGCAAGACCGCGATGCCGTAGCGGCTTGGATCCGATACCGGGGCGACGAGCGCCAGGCAGTCCGGCTCCGTGCATTCGAACCGCTCGCGAAGCCCTTGGAGGCTCATATCGTACATGGTGTCGCCCAGCAACAGGATGAACGGCTCGCCGGAGATGAAGTCCGCTGCGCAAACGACGGCATGAGCCAACCCTTTCGGTTCCGGCTGACGCCGATAGCTCAGATGCACGTGAAGCTGATCGCCATTTCCCAACGCCTGTTCGAGCCGGTCTGCCAAATGGCCGGTGACCACGCAAATGTCGTCCACACCCGCCGACCGAAGCAGCTCAATCGAGTAATGAATCGTCGGCTTGTTCGCGATCGGGAGCATCGGCTTGGGCACATGGTTTGTCACGGGTCGGAGTCGGGAGCCAACACCGGCTGCAAGGATGAGACCTTTCATCTTGCGTTCAAGAGCACGCGACTGCCGTTCTTTTCCAACTTGAACTCCAGTTCGCGGTAGTCCTTGAGCGCCTGCCGAACGCTGCCTTGCCTGTCCGGCGGGCAGAACAGAAGCAGGAAGCCGCCTCCGCCCGCGCCCGCAACTTTTCCTCCGACCGCGCCGGCATCCAATGCGGTCTCGTACATACGGTCGATGTCCGGATTGGAGATTCCGCCGGCGAGCGATTTCTTGAGCTCCCAGCCGGCATGCAGCAATCGGCCGGCCTTTGCGAGGTTCGAGCCGTCCTCGAATATGCGGACCATCTCTTTCGTCTGCTCCTTCATCGTGAGCAAGGCATCGGTCTTCCCTTCGATATTCTGAGTCTGTTCTAACAAAATCGTACTGGCTTGGCGAGTCACCCCTGTGAAAAACAGCATCACAAATTCGCTCAACCGACTCCAGCGATCACCCGGCAAAAACAGGCGCCGCGTTGTGACCGTCTCATCCTGCAGAAATTCGAAATAGCGGATGCCGCCAAACGCCACGATGTATTGATCTTGTTTCCCGTTTGGCTTTTGCAAAATCTCGATTTCGATTTGGCATGCTTCCTGGGCTAGTTGCTCGGCGGTTACCAGCTCGCCTTTGAGCGTATGAAGGGCGTGCAGCAAAGCCACCGTGACGCTGCTGCTGGATCCGAGTCCGGAACCTTCGCTTGGGATGTCGGCCATGGTGGAGATTTCCACAGAATTCGTGATGCCCACGATCCGCATCGCCTCGCGTACCAGCTCATGCTGCAGATCGTCTACTGAATCGACCATTTCGGTCTTGGAATAGCCGACCCGGATGTTCTTGTCGAACCTCTCCTTGACGATGACATAGATGTATTTGTCGATTGCGGTGGAGACCACCATTCCGCCATGCTCCCGATAAAAATCGGCGAAATCGGTGCCGCCTCCCGCGAAGCTAATACGAAGGGGTGTCTGAACAACAATCATAAACTCATGTCAACTCCCTACAATTTCAACAAAAAGCCGCTCGTATCTCTTCACCATCTCTTCCAACCCAAACAGTCGCAATGCCCGTTCACGCGCAGCCCTACCGAATTCTCGGCGCAAATACGGGTCCGCCAATAGCTGCCCAATTCTATCCGCAAAGAGCTCCCGATCACCCGGCGGAACAAGGTAACCGCTGACTCCATCGTCTACAATGTCATCCACGCTACCAACTCGGGTGGAGACGGCCGGGGTCCCCATCGCATCCGCTTCAACCAGGCAGACCGGCAATGTCTCGATGACGGGCTTGCTGCATAGTGTTACGATGTCGAGGGCGGCCAAGAGTTCCGGGATGTCCGATCTTCTGCCCAGTAATTTTACAGAATCACCCAAGCCTTTTTGCAGTATGGCCTGCTCCACGCTCGACCGCTCGGGGCCGTCGCCGATGACGAGAAACCGTACCGATGGAAATTGGCGGACCAATCCATGAGCGGCGCAGACGAAGAGCGCGTGATTCTTTTCCGGCCTGAGCGCCGCGATGATTCCCACCAAGAGCTGGTCTGCCGAATAGCCGAGAGCCTCTTTGAACGGCGCTTTGTCTTCCGGAGGCGTGAACCGAGACAGGTCCACCCCGTTCAGAATGTTGACGATCTTCTCCCTTGGGACCCCGACGACGCTGTGGACATATTCAACATGCGAGGCGCCGGTGGCGATAATCCGGTCGGCGACCGGGACGGCCGACCGCCATGCGGCCCGACGCCGCAGACCCTTGTCTTGGAACCCGGTTGTATGGAAAACCACGCAATAATGCGGTACCAATCCATGCCGCTTGAGCCATCCGCCAATGTGCATCGGTAGGGGGCTATCGGTTGTGAACAGAAGGTCCGGCCGGTACGAGGAGCAGAGATCGGCGAGCGCCTTCCGCCCGCTCATGATGCCGAATCGGCCTGGGGCAAGGTTTTCCGTCACCTCCATCCCGGCTGCGGCCAACTCATCGCCGATGGGCCCGCGACCTTTTAGCGTCGCCACGCGTACTTGAAAGAGGGTAGGGTCCAGGCCCTGAAGCACCCGTTGATTGTTTCGTTCGGATCCCCCCACACCCAGGGAGGCTTCCAGGAACAGCAGGCGTTTCATGAATTCGGGATTCTACCTTTTTCGAGAACAACGCGGGCCCTAGGTAGTTGTAACTGGAAGGGTAGCGGTAAGACGGCCCGCGTCTACATGAAGATGATGTCAAGCCGGTACACTTCTGAGGTCCTGCTCACTGAACATCGCCGAGCGGCGAACGTCAGAAAAAGCAGAGATGAACG
>JBGPGO010000034.1:0-6142 GCA_041483895.1 Fimbriimonadia bacterium
CCGTCGAACGGACACCCCCGGCCTCGGGCTCAATCTTTCAACCGGGAACTGACTCCCAGGGATTCCTTCGAGCACAGATCGAGGCCGGGTTCCTAGTGACTAGATTTCGGGATAAGAATAACACACAAGGGATTCCTCGCTCCGCTTCGGAATGACAACCGTCACGGTTGTGTTGGGGTTCACGGGTGCCGAAACCTCCCAATCGCCGA
The DNA here is from genome assembly GCA_041483895.1 of Fimbriimonadia bacterium. GTDB lineage: Bacteria > Armatimonadota > Fimbriimonadia > Fimbriimonadales > JABRVX01 > JBGPGO01. The sequence goes on from JBGPGO010000034.1 coordinate 210, forward strand.
TACCCAAAGACCCCAACACGGCGACGCGATCGCCATTATCGATAGGAATTGCTCAAAGTGATCGGCGTCTCCCCGAGCACTGCCGGCGCTTGAACGCGAGGATGAGGATGGCTGGGATGACGCAAAGTGCCGGCTCCGGGACGGGGGTGGAGAGGTAAATGGACCAATTCGCATTCGATACATTCGGTGTATAGCCCCATAGAATTTGTCCCCGATTGTTGACATCGAAAAGTTGTAGAGTCCCGCTTTTTCCACCGAAGCTCGGACCGAACAGATCCTGTGTCAAGTTGAAATTGTTGACAAAGATGTTCTCGAATGAACCATTCGTGCGCGGATTCGCTACCATAAAGAGAATCCCATGGTCGTTCATCTCAGCGTCGAGAATGTAGTAATCGGGCGGAAGTAAGCCTGTGGAAACATCAGTGCTGTCCAAGTAAAAACGGTTCAGGAATGCCGGATCACCAAACGTAAGTCCAAGCCACCAAACCTGTCCTGAAGTCGTCACTCCAAAAGCGCTAGCGGTTGCCAGATTATCATTCGGGAAGACGATGTCCGTGAGATCGATTCCATCCATGAAGATGTGTGGATTCTGAGCCGGTCCTACCTTGATAGAGCCCGCCCAGATGCCGTTATCGTTGATTCGGGCGTCAAAGATTTGGTTCACATTGGTGGTGTATACCGTTGTCGCATTTATGAACAGACTCTTGTAATTGTTTGGATCTGTTGCGCTCGGACCGTCCCAGATCACATCGCCCACTTCGTTCATATCTTCGGCCGTGCTAAGGGAGCCATATTTGTCAACGCGCGTACTGTCCCGAAGGATGTAGCTGCTCCCAAAGTCGATTTTCTCCCACAGCACCTGCCCAGCGTTGTTGATATCAATGGCAGAGTCACCGCCAAACTCGGGATGGAACAGGTTGCTGATCCGCGTGGTGTTCTTGTACACCGTCTGCAGTCCATTTCTCACTGTGGTACCGGTGCCCTCAATGAGAAGATCTCCGTTGTCGTTGAGGCCCCGCGGATAACCTTTCGTTATCCCTGCCGGGAACGTGAATTGGGCTCCGTCCATGTATATGCGCTGGTCCTGACCGTTTTGGTTCCAGAGTCCGATTGCCCAGTCGCCCCGCTCATTTAGGAAACCCCCTCCTGCCCAATCCTGAAACCCCGACAGAAGCAACTGATGCGTGTATTTCTGGCCAAGGCATGGCCAAGCGAAACCAACCAAAAGAAAAACAGCCATCCTTTTCATTGCAAATCATTTCCGGAGGCAGTTCCGAAGGCACGGACCGAAGCGGCGGCGGCGAGGAATAACAACCAAAGGGTGCGTCTGGTCACGAGTAAACACCATCCATTCAAAGCAAAACAATCATGCTAAGCCCGGCGTGGGCCGGCCCCATCATTATACTGCGGTTTTTCGCGATCGGCTGTGTCGGGTCTTTGGCTTTTGCTCTTCCGCGGCTATCGCCAGGCGAGGACCCTGACACATCGGGGGGTTGGGTCCGTGTCAGGGTCTTTGGTTGGTGGAATGCCAGGGTCAGTGGCAGGCGAGAACCCTGACACAGCGGGGGGGTTGTCGCCCTGAGCCTGGCGAAAGGTGACGGCCATTCTCCTTGCGGGAGAGTGAAATTCGAACGGATGTGTTGGGGTTCACGCCTGCCGAAACCCTCCAATCGCCGATACCCAAAGACCCCAACACGGCGGCCCAGATTCTTGACGATGCGATCGTCTACGAAATGGCATGAATAGAGGAATGCCGGCTGGAAGCCAGCGCTCCCTGAACTAGGTCTGAACCAGCGTCAACGTCTCCTGGACGAGGTCGCTGATCTTCACGCGGTGGTAGCCCGCGACGCCGGTTTCCAGCGTGTCGTTCAGTGGTTTCGACCAGCGCTCCGGGACGCCCACCATCGCGCCCATGATCGACCCGACCGTCGCGCCATTGCAATCGGTGTCGAAGCAGGCCTGCACCGCGCGGCAGATGCTGAGGCCAAAATCCCGCTCTCCCCACAACAGTCCGATAGTGACGACGCAGGCGTTGGAGATGGTGTGGCACCAATGATGCGCGTTTTTTTCGTCCCAAATCTGATGCAGCCGTTCCACGGCGGCGTCATAATCCATCCCCGCGTCTTTCCAATCGATCACGGTTCGGATCCCTTCCGCCAGCCGGCACCGTTTCGGAATGTACGCCAAGCCCGCCTCCACAACCTCGCGCGAATCGGTCAATACGAATGCCGCGGAATTCATCGCCGCCGACCACATGGCGCCGAATATTCCGTTCTTGACATGCGAAATGCATGCGTCCCGCCATGCGAACAGAATCGAGATCCCCGGCCGGCCCGGAAACGCGTATCCCCAAAAATCCGCCCGTATCTGCGCGCCGATCCATTCCCGATAGGGATTGCGAAACATCGCCGATGCCGGCGGCAGCAGACCGTTTGTGAGATTGCGATACGCGACCCGCTCGGCGGTACAGGTGTGCAAAATCGGAATGTTCGCCATCCAGAAGTCAGCCACGTTGGATGCCGTCAATTCATATCCATGCTTCTTGAACATCGCCAGCGCGCTGACCGTGTAGTTTAGGTCATCATCCTCCGGCATGCAGTCCACTTGATCGATGAAGCATCCCTTTTCGAGCGGCCCGTCGGAGCGCATGTACGCATCCAGCGGCCAATCGTCAATCTCCCGCAGATAGCCGTGCAACCGATCGCGATGCCACCCTTCCACCGGCTTTCCCAGCAGGCAGCCGCAGCACCGGCCCAGCCAAGCGCCGTGAAGCTTCTCCGGCAGAGCCGCCCGGTCCAGGTCCGGAAACTCGATGCCGGCGGTAAACGACATCGCGAACGCCTTCGCATCGTCGAAGGTCTCTTGATGAAAATAATCTGGGCGGGTTGGCAATGCCACCGTCGCATCGAAGAACTTGCCGACCTCTTCCTGCATTTCCAGACTGTCCAGGTTGGCGGCCATCAGGTCCCGGGCCTGCTTGCGAAGAGCGTCGGGAATCTCCTTCCCCTCGTCCTCGATCTGCCGCAGCTCGGTCTCGATGTCGACCGGTTTGTACCAAAGCCAAAGCTCTCTCATCCCTTTTCTCGTTCGCCACTGGGGGGATCGCCCCTTTTGGGGAACCAACCGCCACCCAAGGCGGGTAGATTCAAAAAAGGAGGTAAGCCCAATGAGAGTTCTCGGAATATTGGTTGCGCTGGGAGTGGTTCTCGGCTGCACGGCGGAATTGCCCAAGGTCGGCTCAACAGCGCCTGCCATCAAGTTGGCGGACCAGAACGGAAAGGTGCGATCGCTGGCCGATTATGCCGGTAAGTGGGTCGCCGTGGCCTTCTATCCCAAGGATATGACGTCCGGATGCACGGTTCAGAACAAGTCCTTCACCGCCCAGAAGTCGAAGTTTGATGAGCTGGGCGTGACGGTCTTGGCGATCAGCACTGACACTGTGGAATCACACAAACAGTTTTGCGATAAAGATGGGCTGGTTCATATCCTGTTGGCCGATCCGGATCACGACACGGCCACCAAATACGGTGTGATAACGGATAAGGGCTATGCCAAGCGGACGACGTTCGTTATCAATCCGAATGGACAGATTGCGCAGGTTTTCGAAAACGTCACGCCGGATCAGGATGCGCAGAATATTCTGGCTTTCGTGCAAAAGGCGAAGGGGCTTGCGCCGGCCGCCGTGCGAGTGGCCGTCGCGCCGGAATTTGCGTTGCTGGGATCGGATGCCAAGACTTACAAACTGTCCGAGACCAATGCGGATAAGGGCGTGCTGGTTATATTTGTCGCCACTCGCTGTCCGATTTCCCGCGCTTATGAAGATCGGATGAATGCGTTGGCGGTGGAAATGACGAAGAAGGGCTTCGCCGTTTTTGGGATTAATTCCAACGAAAACGAGCCGGTTGACGAGGTCAATGATCATGCCAAGAACATGAAGTTCGTGGTGTTGAAGGATGTCGGCTCGAAGATTGCCGATGCCTATGGGGCGCATGCCACGCCGGAGGCGTTCCTGTTGTCCAAAGACCACAAGATCATGTATCACGGACGGATTGACGACAACACCGATGCCGACGGCGTGAAGAAATCGGATCTGCATGACGCGATGGTGGCGCTGGCCGATGGCAAGCTGATGTCGCCGATCGAGACGCGGGCTTTCGGGTGCAGCATCAAACGGCCGAAGCAGTAAGCCTTTGTGTTGGGGTCTTTGGGGTCAATGGTAGGTTGGATCCTGCCGAACGAGGACCCCAACACATCAAGAACCCCTTCACAGTGCGACTGTGAAGGGATAAAGAGGTCGGTAGGGATGGCCGCTGACCACAAGGTTATTCTTTGCCGAGCCAGTAGTCCAATGATTCCTTTGGAACCCACCCGGGCACGTGATACTTCGAAGGAGCGTGGGACCAATCGTCATCCAACGTGACCAAAAGCCAGATCGCGGCTAGCACAACATCCTGGTCCTTGTCGCTGAGCAGCTTCTTGGCGATGGCTCTTGCTCCGGCGTCCCGAACCTCCGACTTCGACGTATAGGCGATGGCGCGGAAAGACGCCAGCGCCCCGGCCCTGATAGTGGCGGAATCGGCGCTCGTCAGCGCTATCAACTGAGGAATATTGGTTTTCGAGTCGGCCAAGGTTGATAAACGATACATCGGCAGCTCTTCCTCCGGCACACCCTGGCTGATGAGATGAGTGATGGCATCTGTAAACGCCGCAATGCTGCTTTGATCGCCCAAACACACGACGGCGGCGAGCGCCCACACCTTTTCCCGATCGGTGCGATCCGCCAACCATGTTTTGATTGCGGGGATTAGGCTGCCGCTGAGCCAACTGTCGAGCTGTTTTCCGGCGCCGATGGTGTCCAATGAATGATCCTTGACGCGCGTCTTTTCACTGCCCATATCGGCCAACATGTCCCAGTACTGTTGTTCGGATCCCCAATCGGCAAGCTTCATCGCCGCGCTCGCAATCAGCTGTGTGACCTTTTGCAAAAGACTCGCCTTCGGGTCGGGAAGTGGGCAATCGGAAGTGAGAGGAACAATGAGCGCGCCCTCGCCCGGTGTAAACAGCATTTGCAGCCCGAGCTCCGATGCGTCGGCGGCCGCAACGTATTCCCACTTCTCTGTTTCGAGGTTGTCATTACCGTGGAGGTAATATTTGTCATAGGGTATTCCCCACGCCGACCCTGGAACTAGCTCCTTCGCCTTTACTGCCATGATCAGATAGCGGAAACCGACTGGCTTCGGATAATCATCTCTCGCGTGGTAGCCCGTTGCGGTGACCACTCGAATCTCTTTGGACACATCTCCCTTGTAGACGCTTTCGACGGTGAACGTGGTCACGGCGACCTGGAACGGTTTGCCGATTGCCGCTCCCGTATCATCCAACAGCGTTCTGGAAGGCAATTCGCTCCGCACAACCTTTCCGATTCCCACAAATTCAGACCGCAGCAGAGTCCCGCCAATGTCATACCCAAAGCCGCTCGCCGCGATTCCGCAGCCAACCAGCATTATTAACGCCCGCGTATTGATCACTGTCTCATACCTCCTCACTAAAAGGTCCTGACATGAAGGATAAAGTTGGTCCACATGCACAAAATGTAGTGATCGATGCGGCAGCCACGATCGTTGGGCGGACAGGCCTTCGTTCCAGCCCAATAGTAGTGGTCCATCGTGGCTATCACCTGTGGACTCTGGTCATTGTCGTGTGGATAGGGTGCGTTGCAAGTTCCAGTCTACCATATCGACCATTGACACCAAAGACCCCAACACGACGACGCTTTTAGCCCCCACCCCAACCCTTACCCGCTTGCGGGGGAGGGGACCAATCCCGAAGTTGCAGGTGTGCCGAACATGGAAGAGCGGCCCCCCCCCCCACCCCCCCCACCCCGGGGGGGGGGGGTTTGGGGGGCGGGCCCAAAAAAAGGAGGGGCCCCGGGA
>JBGPGO010000035.1:0-5502 GCA_041483895.1 Fimbriimonadia bacterium
AAATTGGCGAAGCACTGCAATATGCGCATCAAGCGGGCGTGTTTCACCGCGACGTCAAGCCTTCGAACATTATGATCGATGCGGCGGGCGAGCCGCATCTCATGGACTTCGGCTTGGCGAAACACGTCGATGTGACGGTGACCGCGGACGGTAAGATCATGGGCACTCCCGCCTACATGAGCCCAGAGCAGGCGCGCGGCCTCACGAGTGTCGACCATCGAACCGACATCTACAGTTTGGGCGTATTGCTGTATCGTCTGCTGACGTGCGAGCTGCCGTTTCGCGGAACCGTCCAGGTTCTCTTGCACCAGATTGCCAACGAGTTTCCCAAAAATCCGCGCAGCTTGAACAGCCACGTTCCGCGAGATCTCGAATCGATCTGTCAGAAATCGCTCGAAAAAGACCCCGGCCGCCGGTATCAGACCGCCGCGGCGCTGGTCGAGGACATCGATTGCTGGTTGGCAAAAAAGCCGTTGCGATACGCGAGGCATGTCGGCCGCTGGGGCCGCGCGGTCCGATGGTGCAAAAGGAACAAGGTCCTCGCGACGTTATGTACAAGCGTGGCGATTCTGCTCATCGCGCTGCCGATTGTGTTCTTCGTGATGTATCGACGCGAGGCGGCAGCACTGCTGGAATCTCGCAGGCAGCTCTCCAAGTCGTACGTCAACAGCGCCGACTTGCTCAATCTCAAAAGCCCCATGAAAGCTCTTCCGCTGCTGGCGGCATCGGTGGCGATTGACGATGCCGATCCGGAGCGCAGGCTAGCAAGCCGCATCCGTTTCCAGTCTGTCCTGGAGGCGTGCCCGAAGTTGGAGAATCTTTGGTTTCATGACTCAGCGATCAATTGCATTGTTGTCAGTCCGGAGCCGGAGCACTCGAAAGTGCTGATTGCCGACGAGGGGGGCCACGTGGAACTGCGCACGATCGCAACGGGAGAGATCCTCGGTTCGGCGACCCTTCCGGAGCCGGATGCCATCGTGGACGCCGTCTTTAGCCCAGATGGCCAAAAGTTCGCAACGGCCGGACGTAAAGGGACTGCCTATGTCTTTGACGCCCGCACTATCGAATCGCAGTCACTCAAACCGCCGGACAGAGTACAGAAAAAAAGTAAGCCGCCCGGCTTGACCACCATTCGGTTCAGTTCCAATGGCAAGCGAATTGTCACGGCACGTTTGAACGGCTACGCCGATGTTTTCGATGCCGCTACCGGGAAGTTCTTGCAGCAGTTCGTTCACGACAAGCAGGTCACATCGGCGGAATTTGCATCGCCTGACGGGGCCACAGTGCTGACAGCTTGCTTCGATAAGTCCGCTCGAATTTGGAACGTGGAGAGCGGCAAGATGATCAGGGAAATGAAATGTCCCGACCGCGTTTCAATGGCAACCCTGAGCCCGAATGGAAATCTCATACTTGCAGTAACCAAGTCCGGAGCCGCACAGATTTGGAAAATGGACGTAAAGGACGAGGCACCCCTCGATATCAAACACGGCCATCCCATCGCCGCCGCCGCCTTCAGTCCAAGCGGTCGGCTTATTGCTTTAGCGGGACCGGATGGCACAGGCCAAATGTGGGACACAGGTACCGGCCGTCCAATTGGTGGTCCTCTTGTCCATCAGAAGGACATCAATATCGTGGCTTTTAGCCCCGACGAAAAGTACGTTGCGACTGCTTCATTGGACAATAGTGTGAAAATTTGGAATTGCGACGCCGGAGAGCCGGTGTGCTGCCCCATTGAACATGGGGCAAGCCTTAATGTCGTCGAATTCGTCGGATCCAATTCAATAATGACTGGCTGTCGCAATGGCGAGGTCTACCGCTGGCACTTCATGCTTGATCGGCCAATGAAATCGGTCCCTCACGCTCCATTCCGCGCTGCCATTCTCAGTCCCAATCGGGCGTTTGTCGCCTGCGCCACACCCGACAATGTCGAGATTCATCACGCCGATGATGGCTCCGAATGCCAAAGAATTGCGAGCAGCAATATCGCCCTCGGCGCATTCGATCAGGCCGGCCAGTGCCTTGCAACCCGCGACAATTCGGGACGTGTAGTCATTTGGAGTATTGTCGACGGCAAAATGCGGCATTCGTTGCCGGATGTTGGCGGGGATATTGCCAAGCTGGAATTCAGCGCTATCGGGCAAAATCTATCGTGTCTAGATGCCAATAGGGGTGAGTTGACGATGTGGGACCTGACCGCAACTCCTCCCTCGGCAAGTAAGCTCGATGTAAACAAAACCATCAACTGGGCGGCATTATCGCCAGTTGACGAATCCCTTGTTGTATGCACCGGCTCTAAGGTCGAATTGCGCCGGATACCCGACGGAGGGCTCATCGGAAAACCGATGGAACATCACCTCGGTGTCGTTTTCTGTATTTTCAGCCGAGACGGTCGGCAGGTGGCAAGCTACGATGAGTCGAACACGATATCAATTTGGGATGTCGATACGCAACGCCTTCGATATGCCGGACGCGGTTATACTCGACGACCAGATTTTGCCGCCTTCGATTCCGGTGTGATTCGCGTTGTGACGACTAGTATCGACGGTTCCGCGCGCCTCCATGACTTGCGCAATGGGGAAGGTAACTCGATTACATTGCGACATGGCGGCATTGTCTTCGCCGACTTCAGCGGCGATGGACGATTTCTTGCGACGTCCAGCAACGATCATTCGGTACGGGTCTGGGATGTCCAATCGGGCGAGCTCGTTCGACCGCCGGTTTTGCATCAGGACTCGGTGATTGTCGCTTACTTTACCGCCGACGGAGAAGCGCTAGTCTCGATCGATAGATCCGGGACGATCACAAAAACCAATTTGAAACCCGCCACGTTCGACAACAAGTCTCTCACTGGGCTGGCAGAATGCGTGTCTTCGCACTTTCTTGAGGGCGGCGGAAGTATGACCCTTTTGCAGCCCGACGCTCATTGCCAGCGGTGGCATGAACTGGCCAGTAGCCTATCTGGGAAATGATAAAATTTGATCGAAATCCGAAGTTTGTTGTTGCAATGAGATAATCCGCGGCCATATGTTGGTGGAGACTCGAACTCGTGGCCGGCTGTTTGTTGAAGGCCTCCCCACGCTGGCTTGCAGCCGCGTCTTCATAAAAGGGGTGTTCTATGTCACCGGACGAACGTTCCGAAACAGGACTTTCTCGTCGCTCCGCATGTAAGTTCATTGCGATCGGTGGACTCGCTACCGCATCGGCACTCTTGATGCCTCGAACTGCGGTCGCTCAAGCAGGTAGAAAAAAGACCAAAATTGGAGAAAGAAAGCATGTTGGAAAACATGCCGAGTCCTACGTCGACATGAATAGAGACAATCCGACCAGCACCGCGATCCACATGGACACGATTACGCATCGCCTGAATGTTCCGGCGTGGTGGAAGGACGGCGGCGAACAAGCAAAAAAGTATCGTCTGACGGAAGTATTCGCGAGTGAGCCGCCGGCGGAGGGGAAAACGCCTGAGGAGGCATTTGTACTGACGTCTATTGGTGGCCTCGTAGCGGGTGAGCGGGACAAACTGCAAATCTCGCGAGTGAGTTTTTATGCTGAGCCGGGCACGCCGCCGCAGAAGGACAAAACGAAGCGCACCTATTGGCAGGAACCGGACAACTCCCTGTCTTTCATGGAGGACGTGATCAAGACGCTCAATCTCCTTCAACCCAAGAAAACGAACGATGCTCAACCTTGGTACTCAGTCGTCGTCAAGTTCCACCCCGGCAGAGATTGGCGCGGTTACGAAGCAATCCTCGCCCAAAGCAATCTGGATGAGCTCAAACGAAGACAAACACTGAAGGAATATCACCCAACAACGTCCACTAATCAGCATGTTAAGGTCTACACCTTGGACGTGTATTACAGGTAAGCGATTCTGCGAACCGGGAGATCTGAGATGGACGGTATTCAGTTAAGCCTTAATGGGAATCCGACGGGTCCCGGGCCAAGTCAGACTTTTAACTTCAAAATCATTACCATCGAAGACTTCAAGGGATCTGTGCACCTTGATTACAACATCACCGACTTGGACAACAAACATACTTCGACGGTGGCGGCGGTTGATCTCCCAGACTACATATTCCTCGACTACGACGATGAGGAATTCTTTTCGGCCGTGGTTTCAAACATTCCTTCAGGTGCCACCTATACTCTTACGATCATCGCGACGTCAGGAAGTATCAGTGACAGTATTGACGTTTCAGGACATGGAATGTTTTAGGTATAATGTGGTTCGAGTTGCGAAATGAAGAGGACGTTTCACGCGCCGCTGCAATCATGCGGCTGATGCATGAGCATTATTGGGCCATGGATACCAAGGCCCTGAACCGTTGGCTCACCAAGCCGCGCGAGGGGGGGCGGACCGCTGAGCTGTTCGGGTGGTTTCCCGGCGACGACCAATCTCCCGCTGGCCTGTTTCTGGTGCTGGGGGTTACGTCCCAAATCGCTGCGCAAGGCGGCCGTCATGCTGTTTTTGCCGAGTATTTCGGCGTCGCCGCCGATACGATTGAGGATCCCGACGTTGGAGATGATCAGGTCCGGGAATGGCACACGGTTTTCTTTCAGAAAGTGCATGAGCTGACATTGGCCGAGGGTGTGTTCAAGGCTGTCCGCCCGAAGTCAATGAAGTTTAAGCCGATGCAGCGACTGCACGATCTGGTCACCATGAACACGGAAGTCATCGATCGTGCTGACTCCAACCTGTCGAGGTACCGGGTTGTCATCGACGAGGAGCGCGACCGCGGCAGTGCGCTGTTTTGGATGCTGCGCATCGTCCCCGCCGCGGAAGCGGACGCGCCGACTCAGTCCTTACCGGACCGTCGGCGGATAAGCAGGTAAATCACGACAACTGCTGCCACGACGGGCATCAGCATGACCCCACCGATGAGCAGCATGACGAGCAGTTCCATGGGGCCGATGCCGATGCCCATTTGGGTTCTCCCTGCTTGATGCGCAGCGTCGACGCTCGCGCATCAAGCATTCGATTTGTCGGTCAGCGCTGATCGGTGAACTCGCGAACGACAAGCTCACTCACGATTCATTACTCAACCGTCACCAGCTTGTCCTCGGGGTCGACTGTGAGAATCAAGCCGCGGAATTGGACTTCCTCCGCCTTGTCGTTCGAATGCAGTTGCAGCCCGATTGGGCCGGATTGGCAGAGTTCCGGCTTGGGGTCGCTCCAGTCGGCAACCAGCTTTCCGTTGATCGCGTGGCGGATGCGATTGCCGATCGCCAGGATTTCCATGCGGTTCCAGTCGTGCTGCTGGCCCGCCCGCTTCGCGACGCCCAGCTTGTCGAGATAGATGCTGTTGCGGCGGAACAGGTCGTAGTACCCGTAGCCCGAGGGATACATGACCAGGTGCCCCTGGTAGGTGAACGGCCCTTCGTCCTTCTCGATGACCGTGCCCCAGAGCGCCGTTCCGGAGTGCGTTTCGCTGGTGACCAGCCGGCTCTCGAAGATCAGCCGGAGGTTGCGGTACTTCTGCTTCGTGAGCAGATAGGTGCTGG
>JBGPGO010000036.1:0-4162 GCA_041483895.1 Fimbriimonadia bacterium
AGAGGGAAATTATGGAGGCAATTGTTTCAAAGAGAATTCTGGTGACTGGCGGCGCCGGATTCTTGGGGAGCAAAGTAGTTGCGCGACTGAAGAGTGAGGGCTGCGAACAGGTGTTCTCCTTCCGTTCCAGCGAGTACGATCTCAGAAAACCCGCGGCAACCGCTCAATTGTTCCGTAAGATGCGGCCGCACATTGTGATCCATCTCGCGGCCGTGGTTGGCGGTATCGAGGCCAATCGGGCCAATCCCGGACGATTTTTCTACGACAATCTAATGATGGGGGTCGAGGTGTTTGAACAGGCGCGCCTCTACAATATCGAGAAGGTGGTGGCGATTGGCACTGTGTGCGCCTATCCAAAATTCACCCCAGTGCCTTTTCTGGAAGAAGATTTGTGGAACGGCTATCCGGAAGAAACCAATGCGCCCTATGGGATCGCCAAGAAGATGTTGCTCGTACAGGCACAGGCCTATCGTCAGCAGTACGGGCTCAATTCCATCTACCTGCTGCCGGTCAATCTCTATGGACCGGGCGACTCCTTCGAGGTCGGGAGATCCCACGTGATTCCCGCGCTGATCAAGAAGTGTTTCGATGCCATACATTCGAAAACGAATCACATCGACGTCTGGGGTACTGGATTGGCAAGCCGGGAATTCCTGTATGTGGAGGACTGTGCCCGAGCAATCGTGCTGGCGACGCAACGCTACGACAAACCCGCTCCGGTAAATCTCGGCACCGGACGAGAAATAACGATTCGTCGGTTAGCGGAATCGATCGCTGAGCTAAGCGAATTCCGGGGCGAAATCCGGTGGGACGCAAGTAAGCCGGACGGACAGCCACGCCGCTGCCTGGATGTGTCAAGGGCCGAACAAGAATTTGGCTTTCGCGCGGAGACCGATCTTCGTCAGGGCCTGCTCCAGACCATAAACTGGTATCGGGACCGATGCGCGAGGCTGTAAGCAGGAATCCAAAAGAGCGACAGGATGGGATTTGTAGACGGCATTGCGAACTCGGTTAGTGCTGGGCAACAGGCTAACAACTCTAACCTATCGCGGAAAAGTCGGTTGGCAATTGAGACTGTCTTGCTGCTCTCGGTTTTTGCGATCTTAAAGTTTGGTCTACATGGAATGGCCGACTCCAAATATTCGATGCTGGTTAGCGAAAACCTCTTGCGATACCACAGCTTCGTGATCGATGAACGTTCGATGCCTCGGCGGGAACCCTTTGCTCTTCCGGGATACCAGGCGAATGGCTTTCCCTATCAAATGGAAATAAGCCACGACAAATTGCTGTACGTGTATCCGGTTGGCAGCAGCGTGCTTTCCATACCGTTCGTGGCGTTGATGAACATCGCCGGCATTTCAGCGCATACTCCCGATGGGGGATACGACGAAGCGGGCGAGGGTAACATACAGGGAGCTCTGGCGCCGGTGTTGATGGCTCTCTTGACGGTGGTATTTTTTCGCACTGCGCTTCTCCTTCTGCCATTATCCTGGAGTGTCGTCCTGGCACTAGGTGGTGCTTTTAGCACGCAAATATGGAGCACGGCGTCCAGGGTTGTCTGGTCGCATACCTGGCAGATACTCCTCCTGGGATTAGCCATCTATATCTTACTGGCCGAAGAAGAACGCGAAGATCGTGGTGGGGCCGTGGTGCTGGCAACGCTGCTATCATGGGCATACTTCGTTCGCCCCACGAGTTCGATCCCCATCGCGGCAATAAGCAGCTACGTGCTTATCTTTCGGCGCAGAGAATTTACCGCGTTAGCGATAACCGGAGCAGGGTGGATGTTTGTGTTCGTGGTCTATTCATGGAAAGTCTCCGGACAGGCTCTCCCGAGTTACTATCTCTTCCATTTAAGTTCAGGGCACCTCTGGGAGGCAGTTGCCGGTAACCTGATAAGTCCGTCCCGAGGATTGTTTGTATATGTGCCTGGCTCGGCTTTTGCGTTGCTACTGGTTGGCTACTATTGGCGAATGCTCTCGCACCGTCGGTTGGCGGTTGTCTCACTCAGCATCATAGCGGTTCATGTATTTGTGATCTCTACAGACCCAAACTGGTGGGGCGGTCACTGCTATGGGCCCCGACTGACGACCGATGTCATTCCCTGGTTCTTCCTGTTGGCCATTCTCGGCAGTCGCTGCCTGCTGGATGAAAGCCCTTCACGGCTGAAACACTTCGCCGTGGCTTTCGGTCTCCTGACCCTGGTCATCGGAGCCGTCATGAATGGACGTGGTGCCATATCTCAATCGGCCACCGACTGGGTGGACGTTCCTGAAGATGTCGACCAAAAGCCTGATAGAGTCTGGGATTGGTCGAATCCCCAATTTCTTTCCGAGTTGCCACTCATGGCACGACATCGACCCGGTTGATCTCGCGTGATCAAGCTTGAAACCCCTCAGTAGAATTTTATTCGGCGCAGCGCGAAAACCACCATTCGGAGTAAGACCAGGCCGTGCTTCCATCGGGCTATATTGGTCTCGCCATAGGTTCGTTCTGCATACCGAACGGGAATATCGACTATTTTGAGATTGAGCTTGGCGGCGCCGAAGAGCAGGTCGAAATCGCCGAACGGATCGAAGTCGCCGAAGTATTGGCGATTGCCGGCGATCATTTCGTAGTCTGTCTTCCCCAAAACCTTGGTGCCACACAAGGTGTCCTTGACTTGTTGTCCCAACAACCAGGAAAACGCGATGCTAAACAACTTGTTCGCGAGGAGGTTGAAAAAGCGCATCGCCCGTTGCTCCATCGGATAGACGAGCCGCACTCCATTGATAAACTCGCCTTTGCCGGAGCGAAGCGCCGCGTAGAACCGCGGTAGATCTTCCGGCGGCACCGTCAAGTCAGCATCGAGGATCATCAGGACCTCACCGCTGGCCGCAGAGAAACCCGTTCTGACCGCGTCGCCTTTACCTTTGCCGGTCTGTCTCAAGAGCTTCGAATTTCGATGACTATGACTTGCGACAGCTAGCTCTATGGTTAGGTAAGTATCGTCGGTGGAATGTCCCTCGACGAATATCAGTTCGGTCCCGGCGCCCATCTCAGGCACGCGTCGGAAAATCTCAGCAATATTGCCGGCCTCGTTGCGGGCTGGAACGATGACGCTTACCACCGGCTGAGGACTTGGGTTGATGGCATCTACGCGCGGAGCCGGACGCGCGACTATGAAATTGGTGAGCGCCGCGAATCGAAAAGGGAACATCCGAGCGAGATACGAATTGCAGAACCGGGCGACCCCAGGAATCCAAGTCGGCACAAGGATCTCCTCCCAATGCCGGATCGACTGAAAGCCTGCGAGGTACAAAATATTCTCGAGATCCTCGACGGTAAGCCAATTCTGCGCGATGAATGGATGCGCGAGACCGAGCCGGCGTGCCGCCGAGAGGGGTAACTCCCAGAGCCGACTATAGCTATTTATTATGATTCTCGTCGCAGGTTCGCACGCCGGCGCAACGTGCTCAATGGCCGATTGAACATCCCAGAGATCATTGACCAGATCGGAGAGGATGACGTAGTCGAACTTCTCCTCGAACCTTAGCTCCTGGACGTCCCCAAGGACGATCTTCAGTTCAGGATGGCGTGCTTCAGCGCGAGCGATCATTCTGGGAGAAAAGTCGACACCTACTCCGTAGGCGGGTTTGAGCGCCGCCAGGAGATCCCCTTCGCCACACCCGAGTTCGATAACTCGTCGACCCGGCGGTACGAGGTACTGATATATCCGCGTAATCTCCGCGTGATAGTATCGACCCGGTTTTCTGCGTTCATAGGAATTCCAGTAGCCGATGCGTTCCTCGCGGTAATGAAGTGGCTTGTCACCGCTTGGGAGATTGTTACTCATCGCATCTCACTATTCCTTCGAAGCTGCCCGACCGCTCATCGACTTTCTCGCCGTCATTAGAGACTTAGGAAGCTGGGGATAAGTTGAACCATGGAGGCGGAGAACGGTGGGTGGCGGGAACACTTGGAACTGCCCCAATCTTCCAGATGCGGATTCTCGGGCCCGGCCTTGTCATACTTGTAGTGCGATTGAACGGCACGTAGAAGGCGTCATTCGGGTCGAAGACAGGTGTCTCGGCCCCGGCTTTAAGAGGGTTGACGTCGAACTCCAGCGTACCTTCGGAATTGAGCTCAGCCAACTCCGCGTCCGTAGCGCCCGCGGACCACA
>JBGPGO010000037.1:0-4019 GCA_041483895.1 Fimbriimonadia bacterium
ACTCTGCAGCGATAGGGATCACATTCAAAAGTATCCGGGAATGAAGGAGGATGTTTATGTCTGGAAATTCCAGCCAGATCCGAGCATTCTGGCGCACCTCGGTCTCAAAGATTCGGATCTAATCGTCACGGTCCGGCCTCCGGCTACTGAGGCGCATTATCATAATCCGGAAGCGGAGGAACTATTCGTCAACTTCATGGATTTGGCCTGTCGTTCCCTCAACACCCGGATTGTGCTTCTCCCGCGGCACAAGAAGCAAGGCGAGTTCATTCGCAGCAATTGGCCACAATGGTTCATAAACGGCAAGACCGTGATCCCGCCCAAGGTCCTCGACGGATTGAATCTGATTTGGCACTCTGATTTGCTGGTAAGTGGGGGCGGGACTATGAACCGCGAAGCCGCGGCTCTTGGGGTTCCCGTTTACAGCATCTTCCGTGGCACCATTGGGGCGGTGGACCGGCACCTTGAGCAGTCGGGCCGTTTGGTTCTTCTGAAATCTATAGAGGATGTTGCCAGCAAGATCCGGTTTGAAAAGCGTCTGCAAAGGCCTGGTTCCGAGACGACTTCTCGAAAAACCCTAGATCATATTGTGGATACGATAGAGGAAATCATCGAATCGGCGCAGGCAAAACGGGTCCATGCTTAAAGTCCTCATCATCGCAGGTGCGCGGCCGAACTTCATGAAGATCGCGCCCTTGATCAAAGCCGCAATCACTCACAATTCGCGCCGTCTTCAGGGTGAAGTTGGACTCGATTGGCGGCTGGTTCACACCGGGCAACATTATGATCGGAAAATGTCCGAGATTTTCTTTGAGGAGTTGGGAATTCCCGAACCGGACACCAATCTGGGTGTGGGATCGGGTTCCCACGCCGTCCAGACTGCGAACATCATGAGCAAGTTCGAGCCCGTCTGCTTGGAGCAAGCCCCAGATTGGGTGATAGTGGTGGGCGATGTGAACTCGACCATGGCTTGCACGCTCGTTTGTGCGAAGTTGCAGATCAAAGTGGCCCATGTCGAAGCTGGGCTTCGTAGTTTTGATCGCACGATGCCCGAGGAAACAAATCGAATTGTCACCGACGCGCTGGCCGAGCTGCTGCTTACCCCTTCGGAAGATGCCAACGAGAACTTGAGACGCGAAGGAATCCCTGCCGAGAAAATCCAACTCGTCGGAAATGTCATGATTGATGCGCTCGTGGAGAACCTTCAAAAGGCTCGCCGCAGCGCCATTCTGAATAAGTTCAATCTAAAACATGGTCAATTCGTTTACGTTACCTTGCACCGACCGAGCAACGTGGATCATCGGGAATCGTTGTCCGCGGTGATCGGCGAATTGAAACGGCTCGCCGGGCAGATGCCGGTGGTTTTCCCGATGCATCCACGCACCAGGAAAAGGTTATCTGACTTCGGCATTTCGTCGAATGGCTCACCCGGATTCAAAGTCCTCGAGCCGGTAGGCTACCATGATTCGTTGTGCCTCACGGAGAATGCCCGGTTGGTACTGACGGATTCAGGAGGTTTACAGGAGGAGAGCACCTATTTCCGGACTCCCTGCCTTACGTTGCGACCTAACACGGAGCGGCCGGTCACGATTACGATCGGCAGCAATAAGCTCACAAGCTGCGGATCCCTTGCGGCTGACCTCGACGCGCTGCTAAAAGGCCCTTGCACGATGGGTCAAACGCCGCCCCTGTGGGACGGGAAAACGGCCGGCCGAATCCTTGAAGCGGTCTTAGCGCGGAGCTGAACTTGTGATCCAAGTCATTTTCACACTGGACTACGAAATCCATGGCAATG
Organism: Fimbriimonadia bacterium; assembly: GCA_041483895.1. Lineage (GTDB taxonomy): Bacteria > Armatimonadota > Fimbriimonadia > Fimbriimonadales > JABRVX01 > JBGPGO01. The sequence continues at coordinate 1,796 of JBGPGO010000037.1, forward strand.
GCGAAGGCTGTTCTCAGGAACTGATGGTGGAGCCGACCGGGCGTCTGCTTCGGTTATTTGACCAATACGGAGCCAAGCTCACCATCATGGCCGATGTCGCAGAAATCCTGAAGTTCAAGGAACATGCGGAGAAAACTGGGACAGACCGTTATCACTATCAAGCGATCGTTCGGCAGCTACAACATGCCGTGCGCGACGGGCATGATGTGCAGTTGCACATTCATTCGTCCTATTTCAAGGCCGTCCACGATGGAGGGCGGTGGGTGCACGACTGGTCCGAATATGATTTCGCCGGCCTCAGCCCCGGGCGTCTTGCTGAGGTCATCCAACTCGGCCGGACGTTTCTCGAGTCTATTTTGCGTCCCGTCAAGCCGGATTATCGGTGCTTTGTCTTTCGGGCCGCCAACTGGTCCGTGAGCCCGTCGAAAAATGTGGTCCGGGCCCTGGTTGACAACGGCCTCCGCATGGACAGCTCCGTGTTCAAATACGGGCGGCGCACAGGACTGGTGAACTTCGATTATACCGAGGCGGAGAGCGAGATGGTGCCCTGGCAGGCGGACGAAGAGGCGATCTGGAAGCGAAGTCCAAACGGACTCCTCTGGGAGGTTCCGATTTACTCAGAAAACCGATGGCTTGGGGCCTTTCTCAGTCTGAATCGAATACACCGGTTGCTCCAGACACGGTCACACAAGATGCCAAGCCATGGTCCGACCAATGGAACCGCCGTCCGCGTACAGCGCCGTTCGTTGCTCCGGCGCCTCGGCGGGTTTCTGGCGAAACATGCTTGGAAAGCCGATTTTAACCAATGCACCGGGGCTCAATTGATCGCGGCGTTGGAGCGCGGTGCGGACCAGCATGCCAACAGCCGGCACGCTCTGCCTTTTGTGCTCATCGGCCATTCCAAGCTTTTCACTCGAACAAATGAATGGACCTTAAGACCGCTCCTGGCTTATGTCGCCAAGCATCATCGCCGCTTTACGTTCGGAAGGTTTGATTCGTTGGACCTTGGGAGCCCAGCCTGCTGTTTAGAAACGCAGATGAAATCCTTGCCCGGCTGAAACTTTTATAGGCATGAGGAGGTCCAGGCTCGATTAGCCTATTGGCAGAATGGGTACCGCGAAATACATCGTTATAAGTCCCGTTCGCAACGAGAGGAAGTATCTGCCGCTCACGATCGACTCTCTGGTTAATCAATCAGTTCAGCCGCTCAAGTGGGTCCTGGTGAATGATGGGTCAACAGATGGCACAGGGCCAATAATTGACAAGGCAGCCAGGCAACATGAGTGGATCGCAGCCCTCCATAGGATGGATCGCGGCTTTCGGCAGGCGGGCGGCGGGGTCATGGATGCTTTTTACGACGGTTATCAATCGATCCGTGAAGAGCCTTGGGATTATCTTGTAAAGCTGGATGCGGATCTCTCTTTCCCGGAGGATTACTTTGAGCAGTGTTTCAAGCGTTTCGATGCGCGTGCTAAATTAGGCATTGGCGGAGGCACGATTTGCAATGAGGTCAATGGCACGCTGGAAATTGAGTCCAAGATCGACCCTACATTTCACGTCCGCGGTGCTACTAAGATCTACCGACGGCAGTGCTGGAACGAAATCGGGGGCCTCATTCGTGCTCCCGGCTGGGACACCGTGGATGAGGTGAAGGCGAACATGCTTGGATGGACTACGATGACGTTTGGCGACGTGAGACTAACGCATCATCGAGTTTCAGGCAGCGAATATGGGCGGTGGAGCAATTTGATAAAAAATGGACGCGCCAACTACATTGCTGGCTATCATCCAGTATTCATGTTTTTAAAGTGCCTGCGAAGAGCACTCGAGAAGCCCTATTTGATTGAAGGATGTGGTTTGTGGTTTGGGTTTGTTGGGGGTTATCTGGGTCGGATTCCGCGAGCTGATGACAAAGCAGTCATCAAATACTTCCGGCGGCAGCAAATGAACCGTCTTTTGGGCAAGAAGAGCCTCTGGAGTTGAGCCGGACATGGGCGACTTCCTGCTGGATTTGAGAGAACCGGACACTCGCCGCCAGGGTGCCCTTCAGGCAGCGTCTTTGCTGAAATTTAGCGAGGACACGCAGGTCCAAACTATCGAGCGCGGCTCTTTTTCACTCGTCCTCGCGCGGGTGGACGGTTTCGAATTGTGGGGCCCGTGCGAATGGCGCTCGGCCGAAGAAAATGTTTTGATCGCTCTCGCGGGGCGTGTCGCGCTGGAGGAA
>JBGPGO010000038.1:0-3978 GCA_041483895.1 Fimbriimonadia bacterium
ATGTCGGCTATCGGGGGAAGAGCGGAAAACATAGGCTCTATCTGAGTATTTCGCCTTTTGACCCACAGCTGACGTTTCGACGATACGCGACCTCAGCGCATGTTTCGATCTCTCATCATGTTTTCTCGACGATCGCCCCCGCGCCTGCCTCCAACTCCAAGACCAATTCCAACGCCAATGCCGATTGCGTCAATCGCAGCGGGAGATACATCAGGATTGTTCCCGCTGTTTGTTCTCACATCGTTTGTCCCAGTGCGCGAACGCGCCGCATTCCTCGATCTGCTTTTCTTTTTTGTTTCCTTCCTGGGGCGCTTATTAGTTTTTCCGGCATCCGATTTCCCAGTTGCAGTCTTGCCGACGTCTGTTTTGACCGTCTCTGTCTTTCCTTTGTCAGTGTCGGTCGTTTTGGTGTCGGTTTTTTCCGCTTCCTTAGGGGCCCAAGGAGGATCACCACCCCAAGACGGCGGATCATCGCCTTGCTTCGACGGTGGCAAATCATCTTTAGATACTGGCGGCGACGTCGGAGTGCCGACCGGCGGCGGCTCCTCGGTGATCTTTTGAGTCCAAGTCTCCTTGTAGAGTTCGGCAAGATGCTTCGTCGCTTTCCAATCCTCTGGACCGCACGGGATCTTGGTGTATCAAACCTTTTCCAAGCGGCGATAACCTTTGCTGTCGCTGCCCTCTGGACAAGTATAAATTTCATCGGAGTGCGCTTCCCAGCACCAACCTCCCGAAACACCACCGCATCGATTGACACACGTCCAATAGGCATGTTTTCCGGATAACTTTGCGCCGCTGCAAGTTTGGCCTCCCGGATAAGAGCTGCTACCGCCCCCCACGACGGCATCCTCCCACTTGCCCCAATCGGCTTGCGCATGAGCTTGGGTTGAAACCGCGCACGTGAACGTGGCGGCAAACATTAAGGGCACCATGCCGCGGCTAAGCGCCGGACGCGTCTTCATTGCTTCCTCCACGATTCAGTCCAGATTTCTCCGAAGACCACCGAATTTCCATTATGATATGCGCTATTCGGGGAGGTTGAAAGACAGACGCGAAGTGCAGATAGTTGCCTGCCTACGCGACCACTTTTGACGCAGCACGATGGCGCCGCACCGGAAATCTCGGTATGTACCGATGGAACGTGTTCCAGCGATCAATCTAGCGGCACGATAGGGCTAAGCGCAGCTGCGGCTTCCGTTCGCTGACGGAGGCAATCGACACGACAACGGCTGGCGGCCGCCTGATCTTCCATATCTTCGGGGCGCTGGCTGAGTTTGAGCGCAACATCATTCGGGAAAGAACAATGGCTGGACTGGAAGCCGCACGGGCAAGGGGGCCGCAAGGGCGGACGGCCTAAGGCTCTCAGTGATCAAAGTCTGATTGTTGCTCAAGCGCTGCTGCGCGATGGAGTACTTACGGTGAAAGACGTTGCCAAACAGGTCGGCGTGTCGGAAGCGACGCTGTACAAATATTTGCCGAGCCCACGAACGACATTGAACAGCGATCGCAAGTTGGCTTGGGCCGCCCGGTGAATGTCGGCTATTAGGGGTAAACCGGAAAACATCTACTCGCAGTGAGTATTTCCGGTTTTGTGACCCAAAGCGGACATTGGCTGTGCACTGCGGCACTGGTTTTTGTTCCAGTTTCAGCCTCTATCAAAGTACTCGTATGAGCCGCTAAGATGCCGTCTCCTGAACCCGGGGTCGGACATGAAGCGACGCGAGTTCATCACACTTCTCGGGTTGCTATCGATTGGCGGAGCAGTGGCGCTGTGGCGCAATTTGGCTTCCTTCTGGCGACCAAGTTTCAATGACCGGGCGAAACTCCAGGGCGGTGTCCCTACTCAAAACTCCGAAAGCGAAGGAAATCCTGGAGTTCTCCGGCATTTAGAGTTTTGGGTAGGGACAAGAGTGTAATTTTATCACTTTCCTTCAGTTCCTTTAGGGCGCGGTTGTTCGGACGTTTTTCTCGCATGCTTTGCCTCGACTTAATGACATGGGCTTTTGGCACATTGAGATTGGAATGAACTGGACAATTTTCTCAATTGTTTGGTGTCCTTGCCAAGGCTTCATGGCAGGGCAATGATGAAGGTGTATACGACGATCGTGGTAATCAGCAGTACAAAGACGCGCAGTAGCCACAGAGCGAGATTGCCAGCGCGGCTCAGTCGATAGCGCGGCAGCGGCCGCGATGCCTCGGCAACGATCTGATCCGGTTCCAACGCATGGATCAGTTCGTCGTCCGGATGCCCGTGCGACAATTTATGGAGATGCGTCTGTCGGGCCTCTTGCATCTCTCAGTGTCCCTTGGCGCCAAGCGAGTTAACGAAGGCAACGACCGCATAGCTGCTGCCGGCTACGGTGACGAGGAGCGTGATCAGCACGCCCGTGAGATTTGTGATGCGCGAGTTGACGCGCGCACCCATGATCTCCTTGTCGTTTGCCATTATGAGTAAAAACACCAAGGCTGCTGGCATCAATACGGTGGCGAGCAGGTTGGCGTTCAGGGTGATCGCGAGCAGTGGCATTCCGGGAATGAGAACGATCGCTCCGGCGAGCAGGGCCATCCCGACATTGGCGGAATAAAATAGTGGAGCCTCGCGGATCGTGCGATTGAAGCTGTGCCCAGCGCCCCCCAGCACCTCGCCGACCGCGTAGGCAGTACTAGCGGAAATCGTCAGCATAGCGACCGCCCCCGCCTCGATCAGCCCTAGAGCAAATAGCACTGCGCCGGGCGCCCCAATCAACGGACGCAGCGCCTCAGCGTAGCCCGCACCGGCCTGCAATGTGCTGGTATCTACATGGTTTTCGAACAACGTCGATGTAGCGACGAGTGCTGCACATCCAGCAATAGCCGCCAGCACCGTGCCGATCAGCGTATCGAGACGACCTTGCGGTATATCTTTCGGCGTAAGTCCTTTGTCCACTGTTGCGCTCTGTTGGAAGAACAGCATCCAGGGTGTCACCGTGGCACCGATGTTAGAGGCGAGGATCAACAGAAATTCTTGGAAGGTGCCAGTCGGAAGCGGCGTCCATGTCACCAATGTGGCTGCTATCTGACCGGGAGACGGGCGGGCAAGCACGGCGACAACGACGAACAGCAAGTTGAACAGCGCTAGTGCCATGGCTAGCCGCTCCCACTGCCAGTATCGTGCGCGGCTGGTGGTGATTATGACCAGCATCACGGCGCAGCCGACGGCAACGACCGGCGGTACGCCGAAGAAGGACATGCCGACGCGTATGGCGATGATCTCGGTGACCAGAGTGATCAGGTTGGTCACCACGAGATCGACTGCGGACATCCAGCCCCAGAACGGACCGAAGCGTTGGAAAATGAGCTCGCCATAGCCGCGATGAGTAACCGCCCCGAGCCGCATTGACATCTCCTGCACCACGAACGAAGCCAGGAACGTCAAGACAATGAATGGCAGAAAGAATCCAATCCCATAAGTGGCGCCACTCGCCGCGTAGGAGAGCATGCTCGGGCCATCATTTTCTCCGAGCATCACCAGTACGCCGGGGCCTGTCAGCAGCCACAGCAGTGTCGGCTTCCGGTACCGCTGACGTGCTTCAAGGACGCGCGTCCGATCGATGGACCTGTTCAAATCTTCAGGCGTCAAGACGACGCCCTCTGACATCTGCGCTGTGTCCGGGGTCGAGCGATCGTTTTTGGGAGAATTATTGCGCGTTACCATTCTGGGCGGCGAAGACTGTCGGTGGGACCACTCCCTCAGTATCGCTGGAGTTCTCGCCAAAGCCTACCCGATCGAGAAATGGCCTGAGTCGGAAGGTCGCTAATGGCACATCACGACATTTCGCTGCGCCGCAAAATTTGGTCGCTATTGGGTGCGAAGCGGACATTGTTCGGCATTGGCACTGATTGGATCGGTCGCAAATTGACCCACAACGGTCATTGGCCGGCATCCCATGTTGCAGTGGCGAAGCTGGCTTTCGCCCCTATCAAAGTAGTCGCTTGAGC
>JBGPGO010000039.1:0-3718 GCA_041483895.1 Fimbriimonadia bacterium
AAAGCCGAGGTCGCGGCCCCATTCGGATCTTGTCATCGGCTCCGTCATTGTCTGTATCGCGAGAGCGGCCGCGACTCCTGGGGCTACGGAACTTCTTGATGGTTGGTGTTGTCCTCTGAGCTTTAGTCTTGGCAAATGGAGGGGGCGCTCCGGAAATCAATGGAGATCGATGGCCACCAAACAGCCCATATTCACTATTTTTATGCGACGGATTTCCAGTGATGCAGCGACCAAAATTAACAGGGAACGATCCCGGCCATAACAGGGAAAGGGTGAGCAAATAACAGGGAAAATTAGAACAATTTGCAATCAGTAATTCAGTGGCCGTTTGGTTGCTCGGATTACGGTATTCCCGTCGACCTTATGGCGTGGGCAAGATCGAGACCCCCGTCAGCCGGCGCCGCTGCCGTTACAGCACCTTGAACAAGTGCGTGACCAGGCTGCAGCGCCTGTGTTGGGGCGAGCCATGGCTGCACTGAAGATTGTCTACAAAGACCCCGGCCAGCTAAAGCTGCGTGCTGCGAACCCACGCACCCACACTCGAAAGCAGATCAAGCAGATTGCCGCGAGCATCAAGGAATTCGGATTTATCAATCCGATCCTGACTGACGGCGCCGACGGAATTATTGCAGGACATGCCAGGGCTGCGGCCGCGAAACTCATAGGTATGAGCGACGTTCCGACCGTACGCGTCGATCATCTGACTCCTGCACAGATTCGCGCCTATGTCATCGCCGACAACAGACTTGCCGAGAATGCTGGCTGGGATCGAGCCCTTTTGGCGCTGGAACTCCAGGAACTTTCGGTCGAACTCAATTTTGACGTAACGGTCACCGGTTTCGAGACTGCCGAAGTCGATCTTCTCATCAGAGAATTGGACGAGGGCGCCCTCGACGAGGCGGATGAAGTGCCCGCGATTGACCGTTCGGAGCCGGCGGTCTCGCGCCCAGGAGATCTTTGGCGCATCGGCGATCATTTCTTGTTCTGCGGCGATGCCTTGAAAACGGACAGCTACGTGACTCTTCTCGGCACGCAGAAAGCTCAAATGGTGTTCTCGGACCCACCCTACAATGTCGCGATTGCCGGGCACGTGTCGGGGCTCGGCAAAGTCAAACACCGCGAATTTGCCATGGCTTCCGGCGAAATGACCGCCCACGAATTCACCAGATTTCTGTAGACGGCGCTGATGCGCCTCGCCGATTTCAGCACCGACGGCTCCATCCACTTCATTTGTATGGACTGGAGGCACATCCGCGAGCTTCAGGACGCGGCTTCCAAACCATACAGCGAGCTTAAGAATCTTTGCGTTTGGTCGAAGACCAATGCCGGCATGGGCAGCCTCTACCGCTCACAGCATGAGCTGATATTTGTGTTCAAGAACGGTACCGCGCCACACGTCAACAATATCGAGTTGGGGCGGTTTGGTCGTAATCGGACCAACGTCTGGTCCTACCCAGGGGTGAACAGTTTTGGCAAGGCCCGCGATAGCGATCTTGCCATGCACCCAACGGTCAAGCCCGTGGCACTGGTTGCCGACGCGATTCTGGATTGCTCCAGGCGCGGAGGCATCGTTCTCGACGTCTTTGCCGGTAGTGGAACGACATTGATTGCAGCCGAAAAGACCGGGCGGCACGGGTACGGAATCGAGCTCGATCCTCACTACACCGACACCATTATTCGCAGGTTCGACGAGGCATACGGCCTTAAGGCGATACACGCCAAATCCGAACACAATTTTGAGCAGTTGAAAGACGAGCGTTCCAGGGAGATACGCCATGGCCGAAAAACAAGAGCCAGCTGACGGCGCGCCGAAGATCGGCCGCGGTCATCCACCGAAGCATTCGCGATTTCCCAAGGGCACGAGCGGATACCCGCAAGGCCGGCCGAAAGGCTCAAAGAACCTGAGCACCATCCTCAGGGAGGCCGCGCGCGACCAAGTATCCGCCACGATAGGTGGGAAAAGCCGAAAGATTTCGAAGATTCAGGCAACAGCGATGCAGCTTGCGACAAAGGCCGCTGGAGGCAATCAAGCGGCGATTAACAAGTTCCTCGATTGGATGGACGAAGTCGAAACCCGTGCCGCCGCCGCGAAGCCAGCCCAGTTTCCGCTGAGTGAGCCCGATATCGAGGTCATCCGGACGACCTATGAGCGAATGAAGCAATGCGAGCCAGAGAAGGAGGTGGAATAACATGGCGCCCTCCCCGGCCAATATGTATGCGCACGTGCTGCGGCACGACCTGTATGCGTTCATCCATCGATCGTTTAAGGAGCTCAATGCGCAGACACATTTTCTTTCCAACTGGCACCTCGAAGTGCTAGCGGCAAAGCTCGAGGACGTTCGACGAGGTCGTTGCAAGCGCCTCATCGTGAACGTGCCGCCTCGTCACCTCAAATCCCATGCGATATCGATCGCTTTTCCTGCATGGCTACTGGGACATGATCCCACCAAACAGATCTTGTCCGTCACTTACGCGCAGGACCTCTCCGACGATCTCGCTCGAAAGTCGCGGACCCTCATGCAGAGCCCATTCTATGAAGGGCTTTTCGACACCCGGATTTCAAGGGGGCGCGAGGCTGTATCAGATTTTGAAACAACCGACGGCGGATACCGACTTTCGACGTCTATCGGCGGTGTCCTGACGGGGCGCGGAGCCGACATAATCATCATCGATGACCCACTGAAGGCGGCCGACGCCCTGTCTGAGCCCCGCCGTCAGTCCGTAAATGAATGGTATGACAACACGCTGCGCAGCCGCCTCAACAGCCAGGAAAACGGGGCGATTGTCATCGTCATGCAGCGGTTGCATGCCGACGATCTTGTTGCTCACGTCCAGGAACATGAGTCGTGGGAATTGCTGTCCTTCCCTGCCATCGCGGAACAGGACGAGACCCACGAGTTCTTCACACCCTACGGCCGCAAGCGAGTCCAGCGAAAGAATGGCGAGATACTGCAGCCAACCCTCTTATCGTCGACGACGCTAGATGCCATCCGTCGAGGCATGACCGAGTACAATTTTGCGGCGCAGTACCAACAAGATCCCCAACCGGCCTCTGGTAACATCGTCAAACGCGAATGGCTGAAATTTTACGGTCCCAAGGAGAAGCCGGAGCGGTTCGATCAAATCATCCAGAGCTGGGACACCGCAAACAAGGATACTGAACTTTCCAACTATAGTGCTTGCACCACTTGGGGCCTCAAGGGTCGTCAACTGTTCCTTCTCAATGTCTATCGCCGCAAACTCGATTTCCCGAGCCTCAAGCGAGCAGTTCGAGATGTGGCGGAGCTTCACAAAGCGAATGTCGTGTTGATCGAAGATAAGGCTTCTGGGATATCACTGATCCAGGAATTGCGCGCTGAGCATTTTTCAATCGTGCAAGCAGCGCCTGCCCTCGATGGTGACAAAATTATGCGCTTGCATGCGCAAACAACCAAAATAGAAGGCGGGTTTGTTCTCTTCCCAAAGGAAGCACCTTGGCTCCATGCGTATCTAGCGGAGCTGCTGGCTTTTCCGAACTCGAAATATGATGACCAGGTCGATTCCACGGTATTCGCGCTGGCTTGGAGCACCTCAAAGGCACCTCGGTATGATTGGACCGATGAATCGATTGCAGGATTAGAGCGTGTTTATTCGAGTATCGGATGGAGTCGGTTGTGGAATTGAGCCATTCATGATTAGGAGGACTTGTCGTTTTCGACAATTATGAGCGAAATGCCAA
>JBGPGO010000040.1:0-3555 GCA_041483895.1 Fimbriimonadia bacterium
CTTGGAGACGCAGCGAGATTCCATCCGGGGCAGGCTGGCAGAGGCGGAAAAGCGGCTCAATCAGCGTGTTGGGGCTGAGACGCTGGCTGAGAAGATCATGGGCTACTTTGGGAACTTCGACCGACTTTGGCACCAAGGGTTAACCATCGAGGAGCGGAAGGAATTGCTGCGCTGTTACGTTCATCAGGTCAACGTCAGCCACTCGCCCACCAACGTCCAAGCTGAAATCTGGCTCTACAAAGTCCCCATTCCCCTAAAAAAAATGACCCCAGAGCTTGCGGACCTAAGTCCGTTCATCTCTAGGGTCAATTGCGGGGGCCGGAATCTGACCCTAGAGACGAATCCGGCCAAGGAGATAATGCCGTACCTAGCGAGGCGATTTATCGCATTGAAACGACCGTATGCGCACTATCGGCAGACTGCTGCCTGATCACCGGCAGGGTTGCACAAACGGGCCTTTTCCGGGCTTCGAGATCCGGAGTGATGCGGTATGCGATTCGGTCACGGACCTCAGCTCGGCTCCCTGGCCTTTGTCCGAGAACTGGCATCGTCCATTACTAATGGACAGGCCGCAATTCGAGCAGCGTGGCGAGCTCAACAGCGTGCAGTTGTCCGAAAAATGATGTATATTTCGGACAAATGAGCCGTGGCCAAGCTCTGGACCTGAAAACTGAAATCCGGAACCGCATCGTTGGTCAGCCCGGCGCGGTATGGACGCCAGTCGATTTTGTCGATCTCGGCCCGCGGGCAGCCGTTGATAAAGCCTTGCAGCGCCTAGTGCAAAGCAGCGAAATCTCACGAATCGACCGCGGGCTGTATTTCCAGCGACGGAAAGGCGGCCTGACCGGCAAGCCGACGCATCCTGACCAGAAAGCGGTGATCGATGCCATCGTGCGACGTGACCAGACGCATGTAGTCGTCGATGGCTTGACCGCCGCCAATGATCTGGGCTTCACAACCGCCGTCCCCGCGCGCGTCCGAGTGATGACCGACGCGCGCCTACGACCGATCCACCTTGGCAACCAAACCATCGAGTTCAAGACAGTGGCTCCCAGTCGTCTCTATTGGGCCGGCCGACCCGCCATGCGCGTCGTCCAGGCCCTTCATTGGGCGCAGGACATGCTGCGATCGGATCCGACGCCGATCCTGAAGCGGCTGACCATGCTGCTCAACGATCCCGACCAAGGCGTGCCGATCCGTCGTGATCTGCGAGAGGGAATCCACACGCTTCCGATTTGGATGCAGGACTTCGTTCGGCCGCTGATTCAAGACCGGCCGGGGCTCGCTACGACCCGTAAGACCCATCCTCGGACACGTCACCACCTCGGATGAAAGCAGATTATCAACGCCTCATTGCTTCGTCTCCCCAAGATCGTCGCGATCTGTTCGTCGCGACCGGCCGAAACCTCGGGATAGCCGAGCAAAACATCGAAAAGGACTTTTGGGTTTGTTGGACACTCGCCGCGCTCTTTCAGGACCGGCCGAAAGCGGCCCCACGTTTACTGTTCAAAGGTGGAACCTCGCTATCAAAAGCGTTCCGTCTGATTCAACGCTTCTCAGAGGACATCGACATCACCGTGTTTCGCGAAGATCTGGGCGAATCCGTCTCGATTGATGAATTGGAGACCCTGAGCCGGAAGAAACGCCGTGCGAAGCTAGATGAAATCCGAGCCGCGTGCCAACGATACTTGGTTGACGATCTTCGGCCTGAGCTGGTGGCTCGCTTGGCGCACTCCGTTGACGCCTCGGCTGGTGCCGGGGTCGAGATGGACGACCTTGATCCTGACGGCCAAACGATCTTGGTGCGTTATCCGAGCGTGTTCGCCGCCGATCCGTATGTTCGAGCGATCGTCCGAATCGAGTGCGGTGCGAAGTCAGCGCTTGATCCTCACGATGTGTTCGTACTGACGCCATACGTGGCCGCCGACCTTCCGGAATTCGATCTGAAAATCGAGGGCGTCACGACGATCCTTCCAGAGCGCACGTTCTGGGACAAAATCGTCATCGTTCACGGTCTTCGAGCGTGGTTCGACCGGCGCGCTGAGTTGCGCCAGGAGGGGCAGCGCGTGTCGCGCCACTACTACGATTTGCAAGCGATGTTTCCCACAGACACGGGTACCCGCGCGCTGGCCGACCGGGCGTTGGGCCGTGAATGCGTGCGGCACGCCGCCATGTTCTTCGGACGGCCGGACTTCAACCTCGAATCCGCCGCTGCCGGCAAGTTTGGACTCGTTCCCAGTGAACCCATGTTGAGCGGTCTGCGCCGCGACTACGAGGCAATGGCCGGCATGATCTTCGGTCCGGTTCCCACGTTCGACGCCGTAATGGCGTCGATTACACTTCTTGAATCGCATCTCCGCAGAAGCGTGTAGCTCGTCTTGAAATTCAACACTACAAATTATGAACGATCAAGAAGCATTCATTAGTAACGGACACGAAGAACGTATAGACATCCGATTCGCCCGACAGAGCCTTCATGTACGCAAAATGCATACGATTGTACGCGTTTTGCGTGTACGTTCCGGGAACGCGGAGTTATCACTAAAAGTTGCGGGCGACTAACAGAGGAAAGGCCGGCCCTCGACGGTAAAATCGGGAGCCGGCCTTGCGGGGGCCGGAATCTGACCCTTGAGAGGGTACCGCCGCCCGAACTTCTGCCACTTATCACGAGCAAGCTCGTAGCCATGAAGCGGCCTTAGGTGCGCTATTACCGGAGCGCCACTTGATGCAGTCGAGCAACCGGTAACTCGCCTTTAAAATCAACCTGCTTTTGCGTCTATATACAGAAGGTATACAACAAACAAACAGCAGATCGTTGAGTGGCACCGGCAATCACGGCGTAACTATACGAGGCGATAATTGTCACTGTGACAGTTCAGCCGTTGACCACTCTCTTGACGCCGAGCCGCCTGCGAGCCTCCAAGCAAAGGAAGATATGGTGCACAGGAGGTATTCAGGATACGACTATTGGGATTGTATAATCATGAACGCAGGTGGAAGGATCTATGGCGACTCGATCAGTGCGACAGACCCTTGGACGGCACAGGCGTTTCTTAGTAGGCGCCTGCCTTGTTGCGGAGGCTATACATGGTTGTCCAACTTGGTCTGAGACCGCATCGAGCGGGCCGATCCAGGTAATAGCTCGCCCGGAATCAATTGAAGTGAAGACCTCGAAGGTACTAGTTACGGAGCAAGGCGCAGGGTCGGACAGTTATATATGGTCCGGCAAGTTTGTCTTGAACGTAGAGGTCAAGAACATTGGTCGTCGTGCCGAAGGTTTTGAAAGCACCGATTGTGGCTGGCAAGCGAATTGGTCGACCAGTCGACCGGGGATAAAACTTTCTGAGGACATCTGGTGCGGTCAGAATCTTTTCGCTATGATTACATTGGCACCCGGAAATGAGTATCGCCGTGAGTTACCCTTGGAGGTTTCGAGTAAAGCTGGTTCAGGAACCTTTGTGTTCCAGGTCGCGTTCGCTTCCAGCGCGCTCCCGAAGGAGAAGCGCGGGACACCAGAGTCCAAAAACCCTATTGTCTATTGGAGCAACCTGATCC
>JBGPGO010000041.1:0-2953 GCA_041483895.1 Fimbriimonadia bacterium
CCGCGCTCGACCCCCTCCTCGATCGTCGAGCGCCCGGCCCAGCCATTGGCGTAGACCCGGACCCGCTCGCGCGAGGCGCCGCCGAGCAGGTTGTAGACCGGCAGCCCGGCGCGCTTGCCGATGATGTCCCACGAGGCGATCTCGATCGCGCTCCACGCTGACAACAGCTCCATCGAGCCGCGCCTTATCGCGAAATCCTCGAACATGACCTGCCCGGTGTGGCGGATGTTGAAGGCGCTGCGGCCGATCACCTGCGGCGCCATCGCCCGGACGCACTCGGCGATGACATTCTCCTTGCCGGCCGTCACATATCCCTCGCCCCAGCCATAGGTGCCGTCCTCGGTCTCGACCCGGCAGAACAACAAATCTTTCGAGCCGCCGGTGCCGAAGATGAAGCTCTCGATGCGCGCGATTTTCATGGGATACCTCCGGCTCCGATGCGGCCCGGCCGGAGTGTCGGGCAGCCTCGGTCCCGGATCAAGCTGCATGCAGCTTCGCCCGTACCGATCCCGTCAACTCTGTTGTCTCTCAGCTAGAAACCAGTATTTTGAGATCTACCGCTCGTTCCAAAGACCGCTTGAGAGTGCGTGAACGTAATCCTGGACACTGGGGGTCATCTATGCCGGAAACCGCTAATATGAACAGACGCCCCTCGACTCAAGATATCACCTGGCTTCTCGATCTTCATCGTCATACGCAGCTGGACCTTGACCCTCCTTACCAACGCAGAAGCGTCTGGACCATGAAGGATAAGCAATTCTTCCTGGACACAATTTTTAGAAACTATCCCTGCCCAGCAATTTTCTTACACAAGGAGACAAATGAACATGGGCATACCACCTATCACGTTGTCGACGGAAAACAGCGTACCCAAACAATTCTAGATTTCGTCGCTAACCGAATTCGCATTGCAAAAGATTTTGGAGACATTCGGTTAGATGGGAAAAGGTGGCGTGACCTACAGGGAGAACCAGAAATCAAAAAGCTCTTTTGGAACTATCAACTTACAGTCGAACAACTTGATTTGTTAGAGGGCCGAATCGTAAACGAAGTTTTTGATCGCCTGAACCGGAATGCCCGACGCTTGACCAACCAGGAATTACGCCATGCTAAATTCGACGGGTGGTTCATTAACGAAATCGAAGCTGAATCCGAACGCGATGAGTGGAAGCAACTTGGCGTTGTGACAACGGCCCGAGCTAAACGGATGGCTGACAGCCAGTTTATATCTGAATTAGCGCTTGTTGTCCTAGAAAATCAGTTACTCGGCTTTGATCAAGATTACCTGGACGGACTTTACGGCAAGTATGATGACCCGCAAGATACAGTAGCCGCATTAGATATCGACGCCTTTAGGCATGAGTTCGCCACGGCCAGAAATTATTTATTGGGAATGGAAGCTTCCAACCGCGCTATATCGAATTACGCCAGGACCTTCGCACATGTCTATAGTGTATGGGCTTTAGCAGCACTGACACCGGAACTACCTCAGGCTGCCGACCTCGCCGATCGATATGCAGCCTTCATGGAAAAGGTGAATGAGTTGAGCGGTCAACAAGATCTCGCCAGCTTCCTTGCTGCAGACAAGGACGGCCTGTACAAGCTACCAATGGCTTATTTGACAAACGCCAGCGGCGCGAGCACGGATCTAGCGCCGAGAAAAGAACGGCACAATGTTTTAGTCCATGCGCTCCTCGGGACACAAACATGAAAATTCCAGCCTCTATACGGCACATCCATCAGGATCAGCTCGCACCAAATCGACTTCTTAAAAAGGAAGTCGATCTTCTAGTAACCGGCATGAAGCACCCACGGTGGCATTACGAAAGTCGGATCAAAGAAATTGATAGTTTCGCTCTGAAAGCCGAGTCTGGCCGTTTTGGGGATGCACGGCAACTCGAGGATTTCTTTGCATGTACGCTTGTTGTACCCAACGCGATTGAAGTTGCAGGAGCCGAAGGTTTGATTGTGAGCACCTTCGCGCTTGTAGAACGGCGGCCCGCGAGCATAGGCCAGACGCATAAGAGGCCGGACGCTTTCCCATTCGATGACCTTCGTCTTTATGCGAGCCTCAAGGCGGACACAGCATTGCCTTCCGACAGACCACCCAACCAGCTGGCGAATATCGTCTTTGAGGTACAGGTGAAAACCTTCTTGCAGCATGCGTGGGCCATTGCAACGCATGGGCTGGTTTACAAGACGACTGACGCGAGTTGGAGTAGGGAAAGAATTGCATTCCAAATCAAAGCGATGTTGGAACATGCGGAATTGTCGATTCAAGAGGCGGAGAAGCTCGCCGAGAGTCAGGCTCTAGCTAAAGAGGACAATATCA
This sequence comes from Fimbriimonadia bacterium, assembly GCA_041483895.1. Taxonomy (GTDB): domain Bacteria; phylum Armatimonadota; class Fimbriimonadia; order Fimbriimonadales; family JABRVX01; genus JBGPGO01. Next base: position 2,333 of record JBGPGO010000041.1, read on the forward strand.
CCACTGACCTGCGTAGAAGCATCCAGCTTATCAGGGGACAGTGGGATGCGGATGAGCTTCCTGCGGATGTTCGGCGACTGGCAGAAAATTTTACCGCCCTCCGGAGGGCGCTCAGGATAGAGATTGCTGATCTGGAAGAAATTTTAAATGCTGGCAAGGCAAAACGAGGTAATAATCACCCCGCCAATCTTTCTCCTTACGGCGTTGTCATTCAATATATTATTGAGAATGCTAGAGACAAGATGATTGGGGCACTTACGGCGACCAATGTGCGCTTTAAGATTTTAATACCACCCGAGATCGATTGGCCCAGTGATGTCGATCGAGCACGGTGTCGGAACGCTATTTTCGTCACATAGCCTTGGAAGGTTCGTTTAGCTATAGGCCACCGCAATCGTCGCCTCGATCTTAGCCGGTGATGCTCCCGAGGCAACGAGCTGTGCGAGCTTGGCCATGACACGCGGAGCAGGAATCGGGAGCTCCTCAAGTTCGAAGGCCGAGACCGCGACCGAACCGTTGACACAGCGGAAAGCCGCATCGATGGCCGCGCTGTTAAGCAGGGCGGCGATCACGGCGGCAGGCACGCTCGGCTGTTCGGTGATCGCGCGCACCATATTGAGG
>JBGPGO010000042.1:0-2827 GCA_041483895.1 Fimbriimonadia bacterium
AGTTTGTAGCCCGCATTTTCCGCCCGAGCAATCCGTTGTGCCTGGGCACCGACCGCCAAGCTGTGATTCGATAGCGAGGTCAGGGAGAACCCGTGTAATTTCGACGGCTCGAATTGCGCGAAGACGTCGATGGACAGCACGAGTGACTTGATCGTATCCAGGCCAAGATAAGTGACGGCTTCCAACGGAGAGGATAACTTCAATGGCAACCCGAAAAAAGCTGAATTGACCAGTTGTAGAATCTTTGCGGTCATCCCAATATCGCGGGCGATGACGGCTCCGATCTGCTCGATGTCGACGTCGGCAGACTCGAGCAGATCAACGATTTCGAGGTAGAGGGCGGGTAAAGTCGGCAATTTGTTCATTTGGGAAACCAACCGGGTGAGCGCCTCGTTTCGGAGGGAACTTTCCACTGCCGAGGCACGTAGCAGTGTGGCTTTCAAATCCTCCGGGTCACACGGTTTCATGAGATATTGATGAGTCGAACCGACACACTTCATCACCATTTCCTGGTCAGGGTAGGCAGAGAGGATCAGCCGCATGGTTTGCGGATAACGCTTCATGACTTCGTTCAATAACTCAGCGCCGTTCATCTCGGGCATTCGCATGTCTGAGACGATCACATCGAACGGCGATTGCGCCATTTGCTCCAATGCCTTTTGGCCGCTGTCCACAAACTCCATCTCCCATTCGTCCCGCATGGACCGAAGCATCCGCTCCAACGCCTCAAGTGTCGACGCTTCGTCGTCCACGAATAAAATGCGCTTTTTTGGATTCATCTCGTCGCCGGTTCCTGAACCGGCTTTTGTCTATTCTTGCCGTCGTCCGCGTGTCTTTGAATCAAAACTTCTGCCGAGACAATATATCCAACCTTAGTGGTGATGAACATAAATACGATGACGTTCGCGACAAGGGATTTTTGGCGCAGGCGAGGTGCGAGCGACGAGCATACCCCTGGGCTACCGGGAAGGTTTTCTCGAGAGACATCAACCTCGGATAGATTCCTCAAACTCACAAAAGCTCGTGATGTTCCTCACGGAAGGAACGTCCACGGTTACGTGGGCACACTCCGTGGCGATTGGTGACGTAAGGAGGAGGAGGTCGATTCTCTGAGCCGCCGCCCGACTCAGTTGAACTTGAATCGGTGCGGTCTTGCGTTTCTACCGCATCGAGGGTCAAACGACATGCGGTCATGCTTCCACATAGATGGGCTCTTTGATGCCGCTGATGGCGGCAAAATTTCTCAGCTTTTGGAGCAGCAGCGGCGAGATTTTGTTTCCGGCTGTCACGATCATCATGCCGTCAGACGTTTCGATATTCGAGATGAGGACATGGCCAGGTTGCAATTCGTTGAACCCGATGGGGCGCCCGGACGATGTTGCCGAGGTGGCGTGCGTCAGGTAGACATCGAAACAAGCAAAAGCAGCGTCCAGCACACGCGGATCGTACCTGCCCGTGCGATTTTGCATCAGACCCAATGCGGTGGCCTTGGGAGTCTCCTTGGTTTCAAGTTGCAGCAGATCCGAGAGCACCTTGAGGATCCGCGAGCCAACCGGAATGTCTTCCCCGGCGACCGAATCGACGGGATAGCCTGAGCCATCATAATTTTTATTTTGGTAAAGAACGATCTTAGCCACGGTCTCCAGGCGCGGAATGTTCGACAACAGCTCCGCGCCAATCGTCGGGACCTGGGTCAACATGTCTTTTTCCTGTTCGCTGAGCCCGTGGCCAGCGCGGGCTTTCTGAATGACTGCCGACGGAATGGTTACAAAGCCGATCTGTGACAGCATGGCCGCGACTTCGAATTCCCACGTTTGATTAATCTTGAGGGATTTTACGAACGTGCGCATGTAATCCCGAAGGAGCTCGCTGCGTCCGAAAGATTGGGGGTCCATCATCGAAAGAATGTCCGTGAGAACCTTGATACTGCCACTGAGAGTCTTCTCCAGCAAATCGCGTTCCGCGGTCACCAGTCGGTACTGCTTGATGCCGGCCTCCAACGCCATCGCCAGCATTTCCGGCGGGCAAGGCTTGGTCAGGAACTGGAAGACATGGCCTTTATTGACCGCCTCCATTGCCGTCTGTTGATCGGCATTTCCCGTGAGCATGATCCGCACGGTGTCGGGAGTCTTTTCCTTGACCTTCAAAAGAAACTGAATGCCATTCATTCCCGGCATCTGCATGTCGGCGACGATGACCGCGTAGGGACCCTGGGCTTCCATTGCCGCCAAGGCCTGTTCACCTCCGGGTGCGGCATCGATCGTGAACTGTTTTCTTAAGTTTCGCTGGTATGCCGCCAGGATATTGGCGTCGTCATCCACAAATAGAATTTTTTCACTCATGTATTTTAACCTTGTGCCTTGTTTTCGCGGAGAGTCATTCGCCAGACGTCCGGCCGATCGGACAGGCCCAGCTCGCCCAGGTATTTAGCGTCGATCTGACCGGCGCTTATCCCATTGACGGACGTACGTGATTCATAGATCAGAACGTTGGCCGCGTGCACCGCCGTCAAGGGACTGAAAGTTTTGTGGGTCGTTTTGCCGGGGTTGTGGTGTAAGGCAATCGCCTCAACCACCGGCACGGGCAATCCCCACAACCCGAGTAGATAACCGCCCACGTCTGCATGAGTGGCGCCGAAAACCTCAAGTTCAACCATCCAGACTTCCTGTTTATTCTCCCGCGCCAGTCGGACGACCTCGTTGTACTGCTCGGCGAAGTTGGAAGCCAGAACAAGTTTTCCCGTGTCATGCAGCATTCCGGCAATGAAAGCCTCGTCGGCGACCTTGCGTTCGGCATTTTCCGCGAGTGTTATCAGTTTCGCCGCCGC
>JBGPGO010000043.1:0-2822 GCA_041483895.1 Fimbriimonadia bacterium
AAAGGACCAGCCCAGGAGTCGATCTGCATCACGCCCTGGGTGCACCGATCATTGAGCCAGATACGCTTGAGGACGAGGTCCATCTACGCCCCCGGCGGCAGCTTCGCCAGCTCCGCATTCACCGAGGCGATGACGCCCGCATTGATCTGGTGGGCGATGGCGGCTATCTGCGCCTCCGGCACCCCAGTGAGTCGGTCAATCAAGGACTTCACCAAGCCGACGCCGGAAGGCGCCAAGTCCTCGATGAGTTTGATCAGTGCTAGTACCTCTGCAACGGTCATATTCTCCTCCTAAGAGAGTAGGGCTTTCGCCGAAATGAGCGTGCCCCTGACGGCCAGCAGGATTGCGTGGATAGCCGTTTGCCGGTCGTGGTTCTTGATCGCGGCTAGCCCGCTGGTAGTCAGGTCGTCGAGCGTGGCGATGGCCTGGTCAATCTGCGCGATAGCACCCACCTTGTCATGCTGATTCATAATCGCGTTGACCGCAGCATCGTCAAGCTGGGCGATCCGCTTGCTGGCCTTCAGAAGATTGGCGTACTCAGTGTTGTCGGGAATGAATCCATCGTTCCGGGCAACGACGAGCGCCTGCTCGAAAGCGGCATTGCTGACCGCCGCATCGCGCGCCAGAACAAGTGCCTGCTTATAGGTACACGCCGTCAGCAGCAACGCCACGGCGATCAGTGCGATTATCTTTCGCTTTCGGTGCATCGTTTCCTCCTTAACGAATCAGAGTTTTCCACACTGGGGCGACTTGGAGTAAGAACGCCAAGAGGCCCGCAAAGTACGATATGCGCCCGATTTCCTGCAACTTTGGATTTGCCGAAAGCGCGTACATCAAAAGCCCGACCAAACAAACCAAAAGACTAAGATACATTTCCATGTCTTCTCCTTATCGCCGGATTGTTCTGTCCGAAATTACAGCTAATGTTTTGCTAACTTCCCTCAGTATTTCAGTTTGCTTGTCCATGATGGGGACTACCAGATCGCGGTGGTCTTTGATGGTTTCGATGGCGCGACACTGAGGAGACGCACCATTCATGCTCGTCTTCCACGCCTTCGGTAAGAAGTGCCACACCGCAACGGCACCGCCTACGATAGCACCGCCAATCAGCGTGTACGGCCCGGCATCAGGAGAGATGAACATGGGCTACTTTTTCATCCTCAATGGACGCTCTTGCAGGTGCATCCGAATGATGACCGCCAGAACGTCGTCGAGCGAGTAGAAACGCTGGTCTTCGCCCAGCACCGTGTACGACCCGCCACGGGCAGGTTGCAAGTTGTACGCCTCGATGAGTTCTTGAGGGACAACAACGCGGCGCTGCATCACTAATGCGGCTTTGTTGGCCGACGAGTCTTGCTGCTGTTGGTACTGCGCTAGGATGTAGGAAGCCTGCTTTACAGGTTCCGTATCGCCGCTCGGTGTCGCCCTTGTCTGCTGTGCGCCGAAGAATCGCGCTAGTTGTAGTTCGATGTCTCGGATGCGGCTTTCATGGCGGTCAAGGATTGGACTGATTGTGGCTTTGATTGATTCGATGTCGCTCTTGGTCGCCAATTTGCTGCCAATTCCCCAGATAGTTCCGGCGATGATCAGCAAACCGACAGCGGCACCAATGCCAGCATAGGAGATTCTTAGTCCGCCATTCGTACTGACATGGCGCGAAACGAGGCTGGTTTTCCCCATGCTATTTGCCAGTCAGCGTCACGGCAGTCGTGGCGGCAAACCGTCCGTAGAAGGCAAGAGCGCCGCCGAGTCCGCCGACAATCTTATCCACCACGCCTACTGAGTTTGCGTCCGTCAGACCGAGGTTCGTGTAGATGTGTGGAAACATCACCGCAACCAGCGCGATGATGGAACCCCAGAACGTCTTCGATGAAAGAATGCTTTTCGTGTCCACGTTGCCTCCTAGTTGAATTAGCCTATTCGGTAAACTGTCATTATGTTGGACGTGATCGTGTTCAATGCGTCGGCGCTCCCCCATTGGACTTTGAGCTGGAGTACGTGCGAAATCGTCGTGTCGATGACGATGGTTTGCCCGGGATCGCCGGCCCCAATCGTGTTCGTGGCTATCGCTCCACCGCTATTTGTGCTTTGCCATAGAAAAATTGCCCCGCTTACTGTGCCTGCCACGCCGGTAGAAATCCCGGTGAATGACGCGCGGAAACCCCAGGGCTGAGAATTGGCGGGGGCAAGATTAGGCATGAACCCACCGCCGCTTATGAGCACCCCATCGAGATAGAGGCCAATGAATAAAGTAGGAGGTCCTGTATCGCCTATAATCCCGGTCGCATCGACATAAAAAGTTTGCCCGCTGCCGATGTCATTCGATGGAATGGTGATTGTTTGGAGCGGCGAGAGTGCGACCGTATTTCCAACAGTCACGGGAACGACATTCACACCTTCAGATTTAAAACCAGAGGCAGTCGGGCAAGCCGAAGTGGTCGCGCCTCCCGTAGCATCTGTGCAAAGGATAGCTCCCACCCCAGCGACGGTACTGGCCGTCATCAGTGTGGGACTCGTGCCCTGTATCCCGGTCCCAGTTGAGGCCCCGTTGATGATTGGTGTGGCGAGCACGGCGCTCGCATAAGTGGCACCCCCGGTCACGGTTCCGGTTATGACTGGAGAGACGAGCGTCTTGTTCGTGAAGATGTCGATGGTGTTGAGGCCCGGAAAGCTGTCCCAGGCGCCATTGAAGAAGCGCACGCGGCCGAGATCGGTGCGGTAGCCAAGCTGGCCGACTGTGCCAATCGGATCGCTCGTCGTACCTACCAAAATGAAACTCTGCGCCTGGGTGAGAATCTGATACGCCGACACCTGATCCTGCG